>CAVXTP010000009.1:0-195198 GCA_963764715.1 uncultured Acidobacteriota bacterium
TCGGATCGTCGAGAGCGGTCGCCCGACCGCCGACACCGAGGAGAGTGACGAGCGCGAGGAACGCGAAACGAGACACCCGAATCTTCATGGCCGTCCTCCATTCACCATTCGCCGTTGTGGGTCCACGGCGAGCAACGTTTCGCGAGCGGCCGCTCATCCCGTTTAACCCGACGCTAAGACGCACTCACACGCGGCGCCGTGGCGCGGACTGTAAGAGTTTCTAGTATCGCGACGCCGCGCCTCGCGATGAGATTGGGCGCGGCCGGGACGCGCGAGCGGCGAATGCAGGGTCCGTCGCGTGGCACTTCTCCGAGGACGCTGCGCGGTCGCCGAAGCAGGAATTGCGGACTCGCGATCGGAAACCGCGACTCCGCGGACGGTACCGCGCCGTGCCGCTGCAGGCGGGTCGCGCGCTCGTGCGCGCTCGACGTCAGCGCGGCGTTTTCGCGGCCGCGACGAGCTCGAGGAGCTTCTCCCAGGGCGTCGGGTCGCTGTGCGTCGCGAAGACGGTCCGGACCCGCAGCTTCTCGCGCCGCGCGACCTCGGCGACCTCCCAGGCGTACTCCGGCGGTCCGCCCCGGCCGGCCTGGAAGAGATCGCTCGCGTAGAGGAGGCCGTGCTCGGGCAGGAAGGCGAGCATCATGCGCTCTCCGGTCTCGACGCGGGCGGGAAAGAGCTCGATCCGGTTCGGGCCGTCGCCGATCACGGTGCGCCGGGACACGGGATGGAGGATCGGCTTGCGGGGCGCGCGGGCGAGCGCGTCGGGGTGGAAGCGATGCGGGCTTTCGAGGGCGCGGCGGATCTGCGGAACGTTGTGGTCGAGAAGGTAGACGGGGATTCCGCGGGCCGCGTACTCCCGGATGCCGCCGAAATGGGGCCAGGAATCCGACGTTGTCACGACGGCCTTGACGGCCCGCGTGCCGGGGAACCGGCGCCCCGCCTCTTCGAGCACGCGGGCAGAGTAACCGGCGGAGATCGGAGCCTCGAGCACGACGACACCGTCCTTCTGACGGACGAGCGCCACGCCCCAGGAGCCCGGCACGTAGACGACGCCGGGCGCGAGCTCCACGGCGGGACGCGACGGGTCCCCGAACGCGGGGTCCTCCAGCGAGCGACTCGAGCGCGTGGCGAACGCTTGCTTCGCGGCGTCGGGTATGACGAAGGCGTCGGCCGGCGGCATCGCGCCGGGCTCGATCTTCGTGATCGTGAGCGAGCGCCAGTGCCGCCCCCCGCGCTCGACGTCCCACTGTAAAGGGTAGAAGAGGCCGCCCGGCCGGATGTCCCAGTACGAATACGCGACGCGGGTGGTCACGTCGCCCCAGATCTGCCAGTAGAGGCTCTCCGGATACGGCCGCCGGATCTCGACCGCTGTGAGGAAGCCGGTCTCGCTGTTCAGAAATACTCGCTTCCGGCCTTCGCCCGAACCGAACGAGACGGCATGGTGAGGTACGCCCTGCAGGGTCGTGTCGGGTTCCCGCCGCAGGTCGGGGGCCGCGGCGGCATAGAGGAGGAGCTGCTGCGGCGCCAGCGCCATCCACTCCTGCGCCTCGACGATGTCGGCCTTGCTCGCGGGCCCCCACGATTCCCCGAACCGCCGCGCAGCCGCTCCGTCGGCGACGATTGTCCGCATCGAGTAGGTCGTGTCGGCGATCGCCGCTTCGGTCGTCTCGTCCCACCGCCCGGCCCGAGCGTCCCAGAGCTCCGTCGTCCGCTCGATCTGGGGGATCCAGGGGCCCTCCGGCCGCTCGGACTGCTCGAGCAGGTTGCGATAGCCGACCCATTCGAGGCGCATCGTCGCGAGCGATGAGAGCGCGTCCTGTCCGCCCATGCGCTCGACGGCGATCTCGACCAGCCGGAGCGCGGAGGGGTCGGGCCCGCCCGTGGCGACCGTGGCGTGTGCCGCGGCTGCGGCGAGAAGCAGGGTATTCAGCACGGATGGTTCTCCTTGCGGATGCCTACGAAGCTCCCGCCGCCAAGGTTCTGCCGAGCCCGGATCGCCAGGAGGAAGGCGTCGAGAGCCAGTGGAGACCCAGGGCCGGCCGCCCCGGACGGTGAGCGACCGGGGCGAGCCGACGCCGAGGTGGGTTTCGGCGGCCGTGACGCCTCAGGCTCCGACTTTCGGCGCCCGTCGTTCGGCCGGGCTCGTCGGCTGACCGCGAAGCACCCGCTCCACGGTCCTCGGGCCGGCGTCGGCGTGCTCGAGCGCGGAATGGTCGGTGAGCACCTCGTCGCTCAGATATCGAGGCGAGCCAGATGCGCTCGATGATCGGATATGCCGCGACTATCGGCAGCGCGAGGATGGCGCCCGCAACGCCGAAGAGCTCGCCCCCGACGATGAGCGCCGTGAGCACGACCAGGCTCGACAGGCGGAGGCGATTCCCGTAAACGCGGGGGATGATCACGTAGTTCTCGAGCACGTGATAGGCCGCATACAGGCCGAGAACGATCAGCGCCGTCCCGGGCGACACGGACAGCGCGATCGCCACGGGCAGCACGGTCGCGATGATGATGCCGAGCACCGGGATGACGTCACAGAGAGCGGCGACAAGCGCCATCGGCATGGCGGCGGGGACGTGGAGCAGGCTCAACACCGTGAACGCGAAGAGCCCGAAGAGCGCCGAAGTCAGGAGCTGGCCCTGGACGTAGGCCGTGATGACGCGCGAGACCTCCAGCGTGGTCTCGCCCATGCGGTGCCGGTGCCGTCGCGGCACGTAGGCGAGCAGCCAGGCATAGGCGCGGCGTCCGTCGACGAGCAGATAGATGACCAGGGCGAGCCCGACGATCGCCGCGGTGACGCCGACGACGGCGAGCTGCCCCCAGGCGAGCGGCCGCTTCAGCGACGCGGCCACTTCCGGCGATGACGGCAGCGCGAGCGCCTGGACCACGATCCCGCGGACGAAGGCGGGCTGGCCGGCCAGCCGCTGCTCGGCGTTCGTCCGGTAGGTCCGATAGTTGTCGACGAGCGTCGAAAGCTGGGCGAAGAGCTCGGGAAGGACGAGCCAGACCACGGCGGCGCCGCAGGCGACGAACAGACCCGCCACCAGCATCACCGCGACCCCTCGCTTCAGTCCTCGCTTCTCAAGCGCCTCGATGGCCGGGGCCAGGGCCAGTGCGAGGAGGGTCGCGATGAGGAACAGGAGGATCGCCGAACCGAGCTCCAGCAGAGCCCAGACGAGAGCCGCCGCGATCAAGACCTTGAGGATCGTCGAGACGGGAACACGCAACTCGACGGACGAGCGCGTCTCGTCCGGGATCACGCTCCGCGGGTTGCCCGCCACTCAGTCCATCCCCGTCTTCGCATGAGGTTCCCGGACTTCCCTGGACCGGGGGGAACCCACCTGGCGCAACGCGGTCGTCAAGGCGTTCTCGCGAAGGAACCGACGCATGACAGGCTCTCGCCGGGTTTTCATGTGAATGGGTGCCCTTGAATGAAGACCGGCCCCGTCGGGCAGGGGTCCTGATTTCGAACGGCCCTCTCCCGGAGGGAGGGTTCGAAGATCCCGAAGTGCATGCCGTGTGCCATCCCGGGCGAACGACCCGGGCAGACGCCGACATCGCGGGGACCCGCGCGGACGAGGAGGACTCAGGCCGGCGGGCCGGGCTGCAGGCCCGACGCCGGAGGCAGGAGAGCCGTTCGGGTCCGGGTCTCACGCTTGTGGGCGCTTTTCGCCGGCAGGCGGACGGTGAAGGTGATCCGCCCGTCGCCGCACGCGACCCGGATCGAGCCGCCGTGGGCCCGGACGATCTCGCGGCTGATGTAGAGGCCGAGGCCCAGGCCGCGGGACGGCCGGCGCTGCTCGCCGGTTCCCCGGCGGAAGGGCTCGAAGATGGCGTCCCGCGTGGCCTCCGGGATCTCCGGGCCCCGGTTGGAGACCTCGAGGACGGCGTCGTCGCCGTCGCGGGACGTCGTGATCTCGACGGGCTCGGCCGCCGAGCCGTGGTCGAGGGCATTGACGACCAGATTCGAGACGACCTGCGCGAGGCGGTCGGCGTCCCACTCCCCGGACAGATCCTCCCCCTGGCCGAACCGGAATCGGCCGGGGGACTGCGCCTCGATCTCGCCGAGGACGGTCCGGCAGACCGCCCGCAGGTCGCAGGGGTGGGGGGAGATCTCGATCCCGCCCCCGAGGCGGGTCCGCGTGAAGTCGAGGAGCTGGCCGATCATGCGGGTCATCCGGTCGCCGCTGCCGGCCATCCGCGTGACGACGTGCTGGAGGGACTCGGGAGCGTGGCGCCGGAGGTAGAAGAGCGAGGCGGTGATCGCGTTCAGCGGGTTCCGCAGGTCGTGACCGAGCGTCGCCAGGAACATCTCGCGCGTCCGTTCGCGGTCGCGCTCGATCTCGCGCCAGACGCTGAGGTCGCGCGCCGTCTTCGAGACGGCGATGATCTTCCCCGTCTCGTCGCGGACCGGCGAGGCGGTGACGGAGACCTCGATCAGCGTTCCGTCCTTGCGGCGCCGGATCGTCTCGTAGTGCTCGACGCGCTCCCCGCGCGCGATTCGCGAGATGATCCCGAGGTAATCCTCGCTGCGCTCGAGCGGCATGAGGATCTGGATCGACCGGCCGATCATCTCGTCGGCGCTGTATCCGAAGAGCCGCTCGGCCGCCGAGTTCCAGGAGAGAACGCGGCCTTCGAGATCCTTGGAGATGATCGCGTCGTCGCTCGAGCTCACGATGGCCGCGAGCTGGCGCGCGGCCTGCTCGCCGACGCGGCGATCGGTGACGTTCGCGGCGACGCCGGTCACCTGGAAGACCCGGCCGCCCTTCGAGATCGCGCGTCCCTGGGCATTGATCCACTGGACGGAACCGACGGGCGGCTGGATGCGAAAGCTCAGGTCGAAGTCGGCGCCCTCGCGCACCGCGCGATCCAGGGCGTCTTCCACGCGGGGAGCATCATCCGGGCAAACGAATCGCAGGAATCCGCGGATGCCGTCGCCCAAGGATCCGCGCGCCAGCCCGAGAACGGCCTCGAAGTTCGAGGACCAGGTCGCCTTGCCGGAGGCGACGTCCACAGTCCAGTAGCCCATGTGCGCCGCGTCGAGAGCCTGGTCGAGGGTCTCCTTTCGGGCATCCGCCAGCTCCCGGGCGCGTCGCGCCTGTTCGATCGCGACCACAATGGTGGCGCCGACCGGGAGAAAGAGCGCGTACGCGGCCCAGTCGCTCGGCCCCGACATCCACCATCGGATGCGCGGCTCGAAAACGAGCCCCCCGAGAATGGAGGAAGCCGCGAGCGCGAAGAACCCGGGCCCGAGCCCGCCGAGCCAGCTCGCGACCATGATCGCGGGAAAGAAGTAGAGGAACGGCAGACGCGCGCCTCCGAGGGGAATCGTGACGACGCGGAGAAGCTGGGCGAGCAGGACCGCCGCGAACGCAACCGCGTAACGGCTCGCGGTCGAGGAGAGGAAGCTGCGACGCGGATTCATCGACCTCCTACCTTCGGAGACTCTCCACCAGGGCGAGAAGGCGGGCGTAGTTCACGGGCTTGACGAAGAGGCCGGCGTCCCGGACGCGCGCCGGAGCGTCCACCGAGGCCGAAGCCGTCACGATGGCCACGGGAATCTGCGCGAACCGGGGGTCGGACGCCAGGCGCCGGCAGAGCTCCCAGCCGTCCATCACGGGCATCCGCAGGTCGAGGAGGATGAGCGACGGCCGCGC
Source organism: uncultured Acidobacteriota bacterium (assembly GCA_963764715.1). Lineage (GTDB taxonomy): Bacteria > Acidobacteriota > Thermoanaerobaculia > UBA5066 > Gp7-AA6 > DAHUXD01. The sequence continues at coordinate 5,655 of CAVXTP010000009.1, forward strand.
ACCGTCCTCGAGCAGGTCGAGGGCCTCGCGCCCGTGCCGCGCGCGGAGCACCGCCACCTCCTCGCCCTCGAGAAGCTCCGCGACGGCCTCGAGCGTGTCGGGCTCATCCTCCACCACCAGAACGGCAAACCCCTCCTCGGGGTCGAGGTCGCGGCGGTCCGCGGGGCCGCTGCCCGGCCCTGGCCCGTCGCCGGAATGGCGGCCGTGTTCAGGGGCGGTCATGCGACCAGGGAAGGCTTCCCGGGACGCTTCCATTGCGGGGGAGCTTACGCCGAAAGGGGCGCTCCCCCCCTCCGGCGCCGGACGCTGTTTCGTGGACAAAAGAAGGCCTCCCGGCCGGTCTGGTTGCAAGGAGCGTACCGACGCCGGCCTCAAAGGCGGCGCGGGGCGCTCAGTCGAGTGACCGGAGGTACGCCGCGATCGCCTCGGCGTCCTCGCGCGACATCCGAAAGGGCGGCATGGGCCGGTCCGGAGCGGTGCCGTTCTTCGTGATGCCTTCGCGAAGGAGCTGGATCAGGGCGGCCTCAGGATACGCGTCGACGCCGCGGATGTTCGGGGCCCGCGAGGCCCAGAAATCGCGCGCGCCCGGGCACTCTCCCGGCTCCCGAGCTGCTCGAGGCCGTGCGCTGGTCTATGTCTTCTTCGATCCGCCCTTCTTCCGGGGGACCCTGGCGCCCGCCTTGCGGGCCTCCGAAAGCCCGATCGCGATGGCCTGCTTGCGGCTCGTGACCTTCTTGCCGGAGCGCCCCGATCTCAGCTTGCCGCGCTTCTTCTCGTGCATCGCGCGCTCGACCTTCTCACTCACTTTCTTTCCGTATTTTCGAGTCGCTGCCATGTGGTTCCTCCCACTCGGAGATTCAAGCAAGAGCCGTTCCGGCGACGGCCGGGGACGGTGTCCGCTCGGAACCCCTCAGGCCTCAGGCCGGGACTTCCGCCGCCAGGCTCCGGGAGGCGCGGGACGCGCGAACGGTCCTCTTGCCGGCGGAGGCCACGACGACTTCGTCCCTCGGCTCGCGGGCCGCGTCGAGGATGGCCTCGACCACCGGACGGGGGTCGCGAGCCGTCGGCGGCTCGAGGATCGGTCCGCGGTCGCCGGCCCCGTGCCGGAGAAACGCCGTGTCGTGGACGTCGGGGAGGATGGTGCAGACATGGATGTCGCGCGCCGCGTCCCCCTCCTCCTCGAGCTCGAGGCGAAGGGCCGCGGAAAGGCCGACCACGCCGTGCTTGGCCGCCGCGCAGGACGCGTAGAAGGGCGCCGGGATCTTTCCGATCACCGAGGCGAGGTTGATGAGCGTCCCGCTCTTCTGCCTGTGGAACTCGCGCAGGGCGACGTAGCTTCCGTAGACGGTCCCGAGCAGCGTCGTGTCGATGACCTGAACGTGGTCCTCCAGCGGAACGACCTCGAATCGGCCCACGGTCCCCGCGCCGGCGTTGTTGATCCACACGTCGATCCGGCCGAACCGGTCGACGGTCTCGCGGCCGAGCTCCGCGACGTCGATCGGGTCGCCGACGTCGATTTCCTTCGACAGGGCCTCGCCGCCCGCCGAGGCACAGGCCGCTTCGACCTGGAGGATCTCTTCCCGGCCGCCGACGCCGAGGGCGACCGACGCCCCGGCCCGGGCGAAGGCCACGGCGGCTCCGCGGCCGAAGCCGCTCGAGGCGCCGGTGATGACGACGATCTTGCCGCGCAGGTCGGTCACCATGTCTCCCTCCGCGCCGCGCGCCCCTGGGGGCGGTCGACGAGCCTCGCTTTCGCCTGTCGCAGTCGCGCTCCGAGCTCCTCGAGCTTCGCGGGCGGCCAGGCCCGCTCGATCTCGGCGAACAGGTCTCGCTCCTCCTCGGCCCACTCGCGCAGCACGATGCGCGACAGCACGGCGACCTTGGCTTCGTACCGGGCGTCGAATGGCGAGAGCGCGCCGATCTCCCGCGCCAGTCCCCGGATGATCCGGTGGGCCTCCTGGGATTCCGCCAGGAGCGCGTGGATGTGAACGTCGCGGATTGCGCGGCAGGCGGGAACGAAGACGCGGTCGAGGAGGCGGGTGTGGATCTCGAGCAGCCGGCGCACCTGGCCGACGATGTCCCGCCGGCTGCGGCCGTCGCGGGCCTCGACGTCGTCGAGCCGCCGGAGCAGCGCTCGCACGACCTGGTGCTCGTGGGAGAGGAGGCGCGTGGCGCTCAGGTCGCCCTCGGCACGGCGCGTCAGCATGTTGACCACGCGGGCCAGCGGGCGCGCCGGGTCCGCGGTCGACCCCCGCACGGGTTTCGAGGCCGTCCGCCGCCGGCCGGGAACGCGCGGTTTCGGGAGATCGGGCATGAGATTCGTTCCTCCGGCGTTGAAACGAGCAAGAGCCGTGCCTCCACGCCTCTGGAGGGGGAATTCGGCTCTAACATTGCACCCGCTCGCGCGGGGAGGACCGCGGAATGTCACTCGTCAACTACCGCAAGCGGCGTCGCTTCCAGGTGACGCCGGAGCCGCGCGGCCGCAGCCCCCGCCCGCGCCGCTCGGGCCTGCGCTACGTGATCCAGAAGCACCGCGCGACGGCGCTCCACTACGACTTCCGGCTGGAGTGGAAGGGCGTGATGCTCTCCTGGGCCGTCCCGAAGGGACCGTCGCTCGATCCGTCCGTCAAGCGCATGGCGATGCCGACGGAGGAGCATCCCATCGAATACAACAAGTTCGAGGGCGTCATCCCCGAGGGCGAGTACGGTGGAGGGACCGTGATGATCTGGGACCGCGGAACCTGGACTCCCGAGACCGAGGACGTGGACGACGGGCTGAAGAAGGGGGAGCTGAAGTTCCGGCTGGACGGGGAGAAGCTCCACGGCTCCTGGGTGCTCGTCCGCACGCGGCGGCCCGGGGAAAAGCGCCCCGCCTGGCTCCTGATCAAGCACCGCGACGACGGCGCGAGCAAGCGCGACATCGCCGACGAGGAGCCGCGCTCCGTCGTTTCGCATCGCCTGCTCGTCGAGATCGCGCGGGACGAGGGCGGCAACATGGAGAAGGCGGCCGACGGCGATCCGCCCGCGCTCCTGCGCCGCATGCTGGAATCGCCGGAGCGCGTCATGCCGGCGTCACGCCGCCGGAAGAAGTCGGTCTGGCACTCGGACCGCGAGCCCGCGCGCGCGAAGAAGAAGAAATCGACGCCGCTCCGCGCCCGAAAGAAGGCGCCCCGGGCTTCCCGGAGCGCCTGACTGGCGACGCGACGACCTGTCGCGCCGCACGATTCGCTCTGCGAAGGTCGCTGTCCGTCGGAGTCGCGTGCGACCGGCGGCCGCCTCAGCCCCGATCGTGCCCGGCGACCTTGACGATCTTGTTGTAGAGGCCGAGGACGAGAAGGGTCGGCGCCCACTGGCCGATGAAATTGCTCAGGTGCCTGGTCTTCTTGTTGCCCGAGATCTGCAGGGCGAGCGAGAGGGCCATCGAGCCGACGGAGGCCCACAGGAAGACGTCCGAGGGAAGTTGCGCTGTCTTCGATTCGATGGCCCGGGCCACCGGGCCTTCCTTCTGCTCCATGGCTTCGATCGCCTCTTCGGGATCGTGCGATTCGAACTGTCCGCTCTTGACACGTGGTTCCATCGTTACCTCCAGGAAATAAAGATCGACTCGAGTGTTTGCGATGCAGTCCGTGTGCCACGCCCGCTGAAATCCGCCGGAAGCCCGCCGCCGGCGGTCCGCAACTGGCAAGCGGCTTGCTCGATGAGGAGCCTGAGGGACGAACGATGAAGCCCATGAAAGCCGCCGAGGCATCGCTTCTCACCAGCTCCCGCGGGGTGCGCCCGGAGCCGGAAGACATCTTCGTTTTCGGAATCACACCCGAAGGCGAGGTCCCGCTGATCGTTTCCGACGAAGGCATCCGGCTGCCCGGGTGTTCTGCGGGGCCTGCGGCTCTGCGCGACGTGCAGGAGCGGCTTCGGGAGGAAACGGGTTGCGAGGCGGCCGAGTTTGTCCTGATGACGATCCCGCGTCCCGCCACGCGGGGGGCGTCGGGGCCGACCATCCTGCTCGCGCCGCGACTGTCGCGGGTCGGGCCCGGGACGAGAGGTCTGGAGCTCGTCCCTCTTCCCGATCTCCTGTCCTGGCTGAATTCACGTCGCGGGGCGGTGGTCGACCCGGCGGTCTCGCTCGGCGTGATGATGGCCCAACGGCACTTTCCGCGCTGGGCCCTCGCGAGACTGCAGGAGGCGCTGCGGCATCTGCGCGCCGCTCGGCCCCACGCGGCGGCCGCCGGATGAGCGAGGCTACGGTTTCCCCGTCCACGCTGATCGATCAGTGCGAGGTTCTGATCCGGACGCTGGATCCCGACGGTCGGTGCGATTACGTCAACGCCGCCTGGAGCCGCTTCTCCGGGCGGAGCGACTCCCGGGAGCTCGGGGACCGCTGGACGGCCGGGATTCATCCGGACGACCGGCCGGCCGCGCTGACGGCGATCGCGCGGAGCGTCAGGCGCCGCTTGCCCTACGAAGTCGAATACCGGCTGCTCCGCTGGGACCGGGCCTATCGCTGGGTTCTCGACCGCGGCGTTCCGTTGCGGATCGACGGGGCCTCCCGCGGCTTCGCCGCCGCCGCCGTTGACATTCACGACCGGCGCGAGGCGATGCGCGCGCAGGAAGCGTCGCTCCGGATGATCGCGGCCGAGCTGCGCACGCCGCTGCAGGCGGCCCGCGTCCTGGCGGCGCTCGCCCGGCGGCACTGCGAGGCGGGCGAAGTCCCGGACGAGACGATCTTCGAGAAGCTCGACGAGCAATTCGAACGATTCCACGACCTCCTCTCGCCGCTCTCGTTCGGTGAGCTCGGGCGGGGCGAGACCCGCGAGCCCGCGCGACACGTCGCGAGCGGCCCCCGCGAGTCTCCACGCGAGGTCTCGAGGTCCGACGGAAGGAGGGCCGGATGAAAACCGACGCCGAATCGAACGGATCCGGGAGCCGGCTCTCTGGCGGCGAGGTAGGGGAACGGCTTTGAAACTCCTGCTCAAGCCCAAGCGGAGAATTGATCCGATGGCTTCCTTCGGGCTCGGGATCCTCTTCGTCGGCCTCGCCGTCGCGCTCGTGGGTTCGTCGCCGCGGGCGGCCCCGCCCGCAGACGGCCCGTCGACGACCGCCCCTTCCGGCCGCTCGGGCACGATCCGCACGCCGGCGCCCGGACATCCGGCCACGCCGCACGCGGCTCCCTCGCCCACGACGACTCCTCTTCGTCTTCGCTGAGCCGCGGATCCCGGCGGACGCCGACTCGAGGACCGCGACGGGCGCCGGCCGCGGAAGGCGCGTTCGGCTGGCGCGAAAATCGCAATGACGTCGCGGCGTGGGAAGCGAAGTTACGAGACTCCCGTGGGCCTGGAAGCGGCGGACGGATCGCGTCGCGATCGCGAGGGCGATCCTCGGCTCGATCTCGCGACTCTCCTGCGCGGCCGGGGGGGCATGCGCCGCGGTGGCGTTTCAGAGCCCGCCCCGGTTCCGGCCGACGCACGCGGAGCGCCGGGCGCTCGAGTCGGCCGCGGCCTCGACTCTGCGGAGCGCCCGGGGAGACATCGCGGTCTGGCAGTGGGGCGAGGGGCCCCGTGTCCTTCTGGCGCACGGCTGGGGCTCGCACGCGGGACGCCTGGCCCGCTTTCTGCCCGAGCTCCTCGCGGCCGGCTTCGGCGTGACGGCGTTCGACGCTCCCGGCCACGGCCGGTCGACGGGCCGTCTCTCCTCCCTTCGCGACTTCGTCGAGGCCTTCCGCGAAGTCGCCCGCCTCGTCTCCCCGGTCGCGACCATCGGCCATTCGCTGGGCGCCGCGGCGTCCGTTCTGGGGACGGCTGCCGGCGGAACCGTGCGGGCCGCCGTGCTGCTTTCGCCCCCGGCGGAGACCTCGAGCTACCCGAGACGCTTCGCGCGCTACGTGCGTCTGGCTCCGGGGGCGACCGACCGAATGGAGGCGCACCTCGAGCGGCGCCTGGGGCGGCTCCCCGAGCTGCATCGACCCGAATGCTGGCCGGGTGTTCCCGTGCTTGTCTTCCACGACCAGGGCGATACGCGCGTTCCCGTCCGCGAAGGTCTGGCGCTCGCGCGTGCGTGGCCGGAGACGCGGATCGTCGTGACCCGGGGCCTCGGGCACCATCGCATCGTCGGCGACGAGGCCGTAATCCGGCGTTCGGTCCGCTTCCTGGCCCGGGCGGCCCTCGGAGCACCGGCGGCGTTCGTCGCCCGGAGCCAGGCCTGCTGACGAACGGCACGGTTCTTGAAGAGTTCGCTTCCAGGCCCATTTTCGGGCCAGTGGAGGTTCAGGATGAAAACGACGGTTTGGAGAGCGGCGGTGACCGCGCTGGGAGTTCTGGTGGGTGTCACGGCGGTTCCGGCCCAGGAGAAGACGCACACCGAAACGATCACGAAGCAGACGGGCGCGGGTCCGAATGCGAAGACGAAGACCGAGTGGGTCACCGGCACGGTCAAGGACTACGACGCCGGAAAGAAGATCAAGATCGAGGGACCCGGCGGCAAGGACTACAGTTTCGACCTCGATGAGAACGCGCGCGTGCAGGGCACGATCGTGGTCGGCCAGCCGGCGAAGGTCGGCTACTGGAAGGGAACGGACGGCACCGAGAAGGTGTCGGTGATCTCGTCGGCCTCGGCCAACGCCCAGAGCGCGATGGCGGCTCCGCGCATGCACACGGAGTCGACGACGAAGCAGTCGGGCCCGGGGCCGGACGTCAAGACCAAGAAGGAAGTCGTCATCGGAACGGTCAAGGACTTCGAGCCCGGCAAGAAGATCAAGGTCGTGGGCCCGGGCGACAAGGATTTCTCCTTCGACCTCGACGAGCACGCCTCGGTCGAGGGCTCGGTTTCCGTGGGCGAGCGAGTCCGGGTGACGTACACGAAGACTCCGGGCGGCGACAAGGTCACGACGGTCGAGCCGTATCGGGGACGCGGATAACGACGCCGACGGACGGCGGTTTTTCGCGGGGGCCGGCGCCCAATCCCGGGCGCCGGGCCTCTCGCACATTGAAATCGAGGATCGAGATGGCTCTGTTGCGTCTGGCGCTGACGTGCCTGGTGCTCGCGCTGATCGGCCTTCTCTTCGTTCCGTTCGCCCTCGGCAAGGTGCTGGGGGTGGGCTTCGCGTTTCTGTTCGTCGTCTTCCTGGTCCTCGGGCTCGCGACGGTCGACAACCTGGCGGCCTGAGGGGCACGCGCCCGGGTGGGGCCGCGCGGGATCAACGCGTCGGGCGGCGCGCGCGGCCCGCGGCTCTGGCTTCGAGCATCTCCTTGAGGACGAGCAGGAGCTGCGTCACGTTGACCGGTTTCGTCAGGATCTTCTGCACGCCCGACTCCCGGATGCGGCGCGTGTCCTCGTCGGCCGTCACGCCGGTGAGCGCCACGACGGCCGGCGTGGGGTCTTTGCGGCTCGTCCGCCTCTGCATCCACACGGCGCCGTCGCCGTCCGGCAGCGTCACGTCGAGGAGGACCACGTCGGGAGCGCTTTCGGCGAGCGCCTCCTCGGCCTCCTTGAGGCTCTCGGCGGTGCGCACGACGTAGCCTTCGGACTCGAGCAGGGCACGCATCCCGTAGCGCGAGGCCTCGTCGTCCTCGACGACGAGCACGCGGGGCCGGCGGCCGTCGACCAGGGGAAGGGCCGATGACGACACGGGCTGCTCGTCGGCGGCTCCGGGCGCCGCTCCGGCCACCGGAAGCTCCGGCAGCGTGAACTTCACCGTCGTGCCGTTTGCCTCGCGGCTCTCGAGAATCAAATCGCCTCCCATGAGCTCGACGAGCTGCTTGGAGATCGACAGGCCGAGGCCGGTCCCGCGCGGCGTTTCGCCGGAGCGCGTCCGGATCTGCTGAAAGGGCTCGAACGCCTTCGCGATGAGGTCCTGCGGAATGCCGACGCCCGTGTCGCGCACCTCGAACGTCAGGGAGCCCTGGAACGGGCGAGCCGCGAGAACGACTCTCCCGCTCGACGTGTACTTCACGGCGTTCGAGAGGAGGTTGACCAGGACCCGCGACACCTTCTCGCGATCGAGGCTGGCCGACGCCGGCAGCGCGGAGTCCATCTCCAGCTCGAGCGCGAGCCCCTTCTCCCGAGCGTGCGGCTCGAGCAGTGCCATGCACTCCTGGAGAAGCTCGGCGATCACGACGCTCTGCGGATGCAGGTCCTGCTGTCCGGCCTCGAGCTTGGCGAGGTCGAGGATGTTGTCGATCATCTGGCGCAGCGATTCCGCGGCGCCGCGGAGAATCCGGACGTTGCGCGCGCGGCGCTCCGGGCCGCCGTTCGCGGCCTCCGGGTCCTTCTCGAGCTGGTGCGCCAGGAGGATGATCGTGTTGAGCGGCGTGCGCAGCTCGTGGGAGACGGTCGAGAGGAAGTCCGACTTGAGGCGGTCGAGCTCCTCGAGCTTGCGGTACGCCTCGGACCGCTCCCGGCCCACGCGGCGCTGGTCGCGGATCGCCCGCCCCACCCGGATGAGCGACCGGGCGCGGGCCCGCAGCTCGTGGGTCTCGATCGGCTTGCCGATGAAGTCGTCCGCTCCGGCCGCAAACCCCCGCTCCCGGTCGATCGTCCCGGCCGTGACGAGCAGGATCGGGACGTACTCCGGGGACGAGGCCGAGATCCATTCCGCGAGGTCGTAGCCCGAATCGGCTCCGAGCATGACGTCGATGACGGCCAGGTCGTAGGGTTCGTCGTTCGCGATCCGCGCCGCGGCCGCCGCGAGCGTCGTGGAGACCGCGACGTCGTGCCCGTCGGCGGCGAGGTCCGTCCGGAGAAGCTCGGCGACCTCGGGCTGGTCGTCCACGACGAGCGCCCTTCCGGGCGCGCTGCGGGCGCGGGCGGCGCCGCCGGGGGCCGCGCCCACGCGATCGCGGCGGACGTCCAGGAACGAGAGCACGCGCGCCGCGAAGGTCGCCTCGTTGATCGGCTTGGGGATGAACCCGTCGCAGCCCGCCGCGAGCGCCCGCTCCCGATCGCCCTGCATGGCGTGCGCGGTCACGGCCAGGATCGGGATCGCGTTGCAGTCGGGGTCCGCGCGGATCTCGCGCGTGGCCTCCCAGCCCGAGAGGAGCGGGAGCGAGAGGTCCATGAGGACGAGGTCCGGTTTCGCGCTCCGGACCGTCTCCACCGCGGCCCGTCCGTCGGTCACCGAGCGGACCTCGTGGCCGTCGGCCTCGAGAAGCATCTGGATGAGGGCCCGGATGTCCGGGGAGTCTTCGGCGATGAGTATGCGCGCCATGGTCGGTGTCCTGCTCCGTCGCTGCCGTCAATCCCGCGCCCGCGCTCCCACCGAGTGGAGAACGTCGCGCACCAGGCGCGCCATGTCGGCGCCTTTTCGAAGAATACGCTGGGCGGATCCGGCGACGCGGGTCTCCTCCTCGTCGGAAAGGTCCTTCCCCGTCAGGACGATCACGGGCACCGAGCGCAGCCCCGCGTCCTCCCGCATGCGGTAAAGAACCTCGAAGCCGTCGGGCTCCGGCATCAGGAGGTCGAGGACGACCGCGGAGGGCCGCTGCCGCTCGAGGGCGGCGAGGGCCTCGGCCCCGTCGCGCGCGGTCTCGACGCGATACCCGGCGGCCGAGAGCTCGTCCCGGAGAAGGTTCCGGACGTCGGCGTCGTCGTCGACCACGAGGACCCGCGCCTCGGCCGTCAACCCCACGCGGGCCAGGGCCTCGCGCAGGACCGCGCCGGACACGGGCTTGACGAGGTGATCGACGGCGCCGAGGCCGAACCCGAAGGCCCGGTTCTCGACGACCGAATGCACGATCACCGGAATCGACCGCGTGTCCGGCGAGCTCTTGAGGGCCCGCAGCGTGGCCCACCCGTCGAGCCGCGGCATCACGACGTCGAGGAGGATCGCGTCGGGCGCCCCGCCGCGCGCCACCGCGAGGGCCTCCCGTCCGTCCGAGGCCTCGAGGACCGTCAGGCCGTAGGGCTCGAGCTCGAAGCGCAGGAGGCGGCGCGTGCCTTCGTCGTCGTCGACGACGAGAACGCGCCGTTCGGCGGCGCCCCGGGGCGCCGCGCGTTCGATCGCGGTCTCGGCCGGGAGCTCGCGGGGGAGCGTGACCGTGAAGGTCGAGCCTTCGCCCGGCGTGCTCTGCAGCGAGATGGTGCCTCCCAGGAGCTGGGCGATCTTGCGCACGATTGCCAGGCCGAGCCCCGTCCCCCCGTAGCCGTGGTGCGAGCGGGACTCGCCCTGGCGGAACTCCTCGAAGATCGACTCGTGCTCCTCGGCGGGGATCCCGATCCCGGAATCGGTCACGACGAGGGCCCAGCGCTTTTCGCCCCGCGGCTCCGCGCGGATCTCGACGAACCCGGTCTCGGTGAACTTCAGCGAGTTTCCGACGAGGTTGCCGAGGATCTGGGTGAGCTTGGGGCCGTCGCCGATGATCGTGTCAAGCTCGGGGGACACGGCGGTCTTCAGCGCGAGCCCCTTGCGGCGCGCGGTCTCCGCGAAATCGGCCGCGACCTGGCGGACGAGCTGCTCCACGGACACCACCTCGCGGCGAATCTCGGCCTTGCCCGACTCGATCCGCGAGATGTCGAGGACGTCGTTGATGAGGCCGAGGAGCAGGCGGGCGTTGCGCTGGACGCGCTCGAGGCTCTCGCGCTGGGCGTCGTTGAGGGGCCCCTGGCTGCCCCGCAGGAGCGTTCCCGTGAATCCCATGATGACCGTCATCGGCGTGCGCAGCTCGTGGGAGACGGCGGCGAGGAACCGGTCCTTCAGCGCCGAGGCGCGCTGGAGCTCGCGGGCCGTCCCGGCGATCCGGCTGCGCTGCTCCTCGAGCAGCTCGTTCTGCTCGGCGAGCCGGCGGGACTGTTCGGCCAGGCGCTCGTTGGCCGACGCGTTGGCGAGGGCCACCGCGAGGCTCGGGGCGATCGAGTGGAGCGTGTTGCGGGCGCGGTCGGAGAAGGGGCGCACGGCGCCCAGGCCCAGCACGCCGAAGGCCTCGCCGAAATACATCAGGGGCACGTGGAGGCTCTCGCGCGGAAGGATGCGGCCGTCGAAGAGGTCGACGGTCGGCGTCCCGGGGTCGACCGCCACGTGGATCGTCCGCTGCTCGCGCATGGCGCGGCGCGCCTCCTCGCGGGCCGCGGGCCCGGATCCTTCGGTGCCCCCGATCGAGACCGCCGGCGCGAGGTCGCCCTTGCCGTCGGCGACGTAGAGGACCGCGCTCGAGGCCCCCGCGACCTCGACGACCTTGTCGAGCACCCGGGTCCCGAAACCGGCGAGGTCGTTGACGGTCGCCGCCGCGGCCAGCACGGCGTTGACCGCCGTCTCGATGTCGCGGGCCTCGAGGGCCCGCCCGCGCTCGAGGTACAGCCTCGCGGCCGTGTTGTAGTTGAAGCCGAGCTCCCCGATCTCGTCGTTCGAGGCGTCCGACAGCGTCGGCGCCGGCCGGCCCAGGGCGAGGTCCTCGAGCGCCCGGGACGCGGCGACGCAGGGCGCGAGGATCCTCCGGTTGAGGTCCGAGAGGAGAAGAAGCAGGCCGGCGAGGATCAGCGCCGCGAGGACGACGAGGGCCGTCGTCGCGGCGTCCCGGCTACCGCGGAGCTGGAGCTCACCGAAGGCCTGGCCGCGGGCAAAATCGCGCTCGAGCTCGCCGAGGACGCCCCGCAGGACGTCCCCCGCCGGCACCGCCCGGTTGTCGCGGACCGCGAGGCTTTCCCCGGGCGGCCGGGCGGCCCGGGCGCCGATCGCCCGCTCGGCGGCCGAGGCGTAGACGTTCTCCGCCGCCTCCGCCCGGCGCAGCTTGCCCGAAGTCCCCTCGGTCAGGGACTGGCGGCGGATGGCGCCGAGCGAGGTCTTCAGCTCGGTCCGGCTGGCATAGTGCTGCGAGAGGTCGTAGCCCTGCCCCTCCCGCGAATACCGGTCCAGGCTGTCGGACGCCTCCCGCAGCGAGCCGATCGCGTCCGTGACGCGTTCCCGCAGATCCGTGTAGCGGGCAATCTGGACCGTGGCGTCGTAGAGACCCGTGACGGCGTTGATCGTGTAGTAGAGCCAGGCGCCGACGACCACGACGCCCAGGGCGGCGTAGATGCGGATCCGGGCCTTGAGAGAATTTCGGGCCGGCCGGCGAGACCCGGCGGGCCCGCTCGCCGGGGCAGACGGAGCGAAGGGATCTGTCATAGGATCGATTCTCCAGCTCTTGCACAAAAGGTGCCTGTAAATGACGGAAGTCCCAGGGAACGGCGGGCCCGACTCGGAGGAGAAGCTGCGCCGGTTTTTTCACGATGTCGCCACGCCGCTGTCCGGGGTGTCGCTGCACCTCGAGCGCGCCGTGCGGCTGCACGCCCGCGGCGAGGACCCGGCGGACGCGCTGGCGACCGCGCGGCGCGAGCTCGACCGAGCGTTCGATCTCTTCGAACGCGGCCGCGCCGAGATGCTCAAGCCATGAAAGTCCTCATCGTCGAAGACGACGTCTCGACCCGGAAGGGCCTCGAGAGCGCGGTGCGTGACATGGGTCACGAGCCCCGGGCCGTCGGGACGGCCGGCGAGGCCGCGCGCGCCATCGAGGAGTTCTCGCCCGACGTGCTGATGGTCGACGTGCACCTTCCCGACGGCGACGGAATCGAGGTCTTCCGCGCGGCCCGCGAATCCGCCCCGGAGCGGGACGGCATCGTGATCACCGGTCAGGCCTCCCTCGACAGCGCGGTCGAGGCGCTGCGCGCGGGCGTCTCCGACTATCTACTCAAGCCGATCCGTCCAGCGCAGCTCGAGGTCGTGTTCCAGCGCCTCGCCGCGCGGCGCACGCTCGAAAGCGAAGTCGACACCCTCCGCGCCGAGCTCCAGGAGACGGGCAAGCTCGGAGAGATGATCGGCAAGTCCGCCGCGATGGCCCGCGTGTTCGAAGCCGTCCGGCGCGTGGCGCGCTCCTCGGCGCCCGTCCTGATCACCGGCCAGAGCGGGAGCGGCAAGGAGGTCGTGGCCCGGACGATCCATCGCCTCTCCCGTCGCGCGTCGGCGCCGTTCGTGGCCTTCAACTGCGGGGCGATCTCGCCGACGCTCATCGAGAGCGAGCTCTTCGGGCACGAGCGCGGGTCCTTCACCGGCGCGGACAAGCGCCGGGTGGGTTACTTCGAGGAGTCCAACGGCGGCACGCTGCTGCTGGACGAAATCACGGAGATGGGCGCGGACCTGCAGGTCAAGCTCCTGCGAGTTCTCGAGGCGAAGACCTTTCGGCGCGTCGGAGGCGCCCAGGACATCCGCGTCGACCTGCGGATCGTGTCGGCGACCAACCGGGATCCGCTGGAGGCGATCAAGGAGGGCAAGCTCCGCGAGGACCTCTACTACCGGTTGAACGTCTTTCCGATCTCGCTTCCGCCCCTGACCGATCGCCGCGAGGACATCGCCCTGCTCGCCGAGCATTTCCGGCGGCACATCGAGGAGCAGGAGAAGGCGGGCGTGAAGGCCTGGGCGCCGGCGGCGCTGAAGCTGCTCGACGCGTATCCGTGGCCGGGCAACGTGCGCGAGCTCCGCAACGTGGTGCACCGCGCGTACCTGATGACCGAAGGCGACACGATTCGGCCGGAGACCGTCCAGGAGCTCCTCCCCGCCTCGCCCGCCCGCGCGGAGTCGCCCGAGCGCCCCGCGCGCCGCGCCGCCCGCCGCCGCTGACGGCTGGCACGGGATTCGCTTTGAAGGAGCGCGGGGCCGCGCATGCCCCGGAAAGGAAGTCAAACACCATGCTCTGGACCATCTTCGTCATCCTTCTCGTGCTGTGGCTGCTCGGCCTGGTTTCCGGCTACACCCTCGGGGGCTTCGTTCACATCCTGCTCGTCATCGCGGTTATCGTTCTGATCATCAACCTCATCCAGGGTCGTAAGGTCGTTTGAACCGGTCACCGGGGGCGAGGGCGCCGCACGGACCGCCGTCCGGCGCCCTCCTCCTGGATCTCCACGGTTGCCTGATCGACTCCAACGGCGCGCACGCCCGCGCCTGGAGCCGCGCGCTCGCGCGGTTCGGATTCCCGGTCTCGTCCCGGAGGGTCCGCCCGCACATCGGAAACGCTGAGGCGGAGGCGTCAGGCGGCGCCGGCGCGGCGCCGTCCGCCGCGTGCGTTCCGGACGCGGGGCTGCTCGAGGCTGCGCTTCAGGGCGTCCATCAGGTCGACGACGTTGCCACCCGCGGCCTTCTTCTTCTCCTCCGCAGGCGCGGCGAGCGTGAAGCGTTTCCGTGAGGCGAGGAGCTTCTTGAGCGACCGCCGGTACTCGTTGGGGTGCTCGGCCGGGTCCCATCCCTCGCCGCTCATCTGGTCGATCAGCAGGCGGGCCATCCTGACCTCGCCCGACTTCTTCGGGTTCGTCGGGACGGCGACCTTCTGGGGGTCCCGGATCTCCTCGTACGGGCGAAGGGTCTCGAGGCCGATCACGCGGGGCCCCGGGAGAAGCGCGGCGAGCGTGGCCTTCCTGCGGAGGCCGAGGCGCACGACCCCGATGCGCCGGGCGTCGAGGAGCGCGTCGCGGAGAACCCCGTAGGCCTTCTCGCCGCCCTTGCGCGGCGCGAGGTAGTAGGGATGGTCGAAGCTCAGCGGATTCAGGGCGCCGAGCTCGACGAACTGGAGGACCTCGATCTCGTCGGTCGCTCCGGACTCGCGGCCCGCCTTCTCGATGTCTTCCTTCTCGACGACGGAGTACTCGTCGTCATCCACCTCGAACCCCCGCACGACGTCGTCGCCCGAGACCTCGACGTCCTCCTTGCTGCAGAACTTCTTGTAGACGATCGGCGCGTGGTCCTTCCGGTGGAGGAGCCGGAACGAGACGCGCTCGGAGGACTCGACCGCCGAGTGGAGCGAGACGGGAATCGAGATCAGGCCGAACGTGACGTGGCCGTTCCAGATCGGTCGCATGGCGGGGCCGGGCTCAGACCGCGGCGCAATCGGGGTGGCCGCAGGGGCACTTGCGCTGCGAGGAGCCCGCGTTGGGCAGCGCCGCCTCGGCGCAGCGCTCGCTGCAGTAGTTCTTGCCCTGGCGCTCGACCGGGGCGTCGCCGCAGCGGCACGAGGAATGGGAACAGCTCATCGAAGCACCTCCACTTCCCGATTCGGAGCAAATCCGCTGCCAGCGCGACGGCCGGTACGCCACCTGCCGCGTCGGGGGCGGGGACGATTGTGCCCCGCATCCACGAACGATCGCATCCGCGAACGAAGGAGATGCGGCCCTCGGAAATCTTCCGCAATCTTTCACGCACCTGGGCCTGATTTCGGCCGCGGTCCACCTCAACCGCGCGCTCGAGGCCCATCCGACCGGACGGTCCATCGGAGCTTCGGGTGGCCGTTGGGGGCGTTGCGGGCACGGGGGTTGCACAAGCAAGCGCGGGCCCGGCGACGGGCACCATAGGAGGAGAAACCGATGAAGAGAACGATCACCCTGGGCAGCTTCCTGGTCGCGGCCGTCGCCTCGCTGGCGATGGGGTGCCAGCGCAAGGAAACGACCACCACGACCACCGAGACGTCGAAGACGAGCGAGGTGCCGTCGGCGTCCGGAACTCCCGAACCCTCGACGTCGACCACGACGACCACCTCGACGGTGGACGTCACGCCGGCCGTCACTCCGTAGTCTTCGGCCCCAAACGTCCTCCGAGAGGAGGACGGTCTCTTTCTCCGGGCGGTCCCCCGCGCCAGGGCGGACCGCCCCTTTTTCTCGCGCGGGCGCGCCGGTCAGATCGGGCGGCGGCGTCGCCGCTCGAGCGGACGGCGGAACGGGATTTGCACGGCCTGCAGCCGTCGAAGCATCGAGGCCTTCGACGACGGCACGGTTTGTGAATCAACGCGAGGTCGAGTCGCAGTTTTCCTACCAAGGAGGTTTCTCATGGCGGATCGCGATCGAGAGAACAAGCCCGAGCAGGGGCCGGCCGGTCAGGGCCGGAGCTCGCAGCATGGACAGCCGCAGGGACAGCAGGGCGGCCAGAGTGGCCAGGGCGGCCGTTCCGGCAACCCGGGCGGTCAGACCACGCAGGGCCAGCGTGACGAGAAGGGCCAGATGACCGAGGGCGGGAACGCCGGAACCGGCAAGTCCCCCCGCGGCGGCTCGAGCTCGGGATCGGACCAGGAAGAGGAGTAAGACTCTTCGATCGGTACCGGCGGGGCTGATCGCTCGACCCGGAGCGGTCAGCCCCGTTTTTCGTTTTGTTCCACGGTGGCCGCGGTCGAGCCCAGCCGGTCGAGAACCGAGACGAGCCGGTCGAGGTTGAGGGGCTTGACCAGGTGCTCGGCGAATCCGAGCTTTCGGCTGCGCTCGAGATCGGACTCCATTCCGTAGCCGCTGAGGACGACGCCGCGAAGGTTCGGGTGCGCGGCCTTGAGCCCGGCGAAGAGCTCGAGCCCGCTGCCATCCGGCAGCCCGACGTCCGTGACCAGGATCTCCGCCGGCTGCTCCCGGAAGGCGCGGCGGGCGGCCTCGACGCCGTCGGCGAGCCTCACGTCGAACCCGGCCTCTTCGAGCAGCTCGCGGACGGCGAGACCCGAGTCGACGTCGTCTTCGACCAGCAGGACCGGGAGGCGCCCCCGCGTCTCGAGCCGGTGCCGGCCTGGTCCCTCGGGCGCCACGCCCGCCGGGCGCTCGACGGTCGTTGCGAGCTCGATCGAGAACGTTGCCCCGCGGCTCTCGCCCTCGCTTTCGGCGGAAATCGATCCGCCGTGCAGCTCGACCAGATTGCGGGCGATCGCGAGGCCGAGGCCGAGGCCGCCGGCGCGGCGCCTGGCCGTGGCGTCTCCCTGCTCGAAGGCGTCGAAGATCCGGGCCAGCAGGTCCTTCCGGATTCCCTGGCCCGTGTCGCGGACGAGGACGCGGATGCGACCGGGGGACGCATTCTCGGAGCGGAGCGTGACGCGTCCGCCCGGCGGCGTGAACTTCGCAGAGTTCTGCAGGAGGTTCCAGAACACCTGCTGGAGCCGGGCCCCGTCACACATGCAGAAGTGATCGGACGCCTCGAGCTCGGACACGAGGTCGACCCCGCGGCGGAAGAACTCGCTCCGCGCGCTCTGGACGACGCTTCGGAGGACGTCGTGGAGGTCGAGCGGCTCGCGGTCGAGCTCGATCTTGCCGGCCGAGATGCGGGTCAGGTCGAGCAGGTCGTCGATCAGCCGGGCCTCGAGCTCCACGTTGCGCCGGATCATCGCGAGCGACTCGGCCATGCCGGGGCCGAGGTCGGGCCGCCGCTCGAGGCGATGGACCGAGGCCATGACCGGCGTCAGGGGAGTCCGGAGCTCGTGGGACAGGGTCGCGAGGAAGCGGTCCTTCGCGGCGCTCGCCTCCTCGGCGCGGTGGCGGGCTTCCTCGAGCTCCCGGCTCTGGCGGCGTCGCTCGGTGACGTCGCGGATCAGGCGCGAGAGACCGATGATCCGTCCCGCCGAGTCCCGGATCGCCGAGAGGTTGACGACGACGTCGATCCAGCGTCCGTCCCGGGTGCGGCGGCGCGCGTCGAACTCGTCGATCCGCCGGCCGGCCAGGAGCTCCGCGGTGAGGCGGGGAGTCGGGTCCGGCGTGTCGGGCGGCGCGAGCTCGACCATCTTGCGGCCGATCATCTCGGCGGCCGTGAATCCGAAGAGCGCCTCCGCGCCCGGGTTCCAGTCGGTGATGACGTTGTCGACCGTCTCGGCCACGATGGCGTATTCGACCGACGCCGCGATCGCGGCGAGCCGCTGCGCCTCCCGTTCCGCCCTGCGCTGGGCCGCTATGTCGCGGAACACCAGGACCACGCCGTCGAGCCGGCCGCGCGCGTCCCGGATCGGCGCCGCGCTGTCGGCGACGGGCGTCTCGGTCCCGTCGCGCGCGAGCAGGAGAGTGTGGCTGGCGAGGCCCACGATCTCGCCCTGTCCGATGACCCGCCGCACGGGGCTCTCCATCGGCGAACGGCTCGTCTCCTCGACGATGCGGAAGATCTCTTCCACCGGGCGGCCCGAGGCCTCGGCGAGGCTCCAGCCGGTCAGCCGCTCCGCGACCGCGTTGAGGAAGGTGACCCGGCCGTCGGCGTCGGTCGCGAGGACCGCGTCCCCGATGCTCCTCAGCGTCGTTCGCAGCCGCTGCTCGCTCTGCCGAAGCGCGGCCTGCGCCCGGGCCCGGGCGAGTTGGTCTTTCCGTACCACGAAGACGAACGCGGCGAAGAGCGCGAGCGACGCGAGGCTCCCGGCGACCGCGGCGGCGAGGACGCGACGGGAGGCGGCGACGGCCTGCCGGGAGCGCTCCTCCAGAAGCGCCGTCTCCTCGCTCCGCATCGCCGCGAGCGACACCCGGATCCGGTCCATCGTGTTCCGGCCGAGCCCGGTCTGGACTCTCTGGAGGGCCGCGGCCCGGTCGCCGGAGGAGAAGAGCCGGATCGTCTCGGCGAGCTCCGCGAGCTTGGCCTCGACGAGGACCTCGACGTCGCCGAGGCGCTTTTGCCACGCGGGACGGCCCGCCGACAGCGCGTGAAGCCGGGGAAGGTGGGTGCGGACGGCTGCGACTCCCTGTTCGTAGGTCCCCAGATAGCCCGCATCCCCGGTCAGCAGGTAACCGCGCTGGCCGGTCTCGGCGTCCTTCAACGCGGAAAGGGCCTCCTCGAGCTCTCCGAGGCCGCTCCACGCCGACTCCACCCGGTTCGTCTGCTCCGCGAGATTCCGGGTGTTGAGGATCACGACCCAGCCGAAAGCGCTGACGGCCGCGACGACCAGGGTCGCGCCGACCGCGATCCGGCGGGATCCCGGGGGAATCGAGCCGACAGCCAAGGTCCCTCGATTCTGCATCAAGGCGGCGGGACCGGCAAACCCCGCCGGAGGGAGCGCCGCCGCGCCGTTCGCGGCGCGGGCTCAGGCGACCGTGGCGGCGTCGCGGATCGCCACGTCGAGCGAGCGGACCGCGGCGAATCGCGCGGCCACGTCTTCCCAGTTCCAGACGTTCCAGATCGCGGCGAAGTAGTCCGCCTTCTGGTTCTTGTACTGGAGGTAGTAGGCGTGCTCCCACGCGTCGAGGACGAGGATGGGAACGCCGCCCTGGCTCAGGTTCGACTGGTGGTCGTAGATCTGGGTCGTCAGGAGCTTGCCGGCGAGCGGCTCCCAGATCAGGGCGGCCCAGCCGGAGCCCATGATCGTCGACGCGACCTCGTTCATCTGCCGCTTGAACTTTTCGAAGCTTCCGAAGTGCTCGTCGAGGGCGGCGCGCAGCTCGCCGTCCGGCTGGCCTCCGCCGCGCGGCGTGAGGTTCTGCCAGAAGAGCGAGTGCAGGACGTGGCCGGACAGGTTGAACGCCAGGGCTTTCTCGAGCGCTCCGACGCGCGTGAAGTCCTCCTTGTCGCGCGCCTCGCCGAGCCTTTCGAGGGCCTGGTTGGCGCCCTTGACGTACGCCGCGTGGTGCTTGTCGTGGTGGAGCTCCATGATGTTTCCGGAGATGTGCGGCTCGAGCGCGCCGAAGTCGTACTGAAGATCGGGAAGGGAGTAAGTTGGCATACGGGCCTCCATCCGTCGATCCTAGCGAAAATCGTGCCGTGCGCGCTCCGCGGCACCCGTCTTGCAGTCGGCGGACGGCGGAGGTGATTCGCATGCTCAAGATGGCCTTGATCTTCTTCCTGGTCGGTCTCGCCGCGGCGCTCCTCGGATTCACGGGGATCGCGGGCGCCTCGTTCGCGGTGGCCAAGGTCCTGGCGGCCGTGTTCGCGGTGCTCTTCCTCGTGTTCCTGGTCCTGGGGCTCGCGGGCGTCCGCAAGCTGACGAGTCCGGCGCGCTGACGCGGGGCCGGCGCAAAAGGAAAGGGGGCCGCGAGGCCCCCTTTTTCTTGCCGCCATGGACCGCGGACCTACGCCGTCGGCGGCGTCTTGATCTGCAGGTTGTTGATCACCTTGACGACCCCCTGGACCGAGCGGGCCTCGGCCTCCGCCTCGGCCTTGACCTTGGCGTTCGGGACCTCGCCGGCGAGGGTCACGACGCCGTTGGTCACGTTGATGTCGACGTTGACGATGTTGGAGAAGCGGTCGGCCGTGAGCTTGGCCTTCACCGAGGTATGGATCG
Source organism: uncultured Acidobacteriota bacterium (assembly GCA_963764715.1). Lineage (GTDB taxonomy): Bacteria > Acidobacteriota > Thermoanaerobaculia > UBA5066 > Gp7-AA6 > DAHUXD01. The sequence continues at coordinate 25,595 of CAVXTP010000009.1, forward strand.
CGCTGTCGTCGACCTGCTGACCCGGGCTCTGGGTGGTGCTGCAGGCGGCGATGCTCAGGGCGAGCACGGACGCAAGACCGGCGGCGAGAACTCCCGAAAGGCGTTTCATCATTCCTCCTCGAAATCTTTTTGTTCGGACGGCGGCGACGGGGGAATCCGCGACGCGCGCGCCCGCGTATCCGAGAGAGCACGGGTCGTGCCAACGCGCGTCGACCGGAAAAGAAAAAGGCCGCTAACGCCTCCGATCGGATCGGAAACTCGCGGCCGCAGCGAAGGGGATGGGACTCTCGAGACCCGCCGACGGGAGAAGCAACCCTCCTGCCAGCTCAGGCGCGCGAGGACTTCTTCGGCGCGGGGGCCTTCGCCTTGCTCCGCTCACGCGCTTCCTCGATCGAGTGGGACTCGAGCACGTCGCCCTGCTTCGACGCGATCCGGGCGAGCTTGGAGAAGTGCCGGTGCAGCACCTCGATCTCCTGCTCGTTGAGGTTCTCGACGTCGATCAGGTGATTGCTCGCGCCCTGCATCGCGGCGACGATTTCGTTCAGCTTGAGGTGGATGGCCTTGGACTCCTTGTTCTGCGCCCTCTGGATCAGGAAGACCATCAGGAAGGTCACGATCGTCGTGCCGGTGTTGATGACGAGCTGCCAGGTGTCCGAGTAGCCGAAGATCGGGCCCGTGAGGGCCCAGGCGAGGATGATCGCCGCGGCCACTCCGAACGCCGAGGAGCTCCCGGCCCACTGGGTCGCCGCGAGGGACAGCGTCTCGAGCATCTCCCCGGTGCGCGACCGGCGCTCCCCGCCGCCCGTGGCGGAACGGCGGCCGCTCATGACGCGGCTCGCACGCGATCCGGGCCCGCGGCCGGAGCCGGAGTGTCCTCGAGGACCCCGACCCGGTGCTCGTAAGCGAGCTTTCCGCCGATCCAGCCTCCGGTCCCGAGCAGCGCGAAGCCGAGCAGCGCCAGGCCGAACACGGCCGGCCAGCGGGAGGGCGGGAGGGCCGCCGCGTTGCGGCGCAGGAAGAAGCTCGAGGCGTAGAGGATGCAGGCCGAGAAGTTGACGACCGCGTGGACGGTCGCGAGGCGGAACGCGCGGCTGCTCATCCGGACGCCGAGATAGTCCACGGCGCCGAAGACCGCCGCGAGAATCGCGAAGATCAGACCGATGCCGATGCACGTGAACGAAAGGTCGTACCAGAACGGGTCCTCCGGGCTGACGGTGTGGAGCACGTCGCCCGCGAACGCGATCACGAACGCCCCGATCGGGACGGGTACGAGCAGCGGATGGATCGGGTGGTTTCCGATCGCGGCCTTGCTCTTCATGGCAACCTCCCGAGGGGAGGTGTGCAACAGGGGTGCCACGCGGGGAGGACGGCGATCCTGCTCCGGCGGCGGGTCGTTCCCGCCGCTCCGGACGGGCGCGAGCGTCGACCGTCCATCGCCGGTGGCACCGGGATTGCTACACCCAGGAAGCAAGGTTCCGTGGAAACTCGAACCGAGCCCTCCAAGACATCCCGCCCCACTCGGACCCGCCCCTTCGGGGGCGGCAGTCCCTTCCCCGGATAGGGGACCGGGCGTGCGGGTTCGCGACGGATCCTGCTCGACGGCGCAACCGCCCGTGGAAGAAAAACTTCCTCTCGCGCAGCGCCACCGGCTGGCATGGTGGATGCAACGAGCCTCGTCGGGAGGATCGTCATGAAAAGGGAGCAGGTGAACGAGCTTTTGCTGCAGGCCCTCGAGACCGAGCTCGGCGGCGTCCAGGTCTACACGAACGCCGTCCGGTGCGCGGTCAACGAGGACCTGCGTGAGGAATGGGAGAAGTACCTCGAGCAGACCACCAACCACGTCGAGATCCTGAAGGACGTCTTCGGGAAGCTCGGCCTCGACCCGGATGCCCAGACGCCGGGGCGGCAGATCGTCCGCCACACGGGCGAATCGCTCGTGCAGGCCATGAAGATGGCGAAGCAGGCGGGCGATCCCAACGCCGCCCAGATCGTGGCTGCGGAGTGCGTCGTCCTCGCGGAGACCAAGGACCACCTCAACTGGGAGCTGATCGGCGCCGTCGCCGAGAAGGGCGCCGGCAAGAACAAGGAAGTCCTCAAGGCGGCCTGCGACGAGGTCGAGGAGCAGGAGGACGAGCACCTGTACCACACGACGGGATGGTGCCGGGAGCTCTGGATCGAGTCGCTCGGGATGCCCGCGGTCCTTCCTCCTCCCGAAGAGGAGAAGGAGGTCAAGACCGCGATCGGCGCCGCCCGCGCCAAGCAATCGCGCGAGGAGCTTCTGTGAACGACGCGCGCGGCCGGACGGAGGAGAAGCTCGAGCGCCTGTACGAGCTCGTCCAGGACATCAAGATCGCCATGCTGACGACGCGGCGCCGCGACGGCTCGCTCGTCTCCCGGCCCATGGCGACGCAGAGGCGCGCCGACGGCGCGCATTTCTGGTTCGTCACGGCCCGGGGGGTTCCGAAGCTCGACGAGATCGCGGTCGATCCGAACGTCAACCTCGCCTACCTGCGCCCCAACGGCCGGGAGTGGGTTTCCGTCTCGGGCGTCGCGCGGATCAGCCGCGCTCGCGCGAAGATCCGGGAGCTCTACGAGCCCGACTGGAAAATCTGGTTCCCGGACGAGGGCGGCGCGCGCAACGGCGGCCCCGAGGATCCCCGCATGCTGCTCCTGGGAGTCGAGGCCCGGACGGCCCACTTCCTGACGACCGACAAGCCGGCGCCCGTCGTGCTCTTCGAGTACGTCAAGGGCCTCGTCACGCGCCGGATGCCGGAGATCGGCGAGGTCGAGACGGTCTCGGCGGGCGAGCTCCATGACTGAGCGGGAGCCGGCCGGGGGCGGCGCCCGGCCGATCGACGATCCGATCCCGGAGGAGCCGATCATCGACGAGCCCGGGCGGGTCGTTCCCGTCGTCGATCCCCGTCGGCCCGATGCGCCCGCTCCGGTCCGCGAGCCGGCGCCTTCGACGGGGCCGCCGCAGACGCCGGGCGGCGGGACCGTCTCCCCGGGCTAAGATCCGGGGCCGGATGAGCCCCGATCGCGAGACGCCCCCGCCCCTGCCCTTGGTCGAGGCGCGGGGGCTTTCGCGCTCCTATCGCCTCGGCGAAGCCCTCGTTCCCGCGATCCGCGGGGTCTCGCTCGAGGTGCGGCCCGGCGAATTCGTGGCGCTGCGGGGCCCGAGCGGCTCCGGCAAGACGACCCTGCTGAACCTTCTCGGCCTGCTCGACCGTCCGGACGCCGGGGAGGTCCGCGTCGAGGGGCGTATGGGCGAGGGCCTGACGGAGAACGAGCGATCGGACCTGCGGCGCGACCGCTTCGGCTTCATCTTCCAGACTTTCAACCTGATTCCCGTCCTCACGGCCGAGGAAAACGTGAGCTACCCGCTGGCGCTCGCCGGAGCCGACGCCTCCGCTCGCCGCGAGCGCGCCCGCGAGCTCCTCGCGGCCGTCGGCCTGCCCGAAAAGGCGGGTGTCCGGCCGGACCTGCTCTCCGGAGGCCAGCGTCAGCGCGTCGCGATCGCGCGGGCCCTCGCCAACCGCCCGGCGCTCGTCTTCGCCGACGAGCCCACCGCCAGCCTCGACAGCCGGACGGCCGAAGGGATCCTCGAACTGATGCGCGAGTTCAACGCCTCGCGCGGCGTGGCCTTTCTCTTCGCCACGCACGATCCCCGGGTCGTCGAGCGCGCGCGGCGCGTCGTGTCCCTCCACGACGGCGAGATCGAGAGCGACGAGACCGCGGCATGAGCCCGATCGCGTTCGCCTGGCGCAACCTCGTCCGCCAGAAGCGGCGGAGCCTGCTGATGATCGCCGTCGTGGCCTTCGGCTTCGCCTCGTTCGCCCTGGCCGGCGGATTCATCGCCCAGTCCTTCGAGGCCCTGCGCGAGGGCACGATCCGGAGCGTCGGCCACCTCCAGCTCATGGACCGACGCGCCCTGGGCCGCGCGGAGGAGGCGACACTCGAATTCGGCATCCATGATTCCGCCCGGGCGCGGGCGGCCGCGGCGAAGGACCCCGACGTCGCGGCCGTGCTTCCGCGGATCGACTTCGTCGGCCTCGCGACCACGGGCACGCGGTCGGTGCCGTTCCTCGGCGCGGGCGTGGATCCCGGGCCCGAGGCGGCGGCGACGCTCGCCAACGATCTCGTCGTCTCGGGCAAGTACCTCTCGCGGGAGGCCGAGGAGGGGATCATCCTCGGCACCGGCCTGGCCGCGGCGCTCGACGCGAAGGTCGGCAGCCGCGTGACGCTCATGGCGACGACGCCCGACGGCTCGCTCAACGCCGTCGACGGGATCGTCCAGGGGCTTTCCGACGTGAAGTTCAAGGAGCTCAACGACCGGTACCTCGCGGCCGGCCTGCCGCTCGTCGCGAGGCTCCTCCAGAGCGGCGAGACGGTCACCAAGCTCGTCGTGTTCCTCAAGCCCGGCGCCAACGAGGAGAAGGCCGCCTCCCGCCTCGGGACGGCCCTCGCCGCGGCCGGCTTCCCGGTCGCCGTCCAGCGCTGGCAGGACCTCGCCGTCTTCTACGGCCAGGTCAAGCTCCTCTACATCGGGATCTTCGGGTTCGTCGGCGCGGTCCTCGTCGTGATCGTGATCCTCTCGGCGGCGATCGTCATGACGATGGCCGTGACCGAGCGGACCCGCGAGATCGGGACTCTGCGGGCGCTCGGTACGCGGCCGTCCGGGATCCTCCGGATGTTTCTGGCCGAGGGGGTCGTCATCGCCGCGGCCGGGTGCGTCGCCGGAACGGTCATCGCCCTCGTCGTCCGCGCCGCGCTGAACGCGTCGGGCATCATGCTGCCGCCCCCGCCGGGCGCGACGACCGGCACGCCCATCCACGTGAATTTCTACGCCCTGGCCTACGTCGCCGGGCTCGCCGCGATGCTCGCGACGATGGCGATCGCGGCGTACTTCCCGGCGCGCCGCGCCTCGCGCGTCGCGATCGTCGAGGCGCTGACGCATGTTTAGGGCGGCGGCCGTCGCCGTCTTCGCCGCGGCGCTCGCCTCGGAGCCCTCCGCGTCCGACGTCCAGGCCTGGCTCGCCGGGGTCGACTCCGCGCGCAACGCCTTCGGCGAGGCGAAGATCCGGGCCCGCGCGACGCAGGTCGAGGACGGAAAGACGGCCGGCTCCGCCGACTTCGACATCTACGTGAAGGGCCGCGACAAAGCCCTCATCGTCTTCCGGGGCGGCAAGAACGACGGCCGCAAGGCCCTGACCGTGGGCCCGAAAATGTGGCTCATCGTGCCGGGCACGGAGAACCCCGTGCCGATCACCGCGAACCAGCGCCTGATGGGCGGGGCCTCCTTCGGCGACGTCGCCCAGATGCGCTTCGCCGAGGACTTCGACGCGAAGCTCCGGCCGGGCACCGAAAAGGTCGGCGACCGGGAGTGCCGCGTGATCGACCTGACGGCGAAGGCCGCCGGAGCGCCCTACCCGCGCGTCACCCTCTGGATCGACGCCGAGGGAGAGAGGCTGCCGCGCCGGCTCCTCCTCTTCCTGCCGTCGGGCAAGGAAGCCCGGGAGGTCGACTTCACCGGCTTCCGGAAGGTGCGCGACAAGACCGTCGTCGCCGAGATGGAGATCCGCGACCGTCTCGGTCCTCAGTCGAAGGCGATGACCCGGCTGGAGTACCTCGACATCCAGCCCGCGAAGATCGACGACAGGGTCTTCACGGCCGAGGGCGCGAAGGCGATGTAGCCGCGAGGCGGCCGACGGCGAAACGCGCCACGCCCGGGCCCGCCAGGCGCGCCGCCCAGCGGCCCGCCGCCGGCGAGAGCATCAGCCGCCGGAACGCGGCGCTCCAGGCGAAGCGCCCCCGAAACGCCGCGCGCCACGCTCGTGCGTACTCGGCGGGGACCGAGGCGAAGGAAATCTCCCCGGCGAGACCGCGCCGCACGGTTTCCGCCGCGAGGATCCCGGATGCCAGGGCCGACGCCTGGCCCTCGCCCGAGAAGGGATCGATGACGCCGGCCGTGTCGCCCACCATCAGAATCCCGTTCTCGACGGCGGGCCGTGCGGCGAACAGGACCGGCCCCGCCCCGCGAAATCCCGCGTCGTCGGGCGAGAGGCCCTGGAGCGCCCGGTCGAGATCGGGATTGGAGCGCCGGGCGTGGGCGAGGACCGCCGGCCAGCCGCCGCCGAGGGCGGCGCGGCGCTTTTCGGAGACGACGCCGGCGAGGTGGACGCGCCCTCCCTCGACGCGGGAGAGGCCGCAGTAACCTCCGGGAAAGACGTAGAGCCGGACCTCGCCCGCGAGCGCGGCGTCCGGCGCGAAGTCGAGAGCCCACCCAAGGTACCTCGCCGGCGCGCCCGGGAGCGCGCGGCCGATCGAACGGTCGAGCGCGTCCCAGCGTCCCCAGGCGCCGATCGCCGCGCGGGCCTCGATCTCCGCCTCCTCGCCGCCGGCGCGGAAGCGGACGCGGTAGCGGCCGGGGGCGCCTTCGACGCTCGTCACGCGCGCGCCGAAGAGGGCTTCGGCTCCGAGCTCGGCGGCGCGGGCGGCGAGAAGGAGGTCGATCCTCTCCCGGGACAATCCCGCGCCGGGCCGCGGCAGGACGAACGGGACGGCGGCCCCGCCGTGGGCCGGGTGGATCACGCCCCGCTCGATGCGCTCGGCCTCGGCGACGACCGCCGAGCGCAGGCCGAGCGGCTCCAGGCGCTCGAGCGCCGAGGGGGACAGGAATTCGCCGCAGACCTTGGGCCGCGGGAACCGGTCCTTCTCGAGGAGAAGGACCTCGCGCCCCGCCCGGGCGAGCGTCGCCGCGGCCGCGGAGCCCGCGGGCCCGGCGCCGACCACGACCGCATCGTAGGGTGCGCGCGGCATCAGGCGCCTCCCCACACGAGGAGGCGGAACGGAAAGACGCGCCGCGCCCGCGCCCGCGCGTCGACCGAGCGGGCCACCTCGAGCGCCTCGTCGGGCGTGTAGGCCTGGCGAACGGAGGCGGCCCCGTCCTCGACCGAGATCCGGGCCTGGAACAGGAGCGGCCCGGCGAGCGAGACGAAGAGCTCGGGAACGCGGTGGCGCCGCAGGTCGAGCACGGCGAATCCTCGCCGGGACACGCGCCGAAACTCGCCGAGCAGCCGCCGGTTTTCCTCGGGGGAGAAATGATGGAAGAAGAGCGTCGAGACGGCGAAGTCGAAGGCCCCGTCCCGAAAGGGCAGCGCGAAGGCGTCCGCGGCGACCGGCGAGGGCGGCCCCCCGGCGGCGAGCGCCCGGCCGGCCGCGAGGTGCCGCCACTGGAGGTCGAGCGCGACGACGGTCGTCTGCAGGCCGGCGTCGGAAAGCGACCGGCGCAGACGCCACGCCACGTCGCCCGAGCCCGCCCCGACGTCGAGCACGGCCACGCGGGCGCCGGTCAGCGAGCGCGCCCGGCTCCGGAGGTGCCGTTCGAGCGCCCGCGACGCGCCCCACCGGCGGTTCACCAGCTGGAGATCGGCGAGCGACCGCCGCATCTCTCCGGCGGGAAGGTTCGGATCGTCGAGGCGCTCCCGCGACGGCCGGCGCGGCGGAACGAAAAACGACATCCCGCCCGTCAGGCTCCGCGGGCCACCACGAGGGTGCTGTTCCTGGAGCCGAGACCGGTGCAGTTGCAGAGCCGGTCGATGCCGCTCTTTCCGCGGGCGAGGGCCCGCGCGTTCGCTTCGCGCCCCGTGCCGTTGGGAGGCAGGCAGCCGATGCCGGTGATGCCGATGCGGCGCCCTCCCATACCTCCATCGTATGCGGCGCGCGTGCCATTCGTCCGCCCGCCTGAGAAAGGGCTAACCCCGCTACGGCGGCGCGTTCTCCTCGAACCACCGGTCGAGGAGGCGGAGCAGGCGCAGGGGGACGAATTTCACCAGTCCGTCGGCGTGGAGGGCCCCCGGGAGGTCCAGGTGCACGTGCTCCACGGGCTCGGCCGCGGACCGCGCGAGGGCCCGCCCGTGCGAGGGGTCCACCAGCCAGTCCCCCTCGGAGGTCACGATCAGCTTGGGGATGGCGAGCATCGCGACGGCGTCCGACGCCCGGGGCTTCCTCCGGGCGAGTTGCCGGGCCGCGAGCCGAGGCACCTTCATGGCGTGCCGCAGCCGCACCTGCCGGATGGCGCCGGCCTTCCAGGGCTTGGGGCGCAGGGACCCGAAATCCGCCGGCGAGGAAACCATGGCCAGGGCCCGGCAGGGCAGATCGGGCCGCATGGCCAGGGCCTGGGCGGCGATCGACCCGCCCATGGATAGCCCCAGGACGGCGAAGCGGTCGTAGAGACGCCCGGCTCCCACGAGCTCGCCGATGACGGCGTGGAAGTCGTGGTGCTCCGAGATTCCGAAAGCGTAGCCGCCCTCGCTGTCCCCGTGGCCGCGAAAGTCGAGCGCGGCGACGTCGTAGCCCCGCCGGAGGAAATGGTTGGCGAGGAAGAGATTCTCCTTCGCCAGGCGCACGCGCCAGAAGCCGGGCGCGAGCACGAGGAGCTCCCGCGACGGCCGGCGCCAGAGCGTGTAGGCGATCGAGACGCCGTCGTGGGCCGGCGCGCGCCGGTGCGAGATCTCGTGCGACGTCGACTTGGGCGAGGCGCGCCGCGTCATCTCTCGAGCCGCAGGCAGTCGACGGTCGAGCCCTCGGCGAGGCGGTCGACGTCCGCCGGGATCCGGATGAGCGCGTTCGCCCGTCCGTGCGCCGCGAGGTCGTGGCTGCCGAGGCTCTCGACCGGCGCGACCCGCAGCCGTCCGTCGTCGGACGCGTCGAGGACGGCGTCGCGATAGGTCTCCCGCCGGCCGCGCACGAGGATCTCGCGCTCGAGGCGCGCGCGGGTCGCCGGGGCGCCGGGGCGCGCCGCGCCCTCGAGGCAGTCGAGCGCGAAGCGCACGAACAGGTGGAAGCAGACGCTGGCCGAGACGGGGTTTCCGGGCAGGCCGAACCAGAACGTACCGCCCCGGCGGCCGAACGCCACGGGCCTTCCGGGGCGGACGGCCACGCGGTGAAAGAGGATCTCGAAGCCCGCGCGCGCGGCTTCCTCCGGGAGGAGGTCGAGGTCGCCGGCGGACACGCCGCCGCTCGTGAGGAGGACGTCTTCCGCTCGGCCCGCCTCGCGGAAGAGGCGCGCGACGGCTCCGTCCTCGTCGGGCACGGCCGGCCGGGTGGAGGCGATCCGGCCCGTCGCCCCGCAGAGGGCCGCGAGCATCGGCCCGTTGGAATCGCGCAGCTGTCCGGGTCCCGGTTTCGTGGCGGCGGGCACGAGCTCGTTTCCGGTCACGGCGATCGCGATCCGCGGGCGGCGGCCGACGTCGACCGGGTCCGCGCCCGCCAGCGCCGCGAGCGCGATCCCGGCCGCCGAGAGGCGCTCCCCGCGCGCGAGCAGCCGGACGCCCGCCGCGATGCTTTCGCCGCGGCGCCGGACGTGCTCGCCGGCGCGCGGGACGACGCCCGGACGCACCCGGCCCGCTTCGCGCCGGACGTCCTCGACGGCGACGACCGCCTCGGTCCCCGCCGGGATGGGCGCTCCCGTCATCACGCGCACGGCCTCGCCCGGAGAGATGGGCGCCGGGGGGCGGTCGCCCGCCGCGACGAGGCCGGGGCGCTCCGCGAGATCGGCGCCGGCGGCCGCGACGTCCGCGAGCCGCACGGCGTAACCGTCCATCGCCGACGTGTCGAAGGGAGGCCAGTCGACGTCGGAGGCGAGGTCGCGCGCGAGAAACCGCCCGGATGCCTCCGAGAGCGGGACCCGCTCGGGCGCGCCCGGCGTGCAGGCGCGGCGAAGGACGTCCAGGGCCTCGGCGACGGTGATCACGCGGCGATTCTACGGCGTCGGGCCCGGGCGCCGCGGGGCCTGCTACCATTCGCCGCCATGCCGATCTACGAGTACGTCTGCGGCAAGTGCCACAAGAAGACGGAAGTCATCCAGCGCATGAACGAAGCGCCGCTGAAGGTCTGTCCCCACTGCGGCGGCAAGCTCAAGAAGGCCTTCTCCGCGCCGGCGATCCAGTTCAAGGGCAGCGGCTGGTACGTGACCGATTACGCGCGCGCGAAGTCGGAGAGCGGCGGAAAGTCCTCGGGGAAGTCGGACAAGGCCGAGCGCGAGGAATCCGCGTCGGGCTCGGGCGAAAAGGCCGAAAAGGCCGAGAAGGCGGAGAAGGCTGAGAAGGCTGAGAAGACGGCGAAGTCCGAAAAAAAGGACAGGGGCGAAAAGAAGAAAACCCGCGGCTCGGATTCCTGAAACGCGGCCCGGAACTTGCAATTTCCTCCCGGTGAGCGCTCGGAAGCGCTCCCGAAAGGAGGATCCCAATGCTGCTGGCGAGCGTCGTTCTGGCGGCGCAGGTTTCGGGAACGCCCCCGGCGCGGGCCGACGTCGCGAAACCCTGCGCGGACCCGTCCCTGTTGTGTCAGATCAGTCCCTTCTTCTGCCCGGGAACGTATCCGGCGGGGCTCGAGCCCTGCTGGCCGGAGGGCACGCGCGAAACGCGCACTCTGTCGAGCCGCCCGGCCGCGCCCGCGGGAGGCGCCTTCCGCCGGGAGTCTTCGACGCGGACCGGGTCGACCTCCGGGTCGACGCGGCGCGCGCCGGCGAAGAACGCAGGCCGGGAACGCTGACGGGTGAGACGGGATGGGCCCTCGAGATCTCGAGGCCCCACGCCGTCGCATCCGCCTCGATGAATCCGGAACCTCAGGGCGCGAGCACGAAATTGTCCGACGCCACGAGCTCCCCGTTGTTGATCCCGTCGGCGACCATGGAGGCCTGCGCGGTCAGGTTCTGACTCGGAGCTCCGGGCGCGAGCGTCCCGACGGCGTTGATCGTGACGTGCGAGTTGGTGTTCGAGTCGAGGGTGTTGAGCGTCCAGGTCACCGTCGAGTCGCTGAAGGTCGCCGACGTTCCGGGGCTGGCGTCGACGTTGTTGATCTGGAGCGGCGCGGGGAGGGTGGCCGTGACGACGCCGTCGTGCACGCCCTCCACCCCGACGGCGGTGGTGGAAACGCTCATGTCGAACGGCACGCCCGACTGCACGGTGTCCGGAACGTCGACGGCGAGCGTCGCGAGGGCGCCGCCCGTTCCGGTCACGTCGTCGTTGTTGTTGCAGGCCACGAGGCCCGCGAGAGGAAGAGCGAGGAGCGAGAGCCGTACCCACCGGGAAATGCGCATGAAACCTCCTTGTCGTCCGGCACCAGCGCCGGAGAGGAGGCTCAGGGGAGCAAGGCCGGTGCCACCGCGTTACAGCTTGAGGCCCTGCAGATATTGCTTGAACGGGCCCCCGAGGTCGTCCCGCTTCAGCGCGAACTCGACGGTCGCCTTGAGGAAGCCGAGCTTGTCGCCCGCGTCGTACCGCCGGCCTTCGAAGAGGAGGCCGTCGATCGGGCCGCGCGCGAGCAGCGTCTTCAGCGCGCTCGTCAGCTGGATCTCGCCGCCCACGTCCGAGCGCGTGTCCTCGAGGATGTCGAAGATCTCGGGCGGCAGGAGGTAACGGCCGATGATCGCGAGGTTCGACGGCGCCTTCTCCGGCGAGGGTTTCTCGACCATGTCGGTGATCTCGACGACTCCGCCTTCGATGCGCCGGCCGGCCACGATCCCGTACTGGCGCGTCTCGGCGCGGGGGACCTCCTGCAGCGCGATGACGGGGTTCCCGCGCCGCTCGTGGAGCCGGATCATCTGGCCGATGCACGGCACCTCGGCGTCGACGATGTCGTCGCCGAGCATCACGGCGAAGTGCTGCCGGCCGACGAGGTCCTTGGCCTGGAGGACGGCGTGGCCCAGGCCGAGCGCCTGCTTCTGGCGGACGTAGGAGACCGGGATCATGTCCGACACCTGGCGGACCTCGGCGAGGAGGCCCTCCTTGCCGCGTTCCTGGAGCATCGCCTCGAGCTCGGGCGCGGAGTCGAAGTGGTCCTCGATCGCGTTCTTGCCGCGGCCCGTGACGATCACGATCCGCTCGATTCCGGCGTCGCGGGCCTCTTCGACGACGTACTGGATGAGGGGCCGGTCGACGAGCGGCAGCATCTCCTTGGGCTGGGCCTTGGTGGCGGGCAGGAACCGCGTGCCGAGGCCCGCGGCGGGGAAGACGGCGACGCGAATGGCGGCCATGGGGCGAGTTTAGCCGATCGGCGAGCCGTCCCCGGGGCCGCCAGCCCGTACAATAGCGTCGTGCGGATCGACAAAAGAACGACCCGGCGGGGCCGCGCGCTCGGCCTCCTCGCGGCGGCGCTCCTCGCGTGGCCCGCGCCGTGTGCGCGCGCCGCGGCGTGGTGGCGGCTGCCGCTGTGGGGCGCCGAGGTCCGCGTCTTCGCGGTCGATCCGTTCCAGAGCGGCGTGCTCTACTGCGGCACCTCGCGCGGCAACTTCTACGGCTCGCACGACGCGGGCGCGACGTGGGAGCCGCTCGCCCCGGGCCCCGCGTTCCCCGGCTTCTACGTGACGGGCCTCGTCGCCGATCCCGCGGCGCCGGGACGGCTCTGGGCGTCGCTCGCCGGGGAGCTTCGCGGCGGCCTCGTCGTGGTCAGCGACGATCGCGGCGCGTCGTGGCGGCCGCTCCTCCAGTCGGCGGGGGCCGTGACGACGCGCGCGCTGGCGCTCGCGCCGGGACAGCCGCGCCTGGTGGCGGTCGGCGGCGACGACGGCGTCCGCCTGTCCTCCGACGGCGGGAAGAGCTGGACGCGCACCGGCCAGGGCGTCCCGGGGCTGCAGCAGGTCGAGTCGCTCGCCTTCGATCCGGCCGACCGGCGCGTCCTCTACGCGGGGACCTGGCGGCAGGCCTTCCGGACGCAGGACGGCGGCGCGTCCTGGACGCGCATCGCCGAGGGCATGGTCCTCGACGCGACCGTCTACGCGTGGGACTTCGACGCCGCCGACGCGCGCGACATCTGGGTGTCGACCTGCGGCTGGGTCTACCGCTCGAAGGACGGCGGCGACCGTTGGACGCGCTACACGACCGGCTTCACCAACCGGCGCTCGCACGCCGTGCGCCGCGACCCGCGCCGCCCCGGGGTCGTCTACGCCGCGACCGTCGGCGGCCTGCACCGCTCCGAGGACGGCGGCGCGACGTGGGCGCGCATCTCGCGCGACACGCTCGTCGTGACCGCGCTCGAGGTCGACCGGCGCACCGGACGCCTGTACGTGGGCACGGAGGGCGAGGGCATCTTCTTCTCCGACGACGCGGGCGCGACGCTCCAGCCGGGCTCGCAGGGCCTGACCGAGAGCCGCGTCTCAGAGGTCGTCGCGGACCCGAACGACCCGTCGCGCGTCTTCTTCTTCCGGGCCTTCGCCGGCGAGGAGAGCGGTGTGTGGGAGGCCGCGGGCCGGCAGGTGCGCAAGGTCTCGCTCGATCCGCTGCCGGCGTCGGCGTCGCTCGCGGCCTTCCGCGGGCGCGACGGCCGGACGGTGCTCCTGATCGCGAGCTCCTCCGGCGTCCGCGTCTCGCGCGACGGCGGCGTCCGCTGGACGGCCGCGGCCGCCGCGCCGCCCGGCTCGCCGATCGTTCTCTACGGCGAGCCGTTCGAGTCGCCCGTCCTCGTGACGACCGAGGGCGTGTTCCGGACGTCCGACGGCGAACGGTTCACGGCGGTCCCGGGAGGGCTGCGCCGGGTGGCTTCGGCCGAGCTCCTCGCCGACCGCAACGGGGAGGCGGTCCTCGAGGTCCGTTCGGGCGACGTGCTGTCGTGGTGGGACGGGCAGAACTGGTCGACGAAGAAGAAGGCGCTCCTCGGGGGCGGCATCTTCCTTCAGGATGCCGCGTCCGCGAAGCCCGTGAGCGGCTGGTCGAATCTGCAGGAAGTCGGCGGGACGCTCTTCTGGCAGGAGGGCCGCAGCCGCCGGGCGTTCACGAGCCCGCGCTCCTCGCTCATCCTCGCCTCGGCCGCGCAGGCGCACGGCGGGCGGGTCTACCTCGGAACGATGGGCGACGGCCTCTTCCTGTTCGAGCCCTAGGGGTCAGGTCTTCACTTTTTCGAAGGCCCCGGAAGGTTCGGCTGACGCCTCGGACGGAACCGGGGCCCGAAAAATGAAGACCTGACCCCCTACGGAAGTCGTTCCAGCCTTCACTTTTTCGAAGGCCCCGGAAGGTTCGGCTGACGCCTCGGACGGAACCGGGGCCCGAAAAATGAAGACCTGACCCCCTACGGAAGTCGTTCCAGCTTCAAGGTCGTCCCCGCCGCGACGCCCTCCTTCGCCGCCATTCCGCCGGCGATCTCGAGCACCAGCCGGACCTTGCCGTCGGGACCGTAGGTCGGGCAGGGGTCGGCCTTGCACGGGGGCGTGTTCGCCGAGACGTAGACGACCCGGCCCGACGCGTCCATCCAGATCATGTCGAGCGGGATCATCGTGTTCTTCATCCAGAAGTGGTGCGGCGCGTCCTCGGGGAACACGAAGAGCATCCCGGTGCGGTCCGGCAGGTTCTCGCGGAACATCAGGCCCTGGGCCTGGTCCTCGGGCGTCAGGGCGAGCTCGAGGGAGTAGCGCGCGCCGGACGGCAGGACGGCGGCCGGGCCGGCGGCGGCCGTGGGTGTCGCGGCCGGCGGGGCCGAGGAGCCCGGCGATGCGCCGCAGGCCGCCGCCAGGACCGAGATGGCCAGCATCGCCGGGAGGCGTCGGATCACGCCGGGGATTCCGTCGCTCCCGCCGCGTCGTCCTCGCCGTACATCTCTTCCTTGTGCACGAGGTTGTACTTCTTGGCGTAGTAGCGGAAGGACCGGAAGGACATGTGGAGGAGCTCGGCGGCCTTCGTCTGCACGCCGCCGCAGCGGTCGAGCGCCTCGCGCATCAGCCGCTTGCCGACGGTCTCGAGGTAGGCCTCCAGGTTGATGCCTTCCTCCGGAAGGCTCTCGAAGTCGGGCACGCGCGAGCGCACGCCCAGGGCGACCGTCTCCGGCAGGCTCGACGCGTTGATGACCGGGCCGGCCTCGAGGGCCACCGTGCGCTCGAGCGTGTTCTCGAGCTCGCGCACGTTGCCCGGCCACGGGTAGGCCTCGAGCAGCCGCATGGCCTCGATCGAGATCTTCTTCTCCGGGATCTTCTGCTCGCGGCAGATCTTGGCGATGAAGTGGGTCGTCAGCGGCGCGACGTCCTCCGTGCGGGAGCGCAGCGGCGGCAGCGCGATCGGAATGACGTTGATCCGGTAGAAGAGGTCCTCGCGGAATCGGCCCTCGGCGACGAGGTCGTTCAGGTCCTTGTTCGTCGCGGCGATGATCCGGACGTCGACCGAGACCTCGTCGTTGCCTCCGACCTTCCGGATGACCTTCTCCTGGATCGCCCGGAGGAGCTTGACCTGCATCGTCGGGGTCGTCTCCGAGATCTCGTCGAGGAAGAGCGTCCCGCCGTCGGCCTCCTGGAAGAGTCCGCGCTTCTCGCGGACCGCCCCCGTGAAGGCGCCGCGCTCGTGGCCGAAGAGCTCCGACTCGAGGAGGGATTCCGGGAGGGCCCCGCAGTTGATCGAGACGAACTTCTTCTCCGTTGCGGATCGAGTTGAAGTGGATCGCCCGGGCGATGACCTCCTTGCCGGTGCCGCTCTCGCCCGTGACGAGGACCGTCGATGACACCTTGCCGATCCGGTCGATCGTCCGGAAGATCTCCTGCATCCGGCTGCCGCGCCCGATGATGTTGGCGTAGTTGTACTTGCCGGCGAGCTCCTGGCGCAGGTAGAGGTTCTCGTCCTGGAGGAGCTTTTCCCCGAGGGCCCGGCGGACGACCAGCACGAGCTCCTCGTTGTTGAAGGGCTTGGAGATGTAGTCGACGGCGCCCCGCTTCATCGCCTGGACCGCGTCCTCGGTCGAGGTGTGGGCGGTGATCATGATGACCGGCGTGGGCAGGCCCTCGGACCGGACCTTCGACAGCAGGTCGAGGCCGTTGCCGTCGGGCATCTTGATGTCGCACAGGATGACGTCCGGGCTCGAGCGGACGGCCGCCGCGACGCCCTCGGTGTAGTTGGCCGCCGTGAGGACCTCGAAGCCCTGCTTGTGGAACAGCAGGCCGAGCATGTCCCGCAGGGACTTCTCGTCGTCGACGATGAGCAGCCGGGGCGGCCGCTCACTGGACGGCCTCCGGGGAGGCCGCGGCGCGGCCGGCGGCGGCCTGGGTCGGCAGGTTTCTCGGCAGGAGTATCGTCACGGTCGTCCCTTCACCCGGCTTCGAGTCCACGTCGATCGCGCCCCCGTGGTCCTCGACGATGCGCCGGACGATCGCCATGCCGAGCCCGGTCCCGCCGTCGAAGGCCGTCGAGAAGGGCGTGAAGACGCGGGCGATCTCTTCCTCGCTCATGCCCCGGCCGGTGTCTCGGAACTTGATGCTATACCAGGCGCCGTCCTCGAAGCCCTCGACGGCGAGCGTGCCGCCGTCGGGCATCGCGCGCACCGCGTTCTTCGCGACGTTGTAGATGATCTGCCGGATCTGGTCGCGGTCTCCCGCCAGCAGCGACGACGGCGGGACGACGTCGAGCCGGATCGCGTGCGCGTCGGAGACCTCGTCGGACATCCGGAAGAGCTCGAGGACCTCCTGGAGGTTGACGGCCACGTCGAAGACGGCGACGCGGCGCTCCTGCGGCCGGACGAACCGAAGGAACTCCTCGAGGATGCGCGAGAGGCGGTTCGACTCTGAGACGATGATCTCCATCAGCCGCCGCTCGGCGGAGCCGACCGAGAGCTCGTGCGAGAGGACCTGGACCGAGCCCGAGATCGAGGCCAGCGGGTTGCGGATCTCGTGGGCGATTCCGGCCGCGAGCTCGCCGACCGCGGCGAGCTGCTCGTTGAAGCGGGCCTGCCGCTCGAGCTTCTTCACCTCGGTCAGGTCCTGGAACACGATGAGGGCGCCGTCCTCGCCGGACGGGTCCTTGAGCGCGCGCACCGAGTAGCCGAGGACGCGCCGGGAATCCTCGCGCGCGATCTCGATCTCGGCGCGGTAGCCCTCCCGGCCCCGCGTCCGGCGCCGGATCTCGTCCCACTCGCTCGGGAGGTTGAGCCCGATCTCCGAGAGCGGGCGCCCGACGGCCCGCGCCGGAGGCGATGCCGAGGATGTCGCCGCCGGCCTGGTTGAGGAACACGACACGTTCGCGCGAGTCCGCCGTCACGAGGCCGGAGGACATCGACGCGATGACGTTGGCGTAGAGGGTCTGGATGCGGGAAAGGGCCTTCTGCCGGCTCTCGAGCTCCTCCCGCGCGCCGCGCAGCTTCTCCGAGAGGTACGAGACCATGAAGGCCACGCCGTAGAACCCGACGATCGTGATCGCCAGGTTGTAGCCGATGCGCTCGGGGCCCCAGTGCCCGGCGGCCGCCATGCGCGGGCGCGGCAGGACTTCGTACGCGGTCAGCTCGACCATGAGGCCGTGGGCGAGGGCGGCGACGGAGGCGATGACGACGGCGCCGGTGCGGTAGAGGAGGAAGGCCGCCGCGCCGATGACGACGAGGTAGAGGAAGGTGAAGACCGAGGTCGGCCCTCCCGAGGAGTAGACCAGCATGCAGACGAGGCCGAGGTCGCCCAGGATCTGCAGGTACGCCTCGGGCCGCGGGGGCAGGAGGCGGCCGAGCGTCCAGTGGAAGAGCGAGAGCACGAAGGCCGCGGCGCACAGGCCGTAGAGGTAGGAGATGTCGACGTCCTCGGTCCGCGCGTCGGCGAGCAGCGAGGCCGGGGCGCTGCCGGCCTGGACCAGGAACGCGGACAGCAGGATCAGGAAGAGGACCGCGACCCGGATCGCGGTCAGCCAGAGCAGCGAGCGCCGGAGAGAGTCGTCCATGGGGTCAGGTGGCGTTCATTTTTCGGATTTCAGCCTCGCGGTGGTCGAGGTGACGACTTTCTGAAATCCGGAAAATCAAAGACCCGACCCCGCGGCCGGCCTATCCGATCTTGTTGATCAGCGTGAACATCGGGAGGTACATCGCGATGACGATGCCGCCGATGACGACGCCGAGGATGAAGATCATGACGGGCTCGAGCAGCTTGACGAGCCCCGCCACGGCGATGTCGACTTCGTCCTCGTAGAACTCGGCGATCTTGTTGAGCATCGAGTCCAGGGCGCCCGTCTGCTCGCCGACGCCGATCATCTGGACGACCATGTTCGGGAACACCTCGGAATCCTTGAGCGGCTCGACGAGCGTCTTGCCGTTCTCGACGCTCTTGCGCGTCTCGATGATCGCGTCCTCGACGATCGCGTTGCCCGCCGTGCGGGCCGTGATGTCGAGGCTCTCCAGGATCGGCACGCCCGAGGAGGTCAGCGTCGCGAGCGTCCGGCAGAACCGGGCGACCGCGATCTTGCGGAGGATCATGCCGATGATCGGCGCCTTCAGCATCGCGCCGTCGACGACGCGCCGCCCGCGATAGGTCCTGTAGTAGCGGCGGAAGAAGAAGATGGCCGCGCCGATGCCGATCACGAAGAAGATGAAGTAACGGGCCAGGAAGTTCGACGCGAGCGATGACGACCCGCGTCGGGAAGGGCAGCTCGGCCCCGAGGCTCGTGAAGAGGGCGGCGAACGTCGGGATGACCTTCAACAGGATGACCGCGACGACGATGGCCGCGATGCAGATGACCGCGATCGGGTAGATCAGCGCCGCGCGGACCTGGGCGCGCAGCTTGACGGCCTTCTCGATGTACGTCGAGAGGCGCTGGAGGATCGTGTCGAGAATACCGCCCGCCTCGCCCGCCGCGACCATGTTGACGTAGAGGTCGTCGAAGGCCTTCGGGTGGCGCCGCATCGCGTCGGCGAGCGTCGAGCCCGCCTCGACGTCCTGCCGGACCTGGAGGAGGATCTTGGCGAAGCCCTTGTGCTCCTGCTGGTTGGCGAGGATCTCGAGGCACTGCACGAGCGGCAGGCCGGCGTCGATCATGACGGAGAACTGGCGCGTGAAGACGGCCAGGATCTTGGGCGGCACCTTCCGGGAGTACTTCGTCAGCGAGACTTCCTTGCCCCGCTCCCGGATGCCGGTGACGACGATGTTCTGGCGCCGGAGCTGCGCCAGCGCGACTTCCTTGGTGTCGGCCGCGAGGACGCCCTCCTGGACGAGGCCGCTCCGGTTCCTGCCCTTCCAGACGTAGTTCGGCATGTCCTACCTCTTGCCGGCCGTCGCCGTCACCGTCGGGACGTTGACGCCCGAGCCCCGGTTGATGAGCTCCTGGAGCTCGTCGGGCATCGACGAACGGGACAGCGCGGACTCGAGCGTGATCAGCTTCTTCAGGTACAGCGTGGCGAGGGACTGGTTGAACGTCTGCATGCCGAACTTGGACTGTCCGGACTGCATGGTGGAGTAGATCTGGTGGATCTTGTCCTCGCGGATCAGGTTGCGGATGGCGGCGTTGGGGACGAGGACCTCGAGGGCCATGACCCGGCCCTTGCCGCTGGCGCGCTCGAGCAGGCTCTGACACATGATCCCCTCGAGGACGAACGAGAGCTGCGTCCGGATCTGGCTCTGCTGGTGGGCCGGGAAGACGTCGATGATGCGGTTGATCGACGTCGTGGCCGAGTTGGTGTGCAGCGTCGCCAGCGTCAGGTGGCCCGTCTCGGCGATGCGCAGCGCGGCCTCGATCGTCTCGAGGTCGCGCATTTCGCCGATGAGCACGACGTCGGGGTCCTCGCGGAGGACGGCGCGCAGGGCGTTCGAGAAGGAGTGCGTGTCGGCGTGCAGCTCGCGCTGGTTGACGAGGCACTTCTTGTGGCCGTGGAGGAACTCGATCGGGTCCTCGATCGTCAGGATGTGGAGCTGCTTCTCGCGGTTGATCTTGTCGATCATCGCGGCCTGGGTCGTCGTCTTGCCCGAGCCGGTCGGCCCGCAGACGAGGATGAGGCCGCGCGGCTTTTCGCAGAGGAGCTCGACGACCGGCGGCAGCCCCAGCTCCTTGAAGCCCAGGATCTCGTACGGGATCTGCCGGTAGACGCCGCCGACGGCGCCGCGCTGCTGGAAGTTGTTGGCGCGGAAGCGCGCCAGGCCCTTGACGCCGAACGAGAAGTCGAGCTCGAGGTTTTCCTCGAACCGGTGCTTCTGGGCGTCCGTCAGGACCGAGTAGGCGAGCTGCTTCGTCTCGGGGACCGTCAGCGGGGGATACGGCAGCGGGATCAGCTTGCCGTCGAGGCGTACCATGGGCGGCGACTGCGTGGCCAGATGGAGGTCGGAAGCCCCCATCTCGACCATTTGCTTCAAAAGCCCATGGAGCGTGGCATCAGTCGCCATACGGCCGTCCCCCGATTGTTGTGTCGGAGTAGTTTACGCCGGTTTGGGGGGGACGTAAAGCAGTAAGCAGTAAGCAGTAAGCGGTCAACCGGGGTGCAGCGCCCGCTGGCTTACTGCTTACCGCTTTCGGCTGACTGGGCGGGTCACTGGACGACTCGCTGGACTACAGGACAGTCTCCCGGAGGACTTCTTCGAGCGTCGTCGCGCCTTCCCGGATCTTCTGGAGGCCGGACATCCGGAGGCTGACCATGCCCTCCTCGATGGCCTTGCGCTTGAGCTCGATCGAGGAGGCGCCGGACAGGATCATGTCCCGGATCTCGTCGCTGAAGAGGAGCACCTCGAAGAGCCCGACCCGGCCCTTGTAGCCGGTGTTGTTGCACCGCTCGCAGCCGCGGCCCCTCTTGATGCGGAGGCTCTTGACCTCGTCCGGGGCGAAGCCCACCTGGATGAGCGTCTGGGGCGGTGTCTCGAGGTCCTCCGGGCAGTGGGCGCAGATGCGGCGCACGAGGCGCTGGGCGGCGATGCAGTTGACCGACGTCGCGACGAGGAACGGCTCGATGCCCATGTTCATGAGGCGGTTGATCGTCGAGGGCGCGTCGTTGGTGTGGAGCGTCGAGAGCACGAGGTGGCCCGTCAGCGCGGCCTTGACCGCGATTTCCGCCGTCTCGAAGTCGCGGATCTCGCCCACGAGGATGATGTCGGGGTCCTGCCGCAGGAACGAGCGCAGCGAGGAGGCGAACGTCAGCCCGATCTGCTCCTTCATCTGGACCTGGTTGATGCCCGCGAGGTTGAACTCGATCGGGTCCTCGGCGGTCATGATGTTGACCGTCGGGTCGTTCAGCGCGGCGATGGCGGAGTAGAGCGTGTTCGTCTTGCCCGAGCCCGTCGGCCCCGTGACGAGGACGATGCCGTAGGGACGATCGATCGCGTCCTTGAAGCGCCGCAGCGGCTCCTGGTCGAAGCCGAGCTGCGTCATGTCGAGCTGCAGCTTCGACTTGTCGAGCAGCCGCATGACGACCTTCTCGCCGAAGTGCGTGGGGACCGAGGACACGCGCAGGTCGAGGTCCCGCGAGCGCTCCTCGACGCGCAGCCGGATCTTGATCCGGCCGTCCTGCGGCAGGCGCTTCTCCGAGATGTCGAGCTTGGCCATGATCTTGAGGCGCGAGATGAGCGGGTCGCGGGTGCGCATCGGTAAGGCCATGATGTTGTGGAGAATGCCGTCGATGCGGAACCGGACGCGGAACTCCTTCTCGTAGGGCTCGACGTGGATGTCCGAGGCGCCGGCCTTCAGGGCCTCGATCAGGATCAGGTTGGAGACCTTGATGATCGGCGCGGACTCCGAGGACTTGGCGAGGTCGGACAGATCGATCTCCTGGCCCTCCTCGCCCTTCACGACGTCGACGTCGGCGCCGGTGTCGAGGCCCGTGATCTCGTCCATGTTGATCTCGCCGAGACCGACGCTCGCCATGTCGTCCATCGTGAGCGCGGAGGACGCCATGACGTCTTCGAGGCTCGACTCGGCGGTGAAGCCCGGGCCGGTTTGCTTGGTGCGTTCCTTGAGGACGACCGACCGGGGCGTTCCGTAGTGCTTGTCGATCGCCTTGCGCAGCGCGATCTCGGAGGCCACGACCGGCTCGACGTTGTACCCCGTCATGAACTTGATGTCGTCCATGGCGAAGACGTTGGTCGGGTCGCCCATGGCGATCGTCAGCGTCGCACCGGTCTTGTTCACCGGCAGCACACCGTACTTGCGGGCGACCTCGCCCGGGACGACCTTGATCACGCCCGGGTCGATCTCGAAGTGGGCGAGGTCGATCGAGGGCACGCCGAACTGCTGGGACAGGGTCTCGGTGATGTCGCCTTCCGAGACGGCGCCGACGCGGACGAGGGCCTCTCCGATCTTGCCGCCCTCCTCGCGCTGGAGCTTCAAAGCGGTCTCCAGCTGCTCCTGCGTGATGAGCTTCTGCTTGAGGAGGAGATCTCCGAGTTTTACGGCCATGGGTGCCGGACGATGGTAGGGGTTTGGGGGGAAAGTGTCAAAGGGCGTCGCGCGTGTGTGACGTGGATCGCGCCGCCGCGAGCTCCAGCGCCCGCGCGAGCACCACGTCGTCGCCGACGTCGTGCATCCGCGTGACGACGCCCCGCCGGTCGCGGTACGGTCCGTTGCGCGCCGGCTCGGTCGGGCCGAAGAGCGCGAGCGTCGCGGCTCCCGCCGCGTCGGCGAGATGGAGCGGCCCCGTGTCGCCGGCGCAGAAGAGCGCGCCGGCGCGCGCCAGGGCGGCGAGCCCCGGAAAGTCGAGGAGCGGCGCGACGGAGGCCTCCGGCACGAGCGCGCGCATCCGGGCGACGCGGGTCTCGTCGCCCGGTCCCCACGACACCACCGGATGCAGCCCGGCCTGGCGGGCGAGGCCGCGGGCGAGCCGGGCGAACCGCTCCTCGCCCCAGGCTTTCGCTGGCCGCGCGGCGCCGGGGTGCACGACGGCGAACGGCCGCGGCAGTCCCGCGAGGAAGTCGCGGGCCTCGGCGTTCACGCGCTCGAGGAGGTAGCGCGCGTCGGGCGCGCGCACGGCGATCGGAATTCCCGCGCCCTCGAGGAGCGACAGGTTCCGGTCGACGACGTGCTTCGCCTCCGCCGCCGGCGCGACGCGGATCGACGCGAGGATCGCCGACGCGCCTTCGCGCCGGGCCGCCGCGGAGAAGCCGACGACCGGCGAGCCGGCCGCGCGGGCCGCAAGCGCCGACTTCCAGAGGCCCTGCACGTCGACCGTGACGTCGGGCCGGAACGCGCGGAGGCGCCGGCGCAGCTCGCCGATCGCCTCCCACGTCGAGCGCGCGAGGGGCCGCCGGCGCCAGCGCTTTGTGTCCGCCGTGAAGATCTCGTCGCAGTGGGGATTGCCCTCGAGGACGCCCGCGAAGGCGGGCTCGACGAGCCAGCCGACCTCCGCGCGCGCGGCGTCGGCGTTTTCGGCCAGCGGAAGCGCGTGGATCACGTCTCCCAGGGACGAGAGACGGACGATCAGGACGCGCACGCCCTCACGTTCACGCGAGCAGCGTCCGGTCGGCCTCGACCGCGGCCGACAGCTCGTCGGGGGTCACGACGGCCGTTCCCATCTTCATGACGACGACGCTGCCCGCGAAGTTCGCCAGCAGCGCCGCTTCGAGCGGCGTCGCGCCGGCGGCGAGCGCGAGGGCGAGCGTGGCGAGGACCGTGTCGCCGGCGCCCGTGACGTCGGCGACCTGGTCGGTGCCGTGGACCGGGATGAGGACCGGCGCGCCCTCCGCGAAGAGCGCCATGCCCCGCGAGCCGCGGGTCACGAAGAGGCTGGCGCAGCGCATCTTCGAGCGCAGCGCGGAGCCGGCGGCCTCGAGCGCCGCGTCGGATTCGAGCGGGCCGCCCGCGCACTCCTCGAGCTCCTCCTCGTTGGGCGTCGCCGCGTCGACTCCCGAGAACTGCGGAAGGCGGTGGCGGGAGTCGACGCTGATGCGCGCGCCCGCGGGGAGCGCCGCGCGGAGCGGCCCGACGGAGGCGGGCGAGATCGCGCCGTAGCCGTAGTCCGAGAGCACGGCGCCGTCGGCACCGCGGGCGGCGGCCTGGAGCCGCCCGGCCATCGCCGCCGAGAGCGCGGCATCCGCCGCGAGCGGCTCCTCGATGTCGTAGCGCACGATTTGCTGCTTGATCGCGTGCGGGGCGCCGCCGAGGATCCGCGTCTTCGTCGGGGTCCGGTAGCCCGGGACCTCGACGAGGCCGTCGGCCGCGATGCCGCGCTCCTCGAAGGCGGCGCGGAGGGAGCGTCCCTCGGCGTCCGCGCCCGCGACTCCGACGCAGAGCGGGACGCCGCCGAGGGCGCGCACGTTGGCGGCGGTATTCCCCGCGCCCCCCGGGAGCCGCTCTTCCTTCCAGAAGCGCAGGATGAGGACCGGCGCCTCGCGGCTGACGCGCTTGGGGTGCCCGTAGACGAAGCGGTCGAGCACGAAGTCGCCGGCCACGACGATCCGGCGGCCGGCGAGGCTCGGGACGAGCGCCAGCAGGCGGCGCCGCGCGACTTCGAAGGGCACGTGTGCGGATTATAATGAGCCGCCCGAAAGGCGCCGATGCTCGACTCCCAGGTCCTCGTGCTCAACCGCGTGTTCCAGGCCGTGCAGGTCACGTCCGTGCGCAAGGCCTTTTCGCTCTTCTACAAGGGGCACGTGAAGGCGGTCCTGCCCGATTACTCGACCTACGAGTTCGAGAACTGGTGCGACATCCCCGTGCGGCCCCAGGACGAGGTCGTGCTGACGCCCTCGATGGCGATCCGCATCCCGCGGGTCGTGGCCCTCAAGGATTTCGACCGGCTGCCCCGGCAGGACGTCAAGTTCTCCCGCCACAACATCTATCTGCGGGACGGAAACCGCTGCCAGTACTGCGGCCACCGGTTCTCCTCTTCCGAGCTGTCGCTCGACCACGTCGTCCCGCTCTCGCGCGGCGGAAGCTCGACCTGGGAGAACGTTGTCTGCGCGTGCCTGTCCTGCAACGTCAAGAAGGGCAACCGGACGCCGCACGAGGCGAACATGCGCCTGGTCGCCGCGCCGAAGAAGCCCCGCTGGCACCCGGTCGGGCAGTTCGGCTCGAGCAAGCTCCATCCCTCGTGGCGCAACTTCGTCGACGTCGCCTACTGGAACACCGAGCTGAAGTAGCCTTCGCTTACTCCTTACTCCTTACATCCTTACTCCTTACTGCTTACCGCTTACTGCTCACTGCTCACCGACCCCAGCTCCCGCCCCAGTAGCTCCTCGACCGCCTTCACCGCCGTCTCGACCGTCAGCTCCTCCATGCACTCGTGCCCGTACGGGCAGACTTCGAGGTGGCAGGGGGAGCAGAAGACGTAGCGGTCGACGACCCGGACGGAGCCGCCGACGGCCGCGGTCCGGCCCGGGTCCGTCGGACCGAAGAAGACGACGACCGGCGTTCCGACCGCCGCCGCGAGGTGGGCCGGCCCCGAGTCGTTGGCGACGAGCAGGCGCGCCCGCGACAGCAGCGCCGCCAGCCCCGCGGGATCGAGGCTCGGCCCGAGAACGGGCAGCGGAGCGCGCCCCGCCGACGACACGCGCGCGCCGAGGTCCTCTTCGCCGGGACCGGCGAGGATCCCCGCGGGCAGGCCGCGCAGGGCGAGCGCGTCGGCCAGCGCGGCGAAGCGCTCCGGCGGCCAGCGCTTGATGCTCGCCGTCGCGCTTCCCGGCGAGAAGAGCACGGGCCGCGTGCCGGCGGTCCAGCCCGCCGCCGCCAGGGCGCGGTCCGCACCGGAAAGCGACTCGGACGAGACCGGCAGCCGCGGCGGATCGAGGTCCGGCGCGATCCCGCGCGCCTCGAGCAACGCGTCGTAGTCGCGGAGCTGGTGGCGCGTCCCGTCGGGCGGGGGGAGCGAAAACGTCAGGAGGGGCCCGCGGTGGTCGGTCGCGTATCCGATGCGGTTCCGGGCGCCGCCGAGCCACGCGACGAGCGCGGCGCGAAACGAGTTGGGGAGGAGCCAGGCCTCGTCGAACCGGTGGGCGCGCAGCCGCGCCGCGTCCGTGAGCAGGCTCCCCGAGCGGACGATCACGGAGTCGGCGGACCCTGCGGCCCGGTAGATCCCCGCCGGCCCCTTCGGCGCGATGACCGCGAGCCCGTCGCCCGGGTACGCCGCCCGCAACGCGCGCAGGAACGGCAGCGACATCACCGCGTCGCCCAGCCAGTTCGTCCCCACCACCAGTCGCTTCACGATCCGGCGCCCCCGCCTGCCTCCTGCTTCCTGCTTACTGCCGCCTGCTTCCACCGGCCTCGTCCTCCACCGGTTGTGCATCCACAGCCACGCCTCCGGCGCCCGCCGGACCGCGGCTTCCGTCACTTCCATGTAGCGCGCCGTCGCCCGCCGGACGGCCTCGGCCCGGGGAGGCCCTCGAACTCCCGGGCGAGGATCGGCGTCTCGAACTCGAGGCGGTAGCGCCCGCCGCCCTCGGGCCACGTGAAGACGGGCACGACCGCGGCGTCGGACTTCAGCTGGAGGAGGGCGAGCGCGGGCGTCGTCGCCGCCAGCCGGCCGAAGAACGGCACGAAGACCGCCTCCCGCGCGAGGACGTTCTGGTCCACCAGGATGGCCACGGTCTCGTTCTTCGCGAGCGCCCTCAGGATGTCCTTCGCCGCGTCGCGCTTGGCGATCAGGCGGTTTCCGAACCGCGTGCGCAGGCGCGCGAGCTCCCGCTCGAGCCTCGGGTTGTCGAGCGGCCGCACGACCGGCGCGATCGGCTCGCCCAGCAGGCCCGCGCGGATCGCGCCGAGCTCCCAGCTGCCGATGTGCGCCGAGAGGAGGAACACGCCCTTGCCGCGCGCCCGGGCCGCGCGGAGGTTGTCCTCGCCGGCGATCCGGATCCGCGTGCGGACGTCCTCCTCGGAGAGGCGCGCGACCTCGAGGAACTCGATGAAGGCCTCGCCGATCCACTCGGCCGACGCGCGCCCGATGCGCTCGATCTCCTCGGGGCTCTTTTCGGGATAGGCGGCGGCGAGGTTGTCGAAGAGGATGCGGCGGCGCGACGCCGAGCCGCGCAGGAAGAGGCGCGCGAGCCCGCGGCCGAGCCGCTGGGGTGTACGCCCCGGCAGGACCGCGAGGAGCCCGGTCCCCGCGCGGAAGAGGACGTGCTCCGCGAGGTCGCGCGCCGAGGACCGCGCCTTCACGACTTCGGCGCCAGGGCGGCCCGGGCGGCGGCGAGGCGCGCGGCCAGGAACGGGAAGAACCCGGGCTCCGCGATCTCGACCTGGAGCCGGACCGTCAGGAGCGGCAGGGGGACGCGGCCCGCGAGCTTGACGGCGTCCTTCTCGGTCGTCACGAGCCAGCTCGCGCCGGCGCGCTCGGCGGCCTTGCGGATCCGGACGAGGTGGCGCTCCCGATAGCGCTGGTGGTCGCGGAAGTCGAGCGTTTCCTCCGGGGCGAGCCCCATCTCGCGAAGCGTCGCCACGAACTGGGATCCGTCCGCGACGCCGCAAACCGCGATCGAGCGGCAGCCCCGAAACCGCCCCCGGCTCGACGGGCGAGCCCTTCTCGTCGCGCAGGCCCGCCCCGCGGAACCGGGCGTGGAAGATCGGGGCAGCGGGATGGATCCGCGCGACCGCGGCGAGAACGTCGGGCGGCGGGCCTCCGCGTTCCGAACGCGTGAAGACGATCGCGTCGGCGCGGCGCATCGCGTCGAGCGGCTCGCGCAGGCGCCCCCGCGGCGGCGTCCGGCCGCCCCCGAACGGATCGCGCGAGTCGAAGAGCAGCAGGTTGACGTCGCGCGCGACCGCGAGGTGCTGGAAGCCGTCGTCCAGGAGAAAGAGGTCCGCGCCGAGGTCCGCGGCGCGGCGCGCCGCCTCGACCCGCTTCTCGCCGACGACGACGATGACCCCCGCGGTCGCCTGCGCCAGCGCCACCGGTTCGTCGCCGCCCTCGGCCGCGCCGACGAGCGGGCCCTCGCCGGCCGACACGACGACGACGCCCCGCGACGTGCGGCCGTATCCGCGCGAGAGGATCGCCGGCCGCCAGCCCTCGAAGCGCAGCCGGCGCGCGAGGAGCTCGACGAGCGGCGTCTTGCCGGTGCCGCCGAACGTCAGGTTGCCCACGGAGATCGAGGGCCGCGGCAGCGCGTGCGACACGATCTTCCCGGAGGCGTACCACCCGGCCCGCAGCTCCACGGCCTTGCCGTAGAGGAGGGAGAGCGGAGACAGGTTCACGGGCGTGATCCTCGCGCGGCGGCCGCGGCCGGCGCAAGGGCGGCGAGCGCGTCCGCGGTCGTGGCGGCCGCCCCGCGGTTCTCGCCGACGAACCGGGCGGCCTCGGCGCCGCGGCGCGCAGTCTCGTCCCGCCGCGCGAGGGCCGCGCCGATCTCCGGCGCGAGCTCCCCGGCGGCTGCGCGGCGAAGGATGCCGAGGGCCTCGCCGCGGGCGGCGGCTTCGCGGAAGTTCTCCATGTGGGGCCCGCAGAGGACCGGCACACCCGCGGCCCACGCCTCGATCGGGTTCTGCCCGCCGGTCGCGACGAGACTGCCGCCGACGAAGGCCACCGTGGCTTCCCGGTACGCCGACGCGAGCTCGCCGATCGAGTCCAGCAGATACACGTCCGGTGGAGAGCCGACGGCGGACGGCGGAGAGCTTCGCCTCAGAAGCCTCAAACCCCTCGACTCGACGAGCCGCGCGACCTCGTCGAAGCGTTCGGGACGGCGGGGCGCGAGGACGAGGAGCGGCCGCTCGGGCAGGCGGCTGCACGCATCGAGCAACATCGCTTCCTCGCCCTCGCCCGTCGAGCCCGCCGCGAGGACCGGCCGGCCGGCGGCGAGCTCCCGCAGGCGGGGGGCGTCGGGAAACGGCGGGGGAGGCGCGAGATCGTACTTGAGGTTCCCGAAGACCCGCACCTTCTCGCGCGGCGCGCCGAGCGCCTCGATCCGGCGGGCGTCCTCCTCCGACTGCATGGCGCACAGGGAGAGCCGCTCGAGCGTCTTCGAGAAGAAGCCGCGGACCAGCCGGTACCGCCGGAACGACCTCTCGGAGATCCGCCCGTTGACGAGAGCGACCGGGATCCCGCGCCGCGCGGCGCGATCGACGAAGAGGGGCCAGATCTCGGTCTCGGTCAGGACGACGAGGCCCGGCCGCGCGGCCGAGAGCGCCTTCTCGACGGGTCCGGCAAGATCGATGGGGAAGGCGAAGATCGAGGCCTCGCGGGAAAGCGTCCGGTCGGCGAGCGCCCGGCCGGCCTCGGTCGAGACGGACACCCCGAACCGCGCTCCGGGCATCCTCGCCGCGAGCTCGCGGAGGAGATTACGAGCGACGCCGATCTCCCCGACGGACACGGCGTGGATCCAGACGCCCCCGTCGAGGTCCGGCCAGGCGGAGAGCCCGAGGCGACCGCGCAGATCTCCGAGCCGGCGCCTCCCGGTCAGGGAGCGCAGGAAGGCCAGGGGGGCATAGGCGGTTAAAGCCAGAGCGGCGAGCGCCCGGTAAAGCAGCAAGACGGCCGGATTATGGCGCAGGCCGCTGCGGTTCGGCTTGCCGGATCGTCGGCAAAGATTTAAGATTCAAGAGCTTAGGCAGCGGAAATCCGCCTCAACGGACGTCGGGCGGGCTCCGTATACCGCGGCAGGAGGGGACCTTTCGGTCATGGAGCTCGTGTACAGCCAGTCCCGGGATCGTCTGGAGGCCGTCGAGCTTCCGGACCGGGAGCTCGCCATCCGGGCCCGTGGCGGCGACATGGTTTCCTTCGAGACGCTCGTCACCCGCAAGACACCGGCCGTCGTCTCGCTCGCCCGGCGGATCGTCGGCAACGTCGAGGACGCCCGCGACGTCGCCCAGATGGTCTTCCTGCGAGTCTGGAACGAGCTGCACCGCTACGACGAGACGTACTCCCTGAACACCTGGCTGTACCGGATCGCGACGAATCTCGCGATCGACTTCCTCCGCAGCTCCCGGAGCCGCGAGCGCGCCCACGGCGCGACGCTGCACCTCGTGCGCGCGCGGGAGGAGTCGACCGCTTCGGACGCGACGCGCAGCGCCGAGGACGCCGAGCTCGTCCGCCTCTTCGAGACGGTCTCGGACCGGCTCTCGGAAAAGCAGAAGGCGGCCTTCGTCCTCAAGGAAATGCAGGACTGCGAGACGCGCGAGATCGCCGAGATCCTCGGGTGCGGCGAGTCGACCGTCCGCAACCACCTCTTCAACGCCCGCCGGATCCTCCGCAAGGAGATCGGGCGGCTCTTCCCCGAGTTTCTGCGGGGGAGGCCGCTCGCATGAGCGCCATCTGCCCGCTCGTCCGCTCGAGCTTCGCCGACTACGCGGCCGACACGCTCCCGGCGCCGCAGCGCCGGATCCTCCGCGACCACCTCGCCGCCTGCCCGGAGTGCCGGGCCCTGGCGGCCGCCGGGGACGCGACGTTCCTCTTCGCCCGTCCGTTCCCGGCGGAGGAGCTGCCGGCCGAGGACGCCGCGCGATCCTCGGCAACGTGCGGACGGCCGTCGCCTTCGCGCAGACCGAGGCGCGGATCCGCCGGACCACGCGCCGCCGGGCGACGCTCTCGAGCGCCGCCGCCGCCGCGGCTTTCGCCGCGCTGCTTCTCCTGGCCCCGGGCAGCGGAACGCGCCGGGCTCCGGCCGTCGCCGCCGTCGCGTCCGCGCGCCCCACGCCCCCGGCCGAATCTCCCGCCCTCGCCCCGGCCGCGCTGCCGGCCGAGGGGGATGGAATCTCCGCGGACGCCACCGTCTACGACTGGAATCCCGGCGCCGGCCGGGAGGAACCGCGGGTCGTCTGGATCGTGGATCGGGGGCTCGACATCTGACCCCGTTCCCGTGCGGGCCCGCCCGAGGGGCCCAGGTTTTCGTACACGTGAGAAAAACGCTTCTCTTCCTCGCCGCGATCGTGATCTCCGCGAGCGCCCTGCAGGCCGCGGACGAGGCGACCGTGCGCGTCTACGTCCTCAAGCACAAGCGGGTCGAAGAGGCGGCGCTGCTCATCCGAACGAGCCTCTCCGAGTCGGCCTCGATCACCCTGACGCAGAAGCTGAACGCGATGACGGTGACCGACCGCCCCGAGAAGCTCGACCAGATCGGCCGCGTGCTCGCCGCCTTCGACGTGCCGCCGCGCGGGTTCACCTTCGCGGTCAAGCTCGTGCGCGCGCGGGCCGACGTTCCCGAGGGCTCGATCGCCCGCGAGATCGGCGGCCTCGGGGCGAAGCTGAAGTCGATGTTCCAGTTCAACGACTACGCCCTGATCGACTCGGTCGTCCTGCGGACGACCGACGGCGGCCGCGTCGAGAGCCAGCTCGGCGACGAGTTCATGCTCTCGTTCACGGTGCGGACGGCGGGCGCCGGCAACGAGCTCCTGCTCTCGCCCTTCGGCCTCTCCAAGGTGTACAAGTCCACGGCCAAGGGCGGCGCGGTGTTCATGCGGCCGCTCTACCGCTCCTCGATGCCGGTGACGCTCTCGCAGACGCTCGTCGTCGGCGCCTCGAAGGAGGAGCGGTCGAAGAGCGCCCTCATCCTCATCCTCCACGCCCAGGAGCTGCCCCGCGGCGACGTCCCCGAGAAGGGCGTCGCCGGCGGGACGACCGTGGAGAAGAAGCCGTGAGCGAGTTCCGGGTCAAGGCCGGGTGGCCGGACGGCTCGGTGGCGGAGCAGTCGGTCGTCGCCGCGGACCTCGGCGCGGCGCGCCTCGAGGTCGAGCGCCGCGGGCGGGCACGTCTTCGAGGTCCGGCGCAAGGGCCTTTCGCTCGCAGGACCGCGGACCAGGGGCAAGGGCCGCATCAAGATGGCCGACTTCCTGATCTTCAACCAGGAGCTGATCGCGCTGCTGAAGGCGGGGCTCCCGGTCGTGCGCTCCTTCGAGATCCTGCTCGAGCGCCAGAAGAGCCCGGTCCTGCGGCGGGTCCTGACCGACGTGCGCGAGCGTGTCAACTCGGGCGCGTCGATCTCCGAGGCCTTCGCCGAGGAGGGCGACCTCTTCCCGCGCCTCTACTGGACGTCGCTGAAGGCCGGCGAGAAGTCGGGCGAGATCGAGGCCGTCCTGCGCCGCTACCTCAAGTACCAGAAGACCGTCATCGCGCTGACCCGCAAGGTCGTCTCGACGCTCGTCTATCCCGTCATCCTGATCGCGCTCTCGGCGCGTGCTGATCACGATCCTGATGACCTTCGTCATCCCGCGCTTCACCGAGTTCTTCGCCGACTTCGACGCCGAGCTTCCGCTCCTGACGGTCGTCGTGCTCGGAATCGCGAACGTTCCTGCGCCACAACTTCCTGGTCATCGGGGCGGCCGTCGGCGGCGGGGGCTTCCTCGCCTGGCGCTGGTTCCAGACCGACCGCGGGGCGCGTCTGGCTCGACGGGGCGATCCTGAAGCTGCCGGTCGTCGGCGGGATCTTCCGCCGGTTCGCCATCACCCAGTTCACGCGGAGCCTCGGGACGCTGCTCGGCGGCGGCACGCCGCTGGTGCCCGCCCTCGAGAACGCCTCCGACGCGATCGGCAACCGGTCGGTCTCGATCAAGGTCGCGAGCGTCGTGCCGCGGGTCCGCGAGGGCCGCGAGCTCTGGAAGGCCCTCGAGGCGACCGGCATCTTCACCGACCTGACGATCGAGATGATCAAGGTCGGCGAGTCCTCGGGCGCGCTCGAGGAGATGCTCGCCGCGACCTCGGAGTTCTACGACGAGGAGATCGACCTGCTGCTCGCGCGGGTCATCTCGTTCGTCGAGCCGGCGATCCTCGTGATCATGGGAGGCGTCATCGTGACGATCCTCCTCTCGGTGTACCTGCCGATGTTCCGGCTCATGTCGGCGATCAAGTCGTGAGGATGGGGAGGCGGCACACGGATGGTCCGTCCCGGTTCGTAGGGGCGGGGCTTGTCCCCGCCCCCTCCGCCGGGCGGCGGCAGGGGTCGCCCCTACGACCGGAGCCGTGCGGATTCCGGCAATTGGAGAAGGTGCCATGGCCAAGCAGCTGAAGGACGAAGTCCGGTTCTCCTCCCGCGCGGAGGAGGAGGCGCAGGCGATCGCGCTCGCCGAGCGGCTCGGCCTGCCGTACGTCGACCTCGCCTCCTTCCGCGTCGACGCCGACCTCTTCCGGTCGATCCCGGTCGAGTGGATGCTCCGCTACAACTTCGTGCCCGAGAGCAAGACCGACCGCGTCATGACGATCATCTGCGCGGACCCGACGGACGTGGTGCGCCTCGACGAGCTCGAGCTCCACATGGGACTGCCGCTCCGGCTCAAGGTCGGCAGCCGCGCGTTGATCGGGGATCTTCTCCAGAAGAGCGAGTCCTCGCAGCGGGTCCTGGACGAGGCCACCGAGGATTTCCGGATGCAGCTCGTCTCCGAGGACGAGGAAGGCGAAGAGACCCTGACGATCGGCTCGATCACCCAGGACGCCTCGCCGATCATCAAGCTCGTCGACTCGGTCGTCTTCAACGCGATCCAGCGGCGCGCCTCGGACATTCACATCGAGACGCAGGAAAACGTCGTCATCATCAAGTACCGCATCGACGGCGTCCTGTACCAGGCCATGGACCCGATCGACAAGCGGCACCATGGCACGATCATTTCGCGCATCAAGGTCATGTCCGAGCTCGACATCGCCGAGAAGCGCGTTCCCCAGGACGGCCGCTTCAAGCTGCGGGTGCGCGGGCGCACGATCGACTTCCGCGTGTCGATCATGCCGACCGTGCACGGCGAGGACTCGGTCATCCGCATCCTGGACAAGGAGTCGGCCAACGCCGAGTTCAAGAGCCTCAACCTCGAGGTCGTGGGCTTCGACGTCGAGACCAAGAAGAAGCTCCGCAAGTTCATCCGCGAGCCCTACGGCATGGTCCTCGTCACCGGGCCGACCGGCTCGGGCAAGACGACCACCCTCTACGCCTGCCTTTCCGAGATCCAGACCGTCGAGGACAAGATCGTCACGATCGAGGACCCCGTCGAGTACCAGCTCCGCGGGATCACCCAGATTCCGGTCAACGAGAAGAAGGGCCTGACCTTCGCCCGCGGGTTGCGGTCGATCCTCCGCCACGACCCCGACAAGATCATGGTCGGAGAGATCCGCGACGAGGAGACCGCGCAGATCGCGGTGCAGTCGGCCCTCACGGGCCACCTCGTCTTCACGACCGTTCACGCCAACAACGTCGTCGACGTGCTCGGCCGGTTCCTCAACATGAAGGTCGAGCTCTACAACTTCGTCTCGGCCCTGAACTGCGTGCTCGCCCAGCGGCTCGTCCGCAAGATCTGCCCGCACTGCAAGGAATCGGTGACGATCCCGGCCGAGGCGCTCCGCGAGGCCGGCCTCGACCCCGAGGCCATGAAGTCGAAGACCTTCTACGAGGGCAAGGGCTGCCTCGAGTGCGACGGCACCGGCTTCCACGGCCGGATGGCGATCGCCGAGATCCTCGACCTCTCGGACCGGATCCGGGGCCTCATCCTCGAGCGCCGCCCGGCCGCCGAGATCAAGCGCGCCGCGAAGGAGGAAGGCATGATCTTCCTGCGCGACGCGGCGCTCGCCAAGGTCTTCGAGGGGACGACGACGCTCAAGGAAATCAACAAGGTGACCTTTGTCGATTAGGGTCCCCTTCCTGAGGCCGGTCGTCGCGCCGCACGTCTTCTGTCTCCTTCCCGAAGGCGTGACGTACGCCCGCGTGGGCTCCGGAACGCCGCCGGGCTTCGAGGAGGTCCGGCACTTCCGATACCCGGCGGGCTCGGCCGTCGCGGGACCCTCCGGGGCTTCGCTGCCGACGCGCGAGGCGATCGCGGAAGCCGTCAAGGCGGCGCGGGCGCTTTCGGGCGGCCGCCTCGCGCGCGCTTCCGTCGTCTTTCCGGACGCCTGGGCGCGCATCCTGCCCGTCGAGCTCGAGACCATGCCCGATCAGTCCGACGCGGGCCGCGACGTGGTCCTCTGGAAGCTCAAGAAGCTGCTGCCGGGGCACCCGACGGACCTCGCGATCGTCTACGAGCCGATGCCGGAGCTGGCGGCCGACGAGAAGCGGGTCCTCGTCGCCGCGGTGCCGAAGGAGACCGTGGACGCGATCGAGCACGCCTTCGAGGAGTCCGGCGTGCGGGTCGGGTACCTCGCGCCGGCGAGCCTCGCGCTCTTCGAGGGCCTGTCGCGGACGCTCTCGGGCGCGGCGGCCGGCGACTTCGCCCTGCTGCATCGGACCTCCGGCGCCATGTCCTTCTTCATCGCCCGCGGAACGACGCCGATCTTCTATCGGCAGCGGCCCTCGCAGACCGACGACCCGCAGGACCACGATCGCGAGGCGCGGCTGTCGCTCTCCTACTACGCCGAGAAGCTGAAGGGCCCGGGCCTCGCGGCCGTCTACGTCCACGACGAGCTGCCGGACGGCGGCCTCGCGTCGATCGGCGCCTTTCCGGTGCCGGCGGTGCCGCTCTCCGGGCGACTCTTCGAAGCCGACGCGGCCTTCGACGAGCGCCTTGCGGCGCGGCCGGAGCTGCTCGCGGGATTCGCCGCGGTCTGGGGGGCGCGGTGAGCCGGAGCTGGAACTTCGCGCGGCGGCCCTTCCAGGACGACCGCCCGATCTACGTCGGAAGCGGCCTGCTCTTTCTGCTGGGCGCCGTGCTCCTCGTGGCGAACCTCCGGGTCTTCACCGAGTACCGGCGCTCGGTCGCCGACACGCGCGCCGAGATCGCGGCCCTCGAGGACCGGCAGCGGCGCGCCGACCAGAAGGCCGAGGCGGCGAAGGCCGGCGCTCTCGGCGTACAAGCTGTCGGCGCTCGCCGACGAGAGCCGGGGCCTCGCGCGCCTCGTCGCGGAGCGGCGCTTCTCGTGGACGGCGCTGCTCGCGCGGCTCGAGCGCGCGCTGCCCTCCGACGTGGGCCTCGCGCACCTGCAGCCGCGCTTCGAGAAGGACGACGAGGTCGCGCTCGAGATGCAGCTCTACGCCCGCAAGCGCGAGGCCGTCGTGGCGACGATCGCGGCGCTCTCGAAGGACCCCGCGTTCGGCGAGGTGGACCTGAGGAGCGAGACCGCCGCCGAGCCCGGCGCCCCGAACCCGTTCCAGTTCATCCTCTCGACGCCGTACGAGCCCGATGCGGGCCACGGCGAGCACGCGGCGCGCCGGCGCCGAAGAGGACCCGGCCGTGAGCCGCATCCCGGCCGCCTGGCGGCGGAGGCTGCCGCTCGCGGCGGCGGCCGTCCTGTTCGCCGCGGCGAACCTCGTGTTCTTCGGCGAGCTTTCGGGCCAACACGCACGAGCGCCGGCAGGCGCTCGAGGCCCGCCGGGACGAGCTGAAGCGGGCCGTCGAGGCGCGCGAGGCCGAGGCCGCCCGCCTGTCGGGCCAGCACGAGCGCCTCTCCGGCGTCTCCGAGGCCATGAAGGAGTTCTACGGCCGCCGGATCGGCACGCAGGAAGCGACGCTCGCCGGCGTCGTCGCCGGCCTCCACGAGGCGCTCAAGGAGAGCGGAATCGAGGCCAACCAGATCTCCTACGCGACCACGGCCGTCACCGGGCTCCCGCTGACGCAGATGCGCGTCGCGTTCCCGGTCAAGTGCGACTACTCCCGCTTCAAGAAGCTGCTGCGGACCTTCGAGACCGGCAAGCGCTGGATCGCCGTCCGGAGCGTCTCGATCGGCCGCGACTCCGAGCAGCCGGGCGTCGTCTCCGTCCAGATGGAGCTCGTGACCTACTTCAGCGACCGCGACGAGGCCCCGGGAACGACCGGCGCCCGCCGCGCCCGGAGTCGCCCGCCCGCGCCCGCGGCGCCGTGCCCGCGCGGAGGACCGGCTAGATGGCGAAGGTCGCCCTCGGCACGCGGCGCCAGGCCCTGACGTTCCTCGCCCTCGGCGTCGTGCTCGTGCTCGCCGTCGTGCGCTGGAATTCGGGCGGGGGCAAGCAGGGGCCGCCTCCCGGGCGACCCGGCGAAGAAGAGCGCGGTCCCGGGGCCGGCCGCGATCGAGGAGGAGGCGCCGGCCGCGCGCGGCGGGCGGCGCTCGGCCTCGACGAAGATCGTCTCGCCCGACGAAGTGCCGGTCATCGATCCCAAAGACTTCGACGTGCCTCCGGGAAGGGAGCGTCGGACCGGGCCGCGACCTCTTCGACCTCCGCGAGCCGACGCACGCCGCCGCCTCCGACGCCGACCCCGCGCCCGCCCATGCCGGGCGAGCCGAGCTACATCGGGCCGCTGCCACCGCCGCCTCCGACGCCGACGCCGAGGCCGCCGGAGGTCACGTTCAAGTTCGTCGGCAGCTTCGGCCCGAAGGACCGTCCGATCGCGGTGATCCAGCAGGGCGACGAGGTCTTCAACGCCCGGGCGGGCGACACCCTGTTCGGCAAGTTCGTACTCCGTAAGGTGGGATACGAATCGATCGACGTCGGATTCGTGGGCTTCGACCCGAACGAGACGCGGCGGCTCCCGATCACGCCATGAAGAAGAGCAGACGGCAGACGGCGGACGGCGGACGGCAGGGAGATTCGATCTCCTGCCTCCTGCTTCCTGCCTCCTGCCTCCTCGGACCGAAGAGAGGACACTCAGGATGAAGCTTCTGGAAGCGGAGCGTCGCGGCGCTGATGTGCGTCGTCCTGACCGCCTGCGCGGGCTCGACGGCCTATCAGCAGGCGAAGGACGAGGAGGCGGTCGGGCACTGGGACCTCGCGGTCATGCAGTACGTCGAAGGCCGTCGAGAACGACCCGAGGCAACGCCTCCTACAAGGTCGCGCTCGAGCGGGCGAAGCGCAAGGCCTCGCAGGTCCACTTCGAGAAGGGCAAGATGTACCGGGCCTCGGGCCGGCCCGATCTCGCCGTCGTCGAGTTCGCGCAGACCGTCCTCCTCGACCCGACCAACGACTACGCCGTGGCCGAGCTCCGCAAGTCGGAGGCCGAGGCCGCCAAGCAGGAAGCCGAGCGCTCCGCCGACTCCAAGATGCAGACGCTGAAGAAGAAGACCAAGGGGGCGCGCGCGGTCACGCCCATGCTCGAGCCCTCGAGCGACCGGCCCATCAACCTCAACTTCCCGCAGCCCAAGCCCATCAAGCAGATCTACCGGGCCCTGGCGGACGCCGCCGGGATCAACGTCGTCTTCGATCCGCAGCTCAAGGACGACAACGTCTCGATCGTCCTGTCCTCGATCGACTTCCAGAAGGCGCTCGAGACGCTGCATCCGGCAGGAGAACCACTTCTACAAGATCATCGACGAGCACACGATCCTGATCGCCGCCGACACCCCGCAGAACCGGAAGACCTACGAGGACCTCGTCATCCGGACGTTCTTCCTGTCGAACGCCGACGTCACCGAGGTCGCCAACGCCCTGCGCGCGCTCCTCCAGACGACGCGCATCTCGGTCAACAAGGCCGAGAACTCGATCACCCTGCGCGACACCGCCGACAAGGTCGCCGTGGCCGAGCGCATCGTCGAGCAGAACGACAAGCAGGTCGCCGAGGTCGTGGTCGACGTCGAACTCCTGCAGATCAACGCGACCAAGGCGCAGAACCTCGGGCTTCAGCTGGTTCCCCGGGCGGTCGGGGCCCACGATCCCGTCGCCCGGCACGGGCGTGACGAATCTCGGGGCGACGGTCGCCAACGGCTTCACGTGGGACCAGCTCCAGCAGATCGGGATCAAGTCGTTCGGCTTCACGATCCCGTCGGTCGTCCTGACGTTCATCAAGGACAACAGCGACGCGGAGCTGCTCGCCAAGCCGCAGCTCCGGATCGCCGAGGGACAGAAGGCGCAGCTCTTGATCGGCGACCGCGTCCCGATCCCGGTGTCGAGCTTCAACACCTCCAACGTCAGCGGCTCGAACGTCGTGCCGGTCACGTCCTACCAGTACCAGGACATCGGCATCAAGATCGAGGTCGAGCCCCGCGTGCACCACAACAAGGAAGTCACGCTGAAGCTGATGACCGAGGTCTCGAACATCAGCGGCTACGCCGGCGTGGCGACGGGCCAGCAACCGCAGCCGATCATCGGAACGCGGACGATCTCGTCGAACATCCGCCTCCGGGACGGCGAGACGAACTTCCTGGCGGGCCTCTACCGGACCGACAAGTCGAACGCCCGCGAGACGATCCCGTTCATCGGCGACATCCCGATCCTCGGACGCATCTTCTCGAAGGTGAAGACGGACAACCAGACGACCGACCTCGTCCTGACGCTGACGCCGCACATCATCCGGATCCCCGACATCACCGAGGAGGACCTGACGCCGGTCTACGTCGGCACCGACGCCAACATTTCCTACCAGGGCGGCCCTCGCGTCGAGAACCCGAACCGGGACGCCGGACCCTTCGAGCAGCAGCCGGGCGGCCGCCCGCCGATCCAGCGCCAGCCGCCCCCCGCGGGCGCAGCCGACGCCCATCCCCGGGATCAACCTCGCGCCCGGCGGCGCGCCGACGGACATCTTCCGGCCCACCCCGCCGCCGTCGACGCCGCAGAACCAGGTCCCGCCGCAGGCCAAGCCCGGCCAGGTCTCGTCGAACGGCGCCACGGCGGCTCCGGCCGCGGCGCTGTCTCTCGCCGCGGTCGACAACGGGACGCCGGTGCTCCTCGACTTCAACCCGGCGTTCCTGACGCTCGGCGTCGGGCAGCAGCAGACGGTCCTCGTGCGGGCGACCTCGCCCGCGGGCTTCCCGGGAGGCACGCTCCGCGTCCGGTTCGATCCTTCGGTCGCCGCGGCCGTCTCGGTGCGGCCGGTGATGATCGGAGAGGCCGGGACGGCCTCGGGCAGCATTTCCAACGACGAGGTCGTGTTGGAGCTGCCCGACTCCGCCGACCTCTCCGGCACCCGGGCCGTCGCCGAGATCACGCTCCGCGGGATCGCCGCGGGCCGCGCCATGCTCGCCTTCCAGCCGGTCGAGATGGCGGGCGCCGAGGTCACGACCTCTTCTGCGACGGTCGACGTTCGATGACGCTCCCGGTCTCGAGGCGGTCGCGGCGGCGGGAGGCCGGCTTCACGATGGTGGAGGTCGCGATCGTGGCCGTCATGGTCGCGATCCTCGCCGGCATGGTGATCCCGGTCGCGCGCTACTCGCTCCGGCGCCAGAAGGAGCTGGAGCTCAAGCACCAGCTCCGGACGATGCGCGAGGCGATCGACAAGTACAAGCAGCTCTCGGACGCAGGGTTGATCCCGCTCGAGATCGGCGGCGAAGGCTTCCCGCCGGACCTGGAGACCCTCGCCAAGGGCGTCGATCTCGTGGGTCAGGTCAAGAAAAAGCAGCGGTTCATCCGAAAGCTGCCGATCGATCCGATGACGGGGAAGGCGGAGTGGGGCCTGCGCTCCTACCAGGACGAGCCGGACTCGTTTGCCTGGGGCGGCCAGAACGTCTACGACATCTATTCCCTGTCCCCGGCGAAGGCCCTGGACGGGACGTACTACAAGGACTGGTGATGAGGAGCCGGGAGGCAGGAGGCAGGCGGCGGGAGGCGGGAGGGGAGAGCGGATTCACGCTCCTCGAGCTGCTCGTCGTCATGACGATCATCGGGATCCTCGCCGCGATCGCGGTGCCGTCGCTGCGCGACTCGCCGCAGCGGGCCCGGGAGGCGACGCTGCGCGCGGACCTCTTCACGTTCCGGAGCGTCATCGACCAGTACAAGGGCGACAAGGGAAACTACCCGGCGGACCTCGAGACCCTGGTCAAGGACGGGTACATGCGGAAGATCCCCCTCGACCCGATGACGAAGGCCGCCGACTGGGTGCTGACGATGGAGGAGGAGCCCTCCGAGCCCGACGACCCGTCCATCACCGAGCCGCCGAAGCCCGGCATCATCGACGTCCACAGCGCGTCGAAGCTGAAGGCGCTCGACGGGACCGTCTACAGTGACTGGTGAGGCGGCGGCCGGAGCGGCTTCCGGCAGCGGCCGCGCGTCCGGCTTCACGCTCGTCGGCGTCGTCGTCGCGATCGCGATCCTGACGATCCTGATCGCGGCGATCGGGCCCTCCATCGCGACCGTCATGCAGCGGGACAAGGAGATCGAGCTCATCTTCCGCGGCAAGCAGTACGCGCGGGCGATCCTCGCCTTCCAGAAGCGGTACGGGCGGTATCCCCATCGAGCTCAAGGAGCTCGCGGAGATCAAGCCCCGCTCGATCCGGCAGCTCTGGAAGGAGCCGATGTGCAACTGCGACGAAGGCTGGACGCCGATCATCGCGGGCACGCCGGACGCGCTCCCGATGGGGCAGGGCGCGCCGCCCCCGGGAGGCGGAATGCCGGGGAGCGGCTTTCAGCGCACGCCCCGGCCCGGGCAGAACAACCCGAACCAGCCGCCCTCGACCTACACGGGCATCGGCGGCCAGCCCACGCCGTCCTTCCTCGGCGGCGGAGGCCCGGCGCCGACGCCGACCGTCAAGCCGTTCTCGACCGGGATCTTCGGCGAGAAGCCCAAGACGACGACCGGCCCGATCGTCGGCGTGAAGATCGCGCTCCACAAGAAGGCCATC
Source organism: uncultured Acidobacteriota bacterium (assembly GCA_963764715.1). Lineage (GTDB taxonomy): Bacteria > Acidobacteriota > Thermoanaerobaculia > UBA5066 > Gp7-AA6 > DAHUXD01. The sequence goes on from CAVXTP010000009.1 coordinate 66,572, forward strand.
CGCAAGTGGCGCGACCACGAGTTCTACGACGAGTGGCGCTTCATCGCGGGCGACGCTGACAACGACCTCTCGAATCCGATCGATCCCAACACTCTGCGCGGCGTCCAGCGGATGACGCCTTCTCCGGGAGTGCCGTAGGCGGTGCTTCTCCGCCGCGTTCTCGACAACGGAGCCGTGGTCCTCGTCGACGAGATGCAGGACGTGCGCTCCTTCTCGCTCGGCTTCTTCGTGCGCGCGGGCTCCGGCCACGAGCCGGCGGCGCGGCGGGGCCTCTCGCACTTCCTCGAGCACCTGCTCTTCAAGCGCACGCGGCGCCGCTCCAACGCCGAGATCGCGCGCGCGATCGACGCTCTCGGCGGCGACGTCGACGCCTTCACGACCAAGGAGTACACCGGGTACTACGTCCACACGCTCGACGCGCGGTTCGCCGAGGCGCTCGACCTGATCGGCGACGTCGTGCTCTCGCCGGCCTTCGCCGCGGCGGACGTCGAGACCGAGCGCAGCGTCATCCTCGAGGAGATCGGCGAGGCCAACGACAACCCGGAGGACCTCGTCCACGAGACCTTCGTCGAGGCGTTCTGGAAGGGCCATCCGCTCGGCGCGCCGATCCTGGGCACCGAGAAGACCGTTCAGGCGATCGGGAAGTCCGATCTCGACGCCTACTACCGGGCGCGGTACGTCCCGGGCAATCTCGTCGTCGTGCTGGCCGGCCGGATCGAGGCGGCCCGCGCCTTCGACGCGATCGAGCGGCTCCTGTCGCGGCGCCGCGGCCGGTCCCCGCGGACGCCGTCCTCGCCCGCCCGCCCGCGGCCGCGCGCCCACGTCGCGTTCAAGCCGCGCCCCGGCCTCGAGCAGGCCCACGTCTGCTTCGGGTTCGAGGCCCCGCCGCAGACGTCGCGGCGGAGGTTCGCGGCGGCGCTCTTCGACGTCGCGCTCGGCGGCGGGATGTCCTCCCGGCTCTTCCAGGAGGTCCGGGAGAAGCGGGGCCTCGCGTACTCGATCGGCTCGGCCTTCAACTCCTACCGGCTCGGCGGGTACGAGACGGTCTCCGCCGCCTGCGCCCCGAAGAACCTGACGCGCTTGGTCGACGTGACCCTGCGAGAGCTCTCGAAGCTGAAGCGCGGGGGAGTCTCTTCCCGGGAGCTCGCGCGGGCCAAGGAAAACCTCAAGTGCAACATGCTCCTGGCGCTCGAGTCGACGGTGTCGCGGATGTCCTCGGCGGCGCGGCAGGAGCTCTACCTCGGCCGCGTCGAGCCTCCCGAGGAGATCCTGGCGAAGGTGGAGGCGGTGCGCTCGGAGGAGGTCGACGCCGAGGCCGCCCGGCTCCTCGACGGCCGGGCGTTGTCGCTCGCCGTCGTCGGCAGCCTCCCGCGCCTGCCCGTCTCCCGCGCCGACCTCTCCTCGGCCCTCTAGGGGGGCCCTCTAAGGGGGGTCAGGTCTTCAAATTTCGGATTCTTTGCAGGCTAAGAACCGAAAAATGAAGACCTGACCCCGGGTCTGATTGAATAGCGGGCGATGGACGACATCGAGGTCCCGGTGACGGTGCTGCCGCACGGCGAAGGCCTGGAGCTGCCGTCCTACGCCACGGCCGGCGCGGCGGGCTGCGACCTGCGGGCGGCGCTCGGGGCGCCCCTCGTCCTGGCGCCGGGCGCGCGAGACCTCGTTCCGACCGGGATCGCGCTCGCGATCCCCGAGGGCTTCGAGGGGCAAGTGCGGATGCGGAGCGGCCTCGCCCTCCGGCACGGGCTGACGCTCCTGAACGGCCCGGGCACCATCGACAGCGACTACCGCGGCGAAGTGAAGGTGATCCTCGCCAACCTCGGGTCGGAGCCCGTGACGCTGACGCGCGGCGAGCGCATCGCGCAGCTCGTGATCGCGCCCGTCGCCCGCGCGAAACTCACGCTCGCGCAAAAGCTTGCGCCAACCCCGCGCGAAGGCGGCGGATTCGGGTCGACCGGTCGGACATAGTCTGTCCGACCTTTCTGATACATTTTCGGAGTGCGGGTCACCATCCTCGCGTCCGGGTCCGGCGGCAACGCGTGTGTCGTCGAATCGGGCGCGACGCGGGTGCTTGTGGACGCCGGCCTCTCGGCCCGGGAGATCGAGCGCCGCATGACCCGCCGCGGGATCCCCGTCGAGTCGATCGCCGCCGTCTTCCTGACTCACGAGCACAACGACCATTCGAGCGGCGCGGCCGTCTTCACGGCCCGCTGGGACTGCCCGCTCTACACGACCTGCGGCACCGCCGAGGCGATCGGCCTGGAGGGCGACCTCTTCACTCCGTTCGTCCGGATCGTTCCGGGCCGGGAGGGCCGGGTCGGCGACCTCGGGTTCCGGGCCTTCGCGACGCCGCACGACGCGGCGGAGTCCGTGGCCTACGCGTTCGAGTCGGACGACGCGCGCCTGGTGATCGCATCGGACCTCGGGCGCGCCGAGGCCGGCTTCGTGGACTTCCTCCGCGAAGCCACGACCCTGATGCTCGAGATGAACCACGACGAGGACATGCTGCGCGACGGCCCATACACCTGGCCGCTGAAGCGCCGGATCTCGGGGGGCCTCGGCCACCTCTCCAACGCCCAGTCGGCCGAGGCGATCCGGGCCTCTTCGGGCCCCAGGCGCCGCCGGATCGTGGCGACGCACCTCTCCCGCACCAACAACACGCCCGAGATCGTGCGGGCCATGCTCGCCCGGGCCATCGAACGGTCCGGCTGGCACGTGCCGTTCGAGATCGCGGAACAAATCGAGGGTCTGGAGGCGTTTGACGCATGAAAGTGGAAGTCCGGGTCTATCCGCGCGAAGGGGTCCTCGACCCGCAGGGCAAGGCGATCGCCGCCGCGCTCGGCCGCCTCGGCCACGGCTCGGTCCGGGACGTCCGGGCGGGCAAGGTGTTCTTCATCGACGTGGCCGGCAGCGACGCGAAGGCCGTCGAGGCCGACGCGCGGAAGATGGCCGAGGAGCTCCTCGCCAACACGGTGATCGAGGGCTACGACGTGAAGGTCGTCGCGTGACCGCGACGCGGACAGGGGATGTCGCGTGACCGCGACGCAGACAGGAGGTGTCGCATGAAGTTCGGGATCGTGGTCTTCCCGGGCTCCAACTGCGACGAGGACTGCTATCACGTCGCAAAAGATCTCCTCGGCTGCGAGGCCGACTTCATCTGGCACCACGACACGGACCTGAAGGGCGCGGACGCCGTGATCCTGCCGGGCGGCTTCGCCTACGGCGACTACCTCCGCGCCGGCGCGCTCGCGCGGTTCTCGCCCGTCATGGAGAGCGTCTCGAAGTTCGCGGCCGCCGGCGGCCCCGTCCTCGGCATCTGCAACGGCTTCCAGGTGCTGCTCGAGGCCGGGCTGCTGCCCGGGGCCATGCAGATCAACCGGGGCCTGCGCTACGTGTGCCGCGACGTCCACATGAAGGTCGAGAACGACGCGACCGCGTTCACCTCGCTCTACCCGAAGGGGAGCGTCGTGACGATGCCGATCGGCCACATGGAAGGCAACTACACCGCGCCGCCGGACGTGCTCGACGCGCTCGAGCGCGAGGGCCGCGTGGTCTTCCGCTACTGCGAGAAGGACGGCCGCGTCACCGACGCCGTCGAACCCCAACGGCGCGGCCCGGAACATCGCCGGCATCTGCAACGCGGCAGGCAACGTCGTCGGCCTGATGCCGCACCCCGACCGCTGCGCCGAGAGCCTCCTCGGCAACGACCAGGGCATCAAGATGTTCCAGAGCGCCGTCGCCGCGCTCGCGACGCGATGAGTCCGTTCGGGCTCGACCGGGCGGCCACGAGGGCCGCCCCTACGACCGGGGGCCGGAGCATCCGGACTCCGGATCGACCGGCTCTCCACGCGATTACGCCCCGGAAGAGTAGGGGCGGGGCTTGTCCCCGCCCTGGAAGCGGGCGGCCGCGTGCCGACCACCAGGGGCAGACCCACGGCCGTAGGCAACGCTGGCCGAAGGCCAGCGGTAACCCAGGGCCGCCCCTGCGACGAGGCGATCGATGATCACCGCCGAGCTCGTCAAGGAGCACAACCTCTCGGACGCCGAGTATCGCCAGATCCTCGACATCCTGGGCCGCGAGCCCAACCTCGTCGAGCTCGGCATCTTCTCGGCGATGTGGAGCGAGCACTGCTCGTACAAGTCCTCGCGCATCCACTTGAAGAAGTTCCCAACGACCGGGCCGCGCGTCATCCAGGGGCCGGGCGAGAACGCCGGCGTCGTCGACATCGGGGACGGCCTCGCCGTCGCCTTCAAGATGGAGTCGCACAACCATCCCTCCTTCATCGAGCCGTACCAGGGCGCGGCGACCGGGGTCGGCGGGATCCTGCGCGACGTCTTCACGATGGGCGCGCGGCCGATGGCGTCGCTCAACTCGCTGCGGTTCGGCCGCCTCGACGCGCCGCGGATGAAGCACCTCGTCGACGGGGTCGTGCGGGGGATCGCCGGCTACGGCAACTGCATCGGCATCCCGACGCTCGGCGGCGAGACGACGTTCCACGCGGGCTACGACGGCAACATCCTCGTCAACGTCATGAACCTCGGCATCGTCCCGTCCGACCGCATCTTCCTGGGGCGCGCGGAGGGCGTCGGCAACCCCATCGTCTACGTCGGCTCGAAGACCGGCCGCGACGGCATCCACGGCGCGACCATGGCCTCCGAGGAGTTCGCCGCCGACGAGGCGAAGCAGAAGCGCCCGACCGTGCAGGTCGGCGATCCCTTCACCGAGAAGCTCCTGATGGAGGCCTGCCTCGAGCTCTTCCAGACCGACGCGGTCATCGGCATCCAGGACATGGGCGCCGCCGGACTGACTTCCTCGACCTTCGAGATGGCGGGCCGCGCCGGCTCGGGCGTCGAGATCGACCTCTCGAAGGTGCCGGTGCGCGAGACGGGCATGACGCCGTACGAGATCATGCTGTCGGAGTCGCAGGAGCGCATGCTCCTCGTCTCCCGGCGGGACCGCCTCGACGAGGTCCTCGCGATCTTCCACAAGTGGGAGCTCGACGCGGTCGAGATCGGCCGCGTCACGGACTCGGGACGCGTCGTCCTCTTCTTCGAGGGCAAGATCGTCGCCGACCTCCCGGCCGCGCCGCTCTCCGACCGCGCGCCCGTCTACGACCGGCCCCGCGCCGCCGCGGCGCTGCCGGCCGGCCCGTTCCTCTGGCAGACCGAGGCCGAGCCGGGGGACTTCGGCGACTGCCTGCGCCGGATCCTGGCCTCGCCGAACGTCGCCGAGAAGTCCTGGATCTGGACCCAGTACGACCACATGGTGCAGTCGAACACCGTCCAGCGCCCGGGCGGCGACGCCGCCGTCATCCGCGTCAAGGGGACGAAGAAGGGCATCGCGATGAAGAGCGACGTCAACCCGTTCTTCTGCGCGATGGACCCGTACCGCGGGGGAGCCATCGCCGTGGCCGAGGCCGCGCGCTCGGTCGCCTGCGTCGGCGCACGCCCGCTCGCGATCACCGACTGCTTGAACTTCGGCAACCCCGAGAAGCCCGACGTCATGGCCCAGTTCGAGGCCTCCGTGCGCGGCATCGCCGACGCCTGCCGGGCCCTCGCCGTGCCCGTCGTTTCGGGCAACGTGTCCCTCTACAACGAGACGGCCGGCCGCGCGATCCCGCCGACGCCCACGATCGGCATGGTCGGCCTCATGGAGGACGTCGAGAAGCACGTGCGCGTCCGGTTCCGCGCGGAGGGCGACCTCGTGGCGGTCCTCGGCGAGACGCGGGACGAGCTCGGCGGCTCCGAGTTCCTCCGGACGATCCGAGGCCGGGACGAGGGCCCCTGCCCGGACGTCGACCTCGCCGCGGAAAAGCGCCTCGTCGACCTGCTCGCGACCCTCGCCGAGAAGGGCCTCGTTGCTTCTGCCCACGACGTCTCCGACGGCGGCCTCGCGGTCGCCCTCGCCGAGTGCGCGATGCAGGGCGGCCTCGGGCGCCACAATCGCGCTCGACGGCGCGGCGCGCTCGAGCGCCCTCCTCTTCGGCGAGTCGACCGGCCGCGCGGTCATCTCCTTCGCTGCCGGGAACGAGGCGGCGGTCCGCGAGCTCGCCCGGGAGAAGAACGTCCCGTTCTCCGCCGCCGGCTGGGTCGGCGGCGCGCGCCTGCGCATCGACGGCCGGAGCAAGCCCCTGATCGACGAGCCCGTCGCAGCCCTGACCGAGCTCTGGCGCACCGCCTTCCGCCGCGCCCTCGAATCGGCCGACGTTTTGTAGGGGCGGGCTCGTCCCCGCGCGTCAGCGCCGGGCCCGCGCCAGGATGCGGCGGTACGTGAAGAAGTACGGCCGCTCGTCCGGGACCATCGCGAAGAGCGCGTCGCGGTACTCCTCCACGAAGCGAGGATGGATTTCGGACGGAAGCCGGCGGCGGTATTCGGAGAGCAGCGAGCCCTCCACCCACGCGACGACGTCTTCGCGCGACTCGAGGCGCTGGCCGTAGATCTGGAGACGCACCGTCTGCTCCCCGAAACCGAGACGGTCGAGGATCGCGGCGTAAGCCTCGGGCGCGAGGACGTGGCGGGGGTGCGCGACGCCGCCGAGCGCCGACCGGAACGGCTCCTCCGAAGCCGCCTCCTCCGCCGCCTTGTGCGAGGGATGGTCGAAGTTGTCCGGGACCTGGAAGGCGAGCTGGCCGCCGGGCGCGACGGCGCGCGCGAGCCGGGCGAGGAGCGCGGGATGGTCCGGGACCCAGTGGAGCGCGGCGTTGGAGAAGACGAGGTCGTAAGGGACGGCCGGCGCGAACGCGCCGATGTCGCCCCGCTCGAACCGCACGCCGTCGCGGGCCTGTCGGGCCGCCTTCTCGAGCATCGCGTCGGAGGAGTCGATCCCCAGCGTCTCGGAAGCCTGGATTCTGTAGTGCAGCACGCGGGTCAGCTCGCCGGACCCGCAGCCCAGATCCACGGCGCGGCCGCCCGGGACGGGAGCGACGAGCAGGAGAAGGTCCTCGAAGGGCCGGCGCCTCTCGACGCCGAAGCGCGCGTAGGCCTCCGGGTTCCAGCCGTCCGCGCTCAGTAGCGAACCCTTTCGAGAAACAACCCCGAAGGCGGCGCCGTCCACTTCGCCGGGGCGGCCGAGCGCTCGGTGAGGAGCTTCTCGACTCCCGCGGCGTCGAGGTTCCCGCGGCCGACCTCGACGAGGGTCCCGGCGAGCCGCCGGACCATCTTCCAGAGGAAGTGCGAGGCCGTGATGCGGAAGTGGAGCTCTTCGACGACGTCGAGGACCTCGCTCTTCTCGACGACGACGATCGTGGAGCCCTGGCCCTCGGGGTTCTCGCAGAACGACCCGAAGTCGTGCCGCCCCTCGAAGAGCTTCGCGGCGCGGCGCATGCGCCGCGGCGTCGAGGCGGTCCTTGATCCACCACACCAGGCGCTTGTCGAAGGCGGTGCGCCGGCGCGAGATCCGGTACAGGTACGTCCGGGAGATCGCGTCGTGACGGGCGTGAAACTTCGGCGGCGCCTTCTCGACGGAGAGCACGTTGACGTCGAAGGGGAGCCGGTCGTTCAGGCCCTCGAGGATCTGCCGGGGCGGAAGGTCCTTGCGCGCCTTCAGGTGCGCGACCTGGGCCAGCGCGTGGACGCCGGCGTCGGTGCGGCCGGCGCCGCCGATCGCGGTGTCCTCGTCGAAGAGCTCGCGCGCCGCGTGCGCCAGGGCCGCCTGCACGGTCTTGTCCGTGTTCTTCTGCGTCTGCCAGCCGCGGTAGCGGGTGCCCTCGTACTCGAGCGTGATCTTCCAGGTCGGCACGCGCGGCAGTTTACGTCGAGCGGGATCGGCTCCGGGCCCGGGAGCCCGTCCGGCGCAGGATCGCGCCGAGACGCGTCGCGCCGTCGAGAATCTCCGCCCGCGTCGAGCCTCCGTAGCCCAGGACGACCCCTCGCTTCGCCGGCGTCTCGAGCGCGCAGGACGACAGCGGGAGCACCTTGATCCCCTCGCGCGCCGCGGTCAGGCCGATCTCCCGGTCCGGGGTCCCCGGAGGCAGCATCGCCGTCAGGAACATTCCGGCCGCGTCGCCGACCACCTTCAGGCGGGACGAGCGCTCGCGCGCCAGCGCCGCGACGAGCGTCTCCCGGCGCTCCCCGCAGAGCAGGCGCATCCGCCGGACGTGCCGCGCGAAGTGCCCTTCCCGGATGAAGTCCGTGAGGACGGCCTGGAAGAAAGGAGGCGTGAACATGTCCATGACGCGGCGCACGGCCGCGAAGGCCGGGACCAGGTCCGGAGGGATGACGACGTACGCGATGCGCATCGCCGGGAAGAGGATCTTCGTGAACGTTCCGATGTAGATGACGCGGGAATCGCGGTCGAGGCCCTGGAGGGAGGTGATGGGAGCGCTGCCGAACCGGTACTCGCTGTCGTAGTCGTCCTCGACGATCCAGGCGCCCGTGCCCTGGGCCCAGTCGAGCAGGCGCAGCCGCCGCGAGGCGCTCATCGTCACGCCCATCGGGAACTGGTGCGAGGGGGTCACGAAGGCCGCGCGGGCCCGTGGGGCGCGCGCGATGCCCTCCGACACGACGAGGCCTTCCGCGTCGACCGGGACCGGGACCATGCGGGCCCCGGAGAGGCGCAGCGCCCTCTGGATTCCGAAGTAGCCCGGCTCTTCCAGCCAGACGGGGCTGCCTTCGTCCACGAGGACCCGGGCGGTCAGCTCGATTCCCGCCTGCGAGCCGCCCACGATCATGATCTGCGACGCCTCGCAGCGCACGCCCCGCGCGGTTCGCAGGTACTCGGCCACCGCCTCCCGGAGGGGCTCGTGGCCCATGGCTTTCCGGTAGCGCAGCAGCGCGCGGTCGCCGACGCGCGCATGGCGGGCGACGAGGCGCGACCACACGTCCAGCGGGAAATCGTCGACGGGCGGCTGGCCCACGCCGAACGCCGAGTGTCCCTGGAACCAGGGCTCGACCTCCGGCCGGAGCGCGGCCGCATGGCGCGCCACCAGCCGGGGCGCGGAGCGGGCGGGGGGCCGGTGGGGACGGCCTCCCGCGCGGGGGATCGCGAGCTCGTCCGGGACGGCCCGCGCGACGAACGTGCCCGATCCCACGCGGCTCTCGAAATACCCCTCCGCGAGCAGCTGCTCGAAGGCGTTCAGGACGGGGATGCGCGAGATCCGGAGCTCGGATGCGAGCTGGCGCGTCGAGGGCAGGCGCTGCCCCGCGCGGAGCTGCCGGGCGACGATCGCATCCCGGTAGCCTTCGTAGATCTGCCGGTGCAGGGGCCGGCCCTCGTCGCGCGCGACGGCGATCGCCGGGAGGATCACGGCCGGGGCTCGCTTCACGGGCCCAAGATAGTGGTCATACGCGGTCCCCGGCAAGTGGCTATTGCGGCAGACCGCTTTCTGCGGCGAGACTGCTCGAGCCGGGGGCGGACGCCGTTCCCAGTGACGGGCGGACTTGTCTATGGAGGTGTACGGATGACACGCGATCTGTGGCTGGCCGCGGTCTGCGTTTTCGCGGCGTCGCAAGCGGCGGGGGAGGATCCGGCGGGCGCGGGGGGACTCCCGGCGGCCCCGGATGGGGTCGTCGTCGTCGAGCTCTTCACCTCCCAGGGCTGCTCGAGCTGCCCGCCGGCCGACCGGCTGCTGCGGGAGCTCGGCGAGCGGGGAGCGGGAAAGCTCGTGCCGCTCGCCTACCACGTGGACTTCTGGAACCACGTCGGCTGGACCGATCCGTTCTCGAGCGCCGACTGGACGAAGCGGCAGGAGGCCTACGCGCGGCGGCTGCATCTCGGCAGCGTCTACACGCCGCAGGCCGTCGTCGACGGCGCCGCGGAGTTCGTCGGGTCCGACGCCTCGGCGCTCCAGGCCGCGATCGCGGCCGCGGCGGCAAAGCCGGCCGCGTCGATCGCGCTGCGGCTCGAGCCGCGCGACGCGAAGGTCCTGGTCGAGGCGGCGGTGGAGCTTCCCGAGACGCTCCGCGACCGGAAGTGGGACCTCATGGTGGCGCTTTACGAGACGGGGCTCTCGACGGCCGTCGGGCGCGGCGAGAACGGCGGACGAACGCTCCGCAACGACTACGTCGTCCGGAGCCTCCAGCGCGCGGGCCGCGTGAAGGACTCGTCGAAGGAGGAGGCGACGGTGAAGCTCGAGGCCGGCTGGAACCGGGCCAACCTCGGCGTCGCGGCGTTCCTCCAGGACCCCGGCACGCTCGAGATCCGCGGAGCGAGCGCCCGCGCTCTTCCGGCGCCATGAAGACCGCGCGCGCTCTCCTCTACGGCACGGTCGCCGTCGCCGTGATCGAGTCGACGGAGGTGATGATCTTCTGGGGGCTGCGCGGGGTTTCGCCGGGTCAGATTCTCCAGTACATCGCGAGCGGCCTGCTCGGCCGGGCCGCGTTCGACGGAGGTTTCGCGACGACGTTCCTCGGCGCCGCGCTCCACTTCTTCAACTCCTTCGTGATCTTCGCGCTCTACCTCGCGGCGAGCCGGCGGTTCGCCGTCCTCCTGCGGCATCCGGTCGTGTGCGGCCTGCTCTACGGCGCCGGAGTCCATCTCTTCATGGCCTACGTCGTCATCCCGCTCTCGGCCGCCCGGAAGGGGCCCTTCAATCCGTGGCTGTTCCTTCACGGTCTCGTCAGCCAGGCGGTCGTCGTGGGACTCCCGTGCGCGTTCGTTTCCCGCGCGGCGGCCCGGGATAATGGTCATAGCGAACGATGAAAAAGTGGTTATTGGCGTAAACCGCTTTCCGAGCGATCCTGCCGGACATGCGCTCGCTCCGGAGGGAATCGCGGTGGACGGGGGCCGCCCCGGCGCCGTCGCCCGCTGCGCGCCTTTCCCCGGCCGGCAGCGAGCCTGAGCCCGCGGGCCAGGACGTCCTGCGGCGCGCCGAGGCGCTCGGGATCCCCTGGCAGCGCATCGTGGCCGACGAGATCCTCGCGGAGCAGACGCTGCGCCGGCTTGCCCCGGACGTTTCCGCCGGGCTTCCGTTGACCGCCGCCGCGTCGGCGCTGCCCCTGTCGTTTCTGCGATCCTGGCGCGTGCGCGACCGGATCCACAACCTGTCCTGCGAAGCCCGCACCGCCTGCAGTCCCGCCGCCATCCGGGAGCTGCGGATCGTCTCGCGGAGGCTCATCGGGGCGCGGGAGCGCGAGGGGCAGACCCTCGCCACGCATCTCTGGTTCGCCTACCAGCGCGTGCTTCTTCTCGGCCGGGTCTGCCGCGCGGCGGCCCGCAGCCGCGGAACGACGGCCGAGCGGATCGCCGGGGTTTGCGCCGCCGCGCGCTGCGGCTTCGACGACGCGGCCTGGGCGGTCTGCCTCGAGGAGAGCCCGAAGGCCGGGCATCGTCTCGACGCGGCCGTGCGCAAGGTCCGCGAAGAGGGTTTCCTGATCCCGCGCGAGCCGACCGAGGCCCGGTCCTTCGCCGCGCTCCGCAACGCCGTCCGCCGCTCGCCCCATGTGGCGGGACGGAGGCGGCGGTCGGGCCGGCCGTCGGTCGGCGCGCCGCCCCGCGTCCCGGTCCCGCCCGGCGCCTGAGCGACCGCCCTCGTCCCGCGCGATCCGATCTCTCCGATTCTCCTCCGACATGCTGAACTTCTTGGCTTCGTTAATGGAAATCGTCGGCTCCGCAAGCGCCTCGTGCGGCGGGTGTTCCCTCGATTCTGGGGAGATTCGTGCCCGTGGCAGTCGCATTGCTCCCGGACGGGCCCGCGACGCCCGGTGGTCGGGCGCGAAGGAGGACACGATGGAATCGAGAAGTTTCGTGAGGCTCGGGAGGATGGCGCGGGCGGTCCTCGCGGCCGTTCTCGTCGGGTTGGTTTTTCAGCCGGCCGGTCTCCACGCCCAGACGACCGGAACGGTGGAGGGGACGGTCGCCGATCAGAGCAACTCGCCTCTGCCCGGCGTGACCGTCGAGCTCACGAGCCCCAATCTGCAGGGGACCCGGACCGCGGTCACGGCCGCGGACGGCCGTTATCGCTTCCCGTCGGTCCCACCGGGCGCGTACACGGTCACCGCGGAGCTCTCGGGTTTCGGCAAGGTGCAGCGGAAAGCGACGGTGACGCTCGACGCGACGGCGACCGTCAACCTGTCGCTGTCGCTCTCGACGTCGGCCGAAATCACCGTCACCGGCGAGGCGCCGATGGTCGACTCGACGTCGACGACCCAGGGCTCCAACTACTCGGCGAAGGTCATCGACAAACTGCCGGTCGGACGCAACTACGCGGACATCGTGTTCACGCAGCCGGGCGTCCAGGCGGACTTCGGCGAGACGATGGGCCGCTCCATGGCGATCTCGATCTACGGGTCGACGTCGTCGGAGAACCTGTTCCTGATCGACGGCGTCAACACGACGAACGTCATCAAGGGCATGCAGGGCAAGGACCTCAACACCGAGTTCATCCAGGAAGTCGAAGTGAAGACGGGCGGCTACCAGGCCGAGTACGGCCGCAACACGGGGGGCGTCGTCAACGTCATCACGAAGTCGGGCGGCAACGAGTTCCACGGCGGCATCTTCGGCTACTACAACGACACGGGCATGCGCGCCGACCAGAAGAACGGCGAGATCCCCAACTTCGCCTCGCCGGACTTCTCGGAGACGGGGGACGCGCAGTTCCAGAACAACGTTTTCGAGAAGGACGTTCGTCAGGAGTGGGGCGCCGACCTCGGCGGCTTCATCCTGAAGGACAAGGTCTGGTTCTTCGGCGCGTACAACCGCGTCCAGGTCAACCAGAACCTCCAGATGCTCGACCTGACCAACACGGACACGTTCGGCAACCTCTATCCCGAAAGCTTCGTCCAGAACAAGTACTCGGGCAAGCTGACCTTCAACATCATGCAGGGCACCTCGATCATCGGCAGCGTCTTCTCGGACTCGCAGACGCAGGAAGGCGCCATCGCGATCCCGACGGGCCTCTCGCCGTTCCAGTACAACGGCCGCCGCGACACGGGCGGACCGGACTACGGGGCGCGTTTGAACCAGCTCTTCGGCTCGTTCGGCATCTTCACGTTCCAGTACGCCCAGCACTCCGATCGGTTCGCGACGAAGCCCTTCGGCGCCGACGTTCCCTCGATCCGCGACTACACGCTCGATCCGAACGGCGTGCAGTTCCAGACGACGGGCGGGTTCGGCAACGTCTTCGGGCCGACGCTGAACAACAACTCGAAGCGCGAGCTCTACGGCGGCTCCTTCACGGCCTACGCCGGGAACCACGAGATCAAGCTCGGCGGCGACTACCAGAACGACTCGACCTCGGGCGCGACGTACTTCACGGGCGGCCAGCGCCTGCGCATCCGTCCCTGCCTCCAGACGGGCTCGAGCATTTGCGACCTGTCGGTGGCGCCGTTCTACACGAACTCGGCGGGGCAGACGCAGCAGGTCTTCTACCAGCACGACCTGCTGGCGGACGGCACCGCCAACGACTTCTCGATCATCGACGCGTCGCCCTTCAGCACCCCCACGAAGCGCTACAGCGGCTTCATCCAGGACCAGTGGCGGATCATCCCGACCCTGACCCTGAACGTCGGCGTCCGCTACGACACGGAGTCGTTCTACGGCTTCTCGCCGGATCCCGCGATCGGCGAGTTCAAGGCCTTCTCGATGAGCAACGAGTGGTCGCCGCGCATCGGCGTGGTGTGGGATTTCACGGGCGACGGCACCTCGAAGCTGTACGCTTCGGCCGGCCGCTTCTACTTCTCGCTCCCGACCGACCTGAACGTCCGCGTGTTCACGGCCAACTCCGCGGTGACGAGCTTCAACTACAGCCCGACCTCGATCGATCAGGCCTCCAACGCGCCGCGCAATCTCCTGTTCCAGGGCGGCAGCGCCTCCGGTGAGCCGGTGGATGGCTGGACGGACGGCCAGCTCAACGGGACGCCCCGCACCAAGGCCTCCTACCAGGACGAGCTGACCATCGGCGTCGAGAAGGCTCTCGACCCGACGCTGTCGGTCGGCCTGAAGGGCACCTACCGCACGCTCGGCCGCACGGTCGAAGACCGCTGCGACCTCGACGGCAACGTGGCTCCTTCGACGTGCGCTCTCTTCAACCCGGGCAGCGACGGCCAGGCGGCCTCGGGGTTCTTCCCGACGTGCAACGGCTCGGCGAACCCGACCGACCCGACGGCCGGCGAGTGCTCCGCGACGGGCTTTGCGACCGGCGACGCCAAGCGCATCTTCCGGGGCATCGAGGCCACGGCCCGCAAACAGTTCACCAACCAGTTCTGGGCCCAGATGTCCTTCCTGTACTCGTCGTTGAAGGGCAATTACTCCGGCGCCATCCGCGAGGCCTCGGGCCAGACGGACCCCGGCATCAACGCCGACTACGACTACTACCAGTTCACGTTCAACTCGTACGGCAACCTCGAGCTCGACCGGCCGATCCAGGCCCGCATCGACACGGTCTACAACGCGCCGTTCGGCCTCTCGGCGGGCGCCCAGTTCTACGTCCGCTCGGGACTTCCGGTCTCGCGCTTCGGCTTCTTCAACAACTTCTACCCGGACCTGCTGTACCTCGACACGCGCGGAACGAACACGCACGCGTTCTTCGTCGACAACCGGACCCCGACGGACTACGACCTGAACCTCTCTCTCGGTTACAACATCAACGTCGGCCCGGTGACGATCACGCCGCAGGCGTACCTGTACAACGTGATCAACCGTCAGACGGCCACCAGCTACGACGCGACGTTCAACCCCGGCGGAAGCTTCGTGACGGACACGACGAGCCCCTTCTACGGCCAGGCCGGTCTGGCGCCTGGAGAGGGAACCTGCCCGGCGGCCGCCACGGCGCCCTGCCCGGACAACATCGACTACCTGAAGGTCAACGCGCGCAACAACCCGCGGCTTCTCCGCGTGGCGCTCAAGGTCACCTTCTAGGTCTTCCTCCCCGCTTCTCATCTGGGGCGGCTTCGGCCGCCCCTTTTTTGCGCGATTCCCGAATAATGCCGGCATGGCGAGACCGCGAGCGATCGTCCCTCCCGGCCCGGGCGAGCGCGATACGGTCGTCGGCGGCCGTTCGCTGGCGCTCGCGCGAGGTCGACGGAGTCGGCGACCCGGTCCTCTTCGTTCACGGCCTCCTCGCGTCCTCCGCGACCTGGCAGGCCGTGCTCGCGCCGGCCGCCGCCGGCCGGCCCGCGATCGCGGTCGACCTTCCGGGATCCGGCTTTTCGGACCGGCCCTGGCCCTACGACTATTCGGTCGCCGGCGAAAGCCGGGACCTCGCCGCCTACCTCGAGGCGCGCGGGATCGCGCGGGCCTCGATCGTCGGCAACTCGCTCGGCGGCGCCGCCTCGATGGCCCTCGCTTCCGAACGCCCCGACCTCGTCGCGTCGCTCGTGCTCGTCGATGCCGCGACCCCGGAGGCGAGGATCCCGTGGACGATCCGGGCGCTGCGGACGCGGGGAATCGGCGAGGCGGCGCTCGCGATGGCGACCCGGCCCGTCGTCTCCTACGGTCTGCGCCATCGCCTCTACGCGAACGGCCGGCGCGTCACCGACGACGTGATCGACGACGCGTGGAGGCCGCTCGGCATTCCGGGCACGCGCCGGGCGGCGCTCGCGGCGATCCGGTCGGACCCGCGCGAGTACGTCGGCATCGAGGCCGGGATCCGCGCGCCGACGCTGATCGTGTGGGGCGCCGGGGATCGGCTGCTGCGGCGCCGCGAGGGCGAGCGGCTCGCCTCCCGGATCGCCGGCGCCCGGCTGGAGCTCATCCCGGACGCGGGCCACCTGCCGCAGCGGGAAAGGTCCGAGGAGTTCGTCGCCGTGGTCGCGCGGTTCCTGGCCGCAGGCGGCTGACCCGTCAGTTCCCGCAGCGCGCGGCCACCCGCGCCGTGATCACGCGCGGGTCCGGGGGCGTTTCGCCGAGGCCCAGTGTGTGGAGCGCCTCGTGGATGAGGGTGTTCGCCGTCAGTCCCGCGTTTCGCCGTTCCTGCGCGAGAAACTGGTCCCAGCAGACGTGCACGGCGCGGCTGCCCGGCGAGGTCCAGGCGAGCGTCGAGCGGGGCCCGCAGGCCTCCGTCGGCCGGCCGTCGTAGAAGAGGACGAGCGAAAGGTAGGAAGCGGCGGTGTGGCCGAGCGCCTCGACGTTCCGGTCGAGGCGGCGCCCGCGCATGTCCTCGAAGTCCGTGAGCACCTCGGCGCAGCGGCTGTCCGAGAGCCGGCGGCGAGCCTCTTCGAGCGACGGGCGGAACTCTCCGGGGAGGCGGCGGTCGATGAAGAACGTCAGCGCCGCCGGGAATGCCGCGGGCTGAACGGAGAGAGGGCCCGCCTCGTTCTCGAAGGCCGACGCGGGCCCGCTCGCGAGGATTGCCGCGGCGACGATCGACCACCGCAACGCGGCGACTCGTCTCCGGGGCGGCCTCTCCATCGCGCCTCTCCCGCGGGGGAGAACGCGGCCCCGGGAATTCCCGGAGCGTCCCCTCCGCTATGGGAGACGGTCGCGCAGCGGAACCTCCGAGGTCTTGAGAGCGTCATTGAAATGTGCTGACTTTTTTGTGAGTGCCAAACATGCGCATCCAGATCGGGGAATGCACTTTTGACTCGCTTCGCCGCGAGGTCCATCGCGGCGGCGCGCCCGTCCACCTGTCGCCGAAGGCCTTCGAGCTCCTCGGCGTCCTGCTCGAGCGCCGGCCGCGCGCGCTGTCGAAGGACGAGCTGTTCCAGCGGCTCTGGCCGGACAGCTTCGTGACGGAGGCGAGCCTCGCCGGGCTCGTCGCCGAGATCCGGCGCGAGATCGGCGACGACGCGCGCGACCCGCGGTACCTGCGCACCGTGCACGGTTACGGATACGCGTTTTCCGCGGACGGGACACGCGCGGCGGACGACGAGGGCGTCTATCGTCTCATCTGGGGCGTGCGCGAGGTCCCGCTGGCGGGCGGGGAGAACGTGCTCGGCCGCGAGCCCGGCGCCGCCGTCTCGATCGACGACGCGACCGTGTCGCGCCACCACGCGCGGATCCTGATCGACCGGGGCCGGGCCGTCATCGAGGACCTCGGTAGCAAGAACGGCACCTGGCTGCGCGGCGCCCGCATCGCCGCGTCGGAGGCCCTCGTCGGACGGCGACCAGATCCGCATCGGCTCCGTGCCCATGACGTTTCGCTGTTTCGCCGCGGAGCGGCCGACCGAAACTCACCGTTCCTAGGCCGACCGCCGGCCCGTCCCCCGAAAACGCCGCTCCGGCAGCGCCAGGGACCCGCTCGTCATCCTGAAAAGAACCTTGCCGGAGGACGAACGTAGTCTTGGTGTTGGCTCTCGCCACTGGAGCCGAATGAACATCTCGTCGGGTACACGGCTCGGACAATACGAGATCGTGGACCGCCTCGGCTCGGGCGGAATGGGGGAGGTCTACCGGGCGCGGGACACGCGCCTCGGGCGCGACGTCGCGCTCAAGGCCCTCTCGGGGGAGCTTTCCCTCGACCCGGCGCGGCTCTCGCGGTTCGAGGCCGAGGCCCGCTCGGCCTCGGCGCTCAACCACCCGAGCATCGTGACGATCCACGAGATCGGCCAGGACGACGGGACGCCGTTCATCGTCATGGAGCTCGTCGACGGGAAGACCCTGCGCGAGCTGCTGTACACGGGGCGCCCTGCCGCTGCGGCGGACGGTCGCCCTGGCCGCCCAGCTCGCGGACGCCCTGGCCCGCGCCCACGAGGCCGGCATCGTGCACCGGGACCTGAAGCCCGAGAACGTGATGGTCACCCGCGACGGCCTGCTGAAGATCCTGGATTTCGGCCTGGCCAAGATCGAGAGCCGCGAGGGCGAGAACGGCGCCGACCGGCGGGACCTGACCGTCACCGAGGAGACGCGCGAGGGCGCCGTCGTCGGCACCTCCGGCTACATGTCGCCGGAGCAGGCGAGCGGCCAGCCGGTCGACTTCCGTTCCGACCAGTTCGCCTTCGGGACGGTGCTCTACGAGATGCTGACCGGCAAGCGCGCCTTCCACGCTCCGTCGCGGGCCGAGACGCTGGCGGCGATCATCCGCGACGAGGCCGAGCCGATCGGGACGGTCGCGCCCAGGGTGCCGCCGCCGCTGCGCTGGATCGTCGAGCGCTGCCTCGCCAAGCTTCCCGAGGAGCGGTACGCCTCGACGCGCGACCTCGCGCGCGACCTGCAGAGCGTGCGCGACCACTTCTCGCAGATCGAAGGCGACGCCTCGCCCGCTCCTGCCGGTGCGGCGGCGCGCGCGGAGCTGGCTGCCGGCCGGCGTCGGACTGGCGGTCGCGGCGCTCGTCGCCTCGGCCTGGGTCTTCGGCGGCGCGTCGCGCGAGCGCGACCAGCCGTCCTTCCGGAGGCTGACGTACCGCGACGGCACCGTCTGGACCGCGCGCGTGGCGCCCGACGGGCAGACGATCGTCTACGGCGCAGCCTGGGGCCCGGGCCCGATCCGCATCTACTCGACCCGCCCCGAGATCCCCGAGTCCGTGCCGCTGCCGCTTCCGCCGGCGAACGTCCTCGCGATCTCGCCCGTCGGGCGAGATGGCCGTCTCGCTCGCCGCCCGGCCGGTGGGCCCGTTCGTGACCGTCGGCACGCTCGCGCGCTCGACGCTCGCCGGCGGGGGGCCGCGCGAGGTGCTCGAAGCGGTGCAGGCGGCCGACTGGGCCGCGGACGGCGCGAGCCTCGCCGTGGTGCGGACGGTCGACGGACGACAGCCGGCTGGAGTTTCCGATCGGCCGGACGCTCGTGGACCTTCCCTCCGGCTACGTGAGCCACCCGCGCGTCTCGCCGCGCGGCGATCTCGTCGCGTTCATCGAGCACCCGATGCGGGGCGACGACGGCGGCGTCGTCGTCCGTCGTCGACCGCGAGGGCCGCAAGCGCGCGCTCTCGCCGGGATGGATCAGCGCGCGCGGCCTCGCCTGGTCTCCCGATGGCGGAGAAGTGTGGTTCACGGCCGCTTCGGGCGGCGCCACCCGCTCGCTCCACGCCGTCACGCTCTCGGGCCGACGGCGGCTCGTCCTCCGGAGCCCCGGCGCCCTCACGCTCCACGACATCTCCCGCGAGGGCCGGGTGCTCCTCGCCCGCGAAGGCGCGCGCGAGGGGATCCTGGGTCTGCCTCCCGGGGCGGACCGCGAGCGCGAGCTTTCCTGGCACGACTGGTCGCGGCCGGTCGACCTGACGGCGGACGGCACGCAGATGCTCTTCGACGAGACGGGCGAGGGCGGAGGCTCCGGCTACGCGGTCTATCTCCGCGGCACCGATGGTTCCGAGGCCGTGCGCCTGGGCGACGGCCATGCCCTGGCTCTCTCGCCGGACGGCAAGTGGGCCCTCTCGACGCCCCACGCGACGCCCGCGGAGCTCGTCCTCCTGCCGACGGGCGCCGGTCAGCCGCGGCGTCTCGCGACCGGCCGCTTCGAGAACATCGTGCGTGCGGCGTGGGTCGCCGGCGGCGAGCGCCTCGTCGTCGGGGCCAACGAGCCCGGCCACGCGATCCGGCTGTACGTGCAGTCGGCCGAGGGCGGCGGCGTCCGGCCGATCACCCCCGAGGGCGCCGGAGCGGCCTGGGCCGTTTCGCCGGACGGCGGGAGCGTCGCCGCCCTCGATCCGGCGCGCCGCCTCGTCATCTACTCCGTCGACGGCGGCGAGCCGGCCGCGGTTCGCGGGACCGAGGACGGCGACGTTCCGGTGCGCTTCACGCCCGACGGCCGGGCCCTCTTCGTGCTCACCCGCGGCGACGGCGCGCGCGCCGAGGTCCACCGCATCGAGCTCGCGAGCGGCGACCGCAGACTCTGGAAGGAGCTCGCGCCGCCCGACCCGGTCGGCGTCTACGGAGTTCCGCGCGTCCTGCTCTCGGCCGACGCGGGATCCTACGTCTACTCGTACGTGCGGCTGCTCGACGAGCTCTTCCTGGTCGACGGGCTGCGGTAGCGCGAAGCGCGCCGGAGCGCGGCGTCGCCTCGCGCGGGAACAATGCCGCGGGGCCCGATGTTAGACTTGTCTTCCAATGGCGTACCGGGGCGGCTTCTCGGACGAATGCGGCGTCTTCGGCGTCTGCGATTCCGACGACGCGGCCAACCTGGCGTACCTCGGCCTCTACGCCCTCCAGCACCGCGGCCAGGAGTCGGCCGGAATAGCGTCGCTCGACGACGGTAAGATCCACGTCGAGCGGGAGATGGGGTACGTCGCCGACGTCTTCGGGGAGGCGCGCCTCTCGCGATTGCCCGGCCGGACGGCCATCGGCCACGTCCGGTACTCGACGGCCGGGGCCTCGCTCCTCGCCAACGCCCAGCCGCTCGTCTTCGCCACGGGCCGCGGCCCGCTCGCCCTGGGGCACAACGGTAACCTCGTGAACGCGCGGGAGATCCGCGCCTCGCTCGAGGCCCAGGGGGCCCTCTTCACGACGACCTCCGACTCCGAGGTCTTCCTCCACCTGGTCGCCCGGTCCCAGTCGCCCACGCTGACGGGGGCGATCGCGGACGCCCTGACGGAGGTCCGCGGCGCCTACTCGCTCGTCATCTTGTCCCGAGAAGGCATCTTCGCCGTGCGCGACCCGCACGGCATCCGCCCGCTGTCGCTCGGGATGCGCGAAGGCTCGCCCGTCGTGGCGTCCGAGACGTGCGCCTTCGACCTCATCGGGGCGAAGTTCGAGCGCGACGTCGAGCCGGGCGAGATCGTCCGTCTCTCGCGCGACGGCTTCTCCTCGCACCGGTTCGCGTTCCCGGTCTCGACGCCCTGCGTCTTCGAGCACGTCTACTTCGCGCGCCCGGACTCGATGGTGTTCGGCCGGAGCGTCGCCGCGACCCGGCAGGGATTCGGGCGGCGGCTCGCGAAGGAGCATCCGGCGCAGGCCGACGTCGTCGTCGCCGTGCCGGACTCGGGGATGTACCCGGCGCTCGGCTACGCCGAGGAGTCGGGGATCCCGTTCGCGCTCGGGCTCGTCCGCAACCACTACGTCGGGCGCACCTTCATCGAGCCCAAGCAGTCGATCCGCCACTTCGGCGTGAAGGTCAAGCTCAACCCGGTCCGCGAGGTCGTGCAGGGCAAGCGCGTCGTCCTCGTGGACGACTCGATCGTCCGCGGGACGACCTCCCGCAAGATCGTGCGGATGCTGCGGGAAGCCGGGGCGAAGGAAGTGCACGTGCGCGTCTCGTCTCCGCCGACGATGAACAGCTGCCACTACGGCATCGACACGCCGACGCGCTCCGAGCTCATCGCGGCCAATCAGTCCGTCGACGAGATCCGCAAGTACATCGAGGCCGACTCCCTCGGCTACCTCTCCGTCGAGGGCATGCTCGAGACCTTCGGACGCCCGCAGCAGGCGACCTGCACGGCCTGCTTCACGGGCATCTATCCCGTCGAGATCGAGGAAGAGGAGCGCGAGAAGGAAAACGCGCTCGACGCGAAGTAGGCCCGGCCCGAGGGAGCGACGGCGGGCGATCGTCACGTGAAGCGCGGGTCGGCTCTGGCCGCGGCCGCCGTTGCGGTCGCGACGGCCGGGCTCTTCGTGCTCTCCCGCGGCAGGTGGTCCGACGCCCTGATCGACTCGGGCCGCGAGTGGATCGTGCCGGACGCCCTCGCGCGCGGCGGCCTTCTCTATCGCGACGTCGTCTACTGGTTCGGTCCGTGGACGCCCTACGCGCACGCGGCCGTCTTCAAGCTCGTCGGTTCTGGCTTCGGCCCGCTGGTGTTCGCCGGCGTTCTCGGCGCCCTGGCGGTGCTCGCGTCGTTCGCGTACGCCGTCCGCCGTGTCGCCGGCCCGCTCGAGAGCGGTCTCGCCACGGGCCTCGCGATCCCGGTGCTCGTGTTCATGCCGGCCGCGGGGGGAGCGATCCTCGGAATGGGATACCGGATGTGGCACGCGGCGGGCTTCGGGCTCCTCGCGCTCGCCGCGGCCGCCTCGGTCCGTTCCCGCCGCGCGACCGCCGTGGCTTCCGGCGCGCTCGCGGCCCTCGCCGGCCTCTGCCGGACCGAGTGGGGGCTGATGGCGCTCGCCGCCGCCGCTCTCGTCGTCCTGCGCGCGACCCGTTCCGGGAGCGCCGCGCGCCTGGCGTGGCTCCTCGCCGCCTTTCTTCTGACGTCGGGCGCCGGGTGGGCCGCCTTCCTTCTGACCGCCGGGCCGGACGTCCTCCTGCGGGAGTCGCCGGTCTTCCTTCTCAATATTCCGGAGGCGACGCGCGCTCACGTCGTTCCTTCGCTGGCGATCGGGTGGGCGGCGCTCGGGAACCTCGTCTACGCCTGCGCCGTCGGAGCGGGGGCCGTCTTCCTGCTCCGGGCGCTCTCCTCGCCGCGCGATTCCCGGGCCGCGCGCTCGAGCCTCGTCGCGACGGCGGCCCTCCTCGCCGTGGCGCTCGTCGCCGCGCTCGCGGGCGGGCTCTCGGGCCCGTCGGCCTACAGCGCCGCCCCGGCCGTCTGTGCGGCCGCGGTCGTCGTCGGCTGGCGGCGGGGACGCGGCCCGCGGGCCGCCCTCCTTCTCGGGCTCGGAGTGATCGGGCTCCTCGCCCTCCACCGCCGCCTCTTCTTCATCGGAGACGGTCCCTACGTGGCGCCACCGCTTCTCTTCGCGCTCGCCTGCGCGGCGGGCCTCGCCCGGCAGGCCATGCTCCGCCGTCGCGAACGGGCCGGCCGCCGCCGTCTTCGGACGAGCTATCGGCTGGCGGCCGCCGCGCTGATCGTCTTTGCGTTCCTGGACCGCGCCGTCGCCTACGCGCGCGACGAGCGCGTCTGGATCGGCGGCACCGGGCGCATGCTGTCCGCGCGCTCCGAGGACGCCCGCGACATCGAGGACCTCGCCGCCCGGATCCGGGGTCTCTGCCGAGGCGACGGCGGGCTCGTCGCATTTCCGGAGGGCGAGCTCTTCAACGAGCTGACCGGCTGGCGCAACCCGCTCCGGCACAAGCTCTATCTCCCGGGATACCTGACGGCCGAGAACGAGCCGGCCGTCCTCCGGGAGCTCGAGGCCGCGAGGCCGGCGGCCGTCGTGATTCTTTCACGCGCCACCGGGGAGTACGGCGGCGGTCAGTTCGGCCAGGGTTACGGGGCCCGAATCCGGGCGTGGATCGAGACCGACTATGAAGCGCGAACGCGCAACGGCGTCGCAACCCTCTTCGTCCGGCGCGGCGCCCCGGCCTGCGGGAGCGTGTCGCCCTGATCGAAACGTCGAACGCGGCGGCCGAAATCCGCGCCCGGCGGATCGCCTGGCTTCCGGAGCTCCTTTACCTCGGGGCGACGTCCGCGATCGGGCTTCTCGCGGGGGGCCGATGGCTCACGCCCGAGGGAGACATCGGGGCGTGGTGGTCGCTGAGCCATCGGCTCGCGACGGGGGCGCGGCTCTATCGCGACGTGTATCCGGGCCAGTACGGCCCGCTCTCGCCGTACCTGCTCGCCTGGACGGAGCGTATTTTCGGCGTCTCGGCGGGGGAGTTCCTGCTCGTCAACTGGCTCTCCGGAGTCCTCGCCGGCGGCGTCCTGCTGTTCCTGTCGCGGCGCCTTCTCACGACCCTCGAACGCTGCGGACTGGCGGGAGTGATCATCGCGACCTCCGTCCTCGCGCCGGGCCCCGGACGGCTCGTCTACTCCTATGCGCCCGGCGCGGTCCATGCGCTCGTGCTCGCGCTCCTGGCGCTGATGTTCGTCGGCCGGAGTCCCTCGCCGACGGTCCGCGACGCGGCCCTCGCGGGGCTCCTCGCCGGCCTCGCTTTCGGCTGCAAGCAGGAGATCGGCATGGCCGCGGCGGCGGCTCTCTGGGCGCCCCTCGTGATTTCGGGAAGCGAAGGCCTCGCGGGAGCGCGCCTGCGATGGGCTTGCGCGACGGCGGCCGGGTTCGCGGCGGGAGTGTTGCCGGCGGCGGCGATCGCCTTCTCCGCGGCGTCCCTCGGCTCGCTCCGGGCGGACAGCCGCGTCTGGCCTCTCGTCCTGCATCCGGGAGGAGACTGGGAGACGGCCTATCGGCGCATCGCAGGGCTCACGGTCTCGAACTGGCCCGGCATGGTTCGCAGCGCCGCGTGGACGGTCCTCGCCGTTCTCGTCGTCGTGGCGGCCGCCGTCGCGATCGCGAAGAAGGAGAAGGGCGCTTCCTGGGTGCGCCTCGCCCTCGCCTCCGCCTTCCTCGTTGCCTGGCGGCTCGCCGACCCGGCCCGTCTCGGCGCGGACGCGGACCCCATCGTTCTGTCTTCCGTGGCGGCCGCGCTCGTCCTGGCCGGGGGGCTCGCCGGTCGAATCGAGAACCGGGTGCTCGTGGTTTCCGTCGCCGCGTTCGCCCTCCTCGTCAGCCTGCGCACGGTCGTCTCGGCCGAGGCCGGCGACCACTATGCCGGCGTCGCGCACCTCGCGACGGCGCTGACCTGGGCCATCCTGATCTGCCGGATGGCTCCGGGAACCTTCGTCGGGCCGGGGCCGCTCTCCTCGACGATTCGCACCGCCTTCGGCGCCGTGTTCCTGATCGTCGGATGGTCCGGCGTGATCTCCGCGGGGATGGCGCTCGGGACGACCGCCAACGAGCCCTACGTCTCGCCGCGCGGAACGGTATTCGTCAAGAATGCCGGATTCTTTTCGCGGCTCGAGAAAGAGCTTCGGCCGGAGGATCGGGTCCTGGCGCTGCCCGAGCCCTACGGCCTCGAGCCGATCTTCGGCGTCCGCCCGTGGTCGAAGCGTCTCCTCCATCTCCCGCCGGCCATGAAGGAGACCGAGGCTCGGCTCCTCCTCGAGCTGGAGCGCGATCCGCCGGACGCGGTCGTCGTCTTCGACCGGCCCACCCCGGAGTACGGCGTCGACGCGTTCGGCCGCGGCTACGGGCGGGCGACGAGCGAGTGGCTCGCCCGCCACTGCGCCGGGCGAGATTCCCCGGGTGGCGCGATCGGCCGCTGCGGGACGCCGCGCTGATCGGGTCGCCGCGGGGGGACGCGGCGCTGAACGTGTCGCCGCGGGTGGGCGCAGCGCTCGTGTCGTGGCGCGAGGGCACCCGTATAATGCCGCTCTCTTGACGACCTCCCGCTATGCCGACGCCGGCGTCGACATCGACGCGAAGGCGGCTGCGCTCGCCCGCGCGAAGGCGGCCATCCGCTCGACCTTCACGCCGGGAGTGCTCGGCGACGTCGGCGGGTTCGGCGGGCTCTTCCGGCCCGATTTCTCGAAGTACCGCGAACCCGTGCTCGTGGGCTCGACCGACGGCGTCGGCACGAAGCTCAAGGTCGCGATCGACATGGGCCGCCACGACTCCTGCGGCGCGGACCTCGTCAATCACTGCGTCAACGACATCCTCGTCCAGGGCGCGCGGCCGCTCTTCTTCCTGGACTACGTGGCGACCGGGAAGGTCGAGCCCGGCTTGATCGAGAGCGTGATCGAGGGCATCGCCCGCGGCTGCCGCGAGAACGGCACGGCGCTCCTCGGCGGAGAAACGGCCGAGATGCCGGGCTTCTATGCGCCGGGCGAGTACGACGTCGCCGGAACGATCGTCGGCGTCGTCGACCGGGAGAAGATCGTCGACGGCTCGCGGATCACGGCGGGCGACATCGCCGTCGGCCTTCCGTCGGTCGGGCTCCAGACCAACGGCTACACGCTCGCGCGCAAAGTCTTCTTCGACCGCATGGGCCGCAAGCCCCAGGACCGCCTGGACGAGCTCGGAGGCCGGGCGATCGGCGACGTGCTCCTCGATCCGCACCTCTCGTACCTGCGGCCGGTCGAGCCGCTCCTCGACGCGGGCCTCGTTCACGGCCTCGCGCACCTGACGGGCGGAGGGTTCTACGACAACATTCCGCGCGTGCTTCCGCAGGGGCTCGACGTCGTCGTCAAGGCCGGGGCCTGGCCGGTGCCGCCGGTCTTCGAGGTCATCCGGCGCGAAGGCGAGGTCTCGTTCGAGGAGATGCACCGCGTCTTCAACATGGGGATCGGCATGGTCGTGTTCCTCGCGGCCGGAGATCTGGCGCGCGCCGCCGAGATCTGGAAGGCCTCGGGCCAGCGCTGGTTCGCGATCGGCAACGTCAAGAGCGGCCGCCACCACGTCGTCGTCGAGCCGCCGCCCGCCTGACGTGGCGATGCGGCGCCTCGCGGTCCTGCTCTCCGGCCGCGGCTCCAACTTCGAAGCGATCGCCGACGCAGTCGAGCGCGGCGCGATCCCGGACGCCGAGATCGTGGCGGTCGTCTCGGACGTTCCGCAGGCGCCCGGGCTCGCGAAGGCGAAGGAGCGCGGCCTCCCGTCTTTCGCGGTCGATCGCTCGGCCTTCGCCTCACGGCGCGCGCACGAGGACGCGATCCTCGCGCTGCTCGCCGAGCGGCGCCCCGATCTCGTCTGCCTGGCGGGCTACATGCGCCTGCTCTCGCCCGGGTTCGTCGCCCGCTGGCGGGGACGGATCCTCAACATCCACCCGGCGCTCCTGCCGAAGTTTCCCGGCCTCGACGTTCAGCGCCGGGCTCTCGAGGCCGGCGAGACCGAATCCGGCTGCACGGTCCACTTCGTCGACGAGGGGACGGACACCGGCCCGATCGTCCTGCAGCGCAAAGTCCCTATCCTTCAAGGAGATACGGAGGCGACCCTCTCGGCCCGCATCCTCGCGGAAGAGCACCGGGCCTACCCCGAGGCGATCGCGCACGTCCTCGACGAGCTCGAAAAGAGGGCCTGAAGATGCACCGGAAACTGTGCAGTCCGACCTCGACGAAAGGCCCGTATTCATTGACGTTTTCGCAACTTTTCGATTTGTCTTGACAGGGCGATTGCGGGGCCCTATATTCCGCTTCCCCGCAAGGGTTGGTTCTTTCCAAGGCTTCTTCCCGGCGTGAGCCGTCCGCGTGACGGCGGGACGCGCGTCGCGTTTTTCGCTGACGGGATGGGACGAAGTTGAGCTAAACTGGAAGGTCCGTCGCAAGGCGGATTTTTTAGGTGGTCGCGCCGGCGGTACGGCGCGGCTTTCGGGCGCCGCGAGGGGCCCGGGGGCGCGGTTCCTTGAAAACTGAGTAGAGCGTGCCAGACGTCTTTTTCCTGCTTTTTTTGAAAAAGCAGAGTTTTCGGAAACTTACTTCAGGGTTTGACTCGCATCAATCGGCCAGGGCGTAAGCCCGAGCCGTGCGAACACTTTAAAGTGGAGAGTTTGATCCTGGCTCAGAATGAACGCTGGCGGCGTGCTTAACACATGCAAGTCGAACGAGGCGGAAGGGGGCAACTCCTTCCAGTCGAGTGGCGGACGGGTGAGTAACACGTGGGTAACCTGCCCGGAAGTGTGGAATACCTCGGGGAAACTCGAGCTAATACCGCATGACATCTTCGGGACGAAAGTCCTGACGATCAAAGCGGGGTCGCAAGATCTCGCGCTACCGGATGGGCCCGCGCCCGATTAGCTAGTTGGTGGGGTAACGGCTCACCAAGGCTTCGATCGGTAACCGGCCTGAGAGGGCGATCGGTCACACCGGAACTGAGACACGGTCCGGACTCCTACGGGAGGCAGCAGTGGGGAATCTTGCGCAATGGGCGAAAGCCTGACGCAGCAACGCCGCGTGGAGGATGAAGGCCCTTGGGTTGTAAACTCCTGTCGGCTGGGAAGAAATCGTGCGGTGCTCATACCACCGTACGTTGACTGTACCAGCAAAGGAAGCCCCGGCTAACTCTGTGCCAGCAGCCGCGGTAATACAGAGGGGGCTAGCGTTATTCGGAATTATTGGGCGTAAAGGGCGCGTAGGCGGCCATGCGTGTCTTCCGTGAAATCCCTCGGCTTAACTGAGGACGTGCGGAAGAAACTGCAAGGCTCGAGTCCGGGAGAGGGGGGTGGAATTCCCAGTGTAGCGGTGAAATGCGTAGATATTGGGAGGAACACCGGTGGCGAAGGCGGCCCCCTGGACCGGTACTGACGCTGAGGCGCGAAAGCGTGGGTAGCAAACGGGATTAGATACCCCGGTAGTCCACGCCGTAAACGATGGGCACTTGGTGTCGCGGGTATCGACCCCTGCGGTGCCGAAGCTAACGCATTAAGTGCCCCGCCTGGGGAGTACGGTCGCAAGGCTGAAACTCAAAGGAATTGACGGGGGCCCGCACAAGCGGTGGAGCATGTGGTTCAATTCGAAGCAACGCGAAGAACCTTACCTGGGTTTGAAGATCAGTTGATCGGGGGCGAAATCTCCCTTTCCCGCAAGGGACAATTGGTTAGGTGCTGCATGGCTGTCGTCAGCTCGTGTCGTGAGATGTTGGGTTAAGTCCCGCAACGAGCGCAACCCCTGCTGCTAGTTGCCAACGGTTCGGCCGGGCACTCTAGTGGGACTGCCGGTGATAAACCGGAGGAAGGTGGGGATGACGTCAAGTCCTCATGGCCTTTATGTCCAGGGCTACACACGTGCTACAATGGCCGGTACAAAGCGTTGCGAAAGCGCAAGCTGTAGCCAATCGCAAAAAGCCGGTCTCAGTTCGGATTGGGGTCTGCAACTCGACCCCATGAAGCTGGAATCGCTAGTAATCGCGGATCAGCACGCCGCGGTGAATACGTTCCCGGGCCTTGTACACACCGCCCGTCACATCACGAAAGTCGGCTGTACCAGAAGTCGGTGTTCCAACCCGCAAGGGAGGAAGCCGCCTAAGGTATGGTCGGTAATTGGGGTGAAGTCGTAACAAGGTAGCTGTAGGAGAACCTGTGGCTGGATCACCTCCTTTCTAGAGTTCTTCTCGCTGCCCCTCTCTCATGGGGGAGCGGACGAGACACTCGAAGGTCGATCGTCTGGCGCCGACTTCGTCGGCAAACGCCTCTACTCAGTTTTGAAGGTATCGGCTCTCGGGGCCATCCTGGGCCCGGCCGTGTTCTTTGAAGTCATCGATACGGGATAGGGCGGGGACCCTTCGAGGCCCCCGAACCCCCCGGCTTTCCCCACTGGGCCTATAGCTCAGTTGGTTTAGAGCACACGCCTGATAAGCGTGAGGTCGGTAGTTCGAATCTACCTAGGCCCACCAGTTTTCAGTCGACCTCACGTGGGGCTGTAGCTCAGCTGGGAGAGCGGCGGCTTTGCAAGCCGTAGGTCGCCGGTTCGATTCCGGTCAGCTCCACCATTTCAGGCGGCAGACGGCAGGCGGCAGGCGGCTTCGATGACTCGATCAGGACGGCGCGGATGAGAAAGCTCCTTGCACGAGGCGAGGGGCTTTTTGATCCGCGGTGATCAGGATCTTTGACAAGAGAGTCGGGTAAACGATTACAACATTCGCGTCTTAGGTATTTTATGGTCAAGCTACTAAGGGTGGACGGTGGATGCCTTGGCGCAGAGAAGCGATGAAGGACGTGGCAAGCTGCGATAAGCCTCGGGGAGCCGCAAACAGGCTTTGATCCGGGGATTTCCGAATGGGGCAACCCCTCTGAAGTCAAGTTCAGAGATCCCCTGCTGAATGCATAGGCAGGGAGAAGCAAACCCGGGGAAGTGAACCATCTCAGTACCCGGAGGAAAAGAAAGCAATTGCGATTCCGTCAGTAGCGGCGAGCGAAAGCGGAACAGCCCAAACCTCGAGGGCTTCGGTTCTCGGGGGGTTGTGGGGCGGAATACGGCGCAAGCCAGGAAGTCAACAAGAACCCGTCTAGTCGAAGGTCACTGGAAAGTGCCGCCAGAGAGGGTGACAGCCCCGTAGGCGAAAGACGAGGTTCCTTCCCGTTCCGTTCCCGAGTACCACGGGGCACGAGAAACCTTGTGGGAATCCGGGTGGACCATCACCCAAGGCTAAACATTACTCTGCGACCGATAGTGAACCAGTACCGTGAGGGAAAGGTGAAAAGAACCCCTGTGAGGGGAGTGAAATAGTACCTGAACCCGTCCATCTACAAGCAGTGGGACCACCATGTCGCAAGACGGTGGAACCGCGTGCCTTTTGCATAATGAGCCGGCTAGTTAATTTCAGCGGCAAGGCGAAGCATCGTGCTGAGCCGGAGCGAAAGCGAGTCTGAATAGGGCGATTGAGTCGCTGGGATTACACGCGAAGCGGGATGATCTAACCATGGCCAGGGTGAAGCTGCGGTAACACGCAGTGAAGGCCCGAACTGGTGTTGGTTGAAAACAACTCGGATGAGCTGTGGTTAGGGGTGAAAGGCTAATCAAATTCCGTTATAGCTCGTTCTCTCCGAAATAGCTTTAGGGCTAGCCTCGCATGATTGACGACGGCGGTAGAGCTCTGGATGGACTAGGGGCGTTTCCACGTTACCAAATCCAACCAAACTCCGAATGCCGTCGATCACAGTGCGGGAGTCAGACAGTGGGGGATAAGCTTCATTGTCGAGAGGGAAAGAACCCAGACCGCCCGCTAAGGTCCCCAAATCGTTGCTAAGTGGAAAAGGATGTGGAGACGCCCAGACAGCCAGGAGGTTGGCTTAGAAGCAGCCATCCTTTAAAGAAAGCGTAACAGCTCACTGGTCAAGCGGCTCCGTGCCGACAATTCAACGGGGCTAAAGCAACGTACCGAAGCGGCGGATGTCTCGAGGCTTCGGCCGAGAGACGTGGTAGGAGAGCATTCCTAGCGCAGCGAAGTCGGACCGCGAGGACCGATGGAGCGCTCGGAAGAGACCCTGCCGGCACAAGTAGCGATAAAGCAGTTGAGAGCACTGCTCGCCGTAAATCTAAGGATTCCTGAGCAAGGTTAATCCGCTCAGGGTCAGTCGGTCCCTAAGGCGAGGCCGAAAGGCGTAGCCGATGGAAATCCGGTTAATATTCCGGAACCGCTCGTTTGTCGTTATCACGAAGGGGGGACGCAGGAGGCTAAGCGTACCGGGTGTTGGATGTCCCGGGCCAAGCTCGTAGGCGGGAAGGGTAGGTAAATCCGCTCTTCCATTCAACGCCGAGAAGCGATGGGGAGGCCGTCAGGCCGCAAACTCGCTGATGCCACGCTGCCGAGAAAATCCCCTAAGGAGATGAACGGGTGACCGTACCGCAAACCGACACAGGTAGATGAGGAGAGAATCCTAAGGCGCTCGAGTGAAGCGTTGCGAAGGAACTCGGCAAATTAACACCGTAACTTCGGGAAAAGGTGTGCCCTGGAACGTTCAGAGATTTACTCTCGAAGGCGTACCGGGGTCTCAGTAAAACGGGCCAAGCGACTGTTTACTAAAAACACAGGACTCTGCAAAGTCGTAAAACGACGTATAGGGTCTGACGCCTGCCCGGTGCTGGAAGGTTAAGGGGAGAGGTTAGCCGCAAGGCAAAGCTTTGAACCGAAGCCCCAGTAAACGGCGGCCGTAACTATAACGGTCCTAAGGTAGCGAAATTCCTTGTCGGGTAAGTTCCGACCTGCACGAATGGCGTAACGATTTGGTCACTGTCTCCGCAACGCGCTCGGCGAATCTGTAGCACCGGTGAAGATGCCGGTTACCCGCACGTAGACGGAAAGACCCTGTGCACCTTTACTATACCCAGGCATTGAATTTTGGCGTTGTCTGCGCAGGATAGGTGGGACACTTTGAACCTGGGGTTTCGGCCTCGGGGGAGTGGACGGTGAGATACCACCCTGATGGCGCCGGAGTTCTAACTGAGACCCGTAATCCGGGTCCAGGACCATGCCTGGCGGGTAGTTTGACTGGGGCGGTCGCCTCCTAAACTGTAACGGAGGCGCCCAAAGGTTCTCTCAGGCTGATTGGAAACCAGCCGTAGAGTGCAAAGGCAGAAGAGAGCTTGACTGCGAGACCGACAAGTCGAGCAGGTACGAAAGTAGGGCTTAGTGATCCGGTGGTTCTGCATGGAAGGGCCATCGCTCAACGGATAAAAGGTACGCCGGGGATAACAGGCTGATCTTGCCCAAGAGTTCACATCGACGGCAAGGTTTGGCACCTCGATGTCGGCTCATCGCATCCTGGGGCTGAAGCAGGTCCCAAGGGTCCGGCTGTTCGCCGGTTAAAGCGGTACGTGAGCTGGGTTTAGAACGTCGTGAGACAGTTCGGTCCCTATCTCGTGTGGGCGCAGGAAATTTGTGAGGATCCGTCCTTAGTACGAGAGGACCGGGACGGGCGAACCTCTTGTGCACCGGTTGTCGCGCCAGCGGCATGGCCGGGTAGCGAAGTTCGAAAGGATAACCGCTGAAAGCATATAAGCGGGAAGCCTTCCTCGAGATGAGATTTCCCGGGAGCAATCCCCTGAAGGCCCGTGGGAGACGACCACGTTGATAGGCGGGGTGTGGAAACGCTGCGAGGCGTGAAGCTGACCCGTACTAATCGGCCGTGCGGCTTGACCATAAAATATTTAAGACGCGAATCGAAAACCGTTTACTACCGACTCTCTTGCATGGACCCGGCGACATACCGTCGCGGATCCATAATGAACAGGGAAACAGAAAATAGAGTTTCCCGGTGACCTTAGCGAAGGGGCCACACCCGTTCCCATTCCGAACACGGCCGTTAAGCCCTTCAGCCCCGATGGTACTTCGAGGGAAACCTCGTGGGAGAGTAGGACGTTGCCGGGGATTATTTTGGAGCTCAGGACTCGTTCCTGAGCTTTTCTTTTTTGCGATGAAACACCGCAGGATCGCCCGCCTCCTCGCCGGCGCGGCCTTCGCCGCGCTCTTCGCCTGGGTCGCCGCCGTGACGGCGGGCCGTGCCGCGGCGCTGGCTTCCGACCGGACCCCGCTCGACGGGGCGGCCGAGAGCCGATTCATGTCGTGGGCGTACCGGGACCCCGGGTTGATGGACCGTCTCGTCGCGGCCGGGCGCCGGCTCGGGCCGGGCGAGCCGGTCCTCGCCGTCTGCACGCCCCGCTGCGACACGTCGTGGTACTGGACGATGGCGGCCTACGGGCTGTCCCGCCAGGCCGTGGTGGGCGCCAGGACCGAGGGCGACGTCGGGCGCCTCTTCCCGGTGCGCGTCGAGCGGAGCGCCCGGGACGTCCGGATCCTTCCGCGCTCCGAGCCGGGCCGCGATGGCCCTCGCTGAGATCGCCGCCGGCGCGGCGGCCGCGGTCCTCGCGGGACGCTCCGCGCTGCCGCGCGCACGCGGCCTCTCGCCCGTCGCCTTCGCCGAGGACTTCGTCCTGGGTCTCGCGCTCGTCGTTCCGCTCGCCTTCGTCGCGGGAGTCCTGGGACTGCCCTGGAGCCCGCTGTCGATGCCCGTCCTGGCGCTCGTGCTGGCCGGGCTCCTTCGGCTCGCAGACTCTCGAGGCGCGGCCGCCGCGACCGTGCCGTCGACGCCTGCCGGCTGGGTCGCGCGCGCGGCCCTGGGTCTCGCCGCGGCGGCCTTCCTCGTCGCCGCGTGGAAGTGGCTCCGGGCGCCGCTCTGGTCGTGGGACCACTTCGCCATCTGGGGCGTGAAGGCGCGTCGCCTCGTCCAGGACGGGGCCCTCGATCTCGAGTTCCTGAAGCTGCGGAAGTTCGTCCGGTCGAACCCGGACTATCCGATCGGCTTTCCGCTCGCCTGCCGCTTTCTTTCGCCCTCGGTTCCCGGGATGGCAGAGTTCCGCCTGATCCATGCGCTCTTCGCCGGGAGTCTCGCGGCCGCGGTCTACGGGGCCGCCCGGCGTCTCGAAGCGCCGCCCGCCGTCTCCGCCCTCGCGGCGGCGGTCCTGTCCGCATCGCCGCTCTTCTGGGACACGGAGGCTGTCGGCCTCGCCGATCTCCCGATGGTGTGCGTCGCCACCGTCGCCGTGCGGCTCGTTCTCCAGTCGCGCGACGATGCGCGTTTCCCGGCGTGGACGGCCGGCGCGGCGCTCGGCTTCCTCGGCTGGATGAAGACGGAGGGGTTCGTCCTCGGGGCTCTCCTCGCGCTTTTCGCCGCCGTGCTCCTGCGCAACGGACGCCGGGGCGGAGGAGATGCCCGCGTCCCGCTCCTGTCGGCGTGGCTCGCGTGGAGTCTCGGCGCGCTCGCCGTCCGGCGGTGGTGGCTCGTTCCCGGAATCGGATTCTTCGAGGGCGACTGGGCCGACCGCGTCGGCGCGCGGGTCCGCTCCACGGGAACCCTTCTCTCCGCGATGCTCGGGAACCTCGGCGGGGCCGAGTGGCTGGGAATCTGGTATCTCTTCGCCGCGGCCGTGACCGTCGCGCTCGTCCTCCGGGCGCCGGAGGCGGGGCTCCTCGGTCTCGCCGTCCTCGGGCAGTTCGGCTTCTACGCCTTCGTCTACCTCGGGACGTACCTCGATCCGCTCGAGCACGTCGAGTCGTCGTTCCACCGGCTGGCGGCCGCGGTCGCGCCGCTGGCGCTCCTCGCCGTCGCCGCCGCGGTCGCCGCGCTTTTGAGGCCGCGCGGGCGGGAGGCCGAGGCTTGAGCCGGCGTCAGCGCGGGTGCGTCGGCAGGCGGGCCGCGGAGGCCGGTTCGGGCGCGTCCGTGCCGCGCAGGCGGTAGAGCGCCGTCCGCCGTTCGCCGCAGGTCGCGCAGGTGCCGATCGGTTTGCCCGAGCGCAGGCCGTCGCGGATGCGCTTCAGGGGCGCTCCCGCGGCGATCCGGTCGAGCGAGTCCGCCGGATAGAACCCGATCGGATCGGCTTCCCAGTAGATGCACGGGCTCACGGCCCCGTTGGGCCGGATGACGTAGTTGCGGTCGGGATAGGCGCAGCCGAAGAGTCCCTGGAACCACGAGTACCGCCAGTACTCGGGCCGGTCGAGCCCGGCGCGCACGCGCCAGAGCCGGCGGCGCGCCCTCGCGAAGAGGCCCTGTTCGACGTGCTCGGGCTCGAACTGCGGATACGACGCGAGCCGGATCCCGCGGCGGACCGCGTCGTGCGCCGCGGCGGAGAGCTCGGCGTTCAGCTCCCGCGGGTCGACGTCCGAGAGGAGCTCCTTCGACACGTCGACGCCCGGCGTCGGCGAGACGAAGCGCACGTCGATGTCGGAGGCGCCCTGGTCGGCCGCGAACTCGGGCAGGCGCGCGAGGTCTCCCCGGTTCGACTGCATCCACGTGAAGATGATCCGCAGGCACGGCGTCTTCGATTTCGCGGCGGAGCGGACCCGCCGCAGCGTCTCGAGGCAGGCGAGCAGCCGCTCCCACTTCGCCGGGACGCGGATCTTCTCGTACGACTCCTTCGTCGTCCCGTCGATCGAGGCTGCGACCGTCGCGACCCGCGCGCGGACCAGGGCCTCGGCCGTCGCGTCGGTCAGGGCGAGGAGGTTCGTCGGAAACCAGAGATCCGGCACGCCGTAACGGCCGGCGATCGCGACGATCTCCTTGAACTTCGGGTGGATCATCGGCTCGGCGGCGCAGGCGAGGGCGACGCGCCAGGCCTTCGGGAAGAGGTCCGCGGCGATCTTTTCGAACACCTCGACGGGCATGTTCCCGTCGTCCGAGAGCTCCCGGTCGAACGGCGGAAACGCGAGCCGGTCGGTGTTCGCGAAGTAACACATGACGCACTTCAGGTTGCAGCGCGCCGTGAGGTCCAGGATCACGTTCAGGGGCCGCGGCATCGCGCGATTATGTCATCCGTCGCGGCGCCGGCCGACGAAGACGGTGTGCGTCGGCGAGAGGATTCCGAGGGACGTCAGGTGCGCCTCCGCCGCGCACAGCACCTCGAGGAGCCGCTCGTCCTCGCTCGATCCCGACCGATGATTGCGGGCCAAGCCGGTCAGGAGCGGATGGAGGAGCCCGCCGCCGCCCGAGAGCTCGGCCTCGGCGCGGAACGCGCGGCGCGCGCAAGGAAGGAGCTGGTCGCTCTCGGCGGCCTCGAGCGGAGTCTCGCGGGCGAGCCGCGCGGCGTCGAGCCGGTCGCGCCGCCAGGAGCGGGATCCCGTGTCCGGGTCGGCGCGCCACCGGTCGGGGAGCAGGCGGAAATACCGCCCGACGACGTCCATCGCCGCGTCGGAGTGCTGGAAGCGCGGCGGCCCGGTGTACTCGGAGAAGACGAAGCGCCCGTTCCCCGCGAGCGCGTCGTGGATCCGGGCGAATATCGATTCGATGGCGGGCGCGCGGTGAAGCAGGTCGTGCGCGATGATCGCGTCCCACGGCCCGGCCGGGATCGGATCGCGGGCGGGATCGAGCACGGCGTAGGCGAGAGTCGCGAGGGCGGCCCGCCGCGCCTCCCGCGCCGCGGCCTCGACCGTCGCAGGGTCCGGATCCGTGGCGAGGATCGCGCCCACGCCTTCGGTCCGGACGAGGGCCCGTTCGAGAAACCCGTTGCCGCAACCGAGAACGAGGGTCCGCTCGAGCCGGCGGGGGAGGAACTCCCGGCGCACGAACGAGAGCCAGTCGCACGCGGGATCCCCGGTCGCCGTCCGGTTGAGGTGCCGCTGCAGGGCGGCCGACGGCACCCAGAACGGCGAGCCGGGCCGGCTCACGCGGTCACCCGCGGGCCTCTGCGCCGCCCGGCCGCGCCGACGAGCACGGCGAGAGTCGCCACCGAGATCCACGTTCCGGCGACGAATCCGGGCGGGCTGTATCGGAGAACGACGCGCCTCGTGCCCGCGGGCATTCGCAGAGCGAGGAAGGGACCGTTGGCCGGGCTCACGGGAATCGTCGCGCCCTCCGCTCCGCGCGCCGACCAGCCCCCGTCCTGGACGAGCGAGAGGACGATCCAGGCGCCGGCCGCGCCGACTTTCGCATCGAAGGAGGCGCCGTTGACCGACTCGCGGTAACCCGTGACCTCCGCCTCGCCGCCCGGCTCCTCGCCGTCGCGGTCCGCGAGCACCCACGCGCGGCCGCGCCAGTCGCGGTTGGCGGCGATCTCGGAAAACGCCGGACCGAACGCCGCGTTGGCGTCCGATCCGCGCGCAACGGCCGGCGCCGCGGCGATGAGCCGCACCGTCTTCGGAACGAACGCCCGCGGCAGGACCGTCGGGCTCTCGAAGACCTGACCGTCGACCCCCGCGTAGACCGGCCGCCAGCGGTCGAGAGGCAGCACCGCGCCCGGCGCCGTGACGAGATAGCGCGCGTTCAGGAAATCGAGCACCGGGGAGCTCGGATCGCGGAGCGTCTTGAAGTAGTCGCCGGGGGCGTAGCCGGCGGTCGCGTCGAGGAACGCGACATAGTCGCGGCGCTCCACCGGGTCGTGCGTGCGCACGTCCTCGAGGCCGGCGAAGACGTTCGTCGAGGGAAAGAGGGCCGTGCCGGCGCCGGCGACCCGGAAGGGGCCCGGACGCTCGCGCAGGAAGCGCACGAGGGGCGTCTCGGGGTAGAAGAGCGCGGGCGAGAAGAGGCGATAGTGGCTGCGCCACTGATAGAGCAGGTCCGCGGCGCAGAGGATGGTCAGGCCGGCGGCGTAGAGGCCGGTCCGCGCCCGCGTCAGGAGCGCGAGCCCCGAGGCGAGTCCGAGGAGACCGACGGTGATGGCGAGCTGGCGCTTCTGGAAGCCGAGCGCGCCGGGGGCCGTGAGCTCCGGTTCGAGGTGCACGAACCAGAGCGCCGCCGCGGCGGCGAGCACGAGCGGCGCGAGGACCGCGCCCCACGTGGCCCCGGGCCGCTCGGCGCGGTCCCGCGCGTAGCGATCGAGCTCCATGGCGGCGAGCGCGGGCCCGGCGAGCGCGGCCCACGAGGCGAAGCGCAGCGGGAAGACCTGGCGCAGGAAAGGAATCGCGCCGAAGATCTCGGCGAAGGGCCAGAGGGCGATCGAGACCCCGAGGCCGCAGACGACGAGGCCGGCGAGCACCCACGCGGCCGGGCCGCGCGCGGAGCCCGGACGGAAGAAGAGGAGCAGGGCCGCCCACCCGACGATGCCGAAGTAGCCGAGGGCCATTTCGGGAAACGCCCCCGTGACGCCC
The DNA here is from genome assembly GCA_963764715.1 of uncultured Acidobacteriota bacterium. Classification (GTDB taxonomy): domain Bacteria; phylum Acidobacteriota; class Thermoanaerobaculia; order UBA5066; family Gp7-AA6; genus DAHUXD01. The sequence continues at coordinate 104,026 of CAVXTP010000009.1, forward strand.
GAAAGCTGCGGCGCGTGGACGAGGTCGCCGAGCGAACGCGGGAAGAAGGCCGTCGCGAGGCCGCGCCACAGGGCGCCATGGGGCACGAGCGAGAGGGCGCCGCTCCAGTGGGGCCGGGCGGCGAGGACCATGCGGTTCGACGCGTCGATCGCGAGGGCCGTCGGCACGAGGACGAACGCGGCGAGGCCCGCGGCCGCCGCGCCGGAGACGAGCACGCCACCCGCGACGCGGCCGGCGTCGGGAAGGCCCCGCAGCGCCCGGCGGCCACCGATCCAGAGGGCCAGGAATGCCAGTCCGAGCGCGACGCTTTCGGGGTGACCCGCGAGTGCCGCCGCGAGGAAGACGGCGCCGAGCGCGCAGAGGGCCCGAGCCCGGCCGTTGGCGTCGCGCGAGCGCTCCGCGAGAAAGAGCATCCAGGGCCAGAGGCAGAAGACGGCCGTGTGCGGAAAGAAGATCCACTGGGAAAACGTCATCGACAGCGGGTAGGCGACCGCGGCAAAGAGGGCGGCGCGAGGAGACACCGAGAGCTCGCGGAGCCAGAGCCAGGTTCCGGCGGCGGCCAGGACGAGCTTCGCCGAGCCCGCGGCGAGAAACGCTCCGAGGAGCGGCAGCGGAAGCGTCAGCAGCGTGAAGAACGAGAACGCCGCCGACTGCGCGTTTCCGGCGAGCGGCGTCCCGCAGCCGTTCCACCGGTCGCGCAGCGGCAGCTCGCCGCCCTTGTACGCGGCGCGGACGGCCTTCGCCCACGGCAGCATCTGCATGACCACGTCGTTCAGGTAGGGGTTGGACGGGAGTCCCCGGCCCGGGACGAGCCACGGAGTCGTCGTGGCCACGTGCTCGAGGGGAAGGATCGTCCGGCCGGGCAGGAACGCGCGGGGGAAGGGAGCGAGGCCGAGCGCGAAGAAGAGCACGAGGGCTCCGAACGGGATGGGCCGGCGGAGGAACCGGGCCGCGATTCCGGCGGCGGCCGCCGTCGCCGCCAGGAAGAGGAGAACGGCGAGCGAAGTCAGCATGGCCGGGGCCGGGACGGGCTCTCGCCCGGCCCGGAGTGTCCTAGCCTCCGTCCCCGGTCGCGGCGCGGCCGTTCCTGCGCGCGCCGATGAAGATGTGGAAGTCGGGCTCGAGCGCGCCCGAGCGCGTCAGGCGGTCTTCGGCGTCGCAGAGGATTTCGAGGAGCGCGTCGTCGCGGCCGGGCTGGAAGCCCAGGATCACGCCGAAGAGCAGCGGATTGAGCAGCCCGCCGCCGTACGGGATCTCGGTAACCGGGCAGAAGGCGGCGCGCGCGAGCGGAAGGACGTCCTCGCTGCGGACGGCCTCGGTCGGGTCCTCCGCGGCGAGCCGCGCGGCGTCGACGCGGGTCCGTTTCCAGAGCGGCTTGTTGGTCACCGGGTCCCAGCGCAGGTTGTCGGGAAACAGGCGGAAATACCGGTTGATGAGCTCGATCCGCTCGTCGTCGTACTGGAACCGGTTGGGACCGACGTACTCGTTGAACACGAACCGGCCGCGCGGCGCGAGGGCGTCGTGGATCAGCCCGTACAGGCGCTCGAGCCCGGTGATGTGGTGCAGGACGTCGTTGGCGATGATCGCGTCGAAGGGGCCCGGGGGAAGCTCCTCGTGCTCCAGGTCGACGACGCGGTACTCGATCGAGGTCCGGCCCTCGGCGAGGGCCCGCTCCCGCGCCCGGCCCACCGTTTCGGGCGCGGCGTCGCAGGCCACGATCGCCTCCACCCCGCCCTTGTCCGCGAGCGCCCGTTCCAGCCAGCCCGAGCCGCAGCCCAGCACGAGCGCGCGGTGGACGACCGCCGGCAGGTATCGGACGCGAACGGCGGTGAGCCAGTCGGAGTTCGGGTCGCCCGTGGCGAGGCGGTGAAGGTAGCGCCGGACGACGGGCGAGGCCGTCCAGACGAGCGACTCGAGCTGCGTCGTGAACGCCGCGTCGTTCCAATGCGAGTCGTGCATGGCGCACGCCGATCATAGCCGCAGACCCCACCCGGAATTTCGGGCTCAGGGCCCGGGGCGGCGCCGGCCGAGGAGGCGCGTTCCGACGCGGCCCGCCGGCGCGTAATGGCGATCCAGGTATTCCGCGACGCGCGGCGCGCGTATCCGGCTCGACACGCCGTCGAACGTGTCGAGGAGCGTCCCGGACGCGAGGATCGCGAGGGGCGGCTTTTCCCGCTCGAGGGCCGCGATGACCTCGCGCTCTTCGGCCTCGCCCTCGTAGAAGGGGACGCTGCCGTACCGGACCGGCGGGCGGCGGTCGAGCAGGAAGTACAGCGCGGGCTCGTTGCCGAAGTCGAAAAAGGTCTGGCCGTCCGACAGCTCCCGGTCCACGACGCGGCGAAGCGCCTCGAGGTCCTCGGCCTGAGCGCACGGTACGCTGGCGTTGCCGCTTCGCGGGATCGCCCGGCGGCAGTCGGCCGGACCGGCGGGGCGTTGCATGAGCCACCATGCGATGAAGGGGTAGCGGTGCGGCTCGATCCGAACGACGAGGGCAATCGAGAGCGCGGGCGCCCAGAGCCACGGAGCGTGCGTGGCGCGAGCCGCACGATAGACCAGCCACGCGGCCGGCAACGCGACGAAGACGCCGTACAGGGCGAGGTGGCCCGAGTCGGCGCGGCCGAGCACGCCCCGCAGGGCGAGGATCGAGAACCAGGTGGCCGCCACGGCGCCCCGGTCGGCCGCGGAGAGCCCCGGGCCCGCCGCTCGGAAGAGGAGCACGGCCGCGGCGACTGCGAGGACGACGGCGTGGAAGAGCCACGGGACGCCGGTCCCGCGCAGCAGCGTCTCGAGGACCGCGCGTCCCCCGCCCTCCTGGAGGAGGGACGCCGAAGACGGCGCCGGCACGCTCCAGATGTCCGAGATCCGCGACGGCAGGGAAACGAAGGAGACGTCGACGAACGCGCCGAGGGCGCGGTCGCGCGCGAGCGTCACGAGAAAGGGCGCGCTCCCGAGGGCGGCGCCCGCCCCGAGCCAGAGAAGAGCGCCCGCGGCCTTCCGGCTCTTCTCGAGGACCGCGAGGCTCGCCGCCGTCGCGGCGGCCGCGACGAGAAGGAAGATCCCGAAATCGAGGGAGTAGAAGAGCGCGGCGGCCGAGACCGCGCCCGCCAGCGCCCAGGCCCGCCGGCTTCCGTCGCCGGCGGCGTGGATCGATGCGGCGAGTCCCGCGAAGGCGGCGGCCTGCCGGTCGGACGGAATGGGGCACAGGCCCATGGCGAGCAGGAAGGCCGTGACGCTCCAGAGGGTGCGACGAAAGAGAATCCAGCATGCCAGGCCGAGCAGCGCGACGCCGAGCGCCGTGACGACGGCGTGGCGCCAGCGGAGCGTCTCCAGGGTCGGAGCGAAGATCCGGAAGAGCAGGCCGTCGACGCCGCCGTCCGAGCCCCAGCCGTGGACGGGATACGTGTCCCGGAAGGGCGCGCCGCCTGACAGATAGCTCTGGGCCGGGGCGAGCATCGTCCCCTGTTCGAAGAGGTCGACCGGGCCGTGCGGTCGCCAGAACATCCGCATCGTGGCCGCGAAGAGGAGCAGCAGGGCGATCACGAGGGCGATCGGGACCTTCGCCGGGCCAGTGTCCTCGACGGGTCCCACCGGACCGGTGAACGCATCGGCCGGCCGCCGGGGGCTCGAGCGCCCGAGAAGCGCGGGCCCGAAGATGGACGCCAGGACGGTCCCGAGGCTCGCGAGGAGGGCCGCCGCGAGGCTCGCCCCCGGCGAAACGCCCGAACGCCAGAGCAGGAGCGCCGAGCTCATCGTGACGCCGGGAAGCGCGACCGCGTGGCCGCCGCGCCGCCGGATGGCGTCCGGGAGGGCGCGGCCGAAGACGAAAGCCGCCGCCGGGGCGAGGAGGACGAGCACGGCGGCCTCGGCGAAGGTCGACGCCTTGATGTCGCCCGAGGCCATCATGCTTCCGGGAAGCCGCGGCGGCCCGGTGAGATCCGCGGCGACCCGGCGCGCGATCGGGAGGAGGGGAAGGACTCCGGCCGCGCCACCGAGACCGCCCAGGGCACGCCGCAGCGCCAGCCTCACGATCGGAGTTTACGTTTCCGGCCGGCCGGGCGTCGCGCCACGCCCTGCTAGCATCGGGGCGTGCGCGACGTGCCGTTCACGCGGTCGCTCCCCGGCCGGCTCTGGCGCCGGCGCGAGTCGATGCGGTCGGACTGGGAGCGCCGGGCCCGCGAGAATGCGCCGTTCTACATCTGCACGACGGCCGCCGAGTCGGCCGAGGCGTTCGCCGCGTCCGGCGAGAAGGACCTCGCCGAGCAGGTCGTCGACGGGCTGCCCGTTTCTCCCGGCTGGTCGGTGCTCGAGATCGGCTGCGGGATCGGCCGCCTGCTCAAGCCCCTCTCGCGGCGGGTCGCTCGGGCGATCGGCGTCGATCTCTCGGAGGAGATGATCCGCCGGGGGCGCGAGTACTGCGCCGACCGCGACAACGTCGAGCTTCGCCGGACCGACGGGTCTCTCGACTTCCTGCGCGACGGCGAGCTCGACTTCGTCTACTCGCACATCGTCTTCCAGCACCTGCCCCGCAAGGCCTACGTCGAGCGTTACTTCCGCGAATCCGCCCGGGTCCTGAAGCCCGGCGGCTGGCTGCGCGTGCAGGTCGACGGCCGCTCGCGGCAGTTCTTCCGCCGGTGGGTGGCGGACTCCTGGTCCGGGGTCGTCTTCTCGGCCCGCGAGCTGACGCGCCGCCTCGAACGCGCGGGCTTTCGCGTCACCGAGATCCGGGGCGCGGGGACGCAGTACCTCCGGGCGACCGCGGTGCGGCTCGGGCCCCCGCCGGGCTGAGGGCGGAGGCGGCGGTTACTTCGCGCCGAGGGCTTCCCGGAACTCTCGCAGCTCCTGCTCGTCGAGGCCGCCGCCCGTGGCGCGCCCCGAGGCCTCGACGATCAGAACGTGGGGAAGCTCCGGCGTGTCCTCCCACGTCCGGTGGCGCTCGAGACCCGAGAACTCGGGCCGGCCGCTCTCGCCGTAGGTGCGAAAGACCGTCGTTTCGAAGCCGGCCGTGCGGACCGCGGCGGACAGCGTCGCCCGGTTGTAGAGGAATCGGTGTCCCCAGGCGTGGAACGCCCGGTTCAGTCGGAAGCAGTCGACCTGGGCATCCTTTTCGCCGGTCGCGGGCCCCCGGTAGTGAGTCAGCATCACCCAGTCGAGGTTGGGCGTCGAGAGTCTCAGCACGCCGTCGGGCGCCAGCGCGCGCCGGCACTCGGCGAGGAACGCGAGCCCTTCGTCGAGCGTGAGGTGCTCGAGGAAGTGCTCCGCGTAGATCGACGCGACGTCGGCGAAGGGCAGCCCCTGCCTTACGTCGATGACCCGGTCGACGCCCTTGAGCGGCTGGTTGTCGATGTTGATCCAGCCGGGAATCGATTCCTGGCCCGCGCCGATGTGCAGCCGCGTGACCCTTCCGGAGGGCGCCGCCTCCGGCCGCGTGCGTCGGAAGATCCCCATCGCGGCTCCGTGTACCACACCCGGCTCCGGAGCGTCGAGGCGTGGTCCGGCGGCGAACGGCGTGTGCTAGGCTTTTTCCAAGATTCGAGGAGGTCAAATGCGACGGTTCCTGCGGGCGATCGCCCTTGCGGCGGTGGGTCTCTGGTCTTCGTACGCCCTCGCGCAGACGACGGGAGACATCGTCGGGCACGTCACCGACGAAACCGGGGGAGCCCTTCCCGGCGTGACCGTCGAGGCGCGCTCACCGGCGTTCCAGGGCGTTCGATCGAACGTGACGGACGCGGCGGGCGCCTACCGGCTGGTGCTGCTGCCGCCCGGCACGTACAAGGTCACGGCCGCCCTCCAGGGGTTCGCGACGACCGAGGCGAGCGTGATCGTCGGCCTCGGCAAGACGTCGACGGGCGATCTCCGCCTGCGACCCGCGGCCAGCGCCGAGGTCGTCGTCACCGGGGAGCTGCCCCTGATCGACCAGGAGTCCGCCACCATCGGGACGAACATCGACAGCCGGCAGATCAAGTCCCTGCCGACCGGGCGCAGCTACACCTCGATCGTCCAGATCTCGGCGGGCGTTTCGACCCAGACGGCCAACACGTCCGCCTTCGCGAACACGATCGTCGTGAACGGCTCGACGGGCCTCGAGAACGGCTTCGTGATCGACGGCGTCGTCACGAGCGGCGTCGAGTACGGCGCCCAGGGCAAGGACCTGAACTACGAGTTCATCCAGGAAGTCGAGATCAAGACCGGCGGCTACCAGGCCGAGTTCGGCCGCTCGACGGGCGGCATCATCAACGTCATCACGAAGTCGGGCGGCAACGAGTTCCACGGCGAGGCCTTCGCGTACTACGACAACAATTCGCTCCAGGCCAACAACAAGCACCCCGAGGACTCGCAGCTCTTCTCCTTCGTCTCGGGCTACAACCGGCTCGATTACGGGTTCGATCTCGGCGGCTACGTCCTCAAGGACAAGGTCTGGTTCTTCGGCGCCTACGACCGCGTGCAGAACACGACCAAGCAGACGCTGACCGAGGGGCCCAACGCGGGACTTCCCGCCGACACGGACACGACGCGTAACCTCGGTTCGGCCAAGGTGACCTGGATGATCAACGCCTCCAACACGGTGGTCGGGAGCTACTTCCAGGACCCGCGGACCGACACGGGCGCGGTCAACGACGGCGCGCACCCCGTCAACGGTCCCTACACGAGCTTCATCGGCGACCAGAGCTCCGGCGGCAGCGACTACTCGCTCCGGTACAGCGGCCTCTTCGGCTCGAGCTGGGCCGTGGCCCTCCAGGGAGCGGTCCACCACGAGAAGAACAACGTCGATCCGGGGCTGCCGGGCGGCGACGAGATCCAGTTCGTCGACACGATCAACAACGTCCAGCAGGGGGGATTCGGACTCATCCAGGACAAGGCCTTCAAGCGGTATCTCGGAACGATGTCGGTGACGAAGTACCTCGGCAACAACGAGATCAAGGGCGGCTTCGAGTTCATGGAGGACCAGGCCGACGTCATCAAGCGCATGTCCGGCGGCCAGCAGGTCACGATCCTTCCGAACACGGGCGACCCGTCGCGGCCCGTCTACTCCCACTTCTACTGGACGATCCCGACCGCCAGCCTGCCGGACAACGTGCCGACGTCGCAGTTGAACGCGACCCCGTTCCACCGGACCTATTCGTTCTACCTCCAGGACACCCTCACGCTCATGCCCAACCTGACGATCAGCCTGGGCGTCCGCTACGACAACCAGCAGATCTTCTCGGGAGACGGCACGCGGCAGATCAACATCACCGACAGCTGGGCGCCGCGCATCGGCTTCACCTGGGATCCCACGAAGGACGGCAGGACCAAGGTGTTCGGCTCGTACGGCTACTTTTACGAGCAGATCCCGATGGACCTCGTCATCCGTTCGTACAGCTCGGAGCGCCAGCCCACGATCTACAACTTCGATCCCACCTCGCTCGTCCCGGACGTGACGGCGGCCGAAATCGCCGGCGACGACAACGCGGCCCGCCAGGGCGGCGGAAAGATCTTCGGCGGCTTCAACGACCTCACGGATGCGGGCCTCTCCGGACAGTACCTGCGCGAGGGCATCTTCGGCATCGAGCGGGCACTGACGCCGACCCTCGCCGCGCGCGCCCGCTTCGTCTACCGGGACCTGCCCCGGGTCGTCGAGGACTACCTGTGCTCGAACGAGGGCGACTACTGCGTCGGCAACCCGACCGAAGGCCGGATGGCGAACCTCTTCTCGCTCGATTACAACACCCAGTTCACCACGCCGAGGGCTCAGCGGATCTACAAGGGGTTCCAGTTCGACGTGACCAAGCAGTTCTCGGACAACTGGACGGTGCTCGCGTCCTACGTCTACGCGACGCTCCAGGGCAACTACGACGGCCTCTTCGCGCCGTACACGCAGCCCCGCGGCACGGCGGACCCCAACATCTCGGCGCTCTACGACTACTACGACTTCTTCACGAAGGGCCCGGTGATCGACGGCGTCGCGCAGCCGGTCACGACCACCGGCTACCTCTCGAATGATCGCCGCAGCGTCGCCAAACTCTCCGGCGTGTACGTGACGCCGTTCAACCTGTCGGTCGGCCTCGTCGACCTATTACCAGACCGGCACGCCGATCTCGCGCATCGGGTTCTCGGACGCCTACTCGCGGCCGGAGTTCTTCCTCGACCGGCGCGGCTCCGAGGGCCGGGTCCAGTCCTCCTACGACGCCGACGTCCACCTCGGCTATCCGCTCCAGCTCGGTCCGGTGACGCTGAACTTCCTGGTCGACGTGTTCAACATCCTCAACACGCAGCGCGTCATCGCCGTGGACCAGCGGTACAACCTGTCCGAGTTTCAGGATCCCGCTTTCGGCCCCAACTACGTCTGCGGTAGCAACCTGAGCGCGGACGACGAGGCGGTGTGCAACCCGACCTACGGGCAGGCGATCGCACGCACGCTCCCGACGTCGGTGCGGTTCGGCGCGAAGCTCGCGTTCTAAGGCCGAGCAGAGTAGGGGCGGGGCTGTCCCCGCCCGGACGGGCGGCCGCAAGGGCCGCCCCTACGTTTGGTCGGGCAGCGCGGAGGCGAAGAAGTCGCCGAGGGCGGCGGCGACGGCGCCGGGCCGCTCCATCGGCGTCAGGTGCCCGGCGCCCGGAATCGTGACGAGCCGCGCGCCCGGAATGGCCGCGGCCATCGCCTCGGAATCCGCGGGCGGCGTCAGCGCGTCCTGCGCCCCGACGACGACGAGCGCCGGGACCCCGATCGAGGCGAGGCCGGGGCGGGCGTCGGGCCGGTCCCGCATGGCGGCGAGGTCGGCTTCGACGGTCTCCGGCGTCTGCCGCATGATGATCCGCCGCAGGCGGCCGACGAGGTCTTCGTTCCCGAGCGAGGCCGGAGTCAGGAGCTTCGGGACCATCGCGTCCGCGATGGCGGCGACGCCGGCCGAGCGCACCGTGGCGATGGCTTCGTCCCGCCTGGCCCGACCGGCTTCGTCGTCCGCCTGGGCGCGCGTGTCGACGAGCGCGAGCGCCGCGAGCTTCGCCGGCTTGCGGCGGGCCAGAGCGAGGGCGACGTAGCCGCCCATCGAAAATCCGGCCACTCCCGCCGGACCCGGGAGCCCGGCGAGGATCGCGTCGAGAAAGTCGGCCGAGTCCTCGAGCGTCGCCCCGGAGGCGACCGGCGTCTCGCCCCGTCCCGGGAGGTCCGGCTTGAGCACCCGGAACTTCGCGGCGAGCACGCGCGCCACCCCCGACCACATCGCGCCGTCGAGGGGATAGCCGTGCACGAGGACGAGCGGGGGACCCGAGCCCATCTCCCGGATCCGCGCCGTCCCGCCCTTCCAGACCAGGTCCATCGGGAGAGGCTCCTCAGGCCGCGCCGATCCGGCCGAGCTCGTCGACCGTCGCCCGCAGCACCTCGACCGCGTCCCGGTCCCACCAGCCCCGCTGGACGCCGTCGGCGAGGATCTCGAAGGCGGTCGCGATCGACAGGGCGCCGCGGTACGCGCGGTCGGTCGTGAGCGCGTCGAAGATGTCGGAGACGGTCACGATCCGCACGGACATCGGGATCGCGGCGGCCGAGATCCCCTCGGGGTAGCCCGAGCCGTCGAGCCGCTCGTGATGCGAGTAGACGACCGGGAGGGTCTTCCGCATCGTGCGCATCGGCAGGAGGAGCTCGTGTCCGACGGTCGGGTGCTCCTCGATCACGGCGCGTTCCTCGGGCGTCAGCGTGCCGGGCTTGCGCAGGATCGCGTCGGGGATCACGATCTTGCCGAGGTCGTGGAACAGGGCGCCCCGCCGCATGTCCGTGCGCGCGGCGCCGTCGAGGCCCATCCGGTCCGCCACGCGATCGGCGTATTCGGCCACGCGGCCGCTGTGGCCGGCGGTGTAGGGGTCGCGGGCGTCGATCGTCTTGGCGAGCGTCAGGATGACGTGCTCGGCGTGCTCGTGCTCGTCGGCGAAGAGCTTGAGCATGACGAGGGCGCGCACGCGCGGCACGAGCTCCTCGGGGGAGAAGGGCTTGGCGATGAAGTCGGTCACGCCGATGCCCTGGGCGCGCATTTTCTCGGCCGGGGAGGCGGCTCCCGTGAGCATCACGACCGGCAGGAGGCGCGTCGAGGGCTCGGCGCGGATCTCCTCGAGCACGTCGTGGCCGCTGCGGTCGGGCAGGTGCAGGTCGAGCAGCACGAGGTCCGGCGGGTTCGCCCGGACGAGCTCCATGGCGCCCGCGGCCGTCGCCGACTCTTCGACCGTGTAGCCGGAGCGCAGGAGGAGGCGGCGCAGATAGGCCCTCACCTGTTCGTCGTCATCGACGACCAGAATCCGCACGGAGGACGTCTCGGGTACTGGAAACACGGTCAGAAGGCTCGTTTGGAAGCTCGAACCAGTGTAACAGAGCGCCCCGGGACGCCCTCCAGGGCGGCCGAGGCGATGCGGCGGGTCAGCGTCGGTATGGCCGACCGGGCGAGGGCGCCGGGCGTGAGCCAGCGCATGGCCTCGGGACGGCGCTCCGGCATCCCGCCGCTTTCGGCGCGGGGCGCGGCGCGGTAGATGCGGATGTCGAGGAGGCGGTTCACGATCGTGTGCCGCGCCGTCGCGACCGCCCGCGCGCCGGCCAGGCGGAGCCCGAGGCCGGGAAGCGCCCTCGCGAGCGCCCTGCGCGCCGCGGCCGGGGAACGCCCTTCGGCGGCGGGAAAGAGCCAGAGCCCGCGCAGGAGGGTGCCGCTTTCCCGGCGGAGCAGCACGCGGCCGGCGTGCACCGCGACGGCGGCGGCGACGTGGACGCGGCGGGGCCGCGGCTTCGCGCGGCGTCGGGGAAACCGCTCGGGCGCCCCCGTCGCGAAGGCGGCGCAGAGACGCGAGACGGGGCACGCGTCGCACGCGGGCCGCCGGGGCAGGCAGATCTGCTGGCCGAGGTCCATGAGCGCCGCGGTCAGGTCGCCCGGGCGGCGCGCGGGCAGGAGCTCGCCGGCGCGGCGGCGCACCGCGGCGGCGTGCGCGGCGGTGCCGGCCACGCCGCGGATCGCGAAGAGCCGCGAGACGACCCGGGTCACGTTGGCGTCGACCGCGGGCACGCGCGCGCCGAAGGCGAGCGAGGCGACGGCGGCCGCCATGTAGTCCCCGAATCCGGGCAGCCTCGCGAGCGTCGCCGGGTCTCGGGGCACCTGTCCGCCGTGCCGCGCGACGAGCTCCCGCGCCGCCGCGTGGAGGTGCCGCGCGCGGGCGTAGTACCCGAGGCCCGACCAGGCGGCGAGCACGCTCGACTCGCGCGCGCGGGCGAGCGACGCGAGATCGGGAAACCGCCCCAGGAATCCGGCGTAGCGGCCGCGCACGGCCGCGACCGTCGTCTGCTGGAGCATGACCTCCGAGACCCAGATGCGGTAGGGATCGCGGGTCCCGCGCCACGGCAGGGCGCGTTTCTCGCGGCGAAACCAGGCGAGGAGCGCGCGGCGGATCGGCGCCGCGCGGTCGCCCCTCAGGAGGGCGTGACCTCGGTGCGCGGCGCGATCCAGCCGGGCTCGCGCATCAGGTCGCGCACGAACGCCTTCTCCTCGGCGTTCGGGAGGACCTCGGCGACGTGTTTCGCGTACGCCTCGGGCGACAGCTTCTCGCCCGTGACCGAATACGGCTCCCCGACGAACTCGCCGATCGAGCGGTGGAACCGCATGTCGGGCGCGGTCAGCGGCGGCGTGCCGGCGGGCAGGAACTTGCTGATCGACTCGAGGAGGCCGTCGACCTCCTTCTTGTAGAGGTCGCGCGACATCTCGTTCAGGTGCGCCTTGTCGGGGTCCGCGGGCTGCCGGGCCTCGTCGTACCGGCCCTTCAGGCCCCACACGTAGAACCACTCGGCCGAGGACGACGAGTCCTTGCCGAAGAGGTCGTAGGCCGTCGAGAGCCACTTGTTGACGTACTTCTGCAGGAGGGCGGGCGGCACGCGTCCGGCCTTCACGATCCGCTGGAGGCCCATGTGCCCGGTGCCGAGGTGGAAGCCCTCCTCGCGCAGCATCGGTCCCATCGAGCGCGCGAGCGGCGCGAAGCCCGACGTCGAGAGCATGTTGAGCTGGAACTTGCCGTCGCGGTCGACGAACTCGGTGTAGGTGAAGAAGTCGACCCAGTTGTCGACGTCCACGTTGAACGACCCGAGGAGACGGTTGTTGTCCCAGGCGCGGCGCTCGAGGAGCTTGCGCGCCTCGATCTTCCCGGTCTCGCCGAAGTGGTTGACGAGGAGGTGGCACATCTGCCAGCCGTGGCGCATCTCCTCGACCATGATGCGGCACGCGCTGTCGGTGTCGTAGTCGGAAGGCGAGCACTCGAGGAGCCGGCGCTGCTGCTCGACCGAGGCGAACTCCGTGTCGCCCTGGTACACGATGAGGTTGCACAGGGCGTCGCGGATCGGCTGCTGGGGGATCTGCGTCACCCGCTCCCACTTGCGCGCGCCGCGGAAATCTCCGTACTCGATCTCGTCGGTCTTCAGGTCCCCGTACTTGGCTTCGAACTGATAGTCCGAGTACTTCGGCAGCGCCAGGCCGATGTCCTTCTGCCAGGCGCGGAACGCGTCGATCCAGTCGTCGAACGTGGCGATCTTGCTCATGACCCTCCCGGAACAACTATCATATCGGGAATATGCCCCTGGAGATCGACTGGGAGGGCCTGATCGTGGCCTTCGAGAACCGCTCCCAGAAGATCACGCACTTCTTCGACTGCGAGACCGGCGACGTCGTCCAGGTGCTCGTCCGCGATGCCGCCCGCCACGCCGAGCTTACGGCCGACCCGCGCTACCGCGCGCTGCCGAAGGACCGGGGAGAACGGACGCGCGGCGACCTCGTGGACTTCGCGGCCCACTGCGAGGACGAGGACTGCCGCCGGGACCTGCGCAAGGCGCTCGAGTCGCCCGAGCCGGCCGACGCCTACCGCGCGGCCCTCCTCGCCCACCCGAAGGAGGAGACCCACTTCTTCCAGTTCAAGGAGCGCCGCGCGCGCGAACGGGCCGTCGAGTGGCTCAAGGGGCAGGGGATCGCGCGGGAGGTCCCGCTAACGTAGCCGCAGGACGCCGAAGCGCTCCGGCACGTGGAAGTCGGGAGGCGCGGCGAAGGTCGGGGACCACGCGGTGAACTCGTCTGGTTCCGAAGCGCCCCCGCCGCGATCGATCCGGTAGAAGTTGGCCCTCAGCCGCGCCGGCGCCGGCGTCCCGCACCACGGTTCGAGGGGGATCGTGAGAAGGGCCGACCACCTCTCCGGCCGGAGAGTCACGCGGGCCTCGAGGCCCGGGCAGTCCCAGGAGGCGTCGACCCGCATCGAGCTTCGCTCGAGCGCGGGGGATTCGACCCGCGCGTCGAACAGCGCGCCGAGCGGATTGACCTCGAACTCGTAGTAGACGCGGGGCGGATCGTCGCAGGCGAGGAACACTTCGAAGACGTCCTCGGTCCACAGCGGGCCGTCGCGCTCGGTCCGCGTCGCGACGACGCCGGCGTCGCGCCCGTCGAACCGGACGCAGAGCGCTCCGTCCCGCAGGCCCACGCGGACCGACGTCGCGAGACGCGGCGGCCCGCCCGTGACGGCGTCGGCGAGGCGGATCGCCGGCAGGCCGACGAGACGGTCGGTCGGCGCGAGCGGCGGAACGCTCAGCTCGGGGACGGGCGCGGGCATCGGACCCGCATTCTGACCGATCCCGTCAGTTCAGCTTCCAGGCGCGATACAGGTTGAAGCCGATGTAGACGTTTCGGGGTGTCTGGCTGGGAAGGATCGCGGGCGTGTACTGGTCGACGGTGGTGAACCGCTGATTGCCGGCGAAAAAGGCGAATCGATGACGCAGGAGCGACTTTTCGACGGAGACGCTCCAGCCCACGCCGCTCGAATCGACCCGCGAAAGGCTCGGAATGACCTCGCCGTGCACCGTGATCGAGTGCGTGAGGGCGATCGATACGCCGATGGGCACGTTCCAGACGGGGCCGTACAACCCGTTGCAGAGGAATCGCTGCGGGGCGGCCGGATCCTCGGGAGGAGGAAGAGCGGTGCACGATCGGTCGTGGGCGGGAGGAGGGGCGTCGTATTGGAAGAAGCCGCCGTTGGTTCGCTGCAGATAGGTGGGGACCGCGCTGATCCGCGCGTACTTCCCGATGTCGTAAGCGAGGATCGCCTGTGCGAAGAAGCTGTTTTTCGGTTTGGCGGCCGTTGTGTCGGTGCGGAAATCTCCCCCGGCCCGGAGCGAAGCCGCAAAGCCGCCAAGACGGGGAAGCTCGTACTCGGCCGACGCCTCGTAGATGTCCATGCTGTTCTGTAGAGCGGCGCGATAAGCACCGATGTTCAGGTTCTTGATGGGCGCGTACCAGAGGCCGAAACCCCATTCGTTGCCCGAATCGAGCGTGAAAAAGTTGTTGATGTTTCCGTCCTGGAGCGCGGTCGTGAAGCGATGCGTGACGAGGAACGTCAGGGTGCCCGCGGGCGGCACCTCGACCGAAGGCAGATTGATGATCACGTTCGACTCGATCGGGCGAAAGGGAATCGCCTCGTTCGTCTTCGCATCGGCCGACTCGGGTGTTGCCGCCGCCGCCGCCGCCGCCGCCGCCGCCGCCGGCGTCGGTGTCGGAGGCGGAGGTTCCTGCGCGAGCGCAAATCCCGACGCCGCGAGGAGGATCAACCCGACCGCCGCCCGTGCTGCCGTCTTCATCCCACCACCTCCGTGCAGACCCATCCGGGCCGAGGCTAGGCGTGCGCCCGTATTGTGCCTCCGAAACTCACGAGATTTTCAGTTTGGCGCGGGCTCGTCGAGGACTTCGCGGACCTTGCGGGCGAGCACGTCGGGGGTGAAGGGCTTCGACAGGAAGGCCGTCCCCGGGGGAAGGATGCCCTGGTGCGCGATGGCGGCGTCGGTGTAGCCGGACATGTACAGCACCCGCATGGCCGGGCGGTCCGCGGCCAGGACGCGCGCGAGCTCGCGGCCGTTCATGCCCGGCATGATGACGTCCGTGACGAGGATGGCGATCTCCTCTTTCGCAGCCTTCGCCGCCGCGATGGCCTCGGCGGGACTGCCGGCGGAGAGGACGGCGTATCCCTGCATGCGGAGGAGCTTCTCGACGAGACGGCGGACCTCGGGCTCGTCCTCGACGAGCAGCACCGTCTCCGAGCCGGGGCGGGGCCGGGCGGGCGGGGGAGGGAGCTCCCGCGCGTCGAGCGGCTCGTCGCAGCGGGGCAGGTAGATCTTGAAGGTCGTCCCGTGCCCGGGCTCGCTGTAGACCCAGATCGAGCCGCCGCTCTGCTTGACGATCCCGTACGTCGTCGAGAGGCCGAGCCCGGTTCCCTTGCCGCGCTCCTTGGTGGTGAAGAACGGCTCGAAGAGCCGGGCCTGGAGGCTCGCGTCCATGCCGACGCCGGTGTCCGAGACCGCCAGCATCACGTGGGGCCCGGGGTGGACGGTGGCGTAGCCGCTGGCGAACTTCTCGTCGAGCGTGACGTTGCCCGTCTCGAGCGTCAGGCGGCCGCCGCGGGGCATGGCGTCGCGCGCGTTGACGACGAGGTTGACGATCGCCTGCTCGATCTGGCCGGGGTCGGCGAGCGTCCTCCAGAGGCCGGCATCGAGCGCCGTCGTCAGCTCCACGTCCTCCCCGATGACGCGGCGCAGCATCTTCTCCATGCCCGCGATCACGGCGTTCAGGTCGAGGACCCGCGGCTCGAGCACCTGGCGCCGGGAGAAGGCCAGCAGCTGCTGGGTCAGCCCGGCCGCGCGGCGCCCGGCCTCGCGGATCTCCTCGGCGCTCTCGCGCCGGAGGTCCCCCTCGGGGAGCTGTTCGATCAGGAGGGCGCTGTACCCGGCGATCGCCGTCAGCAGGTTGTTGAAGTCGTGGGCGATTCCCCCGGCAAGCCTACCGACGGCTTCCATCTTCTGCGACTGGAGCAGCTGCTCCTCGAGTCGCCGCCGCTCCGTCATGTCGAACACGGTGCCGAGCAGGATCTCTTCGCCGTCTTCGTCCCGGATCAGGGAGACGTTCTCGATCAGCCAGATGGCGCTGCCGTCCTTGCGGCGCCCTTCGCTCTCGTAGCTGACGACGCTGCCTTCCTGGCGCAGGCGTGCGAGGAACTCCTGGCGCGCCCCGGCGGATCCCCGGAAGCCGCCGCCGGCCGACTGGGCCATCGCCTCGGCCGGGGAGGCATAGCCCATCATCCTCGCGAATGCCCGGTTGCATTCGAGGAGCCGGCCGTCTGCCGTCGAGCGGTAGACGCCGGCGAGGTTGCGCTCGAAGAGCAGGCGGTATCGCTCCTCGGACTCGCGCAGGCCGGCCTCCATGCGCTTTCGCCCGGTGATGTCGCGCAGGACCGCCTGCGAGCCCGTCCTGCCGTCGAAGGTGACGGGCGTGACGCGGAGCTCGATGTCGAAGGTCGATCCGTCGGCGCGCAGGCCGACGGCCTCGTACATCTCGGGCGCGGGCCGGCCCGCGGCGCGGTGCTGCACGATCTCTTCGACCTGCTCGCGCGAGCCCGGAGCGAAGAAGATCGACACGGGCACGCCGATGAGCGGCCGTTCGTAGCCGAACATCTCGACGCAGGCGGGGTTGGCGTAAGCGACCTTGCCGTCGATGCCGACCGACACGGCTTCCTGCGTTTGCTCGAGGAGCGTCTTGTACCGGCGGTCCCGTTCGGACAGCTGCTCGAGGTGGCGCAGCCGCGTCGTGCGCCGCCAGGCGAGGCCGGCGCCGGTGATTGCCGCGAAGAGCGCGGCCGCCGCGAGGACGATCCACCCGAACTGCGGGTATCGGCGGCGCAGAACGGCGTCGCGGTCCACCTCGACGACCACGGCCCAGCCGACGTCCGCGATGGGGCGGGCGGCGGCCAGCACCCGGTGACCCCGCCCGTCGGAGTACTCGCCGGACACGGGCGGACCCGCGAGGGCCGCCGCGGCGAAGGTCGTCCGGTCCGCCACCGGCAGCCGGTACTCGGAGTCCGGATCGCCTCGCCGCTCCGGAGCGACCACGAGAAAACGGTCGCCCTCGCGGAGGACGACGTAGAGCCGTTCGCTCTCCGGCCCTTCGGGACGCGGGAAGAGGGCGCCGAGCGCGTTGGCCGCGTCGACGGCCACGAGCACCGCCCCCGCTGCGCGGCCCGCCGCGTCGACGACCGGCTCGGCGACGTCGAGGCGCAGGGTGTCCCGGCCGGCCCGGATCGGGTGTTCGACGATCTCGCGCAACTCGGCCGCCGCCCGCCGCGCCGGAACGAGGTCGCTCTCGTCGAAGGACGCCGGCCCGGCCGAGGCCGCACGAACGCCGCCGCCCGCGTCGAGGACACCGATCGACAGGTCGTGCTCCTCCGACAGGCTTTCGGCCAGGTCGCGGCGGACGAGCTCGCCGAGCGCGGGCGAGCGGCCGGACGCGAGAAAGGTCCGGACGCTGTCGAGCCCGGCGAGGCGCCGGGCCTCGCGCCGCCACGAGCGGATCGCACGCTCGGCGATGACCGCGCGGTCGTCGGCCAGGCGCGACAGGCGCGACTCCCAGCTGGCCCGGTTCGCCCGTTCGGATTGGCGGATCGAGATCAGGGCGATCAGGGCGAGCAGGGCCCCGGTGAGCGCCCAGGACACGACGAGCCAGACGGGGAGTTGCCGATCGCCGAGCGGCTCGGGGGCTTCGGGTCTGGACACTCAGACCCGCAGCAGTCCGGCGCCCCAATGGAGGCCGGCGCCCAGGGCCGTGAACCCGACGAGGTCGCCCGGGCGGATCCGCCCGGCCGCCTTCGCCTCGTGGAAGACGAGCGGCAGCGTGGCGGCCGTGGTGTTCCCGTAGCGCTGGATGTTGTTGAAGACGCGCTCGTCCGACAGCCCGAGGTGCTTCTGCACGGACTCGTTGATGCGGAGGTTCGCCTGGTGCATCAGCAGGAGCGACAGGTCCTCGACCCCGAGGCCGTGCTCGGCGAGGACCTCGCGCACGATCTCGGGCATCGCCGTCGTGGCGAGGCGGAAGACCTGCCGGCCCTCGACGACCGGGATCGTCCGGTTGTCGGCGAACATCTCGGGGCTGAAGTAGGGAAAGCTCGCGGAGCCTCCGCCCGGGACGTACAGCTTGTCCCACTCGGCGCCGTTGGTGTGCATCCGGAAACCGAGGAAGCCCCGTCCGTCCTCCGCCGCGTTGGCTTCCAGGACGAAGGCGCCGGCGCCGTCGCCGAAGATGACGGCCCGATCGCGGTGCGCCGTGCCCCAGGCAAGCGACTCCGGACGCACCGGGCCCTCGGACTCGCCGAACATGACCTTCCATTCCTCCTCGCCCCAGGGAAAGAGCGAGGCGTGGCACTCGGCGCCGACGAGGAGCACCCGGCGGGCCGCTCCGGACCGGATGAACGCGTCGCTGACCTGGAGCCCCGAAAGAAATCCGGCGCACTGCATCCGGATGTCGAGCGCCGGGGTCGTCGTCAGGCCGAGGCCCCGGGCGAGGATCCCGCCGTTTCCGGGGAAGTAGTGGTCGGGCGTCATGGTCGCGAAGACGATGAGGTCGAGATCCTCCGCCGCGAGCCCCGCGTCCGCGAGGGCGCGCCGCGCCGCTTCGAGGCCGAGGACCGACGAGGACTGGCCCCGCCTCGCGAAACGGCGTTCTTCGATGCCGGTCCGCTGGCGGATCCACTCGTCCGTCGTGTCCATCAGGCGCGCGAGGCGCGCGTTGGTGACGACGCTCTCCGGCACGTACATGCCGGAGCCGCGGACGACCGTTGTCGGGAGAGGCACGTCGGAGATTGTAACGGTCGGCCCGGTCCGCTCCCGGCGGGGGACGTCCTCAGTCGACGGCGGCGAGGTCCAGGTCGCCCGTTTCGTTGTCGATGGCCGCCGTCCAGGCGTAGACGTTCATGCCGCTCGGCACGTCGACGCGGATGCGGCCGCCGGGCTGGTTCGTCACGCCGAACGCGGCGAAGACGGAGTCGAGGCGGCCGGGCGCGTGGTCGCCAAGCGGGACCTGGACCTGCCCGGCCTGGGTGCCGTCGGCGCGGAAGCCCGTGACCGTCACGCTGCCGGCGTGCCCGCGGTTGTAGAAGAGGAGGTTGGTCCGCCGTCGGGCCGTCTGGGGAAGGCCGAAGGCGGTGCCCGAGGCGCTGGCGAGGCCCGCCGCGCCGGGGACGACCGGCGCGAAGCCCGCGTAGTCGGCGCCGTTCGTGCGCGCCCCGACGCGCACGCCCGCGTCCACCGGCACGGTCGCGCTGATGAAGAGCGAGCCCTGCCCGGAGGTCAGGCCGTAGAGGGTGTTGAGCACGTTCTGCAGGACCCGGGTCTCGAGGGGCGCGAGCGTGATCGTCTGCGTCAACGGCGTCGGCGTGCCGTAGAGCGGGTAGTAAGTCACGCTCACCGCGGAGCTCGCCGCGGAGTCGGGGTTCGACAGGAAGAGGTCCGAGACGAACTCCGTGCTGTTGGCCCCCACGAGCACGCCCGCGTTGGGCACGACCGCTTCGGACAGCGGCTGCACCGGGACGAACGCCGCGACGTCGTAGGTACCGAGGTCGAGCACGTTGACGTAGGGCTGGAGCGATCCGGTCGAGACCGCAACCCGGATGACGTCGCCCGGCTCGGGGTCGACGCCGAAGGCCGTCGCCGCGGGATTGAACTCCTCGCGCGTGTTGATCGCGATCGTGAAGGGCGTGGTTCCGCGGACGGTCCCGTCCGGGGCGGAGAGCGTGAGCGTCCCCGTTGCGCCGGTCATCGAATACATCCCGAAGATCGAGGCCTCGGTGGTGCGCGCGCCCGTGAAGAGGAGCGCCTGCGACCCCGCGCCGAGGCTTCCGGGGATGGTCTGCGCCTCCAGCGAATACCCGTACGCCGCTCCGGCGGGCGTCACGCGCGTCGTTCGGACGCTCGCCTGGAGGTCGGCGGCGTTGCCGGTCGTGGTTCGCAATCGCACGGCCCCGACCGCGAGGTTGGCGCTCGTCCCGATGTTGCCGAAGGCGTCGGCGAGGACCAGGGTCGCGCCGGGCCCGACCGAGAACGTCGTCTTGGCGGCGAAGGCCCCCGGGGAGTACACGTAGAACGCGTCGCCCGCGATGGCCGCGGTCCCGGCGTTGGAGAGGGTGATGTCGATCCGGATGCGGTTGTCCGGCGTCCCGGCCGCGGAAAACGCGACGGGCACCGCGCGGTCGGTGGGTCCGCCGATCGTCTGCAGGGCCACGCGCACGAGGTTGCCGCCCGCGCCGAACCAGACCTGTCCGCCGTCGACCGCGATCCCGTACGCCTGCGTCACGGGGACCTGGGTCACGAGCGTGCCCGGATACGACTGGTTGCTCGCCACGCGGAAGTCGGCGTCGACGAGCGCCGTGGCGTCGGTGGCGAACGTCGTCGGAGGAACGGCGAACGTCCGGTTGGTTCCGAGAATCACGCTCGGAGTCGAGCGGACCTCGAGCTCGAGCGGCGTCAGCACGGTGCGGAACGGGGCGGCGAGGGCCGGATCGATGACGTTGACCGCGGCCGCCGACTGGCTCGACGTGATGTAGGCCTTGCCCTGGAAGAACTGGAAGTGGATCGGGTTCGAGATGCCGTAGAAGGAGTCGAGGTTGCCCGTCGCCGGGTCGAACCGGTCCAGCCTTCCCGCCGAGAGCTGGGTCATCCAGATCATGCCGTCGTCGTCGATCTCGATCTGGGTGGGATTGAGCCGGCCCTGGGACGGATTGAAGAAGGTCCAGGACGTTTCCGTCGCGGCGCCCGGCACGTATTTCACGATCCGGTTGTTGCCGAAGTCGGCCAGCCACAGCGTGCCGTCGGGCGCGACGGCCATGTCGGCGTAGGCGTACGTCAGGGCCGAACGGTAGACGTTGGTCGTCTTCGTCTCGAAGTTGACGTTGAGGAGCGCGGCGCCGGTGATCGGGACCCAGTAGGTCCCGTCGGGCGCCTTGTAGAAGGCGGCCGGGATGGAGCCGGGTACGACCCACTCGGTGATCTCGTTGGCCACCGTGTCGAGCTTCGCGACCGAGCAGCGCCCGGCCGGGATCTGGCTCTGGCCGCTCTCGAGGATCCAGACGTCGGTCCCGTCGAGGACGAAGTCGACGGGGTTCGCGCCGAGCTGGTCGCTCGGCCGCAGCTGCCAGTAGGTGATCGTGGTGCCGCGCAGGACGCCGACCCGGTCGGCCGACGATTCGAGGAACCAGACGCCTCCATCCGGGGCGACCTGGATGCGGACCCCGTTGATGTTGGCCGAGCTCTCGGTGGCGAAGCGAACGCCGGCCGGAACCGTCGTCGGGGCGCCGGGGGTCGGGGTCGGGGTGTTGGCGGGGGTCGGGGTCCTGGTCGGGGTCTGCGCGAAGACCCCCAGGGCGCCGCCCAGCCACACCGCCGCGGCGGCGAGAAAAACACGCTTCATGACGTCGGCGGATGATAACGCAGCGCGGCCGGCCGGCATTTCTCGAATCGCCGGCGCGTTATGAACGAAGAAATGAGCCCCTCGACTCTCTCGCCCGTCGCCGAGATCCTCGCGCGCCGCACCGCGCCGGCGGCGCCGGAGCTCGTCGAATGGCTGCCGGACGGCCGCCTTCGCTGCCACGCCTGCGGTCACCGGTGCCCCATCCCGGAGGGGCGCGAGGGCGTTTGCCGCGTTCGCTTCCGGCGGGGCGACGTTCTCGAAGTCCCGCGCGGGTACGTCGGCGCGCTGCAGCTCGATCCGATCGAGAAGAAGCCGTTCTACCACGCGCTGCCGGGCTCCGATGCGCTGTCGTTCGGAATGCTGGGCTGCGACCTCCACTGCGCCTACTGCCAGAACTGGTTCACGTCCCAGTCGATCCGCGACCCCGAGGCCGTGGGATCGCCGCGGGACGTCTCCGCCGCGGAGCTCGTCCGGCTCGCCCGCGAGAGCGGCGCGCCCACGATCGTGTCGACGTACAACGAGCCGCTCATCACCTCGGAGTGGGCCGTCGAGGTGTTCCGCGCCGCGAAGGCGGAGGGCCTCCGGACCGCGTACGTCTCGAACGGCAACGGCACGCCGCGGGTCCTCGACTACATCCGCCCGTGGGTCGATTTCTACAAGGTCGACCTGAAGTCCATGGACGACCGTCACTATCGCCAGCTCGGGGGAGTGCTCCAGAACGTCCTCGACACGATCGCCGGGATCCACGAGCGCGGGATCTGGCTCGAGGTCCTGACCCTCGTGATCCCCGGGTTCAACGATTCCGACGACGAGCTCACCCGCGCGGCCCGCTTCATCGCGTCGGTGTCGCGGGACGTCCCGTGGCACGTCACGGCCTTCCATCCCGACTACAAGATGACGGACCGCGGGGCGACTCCCGCGGAGACGCTCGTGCGCGCCTGCGAGATCGGGACGGCCGAGGGCCTGCGCTACGTCTACGCCGGCAACATCCCCGGCCGGCTCGGCCGGTGGGAGGACACGCGCTGCGGCGCGTGCGGGGAGACGGTGATCGAGCGCCGCGGCTTCGTGGTCACGAAGAACCGGCTCGCGAGGGGAAAGTGCCCGAAGTGCTCCGCGGCGGTTCCGGGCCGATGGGACGGGGCGCTCGACGGGACCGGCCGGACGCACGGGGTCCCGCTGCCGGTGGTCTGAGCGCTCGGATCCGGATTCGCCGCCGGCCGACGGGCCTGATAGCCTCCCGCGCGTGATCGCGGGACGGGCCACGCCGGAAGGGACGCAACGCTTCGCCGCGCGGTCGGCGGTCGCCGCGGGCCACTTTCGCGCGGCCATGGACGGCCTGTCGCTGTCGTCGATCGGGCTCGGAACTTACCTCGGCCGCGAGGACGCGGCGACGGACGCGGGATACGAGGCCTGCGTCGCGGCGGGCCTGGCCTCGGGCGTCAACGTCTTCGACACGGCGATCAACTACCGCGGCCAGTTGAGCGAGCGGGCGATCGGACGCGCGCTCGCGGCGGCGTTCTCCGCGAAAACGGCGGCGCGCGACGAGGTCTTCGTCTCGACCAAGGGCGGCTACACCCCGCACGACGCCGGGGACCCGCGTCCCGCCGGACGCTACGTGCGCGAGACGTTCCTCGACCCGGGCCTCGCGCCCGCGGCCGAGGTCGCCCAGGGCTGCCACTGCATCTCCCCGGCCTACCTCGAGGACCAGATCGCGCGCAGCCAGGAAAACCTCGGCCTCGACACGATCGATCTCTATTACCTCCACAACGTCGAGACGCAGCTCGAGGAGGTCGGCCGCGAGGCCTTTCGCGGGCGGCTGTCGCGCGCGATCGCCACGCTCGAGCAGGCGGTCTCGGACGGCCGGATCGCCGCGTGGGGACTCGCGACCTGGAACGGCCTGCGCGTGCCGCCGGAGCATCCCGAGCACCTTTCGCTTTCGCTCGTGCGCGACCTGGCGCAAGAGGTGGGAGGGCCTTACCATCATTTCCGGGCCGTCCAGCTCCCGGTCAGTCTCGGCATGGCCCACGCCGTGGGATATCGGTCCCAGGTCCTCGCCTCCACGCGCATGTCCGCCCTCGACGCCGCCGTGGCCCTCGGCATCGCCGCGTTCGGCTCCGCCTCGCTTCTCCAGGGACGCCTCGTGGCGGAGCTGCCGGAATCGGTCGTCCAGGCGTTCCCGGAAGGCGAGACTCCGGCGCGCCGGGCCCTCCAGTTCGCCCGTTCCGCGCCCGGCCTAACCACGGCGCTCGTCGGAGTTTCGACCCCCGCGCACGCCGCCGACGATTTCGGCCTGGCGAAGTTTTCCCCGGCGGAGAGCGCCCGGGTCCTGTCGGTTTTCGCTTAAGAGTCTCTGGGGCCTGGGCTTCCGGCGGGGGAGGGGGCCGTCCGGCCGCCGGAATCGCTTTTCTTTTCCGTTCGTCGTAGAATGACTCGTTCCCGCCCGGACCCAGAGTCAGCGCGGCGGGTGGTTTGGGAGCTCATGTCCGAAGATCCCTTGACCCCGGGAAGTCTTGCATCTGTATCGGTTCCGTCCGAGGCACCCTCGTCGGAGGAAGGCCTGCAAGGCGACGGTCAGCCCCGTCCGCACCGCCGCCGCCGCCGTCGCCGCCGCCGTGGAGGCCGAGGTGGGGGGCCGCCCGGAGCGCCGGGCGGGTCCCAGGAACGGTCCGATGATCTCTCCGCCGCCGCCGGCCCCGAACGGCCGGCCGAGGGCGTTCTGTACCTGCCGCCCAAGGAGAACGCGCCCGGCGTGCTGGTGTCCGCCAAGGCGAATTTCGTCCCGTCGCCCAAGGACCCTCTGGTTCCCCGCGAGCTGATTCAGCGCGAGGGCCTCGAGGCGGGCGCCTTCATCACGGGTTTCGTGGCCGACGGCGCGCGCCCGGTCTTGAAGCGCGTCGAAACGGTCGAGGGAATGGAGCCCGGAGCGTTCCGGCAGCGGCCGGCGTTCCAGGAGCTCATCTCGATCGATCCGACGACGATCCTCCGGCTCGAGACCGATCCGGACGAGATGTGCGGCCGCGTCGTCGACCTGCTGACGCCCATCGGCCGGGGGCAGCGCTGCCTCATCGTCGCGCCGCCGAAGGCCGGCAAGACCACGCTCCTGAAGCGCATGGCCCATGCCGTCGAGGTCAACGAGCCCGACGTGCACGTGATCGTCCTCCTGATCGACGAGCGCCCGGAAGAGATCACGGACTTTCGCCGGAGCGTTGCGCGCGGAGAGGTCATCGCCTCGTCCGCCGACCTCTCGGCCGAGAACCACATCGCGGTCGCGGAGATCGTGGCCGAGCGCGCGCGGCGGCTCATCGAGTGCGGCAAGCACGTGATCATCTTTCTCGACTCGATCACCCGCATGGCGCGCGCTTACAACCACATGCAGAAGGGCGGCGGCAAGATCCTCTCGGGCGGCATCGACGCCCGGACGATGGAGAAGCCGCGGCGCTTCTTCGGGGGCGCGCGCAACGCCGAGGGCGGCGGGTCGCTGACGATCGTCGCGACCGCGCTCGTCGACACCGGCTCCCGGATGGACGAGATCATCTTCCAGGAGTTCAAGGGCACGGGCAACACCGAGATCGTCCTCGACCGGGACCTCTTCAACCGCCGCATCTTCCCGTGCATCAACATCCCGCAGTCGGGGACGCGCAAGGAAGAGAAGCTCTACGATCCCGACGACCTGCCCAGGATCGTCAAGCTCCGCCGGGCGCTCGCGGCG
Source organism: uncultured Acidobacteriota bacterium (assembly GCA_963764715.1). Taxonomy (GTDB): domain Bacteria; phylum Acidobacteriota; class Thermoanaerobaculia; order UBA5066; family Gp7-AA6; genus DAHUXD01. Next base: position 128,983 of record CAVXTP010000009.1, read on the forward strand.
GTCGACAAGATCCAGGCGATGGAGCTGGTGCTCGGGCGGCTGTCGAAGTTCAAGACGAACCGGGATTTCCTGAAGTCCTTCTAGCCGTCGCTCCCGTCGCTTCGCTTGCTCGGGGGTCTGCGCCTTCGGCGCACCGGCGAGCGGCTCGCCTGTGGGCTCGACCGCTCGCCTGACCCCCTCGCGGCGCTCCGCTCCCGCGGCGCGGGCCTCCTCTCTCCCTTCGGTCGGGAGACTTCCCGCGCCGCGAGCTCGAGGGTTAGTACCGCGGGAGAGGTGGCATCGACCTTTCGGGCGTAGGGGCGGGGCTTGTCCCCGCCCTTCGGTCGGACTTCCCGCGCCGCGAGTGGATCGATCTTCCCGGCCTGAATTGGACCTCCGCTTGAGGGGGGTCGGGGAATATGATTCCTTCAACAGGCCGGGAGGCATGGCATGCGGGTGGCCCGACACGGTGCTCCCGAATGCTTGCTCCTGCCGACCGAGCGGGCCTCGCGCGGACGGCGGACGAGTAGTGGAAGTCCCTGCGCCCGCATGGGTCCGGGCCGATCGCCTCCCGCTCGAAGTCCCGGAGCCCGGTCCCGGGCCGCGAGAGGAGGACGCCCGTGAAACGACTGACCCGAAAAATCGGCTTGTTCGGTGGGCCCGGCGCCTTGATGTCGCCCATGGGCGGGAAGAAATCCGTTCCGGCGGGCTCTGCGCCGAGGGCCGATCCGGCGACGACCCCTGGGCCGGACGGCTCACCGGAGAGACCGCGGGCCCGGAAAGGCTGGTTGCGCCGCCTGCTTCTCGGGGACGACGACTGAGACGTGAGGCGGCCTAACGCCGCCGGCTCTTCCGTTTCGTCCGGCCGTAGCTGTCTTCGGTCGGCTCCGGTTTCTTCGGCGCCGGCTCGCGGCGCGGCTCGGGGCGCGAGCGGAAGCCGCCGAACGCGCGGGGCGCCTGCGCGACGCGGCCCGACTTGTAGAGCGCCTCGGTCGGCCACTCGACCGGGATCTTCCGGCCCACCCGCTTCTCGATCGCGTCGAGAGAGAAGACGTAGTCGTCGCAGGCGAAGGACACGGCCGTTCCCTCCGCGCCGGCCCGCCCGGTCCGGCCGATGCGGTGGACGTAGTCCTCGGAGTCCTGCGGGAGGTCGTAGTTGATGACGTGGGAGACGCCCTCGATGTGCAGGCCGCGCGACGCGACGTCCGTCGCGACGAGCACGGCGAGGCGGCCGTCCTTGAAGTCCTGCAGCATCTTCAGCCGCCGGTCCTGCGGGACGTTGCCCGCGAGGGCCCGGGTCGGATAGCCGTTGGCCGAGAGGCCGCGGACGAGGTCGGCGGCCGTCGTGCGGCGATTGACGAAGATGAGGACGCGGCTTCCGCCCTCCCGTTCGAGCAGGCCGAGCAGCAGCCGGAATTTCTCCTGGGCGGAGACGTGGTACAGCACCTCGGTGATGCCGTGGGCGCCCACGCGCTCGGGCTCGATCTCGACCTTCTCGGCGTTGTTGGTGTGCTCGTAGGCGAGCTCCATGACGCGGATCGAGAGCGTGGCCGAGAACAGGAGCGTCTGGCGCCGGTGGTAGGGCGGGCAGCGACGCAGGATCCGCCGGAGGTCCCGGATGAATCCCATGTCGAACATGCGGTCGGCCTCGTCGATGACGAGGATCTCGACGTCACGGAACGTCACGACACCCTGCTGCTCGTAGTCGAGGAGGCGGCCCGGCGTGCCCACGAGGAGGTCCGGAATCGTCTTCACCTGGTCGCGCTGGAGCCGGTAGTCCATGCCCCCGAACACGGCCAGCGTCGCCAGGCCCGTGTGCCGCCCGAGGACCTCGGCGTCGGCGCGGATCTGCGCGACGAGCTCCCGGGTCGGGGCCACGACGAGGGCCCGCGGCCCCCGGGCGGGCGTCGCTCGCTTCTTCTGGAGCAGGCGGGTGAAGATGGTGATCAGGAACGCGGCGGTCTTGCCGGTGCCGGTCTGCGCCTGGCCCGCGACGTCGCGGCCGGCCAGCGCGATCGGCAGGGTCTTTTCCTGGATCGGCGTGGCGAAGACGAAGCCGGCGTCGGCGATCCCCCAGCGAACTTCGTCCGGGATGGGATAACCCGCGAGCAGGGTCTCCGTCAGGTGGTGTTGCGAACCGTCCGAGGTCATGAAGGGGAGGGATATTAGCGCAGCCGTCTCCCGAAGTCCCCGACGAGCGGCCGGCCGGTCGCGGCCGCCAGGGCCTCGCCGATCCGCCGCTTCTCCTTCGGCCCGGCTGCGGCGCCGATCGGGTGCAGGCGGCCGCCCGAGCGCGCGGCCAGCCGCCGGACGGCCCAGGTCCACCAGGGCGACAGCGGCCAGTACGTCTCCCGCCAGCAGTCGAGGTCGACCCGCCGGATCGTCGTCGTCCGCGTGCGCTCGAAGGCCGTCGTGCGCACGGTGACCGCCTCGGCGTCGACCTCGATCGACTCCTCGGCGAACGCGAGCGCCGCGAGGCCCAGGAGCGAGAGCGGCGCGGCGACGAGGAGGATCAGGGACAGGACGACGAGGAGGGGCAGGGGGAGGTCCCCGAAGTCGAGCTTGCGGAGGCCGGACTCCCAGGCCTGCCCGAGGCGGTAGCAGCCGAGCAGGGCGGCCGCGCCCACGGCCGCCGCGACGAGCGCCATCCGGACCCGCCAGGCCCGGGCCCGTGCGAGGGGCTGGATGACGATCGAGACTCCGGCGGCGCGGGGAACGATCGATACGCGCGGACCGGGCTCGGAGGCGTCTCGCCTGGACAACATTCCGGATTGTATGATTCCGCCTCCGGCGGAGCCGGCACAGGAGGCAGGAGTGGCGAAGAAGAAAAAGGCAGCAAAGAGCGCGAAGAAAGGCAAAAAGGCCCCGAAGAAGGTGGTCCGCAAGCGCGCGGCGTCGGCGAAGAAGTCGAAGAAACCCGCGAAGAAGGTCGCCCGCAAGGCGGCCCCCCGGAAGGCCGCGCCCGTGAAGAAGGCCGCGGCGAAGAAGGCCGCCCCGGCCCCGCCGAAGAAAGCCGCCCCGCCCCGCCCCGTCCCGGCGCGCAGCGTGGCCGCGGCCGCCGCGGCCCCGGGAGCGGCTGCCGCCGGCGAGATCTACGGCGAGGAAGGCTGGCGGGAAGAGGAGCTGGCGGCGGTCGAGCTGGACGCCGATTCCCCGGAGCTCGAGGAGCTCGAGGCCGAGCTCGACGGCCCCGAAGTCGGCGAATCGGACGACGACGCGGAGTGGTGATTCTGGAGTAGTATCGGATCAGCCAGTCGCCATTGCCGGGCTTTTGCTCGGCTGTCACGAAAAGAAGGCCCCGAAGACTCGGGGCCTTCGCATTTTCCCCCGGCGCTATCGCCCGATCGGCACCGGCCGGCGGTTCTTGTCGAGGTTGACGTAGGTGACCTCGGCTTCCGTCACCTTCACGCGGTTTCCGAGGCCTTCGCCGGGTTGCGAGAACACCTCGACGGAGATCGTGATCGACGTGCGGCCGATCTTCACGAGCCGCGTGTAGAACGACACGAGGTCGCCGACGTAGACCGGCTCGTGGAAGACGACTTCGCGCATCGCGACCGTGACGAGAAACTCGGCGCCCTGCCGCTTGGCCTCGACGGCGCCGGCCTGGTCGATGTAGGAGAGGATCACGCCGCCGAAGATCGTGCCGTGGGCGTTGGTGTCCTTCGGCATCATGATCACCCGGATCGAGGGCTCGCGGCTCTCGGCCGGGGGCGGCCCGGACGCGCTCATTCGGGGCGGGCCGAGGTCGGGATCTTCGGCGGAACGAAGATCGCCGAGACCCGCTGGACGAGCCCGTCGGTCACGTTGACCGTCAGCGTGCCGTCCTCGAAGTAATAGGTCCAGATCTCGCGGCGCGAGTCCTTGCCCTCGGTCGCGACCGAGATCGACGGCTTGCCGATGCGCTCGACGAGCGCCGACGTGGTCATCCCCGGGTCGACCCTGGGCCGTGCCTCCACGAGCTTCCCCGGGACCATTTTGGCCGCGATGCCGGCGATCGCCTCGGCCTGCCGGTACTCCCGGTTTTCCCACCAGCGGGGCAGCCAGAGGGCGGCGGCGGCGAGGATCGGGATGAAGGCGGCCGCGACGAGGAGGGCGCGCCGGGGGGTCTTTTCGGCCATGCAGGGATGATACGGCACGCCGGCCCCGCTCCTGTAGAATCCCGATCCGCATGAAACACAAAGTGACCGTCGTCGGGGCGGGTAACGTCGGGGCCACCGCCGCCCAGCGCATCGTCGAGAAGTCCCTGGCCGACGTGGCCCTGATCGACATCATCGAGGGCGTGCCGCAGGGCAAGGCGCTCGACATGATGGAGTCGGCGCCGGTCGAGAAGTTCGACGCCCGCATGACCGGCTCGAACGCGTACGACGTCACGGCGGGGTCCGACGTCATCGTGATCACGGCCGGCCTGCCGCGCAAGCCCGGCATGAGCCGGGACGACCTCGTCGCGACCAACGAGGGCATCGTCTCCGACGTCGTGCGCAAGGTGCTGCCCGGATCTCCCGACGCGATCCTGATCGTCGTCTCCAACCCGCTCGACGCCATGTGCGAGGTCGCGCGGCGCGTCTCGAAGTTCCCCCGCGAGCGGGTCTTCGGGATGGCCGGCGTCCTCGACTCGGCGCGGATGCGCTGGTTCATCGCCGAGGCCCTCAACGTCTCGGTCGAAAACACGCACGCCTTCGTCCTCGGGGGCCACGGCGACACGATGGTCCCGCTGCCGCGGTTCTCGACCGTCGCCGGGATCCCGCTGCCCCAGCTGCTGTCCAAGGAGAAGATCGACGCGATCGTCAAGCGCACGCGCGACGGCGGGGCCGAGATCGTCAACCTCCTGAAGACCTCGGCGTGGTTCGCGCCGTCCTCGGCGGTCGTGGAGATGGTCGACGCCGTGCTGAACGACCGGAAGAAGATCCTGCCCTGCGCCGCTTACCTGCAGGGCGAGTACGGGATGCACGACGTCTACCTCGGCGTTCCGGTCAAGCTCGGCCGCGCCGGGGTGGAGCAGATCGTCGAGATCGCCCTGACGCCCGAGGAAACGGTGGCGCTCGAGAAATCGGCCGCGGCCGTGCGCGAGCTCTTCGGCATCCTCAAGGTCTAGCCGCGCATGGCGGAGGCGCCCCGGACCCTCGCCGGCCGCCTCCATTCGATCTCCGGCGTCGTGCCCGTCGGCGTGTTCCTCGCCTTTCACCTGTATTCGAACGCCCAGGCGCGGCGGGGCGCCGACGCCTACAACGCAATGGCGCGGAAGATCCAGGGCACGCCCGGATTGCTCGCCGTCGAGCTCCTCCTGGTGGCGGCGCCGCTGCTGTTCCACGGCATCTACGGCCTCTTCCGGATCGCCGAGGAGCCGCCCGCCGCCCCGGGGGCCGCGCGCCCCCGCCGCGCGCTGGCGATCGCCCAGCGAACGACGGGCGTCGTCCTCTTCCTCTTCGTGTTCGTCCACCTCTGGACGGCGCGCCTCGTCCAGGTCCGCGACCACGCCGGTCTCGACCTCTTCCGACTCATGCAGGCGGTCCTCGCGAGCCCGTGGCTCTACGCCGCGTACGCCGCCGGCGTTCTCGCCGCGACGTTCCACCTGTCGGCCGGGCTCTGGACCTTCGCCGAAGGCTGGGGAATCGCGACGACCCCGCGGGCCCGGCGGATCGCCGCGGCGCTCGCCGCGGGGGCGTTCGGCGCGCTCTCGGCGCTCGGCCTGGCGTCCCTGAACGCATTCCGCGTCTAGGACCCGATTCCCATATAATCCGCGCCCTTCGCCATGAAGGTCCACGAGTACCAGGCCAAGTCGATCCTCGCGCGCTTCGGCGTCGCCGTGCCGCGCGGCGAGGTCACCGACAGTCCGGCCGAGGCCCGCGAGATCGCGCGCCGCCTCGGAGGCCGCGCCGTCGTCAAGGCCCAGATCCACGCCGGCGGCCGCGGCAAGGGCGGCGGCGTCAAGCTGGCGAAGGACCCGCAGGAAGCCCACGATCTGGCCAAGCGGATCCTCGGCATGACCCTGGTCACGCCGCAGACCGGGCCGCATGGGCGCGTCGTGCAGAAAGTCCTGATCGAGGAGGCGCTCGACATCGACCGCGAGCTGTACGTGAGCGTGACCCTCGACCGCTCGCGGCGCATGCCGGTCCTCATGGCGTCGAAGGCCGGGGGCATGGACATCGAGGAGGTCGCCGCCAAGGACCCGGCGGCGATCGTCCGGGAGGCCGTCGACGCCTCGCTCGGGATGTTCCCGTTCCAGGCGCGCAAGCTCGGGTTCGCCCTCGGCCTTTCGGGCGACAGCTTCAAGAAGGGCGTCGGCCTTCTCCAGTCGCTCTTCCGGGCGTACGTCGAGACCGACGCGAGCCTGGCCGAGATCAACCCGCTCCTCGTGACGAAGCAGGGCGACGTTCTCGCCCTCGACGCCAAGATGGCGTTCGACGACAACGCGCTCTTCCGCCACCCCGACATCAAGGAGATGCGCGACCTGGCCGAGGAGGACCCCCTCGAGGTCGAGGCCTCGCGCTACGGCCTCAACTACATCAAGCTCGACGGCAACGTCGGCTGCATGGTCAACGGCGCGGGCCTCGCGATGGCCACGATGGACCTCGTGAAGCTCGCCGGCGGCTCGCCCGCCAACTTCCTCGACGTCGGCGGCGGGGCCAACGAGGAGCAGGTCAAGAACGCGTTCCGCATCATCCTGTCGGACCACAACGTGAAGGCGGTCCTGATCAACATCTTCGGCGGCATCATGCGCTGCGACATCATCGCCAAGGGCGTCGTCGCGGCCGTGCGCGAGATGGGCCTTTCGATCCCGGTCGTCGTCCGCCTCGAGGGGACCAACGTCGACGAGGGCAAGGCGATCCTGCGGGAGTCGGGCCTGAAGATCACTCCGGCCGACGGGCTGTCCGACGGGGCCCGCAAGGCCGTCGAGGCGGCGCGATGAGCATCTGGGTCGGCAAGGCGACGCGCCTGCTCGTCCAGGGTCTCACCGGGCGGGAGGGGACCTTTCACGCCCTCGCCTGCCGCGACTACGGCACGCAGGTCGTGGCCGGCGTCACGCCGGGCAAGGGCGGGTCGACCCACGAGGGCTTCCCGGTGTTCGACACGGTCGAGGACGCCGTGCGCGCGACCGGCGCCAACGCCTCGATGATCTTCGTGCCGCCGCCCTTCGCCGCCGACGCGATCGTCGAGGCCGCCGATGCGGGCGTCGGCGTGATCGCCTGCATCACCGAGGGCATCCCCGTCGACGACATGCTCCGCGCGCGGGCCTACCTCGACCGCCGGGCCGCGGCCGGGGCGGCGACGCGGCTGATCGGCCCGAACTGCCCCGGCATCATCACGCCGGGGGAGTGCAAGATCGGGATCATGCCCGGGCACATCCACCGGCCCGGGCCGGTCGGGGTCATCTCGCGGTCCGGCACGCTGACCTACGAGGCCGTCGACCAGCTCACGCGCCTCGGCCTCGGACAGTCGACCGTGATCGGCATCGGCGGCGATCCCATCAACGGAACGAACTTCATCGACTGCCTCGCGGCGTTCCGGGACGACCCGGCGACCGAGGCGATCGTCCTCATCGGCGAGATCGGCGGGATGGCGGAGGAAGAGGCCGCCTGCTGGGTCGCCGGCAACCTCAAGAAGCCGGTCGTCTCGTTCATCGCGGGCCAGACGGCGCCGCCGGGCCGCCGCATGGGCCACGCGGGCGCGATCATCGCCGGCGGCCAGGGCACCGCGGCCGAGAAGATCAAGGCCCTGAAGGGCGCCGGGATCGCCGTCGTGCAGTCGCCGGCGGACATCGGCGCGCGCGTGAAGGAGTCGCTGGCGCGATGAGCGGCCCGGCCTTCTTCGAGGAGACGCAGAGCTTCTCGCCCTGGTTCTACGCCGTGGGCGCGCTGGTCCTCGCCATCCTCCTCGCCGCCGCGACGGCGCGACAGACGACGCGGGTGACGCCCCAGGCCGTCGAGGTGAGCTTCGGCGTCCTGTACCGGACGTCGATCCCGATCGCGGACCTGGCGCAGGCGGAGGCCGTGGCCTACCGGCCGATCCGCGAGTACGGCGGGTGGGGCATCCGCGGGTTCGGCCGCCGCCGCGCGCTCAACATGCGCGGCGACCGCGGCGTGCTGCTCCACAAGAAGGACGGCTCCACGATCCTCATCGGCTCGCAGAAGCCGCGCGAGCTGCTGGCGGCGCTGGGCCAGGCCGGCGTCGCCGTCCAGGATCGCCTTCCCCCGGTGGTTCAGGAGTTCTGACCGGAGTCCCGACGGCCGCGCCGTCGCGGGGCCCGGACCATTCGAAACCGACGACGAAGGAGAGACCCCCGTGGAACGCACGCTCACGATCCTCAAGCCCGACTCGGTCGCGGCCGGCAAGGCCGGCGCGATCCTCGCCCACCTCGAGAAGGAGGGCTTCCGCTTCCTCGCGCTGCGGCGGACGCGCCTGTCGCCCGAGCAGGCGCGGGCCTTCTACGCCGTCCATCGGGAGCGGCCGTTCTACGACGCCCTCGTGCGGTTCATGACCGAGGGGCCCGTGGTCGTCGCGGCGCTCGAGCGCGCGGACGCCGTCGCGCACCTGCGCCGGACGATGGGGGCGACGGACTCGCGCAAGGCGGACGCCGGCACGATCCGGAACCTGTTCGGCACCGACATCGAGCGCAACGCGATCCACGGCAGCGACTCGGCCGAGAACGCGGCGAACGAGATCGCGTTCTTCTTCGCCGGCGCCGACCTCCTCTAGCCTCCCGAAGCGTTCAGGGCCTCGAGGACGGCCGCGAGGTCGCTCTCGTCGTTGTAGGCGTGGAAGCCGAGGCGCAGCGAGCCTCCCCGCACGGCGGCGATGATCCGGCGCTCCTCGAGGCGCGTCCGGAGGCCTTCCGGATCGGGGACGAAGATGGCGGCGGTCTGGGAGGGGACCTCGGCGGGCGCGAGGCGGAACCCGCGCTCCGACGCGGCCTCGCGAAACGACCGGGCGAGCGACAGGCAACGGGCCTCGATCGCCTCGGCGTCGAACGCGGCGAGCAGCTCGAGCGCGGCGCGGGCGCCGACCCACGGGAACCACGCGAGCGACGCGTCGAGCCGCCGCGTTCCGGCCGCCGGCGCGAGCGGGCCGCCGTAGAAGTCGGCGAACGGGGCGTCGACGCTCTTCCACCCGGGCGACAGGGGCCGCAGCCCGGCAAGCCGTTCCGGCCTCACCCAGAGCCAGGTCGTGCCGCGCGGCGCGAGCAGCCACTTGTAGCCGTGGGCCGCGACGTAGTCGGCGCGACAGCCGGCGGCGTCGAAGCGCAGGGCGCCCAGCGACTGCGTCAGGTTCACGAAGAATCGCGCTCCGACCTCGCGGCAGCGGGCGCCGATCTCCGGCAGCCGGACCCGAAAGCCGCTCGCGGACTGGACCTCGGTGACGGCCACGAGGGCGGTGCCCGGCGTGATCGCGGCGCAGACGCGCTCGGTCGACACCACGCCGTCCGCGGCCGGCACCTCGACGACCTCGAATCCGCGCCCGGCGAGCGCCAGCCACGGGAAGAGGTTGCTCCGGAACTCGCGCTCGCCCACGACGATTCGCCCGCGCGGGAGGCCGGCCGCCACGGTCGAGGCGGCTTCGGAGACCGACGCGAGGAGCGCGACCTCCTCGGGGCGTCCCCCGACGAGCCGGGCGAAGAGAGGCCGCGTTTCTTCGGCCCGCCGCTCCCACGCGATCCAGTCGAAGCGGCCGGAGGCCCACGCGTCCTCGGCTTCGCGGACGGCTTCGAGGACCGGCCCGGCCGCGGGCGCCGCCGTCGGCGTGTTCAGATAGATCACGCGCTCGAGCGCCGGAAAGAGCGAACGGAGGCTGGAGACGGGAGTCGTCACGTCAGGCTCCGCGCCGCCGCAGCGAAACGAGCACCCGGTTGGCGACGCCCCGCAGGATCGCCACCTCCTTGACCGTCAGGGGGCGCGCCGCGACGAGCCGCCGCCAGTCGCGCAGCGAGCGCTCCCGGTGCCCCGTGTCGTAGAAGTCGATCGCCTCGAGCGCCCGGTCCCAGTGGCCGATCGCGCCCTCGATCTCGGCGGCCGGGGCCAGATCGTCCGCGGCCTCCCGTGCGACGGCCGCGGGCGAAAACGCGGTCGTCACGGCGAGGACGACCGCGACGGCGTGGGAGAGGTTCATCGTCGGAAACTCCGGGTCGGTCGGAAGGCGCAGGCAGGCCGAGGAGCGCGCGAGCTCGTCCTCGGTCAATCCGCTCCGCTCGGGGCCGAAGACGAGCGCGATCGGGCTCCCGGCCGACTCGGAGAGGAACGCGGGAAGCTCGGCGAGCTCGAGGGTCCGGAGTCTCGCCCGGCCCCGCAGGGAAGAGGTCGTCAGGACGACGGGAAACGGTGCCACCGCGTCCTCCAGGGTCGCGAAACGCGCGATCGAAGCGAGCAGGTCGTCCGCGCCGGTCGCGAGCCGGCCGGAATCCTCGTCCGGGCGGACCGCCGGCTCGACGACGGACAGGCTCCGCAAGCCGAAGTTCTTCGCGACCCTCGCGATCGAGCCGAGGTTGGAGGAGTTGTGGGGCCTCACGAGAACCACGGACCGGGTGGGCGGCGTCGTCAAGGGAGGACAGTCTACACAGCCCTCCGGGAAGGATCCGGCCCGCCCCGGCCTTATAATTGGTCGGTGAAGCGCTTCCTCGTTCCCGCCCTGCTGCTGGCGGCCGCGGTCCCGATCGCGGCCCAGGCGCCGGCGCCCACTCCGGAGCCGGACGCGCCCTCCTTTTCCGAGAGCGCGGGGGCCGAGTACGTGATGCTGCCCGTCCTGGTCACGGACAAGAACGGGAAGTTCGTGGACGACCTCGGGAAAGACGACTTCGTCGTCCGCGTCGGCGACTCCGCGGTCGCCTTCGACACCTTCGAGCGCGACTCGAGCGCCCCGGTCTCGTTCGCGTTCCTGGTCGACACCTCCGGGAGCATGGGCATCTCGAACAAGCTCGAGAACGCCAAGAGTGCGATCCGCAGCATCCTCCGCAACCGGATGCCGGGCGACGATTTCGCCCTCTTCGCATTTTCGGAGGGGAGGGTGCGGCTGGTGACCGACTCCTCCGCAGACCCCGCGCACCTGCTCCGGGCCCTCTGGGAGCTCGAGGCGTCCGGCCAGACGGCCCTGTTCGACGCGGTGGCGGCGACCCCGGAAATGATGAAGGGTCACAACAACAAGCGGGCGATTCTCCTGTTCACCGACGGGGTCGACAACGCCAGCGAGCTGACGGCTCCCCAGATGGCCGAGATCCTTCAGCGGGTGTCGGTACCCGTCTACCCGATCGGCATGAAGAATGCAGCATTCGACGCCGTGAAGGAGACGCAGCGCCGGGAACTGTCGGTCGAGAACCTGCAGATGCTGGCGGGGTCGAGCGGCGGGAAAATGCATCTGGTCGGGGGCAGCGAGGACCTCCGGCCCCTGGCGGCGAGCATCTCCGAAGAAGTCCGGCAGCAGTACCTGCTGGGGTTTGCGCCGTCAGGCCAGGGGGATGTAAAATACCGGATTGTCTTTGTGTCCGTGGCCAAACCCGGTTCCTGGGTCGTCCGGACGCGTCGGGGTTACCGGGGAACCGCCCCCGGCGGATCGTAAACGTTTTACAGGAGGTGCAGATGACGAAGACACGGTGGGTTTCGACCATGCTCACGGGGGGAGCGCTTCTTCTGGGGATTTCGGGCCTCACGGCGTGCGCGTCCAAGACGTACGTCGGCGAGGAAGTCGCCAAAAGCAGCGCCGCGACCGACAAGCGGATCAACGACGTGGAATCCCAGGTCGAGGCGACGCAGACCAAGGTCAAGGCGCACGAGGTCAAGCTGACCGAGCTCGACAACGCGACGCGGCAGGCGCTCGAGCGCGCGCAGCAGGCGGGCAAGCTGGCCGAGGGAAAATTCGTCTACTCGCTGGTTCTGTCGGATGACGCGGCGAAGTTCCCGGTCAACCAGCACGAGCTGTCCACGGAGGCGCAGGATCAGTTGAACGCCTTCGCCGAGCGGCTCAAGGGCGAGAACAAGAACGTGTATCTCGAGATCCAGGGCCACACGGACGCGACGGGGTCGGATGCGTACAACCTGAAGCTCGGAGAGGCCCGGGCCGAGGCGGTGCGCCGCTACCTCAACAAGCAGGGCGTGGCTCTGAACCGGATGTCGACGATTTCCTACGGCAAGAGCGAGCCGGTCGAGTCGAACAAGACCAAGGAAGGCCGGGCCAAGAACCGGCGCGTGGTCGTCATCGTCCTCGCCTAGCTCCTCCCTTCCCCGGAGAACCCCGCGGCCCGGCACTGCCGGGCCGCTTCTTTTTTTGGGAGCGCAGCGCCGCGAGCACCTCCTCGAAATCCTCCGGCAGGGGGGCCTCGGCGGCGACCAGCCGCCCGGTGACGGGATGCGGGAAGCCGAGGCGCCGCGCGTGGAGCATCTGCCGGCGCGCCGGGCTGCCGTCGCCTTCGCGCGGCCCGTACACGCGGTCGCCGAGGACCGGATGGCCCGCCGCCGAGAAGTGTACGCGGACCTGGTGGGTGCGCCCCGTCTCGAGATGCACGGACACGAGGCTCGCGTCCGCCAGCCGCTCGAGCGTCCGGAAGTGCGTGACGGCCCGCCTCCCGGGCTCGCCGGGCCGCGCGACGCTCCGTCGCAGGCCGTCCGTCCGCACGAGGTCGGCGTCGTAGGCGCCGGCCTCCGGCGTCGATCCGGCGACGAGCGCCACGTACTCCCGCTCGATCGAGTGCTCGCGGAACCGCTCCTGGAGAAAGTGCAGGGCCGGCCGATTGCGGGCGAAGACCACCGCGCCCGAGGTGTCCTTGTCGATCCGGTGAACGATGCCCGCATAAGGCCGCCCGCCGTACCGGTGCTGGAGATAGAAGAGGGCGCGGCTCCAGAGCGTGTCCTTCTCGCGGGCCTCGGTCGGCACCGTCAGGAGGCCTTCCGGCTTGTCGACGATCAGAACGTCGTCGTCCTCGTGAAGGACCGAGAGGCGCGTGCGTACGCGGCGACGCGACGGGCGCGAGGCATGCAGCTCGAGGCGCGCCTCCGGGGCGACGTCGGCCCCGGGCTCGTCGAGCGTCGCGCCGTCCACGTCGACCTTTCCCGACCGCACGGCCTCGCGCGCCGCCCGGCGCGAAAGCCCGAAGGCGCGTGCGGCGGCGAGGTCGAGTCTCACGGCGCGACGGGGACCCGGACCTCGACGAAGAAGCCGGGGTCGCCGATGCGGGCCTCCTCCCGCGCGCCCGGGCCGTAGATCGCGGCGACGCGGGTCCGGGCCCGCACGGCGGCGTCGAGCCGCACCAGGTAGTCCTCGCCGAACGCCCGTGCTCCTTCGCCCACGGCGAGCACGTTGGCGTAGAGCAGCGCGTCGGGAGGATGGGCCGCGAGGCCGGCGGCGAAGCGCGCTTCGGCGGCGGCGTCGAGGTGTCCCGGGAAATACTGCTCGTGAGGAAACGGGTTGCGCCGTCCGAGCACGTAGTTGAAGAACCCCGCCTCCGGAAATCCGGCGAGCGTGGCGCCGGGGGCGAGCCTCTCCCCGAGGTCCTCCAGCGTCGCGCGGGTCGTCTCGGCGACCGGATCCGGCAGCACGACGGGCCCGGCCGGCGTCGGGACGCTCGCCCACCGCGGCCCGCGGTTCCGGTCGAGGGCGTCCAGGATCCGGACCAGGGCGAAGAGAATCAGGGCGGCCCCCGCGAGCCGGGGAAGCGCCGGGCCCAGCCGCGGCGCGGCGCGGTCGGCGGCGGCGAAGATCGCGGCGACGGCGACGACGAGCGGCAGCGGCAGGAAGTACGCGTTGTAGGGGCCGGCGTACCCGGCAGCGAGAAGGAGGCGTGCTCCGAAGAGAGCGGCGACCAGGAGGACGGCGTCGGGAACGGCGGCGAAGGCGCCGCGGGGCGGCCGCCGGGCGAGACGCACGGCCAGCCGTCCGAGGGCGGCCAGGCCGACGCACAGCGGGACGACGCGCACGAGCGGCGGAAAGAGGGCGACGTGAGCGGCGAGCCGTGCCGGCGGCCGCATCCGCACGGCCGCCGCGAGCGCCAGGGCGCCGAGCGCGACGGAAGCGACCGCGAGGCGCGCCGACGGAGACCGCAGCCGCGACGCCGCGAGCGAAGCCAGCACGAGCAGGGCGGCCATGAGGAGCAGGACGACCGCCGCGAGGAGCCACTCGGCGGCGCGCAGGCCGACCTGGTCGAGACCCGCATAGGCACGGTAGACGTTCCGGAAGGCCTCCGGCGGATCGAGCAGCCGCAGCCACCCGTCGGACACGAGGGTCCGGAAGGGGATCCCGACCGAGGCGGCGAGGTAGCCCGCCCCGGCGGCGGCGAGCGGCCAGGCGGCCAGGCGCCCCCACCGCCGCGGCGCGGCGTACGACGCGAGCGCGATCACGACGAGGGCCGCGAGGCCAAGCTCGAGCCTCGAGAGCAGCGCGAGCGCAAGGGCCGTGCCCGCGAGGGCATCGCCGGCGCGCGTGTCCCGCCCCGAGAGCTCGAGCGCCCAGGTCGTCGCCGCGACCGCGATGGCCGCATCGAAGCTGAACGGGAAGAGCCAGCCGCCCGGGCGGAGGAACATGGCGGCCGCGGCGGCGACCGACACCGCGAGCCCCGCGCGCCACGGCGGGAGGAACCGGCGGGCGAGCGCCGAGAGACCGGCGACGAAGACGAGCGCGACGGCCGCGGCCAGCACGGTCCGCGCCGGCAGCGAGGCCCCGAAGGCGCGGTCGAGCGCGGCGCCCGCCCAGGGCGCGAGAGGCCCGTGATGGAACTCGACCTGCGCGTAGAGACGCTCGCCCCGGGACACGCGCCACGGGGCCATGAGCTCGCGCCCCGAGTCGATGAAGGGCTCGAGCCAGCGGTTCCAGGAGACGAGCGCCAGCAACGCGAAAACCGCGAACGGCAAAGCCGCGGCGAGCCGCTCCCGCTTCCTGCCTCCCGCCTCCTGCTGCCCGATTCTCTTAGGATACCCCCCGTGCAGGAGAAAATGGCGACGCGCAATCCCGTCGTGCGCGCCCTCGCCTCGGCCGCGTCGCGCGTCTGGTTTCCCGCGACGCTCTGGACGGCCCGCAACGTCCCGACGTCCCTGACGCGCCGCGGCGGGAAGGCGGTCGCCGCGCTCTACTACCGCGCGCGCCCGAAGTACCTGCGGGCCGTGCGCGCCAATCTCGCGATCATCCTGGGTCAGCCGGAGTCCTCCCCGGAGGTGCGGTCGCGGGCGTGGGCCATGGTGAACTCGCATTTCTGGGCGTGGGTCGACTTCCTGCAGTTCGCGACGCGCCCGCCCGCGGAGGCGGCGCGCCTCGTCGAGGGCGTCGTCGGGTACAGCCACATCGTCGAAGGACGGCTGGCCGGCAAAGGGGTCCTGCTGCTCACGGCCCACCTCGGCAACTGGGAGGTGGGCGGCCTGATGCTGGCGCAGATGAAGCAGCCGATCCACGTCGTGCTCGTGCCGGACATCTTCCCGGGTGTCGAGCGCCAGCGCCGCCGGCTCCACGAGGCTTGCGGTGTCGCGGAGATCCGGGTCGATCGCAGCTTCGTGCCGACGCTCTCGGTGTTGCGCGCGCTGACGGACAACGGGATCGTGGCGATGCAGGGCGACCGCGACTTCGACAACACGGGCGTGTCGGTCCCCTTCTTCGGGCGCGAGGCGTTCTTCCCGCGCGGGCCGCTGCGCGTCGCGATGGCCTCCGGCGCGACCGTGTTGCCGGCGTTCATCGTTCGGATGCCCGACGGCCGCTATCGCGCGATCGTCGAGGAGCCCCTGCCGATCGAAAACGGGCCCGACCGCGACGCCTCGCTCCGGACGAACCTCGGCCGGTACGTCGCGATCCTGGAGCGCTACGTCCGGGAGTATCCGGACCAGTGGTATTGCTTTTTTCCGTTCTGGGACGATCCCTCCCGTAAGAAGTAGGGGCGGGGCTTGTCCCCGCCCGGTCGCCTGCAGGCCGCCGCTACAGTGGCCGGCGGGCGGAGACGGCGGCGACGAAGAAGGCGTCGTACTGCTTGGCCAGTTCTTCCACGTCGGGCAGGACCTCCGGCTTCTCGAAGCCCGCGGCCGCGAGCGCCCGGCGCCAGTTCTCGGGCGTCAGGAAGCCGTGGTTGGGCCGCGTCCGGGGGTCCGTCGCGACGCCGGTGAAGTTCTCGAGAAAGTTGAAGACGAACTCGACGTAGATCGGCTGGCCCGCGAACGGCCGAACGCACTCCGAGAAGACCGCGACGCCGCCGGGCTTGAGCGTCTCGCGCACGCGCGCGAGCGTCGCCGCGAGATCGCGGGCGATGTGGATGGTGTTGACGGCGTAGACGACGTCGGCGATCCCGGGAGCGACGCCCTGCCCGGCGAAGTCCCGGTCCATGTCGAGGCGGACGAACTCCGCCGGAAGATCCGGATAGCGGCCCCGGATCGTGCGCTCGGCGCGGCGCAGGAAGGTCGGCACGATCTCGGTGAACACGTATCGCCCGATCCGCGGCAGGCGCGCGTCCCGCGCGAGGCGCTCGGCCACGGCGAGGGCCGCCGACCCCGAGCCGCCGCCGATCTCGACGACGGTCGCCGGATGGGCCGACGGCAGGGCCCGGGCGACCGCCTCGGCCCCCAGGCGGTTGTTGATCGCGTAGAGGAGGTTCTCGTTGGAGAAGTAGTCGAACCAGAGCGGGAGCCGGTTCGGCGCGAACAGGATGTCCTCGCCCGTCTTCTCGCCGCGGAGAAACTCCGGCACGTGCTCGACCATGGCGCGGACGACCGCGAAGGGCGGCATCGAGCGCGGATCGACGGCGCGCGCCGCCGCCTCGGCCCGGTCGGGGTCTCCCGGAGGAAGGGGGCCCCGCGCCCGGTAGCTCTTTCCGCGCGCGTCGCCGGAGGCGTCGAGGTATCCGGCGTCGGCGAGCTTGTCGAAGAACCAGCGCAGCGGAACCTCCGCGCGGGGCGCGTATCCGCGGCTCGCGACGACCTCCTCGGCCGCGACCCCGCGCGCGAGGTCCTCCTCGAGCGCCAGCGTATGCACGAGGCGCAGCACGGAGTCGATCGTGAACCGATCGAAGTGCTCGGCGCAGAGGATGAACTCGCGCGAGAAGAGGGAGCGGACCGCCGGGTCGGGAATCCGCGCGAGCAGGGTCTCGATCTCTTCTTCACGCGTCGTCACGGAGCGAATCTTACGACTCGAAGGACGGTTGTTTCCGTCGATCGATTGACACGGCCGCGCCGGCCGGCCTAGGCTCAATCCATCCGAGGCCCAAACGTGCAGATGCGCCGCTGGCAGTGGCTCTCCGCGTCCCTCCTCGCCCTCGTGCTCGTGGGCGCCGCGGCGGAGCTCCTCGTTCCAGGGCTGATTCGCGATGCCCATCGCGGAGTCAGCCTCCCCGCGCTCAACCGCATCTTTGCAGGCCGGCACGTGCATCCCGCGGAGCACTACCTGGCGGTCTGGCAGGCGATGGTGCGTCGTGCGGCCGTCGTCCTGGCGGGCCTCTGGGTGCTCGCGGCCGTGCTGTCCCGGCCCGCGGTGACGTCCCGCCTGGCCGCCCTTCTTTCTTCCGTCCCGGCAGGACCGGGCGCTCTCGAGCCGCGCCCTCCGCCGCGCGGACGACGCCGGCTGGTGGCGGCCATGGCGTTCGCGATCAGCGCGGGATCGCTGACCGAAGTCGCCATGGATCCGCCCTATCGCCGCGAGCACTGGCCGTTTTCGCAGTACCAGATGTACTCGGACCTTCCGAAGACGACCGTCGTGATGCGGCGCCTGTACGGCGTGGTGTCCGGATCGGGCCGCGAAATCCCGCTCTCGAGCAAGCCGTACATCGCTCCGTTCGATCACTCACGCCTCTGGTTCTCGTGGGATCGACTCGACCGGAGCTCCGAGAGGGAACGCCTGCTTCCGATCGCTCTGCGCGATTGTCTGGACCGCTACGAGTCGCGCCGCGTCGCCGGGCAGCACGACGGTCCAAGTCTCGAGGCGGGGCGCCTCTACCTTGTTCACTGGACGCTGGACGGTCGGGCGTCGCCATCCGACACCCCGAAACGCGAGCTCATCTGGGAGGTACGCACATCGACCCCACCGACTCCCTTGCGCTGACCCTCCGGGCCCGCTGGTGGCGCTTCTGGTATGCGCCCGGCAGTGCCGCGGCGCTGGGTGTCTGTCGGATGCTCTTCTACGGGTCGCTGCTCGCGTCGTACTGGTCGCACGACTTCACCGCCTGGGCGAGCGTCTCCCGCGTGTTCTGGGAACCGATCGCGCTCTTCCGTGCGCTCGGACTCGGCGTTCTGCCGGCGCCGGCGATGTCGATGGCAGCGATGGCCTGGAAAATCCTGCTCGCGACGAGCGCCGCGGGTGTCGCGACGCGCTTCTCCACGATCGGCGCGGCGGTCCTGGGGACGTACCTGCTCGGGGTCCCGCACAGTTTCGGAAAGATCCATCACGACGACGCGGTCCTCGTCTTCAGCATGGTCATCCTGGCATTCTCGCGGTGCGGAGACGCCTGGTCGTTCGATGGCCTCGTTCGGGCGGCTCGGCGGCCGCAGGACCCGCCGCCCTCCGGCGGCGAATACACCTGGCCGATACGGATGACGTGGCTCGTGATGAGCCTCGTCTTCTTCGCGGCCGGCGTTTCCAAACTCCGACATTCGGGACTGCGGTGGGTCACGTCCAACGCTCTGGCGGGACATATCCTTCGTTCGAACGATGCACTCGTTCGACCGGCCGGGGCGCCATGGACGAATTGGGGGCCCTGGCTCGCCGGCGTGCCCTGGCTCTCTCGGACGGCGGGCGCCGTGGCCCTCGGCCTGGAACTCTTCTTCCCGCTCGCGCTCTTCAGCCGGACGGCGCGGCGGATCCTGGTGCCGGGCGTTTTTCTGCTGCAGATCGCCATAGCGCTGACGATGGGCCCGGACTTCACACAGTTCCTGATTTGCTATCTTTTCTGGGTTCCCTGGAATGGAGTCGGAAAAACCCTGAAAAACGTGACCGTGCGCCGGCGCCGCCACTCGTTGATTTACGACGGCTCCTGCGGGCTCTGTCAGAGAACCGTCGCCGTGCTGCGCCGGCTGGACGTCCTCGATCGCATCGTGTTCCTCGACGCGCTTGGTGATTGGAGCCGGATCCGGGAAGCCTTCCCATCCCTCCGCGAGGAGGACTGCCTGGCCACGATGCATGTGGTGACGGCCGCTGGGCAGATCGAGACCGGCTTCGACGCCTACCGTGCGCTCTCCTGGTCCCTTCCGCTCCTGTGGCCGATCGCGCCGCTTCTCTACTTCCCCGGGGTGCCGTCGATCGGACGGCGGGTCTACGCGGCGGTTGCGGCACGCCGCCACAGGTCCGGATGCCCGGTGCCGGCGGGCTCGACGACGATTCCCTGAGGCGGGCTCGCGTGCCGGGCGGTTACACTCGCGGAGTGAAATCCGATGCCTCCGCTCTGCGGAAGGGTGCCATGACGGCGCTCGGCGCGCTCCTTCTGGCGGCGGTCGCGCTCCCGGCGGCCGAGCCCCCGGGGCGGGTCGTCATCCTGGGCTTCGACGGTGTCGACGCGGCCGTGGTCGAGCAAATGCTGTCCCGGGGGCAGCTCCCGAACCTCGCGGCCCTGAAGGCCCGCGGCGGCTACGCGCCCCTGACGCCGACCGTTCCGGCGCAGACGCCGGTGTCCTGGGCGACGTTCTCGACGGGGCTCGACCCCGGCGGCCACGAGATCTTCGACTTCCTCAAGCGCGACCCGGCCAACCGGATACCGACCTTCGCGGTCGCCGAGGAGAAGTCCGTTCCGTTCCTCCTCGGGAAGAACAATCCCCTGGCGTTCGGGGGCGCGGCGCTGCTCGTCTTCGTCCTTCCGGCGCTCCTGCTCTTCGCGCGGCGTCGGCGCGCGGTCGGCGCGATTCTCGCGCTCCTCGGCGTCGCCGCCGGCGCGGGCGCGTTTCTCGCCGTCCGCGCCTGGCTGCCCTCGACCCGGCCCTGGGTCCAGAACAACCGCCGGGGCCCCGTGTTCTGGGCGGAGGCCGGCGCGCGCCCGGCCACGGTCATCCGGATGCCGGTGACGTTCCCGCCGGAGGCGTTCGCCGACGGCCGGATGCTCTCGGGCCTCGGGGTGCCCGACGTCTCGGGCCGGATCGGCCGGCCCGCCTACTTCACGTCGGACCCCTTCTTCGCGCCGCGCGAGGGCAACGACTTCTCGGTCGAGATCGTCCGCCTCGAATCCAACGTCGGCCGCCAGCAGGTCCGGGTCCTCGGCCCGCCGGGCCGGGCCTTCGGCCGGGAGGGCACGATCGACGCCTCGCTGACGCTGACGGTCCCCGACGGCCGCGACCGGATCGTCGTCGAGACGGGGGACGCGCGCGCCGAGCTGAAGGTCGGGCAGTGGAGCGACTGGGTACCGCTCGTCTTCCGCGTCAACCCGCTCGTCGCGATCCACGGCTACGCGCGCCTGCGCCTCGAGAGCGTCCAGCCCGAGATCGGCCTCTACCTGTCGCCCGTGCAGTTCGACCCGGCGCACCTGCCGCCCGGATTCACGATCTCCTCGCCGCGCGGGTTCGCCGAGGAGCTCGTCCGCGAGTTCGGCCGCTACAAAACGATGGGCTGGGCGATCGACACGTGGTCGATCCAGTCGGGCACGCTCCCGGAGGACGCCTTCCTCGAAGACGTGAAGATGACGGCCGACCAGGAGCGCAAGATGCTGCGCGGGATGCTCGCGCGCAAGGACCGGCTCCTCTTTCACTACTTCGAGTTTCCGGACCGGGTCGCCCACGTCTTCTGGCGGTTCCGCGACCCGGAGCATCCGGCCTACGACGCGAAGCTCGCCGCGAAGTACGGCGACGCCGTCGAGAAGTCCTATGCCGCGATGGACGAGATCGTGGGAGAGACGGCCGCCTCGCTCGCCCCGCAGGACGTGCTGATCGTTCTCTCGGACCACGGCTTCGCGACGTGGCGCCGGTCCGTGAACTACAACTCCTGGCTGGTCGAGAACGGCTACCTCGTCCTGAAGGGAAGCGCGAAGCGGCAGAACCTCGAGGCGCTCTTCTCCCGCGGGCAATTCTGGGAGGCCGTCGACTGGACGAAGTCGAAGGCCTACGGGATGGGGCTCGGCGACATCTACGTCAACCTCGCCGGCCGGGAGTCGGGCGGCATCGTCGCGCCGGGCGCGGAGTACGAGGCCCTCCGCGCGGAGCTCTCGGCGCGCCTGACGGACCTGACGGACCCGAAGAACGGCGCGAAGGCCGTCTCCCGGGTCTTCAAGCGCGAGGACATCTACCGCCGCTTCGACCCGAGGCTCATCCCGGACCTCATCGTGGCGAACCGGCCCGGCTACCGCGTGTCCTGGCAGTCCTCGCTCGGCGTGCCGACGGAATCGACGTTCGAGGACAATCGCGACGTCTGGAGCGGCGACCACTGCTCGCTCGACCCGGCCCTCGTGCGCGGCGTCCTCTTCGCCTCGCGCCCCTTCCGCGCGGAGCCGGTGCCCGGGATCGCCGACGTCACGGCCTCGGTGCGGGCGCTCGTCGGGGGCGGCGCGGTCGACGACGCCGCCGGAAAGCCCCTCTGGTGACCCGGCGCCTCTTCGCCGCGCTCCTTCTCGCCGCCGCGCCCCTCGTTTCGCAGGAGTCCGTCACCCCCGTCGACTCCGAGCGCCGGGCGGACCTCGAGAAGCTGCAGAACCGGATCGGGGCGCTCAAGTCGCGCCTCGCCGAGAGCCAGAAGAAGGAGGCGACCCTCGCCGAGGAGCTGCAGCGGCTCGAGCTGCGGCTCGAGATCGCGACGCGCGAGGGGGAGCTCCTCGCGGCGACGCGCGAAGAGTTCGCGCGCCGGCTCGCGTCCGTCTCGCAGGAGCGGGCGGCCGCGGCCGTCTCGGTCGCGCGCTCGCGCGGGGCGCTGCTCGCCCGGGCGCGGCTGCTCCAGCGGTTCGGCCGCTTCGGCTATTTCCGCGTCCTGCTCGAGGCCCGGGACGTGCCGGCGCTGCTCGATTCGATCGAGCGGTTGGACGGGCTCGCGCGGCGCGACGGCAAGCTGCTCCTCCGCTACCGCGAGGCCGAGGCCCGCCTCCAGGGGGACCTCTCTCGCGAGGAGGCTCTCAAGGCCGAGATCGACCGCCTCTATGCGAAGAGCCGCCGGGAGGAAGCGAGCGTGGCGTCGTTGAAGACCGAGCGCGCGCGCCTTCTCGAGCGCGAGCGCAGCCAGTCCGCCCTGCAGCGCCGCGAGGTCTCGGCCCTGACCGACAAGGCCTCGCGCCTCGAGCGGCTGCTCGAGACGCTCGCCCGGCAGAGCGAGAGCGAGGAGCCCGTCGGCCCGTCCGGCGGGATCCGGCCGTGGAAGGGCGTCCTCGACTGGCCGGCGAAGGGAACGATCATCGAGACCTTCGGTCGCCACCGGCACCCGAAGTTCGACGCCTGGACCGTCTCGAACGGCGTCGCTCTCGCCGTGCCGCTCGGCACGCCGGTGCGCGCCGTCTACGCGGGCAAGACCATCTACGCCCAGTGGCTCCAGGAGTACGGCAACCTCGTGATCCTCGACCACGGCGACGGGATGCTGACCCTCTATGCCTGGCTCCAGGCCGTTTCGGTCCAGCCCGGCGTCCCCGTGCCGGTCGGAGGGGAGATCGGCCTCGCGGGTTACGGACCCGGCCGCGACGAGCCCGGGGTCTACTTCGAGGTCCGCGACCGGCAGAAGGCGTCGGATCCGGTGGCATGGTTGAGGTAGCCGTTCGGCGGCGGGCAGGAGCCAGTAAGCAGTAAGCGGTAAGCAGTAAGCAGGGCTGGAGATATCGGGAACTGCTTACTGCTTACTGCTTACTGCTTACTGCATACGGCTTACTCGTCTCTTTCCTGAAATGCCGCCCCTCGACCCCTCTGTTACCATCCTCACGATGAAATCCAACCGCTCGCGGCTCGCCTTCGTGCTCGTGTCCCTCGGCGCCCTCGCCTCCCTGCGGGCGATGACCGGGCCCGAAGGGGCGGGACGGGACCCGGCGACCCGCGCGCTCTCGATCTTCTCGGAAGTCTTCTCCCTGACGCGCTCCAACTACGTCGAGCCGACCGACACCCGCGTTCTCCTCGAGGGTGCGTACGACGGGATGTCCGACGCGCTCGATCCGTTTTCCTACTACGTCCCGGCCTCGGCCATGGCCGCCTACAAGGCGCAGCAGTCCTCCGGGGCCGCGAGCGCCGGGATCGTCTTCGCGCGCCGCGGCGGGTACCCCTACGTCGTCGGTCCGCTGCCCGGCTCGCCGGCGGAGAAGGCCGGCGTCAAGGCGGGCGACCTGATCGACACGATCGACGGCAAGCCCCTCCGCAATTCGCCGTACTGGCAGATCAAGGCCGCGCTCGAGGGACCGGAAGGCTCGTCGTGCGAGATCGGCGTCTTCCGCGGCGGCGACGAGAAGCGCATCAACATCGCGGTGACCCGCGCCCGGTTCGAATCGCCTGCTCCCTCGACGACCTGGGAACGGGACGTCGCGATCGTCAAGGTCCCCGCCTTCACGCCCGCGACGGCGGCCGCGGTGAAGAAGGAGCTCGACGAGGCCTCGCGGCGCTCGATCGGAACGGTCATCCTGGACCTGCGCGGATCGATCGGCGGAGACCCGGCCGACGCGGCGCCCGTGGCGTCGCTCTTCGTCGGCAAGGGCCCGATCGCCACCGTCGTCTCGCGCAAGGTGGCCGGCAAGGCGCTCGAAGCCGCCGGCGAGCCCGCGTGGAAGGGCCGCGTCGTGGTCCTGATGGACGACTCGACGGCGGGACCCGCGGAGGTCCTCGCCGCGGCCCTCCATGATCGTGCGAAGGCGACCACGGTCGGCGAGACCACGGTCGGCATGGCGATCATCCAGCGGAGCATCCCGACCGGCGAGGGCGGGACGCTCTACATGACGGTCGGCCGCTACGTCGCGCCCTCCGGCCAGGTGCTCGGCGGCAAGGGCCTGACCCCCGACGAGCGGGTGCTGGTGTTCCCCGGCGAGACGGGCGAGCGCGACCTGATCCTCGAGCGGGGACTGGACGTCGCGCGCAACGCCCCCGCCCGCAAGGCGGCTTAGGCGGCGGGTCCGATTCGCCCTTGAAGCGCCGCGGGCGCCGCCTCTCGGGCGCGACGATCTTCTTCGCGCTCCTCTCGATCGCGCTCGCGGTCATTCTCTACGTCCAGACGCGCTGCCCGGCGGCGCCGCGGCCCTCGCCTCCGCCCACTCCGGGGGCGACGCGTCCCGCCCCGACGCCCCGGCGCCGCACCGCGAGCCCCTCCCCGGCGCCGCGGCCCGTCCGGACCCCCGCGGGCGCCCGGACGGCGCCCCCGCCCGGAGCCGCGCTCGCCGCGATCGTCATCGACGACCTCGGCAACGAGCTCGGTCCCGCCGAGCGCATCGCGGGCTGGAAAGAGCCGGTCGCCGGCGCGGTTCTCCCCGGCGTGGCCTTCAGCGCGGCCGCGGCCCGCGCCCTGGAGCACGGCGGCAAGGAGGTCCTCCTCCACCTGCCGATGGAGCCGGAGGGCTACCCGCGGGTGCGCCCCGGGCCGGGCGTGATTCTCCGGGCGCAGTCGGACGCGGAGATCGTCCGCGTCCTCGAGGCCGACCTCGCCACGGTGCCCGGCGCCGTCGGGGTCAACAACCACATGGGCTCGGTCGCGACGGCGGATCCCCGCGTCATGCGCGTCGTCGCCCGCGTCCTCGCCGCCCGCGGACTCTTCTTCCTCGACAGCCGCACGACGGACGCGACGGTGGCCGAGAAGACGGCCGAGGAGGCCGCGGTGCCCTCGGTCTCGCGCCGCGTCTTCCTCGACGACGTCGAGACGGCGCCGGCGATCCGCCGGCAGCTCGACGAGCTCGTGCGCCGGGCCCGGGAAGAGGGGCATGCGGTGGCGATCGGCCATCCGTACCCGGTGACGCTCGGCGTGCTCGAGGAGGAGATGCCGGGCCTGGCGGCCCGGGGCGTGACGCTCGTCCGGGTGAGGGATCTCGCGCGGTAGCGGCTGTCGGCTATCCGCTCTCAGCGGTCGATCGTCGACTTCTTCTTCGCTTCCTCCCAGTAACGGTCGAGCTCCGCCATGCCGGTCTCCGAAACGTCCTTGCCCGCGGCGCGCGCGAGGCGCGCGACCTCGGCGAAGCGTTCCCGGAAGCGGCGGTTGGCGAGCCGCAGGGCGCTCTCGGGGTCGATCTTCCGGCGGCGGGCGAGGTTCACGACCGAGAGCAGCATGTCGCCGATCTCGTGGAGCTCCGCGGGCGCGTCGCCGCCGGCCGCGGCCTCGCGCCACTCGGCGAGCTCCTCCTCGATCTTCGCCGCCACGTCGGCGTCGCGCTCCCAGTCGAAGCCGAGGTCGGCCGCGCGCAGGGTCTGCCGGTACGCCGTCGAGAGGGCGGGCAGCGCCGCGGGAAGCGTGCGGAGAGGGTCATCCGAGGCGCCGGGGTCCTGCCGCTTGCGCTTCTCCCAGGCCGACTTCACCTCGCCGGCGCTCGAGGCCGGGGGGCCCCCGAAGACGTGCGGGTGGCGTTCGATCATCTTGCGGGTGATCCGGTCGGCGACCGCCCCGATGTCGAACCAGCCGCGCTCCTCGGCGAGCCGCGCGAGCAGGAAGACCTGGAAGAGGAGATCGCCGAGCTCGCCGGCGAGGGCCTCCGGCTCGCCCTCGTCCAGCGCCGCGAGCGTTTCGTACGTCTCTTCGAGGAGGTAGGTCTTGAGCGTCTCGAAGGTTTGCTCGCGGTCCCACGGGCAGTCGCGCCGCAGCCGGTCGACGAGCGCGGTCAGGCGGTCGAGGCTCTCGGACACGCGCGGATCATAACCGCCGGCCTTCCCTGCTAAAATTGGACATTCCCGGCCGCAGGGCAACAACGAGAGCACCCAGTGAACGAAGAAGACAAGCCGATCCGCGTCGTCGACCGGCGGATGTTCACCGCCGACGGCGAGCTGCGCCCGGACTTTCAGGCGGAGGAGCGTCCCGAGCCCGCGAAGCCGCCCCCTCCCGCCCCGTCGGCCCCGCCGCCCCCCGCGGCCGGCGCGGGCCCGGCGTCCCCCGAGGGCGCGCCCGGGGCCGAGCCGGTCACCTCGCAGGCGTTCATCGCCCTCGTCAGCTTCCTCGCCTCCAACGTGTATGCGGCCCTCGGCGTCGACCCGATGACGGGGGAGAGGCTCCAGCGGCGAGAGCCGGCGGCCGCCCGGCAGATGATCGACTGGCTCGGCGCGCTCGAGCAGAAGACGCGGGGCCGCCTGTCGTTCGAGGAGTCGGACCTGCTCTCGCGGGTCCTGTACGAGCTCCGGTTGGCCTACGTCGAAGCCGTCCGGCCCCCCGGCCGGGAGCCGCCGCGATAACCGACGGCCGCGTGACCATCGCCTTGCGTTCGCCGATCTCCGCCATCCGACTGGCTGCGGCCGCCCTCCTCTTCGGCGCGGCCGCGGCGGGGGCGGCCCAGGAGGCGCTGTCGCCCCTGCCGCCGCCCGTCACGCGCAGCCAGTATCGCTCCCAGTGGTTCGAGTTCCTGTCCGCGTTTTCCGAGAACGACGCCGCCGGCGCCAACCGCGCCCTCGAGGCGATGCTGCGCGCCGGACGCAAGGTGGGCGTCTCGCACCTTTCCGACTTTTCGCGCACGGCGGTCTTCCTCGGCCGCCGCGCCGAGAAGCTCGGCCAGCCCGACCGAGCGGTGCGCGCCTACGACGCGGCGCTGAAGCTGGACGAGTCGAACCCCGACGCGATCGTCGCGCGCCTCTCCTTCCTGGCGCGGCACGGACGGACGGGCGAGGCGCTGAAGGCCGCACCCGACGCGGCGGTCGCCCTGCTCTCGACGCACGAGGCCCGGGTCGCGATCGCGTCCTCTTTCGGCCTCTGGCTTTCGATCGCCATTGCCGGGATGCTGCTCGTCGTGATCCTCGCGCTGGGGGTCCGCCACGTGTCCCGCATCGCGCACGACATCGCCGAGGCCGCGCGCCGGACGTTCGGGAGGAGCGGCGCCGTGCCGCTCGGCTTCGTGATCCTGGGCCTCCCGCTCTTCGTCGGGCTCGGGCCCGGCTGGCTGGTCCTCTACTGGGGCGCCCTCCTCTACGCCTACGGCCGCCCGCGCGAGCGCGCCGTCCTCGCCGCCGGATTCGTCGCGATGGCGCTCGTGCCGGGCCTGCTCGCGTGGATCACGGCCGCCAACGTCGAGCAGCGCTCGCCTCTCTTCGTCGCCGCCACGGACCTGGCCGAACGGCGCGACGATGCGAGCGCCGAGGACGGGCTGCGCCAGGCCGCGGCGGTTTTTCCCGAGGATTCGGAAGTCTGGTACCTGCTCGGGATCTACGCGGAGCGTTCCGGCGACCTCGAGCGCGCCCAGTCCGACTACAGCCGGGCGATGCAGGCCGATTCCGCGGATTACCGGCCCATCCTGAATCGCGGGAACGTTCGCTTCACCGAGGGCGACTACGGGGAAGCCATCCGGGACTACATCGAGGCGGCCCGACGCGAACCGAAGGCCGCCGAGACCTTCTACAACCTGTCGCTCGCCCGGGGGGAGGCCTACGACTTCGACGGGCAGGCCGCGGCGATGCGCCAGGCGCGCGAGGTCTCGGCGTCCCAGGTCAACTTCTGGACCGGCAACCCGACCCTCTCGCGCGTCGTCCCGGCCGGCTACACGGTCGAGCGGGCGCGCGCCCGGATGGCCCTCTGGGACGCTCAGCCGAAGAGCCGCCGGCTGCCGGGCCACGGCAGCTCCCGCGGATGGAAGCAGTTCCTGTCGTGGTGGTCGCTCGCTCCCCTCGGCGCGCTCCTGCTCGGCATCTACTTCGCGGGCACCTGGCGGCTCCGGGGCGTCGCGGAGGAGTGCGACCGCTGCGGGCGGCCGTTCTGCGCGCGCTGCAAGCACTGGGGAGAAACGTCGCCGTATTGCGCGGAGTGCTCGCGCCTCTCCCGGAAGGAGGAGGTCGACATCGAGGAGCAGGTCGCGCAGACCCGGTCCATGCAGGGGCGCGCCGTCCGGAGACACCGCATCCGTCGCCTTGCGTCCCTGCTGCTGCCCGGCTCGCACGCCATCGATTCGGGGCGCCCGGTGCGCGGGGCGGCGATCGCGCTGGTCTTCTTCTTCGGCCTCGGGGCCGCGATCCTGGACGACCGGGTTTTCGACCCGTTCGCGCTGCCGCCCGAGGGGCCGCTCCGCCTGACGGTCGTCGCGGGCGCGGCCCTGGCGCTCGTCGTCTGGCTGCGCGCCCAGTGGGGGGCGAGGAGCGTGTCCGATGGGTCTTGAAGGGACGCTGAGGGTCTTCTCGCTGACCGACATCTTCCAGATGCTCGGGCTGCAGCGGAAAACCGGAGTGTTGAGCGTCGAGGGCGACGACGACACGATCACGATCTCGTTTCTCGGCGGGCAGGTCGTGGCCGCGGAGTCGACGGCGCGCCGGCTCGACAATCGGCTCGGCAACCTCCTGATCCGGGCGGGCTACGTGACACAGGAGCAGCTCGACCGCATCCTCGAGGTGCAGCGGGAGACGCGCCAGCGGATGGGCTTCCTGCTCGTGCGCGAGGGCCTGATCGATCCGCAGGAGCTGCGCGAGGCGCTCCGCCTCCAGATCGCCCGGATCGTGTACACCGCCTTTCGCTGGCCGGACGGCCGCTTCCGTTTCAGCCAGGAAGGCATGGTCGACTACGACGCGGACCACATGGCGCCGGTGTCCATCGACTCGATCCTCATGGAAGCGGCGCAGATGGTCGACGAGTGGCCGCTCTTCGAGAAGAAGGTCGGCTCGCTCGCCGGGGTCTACCGGCGGGCGCCGGGGGTCGAGAGCCTGCGCCTCGTCTCAGGGGAGAAGGACCCGCCCGAAGGGACGCTGTCGGTCTCGCGCGCCGAGGCCGAGACCTGGCGCTGGATCGACGGCCGGCACTCGGTCGCCGAGATCATGGAGCGGGCCTTTCTCTCCGACTTCGAGGTCCTCAAGGGCACGGCCGACCTGCTCGGCCGGCATCTCATCGAGGTCGGCCGCGTGGAGGAGGAGCCCGAGATCGCGCCCCTGCCGGCGCCCGCGGCGGCGCCGAGCGGTCTCTCGGGCAGGTCCGCGGCGCTCTGGGCGGCGCTCGTCGTGCTGGGGGCCTTCGCCGTCTACCTGATCCCGCGCAACCCGCTCAACATTCTGATGCGTTCTCCGGGCGACGTGGCCGAGGGCCGGGAGCTGCGCAAGGCCGTCTCGCTCAACGGCGTCGTCGCCGTCGAGCGCGCCGTGCGGATCTACTACGACTCGACCGGTCGCTACCCGCGCAGCCTGGAGGATCTCGTCGTGGCCGGCATCCTGGGGGAGGACTCGCTGCGCGATCCCTACGGCCGGTTCTATCGTTACATCCTGCGCGCCGAGGACGGGAAGTTCGGGCTCTACGGCCGCAACGCCCAGGGCCAGATCGACCTGGACCTCTCCCTCGAGCGCAGCCTCGCTCCGGTGGCCGAGCCTCGTCCCGCCGCGTCCCGGCCGCCCCAGCAGACCGAGCGGCCCAGCGTTCAGGTGGTCGAATAGCGAGCTAAAACATGAGCCTACGAGGCTTAAGTGGTATCCAAAAAAAGTTGACAACAGTACGCTCATATCCTATAGTGGCCCCTCCAATCGGGTCTAGGAGGAGCAGGAATCATGAGCAAGATCATCGGAATCGACCTCGGCACCACGAACTCGTGCGTCGCCGTCATGGAGGCCGGGGACCCGGTCGTCATCCCCAACGCTGAAGGCAACCGCACGACGCCTTCGGTCGTCGCGTTCTCCAAGTCGGGGGAGCGCCTGGTCGGCCAGGTCGCCAAGCGCCAGTCGATCACGAACCCCGCCAACACCGTCTACTCCATCAAGCGCTTCATGGGGCGCAAGTACTCGGAAGTGACCGAGGAAATGAGGATGGTGCCCTTCAAGGTCGAGGCGGCCGGCAACGGCGACTGCCGCGTCCAGGCCGGGGGCAAGGACTGGTCGCCGCCGGAGATCTCCGCGATGATCCTCGGCAAGCTCAAGGAAGCCGCCGAGGCCTATCTCGGAGAGAAGGTCACGCGGGCGGTCATCACCGTCCCGGCTTACTTCAACGATTCGCAGCGCCAGGCGACCAAGGACGCCGGGCAGATCGCGGGCCTCACCGTCGAGCGGCTCGTCAACGAGCCCACGGCGGCCGCGCTCGCTTACGGCCTCGACAAGAAGAAGGACGAGACCATCGCCGTTTACGACTTCGGCGGCGGAACGTTCGACATCTCGATCCTCGAGGTCGGCGAGGGCGTCGTCGAGGTCAAGTCCACCAACGGCGACACGCACCTGGGCGGCGACAACATCGACCAGCGCATCATCGAGTGGATCCTGGCCGAGTTCAAGAAGGACCAGGGGGTCGATCTCTCGAAGGACCCCATGGCGATGCAGCGGCTCAAGGAAGCCGCCGAGAAGGCCAAGATCGAGCTCTCCAACGTCGTGGAGACGGAGGTCAATCTTCCGTTCATCACGGCCGACGCGTCGGGGCCCAAGCACCTCCAGCTCAAGCTCTCGCGTTCGAAGCTCGAGCAGCTCGTCGAGGACATCATCGAGAAGTCCATGGGCCCGTGCAAGCAGGCCCTGAAGGACGCCGGCCTGGAGCCCAAGGACATCGACGAGGTCGTCCTCGTGGGCGGCCAGACGCGCATGCCCCGCATTCAGAAGCTCGTCAAGGATTTCTTCGGCAAGGACCCGCACCAGGGCGTCAACCCGGATGAGGTCGTCGCGATCGGCGCGGCCGTCCAGGGAGGCGTTCTCGCGGGCGACGTCAAGGACCTCCTGCTGCTCGACGTGACCCCGCTGTCGCTCGGCATCGAGACCCTCGGCGGCGTCACGACCAAGCTGATCGAGCGCAACACCACGATCCCGACCAAGAAGAGCGAGGTCTTCTCGACGGCCGGCGACAACCAGACGTCGGTCGAGATCAAGGTGCTCCAGGGCGAGCGCGAGATGGCCCGCGACAACAAGACGATCGGCGTCTTCCACCTCGTCGGGATCCCGCCCGCGCCGCGCGGCATGCCGCAGATCGAGGTTTCGTTCGACATCGACGCCAACGGCATCATGAACGTCTCGGCCAAGGACCTCGGCACGGGCAAGGAGCAGAAGATCACGATCACGGCGTCGTCCGGCCTCAACAAGGACGAGATCGACCGGATGGTCAAGGACGCGCAGTCGCATTCCGAGGAAGACCGGAAGCGGCGCGAGGAGATCGAAGCCAGGAACCGGCTCGACTCCCTCGTCTATGCCTCGGAAAAGACCTACAACGAGAACAAGGCCAAGCTCTCGGGCGCCGATGCCTCGGCCTTCGAGGCGGCGCTCGCCGAGGCGAAGACGGCCCTCGGCGCGGGCGGAGTCCAGGCGATGAACGACGCGGCCGAGAAGCTGCAGCAGGCCTCGCACAAGCTCGCCGAGGCGATGTACAAGGGCGCGCCCGAGCCTTCGGCGGGGACCGCCCCCGGCACCGGACCGGACGCCGGGGCCGGCAAAGAGGACGAGGTCATCGACACGGAGTACGTGGATTCGGAGAAGAAGTAAGAGGACCGACCGCGGACGGACGGCAGGGGAGGAAACCTCTGCCGTCCACCGGTGGTCGACGGTAAACTTGGGTCAGCTCCCATGACGGTTTTTCGCTGGAACTCGCTGCAGGACCTCTTCGCCATCCAGGAGAAGGTCAACCGCCTCTTCGAGGAGACGATCCACCGCACGGAGTTCCCCGACGACGGCCTCGACGCCGCGCTGTGGTCGCCGGCGGCCGACGTCTACGAGACCCCGGAGGAGATCGTCCTCAACATCGAGCTGCCCGGCGTCCGTCTCGAGGACGTCCGGCTCGAAGCCCTGGACGGCCGGCTCCGCGTCTCGGGCCAGCGCAAGTCGAACGGGGCCGAGCCCCGGCAGTTCGTGCGCATGGAGCGCATCTACGGGAGCTTTTCCCGCGATTTCCCGGTGCCCGCCTCGCTCGATCCCGAGGCCATCAAGGCGACCCTGCGGGCGGGCGTTCTGCGGGTCGTGGCCCCCAAGACCGAGAAGGGCCAGGCCATCCCGGTCGAGCCGCGGAGGAAGCGGTGAAGTCCGGGGGCCGGGGGGGCGTCTTCCGCATCGGGGTCATCGCCGAGAAGTACGGCATCCACCCCCAGACGCTGCGGATGTACGAGCGCGAGGGGCTTCTGCGGCCGGCCCGCACGGAGGGGAATACCCGTCTCTACGACGCCGACACGATCGAGCGCCTCGAGATCATTCTCACGCTGACCCGCCACCTCGGAGTGAACCTGGCCGGCGTGGAGGTGATCCTCCACATGAAACAGCGCATGGAGCGCATGCACGGGGACGTTCATCGCATGCTCGAGGTCCTGCGGGCCGAGCTCGAGGGCCGGAAGGCCCCGGGGGGCGAGACGGTCGCCCTTGCCAAGATTCCGGGCCGCCGCTACGCGGCCTCCGGCCGGTCCGAGCGCGGCTGAGGCCGGGAAGCAGGCGACGGGAGGCGGGCGGCAGGTTTCTTTCGTCCCGCCTCCTGCCTCCTGCGTCCTGCCTCCTGCCTCCCGTCCCCCGTCTCGTAATAGAATCCCGCGTTCCAATGAACCGTTTGGGAGGCTTTGTGAAAAGAGTCATCATTGCCGTCGTCGGGCTGGCCTTCGCCGTCTCCGCCCTGGCCGAGCTCTCGAAGTACAAGGACTGGGACCGGTCGGCCGAGGCCTACTTCCTGACGCCCGCGGAGCGGGCCGAGTGGAAGGCGCTCGCGACCGACGCGGACGCCGAGAAGTTCATCGCCCTGTACTGGGCCAAGCGCGGAGGCGAGCCCTTCAAGCAGGAGGTCTCCCGGCGCATCGCCGCCGCCGACCAGCAGTTCAAGCTGGCGCGCTACAAGCACGGGTCGGAATCGGTGCGGGGCCGCCTGCTCGTGACGCTGGGGCCCCCGTCGCGCGTCGGGCAGACGCGCGCGCAGTCGGGGGGAGCCCTCGACGGCTCCGAGGGCGCCACGATCCCGAGAACGGACACGGCGTTCTCGGGCGATGCGGCCTCCTCGACGATCCTCTACACCTGGACGTGGGAGAAGGACAAGCTGCCCGAAGTGCTGGGGCTGTCGGAGCTGAAGGCGCAAGTTTCGGTCGATCCCCGAGTCGGTACCGACGAGCTGCGCAACGGCGCCCAGGTCGAGAAGGCCATCGCGACGCTCGCGGAGAAGTCGATCGTCAACCCCAACGCCACGCTGACTGCGGCCCCGGCCGCCGGGGCGGCCGCCGCGGCTCCCCGTCCGGCGCCCGCCGGCGCGGCGCCCCCGGCCGGTGCTCCGGCCGCAGGCGCGGCGGCTCCGGCGGCTGCGGGAGCGGCGGCGGCGCCGGCCGCGGCGGTGATGCCGCTCCCGGCGGCGGTCAAGACGTCCCTCGAGTCCGCTCCGAACGCGGTGGCGGGCGAGGCGGGCTTCTGGTCCGGCACGTTCCGTTCCGTGGCCGGCGACGATTTCCTCGCCATGCAGTTCTACCTTCCGGCGAACAAGGCGGCCTTCGCCGCCGCGAGCCCGCTCAAGCTCGGCGGCATCGTCACCGACGACTCCGGCAAGGAAGTGGAGTCGTTCTGGGAAGACGCGACGTTCTCCGAGGTGGCCGAGGGCAGCCGCAAGGATCGCGTCATCGACAAGTCGGTGCCGCTTCCGCCCGGCGCCTACAAGGCCAAGTTCGGCGTCTTCTCGGCCGAAGGGCAGCCGCCGCTGGCGTCGGCATCGTTTCCCTTCACGCTGAATGCGAAGTCGACGGAGTTCGAGGTCTCGCCGCTCATCCTCTCGAGCGGCCTCGTTCCGCTGACGAAGCGTCCCGGGCCGACCGATCCCTTCGTCTTCGGTACGGAGAAGCCCATCAAGGTCGAGCCGAAGGGCGACCGGGCGTTCTCGAAGCAGGACAGCCTTTGGTACTTCTACGCGGTGAGCAACCCGACGCTGCCCGCCGCGGCTCCGGCCCCGGCGGCGGACGCCGCGGCCCCGGCGGCGACGCCGGCCCCGGGCGCCGCCCCGGCCGCCCCCGCCCCTCCGGCCCCTGAGCCGAAACCCCGCGTGATGACGCGCATCAACGTCCAGCGCGACGGCCAGGACGCCTTCGCGCCCTTCACCGGCCCGGCGGATCTGATGGCGATCTCGGGCGGCCGCTACGGAACGGGCAGCGAGATTCCCCTGGCTTCCTTCGAGCCGGGTTACTACACGTTCGCGATCCTGGTGCGCGACCTGAATGCGCCCCGCGGCTCGGCGGCCAACAAGGGTTTCGAGCGCAAGGACGACTTCATCGTGCTGATGCCGGACGGCAGCCTGCCGCCCAAGAAGGCTCCAGCCGCGCCGGCACCCCCCAAGAAGAAGTCGTAGTCCGGGAGTAGGGGCGGGGCTCGTCCCGCGCTTCCGAAATGGGGCGGCCGCAAGGGCCGCCCCTACGTTTTTCTTACTCGATCCGCACGTTCACCCGCGCCGTCCCCATCTTTCCGGTTGCGACGTCGCGGACGTTGACGACGATCCGGTAGTTGCCCTTCTTCGTCTGGAGCTGCGTCGAGTAGCCGAGGAGGTCGTTCGAGCCGGCCCTGGCGGTGGCGATCTCGAAGGTCGATTCCTGGCGGCCGATGTCGCTCATCCGCCCCTTGTCGTCGATCGCCCCGATGTAGAAGGACGCCCGCGCCGTGGCCTTGTCGCCGTTCGGGACGAACGTGAGGGACGAGGCCGGCACCGTGACGGTGATCGGGAGGTTGAAGAGCTTCTTTTCGCCCGGGGTGGCGGGCGACGTGCGGATCTGCGCCGGGATCGCGGAGTAGGTCAGGTCGGTTTGGAGGGTCGCGAGCGCCTTCTGGGAGACGACCGTCTCCTCGGGCCGTTCCTCGAACCCGCGCCGCGTACGGACGGTCACGCCGGGCCGGTTGACCGACACGGCGACTTTCTCGTACTTGCCGACCGTGATCCCCGAAAGGTTGACGCCGATCGAGTAGTAGGTCGAGACGGCTTCGTACACGGTCCCGAGGCCCTTCTGGAAGTCGTTGGTGTTGAGGAGCGCGCGTCCTCCCGTCTCGTACGCCAGCTGCTGCAGGCCGTTCTGCCGGTCCTGCCGCGCCTGGAAGCCGACGACCGGACGGCTCGACAGCGGATCGTCGTTGGCGGCGCCGACGCCCTCGGTCGTCAGGCCCGTGGCGTCGACCGTGAAGAACGTCACGTCGTCGGAGTTGGCGCGCTGGGCCAGCTCCCCGACCCGCTCCGGGACCTGGCGGATGTCGACGAAGGAGAGCGACGGGGCCGCGACCGAGCCCGTGGCGTACTGCGCCATGACGTAGCCCGGCTGGTACTCGAACCCGCCCGTCACGAAGAGAAAGGACTTCTTGCCCGAGAGGGGCGCGAGCGTGACGAGCTCGTTCGACATGCTCTGGATCATCGTCTGGATCTCCTGGGAGATCTCCGCGGCGTACTGCTGGACGTAGGCGCCTCGGCGACGCCGCGGGGTCGAGTCGATCAGGGCCATGGTCTGCCGCTGCGTCTGGAGGCGCGACATGCCCGGATTCTCGGCTTCGATCCCGGAGATCGCGGCCATCGCCGTCTCCTTGCTCGTCGTCCAGTCCGAAAGGACCCTGGGCGAGCGGTCGAAGAGGACGACGCGGGTCGCGTCGTGGGGCCCGAGGCGCGAGACGAAGTCCGAGAGGGCGTTCAGGCTGCGGTTGCGGATCCCGGGCGAGATGAAGCCGAGATCGATGTAAATCAGGAAGTTCCGCGGCACGATCGTCTCGTCGCCCTGCCGGTAGGCCTTCAGCACCTGCTCGGGCGAGGCAGCGGCGAGGTCCGGGGTGTGGATGGTGCCGGCGTCGACCCGGGTGAAGTAGTCGATCTTCGCCGGCCTTCCGGCGATCTCGACCGTGAAGTCCTCGCGCGTCAGGCCGGTCACGGGCTGTCCCTTCGAGTCCGTGACGTCGACGTCGAGATCGAGCACCCGGACCTCGACCTTTTCCGAGAAGACCGGGGGAGCGGGCCGAGGCGCCGGGGGCTCCTGGCCGGTGGCCACGACCGTGGAGAGCAGAAGCGCGACGGCGGGGAATCTCGAGCGCATGATTCGATCCTTTCTTCGAGGGCCCGGCCCGGTCGCGCCGGATCGAGGTCCTCCCGATACGGCACCGTCAACGTCAGGAGACCGGCGGGGATTTCCGGGTTGTCCTCTTTTGAGGAAAGTTTCAGCCGGCGGAGAGGGCCGCCGGGGTTTATTCCCGCTCGACGCCGACGGGCTCGAGCCCGAGGTACTCGAAGAGCATGTTGAGCTCGGCCGAGATCTCCTCGGTTTCGAGGTCGTCTCCGGCCTCGACCGGGAGGCTCCCGATGGCGCAGTCGCGGACGGCGGAGCGCGCCGCGCGCACGAGGGCGGCCGACGCGCTCGGGTCCGTTCCGTCGTCCGAGAGGGTCGCCTCGAAATCGCGGGGGAGGCCCCAGATCTCGGCGCGGGCGCGGCCGACGGCGGGCCGGTACGTCTCGAGCACCGCTCCGCGGAAGGGGCCGGCCGGCAGGTTCATCTCCCGGACGATCTCGAAGAGGTCCGCGTACCCGATGCAGTGCAGGAGGCCGAGCGTGTAGCCGCGCTCCCGGGAAAGCCCGTACCGCTCGGCGAACTTCCCGGCCGCGAGCGCCGCCGCCAGGCTCGCCCGGCGCACGGCCCGGGCCGCGGGGTCGGTCCGCGGCAGGGCGGGGAAGTCGCTCGAGGAGAGACGGTCGATCAGGACGGTCAGGGCGCGGGCCCCGATGCGCTCGATCGCTTCGGGGACCGTGCCGACCGAGTTCTCCCGGTCGACCGAGAGCGAGTTGGCGAGGATCAGGAGATCGAGCGTCAGGTACGGGTCGAGGGCGGCGATCGGGACCACGGCCTGGATGTCGAGCGGCGATTTCTTCAGGAGCTCCAGGAGGAGCGTGGCCGTGTCCTCGTGGACCGGACGCATGAGGTAGTTCTTGATGAGGCGCTCGCGGAGCCTGCGCGCGAACTCCTGGAACCGGACGAAGTGTCCCCGCGCCTCCATCGGCTCGAGGGGCGTGTCGATGCGCTCGAGGGCCTCCCAGAAGTGCTCCTCGATCCCGTCCGGGCAGAAACGGGATCACCCACGCGTCGGCCGCCTCCCAGTTCTCGCGCCGCTCCTTTCGGGATTGCCGGTGCGTGTCGTCGAGCTGCTTGACGCCCTGGAAGGCGAGGGCCTGGCCCCGGAGCGTCAGTCCGATGCGCAGGATCGGCGTCACCCGGTAGGTCGGGTCGTAGTCGAAGTTGGCCTCGCGCCACTCGAAGATCTCGAAGAGGAGCTTGCGGGCGAGCTCTTCGACGCGGAGCGACAGGCCGTCGAGGGTGTCGTGACCCATCTCGAGAATCAACCGCGTCAGGTTCTCCTGCGTCGTCATGTTCCGTGCCAGGAGCTCGTAGAGGGTGGCGGCCGTCAACGCGCCGCTCCGGAGGAGGTGGACGCCGAGGCGGTGTCGGGACAGGGAGCCCGAGACGTAGACGATCTCCCCGTCCTTCCAGTCGAGCGTGCGCCGGTCGTGGCCGCGCGTGACGAGAAGCCGGCCCGATCGCCGGTTCAATTCCATCCATTGAAGAAGGTCCGCGAGGCCGAAGACCTCGAGACGTCCCCGGAAATGCTCGGTCATTGGCGCTGTGGCCTCGATTTTAGCATCCGCGCCCCGCCGGGACGGGCCCCGGGGGGACCCCTGTGCCAGAATCCGCCGTGTGAAGGACGTCAAGGAGAAGCCGGGACGGCCCAATCTCCCGGCCGAAACGTCGTCCAGCATCCCGATCGAGCCTTTCTACGGAAGCCCCCGTCCGGGCGAGTTCCCGTTCACCCGCGGCATCCAGCCGGAAGGCTACCGGGAGCGCTTCTGGACGATGCGCCAGTACGCCGGTTTCGGCTCGGCGCGGGAGTCCAACCGCCGCTACCGGTACCTCCTGGAGCAGGGCCAGACCGGCCTCTCCGTGGCCTTCGACCTGCCGACCCAGATGGGCTACGACTCGGACGATCCGGCGGCCCGCGGCGAGGTCGGCAAGGTCGGCGTGGCGATCGCGTCGATCGAGGACATGCGGGTCCTGACCGAGGGGCTCCCGCTCGACCGGGTCTCGATCTCGATGACGATCAACTCCACGGCCGCGATCCTCCTGGCGCTCTATCTCGCGGTGGCGCGCGAGCGGGGCGTTCGCTGGGACGCCCTTTCGGGGACCGTGCAGAACGACCTCCTCAAGGAGTACGTGGCGCGCGGGACCTACATCTTCCCGCCCCGCGCCTCGCTCAAGATCACGACCGACATCTTCGCGTTCTGCGGCGCCGAGGTGCCGCGCTGGAACACGATCTCGATCTCCGGCTACCACATCCGGGAGGCCGGGTCGACCGCCGTCCAGGAGGTCGCCTTCACGCTCTCCAACGCGATCGCCTACGTCGAGGCGGCGGTCGCGCGCGGCCTCGCGATCGACGACTTCGCGCCGCGGCTCTCCTTCTTCTTCAACGCCCACGCCAACTTCTTCGAGGAGGTCGCCAAGTTCCGCGCGGCACGCTCGCTCTGGGCCGAGATCGCGCGGGACCGCTTCGGCGCGAAGGACCCGCGCTCCTGGCGCCTGCGCTTCCACACGCAGACGGCGGGCTCCACGCTGACGGCCCAGCAGCCCGACGTCAACGTCGTCCGGGTCGCGCTGCAGGCCCTTTCCGCCGTGCTCGGGGGCACGCAGTCGCTCCACACCAACGCGTCGGACGAGGCCCTCGCCCTGCCGACCGAGCAGTCCGCGCGGCTCGCCCTGCGAACCCAGCAGGTCATCGCCAACGAGTCGGGGGTCGCCGACGTCGCCGACCCGCTCGGGCGGCTCGCACCTCGTCGAGGCCTGGACCGCGGAGATCCGCGATCGAGCGCGGGCCCTCATCCGCAAGGTCGACGGGCTCGGCGGGGCGGTCGCCGCGATCGAGCAGGGCTTCCTCCAGCGCGAGATCGAGGACGCGGCCTACATCGCGCAGCGCGAGATCGAGGAAGGCCGGCGCCTGGTCGTCGGGGTCAACGTTTTCCGCGAGGACAAGGAGACGCTCCCGCCGATCCTCTCGGTCGATCCGAGGCTCGAGACCGAACAGATCGAGCGGCTGGCCGCGTTCCGGGCCACCCGCCCCGCGGAGGAGGCGCGCGCCGCGCTCGTCCGGATCGAGGAGGGCGCGAGAGAGGACCGGAACCTGATGCCGCTCCTCGTCGAGGCCGTCTCCCGACGCGCCACGCTCGGCGAAATCGTCCGGTCGCTGAAGGCCGTTTACGGTGAGTACCGGCCTGGCAGCTGACTGAAGGCGCGGTTAAGTTTCACTCTCTGAGTCGGTTGCACGTGTGGAAAAAGGATCGCGCGCCGGTTTCCGCCGTTCTTCCCGGTGCACACGGCCTTGGGCATCCGGTTAAATCGTTGATGGTGCGTGGCTTCTCCGGTCGCACAGGTCTCGGTGCAATCCGGTGCGGGAACGCTCGATTCCACGATTTTTCGGCCATTTCCGCAGGCTTATTGACAGGCTTTTCCGCCGGATCTCCGGAAAACTGATTTCGATCAAGCCGGCGTGCCTTTTCAGGCGCTCTACACACCGACTTTGGGGCAGAGCCCCTCGACCGGGCACTCCCCGCAGAGGGGCTTGCGGGCGGCGCAAATCCGTCGTCCGTGAAAGATCAGGAGGTGCGCCGCGAGCGTTCGGCGCCCCTTCGGGACGATTTCGTTCAGGTCCTGCTCGACCTTCACGGGGTCGCTCTGGCGGGTGAAGCCCATCCGTCGCGCGAGGCGGCCGATGTGCGTGTCGACGACGAACCCCTCGTCCTTTCCGAAGGCGTTGCCCAGGACGACGTTGGCCGTCTTGCGGCCCACGCCGGGAAGCGCGACGAGCTCCTCCATCGTGTCCGGCACCCGCCCGCCGTGCCCCGCCGCGATCGCCGCTCCCATCGCGCGCAGGCTCTTCGCCTTGGCGTTGAAGAAGCCGGTCGAGTGGATCTCGCGCTCGAGGACGCCGCGCGGCGAGCGGCCGTAGTCGGCGGCCGTCCGGTACTTTGCGAAGAGCGCCGGCGTGACCATGTTGACCCGCTTGTCCGTCGACTGCGCGGAGAGGATCGTCGCCACGAGGAGCTCGAGCGGGCTCGTGTGCTCGAGCGCGCACTTCGCGTCGGGATAGACCTTCTTGAGGCGCCGGAGGATCGCGGCCGCGCGGCGCTTCGTTTCCGCCGGCGTTTCTTTCGGACGGCGCGCCATCGACGGGCATTCTATGTGTAGGATCGGCACCGTGCGCCGCGCCCTCGCCGTCCTGGCCCTCGCGCTCCTCGCGCCGTCCGCCGCCGGGCTCGAGATCACGATCCTCCACACCTCGGACCTCCACGGACGGATCGACCCCGTCGACGCCCTCGAGGGCCGGGACCTCGGCGGCGGGCTCGCGCGCGTCGCGACGGTCGTCCGGAAGGTCCGCGCCGAGGGCCATCCCGTGCTCCTCCTCGACTCGGGCGACACGATCCAGGGCGCGCCCGAGCAGGCCCTCGCCTTCGCCCGGGAGCCGGGCGGGAAGGACCCGATCGTCGAGGCGATGAACCTCGCCGGCTACGACGCGATGGCCGTCGGCAACCACGACTTCGACTTCGGCCGCGAACGGCTCGCGGCCTCGCAGCGGCAGGCCCGCTTCCCGATGCTCTCGGCCAACGCCCTCGGCGCGGACGGCGGCAATGCCTACGCGCCGTTCGTGGTGAAGACGCTGGAGGGGGTGCGCGTCGGCATCCTCGGCCTCGTGACGAGCCAGGCCACGCGCTGGCTCGGCCCGGATCTCCTCCAGGGCCTCCGGTTCACGGATCCCGTGGCGGTCGCGCACGCCTGGGTCCGGACCCTCCGCGAGCAGGAGAAGTGCGACGTCGTCGTCGTGCTCGCGCACGTCGGGTTCGACAAGGACCCCGCGACGGGCAAGGAGCGACCCGGCGGGCGCGGCGACCGGGCCAGGGCGCTCGCGACCGAGGTGCCGGGCGTCGACCTCGTCCTCGCGGGCCACGGCCACGCCGTCGTCGCACCGAGGCGGATCGGCAACGTCTGGGTGTCCGAGCCCGGGCGCTGGGGCGAAGTCCTGACCCGCTTCGACCTCGAGCTCGAAAAGACGGGCTCGGGCGCGTGGCGGATCGCGTCGGTCGAGGGCCGGAACCTTCCGATGAAGAAGATCGAGCCGGACCCGGCGCTCGTCGAGGCCGCGGCTGAAAGCCACGCCGCGTCGATGAAAGCCCTCGGGGCGGCGCTGACCGGGCTCTCCGCAGCCTCCACGACCCGCGACGCGCGCACCGAGGACTCCGGGATGCTCGACTGGGTTCACCGCGTCCAGTTGCAGAAGGGCGGCGCCGATCTCTCCTTCGCCTCGGTCCCCGCGTTCGAGCCCTTGACCTGGCCCGCGGGGCCGCTGACGCTCCGGCAGGTCTGGGAGTTCTACCCGTACGAGAACAGCCTCGTCACGGTCCGGGCGACGGGAAAGCTCGTCCGGCAGGCCCTCGAGCGCGCGGCCGCCTGCCTGGCCGATCCCTCGGAACGCCTGCGCGATTGCGACACTCTCGAGGGCGCCGAGTACGTTCTGGATCTTTCGAAGCCCGCGGGACGGCGCGTCGTCTCCCTTCGACGCGGGGGCCGGGAGGTCTCCGACGACGACGTCCTCACGGTCGCGCTCAACTCCTACCGCGCGTCGGGGGGCGGCGGATACCCGATGTGGAAGCGGGCGGAACGGGTGCGCGAGAAGGGAAGCGTGCGCGACATGCTCGCTGCCGACGCGCGCTCCGTCCCGCGGCTCGACCTGGCGCCGACGAGGAACTGGTCGGTCGCGCGCTGACGGGAAGGGCTAGGCGCGGCTGCGCAGGTCCCGGGCGACTTCGCGGCTGGCGTTGAAGCCCGGCGCGCCCGAGACGCCGCCGCCCGGGTGCGTTCCGGCGCCGCAGAGGTACAGGCCGCGGACGGGCGTGCGGTACTGCGCCCAGTCGAGGAGCGGCCGCATCGTGAAGAGCTGGTCGATGGCGGCGTCGCCGTGGAAGACGTGGCCGCCCGTGAGGCCGAACGTCTGCTCGAGGTCCACGGGGGTCAGGACCTGCCGCGAGGCGACGAGGCTCTTCAGGTTCGGCGCGTACGCGGCGACGGCGTCGACGACGGCGTCGCCGAGGGCGTCCCGCTTCGCTTTCCAGTCGCCGGACTTCAGCTTGTAGGGCGCGAACTGGGCCACGATCGACATGACGTGCTTGCCGGCCGGGGCGAGCGACGGGTCCGTCAGCGTGGGGATGGTGACGTCGCAGTACGGATGGGGCGAGAAGTCGCCGTACTTGGCGGCGTCGTACGCGCGCTCGAGATAGTCGATCTCCGGTCCGATGTGGATGCGTCCGGCGAGGACGTTCGGAGCCGCCCGCGGCCGCGGCGGAGGGAAACTCCGGCAGGCCCGAAAGCGCCAGGTTGACCTTGGCGATCGCGCCTTTCGACCGGTAGTTCTGCATCTTCCAGATGAAGTCCGGGTCGAGCTCGACCGGATCGACCAGAGTCGAGCAGCGTGTGCTTGGGATCGGCGTTCGAGACGACGGCGCGGGCCGGCACTTCCTCGCCGGTCGAGAGGACGACGCCGGTCGCCCGGCCGTCCTTCGTCGCGACGCGGGCCACGGTCGCTCCGGTGCGGACTTCGGCGCCGAAGCCGCGGGCGGCGGCGGCGAGCGCCTGGGTGAGCGCGCCCATGCCGCCCGCGCACGAAGTCCGCGGGGCCGGCGGCGTTCGAGTCGCTCGCGGCCTGGAGGACGACGCCGAGGGCCGTGCCGGCCGACCACGGGCCCGCGAACGCCCCGTAGATGCCCCGGGCGGCGACGACCGCGCGCAGCAGCTCCGTCTCGAAGAACTCGGAGACGAGGTCGGCGACCGCCATCGGGCCCCACCGCAGGAGCCGGAACGCGTCGCGGCGCGGCAGCGCCCGGAACTTGCGGCCGACGCCGAGGAGCTCCCACATTTCCCCCATCGACGGATCGTCGATCGAAGGCGGCGTCATCGTCAGGAACGGCGCCGAGCACCTTGCCGATCCGGCCGAGGCTCTCGTGGAAGGCGAGGTAGCCCTTCGCGTCGTGGGGCGAGATCTTCTCGATCGAGCGGGCGGCGGCCTGCGGATCGGAGGCCAGAGCGATGGCCCGTCCGTCGAGCGCCGGCGCGAAGACCCGGGTCTCCGTCTGGATGAACGAGAGGCCGTGGCGCGCGAGATCGAGGTCGCGGGCGATCGACGGCAGGAACGGCCCCGCGGCGTGGAGGAGCGTCGAGGCGCGGAACCCGGGAGCGAACTCCTCGGTGACCGCGACCCCGCCGACGATCTCGCGCCGCTCGAGGACGGCGACCTTGAGGCCTGCCTTCGCGAGGTACGCGGCGGCGGTCAGGCCGTTGGGCCCGCCGCCGATGACGACGATGTCCTTCGTTTCCGCCATCGCCCTAGACCTTCCCCCGCTTCCAGTCCTCGAGGAGCTTGCCCGCGGCGTTCTTCCCGTTGGCGCCCATGATGCCGCCGCCCGGGTGCGTCGCCGACCCGCACATGTACAGGTTCTTGATCGGCGTGCGGTACTGCGCCCAGCCGGGCGCCGGCCGCAGGAAGAAGAGCTGCTCGAGCGTCAGCTCGCCCTGGAAGATGTTGCCCTCCGAGAGGCCCCACTCGCGCTCGAGGTCGAGCGGGGTGACGACCTGGCGATGCTTGATGATGTTGCGGATGTTCGGCGCGTGCTCGGCGATCGTGTCGACGACCGTGTCCCCGAACGCCTCGCTTCTCCTTGTCCCAGTCGCCCTTGAGGTTGTACGGCGCGTACTGCACGAAGCAGGACAGGACGTGCTTGCCCGGCGGGGCGAGGGAGGGGTCCGTGAGCGTGGGGATGACCATGTCGATGTACGGGCGCCGGGAGAAGCGGCCGTACTTGGCGTCGTCGTAGGCCCGCTCCATGTACTCGACCGTGGGCGAGATCGAGATCGCGCCCCGCAGGTGCGCCCCGGGTCCCGGCAGCGCCTTGAAGTCGGGCAGGGCGTCGAGGGCGAAGTTGACCTTGCCCGAAGAGCCGCGGAACTTGTAGCGCTTGATGTCCTCGACGAAGTCGCCCGGGAGCTCCTTCTCGCCGATCATCTTCATGAAGGTCAGCCGCGGGTCGACGCTCGAGGAGACGACGCGGGCGTCGATCTCCTCGCCGGACTCGAGGACGACGCCCGTCGCTTTCCCGCCGGAGACCTTGATCTTCGCGATCGGCGCCTGGAGGCGGATCTCGACGCCGGCCTCGCGCGCCGCGTCGCCGCAGGCGTTGGAGATGGCGCCGGTCCCGCCGCGGGCGAAGCCCCAGGCCCGGAAGGCGCCGTCGATGTCGCCCATGTAGTGGTGCAGGAGGACGTAGGCCGTGCCGGGCGAGCGCACGCCGAGGAACGTGCCGATGATGCCGGAGGCCGACATCGTGGCCTTCAGCACGTCGGTCTCGAACCACTGGTCGAGGAAGTCGACCGCCGACATCGTCATCAGCTGGACCTGGTTGTACTTGTCCTGGCCCGACAGGCTGCGGAAGCGCTTGCCCAGGAACATCAGGTCCTGGAGGCCCTTCAGGGTCAGTTTCGTCGGGTCGGGCGGCGTCATCGCGAGGATCGGCTTGACGAAGCGGCCCATGT
Source organism: uncultured Acidobacteriota bacterium (assembly GCA_963764715.1). Taxonomy (GTDB): domain Bacteria; phylum Acidobacteriota; class Thermoanaerobaculia; order UBA5066; family Gp7-AA6; genus DAHUXD01. The sequence goes on from CAVXTP010000009.1 coordinate 173,396, forward strand.
CGGCCATCGCCTTGCCGTACTCGTCGTAGGCCTCGGCGTCGAGCTTGGAGTGGCGGGCGATCTCCCGCCGCGTCCTGGCGTGGTCGTTGACGCGCCAGAGGTGGTCGCCGTTCAGCATCGGCGTGAACGTCCCGTCGAGCGGCAGGATCTCGAGGCCGTGGCGGGGGAGATCGAGGTCCCGGATGATCTCGGGCCGCAGCAGCGAGACGACGTAGGAGCAGACCGAGAACTTGAAGCCGGGGAAGACCTCCTCGGTCACCGCCGCGCCGCCGAGCACGTGCCGGCGCTCGAGCACGAGGACCTTTTTGCCGGCCTTCGCGAGGTAGGCCGCGTGGATCAGGCCGTTGTGCCCGCCCCCGATGACGACGACGTCGTACTTGGCGCTCATGTCGTGCCGTGCCGCCCTCGATTGTGACTCCGGGTTTCGTTGCGCGGCTTGCCGCGAGCGCGCGAGCATACTTATAATCGCGCGCTCCGACAAGCTCCCTCGTGACCGGGCGTTCAAACGCGGGAGGCGGGAGCGGATTCGAGGTCGCCGTGCCGATCGGGACTGCCGTACACGAGAGAACGTTCCCTCTCTGCGAGAGCCTGAACTACCGCGAGTGGTCGGGCTACTACGCCGTTTCGGCGTACGAGGCGCACCACGAGCACGAGTACAACGCGATCCGGAATGCCGCGGCGCTGATCGACATCTCCCCCCTCTTCAAGTACCGCCTCTCGGGAAAGGACGCCACGCGGCTGGTCGACCGGATCGTAACGCGCGATCTGCGCAAGGTCGCCCCCGGCTCCGTGATCTACACGCCCTGGTGCGACGAGCGCGGCAAGGTCATCGACGACGGCACCGTGTCGCGCCTCGAGGAGAACGTCTACCGCTGGACGGCGGCCGACCCGAGCCTGCGCTGGTTCAAGCAGAACGCGATGGGGCTGCAGGTCGAGATCGAGGACATCTCCGACCACGTCGCGGCGCTCGCCCTCCAGGGGCCGACGGCCGGGAGGATGCTGAAGTCGATCGCCGAGGCCGACGTCGAGAACCTCAAGTACTTCAAGGTCACCTCCGGGAAGATCGCCGGCGTCCCGGTCGACATCTCGCGGACCGGCTACACGGGCGACCTCGGCTACGAGATCTGGATTCCCTGGAAGGACGCGGTCAAGGTCTGGGACGAACTGATGTCGAAGGGCAAGGCCTTCGACATCCACGCCGCGGGCATGCTCGCCCTCGACGTGGCGCGCGTCGAGGCCGGCCTTCTGCTGATCGACGTCGACTTCTCGGGCTCGAAGAAGGCCTACATCGAGCTCCAGCGCTACACGCCCTTCGAGATGGGTCTCGGCCGCCTCGTCGCCCTCGACAAGGGCCGGTTCGTGGGCCAGGACGCCCTGCGCGCGGAGGCGAAGCGGGGACCGGCCCGCGAGATCGTGGGCCTCGAGATCGACTGGAACACGATCGAGGCCATCTACGACCGACTCTCGCTCGCGCCGCAGATCCCGGCCGCGGCCTCGCGCGTGGCCGTGCCCGTGTACCGCGGCGGCGAGTGGGTCGGCAAGGCGACCTCGACGACCTGGTCGCCGATCCTGAAGAAGATGATCGCGCTCGCGACCGTCTCCCGCGGCTCGACCGAGATCGGCACGCGCCTCGAGATGGAATACACGGTCGAAGCCGTGCGCAGCCGCGTCGCGGCGACGGTGGTCAAGACGCCGTTCTTCAACCCGCCGAGGAAGACCGCGACCCCGGTCCGCTGACCCGGGAGCCGTGCCGCCGCGCGAGGAGGGGCCTCATGGAAACCTCGGTCCGGGAAATCCTCGATTCCTACGACGCCGGATCCCCGCTCGACGAGGCCTGGACGATCCCAGCGCCCTGGTACGTCGACGACCGGGTCGCCGAGCTCGAGCGGCGCACCGTCTTCTCGAAGACCTGGCAGATGGTCGGCCGGCTCGACCAGCTCGCGGAGCCCGGCCAGTACGTCACGGCCCTGCTCGCGGGCGAGCCGATCGTCGTCGTGCGCGGAGAGGACCGGCAGCTGCGCGGGTTCTTCAACGTCTGCCGCCATCACGCCGCGGCCGTGATGACCGAGGAGGCGGGGAAGGCGCCGATCCTCCGGTGCCCGTACCACGGCTGGACGTACGCCCTCTCGGGCGAGCTGAAGGGGACGCCCGACTTCGCCGGCGTCTGCAACTTCGATAAGGGACGGAACGGCCTCGTTCCGGTCGAGACGGCCGTCTGGGAGAAGTTCGTCTTCGTGCGCCTGGAGCCCGGCGGACCGTCGCTCGAGGCGTCGCTCGGGCCCCTCGTCGGCCAGTTCGCGAAGCTCGATCTCCCGCGCTTCCAGTTCGTCGAGCGCCGCCGCTGGACCTTCGAGTGCAACTGGAAGGTCTTCGTCGACAACTACCTCGACGGCGGCTACCACGTGCCGCACCTGCACAAGAGCCTGTCCTCGGTCCTCGATTACAGCCAGTACATGATCGAGACCGGGGACCGCTGGTGCCTCCAGTGGAGCCCCATCGACCACTCGAACGCCGAGGGCGACGTGGCCGCCGTGCGCGGGGGAGAGAAGGCGCTCTACTACTGGATCTATCCCAACTTCATGGTCAACTGGTACGAGGGCGTCATGGACACGAACCTGGTCCGGCCGCTCGGCGCCCACCGCTCCGAGGTCATCTTCGACTTCTACTTCACCGACGTCGCGACCCCCGAGGCGATCGCCCGCTGCCGGGCCTCGATCGACGTCGGCAACCGCGTCCAGGACGAGGACCTCGCGATCTGCGACTCGGTCCAGCGCGGCCTGACGTCGCGGGCGTACCGGGCCGGGCGCCTCTCCGTCCGGCGCGAGGGCGGCGAGCACGTCTTCCACCGGACGCTCGCCGCGGACCTCAAGGCCGGCCTCGGCGGGCGCTGAGCCCCGGGCGGGTCAGACGCGCCGGGCGGCGCGCCGGGGAGCGATCGGCACGACCTCGGGCGCCTTCGACGCCTCCACCGCGGCCCGCCGGACCGAGCCGATCGTGGGCTCGAGGAGGGCGAGCAGGTGCTCGAGCTCGGCCGCGAGCGTGACGGCGCCGCGTCCCTCGGCTTCGTCCCGGCTCTCGGCGAGGCGCCGGCAGAACATGCGCAGGTCGTTCCACCGGCCGAGCGCCTCCTGCAGCGCCTTCTCCCGCTCGATCGAGCTCGTGAAACGCCGCAGGCCGAGGGCCGCGAGGTCCTCGGCGAGATAGCGCGCCTTCTTCACGGCGATCCGGTACCGGTGAAGCTCGTCGTCGTCCTTGCCCTCGAGCGAGTGCGCGAGCGTCGCCTCGGCGTGGACGCGGGCGCGCTCGAGCCGCTCGACCGCGTCGCCGTTCTTGCGACGGGCCAGCCTGTCCATGTCCTTGAGGAGCGACCGCACCCGCTTGCCGTCGGCGGCCCGGACGATCCGGCGGACGCCGCGCTCGGAGAGCTTCTCCCAGCGGGCGGCCAGCGCCGTCGCGGCGTCGGGCGAGAGATAGCCGAGCTGGCCGATGCGCGCGAGCAGCTGCCGGTCGACCTGGATCTGGCGGTCGGCCGAAAGCGACTGCACGAGCCCGCGCGCCTCGCGCGAAACGCTTTTCGCGCCGAGCGCGTCGGCGGTCGCGCTGACCCGGCGCAGAGCGACGCGCAGGTCGTGGAGGCCTTCGGGCTCCGCGCGGCGCGCGGCCTTGCGCGCCCGGTCGACCGAGCGCACCCGCTGCTTCCAGAGCTCGCCGGGATCGCGCACGGAGCGATATTATAGGGACACGACACGGCCAGACGCCTTCACGCGCCCTTCACACGGTCTTCACCGGGTTCCTCCGGCCGAGGGCGACAATGCGCCGGCCATGCGCACGCTCGGCGCGATCGACATCGGAACCAACAGCATCAAGCTCCTCGTCGCGAACGTCGAGGAGGACGGCTCGCTCGAGGTGCTCCTGCGCGAGAAGGCCATGGTGCGGCTCGGCAGCGAAACGCTGCGGACGGGCCGGCTGTCCCCGGAGGCCATCGAGGCGGGGGCCTCGACGGTCGAGCACTTCGTCAAGCTCGCCGCGGGCTCCGGCGCCGAGGTCGTCCGGGCCGTCGCCACCTGCGCCGTGCGCGAGGCCGTCAACTCCGACGACTTCGTCCAGGCGGTCAAGAAGCGGACGGGCGTCAAGGTCGAGGTCATCTCGGGCGAGGAGGAGGCCCGGCTCATCAACCTCGCGCTGCGGAGCGAGTTCCCGGCGCGGCAGGACCCGCTCTTCCTGATCGACATCGGCGGCGGCTCGACCGAGCTCGTCATCTCCGACGGGTCGCGCGTGCTCCTGACCGAGAGCCTGCCGCTCGGCGTGGTGCGCCTGGCCGACCGGCACGCCCGCAACGACCCGCCCTCCGAGAAGGACCAGCGGGCCATGAAGAAGGAGATCCGCGCGGCCGCCAAGCGCGCGGCCGACGCCGTCCGCAAGAAGGGCTTCAAGACCTGCGTCGGCTCCTCGGGCACGATCCAGTCCCTCTCGCTCGTCCACGAGGCCGCGATCCTCGGTCGGGAGCCCAGCCCGACGGGGCACCGCACCCTGACGCGCGAGGGCCTCCGGAAGGTCAACAAGCTCCTCCGCCGCACCACCGAGAAGGAAAAGCTGCGGGTCCCGGGCCTCGACCCCCGCCGGCGCGACATCGCGGTGCCGGGAGGGCTGATGCTCGCGTGGCTCCTCAAGCGCACGGGGGCCGACGCGATCGTCGTGGGGGAGCGGGGCCTGCGCGAGGGGCTCCTCCTCGACCACGTCGCCCGGCACGGCGAGACCCGCATCGCGGCCAACCGCGACATGCGGGCCCGCAGCGTCGACCGGCTGCTCCGGCGCGGGAACGCCGAGGTGCTCCACGCGGCCCACGTCGCCCGCCTGGCGCTGGAGCTCTTCGACCAGACGCATTCGATCCATCAGCTCACCGCGACCGAGCGCGAGTGGCTCCAGTACGGCGCGCTCCTCCACGACATCGGGTGCTACATCGGCTACGCCAAGCACCAGAGGCACTCGTATTACCTGATCACGCACGGCGACCTGACCGGCTTCTCGGCCGACGAGATCGAGGTGCTCGCGAGCCTCGCCCGCTACCACAAGGGCGGTGGGCCCAAGATGGCGCACGAGAACTGGCGGCGGCTCAATCCGTACCTCCAGGCCGTGGTCGAGAAGCTCGCCGCGATCCTGAGGATCGCCGACGGACTCGACCGCAGCCACCGGCAGATCGTGACGGGCGTGTCGTGCCGCGTGCGGGCCCGCAAGATCGAGATCGAGGCCTCCGCCCGCATGGACTGCGAGCCCGAGCTCGACGCCGCGCGCAAGAAGGCGAACCTGTTCGAAAAGGTCTACGACCGAAACGTGGCGCTGCGCGCCGTGCCGGCCGGGCGCGAGGACATCCTCCAGAAGGACCTCGAGATCCTGTCCGCCGAGGCGCTCTGGAACTGAGGGAAGGGAACCGGGGGAACGCGTGAAAGAGCATTTTTCGGAGCAGCTCGAGGGGCTGCGGCGCCAGCTGATCCTGATGGGCGGCGAGGTCGAGCGCCAGATCCACGGCTCGATCGAGGCCCTGACCGAGATGGACGCCGAGAAGGCCCGGGCGGTCATCGCCAACGACGAGGAGATCGACCGCATGGAGGTGCAGATCGAGGAGGCGGCGATTTCGCTGTTCGCCCTGCAGCAGCCGGTCGCCGTCGACCTCCGGTTCCTGATCGGGTGCCTCAAGATCAACAGCGACCTCGAGCGGATCGGGGACCATGCCGTCAACATCGCCGAGGGCGCCGAGCGGCTGGCGGGGCAGAAGCCCTTCAAGCCGTTCATCGACATCCCTTACATGGCGGAAGTCGCGATGTCGATGCTGAAGTCCTCGCTCGACGCCTTCGTCAACCGCGACGCGGACCTCGCGCGCCGGGTGATCAAGAAGGACGACATCCTCGACGAGAAGAACGTCTCGATCATCCGGGAGCTCCTGACGTACATCGCGGAGTACCCGGCGCTGACGACCTACTGCATCGAGCTCATCTCGATCTCCAAGAACCTGGAGCGGGTCGGGGATCTCGCGACCAACATCTGCGAGGACACGATCTTCATCGCCGAGGCGCGCTGGGTGAAGCACCACGCGACCGAGCTGCCCTGACGGCCGCCTGAGCCGCGGCGAGCCGGCCCCGTCCGGCGCTGGCACCCTTCTCGCTTATATGAGCCCTTCCCCGTTCCTCTGGGGCGTCGCGACCTCGGCGTACCAGGTCGAGGGCGCGCCCGACAACGACTGGACGGAGTGGGAAAGCCTCGACCGCCTCAAGGTCCGCGGCGCGCGCTGCGGCCGCGCGTCCGGGCACGGTGAGCGGTGGCGGTCGGACTTCGGGCTGCTGCCGACGCTCGCCGCCAACGCCTATCGCTACTCGCTCGAGCGCAGTCGCCTCGAGCCCGAGCCCGGGCGCTTCTGCGAGGAGGCCCTGGCGGCCGAGCGGGAACGCGTCCGGGTCCTCGGGCGGCTCGGCATCGAGCCCTGCGTCACGCTCAGCCACTACACGCATCCGCGCTGGTTCTGGGCGGACGGCGGCTGGGAAGACCCGCGCGCCATCGCGCGGTTCCGGCGGTTCGCGGAGGTGGCCGCCGGGAGCCTCGGCCCGTCCGTCCGGCTCTGGGTTACCCTCAACGAGCCGGTCGTTCTGCTGCTCGGCGGATACCTGGGAGGCCAGATCCCGCCGGGCCGGCGCGGTTTCCCCGCGGCCGCCCGGGCCTTCGAGCACATGCTCCGCGCCCACGTCGAAGCCGCCGCGGCGATCCGCGAGCGGATCCCCGACGCCCGGGTCGGCGTCGCGCACAACATGATGGAGTTCGCTCCGGACCGGCCCGATCGCTTCCTCGACCGCCGACTCGCCCGGGCGGCCGAGCGGCTCTACAACCTCGCGCTGCTCGAAGCGATCGCGACCGGCGATCTCGACTGGTCGTTTCCCGGCGAGGGGCGCATCCGGGTCCGCATTTCCGGGCTGCCCGCCGCCAACGACTACGTCGGCGTCAACTACTATAGCCGGCTGCACATCCGCTTTCGCGGCCGGCCCGGGGCCGTCGGAGAGTATTACTATCGCGACCCCGCGGGCCGCGGCCTCACCGACACGGGCTGGGAAGTCCACCCGCACGGCTTCGACGTCGTGCTGCGCCAGGCCGCGATCCCGGGAAAGCCGGTGATCGTGACGGAGAACGGGATCGCGACCACCGACGACCGGCGCCGCGGCGACTTCCTGCGGGAGCATGCGGCCGTGCTCGCCCACCGCCGCGACGCGGGAACGCCCATCGAGGGTTACTTCTACTGGTCGCTGATCGACAACTTCGAGTGGCTCGAGGGCTTCCGCCCGAGGTTCGGGCTCTTCGAGGTCGACTACTCCACGTTCGCCCGCCGCCGGCGTCCCTCCGCCGACGTCTTCGCCGCGCTGGGACGGTGGTTCACCGCGGGAGGCGGTGCCGGATCGGCCGCCTCTTCTCGAAGGTGACGAACTCGGTCACGCCCGCGGCCCGGGCGAGCGGGAGCGTCTTCTCGTAGCCCCAGCCGACTTCCGCCGGCGCGTGCGCGTCCGAGGAGAACGTCACGGGAATGCCGGCCTCGACGATCGCCGAGAGCAGGCGCGGCTCGGGGTACGCCTCGCCGACCGGCTTGCGCAGCCCCGCCGAGGAGATCTCCACCGCGAGGCCGCTCCGGCGCGCCGCGGCGATGGCCGCGCCCTCGGCCTCGGCGAGCGGGAACGGCGGCCGGTGCCCGTGCTTCTTGGGAAGGTCGAAGTGCGTCAGCACGTCGAAGAGGCCGGTCCCGGCGGCCTTCGACAGCAGCCGGTAGTAGCGCTCGTAGAGGGCTTCGATCCCTTCCCGCGCGAAGCGCGCGGGCGAGGTGGCCGGGTCGTCGATCCAGCCGCCGTCGACCCAGTGGACCGAGCCGAGGACGACGTCCCAGTCGGCGCGATCGAGCCATCGGGCGAGCTCTTCCTCGAAGTCCTCGGCGTAGTCGGCCTCGAGGCCGAGGCGCACGTCGATCGTGCCGCGGAACTCGGACCGAAGATCCTCCACCTCCCGGACGTAACCGTCGAACTGGGCCTCGGCCATCGCGAGCTTCGGGTCGCGGTCGGCCTCGGGCAGGAAGTAGAGCGGGATGTGGTCGGTGAAGGCGATCTCGGAGAGCCCCGCTCGATCGCCCGGAGGACGAAGTCCCGCGACGGCCCCGCCGGCGTGGCCGCAGCGGAAGGTGTGCACGTGGAGGTCGGGCGAGTCCCTGCACGGTCGGATTATCGCGCCGCCGATCTTCACACCGTCTTCAACCCGGCCTCCTAGAGTCGGCCCATGACGGTCAAGAGCGAGGACATCGAGCTCGTGGCCGAAGGCTCGGTCCCGGTCTCCGGATTCTCCCGCGAGCTTCGCGAGACCGAGGACGTCGAGCGGTACCGCTTCTCGTGGTCGACGCGCGGCGAGCCGTCGATGCCGGTGCACGTCGTCTTCTCGGCTTCCCGGCGCGCCGCCGAGGTGAAGACCGGCGACATGAAGGCTCTCCGATTTTCCGACGTGGGCTCGGCCGAGGAGGCCCGCGACCGGTGGATCGCGTGGTGGAAGCGCGCCGGCAGCCGGCCCGCGTTCGTCGGACCGCGGCGGACCGGCCGCCACCCGGTCGTCCGCCTCGCCGGCGTCTAGGCCGGCCGGGCTTCGTCCCGTCTTTACCCGCCGTTCGGCGGTTCTTTTCCCCGTCCTCCCGGGGCCCTCGCGCCCGGCGCCCAGACTCGGGCCGTTCGCATGCTGCTCTGTGACTTCCACATCCACACGACCTACTCCGACGGCGTCCTGCCGCTGACGAAGGTCGTCGACCTGTTCGGCCGGTCGGGGCACGACGTCATCGCGATCACCGACCACATCGTCAATCGCGACAGCGGCCTCGGAAAGATCGCGCACCGCATCCGCCACAGCCTCGATTCCGAGAGCTGGAAGCGGTACGCCGACGAGATCGCCCGGGAGGCGGAGCGGGCCTGGCACACATATGGCATGGTGGTCCTGCCGGGAGCCGAGATGACACGCAACACCATCAACCGGCACACGTCGGTCCATGCGCTCGCACTCGGCCTCGACGAGTTCCTGTCGGCCGACGGCGATCCGCTGGACATGCTGCGCGAGGCGCAGGCGCGCGGGGCCGTGACGGTCGCCTGCCACCCCCACGAGATGAGCGAGTGGTTCGCCAACACCTGGTACCTGTGGAACCGGCGCCGGCAGGTGGGCGATCTCGTCGATCTCTGGGAGGTGGGCTGCCGCTGGGAGCTCTACCCGGTGATCTCGAGGGAAAGCCTGCCGCATCTGGCCAACAGCGACTTTCACCGGCCCGAGCACCTCTTCGCCTGGAAGACGCTGCTCAAGGCGGACAAGAACCGCGCCTCGGTGCTCGCGGCCCTGCGCCGCGGCACCGGCATCGGCGTTCTGCGCCTGACGCCGGACGAAGCGGCGGCGACGGCGTGAACGTTCCCCTGGTCGTGGGGCTCGCCGGGCTCGCGGGCCTCGCCCTCGGCACGCTCGCCTACGGGGCCGCGGCGATCACGCTCCTGCGGCTCCGGCGGACCTATCGGGGCGACCCGATTCCGGGCTTCGCGCCGCCCGTCACGATCCTGAAGCCCCTCGCCGGGCTCGACGAGGAGCTCGAGGAGAACCTGGAGACCTTCTACGCGCTCGACTACGACGAGTACGAGATCGTTTTTTCCTTCGCGCGCGCCGACGACCCCGCCTGTGCCTTGGCGCGGCGCGTGGCGGACCGCCACCCGGCCATCCGCTCGACCTTCGTCGTCGACGGCCGGGAGCCGGGCGGCAACTCCAAGGTCAATCGCCTCGCGGCGGGTATGCGCCGCGCGCGCCACCGGATGATCCTATTCTCCGACGGCAACGTCCGCGTGCGGCCGGATTTCCTGCGGAGGGCCGTCTCGTGGTTTCTCGATCTCCGGGTCGGCCTCGTCTCGCACCTCTTCCGCGGGCACGGCGCGTCGAGCTTCGGGTCCCGGCTCGAGTCCCTTTATCTCAACGGCTGCCTGATGCCCGGGACGGCCTTCGTGTGGGCCGTCCTCCGCCGCCCGTGCGTCGTGGGCAAGTCGATCCTGGTGTCGCGGGAGGCCCTGGACGCGATCGGGGGCATCGGAGCGCTCCAGGACTATCTCGCCGAGGACTACGTTCTCGGCCGCCAGGTGCGCCGCGCCGGATACCGCGTCGTCCTCTCGACCGACATCCTCGACACGCTCGAGGTGAACAAGCCGATGGCCACGGCGTTCCGGCGCCACCGGCGCTGGGCCATGATGCGCAAGCGGCTGGCCCGCTTCCTCTACTCGGGCGAGCTGCTGGCGAGCGCCCTGCCCTGGTTCCTCGCGGCGATGGCGGCCCCCTCCGCGGCCATCCGGGGCGCGGCCGGCGCGCTTCTCGCGGCCCGCTGGACGATGGAGATCCTGCTCTCCCGGCCGTCGGGGCAGCCGATCCCCTGGCGCGAGGCCGTCCTCCTTCCGATCCGGGACCTGGGCGCGGCGGCGGTCTTCTGGGCGGGGGCGTTCGGCCGGTCCGTCGCCTGGCGCGGGCGGCCGGTCCGCATCGGGGAGGATACGAAGATCGTCAAGCGCGCCGCCTAGGGCGCGCCGGCTCAGAGGGTCGGGACGGCCTTCAGGCCCCGGCGCGCGAGGCGATCGAGCAGCAACCCCTGGGTGTCCACGGGGGCCTCGCCGGTCGGCGGATGGCGGCGGACGTACGTCCCGTCGCTCTGGAGGTCGCGGGCGCGGCAGTTGTCCGACCGGATGGGCTCGAGAATCTCGTGGCGGATCTTTTCGCGGGCCTTCTCGTCCTGGATCGGCGCCATGAGCTCGACCCGGCGGTAGAAGTTGCGCGGCATCCAGTCGGCGCTCGAGATGAAGATCTCCTCCTCCTCGCCGACGCCGAAGGAGAAGACGCGCGAGTGCTCGAGGAACCGCCCGACGACGCTCGAGACCCGGATTCCGTCGGAGACGCCCGGAACGCCGGGCCGCAGGCAGCAGATGCCCCGGACCGACAGGTCGATCGGGACCCCCGCCTGCGACGCCCGGTAGAGCGCCCGGATCACGCTCGCGTCGACGAGGGAGTTGAGCTTGGCGACGATCGCGGCGGGCTGGCCCGCGCGGGCCTTCTCGGCCTCGCGGTCGATCAGGGCGAGGACGCGGTCGTGGAGCGCGAAGGGTGCGACCGAGAGGCGCTTGTAGCGCGTCTTCTTCGAGAAGCCGGTCAGGAAGTTGAAGAGCTCGGACGCGTCGTGCCCGAAGTCGGCGCGCGCCGTGAAGAGGCCGACGTCGGTGTAGACGCGCGCGGTCAGCCGGTTGTAGTTGCCGGTGCCGACGTGGACGTAGCGGCGCATCGCCGCACCCTCGCGCCGGACGACGAGCGCGATCTTCGCGTGGGTCTTGAGGCCCTCGACGCCGTAGGCGACGTGCACGCCGGCCCGCTCGAGCGACCGCGCCCACTGGATGTTGTTCTCCTCGTCGAAGCGGGCCTTCAGCTCGACGAGAACGGCCACCTGTTTGCCGTTCTCGGCCGCCCGGGCGAGCGCCGCGACGACGGGGGAGTCCGCACCGACGCGGTACAGCGTCATCTTGATCGCGAGGACGTCGGGATCGTCGGCCGCCGCGTCGAGGAACCGCAGCACGGGATCGAAGGCATCGTACGGGTGATGCAGGAGGATGTCGCCCTTGCGGATCGTGTCGAAGACGTTGGCCGGCCGGTCGAAGATCGTCCTCGCCGCCGGGAGGAACGGCGCGTCCTTGAGGGCCGGAAGGTCCAGCTTCATGACGGACAGCAGGTCCGCCGCGCCGAGGGGACCGGCGACCTCGTAGACGTCGCCCGGGTCGAGCTCGAGCTGCGTGCGGAGCAGCTCGCGGACGTGCTCCGAGCAGCGGTCCTCGACTTCGAGGCGGATCGCCGCGCCGAAGCGGCGGCGGCGCAGGTTGTCGGTCATGCTCCGGAGGAGGTCGCCGGCCTCGTCCTCCCGGATCTCGATGTCGGCGTCGCGCGTCACACGGAAGGCCGAGGCGCCCAGGATCTCCATGCCGGGGAAGAGGCGGTCGAGGTTGGCCTCGATGAGCTTTTCGAGCAGGACGAACTCGAGCGTCTTGCCCGACGCGCCGGGCACCGGCACGAACCGTGACAGCGATGCGGGGACCTTGATCCGCGCGAAGGCGGGCGTCTTCTCCTTCTTGTCCTTGAGCTCGACGGCGAGCGACAGGGAGAGGTTGGAGACGAACGGAAACGGGTGCGCCGGATCGAACGCGAGCGGCGTCAGGACCGGAAACACCACGCTTTCGAAGTAGCCCGAGAGCTCCTTGCGGCGCTCGGGCTCGATCTCCTCCCAGGACAGGATGCGGACGCCGGCCTCGGCGAGACGCGGCCGCAGCTCGTCGCGGAGCAGGCGCATCGCATCGCCGGCGTCGCGCTCGACGATCTCGCGAATCGCCTGGAGCTGCTCGGTCGCGGAGAGACCGTCGGCGCTGCGCTCGGCGACGGAGGCCTCGAGCTGCTCGTGGAGGCCCGAGACGCGGATCATGAAGAACTCGTCGAGGTTCGAGTGGAAGATGGCGAGGAATTTCACCCGCTCGAAGAGGGGCCAGGCCGGATCGAGCGCTTCCTCGAGCACGCGGCGGTTGAACGCCAGCCAGGAAATCTCGCGGTTGAAGTAGAGCGAATGGTCTTCCAGCCGGTCGTCCGGCGTCTGACCCCCACCGATGTAATGGACTTCGCTCATCGAGGTCGAATCGAGGGATGGAGGGTACCACCCCGATCCGTCACGGGTGTGAAGACAACAGATCGGACCTTCTGGCAAACGTTGTCCAGATATAACGGCTTCCGGATCTAAGTCCTATAGTTAAGTAAATAAATGACTTATCTGAGAAATATCGCTGTCGACTCCGAAAAACCTGCCTCAGATATGTCAGGATATATCTCTGGACATTTACTGATCGATTGGAGGCCCGAGTGGACGTTCAAACGACGAGCTCTTCCTTTGAGCCGAGCCTGACGATCGGCGCCGTCGCGAAGGCGACCGGCTTCTCGCCGGACACGCTCCGCGTCTGGCAGAAGCGCTACGGATTTCCGGTGCCGCAGCGCAAGCCCTCCGGCCACCGCCTCTACAGCACGGCCGACGTGAAGCGCCTGCGACGGATCTCGGAGGCCCTCGCCCGCGGCCACCGGCCCGGCCAGGTCGTTCCGCTGCCGGAGCCCCGCCTCCAGTCGCTCCTGACCGAGGCCGGGGCCTCGACGGGCGCCGGCCCTCGGTCGCTCGCGCCGATCGCGAGCCTGATGGCGTTGGTTCGCCGGCACGACGCCGCGGGCCTGACCTCCGCGCTCCTCTCGGACGCGGCGACGCTCGGCCCGGTCGAGTTCCTGCGCCTGCGGGCCGTTCCGATGGTTCAGGAGGTCGGCGAGGCCTGGTCACGCGGAGAGGTCGGGATCCACCACGAGCACTTCTTCTCGGAACGCTTGAGCGACGTGCTGCGCTCGGTGCGCATGCCCTACGAGCGGGCCGCCGCGGGGCCGCGCATCACGCTGGCGACGCTGTCCGGCGAGACGCACGGCCTGGGTCTCCAGATGGCCGCCCTCGTCGCGGCTGTCGGCGGGCTCGAGCCCCACGTGCTCGGCACCGATACGCCGGTCGCCGAGATCGCGGCGGCCGCCCGGTCCGGCCGCGTCGCGGCCGTGGGCGTCAGCATCTCGGCGTCGACGGCGGGCCCGGCCTCCCGCGATCAGCTCGCGGCGCTGCGACGGGCGGTCCCGGCGGGGACGCCCATCCTCGTGGGCGGGCAGGGCGCGCGGCGCAGCCATCCGCCGGGAGGTTGCGTCATCGTCGAAGACCTCCAGGGCCTCTTCGACTGGTCGCGGCGGCTTTCGGCGCGGAGCGCCTGACCGCACTCCCGAGCCTGCGAAAATGCTCCCCGATTTGACGCGGACTGCGCGCGATATTCATCCCCGGACTTGAAACTTCGACGGAAACGCGTCGCAGGATCCCCTCCCATTCGCCCCGATCCGTCGGGGCGTTCTTTTTTTCGGGGACGGCTTCGCGCGAAATTTACATCGGATGCCCGACGTCTTCACGGGGCCCGGGCGATTCTCCGCGTGCCGCTTCAGGCGCTTCGAACAGGCCCGGGCCCGACATCCCGGGAGTCCCGGAAGCGTAGGATCCGCGGAAAGCCGCGAAGGAGATTCGATGAAGAGACCGACTCTCGCGCTCATCCTCGTCCCGGGCGTCCTCGCCTGCGCCTCCCTGTCGCCGGAGGCCGCGCAGGTCAAGGTCTACCAGGCGGAGCTCGCGGAGCGCGACGCGATCGCTCCGGCCCTTCCCGGCGGCTGCAAGTTGCTCGGCACTTCGGGACCGATCCAGCAGCAGCAGGAAGACCGTGAGATCAGCGACCCCTACCGCAAAGAGCGCAATCGGACGGCGAGCCTCGGCGGCAACGTGCTCTACGTCCAGTCGTACCGGATCGTCAATCTGATGAAGCTCGACTGCCCGGTCGGGGACACCTCTCCCGGCTGCATGGACCGCTCGCAGAGCTGGTACCGCGTCACGTTCGGGTCGTACGCGTGCGACGCGCCGGCGCTCCAGGTCCTCGCCGAGGCGCCGCTGCCATCAACGCCGAGCATCTTCAAATTCGAGCTCGTCAAGAAGACTCCGAAGCCGACTCCCGAGACCACTCCCGCGGCGGCGGTGGTTGCCGCAGCGCCGGCGGCTCCCGCGCCGACGCCCGCGCCCGCGGCGCCGGCTCCGCAGGCGGCCGGGCTGAAGGTGCAGGTGCTGGCGTTGATGCAGGAGGGCGTCGGCACGGACGTGATCAAGCTGTACGTCCGCTCGCATCCGGTCGCCGCGCCGCTGACGGCCGACGAGATCATCGACTGGAAGCGATCCGGGATCGCCGACGTGGTCATCGAGGCGACCTTCGCGCGTTGATCGGCGGAGCCCTCCGCGTGCGCGCCTTCAACTCGAATTTACAAGACCTTCGTCGCCCGTTGACCCCCCGCCCTCATAACTCCCGGACCAATAGAGGAGGAGCTGCACACATGAAACGACTTTCGGGATTCCTGACCGCGTGCGCGATCGGCGCGATGCTTTCGAGCGGGGCGGCGCGCGCCCAGGTCACGGTCGCAGCCGGCTACACACCTCCCGACGACACCCCCAAGGTCAACGTCGGAGGCACGATCTTCGCGGACTACACGTACGTGCAGGAGCCGACGGTGACCGGATCGGACGGCAGCCAGGTGCACGCCAACGCGTTCAACCTCACGCGGGCGTACATCAACATCACCGGCCAGATCAACCATCTCATCGCATTCCGCATCACGCCCGACGTCGTGCGCGTCGGCCAGGTTTCCGGCGCGAACGTTCCGGGCCTCAGCGGGACCCTGACGTACCGTCTCAAGTACGCTTACGGACAGCTGAACTTCAGCGACTTCACGACCAACGGCTCGTGGCTCCGGCTCGGACTTCAGCAGACGCCCTGGATCGACTTCGAAGAGGGCATCTACCGCTACCGGTTCGCCGGCACGGTGCTCGCGGACCGGGAGGGCGCGCTCACGTCGTCCGACCTCGGCGCCTCCGTCCACTGGAACATTCCCGGGAACTTCGGCGACATCCACGGCGGCGTCTACAACGGCAACGGGTATACGGCCCTCCAGGACAACGACTCGCAGATGTCCTACCAGGTGCGCGGAACGGTTCGCCCGCTTCCCATGGTGCCGATCATCAAGGGGCTGCGGCTGTCAGGCTTCTACGACGACGACCATTACGCGATCGACGCGAAGAAGCAGCGCTACCTCGCCGCGGCCACGTTCGAGCATCCGTACGTCAACTTCGGCTTCCAGTACGACGTCTTCAAGGATCAGACCAGTGCCGGGGCGGCGGTCGTCGAAGCGCATGCCTACTCCGCCTGGGTCACGCCGCGCACGTGCTTCGGCCTGGAAGCGCTTCTCCGGTGGGATCGGATCACGCCCGACACGACGAAGGGCGCGAACCGGCAGCGGCTGATCGCGGGTCCGGCGTACTGGTTCCCGGTCACGAAGAGCGGCGTCGCCGCCGCGGTGCTGCTGAGGTTCGAGCAGCTGCGCTACATGGGCGCGCCCAACTCCAAGCCCACGGAGGAGAGCTACGGGCTTTTCACCCTCTTCAACTTCTAATTAACAGAAGCTTCATGCTCCCTTAACGTATGAACTTCATCTTTGCGAACGAAACGAGGAGATGCCGATGAGAGCGATTCGATTCCTGCTGGCCGCAGCCGCCGGAGCATGGCTGGCGCTTCCGGCCTCGACCGTGCAGGCCCAGACGACCCAGATCAACGGGGCCGGGGCGACTTTCCCCTACCCGATCTATTCGAAGTGGTTTGACGAGTACCACAAACTGCACCCCGAGGTCGAGATCAACTACCAGTCGATCGGTTCGGGCGGCGGGATCCGTCAGCTCACGAACCAGACGGTCTTCTTCGGCGCCTCCGACGGCCCGATGACGCCGGACCAGATGCAGGCGGCTCCGGGTAAGGTCCTGCATCTTCCGACGGTGCTCGGCGGCGTCGTTCCGGTCTACAACCTGCCCGGTGATCCGGACCTGAAATTCACCGGCCAGGCCATCGCCGACATCATCCTGGGCAAGATCACGAAGTGGAACGATCCCGCGATCGCGTCCATCAACCCGGGCGTTTCGCTGCCGGGCACGGACATCGCCGTCGCGCACCGCTCGGACGGCTCGGGGACGACTTACATCTGGGTCGACTACCTCTCCAAGGTCTCGCCGGAGTTCAAGAAGAAGGTCGGCGTCTCGACGTCCGTCAACTGGCCGGTCGGCGTCGGCGGCAAGGGCAACGAGGGCGTCGCCGGGCTCGTCAAGCAGACGCCGGGCGCCTTCGGGTACGTCGAGCTGATCTACGCCATCCAGAACAAGATCTCCTACGGCTCCGTGCGCAACATGGACGGTGAATTCGTGAAGTCGAGCCTCGCCTCCGTGACGGCCGCGGCGGCCGCGGCGAGCAAGCTGATGCCCGCGGACTTCCGCGTGTCGATCACCAACGCTCCGGGCAAGGACGTCTACCCGATCTCGTCCTTCACGTGGATGCTGTTCTACGAGAGTCCCAAGGACAAGCAGCGGGCGCGCATCATGGTCGACTTCATGAAGTGGGCCCTGACCGACGGGCAGAAGTTCGCGGCCAACCTGGGGTACGCACCGCTGCCTTCCGACGTCGTCGCGCTGGAAATGGAAGCCCTCAAGCGGATCAAGCTGTAGGGTCCACGGGAACGATGAAAACCCCGTCCTCGCGCGGGAGTGCCGACGACCGCGGATTCCGGCTGGGGACGGGGTTCTTTGCCCTGCTCGTGGTTCTCCTCGTCGTCGGCATCTTCTGGGAGCTCTACCGCACCTCGAACCTTTCGATCGCGAAGTTCGGCTTCCGATTCTGGACGGGCAAGGTGTGGGATCCGGTCGCCGGCGAGTTCGGGGCGCTGCCGTTCATCTGGGGCACGTTGTATTCGTCGATCCTGGCGATGCTGATCTCGACGCCGGTGGCGATCGGCATCGCGATCTTTCTCTCGGAAATCTCGCCGAGGGCCCTGCGCACGCCGCTCGCGTTTCTGACGGAGCTTCTCGCGGCCATCCCTTCCATCGTCTACGGGCTCTGGGGCGTTTTCGTGCTGGTGCCGATCGTTCGGCATCTGCAGACCATCACACCCGCGTGGATGAGGAAGATCCCGCTCTTCACCGGCCCGCCCCTGGGCGTCGGCATGGGCGCGGCGGCGCTGATTCTGGCCGTCATGGTCATCCCGTTCACTTCGTCGGTCGCGCGCGAGGTCCTCAAGGCCGTGCCGGCCACGCAGCGCGAGGCGGCCTACGCGCTCGGCGCGACGCGATGGGAGGCGATCCAGGCGGCGCTGCGGTTCGGACGCACGGGAATCCTCGGAGCCGTCATTCTCGGGTTCGGCCGGGCCGTCGGGGAAACGATGGCCGTCACCATGGTCATCGGCAACAACCCCCAGGTGACGGCCTCCCTCTTCGCGCCCCAGTACACGATGGCGGCCGTCATTGCCAACGAGTTCACGGAGGCCGCGGACGACCTCTATCTCTCGGCTCTCATCGAGATCGGTCTCGTTCTCTTCGTCATCACGGTGGTCGTGAACGCCCTGTCCCGTCTGCTCATCTGGAGCGTGACGCGGGAAGTGAAGATCCGGATTCCGAAGGCCGCGATGCCCGCGTCGCCCGCCGAACCGAAGGCGGCGGCATGAATCGGACCCGCCGGCGCAAGGCACTCTCGTCCCTCGTCGTGCTTCTCTGCGCGGGGTCGGTCGTCGTCGCCCTCGTGCCGCTGTTCTTCGTGTTCGCCTACGTTCTCCAGAAAGGCTTTTCGTCGCTCAGCTGGGACTTCTTCACGAAGATGCCGAAACCCGTCGGCGAGACCGGGGGAGGGATGGCCAACGCGATGCTCGGCACGCTCTTCCTCATCGCGATCGCATCCGCCGTCGCGGTGCCCGTCGGAGTCATCGCCGGCGTTTACCTGTCCGAGTACGGCAAGAAGAGGTTCGCGTCCCTCGTCCGGTTCACGGCGGACGTCCTGAACGGCGTCCCGTCGATCGTCATCGGCATCTTCGCCTACGGGCTGGCGGTCCTTCCCGTGAAGCACTTCTCGGCGCTCGCGGGCGGGCTCGCCCTCGGCTTCATGATGATTCCCATCATCACGCGAACGACCGAGGAGCTCCTGAATCTGGTGCCCGGCACTCTGCGCGAAGGCTCGCTCGCCCTCGGCGCGACGCGGGCGCGCGCCGCGTTCTCGGTGATGGTCCCGGCGGCGCTGCCCGGCATCATGACCGGGATCCTCGTGGCCCTGGCGCGGATCGCCGGCGAGACGGCGCCGCTGCTCTTCACGGCGTTCAACAACCGGTTCTTCTCCACGCGCCTCGATCAGCCGATCGCGTCGCTGCCCGTCCAGATCTACACCTACGCGGTCTCGCCGTACGACGACTGGCACCGCCAGGCCTGGGCCGGCGCGCTCGTCCTCGTCGCGTTCGTCTTCACCTTCTCCGTCCTGGCGCGGGTCGTCACCCGCAGGCTCGAGAGGATGCATCGCGCGTGAGCGATACACTGGAGGTCAGCGTGGAAGCTCCGGTCGGACCGAGCGCCCCGGCCCCGGTTGCGGGCAGGGGAGAACGTCCCGAAGAATCTCCGATGGCGGGCCGCGCCCTGCGGATGGAGTCGCGCCGCCTGAGCTTCTCCTACGGCTCGAAGCAGGCTCTCTGGGACATCTCGCTCGAGATTCCCGAGAAGACGGTCACGGCCTTCATCGGCCCGTCGGGGTGCGGCAAGTCGACGTATCTCCGGTGCCTCAATCGCATGAACGACATCATCCCGGACACGGTCGTCGAGGGCGAGGTGCTCCTGGACGGCCGGGACATCTACGGCCCCGGCACCGACGTGGTCGACCTGCGCCGCCGCGTCGGCATGGTCTTCCAGAAGTCGAACCCCTTCCCGAAGTCGATCGCCGACAACGTCGCCTACGGCCTGAAGATCAACAGACTCTGCCCGCGCTCCGAGATCCCGGACCGCGTCGAGAAGGCGCTGCGTCGATCGGCGCTCTGGGACGAGGTCAAGGACCGCCTCGACGCCTCGGCGATGGGGCTCTCGGGCGGCCAGCAGCAGCGGCTCTGCATCGCCCGCGCCCTCGCCGTCGAGCCGGAGGTCCTCCTGATGGACGAGCCGTGCTCGGCGCTCGATCCGATCGCGACGGCCAAGGTCGAGGAGCTGATCTACGAGCTCAAGCGCGACTACACGATCGTCATCGTCACGCACAACATGCAGCAGGCCGCCCGCGTGTCCGAGTTCACGGCATTCTTCATGCTCGGCCGGCTCGTCGAGCACGACCGCACGGAGAAGATCTTCACCAACCCCGGCCAGAAGATCACCGAGGACTACATCACCGGCCGGTTCGGCTAGGAGGAAGGAGCGAATGAAGTCGGTGGTGACCAAAGGCAAAGACGGCGCGGCCCCGCGCGGCGAGGCGCACACGGGCGCGATGAAGCGCATCGCCCTGATCGAGGACGACGCCGACATCGCGTACACGATCCGCCTGAACCTCCGCAAGGAAAAGAAGTACCAGGTCGAGCACTACGTGTCGGGGCTGGCGGCCCTGGCGGCCGTGCAGGAAAAGCCGTTCGACCTCGTGATCCTCGACCTGAACCTGCCGGACATCGACGGCCTGGCCCTGTGCCGGGAGCTGCGCCGGGCCGACGAGACGCGCAAGGTCCCGATCATCATGCTGACGGCGCGGGTCGAGGAGCGCGACAAGCTCCTCGGCTTCGAGATCGGCGCCGACGACTACATCACCAAGCCCTTCTCGATGCGCGAGCTTCTGGCGCGGGTCCACGCCCACCTGCGGCGCGTGGCGGCCTTCGAGACGTCCGAGGAGGAGGTCTTCCGCGACGGCGAGCTCGTCGTCGACCGCGCCCGGTTCGAGGTCGCGCTCGGCGGCCGGCGCGTGCACCTGACAAAAAAGGAGTTCGACCTCCTGTGGCTCCTCATCCGCAACCGGAACCGCGTCGTGACGCGCGACGCCATCCTCGCGCGTCTGTGGGACTACGACGCGGACGTCGAGACGCGGACGGTCGACGTCCACATCCGCGCGCTGCGGCGCAAGCTCGGGGACCAGCGCATCGAGACGGTCGTCGGTCTCGGCTATCGTTACCGCGAGGGGGCCAACCCGTAGGCACCGCGGTCCGATGAAGCTTCGCGCCCGATTCACCGCGCTCTTCGCGATCCTCGCGGCGGCGACGGTCGCCGTGCTCGTGCTCGTGTCCGACGCCGTCATCGGCCGCGCCGTGTCCGAGCGCGTCGCCGAACGGTTCGGGCGGGAGCTCGAGCACCTCGCGGACGACCTGGCGCGCGGCGTCGTGCCGGACGCCGGGCGCGACGCCTTTCTCCGAGCGGCCGCGAAGCAGCTCGAGTGCCGCGTGACCTACATCGACCCCGACGGCCGGGTCCTCGACGACACCGACCTGCTGCCGGCGGACGTGCCGTCGATGGAGAACCACGCCGCCCGCGAGGAGGTGCGGCAGGCGGTGCGGAGCGGGACCGGGCGCTCCCGCCGCGTCTCGCCGACCGAGCAGCGGCCCATGCTCTACGAAGCGCGGAAGCTCCCGGACGGAAGCGTGCTGCGGCTGGCGGTTTCCGAGGCCCGCCTGCGCCAGGTCGAGCTCGGCTACCTCTGGGCGATGCGCCTGGCGATCGCCGCCGCCTGCCTCGTTCTCTTCCTGATCGGATCGGCGGCGTCCCGGCGGTTCTCGGAGCCGATCGCGGAGCTCACCCGGAGCGCCGCGGCGATCGCCGCCGGCGACTTCGGCCGCGACCTGCCGCGGGCCGGCGGCGAGGAGGTCCAGCTCCTCTCCGGGGCGGTCCAGCGGATGAAGGACTCGCTCAACGCCGCGCTCGAGCGGGCGGAGGGCGAGCGGCGCCTGGCGGCCATGGTCTTCGAGACCCTGCCCGACGGCCTCGTGGTCGTCGATTCGAAGCTGAAGGTCCTCGAGTCCAACGAGAGCTTCGCGGCCATGACCGGCGTTCCGACGCCGGCGGGCCGCGGCGTCTACGAGCTCCTGCGCGAGAAACCGCTCTACGACTGCTTCGAAGCCACCGCGCGGACGGGGGAGACGACCGAACGGACCGTCCGCCTGCCCGACGATCGCGTCTGGCACATCACCGTCGTGCCACTTCCCGAGGGCCACCGGGCCGCGGCGGTGGGCGTTCTGCGCGACGTTTCGCGCCTCGAGAAGACGGAGGCGATGCGCCGCACGTTCGTCGGCGACGT
>CAVXTP010000010.1:0-286023 GCA_963764715.1 uncultured Acidobacteriota bacterium
ACCTGGGGTACACGAGGGTCACGGCGCCCTTCGACGGCCGGCTCGGGCGCGCGGCAGGTCGATCCCGGGCAACCTGGTGGGGTCGTCCGGGCCCCACGGTCCTCGCGACGATCGAGCAGCTCCACCCGATCTACGTGAACTTCGACCTGAACGAGCGCGACGCCCTGCAGCTGCGGGACGAGATGCGCCGGCTCAAGATCGAGGTCGGCTCGAACATCGGGAAGGCGCCGGTCGAGGTGGGCCTGCAGAACGAGACGGGCTACCCGCACGTCGGCGTGCTCAATTTCGCCGACAACTCGCTCTCTCACCTCGACGGGAACCATCGCGCTGCGCGGCATCTTGCGAGAACCGGGAGACGACGCTCTTTCCGGGCCTCTTCGCGCGCGTCCGGATCCCCCTCGGCGATCCCGGCCGATGCTCACGCGATCCCGGCGAGCGCCGTCGGCAACGACCAGCAGGGCGACTTCGTCTTCGTCGTGACGCCGGCCGACCTCGTCGAGCGGCGGTCCATCGTCAAGGGTCCCGTGACCGACGGCCGGCTCGCGGTCCGGAGCGGCCTGTCCGAAGCCGACCGGGTCGTCGTCAACGGCCTCCTCAACGCGCGGGTGGGCGAGAAAGTCGCGCCCACCGAGGCTCCGCCAGCATCGAGCGCTTCCAAGCCGTGAACGTCGCCACCATCCTGCCGCAGAAATCGTGATTACGTTCGCGGCGCGCGAAGTCTCCCGAAGTAACCGAGGGAGGAGGCGCGCGCCGCGGGAGCGAGCGCGGAGCGAGAGGCGTCAGGCGGGCGGTCGAGCGCCGTCCGCGAGCCGCCCGCCGGTGGCGAAGCCAGACCTCAAGCGCAGCGCGAGCGACGTGATGGCGAAGTTCTTCATCGAGCGTCCGGTTCTCGCGAACGTCATCGCGTTCGTGACGATCCTGCTGGGCGCCGTGGCGCTGGGGGTGCTGCCGGTGTCGCAGTACCCGCCGATCACGCCGCCGACCGTCCAGGTGACGACGACGTATCCCGGGGCCTCCGCGAAGACGCTCGTCGGAACCGTTCGCTCCGATCGAGCAGCAGGTCAACGGCGTCGAGAAGATGCTCTACATGCAGTCCAACTGCACGTCCGACGGCCGTTACACGCTCACGGTGACCTTCCAGGTCGGCACGGACCTCGACTTCGCCCAGGTGCTGGTCCAGAACCGCGTGTCCGCGGCCATGGCGCAGCTCCCCGGCCGCCGTCCAGCAGCAGGGCGTCGTGACGAAGAAGAAGGAGACGTCGCCCCTCCAGATCATCACGCTCTCGTCGAAGAACGAGCGATTCGACGCGCTCTTCCTGTCGAATTTCGCGACGCTCCAGCTCTCGGACAAGCTCGCGCGGCTTCCGGGCGTCGGCGACATCGTCGTGCTTCGGGGTCGGCGAGTACAGCATGCGCGTCTGGCTCGACCCCGAGCAGATGCGGCAGCGCTCGCTCATGCCTTCGGACGTCGTGAGCGCGCTCCAGTCCCAGAACGCCTACGTCGCCGCCGGCCAGGTCGGGATGCCTCCGACGCCGGCCGGCCAGGATTTCCAGATCACGGCCAACGTGCCATCCTCGCTCTCGGACGCCTCGGAGTTCGGCGAGATCATCCTGAAGACCGCGGCGAACGGCCAGGTCACCCGCATCCGCGACATCGGCCGGGTGGAGCTCGGCGCGCGCAGCTACAGCCAGGTCTACCGCATGGACGGCAAGCCTGCGGGCGGGATCGCGATCTACCAGCTCCCGGGCGCCAACGCCCTCGACACGGCAAAGGGAGTCCGCCGGCTGCTCGCCACCCTCGCGCCCGGCTTCCCGCAGGGACTGGAGTATTCGATTCCGTTCGACACGACGACGTTCGTGAAGGAGTCGGTGACGGAGGTTTACCACACGCTGTTCGAGGCGGGGTTGCTGGTGCTGGTGGTGATCGTGGTGTTTCTGCAGGACTGGCGGGCGACGCTGGTGCCGGCGACGACGGTGCCGGTGACGATCATCGGGGCGTTTGCGGGGATGGCGGCGATGGGTTTTTCGATCAACCTGCTGACGCTGTTCGCGGTGGTGCTGGCGATCGGGATCGTGGTGGACGACGCGATCGTGGTGGTGGAGGGGGTGTCGCAGCACGTGGAGCGCGGCCAGACGCCGAAGCAGGGCGCGATCGACGCGATGAAGGAGCTGTTCGGCCCGATCATCGGGATCACGCTGGTGCTGATGTCGGTGTTTCTGCCGCCGGCGTTCATGCCGGGGATCACGGGGCAGATGTACCGGCAGTTCGCGCTGGTGATCGCGGTGACGGCGTTGATTTCGGCGGTGAACGCGTTGACTTTGAAGCCGACGCAGTGCGCGTTGTGGCTGAGGGCGCGGGACCCGCAGGCGAAGAAGGCGGTGTTTTTCCGGTGGTTCAACGCGGTGTACGAGCCGGTGGAGCGGCGGTACGTGCGGGTGATCCGGTTCATGGTGGAGCGCAGCGGTCGGATGGCGGCGGCGGCGCTGGTGCTGATCGGGCTGGTCGGGTGGGGCCTGACCCGCGTGCCCACCGGCTTCATCCCCACCGAGGACCAGGGCTACGTGATGATCGCCGTTCAGATGCCGGACGGCGCGTCGCTCGAGCGCACGCAGAACGTCATGGACCGGGTCTCGAAGATCGGCCTCGAGACCCCCGGCGCGGCGCACGCGATCGCGATCGGCACGGGCGGCCCCTCGCCGCTCGACGGCGA
This sequence comes from uncultured Acidobacteriota bacterium, assembly GCA_963764715.1. Lineage (GTDB taxonomy): Bacteria > Acidobacteriota > Thermoanaerobaculia > UBA5066 > Gp7-AA6 > DAHUXD01. The sequence goes on from CAVXTP010000010.1 coordinate 2,712, forward strand.
CGTGTCGCTCGCCAACGCCGGCATCGTCTACCTGATGCTGAAGAACTGGAGCGAGCGCGGGAAGGCGCAGGACCTCGAAGCCGTGGTCGGGCACCTCCGCCGGGCGCTCGCCGGGGTGCAGGAGGCCCGCACCCGCGTCCTGCGTCCCGGCCCCGATCCAGGGCCTCGGCGCCTCGAACGGCTTCCAGATGCAGGTCGAGCTGACCGACGGGAGCTACGACTTCGAGCGGCTGCAGCGCGTGACCGACGAGATCGTCCCGAGGCCGGCCGCGCGCCCGAGGTCGTCGGCGCCTTCACCGCCTTCCGCGCGTCGGTGCCGCAGGTGACCCTGCGGGTCGACAAGACCCAGGCGGCGACGCGCAGCGTCAACGTCGGCGACGTCTACCAGACCGTGCAGATCTACCTGGGCTCGAGGCTTCGTGAACCTCTTCACGCGCTACGGCCACAACTACATGGTGTATCTCCAGGCCGACCCGCTCCGCCGGCTCAACGCCGACGACGTCAAGAACCTCTACGTGCGCGGCTCCGGCGGCGGCATGGCTCCGGTGGGCGCGCTCGCCGAGATTCGTCGCCGCCCTCGGGACGTCGGTCGTCTCGCTCTACAACCTGTTCCCGGCGGCGACGGTCAACGGCCAGCCGGCCGACGGGTACAGCTCCGGGCAGGCCCTCGACGCGATGGAGAAGATCGCGAACCGGGTGCTTCCCCGCGGCATGAGCTTCGAGTGGACGGCCATGTCCTACCAGGAACGGCTGGTGGGCAATTCCACTTACTTCATCTTCGCCCTCTCGCTCCTGCTCGTCTACTTCGCCCTCGCGGGGGCAGTACGAGAGCTGGATCATCCCGGCGGCCGTCATCCTGGCCGTGCCCATGGCCCTGCTCGGCACGGCGGCGGCGCTGCTCGGCCTCGGCTTCGCCAACAACATCTACGTGCAGATCGGCCTGGTGCTGCTGATCGCGCTGTCGGCCAAGAACGCCATCCTCATCGTCGAGATGGCGCGGGAGGGCCGGGAGAAGGGCCGGAGCATCGAGGAGGCCACGGTGGACGCCTCGCGGGTGCGCTTCCGGCCGATCCTGATGACGTCGTTCACGTTCATCCTCGGGGTGCTGCCGCTCGTCCTCGCCACCGGCGCCGGCGCGGCGGCCCGGCGCTCCCTCGGCGTCGCGGTCGCGGCCGGAATGCTCGCGTCGACCGGGCTCGCCGTCCTCTTCGTGCCCTCGCTCTACGTCGTCCTGCAGCGCTGGATCGAGCGGAGGAAGCCGGCCCGTGAGGCTCCAGAAAAGTAGGGGCGGCCCTTGCGGCCGCCGGCGAATGCAATGGCCGGGAGGGCGGGGGCGGTCCGACCACCAGCGGACGACCCCCGGCAGAAGGAGACGACGGCCGCAGGCCGTCGGCAACCCAGCCCCGCCCCTACGACCGGGGATTTGACGGCGCATTCCCGTGCTGGCGAAGTTCTTCATCGAGCGGCCGGTTCTCGCGAACGTCATCGCGTTCGTGACGATGCTGCTGGGCGCGGTGGCGCTGGGGGTGCTGCCGGTGGCGCAGTACCCGCCGATCACGCCGCCGACCGTCCAGGTCACGGCGAGCTATCCCGGGGGCCAATTCGCCAGATGGTCGCCGAGACGGTCGCCGCTGCCGATCGAGCAGCAGGTCAACGGCGTCGAGGGCATGCTCTACATGTCGTCGACCTCGACCAACGACGGCCGCTACACGCTGACCGTCACGTTCGAGCGTCGGCACGAACCTCGACATGGCCCAGGTGCTGGTGCAGAACCGCGTCGCCGCTGGCCCTGGCGCAGCTTCCCCAGGACGTGCAGCAGCAGGGCGTGGTGACCAAGAAGAAGTCGACGGCCATCCTCCAGATCGTCACGCTGACTTCGAAGAGCGGCACCTACGACGCGCTCTACCTCTCGCAACTACGCGACGCTCCAGCTGCGCGACGAGCTGGCGCGCGTGCCGGGCGTGGGCGACGTCACGGTCTTCGGCATCGGCGCATTACAGCATGCGGGTCTGGCTCGACCCGGAGCAGATGCGGCAGCGGTCCCTGACGCCGAGCGACGTCGTCTCGGCGATCCAGGCGCAGAACGCCTAGGTCGCCGCCGGCCAGATCGGCGCGCCGCCGGTCCCGGCCGGAGAGTCCTTCCAGCTCACGATCGACGTCGGCGGCAACCTCTCCCGGGCGGAGGAGTTCGAGGACGTCATCGTCAAGAGCGCCGGCGGGCAGATCACCCGGGTCCGCGACGTCGGCCGGGTCGAGCTCGGCGCCCAGACCTACGACCAGTTCTTCAAGATGGACGACCGCGTCGCCGGCGGGATCGCGATCTACCAGCTCCCCGGGCGCCAACGCCCTCGACACCGCCGCCCGGGTGCGGTCGAAGATGACGGAGCTCGCCCGGGACTTTCCCGAGGGACTGGAGTACTCGATTCCGTTCGACACGACGACGTTCGTGAAGGAGTCGGTGAGCGAGGTTTACCACACGCTGTTCGAGGCGGGCTTGCTGGTGCTGGTGGTGATCGTGGTGTTTCTGCAGGACTGGCGGGCGACGCTGGTGCCGGCGACGACGGTGCCGGTGACGATCATCGGGGCGTTTGCGGGGATGGCGGCGATGGGTTTTTCGATCAACCTGCTGACGCTGTTCGCGGTGGTGCTGGCGATCGGGATCGTGGTGGACGACGCGATCGTGGTGGTGGAGGGGGTGTCGCAGCACGTGGAGCGCGGCCAGACGCCGAAGCAGGGCGCGATCGACGCGATGAAGGAGCTGTTCGGCCCGATCATCGGGATCACGCTGGTGCTGATGTCGGTGTTTCTGCCGCCGGCGTTCATGCCGGGGATCACGGGGCAGATGTACCGGCAGTTCGCGCTGGTGATCGCGGTGACGGCGTTGATTTCGGCGGTGAACGCGTTGACTTTGAAGCCGACGCAGTGCGCGTTGTGGCTGAGGGCGCGGGACCCGCAGGCGAAGAAGGCGGTGTTTTTCCGGTGGTTCAACGCGGTGTACGAGCCGGTGGAGCGGCGGTACGTGCGGGTGATCCGGTTCATGGTGGAGCGCAGCGGCCGGATGGCGGCGGCGGCGCTGGTGCTGATCGGGCTGGCCGGCTGGGGCCTGACCCGCGTGCCCACCGGCTTCATCCCCACCGAGGACCAGGGCTACGCCATGGTCACGGTCCAGCTTCCCGACGGGGCCTCGCTCGAGCGGACCGAGAAGGCCATGGACGAGCTCGCGCGGATCTGCCGGGAGAACCCGGCCCTCGAGCGGACGATCTCGATCGGGGGCCTGTCGCCGCTCGACAGCAACGCGTCGCTCGCCAACGCCGGGATCATCTACCTGATGTTCAAGGACTGGAGCCGCCGCGGGAAGGGGGAGGACCTGCTCTCGATCTACGAGGACCTCTCGGCCCGCCTCGCGCGGTTCCAGGACGCGCGCACGATGGTGCTCGTGCCGCCCCCGATCCAGGGGCTCGGCCTCTCGGGCGGCTTCCAGATGCAGGTCGAGCTGACCGACGGGAGCGCGGACTACGTCCGGCTGCAGCAGGCGGCCGACGCCATCGTCGAGCGCGCGAAGGCGGACCCGGCGATCCGGATGGCGTTGACGCCGCTGCGCGCCGAGGTCCCGCAGATCACGATCCACGTCGACAAGACGCAGGCCGAGAACCTGGGAGTCGACGTCGGCGACGTCTACGCCACGGTGCAGGCGTACCTGGGCTCGAGCTTCGTCAACCAGTTCACGCGCTTCGGCCACCAGTACATGGTCTACGCCCAGGCGGACGCGCCGTTCCGGCGCGAGACGGGCAGCCTCTCCGGCTACTACATCCGCGCGAGCGGGGGGCAGATGGTGCCCCTCGGCACCGTGGCGCGGCTGGAGAAGACGCGGGGGCCGGCCGTCGTCACGCTCTACGATCTGTATCCCTCCGCCACCATCAACGGCGCGGCCAACGCCGCGTTCAGCTCGGGCCAGGCGATGGAGACGATGGAACGGATCGCCCGCGAGACGCTGCCGCCCGGGATGACGTACGAGTGGACGGCGATGTCGTACCAGGAAAAGCTCGTCGGGAGCTCGACGTACGTGATCTTCGCCCTCGGGATCCTGCTCGTCTATTTCGTCCTCGCCGGACAGTACGAGAGCTGGGTCACGCCGGCGGCCGTCATCCTGGCGGTGCCTCTCGCGCTGCTCGGCACGGTCGGCGCCCTGCTCGGCCTGCACGTGGCGAACAACCTCTACGTGCAGATCGGCCTGGTGCTGCTGATCGCGCTGTCGGCGAAGAACGCCATCCTGATCGTCGAGATGGCCCTCGAGGGCCGGGCGGCGGGACGAAGCCTCGTCGACGCCACCGTGGAGGCCTCGCAGGCGCGCTTTCGTCCGATCGTCATGACCTCGTTCACGTTCATTCTCGGGGTGCTGCCGCTGCTGCTCGCGCGGGGCGCCGGGGCGAGCGCCCGCCGCTCCCTCGGCCTGGCGGTCTCGACGGGCATGCTCGCCTCGACCTGCCTCGCCGTCCTGTTCGTTCCGGCGTTCTTCGTCGTGCTGCGGGGCTGGGCCGAGCGAAAGCGGCCGGCCGCGGGCGCCGCGCCGGTCCCCACGGACCCTTCCGCCGTCTCCGGTCAAGGATAGAATCCGCGACCAGCCTCGAACCGATTGGAAACGAAAGGAGCTTCGTCGATGCGCGATTTCTCGACCGGAGCGAAGCGTCGTTCACTGCTCGCGGCCCTGGCGGCCGGGCTCGCCGGGACCCTCGCCGCCCAACAGGGCGGGATGATGAAGGAAGTCATCCAGACCAAGCTGGCGGCGATCAAGCAGTCGCAGGCCGCCAACCAGGCGCAGCTGCACAAGTATGCGTGGACGGAAACGACCCAGGTCGCCCTGAACGGCCAGGTGAAGAACACCAAGCAGATGAGCTGCCGCTACGGGCCGGACGGCCAGGTCGCCAAGACGCCCGTCGGGCCGCCGCCCGAGCAGCAGAAGATGGGACCGCTGAAGCGCCGCATCGTCGAAGAGAAGAAAGAGGAGATGGGCGAGTACATGCAGTCCGCCCGGGCCGTCATCGGAATGTACGTTCCGCCGCAATCCCAGAAGATGGAGCAGGCCTTCCAGGCCGGCAACGTCAGCCTCGACCGGCCGGGATCCGGGGAGGCCGGGCTCGTCTTCCGGAACTACGCGAAGCCGAACGACTCGATGAACCTCGACTTCAACATGGCGACGAAGAAGCTCGCGGCGCTGAACGTCAACTCGTACATCGACGACCCGTCGCAGCCGGTCAGCCTCGCGGTGCAGTTCGCGATGCTGCCGGACGGAACGAGCTATCCGGCCAACACCGTGCTGAACGCGCCGGCCAAGGCGATCCAGGTCACGGTCACGAACTCGAACTACCAGAAGATCGCGCCGTAACTTCGGCGGGGCGCGCGGCGGCATCGGGGACCGCCGCGTGCCGCTCGCGCCGCGAGAGAATCGTCGCCGCGCTCATGTCGGCGGTGACGTTGACGAGAGTCTTGAAGATGTCGGGGATCGTGTCGACCGCGTTGAGCAGGAGCACGGCCTCGATCGGGATGCCCGCGGCCAGGTAGGCCGGGATGCTCCGGATGGTCCCCATGCTCGGGATCGGGGCGGTGCTGAAGCTCAGGATCAGCTCGATCGCGAGGAATGCGGCGAGCTGTGTCGCGCCGAGCGGCCGCTGGAAGACGTGGGCGAGAAAGAGCAGCTTCACGGGCCCGGAGATCGTCATGTTCAGCTTGAACGACGCGACCGCGAGCGGCAGGACGAAGCCGGTGGCCGACGCGGGAAATCCGAGGTGCTCACGGCCGCCGGAAACCATCGCCGGCAGCGACGCCATCGAGGACCGCGTGCTGACCGCGACGACCTGGGCCGGCGCGGCCCCCCGGGCGAAACGGCGGAGCGAGACCCGGCCCGCGACGAGCGTGAGCGGGTAGAGCAGGAGCGTCACGAAGAGGAGGACCGAGGAGACCAGGACGATCCAGACGGCGACGACGCCGGTCACGCGGACGCCGGCCCGGAACGCGAAGGCGGCGCAGAGCGAGAAGACGCCGAGGGGCAGCAGCCGGAGCAGGAAGCCGACGATCGTCATCATCGCGTCGGCGAGCGCCCGGAACAGCCGGCCCAGAAGCTCCCGGGACTCGGTCTCGAGCCTCCGGACGCCGAAGGCGAAGAGCACGGTGAAGAGCAGGATCGGGAGGATCTCCCCGTTCGACGCCGCCTGGAAGATGTTGGTCGGGACGAGCGACAGCAGCCAGCCGGCGAGCGAGGCGGGCGCTCCGGCGCCCCGGTCGGGCGCCGGGCCAGAGGGTCCCCGGGCGAGGAACGCCGAAGCGGTTGCGTCGTCGATGGGGTAGAGGGCGACCGCCGGCGCCGTGACGGCGAAGGCGATCAGTCCGGCCCCGAGGAGCATCGCGCCGAAGAGCGCCACGGTGCGCACGCCGAGCGAGCCGATCGAGCCCTCGCGCCGCGCGCCGACGATTGCGGCGAGCGTCAGCGTGATCACCAGCGGAAACGCGGCCATGCGGAGGGCCGCCACCCACATCTGGCCGACGACCGCGACGGCCTCGGCGAGCCGCCCGACCCACGGAGCGTCCGACCCGTGGAGCGCGATCCCGAAGGCGAATCCGCCGACGAGCGCGGCGAGCGCCGCGACGGTGGGGGAAAGCGACTTCGCGGGGGCCTTCATGCGTCTCTCTACGGAATCAGGTTTCGCTCGACGGCCGGCCGCAGCCTTCGTGCGATGCGCCAGAGACCCCGCTTCGGGCGGAGCCAGTCGAGCGCCTGGATCATCGGTCTGATGAGACGGGATCTCCGGCGACAGACCGCGATCGCTTCGGCGATTTCCGTGCGGCCCGCCGCGCGGGCTCGGAGCTCGATGTCGCGATAAAGGCGTTGGTACGCCGGACCGCGGAGATAGACGTGTCGAACCCGATCGAGATCGACGGGTCGCGGAAAGACCGAGCACCGTGGCAGGGCGCCGATCACTTCCAGGTTCAGCATCGCGAGGTAGCACTTCCTGCAGTCGCAGCAATTTTCGGCGGACCCCGAAAGGAAGCACACTCGAAGGGACCGCATCGCGACGTCGGACCGTGACACGTATTCGGTCTTTTGGCTGCGCCGGATTCCGGCTCCGTCGTGAAGGAATCGCGTGGCGCTCGTCGACCAGAGGGGATCGGTCTCGGGATGCGACCCCCACGGCTTCACTGGCCCGCTCTCATGCGTGGCGGCGATGTAGATCGAGTGAAAGAGGGGCTCGAGTGCGAGGCCGACGGCAGCGAGCGCGCCGCCGTGAGAGACCTGCCCCCAGCGGGCTTTACGAAACCGGAGCGTCCGGAGGTTCGTCGTGACGGCCAGAAGTGGCTTGCCGAGCTCGCCGGCCGCCTGCGCGAGCCGGTCACGAAGCCGGTGAAACTCCTCCTCGGGAGCCTCGAGCGGAAGGTCGAATCCGCCGACCCACAGAAGCCGGTCGATCGTCGGGGAGGCGACGCGGTCCTGCGCTTCGGCGTTGCGGAGGACTGTATAGAAGGAATCGATGCCTCCCGAAAAGAATGCCGCCGTTTCCCTCGGGGCGGAGCCGGGACGAGACGGCGCGCGGGCGGTGTGGATCGAGATCGCGCGGAGCTCCGGATACCTCTTGCGGTACCACTCCGTCCAGGTCTTCACGATCCGCTCGGCCCCGTCCGCGAGCCTGGGATCGACCGGGACGCCGAGGCGAAGGTCCTCGCCGAGCGTGGCCGCGAGCGGCAGGAGGCAGGCGAGCCAGGGGTTTCCGGACAGGCTCAGGGACGCGGCGTGCTCCTCGCGGACTTCGAACCAGTAGGACTCCGGCGCCCCGGGCCGGTCGTCGTAGACGACGTCTCCGACGAGACGCACGTATCCCCTCGCGAGAGGAGATTCCTCGATGCGAACGGAAATCAGTTCCATGACGTCAAATGGCGCCGGTTTCTCCGTCAGACTGTGTGCATCAAGGATACGACGGTGGGGCGGCCCGGCGGAGGCGGATTCGGCAGGCGGCGGACGGCGGACGGCCGCCGGGGTCCTGTTCGGAGACCGCCCGCCCCCGTTTCAGAGCGAGATGCTCGAGACCTCGACCGCCTGCGGGCCGGCCGCCGAGCAGGTGGCGTGGAGATTGACCATCTCGACGAGCAGCGCGAGCCGCTCGAGAAACGTCTCGACCACGGTCGCCCCGTCGCTCGCCCGGCAGGTGAAGGACACGAGGCCCTTGCGCTGGTCCAGCACGTAGCGCTTGAACAGCTCGGAGTCCTTCTGGACGTTCTGGAACGACTCGAGCCAGCGCTCGTCGACGGTTCCGGAAAGGCTGACCACGTGGCGCTGGAACAGGGGCCCCAGGATCTCTTCCCTCATGGCGGCTCGGTCCACGGCGACGTCGTACATGCTGACTTCTCACACCCGGCCGAGCCGGGCGCCTCTCGCCACGTACAGTGAGCAAGGCGAACGCCAGCGCCTAAGGCATTGAAAACACGTGGCTTCGTTTCGACCAAGGCAGTCCGACTGACGAGAAACGTCCGTCAGGCGGCTCGGATCGCCGCGGATTGTCACCGGTCGGGTCGATCGAAATGCCGGTGGGGTGCCCGCGACTACCTCTGGATCACGATCCAGCCGTCCTTCCGGTCGCCGGCCAGGATCTGGTCGTACTTGTACTCGAGGTCTCCCCACGCCCCGGGGTCGAGATCGGGATTGATTGGACCCGAGAGGCACTGGCCCCCGCCGCACCCCCGGTCGAAGACCCAGTCATCCCCGTCCTCGTGCATCTGCTGGAAGGGCTTCTTGCCCTGCGCCTGCGGGGGCAGCTTTGCCTGCTTCTTCGGAAAGACGATCTTCAGCGACTGTCTTTCGTTCGAGAGCCAGATCATCTCCTTCGGGTCCGCCTTGGAGATGTAGACCCTGGGCTCGCTCAGGTGATCCGCGGCGGGACCGATGACCACGATGTGCTTCTTTCCCGGGGTTTCGGCGGCACGTCCGCCGCCCTTCTTCCCGGCGACGAGCCATCCCAGGGCGAATCCGACCACGAGCGCGACGAGTATCGACCCCCACCGGGTGGTGCCGTTGGCCATGACGACCTCCGCTTCTAGCTGCCCGCCGCCTTGTGCGGCGCGGCGACGATCGACTGAAATTCCGGAGTGTTTCGCAGGGAGGCGAACTCCGGCTGGCGTGCGATGACCTGGCGGCAGTAGCCGGCCGCGACGGCGCGGCGGAGCCAGTCGAGCGCCTCCGGCGGCTTCCCGCGAAGGGCGGCCACCGTGGCGGCGTCCGCGAGCACGTTGGGATGGCGGTCGTCGAGGGCGAGCGCCGCCTGCACCTCGCGTGCGCCCTCCTCGGCCTTGCCCGAGCGCGCGAGGGTCGCACCGAGCACGGAGTGCGCCGCGAGGTCGGTCGGATTGAGCCGGATCGCTTCGCGGGCGAGGACGACGGCCTTCTCGTAGGCGCGCAGGGCGTCGGGCTTCGAGGCGTTCTCGGAGAGCGCGTCGCCGTAGGAGGCCCAGACCTGGTAGTCGTTGGGGGCGCTGCGCGTCGCGATCTCGAGCGAAGCGACGGCCTCCCGCGGGTGCCCGGTCCACAGGAGCGCCAGTCCGAGGTTCGACGCGGGGATCGGGTCGCCCGGGCGCAGGGAGAGGGCCTTGCGCAGCGCGTCGGCGGCCGCCGGAAAGTCGCAGGCCTGGGCCGCCACGCCGCCGAGGTTGCTCCAGGCACGGTAACTGTCGGGAGCGATCTCGGCGGCCCGCCGGAACATGGTCTCGGCGTCCGTCCATCGCCCGCGGTCGGCGCGGAGGGCGCCGAGCTGGTTGAACACCGCGAAGGACGGCTGCAGGGCGATGGCCCGGCGGAAGGCGTCCTCGGCCGTCGCGTCGTCGCCCGCCGCCTCGGCCGCGCGGCCGAGTCCGAGCAGCGCGTCGACCTTGTCGGGGTTCGCGGCGAGGGCGCGGCGAAATGCGTCACCGGCCTCCTTCGGGCGGCCGGTCAGCAGGAGCGTCTCGCCGACGGTGATGTCCACTTCGGGCAGGCCCGGGTCGAGGCCGCGCGCGGCGTCGCTCGCGGCGATCGCCCGGTCCGCGAACGTCCGGTCCTTCGTGAAGTCGAACATCGCGAGGTTGGCGCGCGCGAGGGCCGCCTGGACGAGGGCCGAGTTGGGCCGTTCCTGCGCGAGGGACTGGAGGATCGAAAGGGCCCGCTCGACGCCGTCCCGGCGGTCGTAGCGCTGGAGGAGGCCGATCGCCTGGAGGTAGCGCTCCTGGAGGGCCGTCGTGTCGAGCCCGGACGGCGTCGGCGTCCGTCGGGCTCCCCGCCGCAGGCGCAGGTCCTGGACGACGCCGTCGGCGAGCCGGTCCTGCAGCGCGAAGATCTCCGACCCGTCGAGGGCGTTGGCGGCGAGCTGGCGTCCGTCGGCGTCGACGAGGCGGTAGATGATCCGGAACCGCTCGTTCTCGCGCTGGAGGCTCCCGGCGAGCAGCGTGTTCGCGCCGAGGCGTCGGGCCACGCGCGTGAAGCTCGGGTCGGCGTCGAGCTCCTCCGTCGTGGCGCGGGGCGTCACGACCTGCAGCCCGGGCACGTTGGCGAGGCGCGCGCTGACCGTTTCCGCCATCGCGAGGCCCATGAGCTCCCCGTCGGGCGAGCCCGTCAGATTGCGGAAGGGAAGCACCGCGATCTGGCGCGTCCGGCCCGCGGCCGGCGTCCGGGGGCGGAGAGCGAAGTACGCTCCGACCCCGGCGGCGACGAGAAGAAGCGCCGCCGCGACGGTCCTCCACGGGAAGCGCCGCGGCGTCTCGCCGAGCACGGCGGCTCCGGAGAGTCCCGCGAGGGTCGCCTCGAGCTCGAGCCGCACGTCTCCGGCGTCGCGCACCCGCCGTCCCGGATCCTTCTCGAGGCAGCGGGCGAGCAGCTCGCGCACGCGCTGCGGCGTGCGGGGCGGAAGGGCCGACCAGTCCGGCTCCTTGTGGAGGATCGCGCCGACGACGTCCGGCACCGTTTCGCCGGTGAAGGCCCGGCGGCCGGTCAGCATCTCGTAGAGGATGCAGCCGAACGACCACACGTCGGTCCGCCGGTCGGTCTCCTTGCCGCGGGCCTGTTCGGGGCTCATGAACTCGGGCGTGCCGACGATCTCGCCGGGCGTCGACGTGTCGAGGACCACGGTCGGGGAGCGCGACATGTCCCCGGCGAACGGGATGGTCATCGCCTTGGCGAGCCCGAAGTCGAGGACCTTGACCTTGCCTTCCGGCGTGACCTTGATGTTGGCGGGCTTCAGGTCCCGGTGGAGGACGCCCTTCTCGTGCGCGAACTCGAGAGCCTCGGCGATCTGGGAGCCGATGCGGAGGGCGTCGGGGATCGCGAGAGGCCCGGTCGCGAGGCGCTGCGCCAGCGTTTCGCCCTCGACCAGCTCCATCACGATGTAGCGGGTCGGCCCGTCCTCCTCGGCGCCGTAGATCGCCGCGATCGTCGCGTGGTTGACGGCCGCGAGCATCCGGGCCTCGCGCTCGAAACGCGCCACCCGGCCGGGGTCCCCGGCGGGCTCGTCGGGCAGAACCTTGATCGCGACGTCCCGGCCGAGCTTCCGGTCGCGGGCGCGGTAGACCACGCCCATCCCCCCCGCGCCGAGCATGTCGAGGATCTCGTAGGTGCCGAGACGGAAGCCGGGCTGGAGCGTCATCCGGATCTCGGCGGATTCTATGTCCCTGCACGTACAATGAACACGTGAAAGCAGCCGGACGGGCTCTTCTGGCGGCCTGCGCCGCGCTTTCGCCGGGGCTCGCCCTGGCGGCCCCCGGCCCGCCGGGCCTCGTCGCGACTGTCGAACAGTTCGACCATCTGGCGCTGGGGGACGCGCGTACGGTCGGGCCGCTGACCCTCGCCGCCGGACACTTCGAATGCCGCCTTGCGTCGGGCCACGCCGCGCCGGTGCTCGCCGGGGATCAGGTCGTCGGCATCTTCTTCGAGGGCACCGGAGCGATGGAGTACGTCTCCGCCGACCCCCTGGAGGCGACGACGGTCGTCTTCAACGCGCGGAAGGGCTCGGACCTGAAGCCCGAGAAGACCGACAAAGGGGTCCGCCTGCGCGACAGCTTCACGCGTCTCCTGTGGCTCGCGCAGGGCCAGCCGCTTCCGCCGCTCGGCGACAAGCCGTACACGCCCCTGACCGCGGCGTTCGCGAGCCAGCGCGCGAAGTTCGCCACGGTCAACGGGCCGCCGCTTTCGCACGACTTCGCCGAACAGAGGCTCGACGCGCCGGAAGCGCCGCTCGTGTGGGCGCAGCTCGACGGCGGCGCCGACGACCTCGTCTACGTGCTCGACGGGACCGGCAACGCGTTCGAGTCGCTTTCGGTGCTCGTCTCGAGCGAGTCGGACGATCCCGAGATGCGGAAGTATCTCTTCGCCCATGCGCTCTCGGATCAGCCGATCGGCCGCGACCCGCGCGACCCGCCGCGCCCCCGGGTCGTGCTCGCGGACGTGGACCTCGACCTGCGCGCCTCCGACGGGGACGACGCCTCGCTGACGGCGGTCGAGACCCTGGTGCCGGTGGGGCGCCCGCTGAAGGTTCTGCGCCTCGCGCTGCGCAGCCGGTTCTACACGTACTTCGGCAACAACCTCACGACGCGCGACGAGCGGCTCCGGAAAGTGACGGACGAGTCGGGCCGCGAACTCGCGTTCGTGCACGGGGACCAGGAGGTGCTCGTCGAGCTCCGCGAGCCGGCGCCTCCCGACCGGCCGCTCAAGCTGCGGTTCGAGACGGACGGCAACTTCCTGGTCCGTCCGGGCGGGGACAGCTACTGGGAGCTCGGCACCACGGCGTGGTTCCCGCAGCCGTCGCTCGCCGGCCAGTTCTATACGCTGCACGCGGTCGTGCGCGTCAAGAAGCCGTTCGTTCCGTTCGCTCCCGGCACGACGGTGCGCCGCGCCGTCGAGGGCGACGAGAACGTGCTCGAGACCCGCGTCGACCGGCCGATCGCGTTTGCGACCGTGCTTGCCGGGCGTTACGGGATCGAGGAGGACGTCCGCAACGGGGTGACGATCCGGGTGGCGACCTACGCGCTCAAGAACGACCGCGCCGTCAAGCAGCTCACGAACCTCTGCGAATCGATCATCAAGTACTACCAGGAGTTCCTGGGGCCCTTCCCGTTTTCCGAGTTCAACATCATCGAGATCAACGATTTCGGATTCGGCCAGGCGCCGCCCGGCACGATGTTCATCACCAAGGAGGCGTTCAACCCGTTCATCGGGGAAGACAACCAGTACTACTCCCAGGGAATCAACGAGCGGTTCGCCCACGAGATCGCCCACCAGTACTGGGGCACGGTCGTGAAGATGCCGAGCTGGGAGGAGCAGTGGCTGACCGAGTCGTTCGCCGAGTACTGCGCGGGGATCTTCCTCAAGACCTACAAGAACGAGGCCACCTTCCGGACGCTCGTGAAGCACTGGCGGACGTTCGCGACCTTCGGCACGGACCAGGTCCCGATCCCGCTCGCCAACCAGGCCTGGGTCGCCAACGACGCGCGCACGCGGGCGTTTCTCCGCTACGGCCTGCTCTACAACAAGGGCCCGGCGCTTCTGTACGCGCTCCACAAGGAGCTCGGCGACGAGGCTTTCTTCACGTTCCTGAAGTCGTACCAGAAATCCTTCGCCTGGAAGTTCGGCTCGACGAAGACCCTCGCCGGGCTGCTCCAGTACATGACGAAGAAGGACTACATGCCGTTCTTCGAGAAGTACTACTGGGGCATCGAGATGCCGAAGGACTGATCCCGGTGCTCCGGCGCGCGTCGCTCGCCTGGCTCGCGGCGGCGCTCGCGGGCGCCGTCCCGCTTCTCGCCGCGGGTCCCGCGGCGCTGCCCGGCCTCCTCGAGCGCTTCGACCGGCTGACGGTCGGTGAGGCCGTGACGGTGACGGCGCTTCGCCTCGCCGGCCCGCACGCCTCCTGCGAGCTCGGGGCGGGCCGGGCGGCCCGGGTGAAGGCGGGCGAGGAGGTTGTCGGGATCTTCTTCGAGGGCTCGGGCGCGTTCGAGTACCTGTCCGCCGATCCGATCGAGGCGCCCGTCATCGTGTTCGACGCGACGAAGGGCTCGCGGCTCAAGCCCGAGAAGACCGCCGCGGGGGTCCGCCTGCGCGACACGATCAAGCGGGTCCTGTGGCTCTCGCGCGGCCAGGCCCTGCCGGAGCTCGCCGGCGCGCCGGCGCCGCCGCTCGCGGACGCATTCCGGCGTGAGCGCGAGAAGTTCGGCCGGATGCACGCTCCGCCCCTCGCGCACGACTTCGCGATGCAGGCGCTCGACGCACCGGAGGCCCCGCTCCTCTGGGCCGAGATCGAGGGCGGCCGCGAGGACCTGCTCTACGTCTTCGACGGAACGGACGACCCGTCGGAGGGCCTCGCGTCACTCCAGGCGAGCGAGTCCAACGAGAAGGAGCTCCGCAAGTTCCTGTGGCTTTCGCCGCTCTCGCTCCAGCCGATCGGCCGCGACCCGCGCGATCCTCCGCCGGCCCGCTATTCCCTGACCGACGTCGGCGTCGACCTGACGGCTTCCGCCGGCAACGACGCGAAGCTCGTGGTCGAAGAGACGCTCGTCCCGCGCGGTCGCCCGGCCGCCGTCTTCCGGTTCGATCTCGACAGCACCGAGTACGCCATGGCCGGCTCGAACCTCGAGGCCCGCTCGGAGCGGGTCCGGACCGTCACCGACGAGAAGGGCCGGGCGCTCGCCTTCGATCACCGGATGGACCAGCTCGTCGTGGAGCTCGCGGAGCCGGCGCCGGCCGAGAGGCCGGTGCGGCTGCGCTTCGAGATCGATGGCGACTTCCTCGTCCGGCCGCGCGGCGACAACTACTGGGAGCTCGGGATATGGCCGTGGTTTCCGCAGCCTTCTCTGGCGGGGCAGGAGTACACGTGGCGCTCCGTCGTGCGCGTCCCGAAGCCGTTCGTCCCATTCGCGCCGGGCTCGACCGTGCGGCGCGAGGAGGAGGACGGCCGGAACGTCCTCGAGACGCGCGTCGACCGTCCGATCCAGTTCGCCGTCGTCCTCGCCGGGCGGTACGACATGGAGGAGGAGGTCCGGGACGGCGTGACGATTCGGGTCGCGACGTACGCCCTCGACAATCCGCGCGGCCGCAAGCAGCTCACGAAGGTGGCGGCCGAGATCATCGCGTACTACCGGGAGTTCCTCGGGCCCTTCCCGTTCCCGGAGTTCAACATCCTCGAGATCAACGACACCGGGTACGGCCAGGCGCCGCCCGGCACCATGTTCATCACCAAGGAGGCGTTCGATCCCCTCGTCGGCGACATGAGCCGGTTCGAGGCGCAGCTGATCGCCAAGGTCTTCGCCCACGAGATCGCGCACCAGTACTGGGGCGTCGTCGTCCGGATCCCGAGCGCGGAAGAGCAGTGGCTGGCGGAGTCCTTCTCGGAGTACTGCGCCTTCCTGTTCGTGAAGGACCGGCGCAGCCCCGCCGTCGCCGACGGTCTCGTGAAGCGCTGGCGCCGCGGGGCCGACTTCGCGGACGACGCCGCGCCGATCCCGCTCGCCAACCGCGTCTGGGTCGCGGACGACGCCGTGCGCCGCGCCGAGATCCGCAAGGGGCTCCTTTACGACAAGGGGCCGATCCTCCTCGGTGCGCTGCACCGGGAGATGGGCGACGCGGCCTTCCGCGCGTTTCTCCGGTCGACCCAGAGCCAGCTCGCGTGGAAGTTCGGAACGACCCGGGAAATCGTCAGGCTCCTGCAGGCCTCGGGTGCCCGCGACCCCATGCCTTTCTTCGAGAAGTACTACTGGGGCGTCGAGATGCCGAAGAACTGACCGCCGGGCCGGGCCTAGCCATCACATCTTGAAGGTCTTCACCAGAAAGACCGCCATTTGCGCGCGGGTGTTGGGGTTGTCGGGGCAGTAGTTCCCTCCTCCGCAGCCTCCGGTGATTTGCTCGGCCGCGAGCTGCTCGATCCAGTCGGCGAAGAGGGAAGGACACGAAACGTCGGCGAAGACCCCGGCGCAGGGCGGCGGCACATACGCTGATCCATGCTCGGCCTTCAGGAGAAACACCGCCATCTGCGCCCGCGTCACGGGACTGGAAGGGCAGTAGTTGCCGCTCCCGCATCCCGCCGTGATCCCCTCGGCCGCGAGCTGCTCGATCCAGTCGGCGAACATGCCCGGACAGGAGACGTCACTGAACACGCCGGCGCAGGGCGGGGGAACGTAAGCCGAGCCGTGCCTCGACTTCAGAAGGAAGACCGCCATTTGGGCCCGCGTGACCGCGGCCTGTGGGCAGTAGCCGCCCGCGCCGCAACCCGCCGTGATGCCGTTGCGGACGATCTTTTCGACATAGTCGTGGAACGGTTCGGTCTGGGGCACGTCGAGGAAGTCGGCAAAGAAGGCGTTTACACGCGTCGCGGTTGCGGTACCGATGCCGTCGGGGACCGTCACCGAGACGTCGTTCAGAGTGCCCGGGGAAAGCGGTGGCGTGAAGAGATGGAGAAACGTCGAATCGGGGACGGTGACGTTGGTGGCGGCCACCCCGCCGATGGTCACCGTCACGCCTGGCGCGAACCCGCCGCCGAGAACGGTCAGCGCGACGCCGACCTCGCCGATGCCGGAGCTCGGCGCAACCTCGTTGACCGCGATCTGCGCGTTGCTCAGCCGGAAGATGACGCCGTGACCTCCGAAGGGTCCCCGCCCTGCCGTGCCATATACCAGACCGTCCGCAGCCTGAATGAGACCGGCCGTCGGGTTGGCGCCGCTGATTCCACTAAACGAGTGGATAAGTGTGAAGTTCTGCCCGTTGTAGTCCATTCGGAACACGGTTCCCAGGCCATGGACCCCGCCCTGGTAAGTCGTGCCGTACAACCACTGATCCGTCGTCGCGACCAAAGGGCCGAACGGGCTGTCCCCGTCAGTGCCATCGAACGTGTGGATTACCTGAAGATCATCGGTGTCCGTAGAAGTCTTGAAAACACCTCCCTTGGAGGACGTGTAGCCGTGCAACAGAGTCCCAAATAGATCGCCGTCAGCAACGACGAGCTTGCTCGACACGGCCTCCCCTTCGTCGTTCCAGGCGAAGTAATGAAGTCGCGTGACAACTCCGGTGACGTCCATCTCGAAGAGATTCGAATAATTAAAAGCATCGGCTATGCCGTAAAACCGGTCGCCCGCCTGGATTAGAGGACCTGGATAGACGAGGCCGCTATCCAAGAAGTTGCAGAGATACGTGAGATTACCGGCGCCATCCAATCGGAAGGCTGTGCCGCTATAGCCCCCGCCGGAGTTGGTTGTCCCGTAGAGAAAGCCGTCGGTCGCCTGGATGAGTTCGTCTGTCGGCCCATAACCTTCATCTCCCCCTGCGTACCCTGGGAAGCGGTACAGGGTGGTGATCTCGCCAACGGCATCCATGCGGAAGAGAGACCCTCCCCCATAGACGCTCGAGCCAGTCGCCGCTGTCGGCCCATAGAAGTTTCCGTCGGTCGCTTGAATGACTCGTCCCGGGTAGGCGCCGTCCGTTCCGTCGAACGAGTGCAGGGTGATCATCTCCCCGGCTGGGAAACCGAGTCTGAACGCCGTGCCCAAGTCGCTCCAGCCACCCCTGTAGGTAGTGCCATAGAAGCTCCCATCGGTCGCCTGAGTGAGAGCGACCTTGGGATCAGCTCCGTCGATGCAGCGAAAGGTGTGTATCGTGCTGAAAGCGCCGGCGGAATCCAGCCGAAACAGGGTGCCCGGGTTTACGACAGTCGACCACGTAAAGGCGTAAGTGGCGTCGGTCGTGCCGTAGAAACGTCCATCGGCAGACTGGACGAGAGCCGTCAAGGGATACTGGCCGTCGTACGCTTCCGCAGACGGGGGTAGTGTTCTCCCGTTAAAGCTGTGCAGTACGACCAGGCTGCCGGATGGGTCTAGCTGGTAAACCATCCCACCACTCTCATTAAATTGAGGACCACCGTAGGATGTGGTGCCGTAGAAGCGAAGGTCTGTCGCCTGGACGAGTTCGGCGTGAGGTCTGCCCCCCTCCCACATATCAAAGTCGTAGACCGTAGTCAGGACGCCCGACGCGTCGAGCTTATAGACAGTGCCGAAATTGGTAGCGCCCCCTTCGCTCGATGTGCCATAGAGACTCCCGTCGGTGGCCTGTATCAGTCCGGCGTACGGCCTCGCGCCATCTGACCCGCCGAAAACGTGGATCGTGACGAGGCTATTCGTAGCGACGTCGACTCGGAAGACGGTGCCCAGATTGTTCGTGCCTCCCTCAAGCGTCGTGCCATAAAGATACCCATCTGTGGTCTGAAGGAGTCGACCCGCCGGATGCGCGCCATCGGTGTATCGATCGAAGTCGTGAAGCTTTGTGAATGTTCCGTCAGAAGCAATCTTGAACAGGGTCCCAACGTTGCCCTGCCCTCCCGTGGTTGTCGTGCCATAGAGGATCCCATCGCTCGCCTGGATGAGTGCAGATCGCGGGTCGGTGCCGTCCAGCTGGGTGAAGCTGTACAGCCGCTTGACGGCGCCTGAGCCGTTCATCCGGAAAACCGTGCCCATGTCGTTACTACCGCCACGGGTTGTCGTTCCGTAGAGATTCCCGTCGGCGGCCTGGACGAGGGCGGCCGCCGGGTTGGCCCCATCCGCGTAGGCGAAGCTGTGAACGGTCGTCATGCCGCCCGAGGGATCGGTCCGGAAGATGGTCCCGATACCGCTGGAGCCGCCCCAATAGGACGTCCCATACAGGTACCCGTCGCTTGCCAGGATCAAACCGCTCTGACTTGCCAGATCAAGATCAGGCGCTGATGGCTGGCAGGAATTTCGAAAAGCGTGAACAAGCTCGTAGTGGGTCTGCGCCGCCACCGCGGCGCAAATGAAGAGTCCGATACCGACAGCGGCCGACACACGTCGGCCGAACGAGGCGATCCGAGTTTCGGTGAGCATGACCCTCAACCTTCCTGTCCCCGACAGACTGGTGGCCTGGGGAGGGCGATTCGATGGTTTCGCCTTCCGGCGGCCGTGTCTTGATGCAGATGCATCGCACTTGCAGGGATGCGAGAATTGGCCGGTGGCTTTCTTGCGAGAGTGGCGGAACTGGCAGACGCGCGGGACTTAGGATCCCGTGGGGCAACCCTTGAGGGTTCGAGTCCCTCCTCTCGCACCACACAAATACATGAATCTCCTCCTTCCTCTTCTCCTCCTCGCCGCGGCCTCGCCGGTCGACGCGTCGCCGGCGGCCGTCGATCCCTCGATTTTCCGGACGACGGCGGCGGGGGCGCGCGTTTCGTTCCTGGTCCTCCTGCGCGAGCCGGCGGACCTATCGGGAGTGGCCTCGATCGCGGACCGGACCGAGCGGCGCCGGTTCGTTTACGAGGCGCTGCGTTCCCGGGCGGAGGCGTCCCAGGCCCCGCTCCTCGAGCGTCTGCGGCGACTTGGCGTCCGACATCGCTCCCACTACCTCGTCAACATGATCGAGATCGAGGCGGACGAATCGACGGCCCGCGCGCTCGCCCGGGATCCCGCGGTGCTGAAGCTCGCGGCGAACGGGCGGACGGAGCTCTCCCGCCTGCCGCCGCCGGAATTCCTCGAGCGCCGCACGGCCCCGCCGCCCGAAATCGAGCCGAACCTCGCGCTGATCGGCGCGCCCTCGGCGTGGGACCGCGGCATCACCGGACAGGGCATCGTCATCGGCATCGCGGACACGGGCGTCGACTGGAGCCATCCCGCGCTCGTCCGCCAGTACCGCGGCTGGGACGGCTCGGCCGCCTCGCACGCATACAACTGGCACGACGCGGTCCACGAGAACACCTACACGAACTTCTGCGGGATCGATTCGCCGGCGCCGTGCGACGACCAGGGCCATGGAACCGCGGTCGCGGGCCTCGCCGTGGGCGACGACGGCGGAGCGAACCGCGTTGGCGTGGCGCCCGGGGCCCGCTGGATCGGCTGCCGCAACATGGACATCGGCGTCGGAACTCCGGCGCGCTACGTCGAGTGCTTCGAGTACTTCCTCGCGCCGACCGACGCGGACGGGGAGAACCCGCGGCCGGAGCTCGGCGCCGACGTCGTCAACAACTCCTGGACCTGCCAGCCGGCGGAAGGCTGCACGGACCCCGAGGTTCTCCGGGGAGCGGTCGAGGGCCTGCGCGCCGCCGGCGTGGCCGCCAGCTTCGCCGCGGGAAACACAGGCCCGACCTGCGGATCGCTCGCCGACCCGCCGGCGATCTACGACGCGGCGATCACGGTGGGCGCGACGGACCTCGCCGACACGATCGCGAGCTTCAGCGCCCGCGGACCGGTGACGCGCGATTCCTCCGGCCGCATCAAGCCCGACCTCTGCGCCCCCGGCGTCAACGTGCGGACGAGCTCGGCCCTCCTCGGGCCCGAGATCTACCAGTATTTCGGCGGGACTTCGGGCGCTTCGCCGCACGTCGCGGGCGCGATCGCCCTGTTGTGGTCCGCGGTCCCGTCGCTCGCTGGCGACGTGGACGGCACGGAGGCCGTGGTCGAGGCGACGGCCTTGCCGCTCGAATCGGCGATCGATTGCGACGGCATCCCCGGCCGGGCCATTCCCAACCCGGTGTTCGGCTGGGGAAGGCTCGACGTCGCCGCCGCGCTCGAAACGCTGCCCGTCCGCGGCCTTCCCGCGCCGCCGCCCGGCCCGCGCTCCGGAGCCCGGGCCCTTCCGCCGCGGCCCTGACGGCACCAGGCCCCCGGAGATAAGATCCCGCCCCTATGCCGATTCTGTCCACCAAAGAAGAGTCCCCCACCCGAACGGTCCTCGAGATCGAGATCCCGGCCGAGGACGTCGAGAAGGCCTTTACGGCCATCCGCCGCGCCTACGCCCGCAAGGCCGCGCTCCCGGGCTTCCGCAAGGGGAAGGCGCCCGAGGACGTCGTGGCCAAGCGATTCGCCGACGAGATCAAGGGCGATGTCCTCGAGCACCTTCTGCCGGACGCGGTCGCCTCGGCGATCGAGGAGAAGAAGCTCTCGATCCTCGGACGGCCGCACGTCGACGACCTCTCCTGGGAGCCCCCCGGCCCGATCCGGTTCCTCGCGCGGCTCGACCTGAAGCCGTCCGTCGATCCCGGCGAGTACCGCGGCGTCCCGGTCGAGGACCAGCCGGTCGAGCCGACGGAGGAGGAGGTCGGCAAGGTCATCGACCGCATCCGCGAGGCGCACGCCGAGTTCCACCCCATCGAGGGACGCGCCGCCGCTCCCGGCGACTTCGCCGTGGCCGACATCGCGGGCTCGTTCGTCGAGATCCTCGCTCCGGGCCAGGATCCCCGGACCTTCCGCGACGAGAAGGTGACCCTCGAGGTCGGGCACCCCGACTCCATGCCCGAGATCAACGACGCCCTCCGGGGCGCCCTCCCGGGGGACACGCGTTCGTTCCGGAAGTCCTTCGCCGACGATTTCCCGAACGACGAGTTCCGCGGGAAGACCGTCGACTACCAGGTGACGCTCGCCGCCCTCAAGGAGAAGAGGCTGCCGGCCGTGGACGACGAGTTCGCGGGGGCGGTGTCGGAGGGCGGCACGGTCGAGTCGCTCCGGGAGAAGGTCCGGGCGCGCCTGCGCCACGAGCGCGAGACCGACCGCCGGCGCAAGTTCCGGCGGGCGATCCTGGACAACCTGCTCGCCAAGCGGGACATCCCGGCGCCGGAGGTCCTGGTGGAGTCGGAGACGACCTCGGCGCTGCGCGACTACGCCCGGTACCTGGCCGCGAGCGGCGTCGACGCCGAGAAGGAGGACTGGGCGAAGCTCCGCGAGGAGGCGCGGCCGGGCGCGGAGCGCCGGGTCAAGGAATACCTGCTCCTCGACGCGATCGCGGAGCGCGAGAAGATCGAAGTGTCGGAAACGGAGCTCGAGGCCGAATTCAAGCGGGCGGCCGCGGAGCGGGGCGTCGAGCCGGCGGTGCTGCGCGAGCAGATGACGAAGGCCGGCGGCCTCGACGCGCTCCGCGACGAGATGAGGCTCGGCCGGGTGGTGGACCTCTTGATCGCCGGCGCGAAGGTGCTACCCTCGGGAATGCCGGTGGAAGTGAAATAGGTTTTCCGGATGACCACGATGGACGACGAGCACGAGGGAGGCGGCATGGTTCTGGTTCCCATGGTGATCGAGCAGACGAGCCGGGGCGAGCGGGCGTACGACATCTACTCCCGGCTCCTCAAGGACAACATCATCTTCCTCGGCCAGCCGGTCGACGACACGATCGCCAACCTGATCATCGCGCAGATGCTCTTCCTCGAGTCCGAGAACGCCGAGAAGGACATCGCCTTCTACATCAACTCCCCGGGCGGCTCGATCACGGCCGGCATGGCGATCTACGACACCATGCAGTACGTCAAGAACGACGTGTCCACGATCTGCGTCGGCCAGGCGGCGTCGATGGCGGCGGTGCTCATGGCGGCCGGCGCGGCCGGCAAGCGCTACTCGCTGCCGAACTCGCGTTTCCTGATCCACCAGCCTCTCGCCTACGGCATGCAGGGCCAGGCCACGGACATCGAGATCCACGCGAAGGACCTGCTCAAGATGCGGGAGCGCATCAACCAGATCCTGGCGCTGCACACGGGCCAGCCGGTGGAAAAGGTCGGGAAGGACACCGACCGCGATTACATCCTCGAGGCCGAGGACGCCAAGAAGTACGGCCTCGTCGACGCGATCTACCACCGGAGAGACGACGTCGCGCTCAAGGCAGCCGGGTAACCGTCGCTCGCCTCGCATTCCGGGGTCTGCTTCGCACCGGCGAGCGGCTCGCCGGGATGCCGGCTCGACCGCTCGCCTGACCCCTCCATGCGGGCTCGCTCCCGCGGCGCGAGCCTCCTCCCTCCCTTCGGTCGGGAGACTTCTCGCGCCGCGAGCGGATGAGCCAGCGGGGCGCTGGAAACGAGGTCGCGGCTCGGGGAGCTGGTCCAAGAATCGCATCTGACTCATCGGGCGTACGTCACGTTGGCGGCGGTTGGTGAAGGGCGGCCGCGGGGAAGTGGAATCCCCTTGACGGCCGGGACGTTAACCCCGTCGGGTATGCTAGATTTTGGACGCGGATCGGTTGACGGGGAGGGAACCCCGACCCTAGAATGGTCGCATCCCTCCGGAGGCTGAATGTCGAAGAAAACCGGGAACGGCGATGTCTTGCGCTGCTCCTTCTGTAACAAGAGCCAGCGGGACGTCAAGAAGCTCATCGCCGGGCCCACGGTCTACATCTGCGACGAGTGTGTCGACATCTGCCTCGACATCATCGCCGAGGACCGGGTCCTGGAGACCCAGGCCCCCGAGACCAAGCTCCCGAAGCCCAAAGAGATCAAGGAATTCCTCGACAGCTACGTGATCGGGCAGGACCAGGCCAAGAAGAAGCTGGCCGTCGCGGTCTACAACCACTACAAGCGGATCGACTACCTGGAGAAGAACCGGAAGCTCGACGTCGAGCTCCAGAAGTCGAACATCCTCCTGATCGGCCCGACCGGGACCGGCAAGACCCTCCTGGCCCAGACCCTGGCCAAGCTCCTGTCGGTGCCGTTCACGATCGTCGACGCGACGACCCTCACGGAGGCCGGCTACGTCGGCGAGGACGTCGAGAACATCATCCTCAAGCTCTACCAGGCGGCCGGCAACGACAAGGAAAAGACCGAGCGCGGCATCGTCTACATCGACGAGGTCGACAAGATCGCCCGCAAGGGAGAGAACCCGTCGATCACCCGCGACGTCTCGGGCGAGGGCGTGCAGCAGGCGCTCCTGAAGATCCTCGAGGGGACCGTTGCGAACGTGCCCCCCCAGGGAGGCCGCAAGCACCCCCACCAGGAGTTCATCCAGATCGACACGACGAACATCCTCTTCCTCTGCGGCGGCGCCTTCGTGGGCCTCGAGGACATCATCAGCCGGCGCATGACCGAGAAGACGATGGGCTTCGGCGCCCGGATCGCCACCAAGAAGGAGAAGCGCTCGAGCGCCCTCCTCGAGAAGGTCCACCCGGAGGACCTCATCAAGTACGGGATGATCCCCGAGTTCGTGGGCCGTCTGCCGGTCGTGGCGACGCTCTCCGAGCTCGACCAGGCGGCGCTCGTCGAGATCCTGCGGGAGCCCAAGAACTCGCTCGTCAAGCAGTACCAGACGATGCTGGAGTTCGAGAACGTCCAGCTGCGGTTCTCGGACGACGCCATCGAGGCGATCGCCGAGGAGGCCCTGGCCCGCAACGTCGGCGCCCGGGGCCTGAAGATCATCATCGAAGACCTGATGCTCGACGTCATGTACCAGATCCCCTCCGACGACGACATCGAGGAGTGCGTCATCACGCGCGACGTGGTCAAGCACCACACCAACCCCATCACGATCCTGCGCAAGGCGGGCTGAGGCCGGCCGCCCCGTTTCGTCCCGCGCCTCGATTCGGAACCCAAAAGGACACACCGACCAATGAAAACAGCCGATCCCACCAACCAGGCGTTGGAGAGCCTTCCCCTCGTTCCGCTGCGGGACATGGTGGTCTTCCCCCACATGATGCAGCCCTTCGTCGTGGGCCGCGAGTCCTCGATCCGCGCCCTCGAGGCGGCCCTGGCGACACCGGTCAAGCGGCTCTTCCTCGCGGCGCAGCGCGACCCGCAGCTCGACGATCCCTCGCCCGAGGACATCTACGAGGTCGGCGTCATCGCGACGGTGGCCCAGTCGCTCAAGCTCCCCAACGGCCACATCAAGGTCATGGTCGAGGGCGTGCGGCGCGGCCGGATCATGGCCTTCGAGCGGCGCGGGAGCTATCTCGCGGTGGCGGTGGAGCCCGTTCCGGTCAAGGCCGCGGACCCCGAGAGCCTCAAGGACTACATGGGCAAGGTCCTGGCCCTCTTCGAGCAGTACGCGAAGCTGTCGCACCACCTGGCCTTCGAGGGCCTGGCCGCCTCGCTCAAGATCGACGATCCCGAGCGCTTCGCCGACACGCTGTCGGCCCACCTCGCCGTCGCCACGGCCGAGAAGCAGGCGCTCCTCGAGGCCGAGTCTCCCTACGAGCGTCTCCAGAAGCTCCAGGACCTGCTGGAGGTCGAGATCGACAAGGTCAACATCGACCGCCGGATCAACAACAAGGTCAAGAAGCAGATGGAGAAGGCCCAGAAGGAGTACTACCTCAACGAGAAGATCAAGGCCATCCACCAGGAGCTCGGCCGCAAGGACGACCGGACCGACGAGGTCGAGGAGCTCAAGAAGAAGATCGAGTCCTCGGGGATGCCCAAGGAAGTCCGCGAGAAGGCGGACCAGGAGCTGCGGCGCCTCGAGGCGATGCCCCCGGTCTCGGCCGAGGCCACCGTCTCCCGCAACTACATCGAGTGGCTCGTGGGCGTTCCCTGGAAGAAGTCCTCACGGGAGTCCAAGGACCTGACTCGCGCCGAGAAGATCCTGAACGACGACCACTACGGCCTCGAGAAGGTCAAGGAGCGGATCCTCGAGTTCCTGGCCGTCCGCCAGCTCGTCCAGAAGACGAAGGGCTCGATCATCTGCTTCGTCGGACCTCCCGGCGTCGGCAAGACCTCCCTCGCCAAGTCGATCGCCCGGTCCCTCAACCGCCCGTTCGTGCGCCTGTCGCTCGGCGGCGTCCGCGACGAGGCCGAGATTCGCGGCCACCGCCGCACCTACATCGGCGCCTTCCCGGGCCAGATCATCCAGATGATGAAGAAGGCCGGCACGGTCAACCCGGTCTTCCTGCTCGACGAGGTCGACAAGATGTCCTCGGACTTCCGCGGCGACCCGGCGTCGGCGCTCCTCGAGGTGCTCGACCCCGAGCAGAACAGCACGTTCGTCGACCACTACCTGGACGTCGAGTACGACCTCTCGAAGGTCATGTTCATCGCCACGGCCAACATCGCCGACCCGATCCCGCCGGCCCTGAAGGACCGGATGGAGCAGATCCACCTCTCGGGCTACACGCCGAACGAGAAGGTCGCGATCGCCCGCCAGTTCCTGGTGCCCAAGCAGCGGGAAGCCAACGGGTTGAAGGACGGCCAGGTCGAGCTGAAGGACGACACGATCCTGGCGATCATCGAGAGCTACACCCGGGAAGCCGGCGTGCGCAACCTCGAGCGCGAGATCGGCGGAGTCTGCCGCAAGGTCGCCCGCCGCATCGTCCAGAAGAAGGTCGAGACGCCGATCGTCATCACGCCCGAGAACCTGAAGGAGTTCCTCGGCAAGCCCCGGTTCCGGAACCGCCGGAAGGGCGAGGTCTCCGAGGTCGGGATCGCGACGGGACTGGCCTGGACCGAGGCCGGCGGCGAGATCCTCATGACCGAGACGAGCCTGCTGAAGGGCAAGGGCAACCTGACGATCACGGGCTCCCTGGGGGACGTGATGCAGGAGTCGGCCCGGGCCGCGGTCTCCTACGTCCGCAGCCGCGCCGAGATGTACGACGCCGACCCCAACTTCCATGAGAAGTTCGACATCCACATCCACGTGCCCGAAGGGGCGATCCCGAAAGACGGGCCCTCGGCGGGCATCACGATGGCGGTCTCCCTCTTCTCGGCCGTGACCAAGATCCCGGTCTTGAAGGACGTCGCCATGACCGGCGAGATCACGCTCCGCGGGAAGGTCCTCCCGGTCGGCGGGATCAAGGACAAGCTCCTGGCGGCCTACCGGGCCGGCATCAAGACGATCATCCTCTCGGCCGAGAACGACAAGGACCTGGACGACCTGCCGGAGGAGATCCGAAGCGAAATGGAGTTCCACCTCGTACACACCATGGACGAGGTCATCAAGATCGCGATGGAGACCCCGCGCCTGGCTTCCTCGATCGAGCCCGAAGCGAAGCCCGCCGAGGGGGGCATCGTCGCCAACTGAGGCCTCGACCGAAAGGGTCTGTTTTGATCTAGAATCGCTGCCTCGGGCCCCGACCGGGCTCGCCCCCGGCCCCGCGCCCCCCGAATCCGCTCCCGTGAACTTCGCGGCGGTCCCCGCCGATATTCAACACAGCAAGAGGACAGACAGATGGCCAGAAGAAAAGGCACCAACGAGTCCGACGTCGAGACGCTCGAAGCGCCTCCGGAAGGGCTGCCGGATACGACCGGCGAGGAGGTCGCCGTCGAGCCCGGAGACACCCTGGACATCCGGGCGCTCCACGAGATCAAGATCCCGCAGCTGCTGAAAATCGCCAAGGACCTCGAGGTCGAGAACGCGACCGGGATGCGCAAGCAGGACCTGATCTTCAAGATCCTGCAGGCGCAGACCGAGAAGAAGGGACTCATCTTCTCGGAGGGGGTCCTCGAGTGCCTTCCCGACGGCTTCGGGTTCCTGCGCGCCCCCGAGTACAACTACCTGCCTGGGCCGGACGACATCTACGTCTCGCCCTCGCAGATCCGCAAGTTCGACCTGCGCACCGGCGACACGGTCTCCGGCCAGATCCGCCCGCCGAAGGAAGGGGAGCGCTACTTCGCCCTGATCAAGGTCGAGGCGGTCAACTTCGAGCACCCCGACGTCGCGCGCGAGAAGATCTTCTTCGACAACCTGACGCCCCTGTACCCGGAGGGCCGGATCCGGCTCGAGACGTCCAACATGACGTCCCGCGTGCTCGACCTCGTGGCTCCCGTGGGCAAGGGCCAGCGCGGGTTGATCGTCGCGGCGCCCCGCACCGGCAAGACGATGGTCCTGCAGGCGCTCGCCAACTCCATCTCGACGAACCACCCCGAGATCACGCTCATCGTCCTCCTGATCGACGAGCGACCCGAGGAGGTCACGGACATGCAGCGCTCCGTCAAGGGTGAGGTGATCTCCTCGACCTTCGACGAGCCGGCCGCCCGCCACGTGCAGGTCGCGGAGATGGTCATCGAGAAGGCCAAGCGCCTCGTCGAGCACAAGCGCGACGTCGTGATCCTGCTCGACTCGATTACGCGCCTCGCCCGCGCCTACAACGCGATCGTTCCGCCCTCGGGCAAGGTCCTGTCGGGCGGCGTCGACTCCAACGCCCTGCAGCGGCCCAAGCGCTTCTTCGGCGCCGCGCGCAACGTCGAGGAGGGCGGCTCGCTCACCATCATGGCGACCGCGCTCATCGACACCGGATCCCGCATGGACGACGTCATCTTCGAGGAGTTCAAGGGCACCGGCAACATGGAAGTCCACCTCGACCGCAAGCTCGTCGACAAGCGCGTCTTCCCGGCGATCGACATCAACAAGTCGGGCACGCGCAAGGAGGAGCTCCTCATGGACAAGCAGGAGCTCAACCGCGTGTGGGTGCTGCGGAAGGTCCTCAACCCGCTCTCGACCGTCGAGGCCATGGAGCTGCTGACCGAGAAGCTCGAGAAGACCAAGACGAACGCGGAATTCCTGAGCCTGATGCAGCAGGGGTGACCGCGCCGGCCGTGCGCATCTCCGTCGTCGACTTCCTGAACGCCCGGCCGCTGACGTGGGGCCTGCTCCACGATCCGCCGCCGGGCGTCTCCGTCTCCCGGGACGTTCCCGCCGTCTGCGCCGCGAAGCTCGCCTCGGGGGAGGTCGATGTGGGCCTGATCCCCTCGATCGAATACCAGCGGATCCCGGGGCTCAAGGTCGTGCCGGGCCTCGGCATCGCGGCCTCGTCCGAGGTGAGATCGGTCCTCCTCGTCTCCGACGTCTCGCGCGAGAAGATCGGCTCGGTCGCGCTCGATCCGGCGTCGCGGACCTCCGCCGCGCTCACACGGATTCTCTTGAAACGTGTGTATGGGCTGGAGCCCAGGTATCAGGAGGCAGGGGACAGGCGACAGGAGCCCACGGACGCCCGGCTCATCATCGGAGACCCCGCCCTGAAGACGCGCCTCAACGGCCACGTCGTCCTGGACCTGGCTTCCGAGTGGCGAGCCTTTTCGGGCCATCCTTTCGTATTTGCTTTCTGGGCGGCGCTCCCGGCGGCCGCCACGCCGGAGCTCGCGGCCCTCCTCCGGCGCTCCTACGAGGCCGGCCTCGCGCATTTCGATGGCATGGTGCGGGAGGAGTCGGCGGCGTCCGGCCTCGCCGCCCCCGTCGTCGAGGACTATCTGCGCCACGCTCTCCACTTCGAGCTCGACCGGGGGGACCACGAAGGTCTCGAGCTCTTCTACCGCCTCGCCGCCGAGGACGGGCTCATCCCGGCCGCGCGGCCGCTCGAGTTCACGCCGGCGCTTTGAGCTCTTCGCCGAGAGCTTCGCCCGCGCCTCCCCATCCCTGATGCAAACGGCCCTTGTGTGGCCGGGGCAGGTGGGGAAAGGTGGCTGAAGTCGACATTCAGCCGTGATCGAGCAGAGGTTCGGGCACTACCGCGTGGTCGAGAGGATCGGCGCCGGGGGGATGGGAGAGGTGTACCGGGCGCACGACGAGCAGCTCGGCCGGGACGTGGCGATCAAGGTGCTGCCGGCGGAGGCGCTGGGGGATTCCGCGGCGCGGTTGAGGCTGCTTCGGGAGGCGCGGTCGGTGGCGGCGCTCAACCATCCCAACGTGTGCACGATTCACGAGGTGGGCGAGGCCGACGGCCAGGCGTACATCGCCATGGAGCTGGTCGAGGGTAAGCCGCTGGACCTGTTGATCCCGGCCGAGGGTCTGCCGGCCGAGCGGGTGCTCGACTACGGCCTGCAGATCGCGGAGGCGGTGGCGCACGCGCACGAGCGGGGGATCGTGCATCGCGATCTCAAGCCCTCGAACGCGCTGGTGACGCCGCAGGGTCGGGTGAAAGTCCTGGACTTCGGGCTGGCCAAACAGGTGGTCGGGCAGGATGTCGGGGAGGCGAGCACGGCGTCGCACGGGACGCTGACGCAGCCGGGCGCGGTGGTGGGGACGCTGCCGTACATGGCGCCCGAGCAGTTGCGGGGAGAGACGGCCGACGCGCGAAGCGACGTCTGGTCTCTGGGCGTGGTGCTGTACGAGATGGCGGCGGGAGCGAGGCCGTTTCGGGGACAGACGGGGTTCGAGGTGAGCTCGGCGATCCTGAAGGAGTCGCCGGCGCCGCTGCCCGGGGAGCTTGGCGTCGTCGTCACGCGCTGTCTGGAGAAGGAGCCGGGCAAGCGCTTCCAGCGTGCAGGGGAGGTGCAGGCGGCGCTGAAGGTCGTCGAGAGCGGCGCGGCGATGGCGCCCCGGCCGGTCTCGCGCAGGAGGCTCCCGGGTGGCCGGCTGGTGGCGGCCGGCGGGGCGTTGCTTGCAGTCCTCGCTCTCCTGGTCGGGCTCGACGTGGCCGGCTTGCGGCGGCGGATGGCGGGAGGGCTCAGAGCCCCGGCCGGGCCGATCAAGCTGGCGGTGTTGCCGTTTGCGAACCCTTCCGGCGACCCGCAGCAGGAGTACTTCAGCGACGGGCTGACCGAGGAGATGATCACGCAACTCGGGCGTCTGCACCCGGAGCGGCTCGGCGTCATCGCCCGGACCTCGGCCATGCGCTACAAGAAGAGTGACAAGCCGGTCGACCAGATCGGCCGGGAGCTCGGCGTGGACTACGTCCTGGAGGGCAGCGCGCGGCGGGAGGCCGGCCGGGTGCGGATCACGGCCGAGCTCATCCAGGTGCGGGACCAGACACAACTCTGGGCCGAGAGCTACGAGCGCGACCTGGCCGGGATCCTGGCCCTCCAGAGCGAGGTGGCGAAAAAAGTGGCCGGCGCCCTGGCGCTGAAGCTGCTGCCGGCCGAGCAGACTCGTCTGGCGAATGCCCGCACCGTCGACGCCGAAGCCTACGACGCGTACCTCCAGGGCCTCCACCACTGGTACAAGCTGACGCCGGGCGAGCTCGAGACCGCACTGCGGTACTTCGACCTGGCGCTGGTGAAGGATCCGAGTTACGCGCTTCCGTACGCGGGGATTGCGTTGGTCTGGGCCGGTCGACAGCAGATGGGGTACACGCCTCCCGGCGAGGCCACGCCGAAGGCGAGGGCGGCGGCGCTGAAGGCGGTGGAGCTAGATGACACGGTTGCAGAAACCCATTACGCACTGGCGGTTGTCAGAACGTGGAGCGAGTGGGACTGGGCCGGTGCGGAGATGGAGTTCAAGCGCGCCATCGAGCGGAACCCCAGCTTTCCAGACGCGCGCGCTTACTACTCGCATCTCTTGATGAACCTGCGGCGTCCGGATGAAGCGATGCTGCAAATGAAACGCGCCCTCGAGCTGGATCCGTTCAAAGCCCTCTTTCGCACCTTGTACGGAGTCGACCTCATGTACGTGCGTCGGTACGATGATGCCGTCGCGCAGGCACGCGCCGCGCTGCGAACGGCACCAGACGATGCCATCGCCAACGCCTTGCTCTGGTGGGCATTCAGCGTGAAGGGGATGCACAAAGAGGCTCTGACGGCAGCCAGGGCGTACATGAAGCTTGTGTATGACGACCCTGGTGTCGAGGAAGCCATCGAACGGGGTTACACGGAGGCGGGTTACCGGGGAGCCATGAGGCGCGCGGCCGAGGCCCTGGTGGCGCACTTTCACAAGACCTACGCGAGCCCTTTCGACATCGCAAGCCTGTATGTGGAAGCCGGGGAAAAAGCGCGGGCGGTCGAATGGCTCGAGAAATGCCTCGAGGTGCGCGATCCCAACATGCCCTACATTGGATGGCCGATGTTCGACAGCCTGCGCTCGGAGCCGCGTTACCACGACCTGTTGCGCCGGATGAAGCTTCCGGGATGAACGGGCCTCCGAGCGGCCCGACCGTCGTTGTTAGAATGCCGTCGTGACCGGTGGCCGGACCTCGGAAATGCTGGATCGCGCGCTCGCGGGCGAGCGCCTCTCTCCCGTGGACGCCGTGGCGCTGCTCGAGGAGGGCAACCTTCTCGCGCTCGGGGCGGCAGCCAACGAGATCCGCAACCGCCAGAACGACCCCTCGATCGCGACCTACATCGTCGACCGGAACATCAACTACACCAACGTCTGCGTCTACCGGTGTCAGTTCTGCGCGTTCTACCGGCCGTCGGCCGAGCACCCCGAGGCCTACGTGCTCTCGCACGAGCAGATCGGCGAGAAGATCCAGGAGACGCTCGACCTCGGCGGGACGGGCGTCCTGCTCCAGGGCGGCGTCCACGCGGACCTTCCGTTCTCGTTCTACGAGGACATGTTCCGCTACATCCGGTCGACCTTCCCGACGATCCACCTCCACGCGCTCTCGGCGCCCGAGGTCTACTTCCTGCAGAAGATCACGAAGTGGCCGATGCGGGACGTCATCGCGAGGCTGAAGGACGCCGGGCTCCAGTCGATCCCGGGAGGTGGCGCCGAGATCCTCGAGGACTCGGTCCGGAAGCGCATCTGGTCGCTCACCAAGGCCCCGACGGAGAAGTGGGTCGACGTCCACGAGACGGCCCACGGCCTCGGCATGCGGACGACGGCCACGATGATGTTCGGAGTGGGGGAGACCTACGCTCAGCGCGTCGAGCACATGCAGGTCGTGCGCGACCTTCAGGACCGGACGGGAGGCTTCACGGCGTGGATCCCGTGGACGTTCCAGAAGGAGAACACGGAGCTCGATGGAAAGGTGGACGAGGCCGGCGGCTTCGAGTATCTGAAGACGCTTGCTGTCTCGCGCCTCTTCCTCGACAACGTCCGGCACGTCCAGGGCTCCTGGGTCACGCAGGGCCCGAAGATCGGCCAGGTCTCTCTGTCGTTCGGCGGCGACGACCTCGGCTCGATCATGATCGAAGAGAACGTCGTCTACGCCGCCGGCGCCCGGAACCGGATGACCCAGGACGAGATGCGCCGGATCATCTCGGACGCCGGCTACACGCCCGTCCAGCGCCGCACCCTCTACGACGCCTGCAAAGACCCCTGCTGCACCGCCCCCATCCCGCAGCCGAAACCGCGCGCGGGTCTACCCGTCCACGGCTCCGACCTCGACTCTTCTCTCGCCTCGGCCTGACGGACATCCCGAGGGCGGCCACAAGGGCCGCCCCTACATCCCGGAGCGCCGTCCCTGCATCATCCGCCGCGGGAGCGGGAGCGTGGCGAGGGGTCAGGCTCGCGGTCGAGCCCACAGGCGAGCCGCGAGCCGGTGCGCCGAAGGCGCAGACCCTGAGGTAGCTCCCGCGACGGTCTAGTAGTACGGCTCGAACGCCCAGAACACCGTTTCCGACAGGCGCTTGGTCAGGCCGCGGTGCTTCCACTCCGCGTAGGTGATCTGGTCGCAGCGGGCGCGATCCTTCTGGAACATCGCCTCCACCTTCCGGGCGAAGTCCTTGTCGTAGAAGGCGAGGCTTTCCTCGGCGTTCTTGCTCATCGAGCGAGCGCTGAAGTTGATCGAGCCGATCGTGGAGTAGATCCCGTCGACGACCATCGTCTTGTTGTGCAGCATCGTCGGCTCGTACTCCCAGATGTGCACGCCCGCCTCGAGCAGCTCGCCGTAGTGGCTCCAGGACGCCTGGCGCACCATCGGCAGGTCGATGTTCCGGCCCGGAACCATGATCTGGACGTCGACGCCCCGTTTCGCGGCGTCGACGAGGGCCTGGCGCACCTGCGTGTCCGGCAGGAAGTAGGCGTTCTGGATGTAGATGCTGCGGGTCGCGCTCTCGATCGCGACGTAATAGAGCATCTTCGACAGGGACGTCGCGTCGCCGAGGGACGCCTTGACCGCCTGGGCGAGCGTCGAGCCGGCGGGCTCGATGGCGGGGTAGTAGGTCGGGCCGGTGAGGATCTCGCCGGTCGTGAAGGTCCAGTCCTCGCTGAAGATCGCCTGCATCTGCGCGACGACCGGGCCTTCGACGCGGACCTGCGTGTCGCGCCACTCATTCGTGTTCCGGGCGTCCCCGAGCCAGCGTTCGTCGATGCCGAGACCGCCCGTGTACGCGATGCGGCCGTCGACCACCAGGATCTTGCGGTGCGTGCGCCGTCCGATCTTGTGGATCGAGAGGGGGTGCACCGGGCGGTACTTGCGCGCCACGACGCCCGCGTCGTCGAACTCCTTCTTGAGCTCCTTGAACTTGCTCCCCCAGGCGTCCACGAGGAGGCGCACCTCGACGCCGTTGTGCGCCGCCGCGATGAGCGCGTCCGCGATCAACCGGCCGGCCCGGTCGGGCTGGAAGATGTAGGTCTCGAGATTGACGGTCTTCTTCGCCTGGCGGATGTCCCGGACCATGGCCGGGAAGATTTCGTCCCCGTTCTCGAGCAGCGTGGCGGAGTTGCCCCCGACCATCGGGCTGCCGAGGGCCTCGGCGGAGCGCCGGAAGGCGGGGTCGGTGACCTTGAGGCCGCGGTCGAGCTCGTAGTCCTGCCGCTTCTCGCGGCCCGTGATCACCGTCGTGATCGAGCAGGCCGAGCTGCCGGAGAGGGCCAGGATCAGGGCGAGCGCGCGGACGAGCCGCCCGTGCAGGGGTCTTCGCATCGAAGACCTCTCAGTTCAAGAAGCGTGCCCGAAGCCGGGTCAGGGTCGGGAGGAGGCCGACGGTGCCGTCCGGTGGAGGCCGCCCTGGCGGTCGCGCTCCCAGCAGGAGCCGGCCCAGAGTCCGAGGATGAAGAGCACCACGCCGCCGATCGCGCGGAGCATCACGCGGGTCCGGCGGTGCTTCCAGGGTGGCTCCGTGCGGAACTGAACCCGCTCGGCGGCCTTGGAGATCCGTTCGGCCTGCCAGGCCCGCAGGTCGAGGAGAAGGTCCCGGGCGGACTGGTAGCGGTCGGCCGGGTCCTTCTCCAGCGCCCGGAAGACGAACGACCGCAGCGCGTCGGGGATCTTCTCGGTCTCCGCGTGGCTCGTGGGGTCGTCCCGCAGCACGGCTCCCAGGGTCTCGACCGGAGTCTCGCGGACGAAGGCCCGCCGGCCCGTGAGCATCTCGTAGAAGGTCGCGCCGAGCGAAAAGATGTCGGTGCGCGCGTCGATGGGCTTGCCGCGGACCTGCTCCGGGGACATGTAGCCGGCCGTGCCGACGAGGAACTGGGAGCTCGTGTGGGTGCTTCGCGGCCCCGCGATGCCCGGCGTGCGCGCCGGCTGCTCGATGCGCGCGATGCCGAAGTCGAGGATCTTGGCCCGGCCCTCGTTGGTCAGGAAGATGTTGTCCGGCTTGATGTCGCGGTGGATGATCCCCCGCAGGTGCGCCGCCGCGAGCCCGTCGGCGACCTGCGCCGCGATGTCGACCGCCTTCTCCGGGGCGATCGGGCCGCTCCGGAGGCGCTCCGCGAGGGACTCGCCCTGGAGGAGCTCGGTGACGGCCCACGGGATCGCGCGGAACGAGCCCGTGTCGTGGATCGCCATGATGTTGGGGTGGTTGAGCGCCGCGACGGCCCGCGTTTCCCGGTCGAAGCGGGCGAGGCTGTCGGCGTCGTGCGCGGCCGCGTCGGGCAGCATCTTCAGCGCGACCTCGCGGCTGAGGCGGTTGTCCCGGGCCCGGTAGACCTCCCCCATCCCGCCCCGCGCCAGCGGCGCCAGGATCTCGTAGGGCCCGATCTGTTCTCCGGTCTCCAGGGACATTGGCATAAGGATATCCGGGTCTCGGCTACACTGGCGGAGGAATGGAGATCTGGCTCCTGCGGCACGCCTCCGCGGAGGACCACGCCGACTCCGGGAAGGACGCCGACCGGACCCTGACGGAGGACGGCCACAAGCGCGCGCGCGAGGTCGCCCGCGGGCTCGCCGAGCTCGAGCCGGGCATCGAAATGGTCCTGACCTCGCCCTACGTGCGGGCCCGCCAGACCGCGGAGCCGGCGGCGCGCGCGCTGCACCTCCAGGACAGGCTCCGCGAGACGCAGGCGCTCGAGCCTTCGAGCGAGCCGGAGGAGATCCTCGAGGAGGTCCGGGCGGAGAAGGTCGAGGCGATTCTGCTCGTGGGCCACGAGCCCCACCTCGGAGCCCTCCTCGGGCGTCTCGTGGCGGGCCGGCCGGGCCTCGAGATCCCCATGCGCAAGGCTGCCGTCGCCCGCGTGAGCTGGTCGGGCTCGGGGGCCGGGACGCTGCGCGCGCTCCTGCCCTCGAAGGTCCTCGCCCGGATCGGCGCGGGGAAGAGCTGAGGCCGACGAAAGAGTAGGGGCGGCCCTGGCGGCCGCCCGTCCCAGCGCGGACACGACGGGGGCCGGGAGAGCGCCCTCGCGGCCGCCCGTATCCGGTATCATCCGCATCCGTTTCGTCGTCGCCGGAATGTCGCTCGAAGGAGGAACCGCATGGGCAAGCTCGGGCTCGGGTGTCTCGCGATCCTCGTCATCCTCGTCGTCATCCTCGGCATTTCGTTCGCCGGGACCTACAACAAGCTCGTGACCAAGGGCCAGGACGTCGACCGCTCCTGGTCGGAAGTCGAGAACCAGTACCAGCGGCGCGCCGACCTCATCCCGAACCTCGTCTCGACCGTCCAGGGCGCGGCGAACTTCGAGAAGGAAACCCTGACGGCGGTGACCGAAGCGC
Source organism: uncultured Acidobacteriota bacterium (assembly GCA_963764715.1). Taxonomy (GTDB): domain Bacteria; phylum Acidobacteriota; class Thermoanaerobaculia; order UBA5066; family Gp7-AA6; genus DAHUXD01. The sequence goes on from CAVXTP010000010.1 coordinate 38,896, forward strand.
GGGCCTCGGTCGGCCGCGCGACCATCACGCCGGGCAAGGCGCCGGCCGACGCCGAGACGCTCGCCCGCTTCCAGCAGGCGCAGGACCAGCTCGGCTCCGCGCTCCAGCGGCTCCTCGTCGTGTCGGAGCGCTATCCGGAGCTCAAGGCCAACCAGAACTTCCGCGACCTCCAGGCGCAGCTCGAGGGCACCGAGAACCGGATCACGGTCGCCCGCCAGCGGTTCAACGAGTCGGCCCAGGACTACAACACCGTCCTGAAGAAGTTCCCGACCAACCTGATCGCCGGCTTCCTCGGGTTCAAGGAGAAGCCGTACTTCAAGGCGATCACGCCGGGGGCGGAGCAGGCGCCCAAGGTGCAGTTCGACTTCAACAAGCCGGCGCCGACCGCGGTGCCGGCGCAGTAGGGAATCCGTAAGCCGTAAGCCGTAAGCAGTAAGCAGTAAGCCGGTGACAGTCTCAGGCCGGGGGGCGCGGCGGGCAATTGCTCTGGCGGCGCTGGCCGTTCTCGTCGCCGGGATCGCGCTCGCCGACCGCTACGACGAGCAGATCCCGGAGAAGCCGCAGCGGTACGTCACCGACCGTGCCGGGGTCTTCGGCCCCGGCGAGGCCGAGGCCCTGAACGCGAAGCTCGAGCAGTTCGAGCGCGACACCTCCAACCAGCTGCTCGTGTGGGTCGACCGGAAGCTCCCCGAGGGCTTCACGCTCGAGGACTTCACCGTCCGGGCCGGGCAGAAGTGGGGCGCGGGGCAGAAGAAAGAAGACAACGGCGCCATCCTCTTCGTCTTCACGGAGGACCGGAAGGTCCGCATCGAGGTCGGCTACGGGCTCGAAGGCGCGATCCCCGATGCGATCGCGAAGCGGATCATCGAGGAAGAGATCGTGCCCCGCTTCCGCGAGGGCAACTACCCGCGGGGGATCGAAGCGGGCGCGGAGGGGATGATGGCGGCGGCCAGGGGCGAATATCGCGGGACCGGCCGCACCGTGGACGAGGGGCGCCGGGGCCGCCAGGGCCAGCTCTCGGGCTGCGCGGTCGCGGCGATCTTCTTCGGCGTTTTCATCCTGCTCCCGATCCTCAACCGGACCCGGCGCGGTTTCCGCACGCACGGCGGCCGGGGCTGGTGGACGGGCGGCGGAGGCTGGGGCGGGGGCTGGGGAGGCGGAGGCTTCGGCGGGGGAGGCTTCGGCGGGGGCGGAGGCGGCTTCTCGGGCGGAGGCGGCTCCTTCGGCGGCGGCGGCGCCTCGGGGAACTGGTAGGTCGGCATGGCGCGCCATTTTTCGGATTTCGACTCGGACCGCATCGTGCAGGCGATCGCCTCGGCCGAGGGACGGACCTCCGCCGAGATCCGCGTCCACGTGACCCGCCGCGTGCCGAAGGACCTCGAGGAGCGCGCCCTGCGGCGCTTCCATCTGCTGGGCATGACGAAGACCGCCGAGCGAAACGGCGTGCTGATCTACATCGCTCCGCGCGCGCGGAAGTTCCGCGTGCTCGGAGACGTCGCGATCCACGAGAAGGCCGGCCAGGACTTCTGGACTGGGGTCGCCGGCGCGCTCGAAGAGCGATTCCGCAAGGGCGAGTTCACCGAAGGGGTCCTCGACGCCATCGGGCGCGTGGCGGAGAAGCTGGCGAGGCACTTTCCCCGCCGCCCGGACGACCGCGACGAGTTGCCGAACACGCTCGACGTAGACTGAGATTTCTCGCTAAGTCGTTGATCCTGTGAGGGGTTGACATTGGCCGGGAAACCTTTATGATTCGCCGCTCTATGTACGCCATCGTCCGCACCGGCGGGAAACAGCTGAAGGTCGCCGCCGGCGACGTCGTCCGGATCGAAAAGCCGGCCGCCGACAAGATCTCCAAGGGGGAGAAGCTCGTGCTTTCCGGGACGAGCGTCATTCTCGTTTCGGGTGACGAAGGCGTCCGGACCGGCGCCGCCGCCCTCAAGGGCGTGACCGTGCAGGCCAAGGTCCTCGGGACCGTGCGCACCCGCAAAGTCCTGGTCTTCAAGAAGAAGCGGACCAAGCAGTACCGCCGCACGAAGGGTCATCGCCAGACGATGCTCGAAGTGCGGATCGAAGCGATCGAAGGCTGAGCAGGTAACTTCACATGGCACACAAAAAAGGACAGGGCTCTTCCCGCAACGGCCGCGACTCCAACTCCCAGCGCCTGGGAGTGAAGGCGTTCGGCGGCCAGAACGTTCCCGGCGGGACCATCCTCGTGCGCCAGCGCGGGACCAAGTTCTTCCCGGGCGTCAACGTCGGCCGCGGCAAGGACGACACCCTCTTCGCCAAGATCTCGGGCATCGTGCGGTTCCACGACAAGGGCCGCCTCGGCCGCCGCATCTCGATCGAGCCGGCCGCGTAGCAGTCCGCAAGTCCTGCGGGCTTCGAGTCGCATACGAAAAGCGACAACCCGCAAGCAGCTTGCGCGCTTCGACGGGGGTCAGGTCTTCGATTTTCGGAGTTCTGGTTCTTGCGCGGCGTTATGGTGAGATCGTTGGAACTCCGAAAATTCGAACACCTGACCCCGGGCTCGGCCCAACCGGCTGATTCCAGACACCGCTGATGTTCATCGACACCGCCGAGATCTTCGTCAAGGCCGGCGACGGCGGCAACGGCTGCATCGCCTTCCGGCGCGAGAAGTTCGTCGCCAAGGGCGGGCCCAACGGCGGCGACGGCGGGCATGGCGGGTCGGTCTGGGCCGTCGCCGACCCGGCGTACAACACGCTCTACCACCTGCGCCACCAGAGCCACTACCGCGCAGAGCGCGGAGAGCACGGCATGGGCTCGAATTGCCACGGCAAGACCGGGGCGGACGTCGAGGTCCACCTGCCGCTCGGCTCCGTCGTGACCGACAAGGAGAGCGGCGAGCTCGTCGCCGATCTCGTGACGGCGGGGGAGCGGGTCCTCCTCGTCAAGGGCGGCAACGGCGGGTGGGGCAACCAGCACTTCGCGACCCCGACGCGCCAGGCGCCGCGCTTCGCCAAGCCGGGGCTGCCCGGCGAGGAGCGGCATCTGGCGATCGAGCTCAAGCTCCTCGCCGACGTCGCGATCATCGGCTTTCCCAACGCCGGCAAGTCCACGCTCATCTCGGCGATCTCGGCCGCGAAGCCGAAGATCGCCGACTACCCGTTCACCACGCTCGTGCCGCACCTCGGCGTCGTGACGTCGCACGACGCGCGCACGCTCGTCGTGGCCGACATCCCGGGGTTGATCGAGGGCGCCCACCACGGCGCGGGTCTCGGGCTCCAGTTCCTGAAGCACGTCGAGCGCTGCCGGCTCCTGTGCCATCTCGTCGACGCCTCCGGTTCGGGCGACGCCGAGGCGGACGTCGCGACGATCGAGGGCGAGCTCGCGGAGTTCTCGAAGGAAGTCTCCGAACGCCCGCGCGTGATCGTCGCCTCCAAGGTCGACGCGGTGTCGGATCCGGAGCGCCTGGCGTCGATCCGCCGGGCCGCCGGGCGACGGGGTCTCCCGTTCTTCGAGATCTCGGCCGCCACGCACGCGGGGCTCCCGGAGCTCGTCGCGCACCTGTTCCACCAGGTCACCCGGCCCGTCGAGCCGAAAGTCGAGCCTCCGCCCGCCCCCGCGGCGCCGTAGACTCCCGCTGATGCGCATGGGAATCTTTGGCGGAACCTTCGACCCGGTCCACAACGGCCACGTCCTCCCGGTCGAAGCGGCCGCGATGAAGTTCCAGCTCCGCCGCGTGATCTACGTCCCGGCGCGCCTCTCGCCCCACAAGCACGCAGCCCCGACCGATCCGCGGCACCGCGTCGCGATGCTCGCGCTGGCGATCCAGAACCGGCCGGACTGGACGATCGACCTCGAAGAGCTCGACCGCGAGCCGCCCTCGTACACCATCGACACGCTCGCTTCGATCCAGGCCCGCCATCCCGGCGACGAGCTCTGGCTCCTCATGGGCACGGACCTCCTCGCCGGTTTCGACCGGTGGAGGCAGCCCGAAGACATCCTGAAGATCGCGCGAATCGCGGCCTTTCACCGGGAGCCCTACGTCGGGGAACGGCTCGAGATCCCGAAAGTCGCGGGCCTCGCGGATCGACTGTCCGTTTTCGACGCCGGATCGGTTAGAATCTCTGCGACGGCGATTCGGAACGATCTCGCGGCCGGACAGGGCCTCGGGGGGCGGGTTCCGGGGCCGGTCGCGGAGTACATCACGAAGCACGGTCTCTACAAGCCGGGGACGCTCGAACGTTGAAACCCGGCTTTTCGGCCCAGGACAAAGTCCGGGAAGGTCTCACCGCGGCTCTCGACCGCAAAGCCGCCGCCGTCCTCGTCTTCAACCTCACGGAGCTCACGACGATGGCGGAGTACTTCGTGCTGTCCACGGCGAGCTCGGACCGCCAGGCCCGCGCCATCGCCGACGCCATCGCCGAGAAGCTCGGCCCGGCGAGCTCGGTCGAGGGCCTCGCCGCCGCGCACTGGATCCTGATGGATTACGGCGACGTCGTCTTCCACGTGTTCCAGGAGGAGGCGCGCAAGTTCTACGCGCTCGAGCGCCTCTGGGGCGACGCGCCCGACGAGACCGGTGTCTTCGGACGGAGGCTCGAAGCCGCCGACGGGAGCTCGCGGATTTGAGGCGGCCCCTCGACGGGGCCGAACGAGTTTAACGGTCGCGCTCGCGGCATCCCATGGCCGAAAAAAGATCGAATTCTCTCCGGTCGCACTTCCGAACGCGCAACCGGCCGCTCGCGCGCGAGATCGAGGCCGTCGAGCGGGCCGCCGACCTGCCGTCCACGATCCTGATCCTCGGGGAGAGCGGGACGGGCAAAGACCGCCTCGCCCGCGCCATCCACGACGTCTCGAACCGCGGCGGAAGCCCCTTCGTGCGCGTCGACGCGGCCAATCTCTCCGACGAGCTCTTCGAGAGCGAGCTCTTCGGCCACGAACGGGGGGCCTTCACCGGGGCCATCGCGGCCAAGAAGGGCCTGCTCGAGGTGGCGGAAGGGGGCACGGTCTACCTCGACGAGGTGTCGTCCCTGTCGCCCGCCGCGCAGGCCAAGTTCCTGCGCGTCCTCCAGGAGAAGAACTTCCGGCGCCTCGCGGGCGTGACGACGCACCCCTTCCGCGCGCGGCTCATCGTGTCCTCGCGACGGGACCTCGCGTCGCTCGTCGAGCGGGGCGGGTTCCGCGACGACCTCTTCTATCGAATCGACGTCGTCTCGATCCGCCTCCCGAGGCTCGCCGAGCGGCCCGAGGACGTCCTGCCGCTCGCGCGGGAGTTTCTCCGGCGCGCCGCGCGCGCCTACGACCGGCCGGCGCGCCGCTTCACGAAGGAGGCCGAGTCCACGCTCGCGCGTCATGCGTGGCCCGGCAACGTCCGCGAGCTGCTCCACGCGGTCGAGAAAGCCGTTCTCACCGCGGATTCAACGGACATCGGACCGCAGGACCTTCCGACCGGGGCGCTCGGCGCGCCGGAGTCGCTCCTCTCGGCCGGGGTCGAGCAGCGCTGGACGCTCCGCGAGCTCTCGGACGCCTACATCGAGGAAACGCTCCGGCGGGCCGGCGGGAATCGCTCTCTGGCGGCGAAGCGGCTCGGGGTGTCGCGCAAGTTCCTGTGGGAACGCGAGAAAAAACGGCCCTCGAAACCGGCTGTTAAGTGACGGATTTCGCTCGACTTCCTGACGGAATCGGTTATCATCGCGGATCCAAAATGCTGCCCCTTCGGACAGGGAGAGGGGGCCCGAGAAAAGGAGTATCAGGAATGCCTTCGACAGCGGCCAAGGCCGTCCGGATGAGCAAGAAGGACATGGAGAAATACCGGCGCCTTCTCGAGGACAAGAAGGCGAGCCTTTCGTCGGACCTCGCCAAGACCCGGAGCGCCGAGGAAGAGACCGGAGACGAAGCCACCCAGGACATCGCCGACAAGGCCGTGTCCTCGTACACCCGCGAGTTCCTGTATTCGCTGACCGACGGCGAGCGCTCGACGCTGCTCCAGATCGACGACGCGCTCGGCCGGATCGACGACGCCACGTACGGACTCTGCATCAACTGCGGCCAGCCCATGGCCGAGAAGCGCCTCACGGCGGTTCCCTGGGCTCCCTACTGCGTCGACTGCCAGGAGCTCGCCGAGAAGGGGATGCTCCCCAACTAAGCCCGCAAAGTTCCTTTGCTCGTGGGGCCCCGCCGGTGACGCCGGCGGGGCCTTTTTTCGTGGGGTGGGAGAGATCCGATGCATTTCCATCACGTTTCCGCACCCCGAATCCGTAACAGTAAGGAAGATGGCGATCACCATGCCTGCGGTCTGGCTCTGGCTGATCTCGGGAGCGCTTCTTGTGTTCCCGTCGAGGCCTAACTCCGAGACGGCCGCGCGCGAGCCGGTCGAGACGCGCTCTTGGATGCTCGCCGGCCCGTACTCGGCCTACGTGGCCCGGATCGCAGTCGATCCGCGGAATGCCGACGTCGTCTACATGGCGGCCGACTATGAGTTGTTCCAGAGCGAGGACGGAGGTCAGTCGTGGCAGCCCAACCGCGCCGTCTCGTACGTGCCCAGCGTTACTCTCGACCCCTCCCGCCCCGACGTCGTCTTCGTCGCAGGCAACGGCGTGCGTCGGTCCGACGACGGCGGCCGGACGTGGGCGGTCATGAACGCCGGGCTCGCGAGCCTCGACACCGACGAGATCGCGGTCGCGCCCTCCCGACCGGACACGGTGTACTGCCACACGAGCCTCGACGTCTACCGAAGTCTGAGCCGCGGACAGACATGGCTCCGCCTGGACGGTCCCTGGCCCGGTGGCGCGTCGATCTCGTGGTTGCGGGTGGACCCTCGATTCGCGGATACGGTCTACGTCGGAGTGACCGAGGGCCTGGCGTATAGGACGCGGGACGGCGGCCGTCACTGGGCGCCCATCGGGCTCGGACTATCGTCACCCGTGGCACCCATCGCGGTGGACCCGACCGACTCGCGGATCCTCTATTCCGGCGGCTTCAAGAGCATGGATGGGGGGTACCTGTGGGGCCCGATGTTCACGCAGGGTTGGGAGGCCGCCGTGGACCCGAGCGAGCCGTCGACGCTGTATCTCGCCGGAGACGAAGGCGTCTCGAAGAGCACCGACGCCGGACGCCGCTGGACGTTCCACGGCGAGGGCTTCCCGCCGGCGGTCTTCGTTCAGACCCTTGCGGTCGCTCCCGGGAGCACGTCGATTCTCTACGCCGGGACCAGCGGAGACGGCGTGTACCGAAGCGACGACGGAGGCGTGACGTGGAGTCCGAGATGCCGGGGTCTGACGCCCGTCGCCGTCGGGTCGGTGGCGGTGAGCACGACTTCCGCCTCGACGAGCATCTACGCCGGAACCAGCTTCGAAGAGCACGGCAAACTCTACGGGGACTCCGGCCCGACCGGGAGTTGGATCGACGTGGGGCCGCGGGAAGGACGGGCTCTTCTCCCGGACGTGACGGTCGCCCTCGATCCACGGGCTCCGGCCACCCTGTACGTGGCCGAGGGACGCTGCTACGACAGGCTGGGGCTGTGCGACGGCGGGCTGTTTCGCAGCCTCGATGCCGGCCTTCACTGGACCCGTCTCCGGGACGAGTCCACGATCGGCGTGTTCCTCGATCCCCGAAATCCGGCGATCCTCTACGCCATCGTCCAGCAGTATCTTGCCAACCCGGCCGGGTTGCCTCCCTTCCTGCACGCGCAGCACGGCGTGACCAGCGCGGACGGCGGCGCGACGTGGAGCGACGTGAACCTTCCTTCACCGACCGTACTTGCATTCGAAGCGGCGGGCGCCGGCATCTTCGCCGGGACGGCTGCCGATGGGGTCTTCCGCTCCACGGACGGCGGTGCGAGCTGGGCGCCTTTCTCCATCGGGCTGCCCGCATCGGCGATCCGGGCGCTGGCTGTGAACCCTCGAGCCGGCTCGACCGTGTTTGCCTCGACGGATGTCGGAGTGTTCCGCAGTACCGACTCGGGCTCGTCGTGGGAAGCGACCGACCTCGCGATTCCCGCGTGGTGCCTGGTCTTCGACGCGAGCCCGAGCCCGTTCCTCTATGCCGGGACCTCGGACGGCGTCCGGCGGAGCGGGGATGGTTTGCGCTGGCGCCCGGTGGGCGGGGGTCTCGGCGAAGTGCGCGGCCTGGCGATCGATCCGACGGGCCGCCGGATCTGGGCGGCGACCGCGAGCGGACTTTTCGTATGGGACACGCCTCGGGGGCCAACGCACACCGTCGCGCGCTAGGCGCCCGGCGTTAGACTCCGCCTCGTGACCAAGGCGGTCTTTTCCGACAAAGCCGTGCCCGGTTTCGCCGACGCGCCCGCGGCGATCCTCGTGACCGGGGACGTCGAGTTCTTCGTCGAGGAGGCCGCCGGGAGGGCGCGGGAGATCCTGGCAGGGAAAGACGACGCGGAGGTCCTGCGCTTCGAGGACGACGCGCCGGTCGAATCCGTCTCGGACGCGCTGCTGAACCGCTCGCTCTTCTCGCCGCGGCGGATCGTCGAGCTCGACATTTCGCGGCTCCTCGGCACGGAGGCGCCGGGGCGGCTCCTCGTCAAGGCGCTCGAGGCCTGGGAGGCCGGCAAGCGGCGCGAGGCCTTCAAGCAGGCCCGGGCGCTGCTCGCGGCGCTCGACCTGACGCTCGAGGCTCCCGAGGAGACGGCCGAGGCCGCGGCGCGCAAGGTCCGCCGGAAGGACGAGGCGCCGCTTCTCGCCGAGATCCTCAAGGAGCTGCCGGACGAGAAGGGCGGGGGAGCGGCGGTGCTTCGCTCGGCGCTGCGGTCGCTGCTGGCGCGCGACGAGAACGACGGGACCGTGGCGCTCCTGACGGCCGTGGCTCCGCCGGCCGGCGTCGACCTCGTCAAGGAGATCGCGGAGCGGGGACTCGTGCTCGAGACCTCGGTCGGCGACGACGCCGAGCCGGCGCTCCGGCGGCTGGCGGCGGCGCGCGCGAAGGAACGCGAGGTCGTCCTCGATCCGGCGGCGGTCGAGCGCCTCCTCGTCCGCACGGACTCGCGGGCGGCGGCCTTCGCCCTGGAGCTCGAGAAGCTCCTCGAGTGGGCGGGCAAGGGCGGGCGCATCCGGGCCGCGGACATCGAGTCGAACGTCGAGGACGAGTCCTCCGAGGACGTCTACGGGCTCTTCGACGCCCTCGGCCGTCGCGACGCCGGGGACGTCCTGGCGAGGCTCGAGAGGCTGCTCGACGGCCGCGACGTGCGCGCCGGCGACCGCGAGTTCCGCAAGATCGAGGACATCTGGCCCGTCCAGCTCCTCGGGATGCTCGCGGGCGAGATCCGGCGGATGCTGCTGATCCGGGCGCGGCTCGACGAAGGGGGGACGACGGGGTTCGAGGCCTCGATGTCCTACCAGACCTTCCAGGCCCGCGTCCTGCCGCGCCTCATGGCCCCCGCGGCGCCGTTCGGCCGGTCGCCCTTCGAGTCGGCCCAGGGCGGGGCGCACCCATTCGGCCTCTACAAGTCGGCCCAGCGCTCCGCGAAGTACACGACGCGGCAGCTCGCGCGGGCGCTCGCGCGCGCCGCCGACGTCGATACGGCGCTCAAGAACTCCGCTCCGCCCCTCGAGCTGCTGTCGAGTTACCTGGGCGAGCTCGTCGCGGGAGCCTAGGATGTGGGGTCAGACAGACCCCCTAAAACGCGGGGGGCGGCCGCCACGGTGGGCGCCGCCCTGTCTTTTTGGAAGGTCTCGATGTCTAACCTAATATACGGAGCAACATGGCCGACAGTTTCAGCATTGATCTTTCTCCCCGAACTGCCCTGATCACAGGGGGTTCCCGCGGGATCGGCCGGGCGACGGCGGTGCTGCTCGCCCGGGCGGGCGCCCGCGTGGCCGTCAACTACGTCCGCGACGAGGCCGCGGCCAACGGTCTCGTGCGCGAGATCCGGGCTTCGGGCGGCGAGGCCATGGCGCTCGCCGGCGACGTGGCCCAGGCCGATCAGGCCCGCCAGCTCGTCCGCGACGTGGTGGCCGCCTGGGGGCGCCTCGACATCATCGTGTTGAACGCCGGCATCTGGGAGGAGGACGTATCGGGGCGGGGCGACGTCGAGGTCTGGGACCGGACGTACGCGATCAACCTCCGCGGCGCCTTCCTCGTGACCGACGCGGCGACGCCGCACCTCGAGAAGCACGGCGGCTCGATCGTCTTCGTCTCCTCGACGGCCGGCCAGCGCGGCGAGGCGCGTCACTCGGCCTACGCGGCGTCGAAGGGCGCGCTGATTTCGTACACCAAGTCGCTCGCGGCCGAGCTCGGCCCGCGCGGGATCCGGGTCAACTGCGTCGCCCCCGGCTGGGTGGACACCGACATGTCGGCCGGGACGCTCGCCAACCCGATCGCCCGGTCCGACATCGAGAAGACGATCCCGATCGGGCGCATCGCCTCCGCGGCCGACATCGCCGGCCCGATCCTCTTCCTCGTCTCGGACCTCGCCCGGCACCTCCAGGGCGAGATCGTGAACGTCAACGGCGGGAGCGTTCTCGTTGGATAGGGGGCGGCTCCGGTCGTAGGGGCGGGGCTCGTCCCCGCCCGGGCGGCCGCACGGGCCGCCTCTACGCGCGTGAGGCGAGAGCCGATGGAGAAGCTCGACCGGAAGGACCTGCGGTTCCTCGCCGCGTGCCTCCTCGTCATCGCGGCCGGGGCGGCGATCACGACGGCCCTGTTCCCGCGCGCCTTTCCCGAGGCCTCGATCGAGTTCAAGGTCAACCGGGGCGAGGCGCGCAAGCTCGCCGAGGCCTTCCTCGCCGAGCGCGGAGCGAAGCTCGCCGGAACACGCTTCGCCGGGCAGTTCGACGTCGACGAGACGGCCAAGACGTACCTCGAGCGCGAGCTGGGGCTCGAGAACGCCGGGCGGCTGTATGGCAGAGAAGCCAAGATCTGGCTCTGGCGGATGCGCTGGTTCCGCTCCGGCGTCACCGAGGAGGAGCGCGCGGCCTTCTCGCCGCTCGGGGACCTCATCGGCTTCCGGTCGGTTCTGAAGGAGGACGCCCGGGGAGCGCGGCTCTCCCGCGAGGAGGCCCGCGCCCTGGCGCTGCGGTTCCTCGCGACGCGGGGCCTCCCCGAGACGAGCCTGCAGGCGATCGAGGCGACCCCCGTCTCGCGGCCGAACCGGACCGACTGGAATTTCGTCGACGAGAAGGCGGGAGTGAAGCTCGCCGATGCGACCATCCGCTACGCGACGACGGTCTCGGGCGACCGGGTCACGGCCTTCCGCGAGTTCGTTCACGTCCCGGAGGGCTGGGTCCGGGAGTACGACCGCCTGCGCGCGAAGAACAACGCCGCGGGCCAGGTCGCGACGGCCGGCCTCATCGCGACCGTCCTCGCGATGCTCGGCGTCCTCGTAGGCAAGATCGCCCGCAAGGACGTGCCGTGGCGCCTCGTCGCGGCGTTCGGCGGGATCGGATTCGTGCTGTCGCTGCTGTCGGTCGCCAACGACCTTCCGCTGACGATCTTCGGTTACGACACGGCGAGCTCGCTTCAGTCCTACATGACGAGCCAGATCGTCCTCGGCCTGCTCGGGGCGATTGGCACGGGCGCCGGGATCGCGCTCGTCGTGGCCGCGGCCGAACCCATCTACCGCGAGCGCTTCCCGGAAAAGATCTCGCTCGCGGGCGCGTTCTCGGCGCGCGGCATCCAGACGAAGGGATTCCTGAAGAGCGTCCTCCTGGGCTACGCGCTGGCCGCCTTCTTCTTCGCCTACCAGGCCGTTTTCTACGTCGTGGCCGGGCACTTCGGGGCCTGGGCGCCGGCCGACGTTCCGTACAGCGACATGCTGAACACGGCGCTTCCGTGGGCGACGGTGCTCCTGATCGGCTTCCTGCCGGCGGTGACCGAAGAGGGCATCAGCCGGATGTTCTCGATCTCGTTTCTCGACAAGCTCGGGGCCGGCCGCTTCGTCGCGGTGGTCGTGCCGGCGTTCATCTGGGGGTTCGGGCACTCGACGTATCCGAACCAGCCCTTCTACATCCGGGGCCTCGAGGTGGGATTCGCCGGCGTCCTGATCGGGTTCCTGATGCTGCGCTTCGGCGTCGTGCCGCTGCTCGTCTGGCACTTCACGGTCGACGCGATCTACACGGCGCTCCTGCTGCTGCGCTCGGGCAACGCGTACTACGTCGTCTCGGGGGCGATCGCCTCGGGGATCCTGCTGCTTCCCCTGCTCGTGTCCCTGCTGCTGCGCGCCCGGAGGGGCGGATTCCTGCCCGCGGCCGGCCTGTCGAACGGGGACCTCGGCTTCGTCCCCGCGCCGGCGCCGTCCGCCGCCGCGGCGCCGCCGCCGCCCCTCCCGGTCCGGTCGCTCTCCCGCAGGGCGCTCGCTACGATGGGTGTGCTGGCCCTTCTTCTCGGGTCGTCGCTCGTGATCCCCGGCGACCGCACGGAGGCCGACGCCGAGGACGCGACGGGCCGGGCCGCGGCCGAGGCGATCGCCCGGCGCTTTCTCGAGGTCAACGGCGCCGACCCCTCGGACTGGCGGAGCGTCACGTACACCGGCACGGGCTTTTCCGACGACGAGGCCGTCCGGGCGGCCAAGCCCCAGGACGAGGGCGGCATCCCCGCCTTCTCGAGCGAGGCGGCGAAGTACGTCATCGAGAAGGGCGGGCCCGAGGCCTTCCGGCGACTGTCGCAGCGCGAGCTTCCGCTGGCGTACTGGGTCGTTCGCTACTTCCAGCCCGAGAAGAAGGAGGAGTGGAAGGTCCTCGTCGACGCCCGCCGGTCGCGCGTCGTGGCGTTCGTCCATCCGATCGCCGAGGACGCCGCCGCGACGGGCCCCCCGCCGGCCGAGGTTGCGCAGCGTCGGGCCCTCGACGCGGCCGGAAAGCTCGGCTACCCGGCGTCGGCGTATGCGGTCCTGAACGTCGGCACCGAAGCCCGGCCGCAGCGGGTGGACACCACGGTGGTGCTCGAGGCCAACCCCGGCGGGATCGGCGACGCCCGCCCCCGGCTGACCGCCGTCTTCCACGGCCGGCAGCTCGCGGCCTTCCTTCCGACGATTCACGTCCCCGAGGATTTCCTGCGGGAACAGCGAAGCCGGTCGACCGGCGACTGGCTGCTCCTCGCGGTCCGCATCGTCGCGATGGGAGCCCTCGTCGGCGTCGCGATCATCCTCTTCCTGCGGCGCGTCCGGCAGCCCGAGTTCCGGTGGGCGGAGGCGCGGCGGCCGCTCGTCTGGACGGCCCTGATCGCCGCGGCCGGTCTCGCCAACGCTTTGCCCGCGGTCTTTCGCCGCTACACGACCGAGACGCCCATGTCGCTCTTCCAGGTCGGCGTCGCCATCTCGATGACGGCGGGCCTCGCCGTGACGCTGCTCGGGGCCCTCGTCGGGTTCGTGCTCATCTCGGGCGCGCGGCCCGGATGGGCGCAGGCGCTGCGGCGCGGGGGGACGCCCAAGGGCGCCGTGGTCCGCGCCGCGGTCGCGGCGGCCGGCCTGCTGGGCCTGAGCCGCTGGACGCACGTGATCTCCTCCCGGGTGCCCTCCCTCTACGAGCCGGACCCGACGCTGCCGGACAGCCTCGGCTACGCGCTTCCCCCGCTGGAGGTCCTCTGGGCGGCGGCGCGGGGAACGTTCCTGATCGCCGTCGTCGCGGCGGTCGTCGCCCTCGCGCTGCGGACCGATTTCTTCCGCACGACGGCGGGAAGGATCCTCGGCGCGGTGGCGGTGCTCCTCGCCCTGCTGCCTTCGAGCCTCCATTCGCCGTCCGTGCTCGCCACCGATCTGCTGCCCTCGGTCCTCTTCGCCGCGTGGCTCGCGGCGTCGGCGGCCCTGCTCCTCCGGGACCACGCGGCGGCCTGGGCCCTGTTCGGGATCTTCACCGTCGGGGGCCGGGAGGTCCTGGCGCTCCTCTCGCAGCCGGCCTCCGTCGACCAGATGGCCGGGTGGGCGGCGGCGGCGCTGCTCGCGGCGGGGGCGGCGGTGCTGCTGGCGGGGCGTCGCGGAAGCGGGCGGCCGCAAGGGCCGCCCCTACACGCCGAGGCGGAGCTCCCGCCAACTCCGGAGTAGGGGCGGGGCCCGACCCCGCCCGCGTCACGACCCCGTCGAGTGGTATCGCTTGACGCCCACGTTCCACGCGACGAGGGCGATCGAGACGGTGGCGGCGGCGACGAGAGGGACGGCCCAGAACTCCCGGACGAACTCGGGACGCCGCAGGAACCGGAGCGTCGGAAAGAACGTGGCGAACGCGAACGGGATCACGAACGACAGGACGAACCGGATCCACGCGTCGTAGATCGTGAGCGGATAGCGTCCGAACTGCATCAGGTTGAAGATCGGCGGCACGATCCCGATGCGGTCCTCGATCCAGAAGGACGTCGCCGAGAGGCCCACGAAGATCGCGAGATAGATCGCCGACGCGAAGGCGGCCCACACGAAGAAGAGGACGAAGTCGAGGGGCGAGAACGAGAGGTGCAGGCGGCGCGAGGCCCAGACCACCGCGGCGAGCCCCGTCACCGTCTCCTGCAGCGACTCGAGGCGGAACGCCTCGAAGAGGACCTGGAAGACCGACGACACCGGGCGCACGAGCACCCGGTCGAACCGCCCCTCGATGAGGTACCGGTCCGGGAACTGGTAGAGGTTCCAGGACAGCACGTTGAAGATGCCGAGCGGGATCAGCGAAAAGCCGTAGAGGAAGACCATCTCCTCGAAGGTCCAGCCTTTGACCGCCGGCACGCGCGAGAACACGATCAGGAGGAAGCCGAAGGAGGCCGCGGTCCCCAGAAACGACGCGAAGACGCTCGAGAAGAAGTCGAGGCGGTACTCGAGCCTGGCCTTCGCGTACTGCGAGAAGTAGAGGCCGAACAGCCGGCCGTGCCGGGCGAGGGTCGAGGCGGCGCTCATCCGCCCTGGATCGTGATGCGCCGCCGCGAGCGCCGCCAGGCCCACTGGCCGAGGGCGAGCAGGGCGAGCGTCCAGCCGGCCTGCAGCGCGAGCAGCCGCACGGCCTCGAGCCCCGCGGCCTGCCCGAGGTAGAGCGTCGCGGGCGTGAAATTGATGTGCGGGAAGGGCGACCAGATCAGGATCGTCCGCAGCGGCTCCGGGAAGAGCGTCGTCGGGATCAGGAGGCCCGAAAGCAGCTCGAACACGAGGTACTTCGCGCGGAGGATGCCGAGGATCGACTTCGACCGGATCGCGACCAGTCCCACGAGGAAGTTGAGCGCCGCGACGAGGAAGAACGAGAGGATCGCCGAGACGAAGAAGAACGTTCCGGCGGCGACCGAAGAGGGCGGTTGAACCGGGAAGATGAGCGCGAGCACGACGGAGATCGGAATCGTGAAGAGCACGGCGCGGAAGGCCGACTGGCCGGCGGCGTCCGCGATCATGACGGTCTGGAAGTCGACCGGCCGGATGAGACTCATCGCCAGGCGCCCCTCCTGGACCTGGGTCGCGAGGTCCCGGTCGATCTCGTTGAAGTAGAACGACCGGATCGCCCAGCCCACGGCGACGTAGGTGATCATCTGCTGCAGGGTGAGGCCCGCGACCCGGTCCGCGTGCCGGAAGACGGCGCGCCAGATGAAGAAGTACACCGCGACGTTGAAGAGGTACGTCAGGACGCCGACGTAGTAGCGCGCCCGGTAGGCGAGCATGTTCATGAAGCCGATGCGGGCGAAGGGGAGGGCGGCGCGCCAGGTCCCGGCGGCCGCGGTCGCCGCGCTCACGAGATGCCCTCCTGGTAGATGCGCTTGACGACCTCCTCGACCTCCGGCTCCTCGATCTTGAGGTCCGAAACCTCGAAGCGGTTGACGATGTCCTTGACGGCGGTCGCCGGCGCGACGACGCGCCGGTCGAGATCGAGCCGGTAACGCAGCGTCCCGACCTCGCGGATCGGGGTGCCGTCGAAGGTCAGCTCGGAGGGCGCCGGCGCGTGCTTGACGTCGAAGACGATCGAGGTCACCGGGAGGATCCGGTCGCGCAGCTCGTCGAGGGCCCCGTCGAAGAGGAGCCGCCCGTGGTCGATGACGATGACCCGCTTGCAGAGCGTCTCGATGTCGGCGAGATCGTGCGTCGTCAGCAGGACGGTCGTGCCGTCGTGGCCGTTGATCTCCTGCAGGAACTCCCGGACGTTGGCCTTGGCGACCACGTCGAGGCCGATCGTCGGCTCGTCGAGAAAGAGGAGCGGCGGCCGGTGGAGGAGCGAGGCGGCGAGGTCGCAGCGCATGCGCTCGCCGAGCGAGAGCTTGCGGACGGGCTGGCTGGAGATAGGCCTTGAGGCCGAGGACCTTGTCGAAGAGGTCCATCCGCTCGCGGTACTGCGGCTCGGTCAGGCCGTAGATCTCCTTGAGCAGCCGGAAGGACTCGACGACGGCGATGTCCCACCAGAGCTGCGTGCGTTGTCCGAAGACGACGCCGATCGTCGCGACGTAACGGGTCCGCTCCCGGTGCGGCACGAAGCCGTTGCACAGGATCTCGCCCGAGGTCGGCGTCAGGATGCCGGTGAGCATCTTGATCGTCGTCGACTTGCCGGCGCCGTTGGCGCCGATGTAGCCGACCATCTCGCCGGGCGCGATCTCGAAGTTGACGTCCGCGACCGCCGAGAGCTCCGTCGCGGTGCGCCGGACCAGCGACTTGAGGGCGGCGGCGAGGCCCTCCTCGCGCCGGAACGACTTGAAGACCTTGGTCAGGCGCGAGACCCGGACGATCGGCTCGGTCATCGCTTCGAGAGCTCCAGGGCGCGGGCGTAGATCTCGCGCGCCGGCCGGCCCGACCGGCGCGCGATCTCGCGGGAGAGCGCCTTGAGCGCCGCGCCGCCCGCGAGGGCCTCGCGGATCCGCGCGTCGAGTCGTCGTCCGGCGCGACGGCGGCGGCCTCGCCGCCGTGTCCCTCGACGACGACGGTGATCTCGCCGCGGCCGGTTCCGCGCGCCGCGATCGCCGCCGCGAGCTCGGGAAGCGTGCCGCGCAGGACCTCCTCGTGCAGCTTCGTGAGCTCCCGGGCGACGCAGGCGCGGCGGGGACCGAGCGCTTCGGCGGCCGCCGCCAGGGACTCGCGCAGGCGGTGCGGCGCCTCGAACCAGACGAGCGTCTCGGCGCGCCCGGCGAGGGCCTCGAGGAAGCGCCGCCGCTCGCCCTCCCGGGCCGGCAGGAAGCCCAGGAAGACGTGGGGGACGGCCGGCAGGCCCGAGACCGCCAGCGCCGCGGCCGGGGCGGAGGGGCCGGGCACGACCTCGATGCGGTGTCCGGCCGCCGCGGCCGCCGCGACGAGCCGTTCGCCCGGGTCCGAGAGCGCCGGCATGCCGGCGTCGGACACGAGCGCGACGGTCTCGCCGCGGGAAAGCCGCTCGAGCAGCTCCTCGACGCGGCCGGCCTCGCGCGGGCGCGGGGCAGGCGACGCGCCGCGCGGAGATGCCGAAGCGCGCCGCGAGCTTCGCGGTCACGCGGGTGTCCTCGCAGAAGAGGACGTCGGACTCGGCGAGGGCGCGCCGGGCGCGCGGGGAGAGGTCCTCGAGATTCCCGATGGGCGTTCCGACGACGAGGAGCCTCCCGGGTTTTTCGAACTCGCTCACGGAGAGACGGAAAATAGCATGGAGCGTCCCGGTATCATGGCGCCGTGCGCCCGCTGGCCCGGACTCGCCGCCGTGACGATCGCCGCCGCCGCGTCGCTCTCGGGCGAGTTCGTCGACCGGATCGCGGCGACGGTCAACGACACGGCGATCCCCGAGAGCGAGGTGCGCAAGGCCATGCTCGTCTCGGCCCTCCAGCCCGGGCCCGGCGAGAGCCCGGAGGCGTTCCGCAGCCGGGTCCTCGACGCCCTGATCGACCAGCAGCTCGAGTACCAGGACGCGTCGCGGTTCGGCCCCTCGCCGCCGGACGCCGCGCAGCTTTCCGAAGCGATGAAGAAGCTCCAGGATCGCCTCCGGGCGGAAGGACGGGACCCCGCGGCCGAGTTCGCCCGCGCGGGCCTGACCGAGGAGGACGTCGCGTCCTCGCTCGAGCGTCAGCTCGTCATCCAGCGCTACCTCCGCGAGCGGTTCGCCCCGATCGCGTACGCCGACGAAGAGCAGGCCCGCGCCGAGTATTCGACGCACTACGTGCCCGCGCAGGAGGCGGCGAAGCAGCCGGTGGAGCCCTACGACAAGGTCGCCGACGAGATGCGGCGGCGGGCGTCGGCGCGGGCGTTCGACGACCAGGTGTCCCGCTGGATGAAGGAGCTCCGCCAGAAGGCGCGCATCGGCATCTACCGGATCCCGCCGCAGCTTCCGGCGGGGCGCACGCCCGTGCTCGTGTCGACGGCGCCGCCCGCCGCCCGGACTCCCGCGCCTTGAACGTCTTCGTCGCGCTGCTGGCGGCGCTCGTCGCCGGGGCGGCGCCCGCGGGACCGCCGAGCGCGGAGCTGCGCGGGGTCGCGGTGCCGATGCGGGACGGCGTGAAGCTCGCGGCCGACGTGCTGCGGCCGAAGGCCGAGGGACGCTTCCCGACGCTCGTGTACCGAACGCCCTACGACCGGAAGCGCGCGTCGGAGGACGAGGTCGCGAAGGCCGCGCTCGACGCCGGCTACGCGGTCGTGCGCGTCGACGTGCGCGGCCGCTACGACTCGGAGGGCGTCTTCACGCCGTACCGCAACGAGGGCGCCGACGGGTACGACACGATCGAGTGGGCGGCGGCGCAGGCCTGGTCGACCGGGGAGGTCGGGACCTACGGTCTCTCGTACCCGGGGGCCGTGCAGTGGCTCGCGGCGGTCGAATCGCCTCCGCACCTGAAGGCGATGGTTCCCGCGATGACCTTCTCGACGCCGCGCAACTTCTTCTACGCCGGCGGCGCGTGGGACCTGTCGTGGCTGCCCTGGATCTGGAACAACATCGCCCCGGACGCGCGGGTCCGGGGAAGCCTTCCCGGCCCGCGGACGGGCCGCGAGGCGCGCGCCGAGTGGAAGCGCCTGCAGCGCGAGCTGCCGTACCGGCTGCCGGTGACCAACGTCCCGGAGCTCCGCGGGCCGGCTCCGTATTACTTCGACTGGCTGGCGCATCGACCCGGGGAGTCGTGGTGGGACTGGAGCGAGATCCGAGGGCGCTACGGGCGGGTGGGCGCGGCCGTCCTCAACATCTCGGGCTGGCACGACGAGACCTACGGCCCCGAAGGGGCGATGACCAACTTCCAGGGTCTCCTCGAGGCCCGCCGCGGCGAGGCCGATCCCCGCACGCAGGTGATCCTCGGGCCCTGGGTCCACGGCGGCGAGGGGGAGGACCGCTCGGGAGACCGCGTCTTCGGCCCGCAGGCGCGGCTCGAGTATGCCCGGGAGATCGTGCGATTCATGGACCGTTACGTCCGCGGCCTCGCCAACGGCGTCGATCGCGCGCCGCGCGTGCGCGCGTTCGTCATGGGGGAGAACGTCTGGCGGACCGGCAACGCGCTGCCGCTCGAGGGAACGACGCCGGTGTCGCTCTACCTGGCGGGCGGAGGAAAGCTCCTGCGCGAAGCGCCGCCGGGCGCCGACGGCGGCTCGAGCGGCTTCGTCTCGGACCCGGCCCATCCCGTCGTCGACCCCTACGCCGACGCCGCCGGGGCGCACGACTACCGCTTCCTCGCCGGGCGGCCCGACACGCTGGTGTTCGAGACCGAGCCGCTCGCCGAGCCGCTCCGCGTGGTCGGGGCGATCGGGACGGAGATCCACCTCTCGGCCGACGCCCCGGACGCGGACCTCTGGGTCAAGCTCGAGGACGTCGGGCCGGACGGAACGGCCTGGAACCTGTCGAGCCCCGGCACGGACGTCCTGCGGGTGAGCGAGCGCGACGGCGGGGCCGGGGGGAAGCCCCTGGCGGCGGGCGAGATCGCCGTCCTGCGCCTGCCGAACCTGCGCACCGGGAACCTCTTCGCGAAAGGCCACCGCGTGCGCGTCGTGCTCTGCGGCAGCTTCATGCCCCACTTCTCGCGCAACCTGCAGAGCGGAGAATCCGAGATGCGCTCCGCCGAGTCCCGCAAGGCGTCGATCCGCATCCACCACGACGCGGCGCACCCCTCCCGGATCATCCTCCCCGTCGTGGGGTCAGCCCTGAGCAACTGAACTTTGGGGGTCAGCCCTGAATATCTGAATTTTGGGGTCAGACCTGAACTGCGGAGGTGACGGGCTCGTGGTGAGGAGACGCGGAAGGCCGTGAGAGTCGCGGTTTTCGGGACGGGCGGGGCCGGCGGGAGATTCGGCGCGGATCTCGCGCGGGCCGGGGAGGACGTCGCCCTGATTGCGCGCGGAACACACCTGGCCGCCATCCGTGAGCACGGTCTCCTCGTCGAGACCGACGACGGTGAGTTCCGTGTGCGGCCGGCCGTTGCCACGGATGCCCCGGCAGAGGTCGGGCCCGTCGACGTCGTGCTTCTCGGCGTCAAGACCTGGCAGGTCGAGGAGGCCGCCCGGGCCATGCGGCCGCTCCTCGGGCCCGAGACCTTCGTCGTTCCGCTCCAGAACGGCGTCGAGGCGGCGGGCCAGCTCGCGGGAGTCCTGGGCGCCGATCGCGTCGTGGGCGGCCTCTGCGCGACGTTTTCCTGGATCGTTGCGCCGGGACGGATCCGGAGCCTCGGCCAGGTCCACTCCTTGCGGTTCGGAGAGCTCGACCGGCGGCCGAGCCCGCGGACCGAGGCGCTGCGCGCCGCCTTCGAGCGCGCCGGGGTGCGCGCGACGATCCCGCCGGACATCGAAGTGTCCCTCTGGGAGAAGTTCCTGATCGTCGTCTCGTTCGGAGGGGTCGGCGCCGTCACGCGGGTCCCGGTCGGCGTCACCCGGGCGACGCCGGAGACGCGGCGCCTGATCGAGCGCGGGATGGAGGAAATCTTCGCCGTGGGCCGGGCGCGGGGCGTCGCGCTGCCGGACGAGGCGGCCGACAAGGGAATGGCCTTCGTCGACTCGCTCGATCCGTCCGGGACGACCTCCCTGCAGCGCGACATCGCGGAAGGGCGCCCGTCCGAGCTCGAGGCCTGGAACGGCGCCGTCGCGCGCCTGGGCCGCGCGGCGGGCGTCCCGACGCCCGTCCACGAGTTTCTCTACGCGAGCCTCCTGCCGCTGGAGCGGAAGGCCCGCGACTCTGTCCGGCAAAGTTCAGAAATGCAGGGCTGACCCCAAAAAGGAGGAGATCGTGAAGATTCGCATCGGGTGGTGCCTCGGGATCCTCGCCGTTTCGAGCCTGCCGCTCTTCGGGCAGGCGGCCGGAAAACCCGCTTCGAGCAACAGGCAGGTCGCCGACGAAGTCATCGCGCTGACACGGGCGCACTGGGCGGCAGAGATGAAAAAGGACGCCGCGGCCTGGGGCAGGAACGTGGCCGACGACTACACCGTGTTCGAAGGCGCCTACCCGACGCGCATCGACGGGAAGGCCACGATGCAGCACGTGGTGGACGGCAACTTCTCCGGGACCGATACGCTCATCACGGCCGAGATGGCCAACGAGAAGGTGCAGGTCTACGGCGACGTCGCGATCCTTTCCTACAACTACATCGCCTCGGTGAAGAACAAGGACGGGAAGGTGTCGCCGGCCATGGCGAAGTCGACCCGGGTCTACGTCCGGCAGGGCGGGCAATGGATGCTGGTCCACGCCAACTTCGCCCCCGTGACCTCGCCCAACTGACGATTCTTCGCCTCAACGGAGTCAGGCCCCTCACCGTGCGTTCGCGACGGTTACCCCGGCGGCCAGGTGAGGGCGCGCCCGCCGAGGAGGTGGAAGTGCAGGTGGAACACGGTCTGCCCCGCCCCCTCGCCGTTGTTGGCGACGAGGCGGTAGTGCTCGAGCTTCAGCTCGCGCGCGATCGCCGCCGCCCGGGCGACCACCTCTCCGATGAGGAGCTCGTCCCCCGGACCAGCTTCGGCCAGCCGGCCGATGTGCCTGCGCGGGATGACGAGGACGTGCGTCGGGGCCTTCGGCGCGACGTCGTGGAAGGCGTACACGTGGTCGTCGGCGAAGACCTTCTTCGACGGGATCTCGCCCGCCGCGATCTTGCAGAAGAGGCAGTCGGTCACTTCACCCTCCTCACTCTGGCGCCCAGGCCCACGAGCTTCTCCTCCATCTTCGCGTAGCCCCGGTCGAGGTGGTAGACGCGGTCGATCGTGGTCTCGCCTTCGGCCGTCAGCGCGGCGATCGCGAGGGCCGCCGAGGCCCGCAGGTCGCTCGCCATCACGGTGGCGCCGGTCAGCCGGGAGGGTCCCTCGACGACCGCCCAGCGGCCCTCGAGGCGGATCCGGGCGCCCATTCGGACGAGCTCGGCGACGTGCTGGAAGCGGTTCTCGAAGATCGTCTCGGTGATCGTGGCGACGCCGTCCATCGACGTCGCCAGGGCCATCCACTGCGCCTGGAGGTCGGTCGGGAAGCCCGGGTAGGGCGCCGTGGCGACGTCGTGGGACACGAGCCGGCCCTCCGCGCGCACCCGCACCGTGTCGCCGATGGTGTCGAGGCGCGCGCCGGTCACGGCGAGCCGGGCGGTCAGCGCCGAGAGGTGCTCGGGCGCGCAGCCTCGGACCGCGACGTCCCCGCGCGTGGCGGCCGCGGCGATAACGTAGGTCCCGGCCTCGATGCGGTCCGGGATGATCGGGTGCTCGACGCCGTGGAGGCTCTCCACACCCTCGACGACGATGGTCTCGCCGCCCGCCCCGGTGATGCGCGCGCCCATCGCGTTGAGCATGACGGCGAGGTTCGTGACCTCCGGCTCGCGCGCCGCGTTGACGAGCCGCGTCGTCCCGCGCGCCAGCACGGCCGCGAGCATGACGTTCTCGGTTCCGGTGACGGTGACCGTGTCGAACACGATGTCGGTCCCCGTCAGCCGCCCGGCCCGGGCCTCGACGTAGCCATGCTCGAGGCTGACCTCGGCGCCGAGCTTCTCGAAGGCCTTGAGATGCTGGTCGATCGGACGCACGCCGATCGCGCAGCCGCCCGGCAGCGATACCCGGACGGCGCCGGACCGGGCGAGAAGCGGGCCGAGCACGAGCACGGAGGCGCGCATCGTCTTGACGAGGTCGTAGGGCGCGTCGGCCGAGCCGATGGACGGCACCTCGATCGCCACGCCGCCGGGCTGCGCCTCGATCTTCGCTCCCGTGTGCTGGAGCAGCCGCCGCATCGTCCGGATGTCCGCGACGTCGGGCAGGTTCGTCAGGCGCACGGGCTCGGACGTCAGGAGGGCCGCGGCCAGGCACGGCAGGGCCGCGTTCTTGGCCCCGGAGATCTCGACCTCGCCCGCGAGGCGCACGGGCCCCTCGATTACGAACTTGTCCACGGCTTGCGGATTCTACTGACCCTTTCGGAGGCCGACTCCAGCCGCGCGATGCAGATGCGCGGAATCCCCTCGAGGTCGGGCTCGATCCGCACGAACCTCCAGACGGGCCGGGCCAGGATTTCCGAGCGGACGGCCTCCGCCTGGCCGAAGCCGATCTCGAAGACGATGACGCCCCCGGGCTCGAGGTATCCCCCCGCCGTGGCGAGGAGCTGGCGGATGGCGGTCATGCCGTCGTCCCCGGCGAAGAGGGCCCGGCGGGGATCGTGGTCGCGGACGGTGGGCGGCAGGTTGGGCGATTCGCCGAGCGCGAGGTACGGCGGATTGGAGAGGATCAGGTCGAAGCGGGCGCCCCCGAGGGCGGAGAGCCAGTCGGAGGCGAGGAGCGACAGGCGCGGCAGGACGCCGTGCCGGGCGGCGTTCTGGCGGGCCAGCGCGAGGGCGTCGAGCGAGATGTCGAGCGCGACCGCATTCGCCTCGGGCCGCTCCAGGAGGTACGTGATGGCGATGATGCCGCTCCCGGTGCCGGCGTCGAGGACGCGGCGCGCTCCGCCGGCCTCGCGCAGGGCCTGCTCGACCAGGATCTCGGTCTCCGGCCGCGGCACGAGGGCCCGGCCGTCCACCCGGAACGGCCGGCCGTAGAAGTCCCACTCGCCGATGAGGTGCTGGACCGGAACGCCCGTGAGCCGCCGCTCCCAGAGGGCGAAGAAGCGGTCCTGGACCTGGGGATCGACCTCGAGCCGCGGGTCGAGCGCGAGGGGCGGCGCGCCGCCCAGGGCGTGGCCGAGCAGCAGCCGCGCGTCCCAGGCGGTGGCGTCGGAGCTCGTCGCCGCGGCGCGGTCGGCGGCGTGCTGGAGGAGCTCGCGGGTGGTCATGGACGGGAGGCAGGAGGCAGGAGGCGGGAGGCAGGAGCCGAGCCTGCCGTCTGCCGCCTGCTTCCTCCGGCCTGATTCCTCACGCCTTCGCCAGCTCGTCCTTGAGCCGCTCGGCCTGGAGCTGGGCGGAGATGGGCTCGACGAGCTCGTCGAGGTTCCCGTCGAGGACGTCCTGGAGGCGGTGGGTCGTGAACCCGATGCGGTGGTCGGTGATGCGGGACTGCGGGAAGTTGTACGTCCGGATCTTCTCGGACCGGTCGCCCGAGCCCACCATCTTCTTGCGCTCGGCGGCGATCGCGCCGACCTGCTTCTCCTGCTCGGCCTCGAGGAGCCGGGCCTTGAGCACCCGCATGGCCTTGGCCTTGTTCTTGATCTGGCTGCGCTCGTCCTGGCACTGGACGACGAGCCCGGTCGGCAGGTGGGTGAGCCGGACGGCCGAGTAGGTCGTGTTGACGCCCTGGCCCCCCGGGCCCGAGGCGCAGAACCGGTCGACGCGGATGTCCTTCTCCTCGACCTTGACCTCGACGTCCTCGGCCTCGGGAAGGACGGCGACCGTGGCCGCGGACGTGTGGATGCGGCCCGAGCTCTCGGTCGCCGGAACGCGCTGCACGCGGTGGACGCCGCCCTCGTACTTGAGCCGGGAGTAGGCGCCGTCGCCCTCGATGATCGCCGTGATGGTCTTGATGCCGCCGATGCCGGTGTCGTCGCGGTCGACGATCTCGACCTTCCAGCGCCGGCGCTCGGCGTACCGCTGGTACATGCGGAAGAGCGCGGCCGCGAAGAGGGCGGCCTCGTCCCCGCCGGTGCCGGCCCGGATCTCGAGGAAGACGTTGCGCGAGTCGTTCGGGTCCTTGGGCAGGAGGAGGACCTTCAGGGCCTCCTCGGCGGCGGCGAGCCGCTCGGTCAGCGAGGCCCGCTCGGCCGACGCCATCTGGTAGAGCTCGTCGCCCGGCGGCAGGGACTCGGTCAGCTCGCGCGCGCCGTCGAGCTCCCGCTGGAGCTGGCGGTGCTCCTCCATCTTCCGGATGATCGGCTCGAGCTCGGTCAGCGTCTTCTGGGCGTCCCGGACCGCGCGGTGGTCCTGCACGAAGGCCGGGTCCGCCAGGCGGGCCCGCACCTCGTCGTACTTGCGCCGGATGTCTTCGAGTCGTTCGAACATGCGCAGCTTTCAGCCGTCAGCCTGCCGCCGACGGCGGGACGGACATCGATCCGGCCGCTACAGGGCGTCGGCGTCGGAAGGAAAGGGCCGGGAGGCGATGGGGTCCATCCCCGCGTGAGGGCAGCTAGGCCGAGGCGCCCGAGGCCTTCTTCTCGTAGCGCTTGCGGAAGCGCTCGACGCGGCCGGCGGAGTCGACCAGCTTCTGCTTGCCGGTGAAGAACGGGTGGCACTGGCTGCAGATCTCGAGGCGGAGCTCCTTCTTCGTGGAGCGGGTGGTCCAGGTCACGCCGCAGGCGCAGTGGACCAGGACTTCGTGGAGCTCGGGGTGAATGTTCGGCTTCATGGGAGGGCGCATTCTACGGATCCGGGCCCCCGGGCGCAAGCCCGGGCCCGCCGGCCGCCGGGACGGCCCGCCGGGGGGCCCCGGCGCCGGGCAGGGTAGAATGCCCAACTCTAAGGGAAGAAGTGTTTTACCTCTACGTCACCGCCCCCGGCATGGCCGCGCGCAAGCTGTCGCTCGACCGACCCGTCACGACGGTCGGCCGGTCGTCGATGAACGATCTGCCGATCTCGGACAAGATGCTCTCGCGCCAGCATTCCCGGATCGTGCGCGGCAACGACGGGGCGCTCACGGTCGAGGACCTCGGCTCGCGCAACGGAACGTTCCTGAACGGCGAGCGCCTGACCACGGTCCAGCCGCTGAAGCCCGGCGACCGGATCACGGTCGGCGGCGTGACGCTCAAGGTCGAGTCCGAGTCGACGACCCGCGTCCGGATCGAAGGCGGCGGCGAGGATCCTCTCGACAACACCATCCTGAAGGCCTCGGCCGAGCTTCTGCGCGCGCACGCCACCGAGACCGATCCGCGGCTGCCGGCCGAGCAGCTCGGCAAGCTGATCGAATCGCTCCGCGTCGTCAACGAGCTCACGGTCGAGCTGCTGCGCGACATATCGGTCGACGAGCTTCTGGGCTTTCTCATGGACAAGGTCTTCGAGACGCTCCATCCCGACCGCGGCCTCGTCCTGCTGCGCTCGCGGGCGACGGGCGAGCTCGCGCCGGCCGTGGTCCGCGTGGCCGAGGGGATCTCGGCCGAGGACATCCGCCTGTCGAAGACCCTGGTCGCCGCGGTCGTCGAGAAGCGCAACGGCCTGCTGCTCATGGACACGACCACGGGCTCCGGCGTTTCGCTCGCGGACTCGATCCGCCTCTCGGGCATCAAGTCGGTCCTGGCGGCCCCCCTCGAGAACGCCGGCGAGGTCGTCGGGCTCATCTACGTCGACTGCCGGGTGGGCCACCGCTCCTTCGAGGAGGCCGACCTGCGCCTGCTGACCTCGCTCGCCAACGTCGCCGCGGCCAAGATCCAGAACGCGCGGCTCATGGAGGAGAACGCCGAGAAGCGCCAGATGGACCGGGAGTTCGCGCTGGCGCGCGAGATCCAGCAGCGGCTCCTGCCCGAGGAGCCCCCGCCCCTGCCGGGCTACGAGCTCCTCGGCTCGAACGTCGCGTCGCGGCAGGTCTCGGGCGACTACTTCGACTTCCGGCCGCGCCCCGACGGCAAGATCTACGCGACGATCGCGGACGTGTGCGGCAAGGGAGTCGGGCCGGCGCTGCTCATGGCCTCGCTCCAGGCCTCGTTTCACGCCTGGGCGGACGAGGGCGTCCCGGTCGCGGAAATGACGGGTCGGCTCTCCGAGGCGATCTCCCGCCGGACCGGTCCCGACCGCTTCATCACGTTCTTCCTCCTCATCCTCGAGCCGTCGACGGGCGAGATCGAGTACACCAACGCGGGGCACAACCCGGGCCTGCTGCTCCACACCGACGGCACGACCGAGGAGCTCGGCTCGCACGGCCTGCCGCTGGCGCTCTTTCCCGGAAAGCCCTACGGCTCCTCGAAGCTGACGCTCGCGCCGGGCGACCTCCTCTGCCTCTACACCGACGGCGTGACCGAGGCCAACAACCCGGCGGGCGACGAGTTCGGGATGCCGAAGCTGAAGGAGTTCATCGGGGCGCAGGTCGGGAAGTCGCCGACCGACGTCGAGGCCGGCCTCGCCCGCGTCCTCGAGGAGCACGCCCAGGGCGAGCCCTTCGCCGACGACCGGACTTTGGTGATGGTGAGACGGCTGCCGTAACTAGCCGCACCCCGCCAGTCGGCTCGCGCGCTTCGACGGGGTCAGGTCTTCGGTCGGATTCCGGCAACGGTGTCGCGCATGCCTGGCTGGTTCTTTGGAATCCGACTCGAACACCTGACCCCAAGCGTGCCTTAAGGGCCGACCTCAGTAGCCGCAATCGGGGTCAGGTGTTCGAGTTTTCGGAGTTCCGACGCAGGGAATCCCCAGCCGCACGAGAACCGGGACTCCGAAAACCGAAGACCTGACCCCCTCGAAGCGCGCCAGCTGCTTGCGGCCTGTTGCTTTCCGCGGAGCGACTCGAAGCCCGCGGTCGAGCTAACGCGACGCCGCTACTCCCCGAGAACCGGAACTCCGAAAACCGAAGCCTGACCCCCTCGAAGCGCGCCAGCTGCTTGCGGCCTGTTGCTTTCCGCGCAGCGACTCGCAGCCCGCGGTCGAGCTGGAGCGATGCGGCCTACTCCCGGATCTCCAGCCTCTTGATGATCTCGTGGAGCGTGGTCGGCTTGATCTTCAGCAGCTCGGCCGCCCGCTTCTGCACTCCGTTGGTCCGGCGCAGGGCCGTGCGGATGAGGCGCTTCTCGTACTCCTCGACCATCTGCTTGTAGGTCGCGCCGTTCTCGGGAAGGCGGATCGGGAGCTCTCCGCGGTCCGGCGAGAGGACGGTCTCCGGCAGCAGCGACAGTCCGATCCGTCCGCCCGGCGGGCAGAGCACGACGGCGCGCTCGATGGCGTTCTCGAGCTCGCGCACGTTGCCCGGCCAGTCGTGGTCGAGCAGGGCCCGGTAGGCTTCGGGATCGAGCCCGCCGATGGGCTTCGAGTTCTCCGAGGCGTAAAAGCGCACGAAGTGCTCGGCGAGCAGCGGGATGTCCTCCCGCCGCTCGCGCAGCGGCGGGATCGAGATGCTGATGACGCACAGCCGGTAGTAGAGGTCGTCGCGGAACTTGCCCTCGAGGACCATCTTCTTGAGGTCCACGTTGGTCGCGGCGATGACGCGCGTGTCGACCTTCTGCGTGTCGACCGAGCCGACGCGCATGAACTCCTTCTCCTGGAGGACGCGCAGGAGCTTGGCCTGCGTCTCCATGGAGATCGTGCCGATCTCGTCGAAGAAGATCGAGCCGCCGTCGGCGACCTCGAAGAGGCCCTTCTTGTTGGCGATCGCGCCGGTGAACGCTCCCTTGACGTGCCCGAAGAGGTTCGACTCGAGCAGGTCCGTCGGCATCGAGCCCGAGTTCACGGTCACGAACGGCGCGCCCGAGCGCGGCGAGTGCGTGTGGATCGCCCGCGCGACGAGCTCCTTGCCCGTGCCGCTCTCGCCCTCGACGAGGATCGTCGAGCGCGACGGGCCCGCGAGGCGGACGAGCTCGAAGACCTTGCGCATGCTCTCGGACTTGCCGACGATGCGGCCGAGGCCGTAGCGCAGGGACAGCTCCTCGCGCAGGCGCCGGTTCTCCTCGGTCAGCCGGCGGGCCTCGGAGCCCTTGCGGAGGGTCAGGAGGACCTCTTCGTTCTGGAACGGCTTGGGGATGTAGTGGAACGCCCCCTGCCGCATGGCCTCGATCGCGCCCTCGATCGAGGAGTACGCCGTGACGATGACGACGACGGCGTCGGGGTCGCGCTGGAGGATCTCGCGCAGCACCTCGAGCCCGGGGCGATCCGGCAGCATCAGGTCGAGGAGCACGACGTCGTACGGTTCGGCCTCGAACAGGGCGACCGCCTCGGAGGCCGTCGCCGCCGCGGTCACCTCGTAGCCTTCCCGGGTGAGGAGCGTTCCGAGGACGTCGCGGATGACCTCCTCGTCATCGACGACGAGGACCCTCACGAGGGGGACCCCTCCGGCACGCGCGGCAGGTCCACCCGGGCCTCGGCGCCGCCGCCGTCGCGGGCGCCGAGCGCGATCTCGCCGCCGTGGCGGCGGACGATGTCCCGGGAGATCGCGAGCCCGAGACCGGTGCCGCCGGACTTCTTGGTCGTGGTGAAGGGCTGGAAGATCCGGTCGGCCGGGACGGTCACGCCCGGCCCCCGGTCGGCGACGACCACGCGGATCGTCTCGCCGCGGGACTCCAGCCGGCACGTCACGGTGCCGCCCTCGGGCGACGCGTCGCGCGCGTTGGTCAGGAGGTTCACGAAGACCTGTTCGAGCTCGCGGGCGTCGCCGATGACGAGCGCGGGCGGGCCCTCGGCGTCGACCTCGAGCTCGAGCGTGCGGCCGGCGAATGCGGTCTCGACGGACTCGGCCGCGTTGGCGAGCACCAGCCGCAGGTCGGTCTTCTGGGGGGTGCGCTGGCGGGGCCGCGCGAACTCGAGGAGGTTGTTGACGAGGTGGGCCGCGCGGAAGGTCTGGCGCTCCATCTTCTTCAGGATCGAGTAGCGCGGGTCGCCGGGCGAGGTCTCCGAGAGGAGCATCTGGGCGTAGGAGGAGAGGCCGGCGATCGGGGTGTTGACCTCGTGGGCCACGCCGGCCGCGAGCACGCCGAGCGAGGCCAGCCGCTCGCGCTCGGCGAGCGCCCGCTCGGCCCGGATCCGGTCCGTCATGTCCTCGACGACGAGCACGCGGCGGTCGGGGGAGTCGCGGAACGCGGAGACGGAGAGCTGGAGGTCGCGCTCGTCGCCGTCGGCCGTCCGCAGGCGCGTCTCGAGCCGCCACTCGTCGCCGTTGCCCGGGGGCGTCCCCAGGTCGACGCCCGGCAGGACGCTCGAGAGCGGCAGGCCGCGCAGCTCGTCCTCGCTCTTCCCGGTCAGGACCGCGAAGGCGGGATTGGCGGTGTGGATCCGTTCGTCCGCGTCGAGGACCACGATGCCGGACGAGGACGAGCGGATGACGCTCTCCTGGTACTCCTGGAGCGTGCGGATCTCCTCGAGGCGCGCGGCGAGCGCGCCGTAGAGGCGGGCGTTCTCGTACGCCAGGCTCGCCTGGGCGAGGACCGCGGCCATCAGCGCCTCGTCCTCGGAGGAGAGCGGGATGCGGCCGTCCTTGTAGCCGACGCCGAGGGCGCCGACGAGGTGGCCGCCGCAGCGCATCGCGAAGAAGGCCCGGTAGCCGAGGGCGTGGAGACGCAGGAGCGCCGCCGGGGGCGACGCGCCGAACGCCGTGCCGCGCAGGCGCAGCTCGTCCTCGTCGCCGAGGGCCTCGGCCAGGGCGCCGGCGTCGGGATCGCGCGCGGGGCCCTCGAAGAGGAAGAGCGAGCAGGGAACGACGCGGAGCGCCTCCTCCACGCGCTTGACGATCGCCTGGACGACCTCTTCCCGCGGGCGGGGCGTCGCGAAGTCGCGCGCGATGTCGAGCAGCGCCCGGCGCGCGCGGTACGTGTCGTGGTACTGGATCCGCTCGAGAACGTCGGTGATGCGCTTCTTGACGGGAACGAGCAGCGACGCGAGCACGAGCCCCGACGCGAACGCGATGACGTTCTTGCCGGCCGAGGCCATGTCGCCGAGCGTGCGGTCGAGAAGCGAGTTCAGCAGCACGAAGGTCATGCCGCCGAGCAGGACCGCCCCCGTCGTTCCGACCGCCTCGCGAACGAAGATCTCGACGTCCCAGAGACGCCACTTCAGGATGGCGTAGGCGAAGGCGAGGGGAATGAAGACGAGCGGGACGACGGCGACGCTCGAGAGGAGCGGGGACTCGAGCCCGAAGGCGCGCGGAAGCACCGACAGGATCAGGAACGGCGCGAGGCCGACGGTGACCCCGAGCCCGATCCAGCGCACCTGCTTGTCCGCTTCGGCGTCCTCGCGATGGCGGCGGACGAACTGGGCCACGCGCGCGAGGACCGCGGCGCCGTAGACGGCGAGATAGAGGAACCAGAAGCGCGTCGTGGCCTCGAGCATCGCGGCCGAGAACGGCGTCGGCCGCGCCGCGAGCAGCGCGATCTCCGCCAGAACGTAGGCCAGGGCCGGCAGGTACAGGACCGGGATCACCCGCCGCTCGCGGATCGGCCGCGGGAAGACGAGGAAGAAGTGGAGGAGCAGCGCCGGCAGGAATGCCCGGTAGACGTCCTCGGCCACCCAGGCCATCTTCCAGAGCGTGTCGCGCGGGCCCGCCGGCGTCAGGACGTAGACGCCGAAGGAGGCGAGGCAGAGCGCCCAGAACACGACCGCCACGCCCGTGCGCTCGCGGGCGATCGTGAAGAGCCCGATGACGAGGTACAGGAACCCGACGAACGCGAGAAACATGTACGTGACATCGAAGCGCACCGACGGCTCGGCGAGCGAGACGCCGCGCACTTCGCCCGCGGTGATGACGACGAGGCGGTGGGGCAGGGGCTGGCGCGCGAGGGTGCGCTCGGGGTGGGGCAGGGACGCGGCGGTCTGGCCGTCGGCGAGGATGATCCGGTCGCCCGGCTTCAGGCCGGCGCGGGCGGCCGCGCTCTCCGGCTCGACCGAGCGAAGCAGCAGCGCCTCGCCCTCCCGGTCGTAGGTGAACCCCGCGTTGGTGAAGCTGTCCACCTTGCGGGCGAAGGAAATGAAGGCGATGCCGACCGTCACGAGCGTGACGAGGGCCATGGCGGCGAACAGGGATCGTTTCGCCACGAGATTCACACCCTGCGATTCAGCAATCCGAATGCCACGAAAACGGCTTCCCGGAGGCTCTCTAAGTCTTTGATATCAAAGGCTCCGCTGACGGCCCAAGGAATCGCCCCTCATCGATAACCAAGAATTTGAATATAGTCCAAAAAAACTTTGGATGCCGCGTAAGTGGCGTCGGGAAAGACCGTTGAGGGGAGAGGCCGCGGGCGAGGCGCGGGCCGGGCCGTCAGAAGGAGACGGCGACGCCGCCGAGGAGCCGGTTCGCGGTCGCCTTCTCGTCCTGGGGCTCGGCGACGGCCGTGCCCCTCGCCTGCTCGAAGGCGACGAGGAGCTTCCAGTCGGCGCCGAACGGCGTCAGGCCGATGATCGACAGGTCCTGCGCGACCGAGAGGGCGAGCTTGTCGGCGTCGTTGGCGAGCGTCGAGGCCGGCGTCTGGAGATTCTGCCGCAGGCTCCGGACGAGGACGGCGAAGCCGGTCCGCGTGGGCAGGACCTGGATCGCGGCGCGCGCCGAGTAGAAGTGGCCGGTGTTCGACGTGATGCCGTAGTAGCCGCTCGATTCCGGGGAGACCTCGCCGTCGATCGAGCCGTAGCGGACCGAAACGCTGCCCGCGAGCGTGTCCGTCAGCTTCTTCTCGACCGTGGCGCGGTACTGGCGCACGGAGTTGCCGTCGAGCAGGTAGACGCTGTCGAAGTCGGTCAGGAAGTCGCCCTCGAAGAACGCCCGGACGAGCTCGCCCATGCGCTGCTGCGAGACCTCGAACTGGAGCGTCGAGTCGGACCCGACCCGGCGCGACACGCCGATCGCGTAGGACTGCGTGGCGGCGGGCTCGAGGCTGTCCTCGATCGAGCCGACGCGGGGCATCACCGTCGGGTTGGCGGTCGAGCCGGCCACGCGGTACAGGCCGCGGACGTAGAGGGTCGCGGGCCCGAAGTCGTAGCTCGCGCCCGCCGTGGGGGCGATCCCGTAGGCCGACGTGCCGCTGCCCATGTAGCGCGCGACGACGCCGCCCTGGAGCAGCACCTGGTCCGTGACCTTGACCGACGTGCCGGCCGCGAGGTCCGCGTCGGGCGCCGACTGGTAGAAGGCGCCGTCGACGCCCACACCCGACGGGCCGACCGTCGCTTCGCTGTGCCGGTAAGTCATCGCGACCGAGACGCCCGGCGTGTCCGTCGCGGCGCGGCCGTACTGTCCGTTGACCTCCCAGGTGCGGGACGCGAGCGGGAAGATCGTCGTGCCGAGGGCGGTCGCGCGGTACAGGTTGGCTTCCTCGATGTAGCGCGCGGCGACCGACTCGACGCGGCCCTCTTCGGCGCCGCGGCTCCAGGAGACCGCGTGCGACTGGAGGCTCGCGGGGCTGTCGCCGAAGGACAGCGTGTTGCGCCGCGTCGAGAGGCGGAGCTTGTCGGCCGCCGACGTCGCGACGTCGAGCGCGAGGCCGGCCGCGTTGCCGGTCGTCTCGCCTTCCTCGACCTGGCCGCCGAGCGCGGAGTAGTCGCCGCTGATGCCGTACTGCCAGCCGTTGGGAAGCCCCCCGTGCAGGCCGACCGCGGTGCGCGACAGGGCGCCCGTCGATGCGGCGGAGACGTCCGTCATGGTCTGGACCTCGCCCGCGAGCAGGCGCGAGACTGGGATGCTCGGCTGCGGCGAGGCCGCCGCCTCCGCTTCCTTGGTCGCCTGCTCCGGCGAGGGATCGATGCCGAGCTCGCGCAGCACGTCGGTCGGCAGCCGGTCACGCAGGTCCCACATCGTCACGGGCTCGACCGGCACGGGCGTGTCGCCGCCCTTCTTCGTGAGCGCGATCGAGACGGCCGAGACCTGGTCCGCCGTCGCCTGGTGCCAGAGCCGCTGCATCGCCGGCTCGAATCCGCGCTTGTACGCGATGAGGTCGTAGACGCCGGCCGGCGCCGACGCGAGCACGAACGTCCCGTCGGTCGCCGTGCGCATCCGGGTCAGCGACGAGTCGCCCAGGTTGTACGCGATCACGAGAACGCCCGCGACGGGCGCCTGCTGGTGACGCACGACACCGGAGATCGGAGGAGCCGGCGGGGCCGCGTACATCGACGAGGCCGCTCCGCCGAGGAGCAGCGCCGTGAACGCGAGCGAGAGGAGGCGCCGTCTCATATGCCGGGCCCGAAGGTCCAGCTCCGGAGTATAGATTTCCTGCGTGTCAATTGCCACCGGTTCGGCGACTCCTCGGTCGGGGCAACGGCCTCGCCGAAGCCCATATTCCTGAGGAGTTTCCGAGGCCTCTCCGGAGGACACCGGCCGATCCCGGAAAGCCCCGATCTCGTCCCCCGAAAGAGGGCGGTCCTCCCGCGTTCAGCGGGAGCCGCGGTCCCAGGAAAACAGGCCCTTCAGGACCTGGCCGGCGATCGACGGGTTCTCCTTGAGGCGCCGCACCGAGTAGGCGTACCAGGACTCGCCGTAGGGCACGTACACGCGCAGGCGGTGGCCGTCGGCGACGAGGCGGCGGCGGAGCGTGCCGGCGACGCCGAGGAGCATCTGGAACTCGTACTGCTCGCGGCCGAGCCCCCGCCGGCGGATCGACGCCAGCGAGCGCTCGACGAGGAGCGGGTCGTGCGTGGCGATGCCGACGTAGCACTTCGCGTCGAACAGGATGTCGACGAGCTCCATGTAGGCCTGGCGGATGCGCTCCCGGTCCTGGTGCGCGATCGGGGGGGGCTCGACGTAGATGCCCTTGCACACGCGCACGTTGCCGAGGACCTCCGCCACGCGGCGCGCGTCGTCGGGGCTGCGGTGGAGGTAGGCCTGGAGCACGATCCCGACGCGCTCGTACCTCCGGCGGAACTCGAAGTAGATCCGGAGGGTCTCCTCGGTCACCGACGAGTCCTCCATGTCGATGCGGACGAAGTTGCCGTGCTTGCGCGCCGCCTCGACGATCCGCGCGAACTGGGTGCGGCAGAACGCCGGGTCGAGCTTGAGGCCGAGCGCCGTGAGCTTGACCGAGACGTTCGAGTCGAGGCGGCGGGCGGCGATCTCCTCGAGCGCCTTCTCGTAGGCCCGCGTCGTCTGCTCGCACTCCTCGCGCCGCGTGACGTCCTCGCCGAGAACGTCGAGCGTCGCCATGCAGCCGTCGGCGTTGAGGCGCCCGACGAGGTCCATCGCCTGCGCGAGGGTCTCGCCGGCGACGTAGCGCGAGGCGAAGCGCTTCACGATCGATTTGGGGACGAGGGGGAGCGTGCGGACGATCGCCGCGTTCAGGGCCTTCATGCCGCCTCCGGCGCGTCGGCGCGGGAGGCGCGCGCGAAGCACCAGACATCGACGCGGCGGGCGCCCGCCTCGGCGAGCCGCCGCGCGCACTCCCGCGCGGTCGCGCCCGAGGTCGCGACGTCGTCGACGAGAAGGACGCGCTCGGCCGGCCGTCCCGCGGTCGCGAAGGCCCGGCGCACGTTGGCGCCGCGCTCGGAGAGCGGAAGGCGGCTCTGGACCTCGGTCTCCCGGCGCTTGACGAGCCGGCGCCGCGCGAAGGGGATTTCGAGCCGCCGGGACAGCTCGAGCGCGAGGACCTCGGCCGGGTTGTACCCGCGGGCGCGGCGCGACCGCGCGGTCGTCGGCACGCAGGCGATCTCGGCCGAGTCGGGCCGCGGGAGGCGGTCGGCCATGGCGCCCGCCAGGTGCGCGCCGAGATAGTCGGCGCCGCGGAACTTGAAGGCGAGGAGGATCTCCCGCGCCGAACCGGCGTACGGCGCGGCGCCGCGCAGCGCGTCGAACGGGGGCGGGTCGAGGAGGCAGCGGCCGCAGAGCGCCGGGGCGTCCGCCCCCGGCAGCGCCTCGTCGCATCGGGCGCAGCGTTCGCGGCCGCTCCCGCGCGCCGGAAGGGCCCGCCAGCAGCGGTCGCAGACGCCGCCCGCGAGGAACCGTTCCACCGGGCGCTCCCGGCAGGCGAGGCAGTCCGACGGCAGAACGAACCCCGCCGCCGCCCTTGCGACTTGGATCACGACGTCCGACCTCAGCGTTTTCCCTCTCGGGTCCGTAGAAAACGAAGCGGCGGGATTGTAGCCTTATCCCGCCCGATGCATTCGGGGAGAGTGCGGAAGGCGGGGAGGTTCCTTTGAAGATCAATCGGACGGCGCTCGTCGCGTTTGCGGCGCTGGCGGCCCTGGCGCGGCCCGCCGCCGCGCAGCGCTTCGGGGTCGGTGGAACGGCCGGAATCGTCAACGACGTCTCGAGCGACGTCGAGTTCTCCGGGTTCAAGTGGGGCGAGGCGACGGGCTGGTTCCAATACACGATGGACGAAGGCGTGCTTCTTCGAATGACCTACGGCTCGATGTGGACGCAGCAGGCGAGCTCGGGCTCGACGGTCACGACGCCGAGCGGGAGCCTGACGCTGCCCGAGATGAACGAGCGGATCGGCTACGGAATCGTCAGCGTCTCGTACCTCTTCTGGGAAGGCTTCTTCACGTCCGGGCTCTTCGCCGGGATCGGCGGCTACGGGATCCGGCCGGACGAGGTGCCCGCGGCGGCGCAGCCCTACACCGACCGTCACGAGACGGTCTTCGGCTGGCACGCGGGCGCCGACGGCGAGTTCAAGGTCTGGAAGAACGTCGGCCTTGTGATCCGGCTCACGTACCACAACGTCTCGGCGCACCCGCACCGTCAGTTCGTGAACGCGGACGGGGGATTCGTGGCGCGGTTCTAGGGTCGGGAGGCAGGAGGGGGCAGGAGGCAGGAGGCAGACCGCGGGCCGCGGCTACTTCGGCTCTTTTTCCTTTTCCAGCATGTCGGGGATGAGCGGGAGCAGCGTCGATTCCTTCTTGGCCGACAGCGAGATCTGCGCCTGGATGCGCGTGACGCCCTTGATCGACAGGATGCGGCGCTGGAGGAAGTCGGCGAGCCCCGCCGGATCGGCGGCCTTGACCTTGAGCCGATAGGCGAAATCGCCCGCCAGGTAGTGGCATTCCTGGACGCCCAGGAGCTTTTCGAGATCGTCGACGAAGCCCTTCTCGAACCGCGGATGCTCGAGCGCGACGTCCACGTAAGCGGTCAGGGGCAGCCCCATCTTTTCGTGATCGAGGAGCGCGACGAAGCCCTTGATCATCCCGTGGCGCTCCATCTTCTTGATGCGCTCGTTGACCGAGGGCGTGGTGAGGCCGACCGCTCCCGCGATGCGAGCCTGCGACAACTTCCCGTTGCGCTGGAGCATGTCGAGAATCCTCAGGTCGATTTCGTCGATGCTCATGAGCGAAAACGCCCTCGTCGTTGCCTTATAAGATTAGATACTTGGAAGCTTAAGACTAATAATATTAGCCTCCAAACGGGTGTCAATGGCCTAATTTCGGGCGTCGCTATAATGCCCGCGACCTCATGGCAAAACGCGACTACTACGAGGTCCTGGGCGTGCCCAAGGGGGCTTCGGAAGCCGAGGTCAAGAAGGCCTACCGGCGGCTGGCCCGAAAGCTCCATCCGGACGTCAATCCGGGCGATAAAGCGGCCCAGAAGCGCTTCCAGGAGGCCCAGGAGGCCTACGACGTCCTCAAGGACGAGGACAAGCGCCGGGCCTACGACCGGTTCGGCCACGCCGGGCCCGGGGCCGGATTTGACCCTCGGTCAGGCGGGGCGGGCTTCCCCGGGGGCTTTCCGGGCGGGGCCGGGGGGGCGGGCGGCGGGAGCCCCTTCGAGGGCGTTCACTTCGAGTCCGGCGACTTCGGGGACCTTTTCGGGAACCTCTTCGGCGGGCGCCGCGCGACCGGGCCGCAGGCTGGCGAGGACCTCCGAGGGCAGATCGAGGTGCCGTTTCGCGACGCGGTCCTCGGCGGCACGGCCTCGCTCGCGCTCCGGCGCGAGAAAGCCTGCCCGACCTGCGGAGGCACCGGGCGCACCGGCAAGACCGTGTGCGCGACCTGCCGCGGCGAGGGCGTCGTCGCGGAGTCCGAGCGCGTGCGCATCAAGATCCCGGAGGGAACCGAGGACGGCGGGACGATCCGCGTCCCCGGCAAGGGCGCTCCCGGCGCCCGCGGCGGCCCCGTCGGCGATCTCTACGTGACGGTGCGCGTGACGCCGCACGCGTACTTCGAGCGCCAGGGCAACGACATCCACGGCGTGGTCCCGATCACGGTGAAAGAGGCGTACGCCGGCGCCGAGATCGAGGTGCCGACGATCCACGGCACCGTGACCGCGCGCATCCCGCCGGGCACCCAGGGTCGCCAGCGGTTCCGTCTTCGTGGAAAGGGCGTCAAGGACCCGCGCTCGGGCGGCGCCGGCGATCACATCTACAGCGTGCGGGTGATGATCCCCAGGAGCCAGAGCCCGGCCGGGATGGACGCGGCGACGCTCCTCGATTCGCTCTACGAAGGCGACGTGCGCGCCGAGTTGCCCAAGGGACTCTAGGCGCAGCCTGCTTACTGCTTACTGCTTACTGCTTACTGCCGCCCGTCCTACCGTCCCTCCGCCATCTTCCCCGCCAGCGTCATGCACGTGCTCGAGGCGCGCGCGACGAGGCTTCCGCCTTCGTCGAGGATGTCGCACTCGGCCATGCCCACCGTCTTGCCGCGCTTGACGACCCGGGCGGTCGCGGTCAGGCGGGAGGCCCAGACCGGCTTGAAGAAGTTGATCTTGAGCTCGAGCGTCGTGAAGCTCTCGTCGTCCGAGAGCGTCGAGGCGTAGGCGATCCCCATCGCGGCGTCGGCGAGGTCGCAGAGGATGCCGCCGTGGAGCGTGCCCATCGGGTTGGCGTGCTGCGGCCCGGCCTCCATCGCGAAGACCGTGCGGCCGGGCTCGACCTCGAGCACGCGGAAGCCGACGAGCTTCGCCACGGGAGGCGGCGGCACGTCGCCGCGGATCATGCCCCGGACGCGCTCGAGGATCGACGCCACGGCGGCTACTTCGCGTCGACGGCCGCGAGGATCTCTTCGGCGTGGCCCTCGGGCTTGACCTTCGGCCAGACCGCCGCGATCTTTCCCTTCTCGTCGATCAGGTAGGTGACGCGGTGGGTTCCCATGTACTTGCGCCCGTACATGCTCTTTTCGCCCCAGACCCCGTAGGCGTTCACGATCTTCTTGTCGGTATCGGCGAGCAGCGTGAACGGCAGCGAGAACTTCTCGGCGAACTTCCTGTGCGACTTCTCGTCGTCGATGGAGACGCCGAGGACGGCGACCTTGCGACGCTTCAGCTGCGCCCACGCGTCGCGGAAGGAGCAGGCCTCCTTCGTGCAACCCGGCGTGTCGTCCTTCGGGTAGAAATAGAGGACGGCCTTCTGCCCCTTGAACTCCGACAGCGAGACCGCCTTTCCGTCCTGGTCCTTCGTCTTGAACGCCGGAGCCTTGTCTCCCACCTCGAGCAGCGCCATGAGCCCACCTCCTGGGTGCGCCGGATTCTAGCGAAGCGAGCCCTTCCCCATTCGATCAAGTGCGGAAATGCCACATCCGTTCGCGGCGCGCGAAGGGCGGCCGCAAGGGCCGCCCCTACGACCGGAGCCGACGCCCCTTCCTGTTTTGCGGCAATGCCCTTCCGTTCGCAGCGCGGATAGTCTCCCGACCGAAGGGAGGGAGGAGGTCCGCGCCGCGGGAGCGAAGCGCGAAGTGAAGGGTCAGGCCTGCGGTCGAGCGCCGTCCGCGAGCCGCAGGCCGGTGCGCCGGAGGCGCAGACCCGCAACGAAGCGCGTAGCGACGGCTACTTGCGCGATCCCATGCCCACGACGAGGGCGAGCGCCTTGTCGTAGGTCATGGAATCGTCGACGGCGATCGACCGGACCGGCTCCCAGTCGGCGTCGCCCAGGCGCGAGAACTTGAGCGCGCTGCCGTCCAGCCAATACAGGGTCGGCCGGTAGCCCGCGCCGATCGAGGTGCCCACGGTGATCGAGGCTCCCCCGGCGTACGCGGCGACGATCGGCGTCATGCGCGAGATCGGTCCCTCGGACGAGACGCCGACGATCGGAATGTGGCGGCGCTTCCAGTTGACGTTGCCGGCTTCCGAGGGCTTGCCCTGGTCCTCGGGGAACGCGATGCGGATGACCCTGTGCCGCTGGTCGTGCAGGTCGGCGAAGCTCGCGAGAAAGGCGCCCGAAAGCCCGTCGGTCTGGAGGGCCGGGAAGAGGTAGCTTCCGGACGGAATGTCGCCGGCCGGCGTGTCGCCGCCGCCGCCGAGAAGCGCCGGGAGGTCGTAGATCGCGAAGCTCGACGGGTCGAAGCTGCCCTCGTCGAGGAAGAGGGTCGCCAGGCGCGCCTGCGTGTACTGCGACTCCTCCCACCAGATGACCGACAGGATCGACGCCGTCTTCCACGTCGTCACGTCGGAGGCGTCCAGGTACCGGACGGGCTGGTGCGTCACGCGCATCTGCGGGTTGCGCGCCCGCGAGATGCCGTCGCTCGGCAGGAGCGCCGAGTTGGTCCAGACGCCGTCGCGGTAGACGCCGATCCGGATGTGCGAGTAGGCCGAGACGTTCTCGGTCCAGAGGAGCAGCAGCGTCTTGGTCTGGTCGTCGTACTCGAGCTGGAGGCCGTGCTTCTCCTGGTAGGAAACCGTTCCCGGAAGGATCTGCGTCGTGATCGTCCCGTCCTGGGCGCGCGCGGACCAGTCGACGACGAGGCTCTCGGGATCGATGCTCGCGTCGGTGATTCCGAGGTCGACCGCCTTGCCGGAGCGCACGACGTGGAGCGTTCCGTCCGTCGTCAGCACGGTCTGCTCTTCCAGGGCGGACGCGAGCGCCGGCAGCGCCGCGGCGGCGACCGCGAGCAGGAAGGCGCGGAGGAAACCGGCACGCCGCATCAGGCCCTCAGGTTGATCATGCCCATGAGGCTGATCTGGTGGAGGTAGTTCTTGAGCGCCGGGAAATTCGGGTAGTAGTTGGCGAGCGCGTCGTAGTGCTCTTCGGCCGCGCCGTCTTTCCCGAGCTCGCTGTAGGTTTCCGCCAGGAGGTAGTGGGCGTTCTTCACGACGTCGTCGCGTCCGAACTCGCGGCCGAGGCCCAGCGCCCGCACGCCCCACGCCTCGGCTTCGTCGGCCCGGTCGAGCTTGAGCGACGCGAAGCACAGGTCGAGGCAGGGGTAGTCCATCGCCTGGCGCGTGCCGAGCGACTCGAGCAGCGAGAGCGAGCGCTCGACGAGGGGCAGCCCGACCGGCACCGCGTCGAGGGCGATGTGGCAGTAGCCCAGGTTGTCGGCGACGACGGCCGCCTCGTTGGAGTGCGCCTGGCCGTTCGCCTCGTAGCGGTCGAGCGATTCCTGGAAGAGCATGCGCGCCTCGGCGAAGCGGCTCTCGTGGAGCTCGAGATTGGCGAGGAGGTTCGTCGACGCCGCGGTCCACTCCTCGAGCCGGAGCTCGCGGCACTTCTGCAGCGCGGTCTGGGCGTAGAAGGTCGCCTTCGCGTACTCGCCGCGGACCTCGTGCGCGTGCGCCGACGCGTACGCGGCGAGGGCCGAGTTCGGAGAGCCGGGCGAGCGGAGCACGATCTCCTTCAGCCGGGAGAGATCGAAGTCCTGCCGGTCCATCTCGAGGAGCGTGGTCGCCCGGTTGCACGTGAACAGGTCCTCGATCTCGCGGTCCTTCCAGGAACGGGCGAGGGCGAGGCCGTCCTCGTAGAGCGTCAGGGCGCGCTCATAGTCCCCGCTCCAGATCGCCTCCTTGGCGGTCTTGCGGAGAAACTCCAGGTGCTTTCGGCGGTCGCCCATCTCTATCGGCAAGTGGCCTTACTCCCGGATTCTAGGCCACGATCGAGGCGGCTCAACGGTTTTCTTCCCCATCGGTGTCGGCGGGCACATCGGCCGCGGTCCGCGGCTCCGCTTCCTGCTGCTGCTTGAATCGGACGAAATCGCGCACTTCCTGCCGGGCCTCGTCCGAGAGGGTCCGGATCTCGCCGACGAGGTCGCGCGTGTCCTTCTCGGCGGGAGTCTCGGTCTCGCCGAAGAACTCGCCCATCTTGAGGTCGAAGACCTGGAGGATCTTGAAGAGCGTGTCGAGGCCGACCTTGTACTCGCCCTGTTCCATGCGGGAGAGGTCGGACTGAGCGACACCGATCTTCTCGGAGAGCTCCGTCTGGGTGAGATGCCGCCCTTTGCGCAGCTCACGAATGCGCGAGCCAACGAGTGCGACCTTGCGCGGCGAATGGGACGACATGGCTTGTTCCGGAAATGCTATTAAAACATAGGTTGCCCGTCTATACTCCGGAATCTTCGACATGCCCGGACGGAACGGTCAGCTCGCTTCTAAGACCTTTCTCCTCAAGGAGATGGTCGTTCGCGACGTCCGCGCGCGCTACGCGGGGTCGGGACTGGGGATCCTCTGGGCCTTCGCGAACCCGGTGCTCTGGATGCTGCTCTATACCGGGGTCTTTTCGCTCGTCCTGCGCGTTCCGGTCGAGACGGGCTACGCGAGCTTTCCCGAGTTCCTGATGGCCGGGCTTCTTCCCTGGATGGCGATCCAGGAGGGGATCTCCCGGTCCTCGTCCGTGCTCGTCGACAACGCGGCCATGGTCAAGAAGACGGTCTTCCCCGTGGAGACGCTCGTGCTCTCGGTCGTGCTCGCGGCGGTCGTCAACGAAGTGATCGCCCTCGCGATCTTCGCCGTGTACCTCGGCGTCCTCGGGCACCTGTCGATCGCGTGGCTGGCGCTCGTGGTGCCCGCGCTGGTGCTGCAGGTCCTGATGACCTTCGGCATCGGCTGCATCGCGGCGACGCTGACGGCGTTCGTCCGCGACACGGTCCATGCGGTCGGCATCGCCCTGACCGTCGTTTTCTATGCGACCCCGATCGTCTACCCCGCCTCGCTCGTCCCGGCGCGCCTGCGGCCCCTGATCGACGCGAACCCGGTCGCGGCGCTGGTCGACCTCTTCCGCCGCGCCTTCACGCTGCACGCGGCCCCCGCGCCCGCGCCGGTCGTCTACCTGACGGTCTTCTGCGTGGCGGCGGCCGTCGTGGGAGCCGGGCTCTTCGCGCGCGCCCGCCCGCATTTCGCCGATTTGATCTGAATGGCGGATACGCGAATAAACGGCCCTGCCAGTGGGTTTCCCGCTCGGCCAATCCGTTCCCGGGCTGGTTCCCCCGAATTCGCCGTCTGGAGGTTTTCGTGAAGCGAGTCCCCTTCCTCATGCTGTTCGCGGCGGCGGCCGTCTGCTCGGCGCAGGCGAAGGCCCCGACGCCGAAGAAGCCTGCCGCGCCGCCGCCGGCCACCCACGCGCCCTCCCCGTCGCCGACGCCCGGCATCCTGTCGCGCATCGATCCGAACGTGGTCGAGGAGACGGACACCTACGTGATCCGGCGCTACAAGAAGTCGGACTACAAGAAGGTCGACGAACGGCACTTCAAGATCCCGATCCTCGGGCCCCCGGTCGAGTTCTTCAAGGAAGACGACGACTACTACTACACGTCGACGCCCAAGGTGATCCCGGAAGAGCGGGAGTACCGGCAGCAGCAGAAGGAGCGCGAGCAGGCCTCGGGCACGGTCGTCAAAGTGCCGAAGGGGGCGGTCGCCGGGCCCGCGTCGAGCGGCGTCACGGCGGAGGATTTCAAGGACCTGTTCCCGCCGCGCGTGGAGGGCCGGCTCAAGCTCGCCCGTGTCGCTTCGGGCGGGCTTCCCCGCTCCGGAATGTGGCGGGCGTCCTTCGTGATGGCCGACGCCAACGGCGACGGGATCGCGGACATCGTGGCCCCGCCGAACCGGCTGGGCGACGGCTCTCTGCACGTCTGGCTCGGCGACGGCAAGGGCGGATTCGCGCCCTGGAAGGTCACGATGACCGAGGGGGGCAAGCCGGCCGAGCGGTTCTCGATCGACTACGGCGCCGTCGCCTGCGGGGACATCGACGGCGACGGCCACATGGACGTCGTGAGCGCCTCGCACGGCGGCGGAGTCGTTTCGCTCTTCGGCGACGGCCGGGGCGGCTTCGAGGTGGTCCGGGCGGGGCTCCCCACGCGCGACTTCTCGAGCCAGGCTGTCGTTCTCGTCGACGCCAACGGCGACGGCAAGCTCGACC
Source organism: uncultured Acidobacteriota bacterium (assembly GCA_963764715.1). Taxonomy (GTDB): domain Bacteria; phylum Acidobacteriota; class Thermoanaerobaculia; order UBA5066; family Gp7-AA6; genus DAHUXD01. The sequence goes on from CAVXTP010000010.1 coordinate 82,632, forward strand.
TCGTGGCCTCGCGGGATGCCGCCGGCAGCAACACGGGCACCGTCCAGGGCGTCGACCGGCAGCAGGTGCGCGTGTATCTCTTCCTCGGGCGCGACCGGGGCTGGGAGTTCAAGAAGGACGGAATCGTCGGCGGCTTCTACTCGAACAGCCTGACCGCCTGGGACTACGACGGGGACGGCCGCAAAGACGTCCTGACGGGCAGCCACTACACGGGAGCGCTCGTGCTGCTCTGGAAGAACAACGGGGACGGCACCTTCTCCCCGGTCCAGTTCCCGGCGATCGAGCCCTACGCCTACCACTTCGGCGAGGCCTCCGGGACGTGGGGCAAGGGCCGCGTGCCCGCTTTCGCCGACGGGTTCTCGATGCAGGCCAACGTACCGGACCCGCAACGGGCCGCCGGCTTCACGATCTACGCGTTCGAGAACGGCGCCTGGACGCGGCATCGCGTCTGGCGCAAGCACGAGTGGAAGGCGTACAACTACGCCGTCGCTCTCGGGGACCTCGACGGGGACGGCCTCGACGACGTGGTCTTCCCGGACAACGAGGCCTACCGGCTTCGCGTCCTCTTCCAGCAGGCCGACGGCACCTTCCTCGAGGCGGCCGAGGCCGACGAGCCGGCTCTCGACTCCGCGGGGCAGTGCGTGCGCCTGGCCGACCTCGACGGCGACGGGAAGCTCGACGTCGTGCTCTCGAAGACGATCACGTCCGGAGATCCGACGAAGCCCGGTGGATGGGACGTTTACCTCAATAGACGGTGACCGGCCGGGTTAAAGGCCTCGTTCGGCTCGTCTTAAGCCGGTTCCTATGACCCGGAAGCATAAATTTCTCGTTTTTTCCTTGACAGGGGTATTCCCGGGCGCGATCATCCCTGCAGACCCGGGGCACCCGGTGCCCCAACTAGAACAGTACTCAGGTTTTTGCGGGTGTAGTAAATCGAAGTGCGGGAGGTGATGGGATCGTTCGAGGGAAGGAAGTCCCAATCGTGTGTTTTCGAACAGTTAACTGTTACGAGGAGATCTCAATGAAGAAAACCCTGATGACGTGCCTGGCGATCGTCGCCGTGTTCGCGATTGCGAGCTCGGCCGTCGCCGTCACGTGCACCTCCGACCAGCGGCCGGCGGCGACGCTGCTCGTCCCGTACTTCCAGGTCAGCATCGGCGAAGATGGCAACGTCTTCGGCACGGGCCCCGGCGCCCGCGACACGCTCGTGACGATCATGAACGCCTCCTCGGCGCCCATGATCGCCCACGTCAACGTGTACGACCGGTACTCCGTCCTGCAGCTCGACTTCAACGTCGCCCTCACGGGATACGACGTCCAGCCGATGCGCATCTCGGACATCATCTCGGGCTTCCTGCCGAACACGCTGAACTTCGACGGCGACGACGCCTGTCAGCGCAACGCGAACGCCGATGTGTACCCGAGCTCGAACGGCTTCCTGCGCGTCCGCCCGCTCGCTCCGGCGACCGGCCAGGACAACACGCAGGCGACCACGGACTACTCGGATCACTACAATCTGGGCGACCTGATCCCGAACCTGCAGTTCAACTGCGGCACCGGGAACCTCGATCCGCTGGCGATCGGGTACATCATGATCGACCACGCGAACTACTGCAACCTGTCCGATCCGACCGACCCGAACTACTACTACAACGACGCGATCGGCATGGAGAACAACCTGTGGGGCGAGATCATCTTCACCTCGGGTGAAGGCCTCCCGACCTACGGCATCTCCACGGTCAACATGGAGACGGACACGACGTTCGGCGACGCGGCTTTCCTCAATCCGGACGTCACGGTTCGCACGTTCTACGCCCGTTACTGGAGCCCGTTCATCGACTCGGCGCCGAACAACTGCCCGAACTGCAACCAGGTGAACGCGGACAACGACCTTCTCCAGACCTCGCCCTGGAACGTCGGCTTCGGCGACCAGCGTGAGCCGCTCGGCCTGAACTGGGCCGTGCGTTGGTTCGATCTCGGCCTGACGCTGACGACGAACTTCCAGGTTTGGCGCTCGTCGCCGGCCGCCCCGGCGTCGCTGCTCTCGAGCTGCGACATCGAGGAGCCGACGGTCACGCTCGTGTTCTTCGACGAAGACGAGAACACCACGACGCAGGGCACCTGCCCGTCGCCGTGCACCAACCCCACGTTCAACTTCCCCTACGAGACGCAGCAGCGCAACGTGGTCGCGTTCTCGCGTCCGGGCGGCGCGGTGGCCGGCTGGGTCGACATGAGCTTCGTGAACAACTCGGAAGGCGACGTGCTCGACCAGGCTTGGGCGGCGTACGCGTTCGAGGGCTTCGCGGCGTTCGAGTCGGTTCTCGTCCCGGGTACGCAGCTCGACCCGTCGTCCTGCAACCCGCTCTACATCCTCGGCACGGTTCAGACGATTCTGCCGACGATCTCGACCCTCTCGTTCGATCCCGACGGGCATCGGCGTCAACAACCTCGGTTCCTAGTCCGGTTTCCACGGGTGGGCGGGGCTTCGGCCCCGCCCACTCTTATTTTTGGCCCCGGGTGGTCGCGAAGGTCTGATTTCAGTTTCTCCTAGGTGCCAATGGTCGAAATTGAGGGGAAGATGAAATCGGATCTGAGGCGTTCTTCAAGTCGGCCCTCGCCGAACCCTTTCCGGAGGATCCTGTGCTCATGAATCGTCCCTCGTCCCGGCCGGCCCTCGGGGCGGCCGTCCTGCTGTTTTCGATCGCCGCCGCCGCCTTCGCGCAGTCGCCCAACTGCGGCGTGCTCCAGGGCAATCTCTCGACCTCGCTTCCGGCCGGCGCGGGTACGCTCCCGAGCAGCTCCGCCCTGTCGACCGCCAACGGGGACGACTTCGCCTGGGTCCTGACGCAGTGGGGCTTCGCTCAGGCGCGGCTGACGACGCCGGAGAACCCCAACCCCTACGGCCAGATCATCATCGGCAAGGAGGGCGGCGCGACCCAGGGCATCATCACGATCCGCTGCGACTGCCACCAGGGCTCCAACTCGATGGACGTCGCCGACGACGGCAACGGCAACGCCCGCATGGTTTCGGACTGGCAGCCGTACAACCAGGGCGGCCCTCCGGGCGGCGCGAAGTTCTCGGGCCTGCCGGCCCAGGCCGCGATGACCACGAACTACGGCGCCCCGGCCTTCGGAAACCAGATCAACCTGCCGGGCGCCGTGGCGCAGGGTGCGCGGGTCGCCGCGATCTACACGAGCGCGGGCAAGTTCTTCGGCTACTTCCCGGTTGCCAGCAGCAGCGTGTACGTCGCCGACGTCACGGACCTCGACGGCAGCCCGTCGCCCGACAATGCCGTGACGCCGAGCCTCGCGATCGGCTGGAGCTCCGGGGTGGGGCCTTCCGACGGCGTGCGCCTGCGGGCCAAGCACGTCACGGCCGGCTCCTACGACAAGGACGTGCTCGTCGGCGCGGTCAAGGGCGACTCCTCGATCCACTACGCCGAGATCAACTCCTCGACGGGTGTCGCGACGGAGAAGGCGAGCGCGCCGACGACGGGATACCCGATCCAGCTCGAGATCGCCGCCGTGAACGGCAAGATCTTCGTCCTCGCCGCCGAGTCCTCGGACGGCCTCCAGGTCTACCGGTACGACCCCGCGACGTCGACGCTCACCTCCGTCTTCTCGATCGCCGGCAACATCAAGCAGGTCGAGGTGGCGGGGCCGCAGCCCTACCCGGCCCTCTTCTTCTACCGCGACGCCGGGTCGGGCAACTCGTTCATCGACATCTACGACACGAAGTGGATGACGGACGGCGGCAACCCCGTTCTCGTCCGGTCGCTCCCGCACTACGGGGTCGGCGTCAGCTACAAGGGCACGAGCTTCGAGGCGTTCGTCAAGCAGTCGGGCGCGGTCTTCACCGCCTACGTCTACCGCGCGCTGACGCCTCCGTCGCCGGGCCTGCCCACGGAGCAGAGCCCCATCCGGACGGACAAGGTCGACATCTCCTGCATCGCGGCCGATCCCACGGCGCCTCCGACCGCGTCGGCCACGCTGATCAACCTCTCGGCGCAGTCGCGCCCGAGCCCGGAGAACACGAAGAACTACTTCGGCGACAAGTGGGAGATCCTCGACACGTCCGCCTCGTCGCAGCCGATCACGAACGTCTCCTGGGACATCAACACCGGGTCGGCCGGGCCGTACGCCGCGGATGGGGCGTGGAGCGGCAATCCCGCGTCGAACCCGGAGCTCTCCGACATCAACCCGGCCTACTGGCCGTGCGATCCGGCGGTCGGCGGCAACCTCTCGGCGGGCGCCGGCTGCTGGGGCTCGGTCGGAGGCCCGGCGAGCGGCACGTTCTATCTCGGCCTGAAGACCTCGAACGTCAACGGCCCCAGCCCGAACACGTTCTTCTCGCCGGGGTACGTGGTCCAGTCGCCGGCGGTCTCGATCGTCGGCTACGACGGCAACGACCTGAAGGTGCTGGCCGGCAACCCGAACAACGGCGACGCGAGCGGATCGCAGGGGAACACGGCCGACGCCACGTTCTCGTGGACGTTCACCCCGGGCAACCTGAACCTTCTCGGAACCGTCGTCACGGTCCCGACGACGGCGACGGCGTTCACGCTCATCGCGACCTACAAGGACGGCTTCGCGGTCACGAAGACGGGGACGGTCTCGCAGGTCGATCTCGTGCCGAACTTCTCGCTCTCGCCGAACCCCGTGCTCAAGAACAGCACGTTGACGCTGAAGAACCTGATGCAGAAGGCCTCCGCCGCCACGCTCAACTCCGTCACGTGGGCGATCACGCCCTCCGGCGGCAGCGGCACGCTGGCCGCGTCCTTCCATCCGCTCAACGGGACCGCGCCGGTCACCGTGCCCTCGACGGTCGGCCCGTACACGGTGACGCTGACCTACAACTTCACGGACCACCTGAACGTCGCGCGGACCGCCAGCGCGTCGAAGACCTTCACGGTCACCGACTTCGCGCCGGTGCCGGCCCTCGGCGTCTACAAGGACTCGGGCCACAGCCAGGGCGTTTTCCCGCTCGGCAACCCGCCGACCTTCAGCCTCACGACGGGCACGACCTATTACCTCTTCGACGACGAGACGCTGCCGAACGGCGTTCCGCATCCCGGAGCGCAGTTCCACAGGAGCAACGACTCGAACAACTCGATCTCCGGCGGCGACACGCTTCTCGGAACGACCGCGGGCTACGGCCCGCAGTCCTTCTCGCCCGCGGCCTGCAGCTCGTCGCAGAGCTGCTATCTCAAGGTCACCGTGCAGGGCACGACGCGTGCGTCGAAGTACACGGCGACGAGCGGCACCGGCGGGTGCCCGCCCGATTGCCCCGGTGGCGGCACTCCGGCCGTCAACCTGAGCGCCCCGGTTACCGGCGTCGTCGGCGTGGCCGTCGGCTTCTCCGCCACGGCCACGGACTTCCCGTCGACCCCGACCTTCACCTGGGACTTCGGTGACGCGGGCGGCGGCGGGGGCGGCGGCGGCGGCGGGGGAGGCGGCGGCGGCTGCCCGCCCATCGTGCCGAACTGCATCGCGGCGCCCGTGGTCCAGCCGGTCACGCAGGCGAGCGGCTCCGCGACGGCGAGCCACGTCTACGCCACGGTCGGAACGTACCTCGTGAAGGTCACGGCGACGTCCGGCTCCACGGTCAAGACCGACTCGCAGTCGATCGTGATCGGCACCGGCGGTCCTCCTCCGCCGTCGAACCTCTTCACCGTGACCGGAGCGACGTACAACGGGCTCAACAACTCGTGGAACGTCGACGCCGGCCAGACGGTGGCGTTCGCGGCGGCCGAGCCCGACCCGGGCGCGACCTTCGCCTGGGACTTCGGCGACAGCGAGACCGCGACCGGGAAGAGCGTGACCCACGTCTTCACGTCGCAGGGCACGCGCACCACCACCCTGACCGTCACGGGCAGCGGGACCGCGACCTCCGGCACCTCGGCCGGCACGGCCCGTTTCAACGTGGCCGCGCCGCGGTTCCAGGCCCTCATGATCCCGGGCGCGGGCTCCATCCTGGCGGACTCCGGCGACTGGGCGACTGACCTCTCGATCACCAATCCCGGCACCTCGCCGACGACGATCACCCTCTACTTCCTGGCGTTCACGGACGAGACCCCGTCGGACCTCTCGACGCTGCCCTTCGACTCGCTCAAGAGCTTCCGGCTCGACGGCGGGCAGTCCTGGTCGGGCGTCGACGTGGTCGGCGACCCCGAGATCCTCAACCGCAGCGGCGCGGGCAAGGGCATCCTGCTCGCCCGCTTCGACGGCGGGAACGAGGTCCCGATCGCGACCGCGCGCGTCTACTTCACGTCGCAGGGGTCCTCGTTCGGCACGGCGCTGCCCTCGTTCGTGACCGGTCCCTACGGCCAGACGGCCCAGGCCGCGACGGTCACCGCTCCCGAGACCCTCGTGGGTCTGCGGAACGACTCCCTGTACCGTTTCAACGTTTCGCTCTTCAACGCCTCGAGCACGGGCGGCATCTTCCAACTCGAAGTCTTCGACGAGGCTGGCGAGCGTGTGCAGGTTTTTAGCGAGACCGGCGAGCCGGTGGACAGTCGTCAGTTCAACGTCCTGCCGTACAGCCAGGCGGGGGTCAACGACACCGTGCTCTTCACGCCGGACCCGGCCAAGCGCTACATCATCAAGGCGTCGAGCACGTCGGGCAGCCTCCAGGCCTACGCCTCGGTCCTCGACCGCCGCAACAACGACCTCGTCCAGGTCTCGGACGCCACGCCCCGGATCGACGCCGCCGCCGGCGCGCCGGTCAGTTACTACATCTCCGGCGTCGGCCGCATCGAGACTCCCGAGACGAACACGCACTGGCGCACGGACCTGAGCTTCTACAACCCGAGCGCGTCTTCGCGGCCCGTGATCCTGGAGTACCACTACATGCCGGCGGGCGAGACGACCGAGAAGGTCGTGCTCACGCGGTTCACCATCGAGTCCGGCCAGGTGATTACGGCGGACGATGTCGTCGGCAACGACGCCTTCCTCGACGGCGCAACGTCCGACGACCTGAAGGTCGGAACGATCCTGGGCCTCCTCAAGGTCTCCTACAACGCGCCGCTCGACGGGGCTCCGCTGATCGTCGGCGGCCGGATCTACGCCGATCTTTCGACCGGCACCGCAGGGATGCAGCTTTCGACGTACAGCCAGCCGGAGGAGAGCGTCGGACCGGCGAGCGGCGTGCTCGTGATGCCGGGGGCCCAGTCCAACCTGCGCTTCCGGACGAACGTGGGCGTCTTCTCGCAGGGCGACCTGCCCACCTCGGTCAAGGTCACGGCGGTTCGTCAGGACGGCTCGGTGGCCTCGACCTTCGACTACCAGCTCAACAACCCGGGCCACACCGGCGCCTTCGCGCAGATCCCGGTCACGGCGGACACGTTCCCGGGCATCGACGGCAACGCCATGACGATCCGCGTCGAGTCGGTGTCGGGCAGCCCGGTCGGCGCCTACATCGTGACGGTCGACCAGATTTCGACGGACACCGTCTTCATCCAGGGCAAGCGGGTCAACTGAGGCCCGTCCCTTGCAACGCCGGAAAGGGCCCCTCGCCGGGGCCCTTTTCCTTTGACCGGTGGATCGGAAGCCCGCGGGCGAGACGGGACGGGGCGTTCATCCGTATCGCAGGGCTAGAATGGGCCGGACGACATGACTGAAAGCGGGCCTTCGCGCGCCCCGCGGGGCGCCGCTCTCCTCGAGCCGGAGACGCCTTCGCCGTTCCTGCACGACCGGGGCGAGTCCGTCTACAACCCCGTCACGGGGGCCTCCCTGGCGCGGGACGGCGAGGCCTGGCGGGCGCTCCAGCGGGTCACGGCGGGGGGCGGGGCGGGCCCCGAGGACCCGGCCGTCCTCGAGCACCTGCGGGCGGCGCGGTTCCTGATCGACGACGTCGCGGCGGAGGCCCGGCGCACGCACCTGCTCTTCCTCTCGCTCGAGACCTGCACGAGCTGCAACCACCGGTGCCCGTTCTGTCCCGTCTCGGTCGACCCGCGGGAGCGGGAAGTCATGAGCCGGGAGCTCTTCGAGTCGATCGTCGACCAGGTCGTCGCGGCCGGGGGCCAGGGCGTCGTCGTCTTTCTCTCCAACTACAACGAGCCGACCGTCGACCCGCTCTTCGAGGAGCGCTGCGCGTTCTGTTCGTCGCGGGGGCTCCCGGTCTCGATCCTCACGAACGCCTCCCACTTCACGCCCGACCGCGCGGAGCGGCTCGAGGCCCTGGGCCGCTTCCGCTACGTCGGGATCAACCTGCCGACGCTCGATCCCGGAGCGCTACCTCACGCTCCACGGGACGAAGGACCTCGACCGCGTGCTCGCGAACGTCGACGCGATGCGCGCCCGCACGCTCGCCGAGGAGACGGCGATCGTCGTCCTCGGGGACGAGGACGAGCCGCACCGCCGCGACGTCGCGGCGATCCGGGCCCGCTTCGCGCCGAAGGGCTGGGAGGTCCGGCCGTTCAAGATCCGCAGCCGGCCGGCGAGCGGCACGTTCGTCCCCGAACCGCCGGCCGAAGAAGCGCCTGCGGGGCTGCGAGCTGATGGGCTCGCGGCCCTTCGAGCACCTGCACGTGACCGCGACGGCGCAAGGCCGTGCTCTGCTGCCAGGACTACTACGAGCGCCTGACCGTCGGGGACCTGAAGACCGAGTCGGTCGCGAGCCTGCTCGGCGGCGACACGATGGCGAAGCTGCGCCTCTGGACCTACGGCGTCGAGGAGGCGCCGGAGGACTTCCTGTGCCGGCGCTGCGAGTTCGCGATCGGGGAGTGATGGCGGAGCCGATTCGCCGTCCGCGCCGACTCGATCTCGAAGACGTACCGCGTCTACGACTCGGCCGCGGAGCGGCTGCGCGAGGTCCTCTTCCGGAGGCGGCGCCACCGCGAGTTCCACGCGCTTTCCGACGTGTCGTTCGACCCTGCCGCGGGGCGGGGCGCTCGGCCTGATCGGCGAGAACGGGGCGGGCAAGTCGACGTTCCTGAAGATCGTCGCGGGCACGACCCGCGCGACCTCCGGCACGATCGAGCGCCACGGCACGGTCGCCTCGATCCTCGAGCTCGGCATGGGCTTCCACCCCGACTTCACCGGCCGCGAGAACGCCCGGATGAACGCCGCGCTCCTCGGCCTGAACGGCCCCGAGATCCGGCGGCGCCTGCCCGAGATCCGCGACTTCGCCGAGCTCGGCGACTTCTTCGACCGTCCGGTGCGGACCTATTCCTCGGGCATGGTCCTGCGCCTCGCCTTCGCCGTCGCGACGCACGCCGACGCCGAGGTCCTGATCGTGGACGAGGCGCTCGCGGTCGGCGACGGCTACTTCCAGAAGAAGTCGGTCGACCGGATCACCGAGTTTCACCGCCGCGGCGGAACGCTCCTCTTCTGCTCGCACGCGCTGTACTACGTCGCGCTGCTCTGCGACCAGGCGATCTGGCTGAAGAACGGCGAGGTCGCCGCGCAGGGCAGCGCGCTGCCGGTCGTGCGCGCGCTACGAGGCCTTCCTGCAGGAGAAGGAGCGGTCCCTGACCCACGCAGCCCGCGGCGGCCGAGGTCGGCGGCGGCGGCGACCGAGGGACGGCGGCCCGCCCGCCTCACCGAGGTCGTCGTCCACGACGGCTCGGGCTACGCGCGCACGGAGTTCGCGGCGGGGGAGACGGTGGCCGTCGACGTCGCCTTCGAGACGGCGGACCCGGGCCTCGCCTTCCAGGTGCGGATCGGCGTCGACCGGGAAGACGGCGTCCAGATCTTCGCGGTCGACACCCGGCACGAGCCCTGGGCGCCGCTGACGGGGCGCTCGACGATACCGCCTGCGCCTCGCGCTGCCGGAGCTGCCGCTCGCGCAGGGCGAGTTCCGCGTCTACGCCTACCTCGGCGACGAGGGCGCCCTCCACGTTCACGACGTGCGGATCCTGAAGCCCGGCTTTTCGGTCGCGGCCTCGGAGTACGTCGTCGGCCTCCTGCGGCCGCGGCACGTCTGGATGTTCCCGGAGCGCGGCGCCGCGGAGTCGAGCCCGGCGGACCGGATCGCCGCCTCGTCTTGACGCGCTCGCTCGCGTTTCGATCGGGCCCCCGGGCGCCCGGATTACGGGCGATCGGCTCGGGCGGCTGCGCTGGCGCCGCGCGGCGGGCGCCGCGGCCTCGATCGAGTGGGGACGCGAGACCGGCGCCTCGAGCCTCTCCGCTGCGCCGGCCTGGGTCCTCGTGCGGCGACGGGACGGCGATCCCGGCGGGCGAGGTGCCGGAGCCGCCCCCGGGAGGGCTCGCGGTCGGCCGGCCGGCGAGCGTGGCCGCCGGGGGCCGCCGCGCACACGCTCCGGGAGCTCGAAGGGACGACGCTCTCGGTGCGCGGATGGCCCGGGGCTCGCCGTCGCGTTCCGCACCGCCGATTTCCCGTCCGCCACCGCGGATGAAACCATCGAAATATTATTTAAAAGGTTACTTGGCTCCGACGCCGCCCGGCGGGGCCTCCACTTCCCCCTGATGACCTTTCCGGATCCCTCGGAACGGCGAGCGGCCGGAGATCAGCCGCCGCCTTCCCCCCGGCCCGCTCCGGATCCTGGACGCGGGCTGCGGCGCCGGGGGGCTCGGCGCTCGCCCGCGGCCGAAATCCCGCCTGGGAGGTCGTCGGGATCGAAAGAGACCCCGTCCTGGCGGCCCGGGCCCGCGAGACGCTGCGCCCGGGTCCTCGAAGGCGACCTCGTCGAGGTCCTGCCGCAGGTCGCAGCCGGCGGGGAGCGGTTCGACGCGGTCGTCTTCGCCGACGTCCTCGAGCACCTCGACGAGCCGGTCGAGGCGCTCGCGCGAGCACGGCGGGTCGTGAAGCCGGGAGCGGCTCCTCGTCGTCAGCGTCCCCAACGTCGGCCACCTTTCGATCGTGCGCGATCTCCTCCTCGGCCGGTTCGACCCGGTGCCGTCGGGCCTCTGCGACGCGGGGCACCTGCGCTGGTTCACGCGCGAGTCGCTCCGGGAGGCGATCGGCGAAGCGGGCTGGCGGGCTCGAGACGCTCGAGGGCGAAGCCGGTGCGCTCCCGCCCGCGCCCGAGGCCTTCTCGCGGCTCGCCGAAGCCTGGCCCGACGCCGACCGGGAGAGCCTCGCGACGTACCAGTGGATCGCGACCGCGCGCGCCGGATGAAAGTCGCGTACCTCCTCGAGTCGACCGAGCTCTCCGGAGGAGTCAAGGTCGTGCTGCATGCAGGCCGAGGCGCTGGCGCGCCGCGGCCACCGCGTCACGGTCGTTTCGCCGCAGGCGGCGCCGGCGTGGTTCCGCGCTCTCCCGGGCGCACTTCGAGCGCTCGTCTTTCTCGGACTCTCCGGCGCTCGCGGCGGCGGACGTGCGCGTCGCGACGTTCTGGAAGACGGCCGCCCCGGCCGTCGACGGCGCGCGCGGCCCGGTCTTCCATCTCTGCCAGGGCTACGAGGGCCAGTTCTCCTTCTACCGCGACGCGTGGCCCGAGATCGAGGCCGCGTACCGGCTCCCGACGCGCAAGCTCGCGGTCTCGGGCACGCTCGCGGCGCGGCTCGACGCGCTCGGTTTCGGCCCGGCCGTCGACGTCGGCCAGGCCTTCGACGCGAACGGCTTCGCGCCCGGGCCCGAGCGGCCACCGTCCGATCCGCCCGCCGTGCTCGTCGTCGGGCCGACCGAGGTGGACCTGAAGGGCGTCGGCGTCGCCCTCGACGGTCTCGCGCTCTGGCGCTCGCGCGGCGGCCGCTTTCGGCTGCGCCGCGTGTCGTATTTCCCGTGCGAGGAGGACGAGCGGCGGCGCGGGCTCACCGACGAGTACCACCACGGCCTGCCGCCCGACCGCATGCCGTTCGCGTACCGCGCCACCGACCTCTTCATCGGGCCGTCGCGCGCCGAGGAGGGCTTCGGCCTGCCCGCGCTCGAGGCCCTCGCGTGCGGCGTGCCGGCTTTGCTGTCGGACACGCCGGGCCACCGCGAGATGGCGGGAGAGGCCGCCGCGTACTTCCGCGACGGCGAGCGCGGAGAGCCTCGCCGAGGCTCTGCCGGCGCTGCTCACGGAGGACGCCCGCCGGCGCGCGCGACTCGCGGGACCGGCGGCCGCCCGGCGCTTCGACGCGGCCCGCGTGGCCGAGCGGCTGGAGGCGGCGTTCCTCGGGGCGCTGGGGAAGTCGTCGTGAGCCCGCGCCTTTCGGCGATCGTCGTCAACCACCGCAGCGCCGCCGAGGCGGCCGCGTGCGTCGCCTCGCTCCGCGAGGCCTTCCGGCGCGAGTCGATCGCGGGCGAGATCGTCCTCGTCGACTGCGCCTCGGGGCCCGACGAGGTCCGCGCGCTCGGGGCGCTGCCGGCGGACGCGCGCGTCTTCCTCGAGGACAATCGCGGCTATTCCGGGGGCGTCAACGCGGGCCTCGCGCGGGCCGGCTCCGACCGGCTCCTCCTCTGCAACGCCGACGTCGTCTTCGGCGACGGCGCGCTGACGGCGCTCCTCGCCGCGATCGAGGACGCCGCGGCGTCGGCGCGGCGGCGCCGCTCTGCCTCTGGGACGCCGGCGGCCGGCTGCGTCTCCCGGCCGAGTCGGGCCCGACGTTCTTCGGCGAGCTCGGCGTGGCGGCCCTTTCCCGCCTTCGCCCGCCGGACGCTCCGCCTCTGGAAGGAGGGCGGCGACGCGCGGCATCTCGTCGGGCGCCGTGCTCGCCGCCCGCCGCGACGTCTTCGACCGTGTCGGCCGCTTCGACGAGCGGTTCCCGTTCGAGTACGAGGAGTCCGAGTGGGAGGACCGCGTCCGCGCCGCCGGCCTCGGCCTGCGCTTCGTTCCGCGCGCGCGGGTGCGCCATCTCTTCGCCCGGAGCGCCGCGCGCAATCCCGAGACCGAGCGCCGCCGCGCGGTCTCGCGCCGGCTCTATCGCGAGCGCCGCTGGGGCGCGCGCGGGGCGCTGGCTCATCGAGCGGCGCGCCGCCCGGCCGCGGCCGGCCCGACGGGTTCCCGACGGATCGCCGAGCCGGCGCTCGCCGCGCGGGCCGGCGCCTGGGTCGCCGTCTCGACGAACCCGTCGTTCGTTCCCTTCGCCGGCGCGCCGCTCGACCGGGACTTCCGGCTGCCGCGCGGAGGTCCTCGAGTCGCTTGCGCCGGGGCGCGTGTACCTGCGCGCCTTCCGGGAGGCGGACGGCCGGCCGCTCGAGACCTTCGTCTGGGAGAAGCCGTGAGCGCCTTCGAGGTCCGCGACGCGACCGCGGCGGACGCGCCCGGCATCCGGCGCCTCTTCGAGAGGGTGTTCGGCTCGGCGCTCTCGGAAGAGGAGTGGCGCTGGAAGTTCGAGCGGAACCCCGACGGGTGGTACGGCGTCGTCGGCGTGGTCGGCGGGCGAGATCGTCGGCCACTATGCCGGCTGGGGCACGCGCTTCCTGCTCGACGGGGAGGAGCGCCTGCTCTATTCCGTCGGCGACGTCGCGACGGATCCGGCGGTGCGCGGCCTCGGCCGGCGCGGCGTCTACCGCGCGATGACCGACGCGTTCTACGAGACCGGGTCGGCGCCGACGGCGTTCCCTTCTGCTACGGGTTTCCGAACCCGCGGGCGCTGAAGGTCTCCGAGCGGATCGTCGGGCTCGCGCACGCTCTTTCCGGTGCGCCTCGTGCGGACGCCGACGTCGAGGCGTTTCCGGCGCCGCCGCCCGGACGCCGGCTGCCGGCGAGTTCGTCGACGAGTCCTTCGATCCGCTCTGGGAGGCCGCGCGCCGCGTTCTCGCGCACGCCGCCGTCCGCGACCGCGCGCGCGTCAACTGGCGGTTCCACGCGCGGCCCACGCGCTAGTACCGGATGGTCTGGCGCAGGCAGGCGGGCGAGATGCTCGCGCTGGGCCGCGCTCTCGGCCGTCGCCGACGGAACGGCGACCGTCGTCGATTACGTCGGCCGCGAGCCGGACGGACGCGACCTGCCGCCGCTCTTCGCCGCCGCCGCGGCCGAGGCACGCGCGCTCGGCGCGAGGAGCCTCGCGTTCTGGGAGACGCCCGGCGGCCCCGGCCGCGACGGCCGATCGCGGAGCTCCCCGGCGAGCGGCTGCGACGCGGGCTTTCCGATCGATCGCGCGCGTCTTCGACGAGGAGCGCGGCGCGCCGCTTCGCCGGCGCACGTGAGCCTCGTGCCGTCGCTCTACGACCTCGTCTGAGCGCGGGCGACGGCTGGCGCTCCCCGGTGCGCGAGGCTAAACTGCGGTCACCCGCATGCCGCGTGAAGACGCCCTGATCCCCTACCAGGCGACGGAGCTGACCGGGGCGAGGATCCTCGTCCTGGCCGCGCATCCGGACGACGAGTCCTTCGGCGCCGGGGGCGTCCTCGCGTGGAACGCCGGGAAGGCCGAGGCGATCCGCGTCTGGATCGCGACCGACGGCACGGCGCAGGAAGGCGTCGCGCCGGAGAGCGCGCGCGAGCTACGCGGCGCGGCGCCGGGAGGAGGCGGTCAACGCGGCGGCCGCGCTCGGTCTCGAGGAGCCGCGCTTCGCGGGCCTGCCGGATCGGGGCCTCGCGGAGCAGCGCGGCGTCCTCGAGGCCGCGGTCCGCGAGGAGCTCCTCGACTTCCGGCCCGACCTCGTCCTCTGCCCGTCGCCGGCCGAGATCCACCCGGACCACCGCGCCCTCGCCCGCGCCCTCTTCGAGCAGGTCGCCGTCCTCGCGCGCCGGCGACCCCGACCACGACTCCTTCCGGTACCTCCGGATCGCCTTCTACGAGCTCTCGCATCCGATGCTTCCCAACGTGCTCGTCGACGTCGCGTCGGTCGCCGACCGCAAGGACGCCGCGCTCGCGGCCTACGCGTCGCAGCAGGCGGTCCGCGACTACGCCGGCGCGATCCGCGGCCTGAACGCCTATCGCCGGATCACGCTCTCCGGCCGCGGCCCGGTCGAGGCCTTCCGCGTGCTGACGTACGCCGACGCCTCGACGACGTCGTTCGAGGAGCTGCGGCGCGCGATCGGGCCGTCGCTCGTCACGGACGGAGGGCGCGGGCCGGCGCCGGTCGCCGTCGTGATCCGCACGCGCAACCGCCCGGCCCTCCTGCGGGAGGCGCTCGAGAGCCTCCGGGCCCAGACCGCCCGGCCGAGGCAGGTCGTCGTCGTCAACGACGGCGGGGCCTCGCCGCGCGAGGTCACCGACGCCTTCCGCGACGCCTTCGACGTCCTGCTCGAGGAGCCGCGCCAGCGCCGCGGCCGGTCGGCGGCGGCCAATCGCGGCGTCGCGGTCGCGAGCCAGGAGCTCGTGGCGTTCCTCGACGACGACGACCGCTGCTTTCCCGACCACCTCGAGCGCCTCGCGGCGGGCCAGCGCCAGGGCCCCGAGCCGGCGGTCTACTCCGACGCCGTCACGATCGTCTACGGCCAGGGCGAGAGCGGCTGGGAGCCGCGCGTGCGGACGCTGCAGTACTCGCTCGACTTCGATCCGGACTACCTGCTCTACGCCAACTACATCCCGATCCACACGCTGCTCCTGCCGCGGGAGCTCTTCACGAAGGTCGGCGGCTTCGACGAGGGCCTCGACTACTCCGAGGACTGGGACTTCCTGATCCGGCTCGCGGCCGAGACGCCGTTCCGGCACCTGCGCGCGGTGACCTGCGAGTACCGGGTGTTCGAGGCCTCCGCCAACGATCCCGGCCACGTCGCCGCCGGCGCGGGCGCCTTCCAGGACGCGCGGCGCAAGATCTTCGAGCGGTACGCGGCGCGGCGCACGGACGCGGGCCTCGGCGCGGGTGCTCGACCGGATGCGCGCCCAGGTCGCCTTCTGGTACGACCGCGACGGCATCTCGCAGGGCGAGCTGCGCTACCTGCGCGAGGGCCACCGCCGCCTGACCGAGTCGCTCGGCCGCTCGGAGCGGGAGCGCCAGAGCGAGCGCGCGCGGCTGACGGCCGAGAACGAGCTCCTCCACGCGCGGCTGGCGGAGGTCTTCGCCAAGAACGAGGAGTACGACGGGCTCGTCCTCGCGTCGCACGTCGAGATCGAGCGGCTCAACAGCCTCCTCAACCAGATCTACGCCTCGAGGACCTGGAAGCTGCACCTCTTTCTCGACCGGCTGCGGGGGAGACGTTGAGGGGCGGCCGCACCGCGCGTCCTTGAGCGCTTGAAGACGGTCGTCGTCCTCGCCCCCGAGCCCATCCGGCCGCGCATGGCCGGCATGGGCATCCGCGCGCTCGAGCTCGCGCGGTCGCTGTCGGCGGCGGGCCTCGACGCGCGGCTTCTCGTGCCGAACGACGTCGGGGAGGCCCGCGAGGCCGCCGGGCGGTGTCGAGGTCGAGCCGCGGCGCCGGGCCGCCTCGCCGCCGCGGCGCGCGGGGCCGACGCCGCCGTCGTGTCGGGCCACGCCGCCAACTCCTGGTTCCACGAGGTCCCGGAGCTGCCCTGCGCGGTCGATCTCTACGATCCCTTCCCGATCGAGAACCTCCACTACGCGAGGGAGCTCGGCGAGGCGACGGCGCGGCACGACCACGCGACCCTCGAGCTGTCGCTGTCGCGCGGCGACTTCTTCCTCTGCGCCTCGGGCGAGCAGCGGCTCTTCTACGCGGGCGCGCTCTTTACGGCCGGGCGGATCGGCGCGTCGAACTTTCCGGAGGACCCGACGCTCGCGCGCCTGCTCGCGGTCGTGCCCTTCGGCGTGCCGACGGAGCCGGCCGCGGGCGACGGCGAGGCGGGACGGCGCGCGGTCGGCGCGGGCGGCCCGGGGCCCCTCGTCCTCTTCGGCGGCGTCTACGACTGGTACGACCCCGAGCTCCTGCTCGAGGCGTGGCCCGCGGTCCTCCGGCGCGAGCCCGCCGCGCGCCTGCTCTTCTTCGAGAACCCCAACCCCGCGACGACGCCGCAGGTCGTCTTTCGCGCGCGCCCGCGAGCGGGCCGCGCGCGATCGATCCCGGCGGGCCGCTCGATCCTCTTCTCGCCGTGGCTGCCCTACGCCGGGCGCGCCGACCTCTACGCCGGCTGCGACCTGCTCGTCTCGATCTCGTCGGAGGGGCTCGAGACGGAGCTCTCCTACCGGACGCGCCTGCTCGACGCGGCCTGGGGCGGCGTGCCGTCGGTGACGGTCGGCGGCGGCTCGCTCGCCCGCGAGCTCGTCGGCGGCGGGAGCGGCGATCGAGTGCGCCCGCGAGGCCGGGGCCCTGGCGGCCGCGGTCGAGGCCCTGCTCGCCGACGCTCCCCGCCTCGCGTCGATGTCGGACGCGGCGCGGGCGTTCGCGCGCGGCCGCGCGTGGCCGCGCGTGGCGGAGCCCCTGGCCGCGTGGGTCCGCGAGGCCCGCGTGGATCCCGGACGGCGCCCGCTGCCGGCCTTGGCGCCCGGACGGTCGCGGTTCTGGAGGCTTTTTCGATGAGGGCGGCATTCGCGCCGGGTCAGAGTAGGGGCGGGGCTCGTCCCCGCCCAGGGCGGCCACAAGGGCCGCCACTACGACCGCGGGGCTGCTAGTCTTCCGCGGTCGTGCCGATACCGGAAGCCTCGATCGTCGTCGTCCATCACCGCGGGCTGGAGCACCTGCTCGAGTCCCTCGCGGCGCTGGACGCGGCCACGCGGGAGGGCCTGACGGCCGAGATCCTCCTCGTCGACAACGCCTCCGGCACCCCTCAGGACGAGGTCCTGCGGCGGCATCCGGCGGTCCGGCGGATCCCGTCGGCGGTCAACGTGGGCTTCGCGTCCGGTTGCCGGCTCGGCGTCGAGGCCGCCCGGGCGCCCCGTCGTGCTGTTCGTCAACGACGACGCCGTCGTCCGGCCGGACGCGCCGCGGCTCCTCGTCGCGGCCCTCGCGGCCGCCGACGAGGACGTCGTCGCGGTGGGCGGGCGGATGACGGACCGCACCGGCCGGCGCAACGACTTCTCCGACGGCTTCCTGACGTTCGACGGGCACGCGTTCGCCGCCCACGTCGGGCGCGCGGTCGAGTCGCTGCCGCCGGCCGAGCCGGGGGAGGAGCGGCTCTTCGCCTCGGGCGGGCTGATGGCGGTCCGCCGGGCGGACTTCCTCGCCTCGGGCGGCTTCGACGACGACTACTTCGCGTACCTCGAGGACGTGGACTTCGGCTGGCGGCAGTGGATCGCGGGGCGGCGCATCTTGGCCGAGCCCCGGGCGTGGGCGCTCCACCGCGGCGGGGCGACGGGCGAGGCGCTCGGGGTCTTCTCGCGCGGATTCCTCTTCGAGAAGAACGCCTTCGCCACGGCCTACAAGAACTTCGACGCGGAGCACTTCCGCGACCTCATGCCGGCGGTGCTCATGGCGTTCCTGACGCGGGTCGCCCAGATGCTCGCGGCGAGGAATCCCGGCGCGGCCGAGCTCCGCCGCGATCCCTACGCCGCGTCGTCGCGGCGGGGGCCGGCGCTCCGCGCGCTCTTCGGGATCTCCGAGGATTTCGCGGCGCGCGTCCGCGTCGATGATCCGCTGACCGTCGCGCAGCTGCGCGCGCTGTCCTGGATCCACGCGCACCACGCGGCCCTCGCCGAGAAGCGGCGGGCGGTGCAGGCCGCGCGCCGGCGCCCGGACGCCGAGATCTTCGCGAAGTTCCCGCTCCGCATCGTGCCGACGTACCCGGGCGACGAGCGCTTCGGCTCGGATTTCTTCGCGCCGTTCCTCCGGACCGCGCCCGGGCTCGTGCGGATGACGCTCGAGGAGATCTTCGAGGGCCGCGCATGACGTTCTCGATCGTCATCCCGACCTACCGGCGCCCCGAGACGCTGTTCCCCGTGCTCGACGCCCTCGCGCGCCAGACGGGCCCGCCGGAGTTCGAGGTGGTCGTCGTCGACGACGGGTCCGGCGACGACACGCCCCGGCGCCTGGCCGAGTACCGGCCGCCGTACGCGTTCCGGTTCTTTTCCCAGGAGAACGGCGGGCCGGCCTCCGCGCGCAACCGGGGCGTGCGCGAGGCGCGGGGCCGCGTGGTCCTGTTCCTCGGCGACGACACGGTGCCGGAGCCGGCCCTGCTCTCGGTCCACGCGCGCACCCACGCGGAGACGCGGCCGTATCCGATCGCCGTGCTCGGCTACACCACGTGGCCGCGGGACCTCCGCGTGTCGCCGTTTCTCCACCACATCAACGAGTACGGCCTCCAGTTCGGCTACGGCCTCATCCGGGACCCGGAGCAGGTGCCCTTCAATTTCTTCTACACCTCGAACGTCTCGCTGCCGCGGGCGCTCCTGCTCGAGGCAGGCCTCTTCGACACGAGCTTCCCGCACGCCGCATGGGAGGACATCGAGGTGGCCTACCGCCTGATGCAGCGCGGCATGCGGATGCTCTACCGGCCCGAAGCCGTCGCGCGCCACCACCACGACATCACGTTCGCGTCCTTCCGCCGCCGGCAGGAGAAGGCCGGCGAAGCGGCGGCGATCTTCTACCGCAAGCATCCCGAGCTCGGCGATTTCCTGGCGGTTCCGCAGGCGCGCCTGCTCACCAGGAGCCGCACGTTCGCCGAACGCCTCCTGCCCCGCTGGGCGGCGCTCGCCGAGAAGCGCGCGCTGCCCGGCACCCGCCGCGCGCTCGATCGCGTCCTCCGCGACGACTACCTGCGCGGCTTGAAGCGCGGTCTCGAGTCGGCCGGGGAGATCTCTCCCGGGTGACGCACTGACCTTCCGCGAGGTCAAACGGCCCTGCGTGCCGGCGCGACTGTCCTCCGTAAGCCTCATTTTTTCTTCAACTTGCGTGGGTGATTTTCATCATGCGCGTGGCTCCGTTTTTGCTCTAATAACAATCGGAGGATCGTCATGAAAGCGCTCACGCGGCTCGCGGTCGTCGTCACGGCCCTGTCGCTTGTCTCGTCGCCCATCGTTCTCGCCCAGGGTCATCGGGGACCTTCGGGCGGAGGCGGGTCCAGAGGTGGAAGCCAGGCCGGCCCGCGGGGCGGGTACTCGGGTGGTCCGCGCGGCGGTGGTCCGCGCGGCGGAACACAAGTCGGGCCGCGAGGCGGGTACCACGGCGGCGGCGGTTATCACGGCGGCGGCGGGTATCACGGCGGATACCACGGCGGATATCGCGGTGGGTATCACGGCGGCTACTACGGCGGCCGGGGTTATGGCTGGGGTTGGGGCTGGGGTGGCTATTGGGGCTTCTCCCCGTGGTGGGGATGGGGCGGGTATTACGCCGGTTATCCCTACGGCTACGGCTGGGGATATCCGTACTACTACGGCGGCGTTCCCGGAGGCTACGTCTCGATGAACACCTCGCCCGGAACGTGGGCCGCGGTCAAGACCGATGTCTCCCCCGAGGAGGCGCGGATCTTTCTGGACGGCCGTTATATCGGCACGGCCGACGACTTCGACGGATTCCCGGACATGCTCTATCTCGAGGCGAAGGGGCACTACCAGCTCGAGTTCCGCCTCGACGGGTTCGAGTCGCAGACGGTCGACGTCGACGCGCAGCCCGGCGCGTTCTTCAAGCTCGACAACAAGCTGAAGAAGATTCCGGGCGCCAAGCAGTACGGCTCGTACGACACGCCCGAGCCCGAGGGCGGGATCCAGCGCTTCTTCGGACACCCGAGGGGCACGACGTCGGGAGCCGTGAGTATGGAGTCGCCCGACCAGACGGGGGCCCAGCCGACCGACCCGTGGCGGGTCGCTCCGTCCGAAGGGACGCCCGCCCCCAACGCGGCCCCGGCGCCCCAGGCCGGCGCCGCGCCCGCGCCGGCGACGCGCGGACGGATCGTGTTCCGCATCCAGCCGGGCGACGCCGCGGTCTACCTGGACGATCGATTCGCGGGCACCGGGGAGGAATTGTCGACCCTGGCGCGCGGTCTCTCGGTCTCCCCGGGCCCGCACCGGATCGTGGTCTCGAGGCCGGGGTTCTCCGCCGACGCCAGCATGGTGGACGTCGCGCCGGGATCGACGGAGAAAGTGGAGATCAGCCTGGAGAAGCCGTGACCGGGAGGGCGGGTTCGAAAGCCGACTTGTGCCCGAATGGGCGATTGGACATATACTGAGGGCACTCGAAGGAATCGATTAGGGGAGCGGAGGGCTTGGCGGCGTCTGCCATCCTAGTTTGCCACACCTTCCGTCAGTCTGATAGCTCCCAGGTCCGCACTCTTCCCGATCCTTCCGAGCCCGCTGGGCCGGAGGCTCCCCGTCGTTCCTTCGAGTTTTTTTACTTTTCGGCCGGTCGTCCGGATCGTCCGCGTCCCCACAGCCCGAGCAGCACTTTTTCGTAGTGCAGCCGGCGGTTGCCGCGGCGGTTGTCCGCCGGGGGATCGGCGGCCATGACGGCGGCGTCGCGCAGGATTTCCGGTCCCGTGCGGCGGGCGATCTCGGCGAGCTGGCCCGCCACGGCGGCGTGACGCAGGCCCTGCGACTGCGGGGCTTCGGCCGCGAGCGCCGCGTCGGCGAGGATCTCGGCGAGGATGCGGCCGTCGCTCTTGTCGAGCGACGCGACGGCCTCCGCGAGCAGGAGGAGCACCGCGGGACGACCGCGGCCCAGGCCTTCCTCGAGCGCGGCCACGACCAACTGGCGAAGCGTCCGGCCCTCGGCGAGCCGGGCGGCGGGGTCCTTCTCGCCGTCCTCGCGGGCGAAGAGGACGAGATCGCGCGCATCCGCCTCGGAGAAGCCGAGGCGCGTCCAGGCCGCAGCCCGCTCGGCCGCTCCCGGGGCGGGAAGGGCCGCGACCGTGCAGCGCGAGCGGATGGTCGGCAGGAGCGACTCCGGCCGGCTCGTCGCGAGGATCCACCGGAAACGCTCGCCGGGCTCCTCGAGCGCCTTGAGCAGCGCGTTGGCGCCTTCGAGGCCGAGCTCGGCGGCGCGCAGGATCCGCGCGACGCGGCGCGTCCCCTCGTAGGGGCGGCCGGCCCCGAACGCCAGGGCCTCGCGGACGCGGTCGACCTTGATCTGCAGGCCCTCGGGCTCGACGGTGAAGAGGTCGGGATGAATGCCCGCCTGGACGCGCCGGCAGCTCGAGCATTCGGCCTTCGGGTCGTCGCCGGGGCACAGGAGGCGCGCGGCGAGCCGGAGCGACTCGTCCGCGAGCCGCGCTTCCGAGGGGCCCGTCAGAAGCAGCGCGCCGGGGAAGCGCTCCGGGTCCGAGGCGAGGCGCGCGAGGGCGTCGGCGGTCGCGAGCGTCATCCGAGCGCGAGCCTCTCGGCGAGGATCCGCCAGGTCCGCTCGAAGACGTGCTCGGCGGGACCGTCGACGGCGACGACCGCGACCCGGGCGGGCTCGCGCCGGGCGATCGCGAGGAAGGCCTCGCGCACCCGTTCGTGGAGGGCGAGCTCCTCGGCCTCGAACCTCCCGGGAGATCCGGCGTCGCGCCGGCGCGCCCGCTCCAGGCCTTCCGACGGATCGCAGTCGTAGACGAGCGTCAGGTCCGGTGAGAGGCCCTCGCGCACCCGTGCGTCGACGGCCTCGATCCAGGCCGCGTCGAGCCCGCGCCCGGCCGACTGGTAGGCCTCCGTCGAGTCGCTGAAGCGGTCGCACAGCACGAGATGGCCGGCCGCGAGCGCCGGGCGGACCACGTCGCGGACGTGCTGGCGCCGCGCGGCTTCGATCAGGAGCCACTCCGATATCGGATCGAGGCTTCCATGCGCGGGGTCGACGAGGATCGCACGGATCTTCTCGCCGATCGGCGTTCCGCCGGGCTCCCGGGTGGTCGTGACGGCGCGGCCCCCGGCGCGCAGTCGCGCGGCCGCGAGGGCGAGCTGCGTCGACTTTCCGCAGCCCTCGACGCCTTCGAACGTGACGAACGACACGGGCCGAAGAATACCCGCACCGGGCATTTTCGGCCCGGGAATGCCATTAACATGGTGACCTTTCTGTTGCTTCCGTCGGCGTAAGGGGGAGACGAGTGCCGGTAGAGGGTCGCGCCGCGTCCGGGCCCCGGCCTGTATGGTTCCTGGCCGTCGGCTTCGTCGGTCTCGCGATTGCGATCGCGTCGATCGCCGACATGTTCTCGGCCCGGCCTTACGACGGGATCGTCCCGCTGCCCTACGGGCGGGAGGGGATCGAGGTCCGGATGGTCCTTCCGGGCAGCCCGGCCGAGAAGGCCGGGATCAAGGCCGGGGAGTGCGTCCAGGGCATCGGCAAGCGCATCGTCAACAGCAGCTCGGACGCCTCCGCGGAGCTCCGGCGCCACCGCATCAGCGAGAAAGTCGACTACCTCGTCCGTAACGGACCGTGCCCGGGCGCGGAGGCTGCCGGGGCGGCGCCCGGCACGGAGCTGCGCACGGTCCGGCTGGAGCTCTCCTCGGAGCGGCTGGGCGGCCGGACATACCTCTACGCGGTCGTCGTCGGGTTCCTGTTCTTCCTGATCGGCCTCTTCGTTTACGTCCGGGTGCCCGAGGAGCGGTCGGCGCGGATCTTCTTCATGCTCTGCGTCCTCTTCTTGCTCTTCTTCGTCTGCCGGCTGCGTCCCGCCTCGTACTGGTGGATCGACGTCTTCGTGCAGAACACGGGCACGGTCAGCCTGTTTCTCCTGCCGGCCGTCTTCCTGCACTTCTTCCTGATCTTCCCGCGGCCGAAGCGGCTCCACTTCGCCCGGCCGGACGAGTGGACGGGCGAGCCGCCGCCGCGCTGGAAGACGGCCCTCCAGGATTTCCTCTCGACCAGCCCGACGCTGCTCTACCTGCTCTACGCGGTTCCGCCCTTCGTCTTCCTCTACGACGTCATGCGCCAGGTCCGGGGCGAGAAGGTCACGGTCCTCTCCGGGGCGCCGCTGTCCTCCTGGATCCTGCTCGGCGACTACCTCGTGCTCGGACTCGTGGCCCTGGCGCACTCGGCCTTCACGCTCGAGGACCCGCGCGAGCGCCGGCAGGCCTTCCACGTCTTCGTCGGGACGATCCTCGGAACGGTCCCGTTCGTCCTCTTCTTCATCGTCCTGCCGTCGGCCTTCGGCATCGACGAGTACGCCTTCTACGGGATCATCCCGATGATCCTGATCCCGGCGACCTTCGCGTACGCGATCGTCCGCTTCCAGATGCTCAACGTGCGCGTCATCGTGCGGCGCACGTTCCTCTACGCGGCGACGACGGCCGTGCTCCTCGGCCTCTATGCGCTCGTCGTCGCCCTGGCGAACCTCGTCTTCTCGTCGTCGCGCCTGTCGGCCTCGCCGCTCTTCAACTTCGGCTTCTTCCTCGTCGGCATCTCGCTCTTCGAGGTCATGCGCCGGCGCCTCCAGGCGCCGCTCGACAAGCTCTTCTTCCGCGAAAAGTTCGACTACCAGGCGGCGCTGCTCGAGATGAGCGAGGCGATCACGGGAGAGCTCGACCTCGGGCGCATCGCGGACTACCTGACCTCGAGCGTCTCGGCGACGATGCGCCTCGACAAGGCCTCCATCTGGCTGCGGGACCGGGACGGCTGGCTCGAGCGGCGCGGCCGCCGCGAGGACCGGCTGTCGCCGTCGGCCGCCGTGCGGCGCGTCCTGCGGCAGGAGGGCAAGCCCTCGGACCTCGAGGAGATCTCGCTGCACTTCGCCGACGGGGAGAGCGAGGAGTTCCGGGAACGGCTGGCGGCGGAGGGCTTCCGCCTGCTCGTGCCGCTCGTCTACCGCGAGCGGCTGATGGGCATTCTCGCCCTCAAGGAGAAGCTCTCCGGGGAGCGCTTCGACCGGGACGACCTGTCGCTGCTGTCGACGCTCGCCAACCAGTCGGCGCTGGCGATCGAGACCGCGCTCCTGCACGACGAGATGACGCGGCAGGCGGAGCTGAAGCGCGACCTCGAGATCGCCCGCGACATCCAGGTCAGCCTCCTGCCGCGGCAGGTTCCCGAGATGCCCGGGTTCGCCTTCCTCGGCGGCTCGATCCCGGCGCGCGTCGTGGGCGGCGACTTCTACGACTTCATCCCGTTCGAGGACCGCCGGGTCGGGATCGTCATCGGCGACGTCTCGGGCAAGTCGGTCCCCGCCTCGCTCCTGATGGTCGCGTCCAAGGAGATCGTCTACTCGCGGGCGTTGACGACGTCCGACCCGGGCCAGCTCTTTCAGGAATCGAACCGCCGGATCTATGCCATCAAGCGCCGCATGTTCGTGTCGCTGGGGTTTTTTCTCCTCGATGCCGACGCCATGAGCCTGCGCTACGCGATCGGCGGCCAGCCGCTGCCGATCCTGCTCCGGCCGGGCAACTCGGGGCCCTGCCTGATCGAGCCGCCCGAGCACCGGCTGCCGCTCGGGGCGTTCCGCGAGGTCCCGTACGACACCCGCGAGCTCTTCCTGAAGAAGGGCGACCTGATCTTTTTCTACACGGACGGCTTCACGGAGGCCATGGACTCGGACATGAACCCCTACGGGGAGGAGCGACTCATGGCCTCGGTCGCCGCGCGGCAGCACGGGACTCTGGACGAGGTGGCCAAGGCCGTCCTGGCGGACCTGCGGGACTTCGTGGGCGGGGCCGAGCAATACGACGACATGACTTTCCTGTTTCTCCGTGTGGAATAGGCCTTTTGGGACGTTTCTTGGGCGATTCTGGGGCAAAACCCGGACATCCCCCATACGTATGAAAGGGTTAGAAGGGGCTCGTCCATGAAGAAGAAGCGCTGGCTCTGGGTGGGAACGGCGGGGGTGCTCCTGCTGGCGGCGGGGGTGTCGGCCGCCGTCTTCATGTCGCACCGCCGGGACGTGACGACGACCTCCGAGGCGGCCTACGAGGCCTACCGGGAGGGGGTGGCCAACGAGAACCGCTTCTACTTCAAGGAAGCGCGACTGGCGTACGCCCGGGCCCTCGAGCTCGATCCGACCTTTGCGATGGCGATGCTCGGGCTCGCGCGGCAGTCCAAGGAGCCCAGCCAGGGCGCCGCCCTCATCAAGCGGGCCGCCCGGGAGAAGGGGCGGCTGACCGAGCGCGAGCGGCTCCACGTGGACATGGCCCTGGCAATGACGGAGAAGCGGCACGAGGACGCGCTCAAGATCGCGAACGAGATCCACCAGAAATATCCGGCCGACACGCGGTCGGCGCAGGTCCTCGCGAACAACGAGATGGTCAGGGGCAACTCGGACCGCGGGATCAAGATCTTCGAGGAACTGCTCTCGGTCGACCCGAACAACGCCGAGGCCTACAACCAGATCGGCTACCGCTACGGTTACCGGGGCGACTACGAGAAGGCCATGGAGAACCTGAAGCGATACCAGTTCATCGCTGCCGACAACGCCAACCCCTTCGACTCGCTCGGCGAAGTTCAGGCCTACTCGGGCCACTACAACGAGGCGATCGAGAACCTCAACCGGGCGCTGGCGATCAAGCCGGACTTCGTGGAATCCGTCGCGCACCTCGGAGTGGCCTACGAGGGCCTGGGCGAGTACGCGAAGGCGATCGAGATGTACGAGAAAGCCGCGGCCATGTCGGAGGTTGAAGACATGCGCCGCGGATACCTGATCCGCGCGATGCGGTCGGCCTTCTATTCCGGCAACATGAAGGAGGCCGTGCGCCTGGCGACCGAGGCGAAGGCCGTGAAGGTGGACAGCAAGTACGCTGAGCTCGACGCGGCCTATATGGACGCCGTCGTCGCCCTCGCGGAGGGGCGGGCCGCCGAAACGCTCAAGATCGTCGAGAGCACCGTGCCCAAGCGCGAAGCGCTCCTCGCCAAGGAGAACCTTCCGCCCGGCTGGAAGCCGCACTTTCCGCACGTCAACACGCTCACGGGGCTGGCCCTGGAGGCCGAGGGCAAGACCGCCGAGGCGCTGGAGTACTGGAAGAAGAACGCGAATCCGCCGACGCCTTACGAGAACTTCGAGCAGCGTCGGTCGATCTACGAGGCCCGCGCCCGCGTGGCGGTCGCGCTCGCCCGCCAGGGCCAGCTCGACGACGCCGAGAAGCTGATCGCCGAGAACCGGAAGTGGAACGCGAACTGGGCGCCGACGCGCCAGGCGGAGACGGCGGTGGCGGAGGCGCGCCGCGAGAAGGTGCTCGCCGCCGCGAAGTGAGCGGCCGCCCGGCCATGGAGAAGTCCCGCCACTTCGAAACGCAGCACCGGCTGCTGCTCCTCGAAACGCTGTACGACGCCGGGCTCTCGCTCGGCGCCCTGCCGGACGAGGAGGCCCTGGTCGAGGACGTCCTGTCCCGCGTCGTCGGCGTGCTCGACGCTTCCCGGGGGTACCTGGCGACGTTCGCCGACGGCGGCGCGCGCCGCGCCGAAGCGCGGGTCGGGTTTCCGAAGCGGCCCGCCGAGGCCGTCGTGGCGCAGGACGAGTTTCTCCGGGACGTGCTCGAGGCCGAGACGGCCATCACCCGCGAAAAGTTCAAGCTGCTCGGCCGGCCGGTCCTGACGGCCGTGGGCGCCCGCATCTTCGGCGGGGGCCGGCCGCTCGGGGTGCTCGTCCTCGCCGACAAGGAGGCCCGCCGCGGGGGCCAGACGGCCTTCGATCCCGAGGACGGGCGCTTCCTCGTCTCCCTCGCCGGCCTCTGCGGCATGGCGATCGAGAACCGGCGGCACCTCGAGCGTCTGACGCGCGAGCGCGAGCGCCTCGAGGAGGAGAACCGGCGCCTGCTCGACGAGACCGGGCGCTCGGCGGCCGGCCGTCTCTTCGTCGGCGACTCGCCCGCCGCGCGCCGCGTGCTCGACCTGGTGTCGCGCATCGCGGGCTCGAAGATCTCGGTCCTGCTGACGGGGGAGAGCGGCACGGGCAAGGAGCTCGTCGCCCGCATGATCCACGGCCGAAGCGACCGCGCCGACAAGCCCTTCGTCGCCATCAACTGCGCGGCCCTGCCCGAGACCCTGCTCGAGTCCGAGCTCTTCGGCATCGAGCGCGGGGTCGCCACGGGAGTCGAGGCCCGCGCCGGAAAATTCGAGACGGCGCAGGGCGGCACCATCTTCCTCGACGAGATCGGCGACATGCCGCCCGCCCTGCAGGCCAAGCTGCTGCGGGTTCTCCAGGAGCGGGAGATCGAGCGGGTCGGCGGCCGGCGCCGGGTCCCGATCGACGTGCGGGTGCTCGCGGCGACGCACGCGCGGCTGCCCGAGCGCATCGCCCGCGGCGAGTTTCGCGAGGACCTCTACTACCGCCTGCGGGTCGTGGAGATCGGGCTGCCGCCCCTGCGCGAGCGGCGGGAAGACATCCCGAAGCTCGTCCGCCACTTCCTCGAGCGGTTCGCGGCGCGGGAGGGCCGGGACGTGCCGGTCCTCGACCGCGACGCCTACGCCGCGATCCTCGGCCACGACTTCCCGGGCAACATCCGCGAGCTCGAGAACCTGCTCGAGGGCGCCGCCGCGCTCTCCCAGGGCAACACGATCCGGCGCGAGGACCTCCAGTGGCTTCCGCAGCCCGGGCTGCGCCTCGCCGAGGCGCCGGCGCCGCTTTCCGGCGAGGAGGAGATCCCGGACCTGCGGGCGCTCGAGGACCGCCACATCCAGCGCGTGCTGCGGTTGGCCGGCGGAAACAAGAGCCGCGCCGCCCGTCTTCTCGGCATCAGCCGCCGGACTCTCTACCGCAAGCGCCAGGTGGGACATTAAGTCACTGTATCGTAACTGTCCCACTTTCATACTTATATCCTTATTTTGAAGATAGTTACAATACGACTGTGCGGAGCCTGACTACGCCTATGTGTCATTGTGATACGATGCGCGCATGGCGCCGATCGAAGACCGAGGCAACGACTAAGGCGTTTGTCTTCATGTGCTTGGGTCGAAATCCGCGCCGCGCGCGGGCGTGGCAGGACTCTTGCGCTCTCTTCCGGTCGCAGTGATGAGAAAAGCTCTCGCGATCGGATTGGAAGCCCTGGAGGTGCCCAACCTCCTGTGGGGGCTCTTGGCGGGCGAGATCTCCCTCGTCCTTCTCGCCGCCGCGTCCGATAAACTTCCGGCCGTCTTGATCCGGTCACTGCAACTCTTCCTCCGGTTCTAGGAGCCTCGAGCCGTCCCATGTCGCACGGGGGAACTGCTCCGCCCGGGCTCGCGAGCGCCGGCTCCCGCGAGGTCTCGATGACCATCCCGGTGGCCCCGGAGATGGAGATCGTGGCGACCGCCCAGGCCGCGGCGCTCGGCGAGTACATCGCGATGTCCCGGGATAAGATCGACGAGGTCCGACTCGCGCTCGTCGAGGCGTGCATCAACGCGTTCGAGCACGCCGATTGCCGCGACGAGCAGCTCCACCTGACGTTCCGGCTGGGCCAGGAACCGAAGGGCAAGGAGTGGCTGGAAGTGGAGGTCATGGACAAGGGCCGGGGGTTCGACCAGGCCCGGGTCGAGGAGCCGAGCATGGAGAAGACCTTTTCGAACCACCGCAAGCGGGGCTGGGGCCTCCAGATCATCAAGAGCCTGATGGACGACGTCGACATCACCTCCGGCGAATGGGGAACGCGGATCCGAATGAGGAAGTACAAGTGAGCGAGACGTGCAAGGTGTCCTCGGAGCGGCGGGGCGACGTGGCGATCCTCTGGACCGACGGCTACATCAACAACCAGGGGGGCGAGGAGATCGCGCGCGAGGCATACACCCACCTCGACCAGGGCGTGCGCGCCCTCGTTCTCAACCTCGAGAAGACCCGGATCGTCAACTCGATCGGCATCTCGATCCTGATCGAGGTCCTCGAGAAGGTGATGGACAAGAAGGGCGCGCTCGCCTTCTGCGGGCTGACGCCCACGATCGACAAGACGTTCCGGATCATGGGGCTCGCCCAGTACGCCGAGATCTACCCGACCCAGGAAGACGCCGTGCGGAGCGTCAGCCAGCCGGCCTGAGGAAGCCGCCGCCATGACCGCCCCGGTTCCCACGACCCCGGCCGAGCGCCTCGAGGAGCTCTGGAAGCGGATCGGGGGAGTGCTCGAGGGCGATTCCCCGATTCACTCGCGCATCGCCGAGGCGGCGGTGCTCGCGACCGGCGCCCGCGACGCGACGCTCTACCTGCGCGACCGGGACGCCTGGGTCCGCACCGGCGAGCGCCTGGCCGGGGGCGTCGAGCCGGGCGAGATCCCGGAGCCGCTGCCGGCGGGCGTCTTCACGCGGGAGGGGCATCTCTGGCTTCCGCTCGCGGCGGAGGGGGAGATCCACGGCCTCCTGCGCCTGGCGGAGCGCTCCGGGCGGCGAGACTCCCGAGCACGCGGCGCTCCTCGCGTTCCTGTTCGGCTCGCTCGTGGGCTCCCACCGCCTGGCGCGCCAGGTTCGGGAAGCGGAGTTCGAGCTCAAGGCGCGGCTGCTGGAGCTCGAGTCGCTCTACGACCTCGGGCTCTCGCTCGGCGGGCAGCTCGACCTCTCGGCGCTCGCCGACGAGGTGCTCTTCCGGTCGATCTCGCTGACCGACGCGGGCAAAGGCGGGCTCGTCCTGTTCGAAGACGCCGACCACATTCTCCTCGAGCGCAACGTCGGCGGCGAGATCCTCGTCTCGCCGAAGTGCGTCACCTGGACGCTGCCCGAGGGCGGCCTGATCAACAACGAGTCGACGACCGACGCGATGCGCGACGGCAGCTGCAGCAAGTTCCTGGCGGTCCCGATCTCGGTGCCCGGGCGCCGGCTCGGCGTCCTCGCCGTCGCCGACAAGGAGTCCCGCGACGGCCGCGTCCTCGATTTCACGCCGACCGACGCGCGGCTGCTGTCTCTCTTCGCCAACCAGGCGGCCGCGGCGATCGAGACCGCGCGGCTGCACAAGGAGGCGATCGAGAAGGAGCGCATCGAGCGCGAGCTCGAGGTCGCCGCGGCGATCCAGCGCCAGATCCTCCCGCGCGACCTGCCCCGGGTCGAGGGCGTCGAGCTGGCGGCCCGCAACCGGCCGACCCGGCAGGTCGGCGGCGACTATTTCGACTGGTTTCCCCTCTCCGGCGGCCGCCTCGCGTTTCTCGTGGCCGACGTCTCGGGCAAGGGCGTCCCGGCGGCGCTGCTGGTGTCGACCGTCCACGCCGCGGTGCACCTCCAGATCGACGACGCGAAGACGGTCGCAGAGCTCATCGGGCGGATCGACCGCCACCTCCAGCGTTACGCCGCGACGCGCAAGTTCCTGACGGTCTTCTTCGGCCTCGTCGAACCGGAGACGGGCGTGCTGCGCTACGTCTCCGCCGGGCACAATCCGGCCCTCCTGCGGCGGGCCGACGGACCGATCGAGCAGCTCAAGTCGACGGGCGTGCCGCTCGGGATGTTCCCCCACGCGTCCTGGAAGGAGGAGAGCGTGGTCATGGGGAAGGGCGACCTGCTGTGCGTCTACACGGACGGCGTCTCGGAGGCCCTCGACGCCTCCGACGAGGAATTCGGCCTCGACCGACTGACCGCGCTCGTCGCCGAGGGGACCGGGCCCGAGGAGCTGACCGGCAAGGTCTTCGACGCGGTCGAGGCGTTCGCCGCGGACGTGCCGCAGTACGACGACCAGACGCTCCTGATCGTCCGGCGAACCTGACCGCCCGGCGGGCCTCGGTTAAGATTCCGGGGTGATTCCGCTTCTCGCCGCCTTCCTGCTCCTCGCGTCGAACCCGCCGGCCGCCGTCGCTCCCGCGCCGCTCCTCCTCGAGAACGGCGTCGTCTACGTGTCCGCGGAGGCGAAGCCCTCGCGGGCCTCGATCCTTCTCGAAGGAGGGAAGGTCGCCTTCGTCGGGGACCCGGCGCGCGCGAGAGAGCTCGCCCGAGGGGCCCGGGTCGTCGACCTCGCGGGACGCTTCGTCTTCCCCGGTTGGGCGGACGCGCACCTGCACCTGCTGGGCGTGGGGAAGGCCCGCTCGATCGCGGACCTGCGCGCGCAGCCCGACGCCTCGGCGGCGGCGAGCCGGATGGCCGAGATGGCGAAGAGCCTTCCGCCGGGCACGTGGGCCGAGGGCCGGGGCTGGGACCAGAACCTGTGGCCGGGCCGCGAGTTTCCGGACGCGCGGGTCCTCGACCGCGCGGTCCCGGAACGCCCGGCCGTCGCGGGCCGCGTGGACGGGCACGCCTTCTGGGTCAACACGGCGGCTCTGCGCGCGGCCGGAATCGACGCGTCGACGAAGGACCCCGAGGGAGGCCGCATCCTGCGGCGGAGCGACGGAACGCCGTCCGGGGTGCTCGTCGACAACGCCATGGATCTCGTGGCCCGCGCCATGCCGACTCCCACGCCGGCGGACCTCGACCGGTGGCTCTCCGCGGGAGCGGAGGCGTGCGCGCGCGTCGGCCTGACCGAGATCCAGGACGCCTCGGGCTACGACGCCGCGGCGATCGCGTCGCTCGAGCGCCTGGCGTCCTCGGGCCGGCTTCCGATCCGCGTCTATGCGACCGTCTCGCCCGAGCCCGACGCGCTCCCGAAGTTCCTCGCCCGGGGGACGCATCTGGGAGGCGGAGCGGACTTCCTGACGGTCCGCGCGGTCAAGGCGTACGCCGACGGCGCGCTCGGGAGCCGGGGCGCGGCGCTCCTGACGGACTACACCGACGAGGCCGGCAGGACGGGGCTCCTCGTGACCTCGCCCGAGCGGCTGGCCGAGATCGCGGGCGAGACACGAAAGGCGGGCTGGCAGCTCTGGATCCACGCGATCGGAGACCGCGGCAACCGGATCGCGCTCGACGCCTTCGCATCGGCCGCCGGCGCGCTGCCGCAGGCGCCGGCCGGCGCCTCGCGTCCCCGGATCGAGCACGCCCAGGTGATCGCCCCCGAGGACTTCCCGCGCTTCGCGCGGCTTTCGGTCATCGCCTCGGTGCAGCCGACCCACGCGACCTCGGACATGCCGTGGGCGGAGGCCCGGCTCGGGCCGACGCGGGTGGCGGGGGCGTACGCGTGGCGCCGGTTGAAGGATGCCGGGGCAAAACTCGCGGGCGGGAGCGACGCGCCGGTGGAATCCGAGAACCCGCTCCTCGGGTTCTACTCTGCCGTGACGAGGCAGAGTCTCGACGGCCAGCCCCCGGGAGGGTGGCGGCCGTCGGAGAAGCTGACCCGGCCCGAGGCCCTCGCCCTGTTCACGTCGGACGCCGCCTTCGCGGCGTTCGAGGAGTCGTGGAGGGGCCGGATCGAGCCCGGGTACGCCGCCGACCTCACGGTTCTGTCGCGCGACCCGCTCGCCGTGCCCGTGGCGGAGATCCCGGGCATCGCCGCCTTCCTGACGGTCGTCGGCGGGCGCATCGCCTGGGGGCCGGCGGCGCCGTGAACGCAGCGCGGGCGGGGGCGGGAGTTCTCCTTCTCGTCGCGGGGCTCGGCTGCGATTCGCCGGGGAAGGGGGCCGCGAAGGTGCAGGTCACGCCGACCGACGGAGACGCCGCGCGGCGCGCGCGCATGGTCGAGACGCAGATCGTCTCCCGCGGCGTGCGCGACCCCCGCGTTCTCGACGCGATGCGCAAGGTCCCGCGCCACCTCTTCGTCGAACCCGGGGAGCGCGCTCACGCGTACGAGGACCACCCGCTGCCGATCGGCGGCAGCCAGACGATCTCCCAGCCGTACATCGTCGCGCTCATGACGGAGCTCCTGGGCCTGCCGCCGCGGGCTCGGGTGCTCGAGATCGGGACCGGGTCCGGCTACCAGAGCGCGGTCCTGTCGCAGATCGCGGCCGAGGTGTACTCGATCGAGATCCTGCCGGACCTCGCGCAGGCCGCCTCGACCAAGCTGAAGGAGCTCGGTTTCCTCAACGTTACCGTGCGCGCAGGGGATGGCTACCGCGGGTGGCCCGAGCACGCGCCCTACGACGGAATCATCGTGACCGCGGCCCCCGAAAAGATCCCCGAGCCCCTCGTCGATCAGCTCGCCGTGGGCGGACGGATGGTCATCCCCGTGGGCGGGTTCTTCCAGGAGCTCAAGGTCTTCACCCGCGAGAGGGACGGCCGCGTCAGCGAAAAGGACATCATCCCGGTGCGGTTCGTCCCGATGACGGGAGAGATCGAGAAAGACAAGGCCACGGAGCCGTAGGGGCGGGGCTTGCCCCCGCCCTTCGACACGGAACGGGCGGCCACAAGGGCCGCCCCTACGAACGAGCCGGTCTTACTGACCGGCTCCCTTGATCACGCCCTCGGCCAGGATGATCTCGACCCGCCGGTTCTTCGCCCGTCCGTCGGGCGTCGCGTTGTCGGCGACCGGGATGCGTGCGGCGTAGCCCTCGGCGCTCATGCGCTTGGCGGAGACGCCCTGGGCCTGGAGGAACGCCATCACGGAGTTCGCGCGGTCGCGGGAGAGCGGAACGTTGATCGCGTCCCCGCCGGTCGAGTCCGTGTGGCCCTCGATGCGCAGGTTGATGTTGGGGAAGAGGGACACGATGCCGGCGAGCTTGGCGAGCGCGACCTGCGCGTTCTGCTTGAGCGTCGCCTTGTTGGTGTCGAAGAGGATGTCCGGCAGGTTGACGACGACGCCCCGCGCGGACTGGCTGATCTGGGCGACCTCGGACAGGGCGCCGCTCAGGCGGCCTTCGAGGTCGTTGCGCTCGGCGCGCAGCCGCGCGTTCTCCGCCTCGGTCTGGCCGACCCGCGTCTCGAGCTGCTGCTTCTGGCTTTCGAGCGCCGCCGCGGCGGCGGACACCTCGGCCGTCGTCTTCTCGGCCTGGGCCTGCGCGGCGCTCGCCTGCGCGGCCAGCGTTTCGGCCTTCTGACGGGCGGCGTCGGCGTCGCGGCGCGCGGCGTCGGCGGCCTCGGCCGAGAGGCCCGCGGAGGCGGCGCGCTCCTGCGCGGCCGCGGCCTCCTGCTGCGCGACCTGGGCCTGCTGCTGGAGCAGCGTCATCTGCTGCTGCGCGGCGGCGGCCTGCTGCTGCGCCTGGGCCAGCTGCTGCTGGGCGGCGGCGGCCTGCTCCCGCGCGGCGACGGCCTGCTCGCGGGCGGCGAGGGTTTGCTGCTGGGCCTCGGCGGCCTGCTTCTGGGCCATGGTCCGCTGCTGCTCGAGCGACTGCAGCTCGGCGGCGCGCCGGGCGGCCTCGGCCGCGGCGGCCTCGTCGGCCATCTTCTGCTGCGTCGTGCGGATCGCGGCCGAGGACTGGGAGAGGCTGCGGCGCGAATAGTCGACGCCGAGCTTGTCCTTTCCGCCCTTGTACGAGTTGGTGGCCTGGGCGAGCGTGATCGAGGCGTCGCGCATGGCGTCGGGCGCGTACTTCTCGGCGCCCATCTGCTGGGCCTGCTGGTAGACGTTCTGGGCCTGGATCAGGTCCAGCGACTCGTTGCCGGAATAGACCATGCTGCCGATCGTGGGGTTGCCGAGCCGGGGCGCCGGCGCGAACGCCGACAGCGTCACCGGCGTGCTCCGGAGCTTCTTGGGGGGCGGGGCGACCGACGTGAACACGACGAGCTCGGACGGCCGGAGCACCAGCGGGTAGGCCTCGGCGGTGATCAGCAGGCCGAACTCCTTCTGGCCCGTGCGGTACTCGGCGTCGCCGCTCTGCTTCCGGACGATCAGCTCGCCGAGGCTCTCGGTGGCCCCGTCGCGCGCGACGGCCCACACCACGTAGGACGTCACGTCGCCCGAGAAGAGGAGCGCGGGGGGCAGCTTCTTGTACGAGATCTCGACGCGGGCCTGCCCGTTCTTGAACTGAACTTCGGCCTCGGCCTGCGCGGGAGCCACGCGGCTCGACGCGGCGAGGTCCAGGTCGACGCTCTTGCCCTCCGGGAACTGGACGGCCGCGAGGTTCACGTCGGCGGCCGCGAGCGGCGCCGCGAGGCACGCGAAACCGAGGGCGAGGATCGTCTCGAGGCGGGGCCCGAAGACACGCTTGTTCATCGCTACTCCTCAGGGGTGTCGGGACGCTGGCGGTTGCGCCGTCCGACGGGGGCGAGAATATACTCGCGCCCTCGTGTCCGCGTCAACGAAGGCCTCGAGCCCGGCGCCCGCGGCGACCGGCCGCATCCCGCGATGAGCGAAGCCCTCTTCTGGCACCGCCTCCAGTTCGCCTTCACGATCGTCTATCACTACCTGTTCCCCGTCCTGACGATGGGCCTCGCCTTTCTCATCGTCGTGATGAAGGGCCTGGGCCTGCGCCGCGGGGGCGAGCGCTGGAACGACGCCGCGCGGTTCTGGATCCGGATCTTCGGAATCAATTTCGGCTTCGGGGTCGTCACCGGGATCCCGATGGAGTTCCAGTTCGGCACCAACTGGGCGAGGTTCTCGCGCTACGCCGGCAACGTCGTGGGCCACACGCTGGCGATGGAGGGGCTCTTCGCCTTCTTCCTCGAGTCGGCGTTTCTCTCGCTCCTCGTCTTCGGCGAGAAGCGGCTCTCGCGGCGGGGCCATTTCGCGGCGGCCGTGGCGCTCTTCGCCGGAAGCTGGCTCTCGGGGTACTTCATCACGGCGACCAACGCGTTCATGCAGCACCCGGCGGGCTTCCGCCTGGGGCCCGAGGGCACGCTGCAGCTCGCGAGCCTCCGCGAGTTCGTGCTGAGCCCCTGGGCGATCGCGCAGTACGCCCACAACATGGTCGCGACGGTCGTGACGGCGTCCTTCGTCGTCGCGGCCCTCGGCGCGTTCTACCTCCTGCAGAGCCGGCACCGGGAGCCGGCGCGGCTCTTCCTCCGGCTCGGCGTGACGGCCGGGCTGGTCTCGAGCCTCCTCGTCGCCTATCCGACCGGAGACCGCCAGGCCAAGCTCGTGGCGCGCCACCAGCCCGTGGCGCTCGCCGCGATGGAGGGGCGCTTCGAGAGCGGGCCCCGGGCCGGCATCAACCTCATCGGCCAGCCCAACGTCGCCGAGAAGCGCCTGGACAACGCGGTCGAGGTGCCGGGGGTCCTCTCGGTCCTGGCGTTCGGGCACTTCGCCAGCGACGTGCGGGGGCTCGATTCCTTCCCCGAGCGGGACTGGCCCGACAACATCGCGCTGCTGTACTACGCGTTCCACGTGATGGCGGGGCTCGGCACGATCCTCGTGGCGATCATGCTCGCGGCCGCGGCGCTCGCCTGGACGGGACGCCTCGAGAGCAACCGCCCGATGCTCTGGATCGTGATGATGTCGTTTCCCTTCCCGTACATCGCCGTCATGGCCGGCTGGATGACGGCGGAGCTCGGGCGGCAGCCGTGGCTCGTCTACGGCCTGCTCCGGACGGCCGAGGGCTCGAGCCCGACCGTGCACTCGGGAACGGTCATCTTCACGCTCATCGGCTTCTGCGGCCTCTACGCCGTGCTGTCCGTGCTGTTCCTGTTCCTCGTGGCGCGCGAGATCGCGCGCGGGCCCGCGCGCCGAGCCCGAGGCCGTGCGCGGGCCGGAGGCGCCGCATGTTTGAGATCTGGTACGCCATCACGGTCTTCATGCTCACGGCATACGTCGTGCTGGACGGGTACGACTTCGGCGCCGGGACGCTGCACCTCCTGGTCGCCCGGAACGACGCCGAGCGGCGGCAGGTCCTGGCGGCGATCGGTCCCTTCTGGGACGCCAACGAGGTCTGGCTGCTCGCCGCCGGCGGAGCGCTCTTCGTCGCCTTCCCGAGGGTCCTGTCGGCGGGGATCTCCGGCTTCTACTTCGCGATTTTCCTGGTGCTCTGGTGCCTGATCCTCCGCGGGATCGCGATCGAGCTGCGCAGCCACGTCTCCGACCGGCTCTGGCGCGGGACCTGGGACCTGTTCTTCTGCGTCGCGAGCGTGCTGCTCCCGGTCTTCTTCGGCGCGGCCCTCGGCAACCTGCTGCGCGGGTTGCCGCTGACCGCCGACGGGTGGTTCGAGCTCGCCCTCTTCACGGACTTCACCGCGCGGGAGCCGGTCGGGATTCTCGACTGGTACACGATCTCGACGGGGGTCTTCGCCCTCGCGGCGCTGGCCGCGCACGGCGCGGCCTTTCTGGCGTGGAAGGCCGACGGCGTGGTCGGGGACCGCAGCCGCCGCGCCGCGCGGGGCCTCACCGCGGTCGTCGCCGTGCTGTGGCCGCTCCTGACGCTCGCGACGGCCAGGGTCAACCCGGGCTTCCTCCCGGCCCTCCGGACGCGGCCGCTCGTCTGGGCGCTCGGGGCCGTCGGCCTCGCGGGCCTCGTGACGGTCTTCGCCGGCCTCGCCCGCGGGCGGGCCGCCCAGGCGTTCTTCGGCTCCTGCGCGTTCCTGGCGGGCCTGTCGACGGCCACGGCCGCCTGCGTGTTCCCGGTGATGCTCCGGGCGAGCGGGAGCGGCGAGCTCTCGGTGACGGCCTTCACCGCGGGAGGAGACCCGGCGGGCCTCCGGACCGCCCTCGGCTGGTTCGCCGTGGGCTTCCCGCTCGCCATCCTCTACTTCGTCCTCGTGTGGCGGCTCCACCGCGGTCGGGTGAGCGCCGTCGCCGAGGAGGAGGGCGGTCACCCCTGACGGCGTCGGGGCCGGCCCGCGCGGCCGCTTTCTTGCGCGCGCGGAAGCGCCGCTGCGGTCCTCCGGGCGCCCGCTGATCCCCTCAGCTAAGATCCCCGCCCATGAGGGGAACCTCCGCCGCCTCCGGAGCCGCGCTGCGCGATGCCGTCCTCTCGCTGCTGCTCGCCCTCGCGGCGGCGCCGCTGACGGCGCAGCTCTCGCTGCCGACGGCCCCGCCGCCGCCGACGCCTCCGAACGGCGAGGAGACGGCCGCCGCCGATCCCTACGGCCGCGAGACGCCCCGCGGATGCCTCCTCGGCTTCCTTCGCGCGACCCAGCAGGGGAGCCTCCGCAACGCGGCGGCCTACCTGCAGATCCCGTCCTCCCTCCAGCCGCAGCGCGAAGCGATCGCCCACGAGCTCCAGATCGTCTTCGATCACCGGTTCGTGACGGTCAACTTCGAGGGCATCTCCCGCTCGCCGCAGGGCACGATGGAGGACGGCCTCGATCCCGACACCGAGCGGGTCGGCGAGATCCGGGGAGACTCGGGCCTCGTCGACGTTCTCGCCGTCCGCGTCCCGAGCCGGGACGTCGGCCACGTCTGGCTGATCTCCTGGGCGACGGTCAAGGAGTGCCGTCGGCTGTTCGAGGTGCTGGAGCTGCCCGACATCGACCACCAGGTACCGTCCTTCTTCGCGCAGAAGCGGTTGGCGGGCCTCGCCCTCTGGCAGCTGATCACGGTCGTCGCCCTCCTGCCGGTCCTCTTCGCCTTCGCGTGGCTCGTCGTCGGGGCCGTCGGGCTCTTGATCCGGCTGCTGCGCCCCCGCCAGCCCGGCGCGCCGCTGGGGCAGTGGGTCGCCTCGGCCCGCAGCCCCACGACTTTTCTCCTGACGCTCCTCCTTCACCGCGTCGCCATGACGTGGCTCGGGATGCCCGCGCTGTACCGCCTGTACTACGACCGGGTGCTGCTCGTGCTGGCGCTCGTCGGCCTGATGTGGCTCCTGTCGCGCCTGATCGACAACCTCAACCGGCGCGTGCTGAGCCGGGTGGCCCCGGCCGGCGCCGCCGCCCACCACTCGACGCTGACGCTCACGCGGCGCGCGCTCAAGCTGACCGCCTTCGTGATCGTCCTGCTCGTGGGCCTCGCGAGCTTCGGCGTGAACCTCACGGCGACGCTCGCCGGCCTCGGCATCGGAGGCCTCGCGCTCGCCTTCGCCGCCCAGAAGACCCTCGGCAACCTCTTCGGCGGGGTCGCCGTCCTCGCCGAGAACGCGCTCAAGGTCGGGGACACTTGCCGGATCGGGGGCCAGCTCGGCGAGGTCGAGGACGTGACCCTGTGGTCGACCCGGCTTCGGACGCAGGAGCGCACCCTCGTCAGCATTCCCAACGGGGTTGTCATGGAGTCGCAGATCGAGAACCTCTCGCGGCGCGACAAGTTCTGGTTCCATCCGGTCGTGGGACTCGTCTACGGGACGTCGGCCGACCAGATGCGGCGGGTGCTCGAGGGCGCCCGCGGGATGCTCGCCGCCGATCCGCGCGTCGAGAACGAGGGCGCGCGCGTCCGGTTCCTGCGCCTCGCGGAGTCGTCGCTCGACGTCGAGATCTTCGCCTACGTCCACGCGGCGACGATGCCGGAGTTCCTCGCCGTGCAGGAGGAGCTGCTTCTCGGGATCCTGTCGATCGTGGAGGAGGCCGGAACGTCCGTGGCCTTCCCGTCGCGGACGATCTACGTCGCCGGCGGGGGAGCGGCGCCGCTCGCATGAGGTCGGCGGCCCGGGTCCTCCTCGCCGCGCTTCTCGCCGGCGCGCCCGCGATGCGCGCGCTCGGCGAAGGCGCCCGTTCCGAGCTCGCGGCCGGGTCCGGGTTCGAAGAATCGTTCCGCGCCGTCGTCGCGTCGCGGCCGCTCGTGCTCGACGAGCCCGCGGTCGAGGTCGCTCCGCCGCCGAAGCCGCCGCAGTGGGTCTGGATCGGCGCGGGCGCCGCCCTCGCGATCGGCGGGTCGGCCGCCAACGCGCTGCAGGAAACGCCCCACTTTCCGTTTCACGTCACGCACGAGGGCTGGTTCGGCGAGAACACCTACGCCGGCGGCGCGGACAAGGCGTCGCACTTCGTCTCGTTCTACGGCGTGACGCGGGTCATGAACGAGTACAACAAGGCCTTCCGCGCCGGAAAGGAACAGGCCGCGCTGCTCGCCGCGGGGACCTCGTTTCTCGCGGGCCTCGCGACCGAGCTCGGCGACGGGACCAACAAGTACGGATTCTCCTGGGAGGACCTCGGCGCCGACACCCTCGGGGCGGCGACGGGGCTGCTCCTCGTGCACTACAACCTGACCGACCTCGTCGGGTTTCGCTTCGGCATCGTGCCGGCGCCCGAGGCGAAGGTCGGCGGCCTCGGCAAGGACTATTCGGCCGAGATCTATACGGGGGACCTGAAGATCGCGGGACTGGGCCAGCGCGCGAAGTTCAACCCGGGCCCGGCCCGGTTTCTGCTGCTGTCGTTCACGTACGGGACGAAGGGATACCCGTACGGGGATCCGGTGGTGCGCCAGCGGCAGGTCGGCATCGAGATCGGGATCAACTTCGGCGAGGTGCTGCAGGCGCTCCACGTGCCGAAGGACAAGTGGTACGGCGTCCTGCTCTACACCTTCTTCGACATCGTCCGGATCCCGTACACGGCCGTCGGCTACCGCTACGACGTCAACAACAAGAAGTGGTACGGGCCGGACACCGGGAACAGTTTCCCGAACCCGGGGTACTAGCTCGGCGCCAGCCGGGAGGCGCCCCTACGGCTCGCTGACGCTGAAGTGGAAGGTCTCGCCGGCGAGCTCGTCGAGGAGCTTGGCGACGAGGCCCGTCCAGCCGGTCTGGTGCGAGGCGCCGAGGCCCTTGCCGGTGTCGCCGTGGAAGTACTCGTGGAAGAGGACGAGGTCCCTCCAGTGCGGATCGTCCCGGTAGATCTCGATCCCGTCGAAGACGGGGCGGCCCCCGCCCTTCCCGGGCAGGAAGATCGTGGCCAGCCGCCGGGAGAGCTCCTCGAACACCTGCAGCAGCGTCATCATCCGGCCCGAGCCGGTCGGGCATTCGACCTGAAATTCGTCTCCGAGATACTGGTGGTACCGGCGCAGCGACTCGAGGACGAGGTAGTTGATCGGGAACCAGATCGGGCCGCGCCAGTTCGAGTTGCCGCCGAAGACCCCCGTCGTCGACTCGCCGGGCTCGTAGGTCATGCGGTGCTCGACGCCCCCCGTGTTGGCCGCGTAGGGGTGGTCGCGGTGGTAGAGGGAAACGGACCGGATTCCGTGGGGCGACAGGAACTCGCTCTCGTCGAGCATGAACCGGAGCACGCGGCGCAGCTGGTCCGGCGTGACGAGCGAGAAGAGGACCCGCGCGCTTCCGCCGCGCCGGGTCATCGAAGCGCAGGAGCCGATGAGGTCCGGCCGGTTCGTCGCGAACCACTTCATGCGCCGCAGGAACCCGGGGAACCGCTCCATCAGCCTCGTGTCGCCCGTGACGACCGCGGAGAGGGGGATGAGCCCGACGGCCGAGCGGATTCGGATGGGTTCGTGCGACCCGTCGGGGCGGCGGATGGCGTCGTAGAAGAAGCCGTCCTGCTCGTCCCAGAGGTTGAAGCCGTCCTCGCCCATGTGGTGCATCGCGTGCGCGATGTAGACGAAGTGTTCCCAGAACTTGCTCGCCACGTCCTCGTAGGCCGGATCGTCCACGGCGAGCTCGAGGGCCATGCCGAGCATGTTCAGGCAGTACATCGCCATCCAGCTCGTGCCGTCCGCCTGGCCGAGGACCCAGCCCGGCGGAAGTTGCGTGTTGCGGTCGAAGAGGCCGATGTTGTCCAGGCCGAGGAACCCGCCCTGGAAGATGTTGTTTCCGAGCTCGTCCTTGCGGTTGACCCACCAGTCGAAGTTCAGGAGCAGCTTGTGGAAGACGCGCTCGAGGAAGACGCGGTCCTTCCTTCCGGTCTTCTGCATTTCGACCTGGTACACGCGCAGGGCCGCCCAGGCGTGCACCGGGGGATTCACGTCGCCGAAGGCCCACTCGTAGGCGGGGATCTGGCCGTTCGGGTGCATGTACCACTCGCGGAGCATGAGGATGAGCTGGTCCTTGGCGAACTGCGGGTCGACGATGGCGAGCACGACGCAGTGGAAGGCGAGGTCCCAGGCCGCGAACCACGGGAACTCCCAGGTGTCCGGCATCGAGAGGATGTCGGCGGCATACACGTGCTTCCAGTCCCGGTTGCGGCCCTTCCGGCGTTCGGGCGGAGGCGGCGGCTCCGCCGGATCCCCGAGGAGCCATCGGCGCACGTCGTAGGCGTAGTACTGCTTGGACCAGATCATCCCGGCCAGGCCCTGCCGCACGACCAGGCGCTCGTCGGCGGAGAGCTTTCCGGGGATCGTGGCGGCGTAGAACTCGTCGGCGTCGGCCCGGGCGCGGGCGAGCGCCCGGTCGAAATCGGCGCCGAGAGCGTCCGGCGCGACGGCGTCCGGCGTCAGGCGCAGCCGGATACGCGTCGATCCGCCCGCCGGGATCTCCGCGCGGGTCCACGCCGCCGCCTTCGTCCCGCGGCGCGCGGGGTTGACGGCCTCGCGGCGGCCTCCGATGAGGAGGGCGTGGAAGGCGTCCTTCACGAAGGGGGTCGCGTTGGGCGCGCCGAACAGCCTCTCGGCGTTCGTGTCGTTCTCGGTGAAGAGGAGTTCCGCGTCCGGGGAGCACTGGAGGTATCGCCGCCCGTACTCCAGCTCATCGAGCACGATCCTCCCCGGGCTCCCGTCGGCGGCGAGGCTCGGCCGCGCCGAGCCGTCCCACGACCACGTGTTGCGGAACCACACGGTGGGCAGCAGGTCGAGTGTGGCGGCCTCGGGCCCCCGGTTGTGGGCCGTGATCTCGACGAGGACGTCTTCCGGCGACGCCTTCCCGTACTCCACGAAGACGTCGAAGTAGCGGCCCCCGGCGAAGATCCCCGTGTCGATGAGCTCGTACTCGGGCTCGGCCTGGCCGCGCCGGCGGTTTTCCTCGAGGAGGTGGGCGTACGGGAACTCGGCCTGCGGGTACTTGTAGAGTCCCTTCAGGTACGAATGCGTGGGCGTCGCGTCGAGGTAGAACCAGCACTCCTTGACGTCCTCGCCGTGGTTCCCTTCGGAGTTCGTGAGGCCGAAGAGCCGCTCTTTGAGGATCGGGTCCTTCCCGTTCCAGAGCGCGAGCGCGAAGCAGATCTTCTGGTGGCGGTCGGAGATTCCCAGGATGCCGTCTTCGTTCCAGCGGTAGGCGCGGGACCGGGCGTGATCGTGGGGAAAATAGTCCCACGCCGTCCCGTTCGCGCTGTAGTCCTCCCGGACGGTGCCCCAGGCCCTCTCCGAGAGGTACGGTCCCCAGCGGTTCCAGTGGGCCGCCCGCCGGTCGTTCTCGGCGATCCGGCGGCCCTCGGCCGTGTCGGCGGGCTTCAAGCGTTCGGGCCCGGGTCGTGCCACCCCTCGTAGCCCGCCGTGAGGCGTTCGGCTTCCTTCGGGCCCCAGGAGCCCGGGGCGTAGGGATGGACGGGCGTGGCGTCGTCGAGGATGCCCTCGACGACCCTCCAGGCGGCCTCGACGGCGTCCTCGCGCACGAAGAGCGTCTGGTCGCCCTTCATCGCGTCGGTCAGCAGGCGCTCGTACGCCTCGACCTCCTCGTGCCCCGCGTCCTTGACCGCGGCGAGCTCGGTCGGCATCGAGACCATCTCGGGCCCGGGCTTCTTGATCCGGGCGCCGATCGAGATCGAGAGCTCGGGCCCCAGGCGCAGGCGCACGTAGTTGCTTTCCTCGGGGGAGAGGCGCGAGAGGGGCGGCTGCTTGAGGTCGACCATCACCTCCGTCGCGGTCAGGGGGAGGCTTTTGCCGGCGCGGATGAAAAACGGAACGCCGGCCCAGCGCCAGGAGTCCACCTCGAGCCGGACCGCGGCGAACGTTTCGACGTTCGAGGCGGGCTTCACGCCCGGCTCCTTCGTGTAGCCGGTGAACTGGCCGCGGACGACGTCCTCGGGCTTGAGCGGTTTGATCGCGCGGAAGACCTTGACCTGCTCGTCCCGGATGCGGTCGGCGTCGACGGAGATCGGCGGCTCCATCGCCAGGTAGCCGACGACCTGAAGGAGGTGGTTCTCGATCACGTCGCGGATCGCACCCGTCTCGTCGTAGAACTTGCCCCGCCCCTGGATGCCGAACTTCTCGGCCATCGTAATCTGGACGCAGTCGACGTAGTTGCGGTTCCAGATCGGCTCGAGGAACGTGTTCGCGAAGCGGAAGAAGAGGAGGTTCTCGACCGCTTCTTTGCCGAGGTAGTGGTCGATGCGGA
Organism: uncultured Acidobacteriota bacterium; assembly: GCA_963764715.1. Classification (GTDB taxonomy): domain Bacteria; phylum Acidobacteriota; class Thermoanaerobaculia; order UBA5066; family Gp7-AA6; genus DAHUXD01. Next base: position 126,866 of record CAVXTP010000010.1, read on the forward strand.
AGACCGAGTCCTCGGGGAACGCCGAGTGGAGCGTGGCGTTCAACGCGTGCGCGGTCGCGAGGTTGTGGCCGAAGGGCTTTTCGATGACGACGCGGGCGCCGTCGGCGCAGCCGGACTTCGCGAGCGCCTCGATGACGCTTCCGAAGAGGCTGGGAGGGATCGCGAGATAGTGGGTCGGGTGCCTGGCCGCGCCGAGGGCCGCCCGGAGCTTCGTGAACGTGGCCGGGTCGGCGTAGTCGCCGTCGATGTACTGGAGCCGCGAGGCGAGCTCCTGCCAGGCGGCCGGGTCGACGCCCCCGCCGTACTCCTTGAGGCTCGCCTGCGCGCGCTCGCGTAGCTGCTCGACGCTCCACCCGGACTTGGCGACTCCGATGACGGGCACCGAGAGGTGGCCGTGCCGGACCATGCTCTGGAGCGCCGGGAAGATCTTCTTGTAGGCGAGGTCCCCGGTCGCGCCGAAGAAGACCAGGGCGTCCGAGGCGATGGCCGCGTCAGCGGACGCCATAGTCGTGCTCCTTCCCGTGCCACAGGGCGACCCCCCCGAGGAGCCCCTCCACGTTGCGGATGGTCTTGACCCCGGGGGGCAGCTCGATGCGGATCTTCTCGGCGTTGCCGCCGCCGATGTACAGCCGGTCGTAGTTGAAGAGCTCCCGGAGCGACGCGATGGCCTTGCCGACACGGCGGTTCCATTTTTTCTTGCCGGCCTTGCGAAGGGCCGCGTTGCCGAGCTCGTCCTCGTACGTCTTCCGGCTCCAGGCGGCATGGTGGCCGAGCTGGACGTTGGGCACGAGCCGGCCGTTGACGAAGAGCGACGAGCCGAATCCGGTCCCGAGCGTGATGACGAGCTCGACCCCGTGGCCGCGGACCGCGCCGAGCCCCTGCACGTCGGCGTCGTTGGCCGCGCGGACCGGCCGCCGGAGCGCCTTCGTGAGGGCGCGGTCGAGATCGACGCCGACCCAGGACGGATGGAGGTTGAACGCAGTCTCGGTGACGCCGTCGCGGACGACGCCCGGGAATCCGACGGAGACCCGGTCGAAGACGCCCTGGCGGGCGGCGAGGGCGCGAATCGCGGCGATCACCGCGCGCGGCGTCGCGGGCCGCGGCGTGTCGACGCGGAGGCGCTCGGTCAGCGGCTTGCCGGCCGCGTCGACGACGAGCGTCTTGATGCCGCTCCCGCCGATGTCGACGCAGAGCGTCCGGCGTCCTCGAGCCACGGGGTCAGCCCTTCTTCTCGACGTGGCCGCCGAACTCGTACCGCATCGCCGACATCAACTTGCTGGCGAAGTCGGCCTCGCCGCGCGAGGCGAAGCGTTCGTAGAGCGAAGCGGTCAGGACCTCGGCCGGCACTCCTTCGTCGATGGCCGCGAGGATCGTCCAGCGCCCCTCGCCCGAGTCCGAGACCCGACCCGAGAAGTTGGCCAGGTCCGGAGACTTCAGGAGCGCGATCGCCGTCAGGTCCAGCAGCCAGGATGCGATGACGCTGCCCCGGCGCCATACCTCGGCGATGTCCGGCAGGTGGAGGTCGTACTGGTAGTGCTCGGGGTTGCGCAGCGGCGTCGTCTCGGCGTCCACCTCGCGCTGGCCTTTGCCGACGTTGGCGTGCTTGAGGATGTTCAGGCCCTCGGCGTAGGCCGCCATGATCCCGTACTCGATCCCGTTGTGGACCATCTTGACGAAGTGGCCGGCCCCCGTCGGGCCGCAGTGGAGATAGCCGTCCTCGGCTGTGCCGCCCGTCTTCTCGCGGCCGGGCGTGCGGTCGATGTTGCCGCGCCCCGGAGCGAGCGTCTTGAAGATCGGGTCGAGGCGCCGGACGGCGTCGTCATCGCCCCCGATCATCATGCAGTAGCCGCGCTCGAGGCCCCAGACGCCGCCGGAGGTCCCGACGTCGACGTAGTGGATGCCCCTGGGCCGCAGCTCCTTCTGCCGGCGGATGTCGTCGATGTAGTAGGAGTTGCCCCCGTCGATCAGGACGTCGTCCTTCTGGAGCTTGTCGGCGAGCTCGGCGACGGAGGCGTCGACGACCGCGGCCGGCACCATGAGCCAGACGGCCCGCGGCGGCTTGAGCCGGGAGATGAACTCGTCGACGGAGCCTGCCCCGGCGGCTCCTTCACCCGCGAGCTCCCGGACGCTCGCGGCATTGCGGTCCCACACGACGCACTCGTGCCCGGCCTTCATGAGGCGGCGAACCATGTTCGCGCCCATGCGACCGAGGCCGATCATTCCGAGCTGCATGACGCCCTCCGCGCAAATGTGACGCGAGTTTTATCACGCGGGCGCGCGCCGGCGCCTTCTCGGTGACGAAGGGAAGCCGGCAGGTCCTCGGCGTGGCGATGCGATCGGCCCGGACCGTTCCGACGGCGGGCTGACGGACCGTCAGCCAGGAAAAAGCCCCCGGGCCTCGCAGCCCGGGGGCGAAGAGACATTTCGACGTTTGGCTAGTATCTGGCGCCGACGAAGGTGATGTCGTCCGTCTTGGCGTTGATGATCGCCACGCCGCAGGCCGTTGCGGCGCCCGTCCCGTCGAACTTGCACCCGACGAGACCCCCGGCCTGGGCCTTGCACTCGTCCTTGTCGACCTCGGCCACCCACCAGCCCGAGTTCGCCGGCATCTTGTAGACGTTGCCCTCGGCGTAGACGGCGACGAGCATCGCGCCGGACCCGGTCCCGCCGTTCGAGCACGTGAACGTGCCGTCCTTCGAGTAGTAGAGGACCTTGTCCTCGTCGTCCCAGAGCGCCTGCACGTCGTCCACGTTGCCGTCGCCGTCGATGTCGATCTTCTCGGCCCAGATCGAATCCGTGTCGCCGGCCGAGTTGGCCGTGTTGACCGAGGCCTTGCCCTTGCCGATCGACGTTCCCTTGGTGGCGTTCGCGGGCGGAGGCGCGCCGGCCTTGCCCTTGGTCGCCGACGGATTGACCTTCACCGGAGCCTGAGCCGCGCCCTGAGCGAGAAGCGACGACGCGCCGACGATGGCGCACACCGAAAGGACCGCCAGGATTCGAAGCGCTCGAGTCATCGTGTGTTCCTCCTTGTTTTTCCGGCGAAGCCTATCGCAGGTGGCGCAGTCGCCGCCTGTCCGCCGGTCAGGGAGGTTGAGCAGAGGTTTCGTGGCCGCGTTGAGTGTCGGGTTCGCGGCGGGGAGAAGGGCGAGGCCGCCGCCCCCGGGATGCCGGGGCGCGGCGGCGACACGCAAGCTACTTCTCGACGGTCAGCTTGAGGCCTGACGCGGCGACCTTGATGTTGGCGCCTTTCGTCTCGCTCTTGAGGTTGATCACGACGCCCTTCCCGTTGCGCAACGACGACACGCCCGCGCCCTTGCCCGCGGTCCCTTCGGCGCCCGCCGCGGCATAGACGCCGTCGAAGTCGTCGATGCTCTTCAGGTTGTACACGGTCCCGGTGGCCTCGGCCCTGGTGATGCCCACCTCGGCCACGGACACGCCCTCGATCTTCACGTCGTAGCTCCGGCCCATGTATTCGAGCTTGCCCCGGCCCCAGTTCCAGCCGATGCCCGCGGCGACCGATCCCTCGGAGAGCCGAAGCGTGGCATCCGGGGCCTTGTCGTCGGCCAGGAGACCCCCCGCCATCAGCACGAGAGCGGCGGCCAACGCCATGGAGACGATCCGTCGGTGGTTCATTGCGACCTCCTCATCGGGACGCGCCCCGGGCGACCGGGTCATTCCGGCGAAACGAGGCCGTCCATCCCGGGGATCCTGCAAATTCGACGCCCGCTTTTTCGAGCGCCTTCCGGTCGCCCTAGCGGCCCAGCCGGGAGACGACGTCGCGCAGGGGGGCGTCCGAGATCTGGATGAGCCCCTCGAAGGGCCGATCCATCTCGAGGATCAGGAAGATCGCCGCCGCGACCGAGAGCGCGCAGACGAAGAGCGCGACGCGCGAGGTCGCGTTGGGCCGGGCGTAAACGGCGAAGCCGACGAAGAGGATCGTCAGCCAGAAGACGACGATCACGAGGAGCGGCGTCGAGATGGCGCTGTTGCGCTGCGCGTGCATGAGCCAGCGGATCCGGCCGAGGCCCATCGCGAGCTGCGCCACGGTCGCCTTGATCTCCTGCTGCTGCCCCGTGGAGGGCTGCAGCCGGTCGATGGCGTCGTAGAGGGCCTCTCCGGCGGGCGACGGCGGGACCACGCCGTGCGTCCAGAGCTGAGCAAAGGCCGCTTCCACCGTGCTCTTCAGCTGCGCCCGCGCGGCCGCAGCCTCGGGGCCGTAGTGCGCGAGCCCCCGGTCGAGCAGCGCGACGTCGGCCGAGATCTGGATCAGCTCGTCCCGCTGCGCGTCGTAGGAGCTCTTGGCCGAGGCGACGAGGAGGCCGAGGACAAGGGCCGCCATCGTTCCGACGAGGCCCGTGCCGACCTTGAGGACGTCGCGGGAGTCCGAGTCCCGGTGATGCTCGGGCACATGCAGCGCGAAGCCGACGAGCGCGCCCCCGTACACGCAGGCGAACACGATCACGGTGACGAGCCACGGGCTCACCGCGTTCATGAACGTTTCCTCCGTCGTCGAGAGCCGGCCCGGAATTTCGTGGGGCGAGTAGATCATCCGGCGGTTCGCGGCGTCAACGTGATGCGGAGCGAAGTCTGCTACGCTGAACCGACCTCACCGTGAGCTCGCCCATGACCGCCCCCCCGGCCGCCCGCCGGCCGGAGCGCAAGTTTCCGCGGCGCGCCGGGCTCCTAGCCCTCGTCGTGGCGTTCGCGCTCGCGTCGATCGCGGCGGCACAGGACATCAGCACGCAGTTCTGGCCGGAGATCGACACGTTCGTCCGGCTGAACGACCACATGCGGATCTACGTTCCGCTGAGCAGGACCCGGGTGGGGACGGACGGCTCGGATCAGGACGGCACGGTCGGGATGTACCTCGACTACTACGTCCTGCCGCTGGCGAGGTTCGGCGTCGAGGATCCGTCGAAAGTGGTGCGTACCCGTCGGATCCTCCTCCGTGCCGGCTACAGCTACACGGTCGGAGACGATGGCCAGCCCGCCACGAACGCCTTCACCGCCGAGGGGACGGCGCGGCTGACTCTACCGTGGGGCCTCCTGCTGAGCGATCGCAGTCGCTTCGATCTGTTGTTCTCGGGCGGCGACTTCGATCCGCGCTACCGGAACCGCATCCGGTTGGACGGCACCGTCGACTTCGGGAAATGGTCGCTCAACCCCTACGCCTACGGCGAGTTCTTCTACGACTTCGACCAGGGGGATTGGCTGAAGACCCGCGCGACGGCCGGCCTGGAGGTGCACGTCTGGGAGCGGGTCGTGCCAGAGCTCTACTTCCAGCGCGACTTCGGGAGCCAGTCGGGGTCGACAGGCGACGTCAAGGGCTTCGGCCTCGTCGTGAGCATTTACCTGAGGTAGCGCGTCGGGTCTAAGGCGGCTTCTCGGGTCCCTCTCCCGAAACTAGGATCGGCGGCCTTTTCGCCCAGGAATAGCCCTTCTCGGCCATTGCGTACGCGAAATCGAAGAGCTGGCTCATGTAGCTCGGATCGAACTCCGCGGTGTGGGGGACGCGGAAGGTCTCGGGGATGTAGGCGAGGTTGTACTCGACCTGGTCGCGCTGTGTGATCGAGAAGATGCGGTAGAGGTCCCCGATGCCCTGGTACTGGATCAGGCAGGCGATGGCCCGCATGGCGATCGGCAGCGTCCGGCGGTCGACCTCGGCCCATTCGGGGTCCAGGCGCGCGTTGCGGATGACGTAGAGCTTGCGTTCCCGCTCGACGCCGCTCTCCTCCGAGACTTCGTTCAGCTTCATGCCCGCGGGGTAGACGAAGACCTGCGACGCCGTGCCCCCGTCGACGTGCATCTCGTCGTAGGGCCGCCCCCGGCCTCGACGTCGATCATGACGGGCGGAAACGTGCCCGGGATGGCGGCCGACGCCAGCAGGATCTTCCGGACCAGGTCGAGGGCGCCGGCGCGGCGGCTCGCCGCGATCTTCGTGACATTCCAAATGACCGGGCGCCGCGCGTCGAGGTTCGCCGTCCCGACGAGGAGGATGCGCCCTTTCTCGTGCTCCTGCGCGATGGCCTCGAGCATCTCCGGCGTCACGGACTTTTTCAGCAGGTTCCAGAGCGGAGTCGTGTCGGCCATCGAGTCGCCGTAGATCACGGAGAGGATAGACCGCTGGACGGCGATGTCCTTCATCGACACGGCGGTGTACATGGCCTTGAGCTGGTCGTCCCAGGCGGAGCCCAGGAACGCGAACGGCGAGATGAGGGCGCCGGTGCTCACGCCCGTGACGAGCTTGAACTCCGGCCGCGTCCCGGCCTTCGTCCAGCCGGCGAGCAGCCCCGCCCCGAAGGCGCCGTTGTCGCCGCCGCCGGAAATCGCGAGGTAGGCCGCGGGCGGCAGGGGACCCGAATGACCCCGGGCGGCGAGATTGGCTTTTTCGCGAGCCCAGGATTCCACGAAGTCCTCGCGGAAGAGCTCGAGTCGGGCGGTGTCGCGGGGAAAATACCGGATCCCGTACGGGAAGCCCACGACGGTCGCCTCGGTCTGCAGGCTCGAGGGGACGGCCTGCCGCCGCGTCGCCGTGGCGCAGCCCTGGGCCAGCAAGGCGGCGAGGAGAGCGAGCGGCGCGAACCGGATGCGGGTGTTCATGAGGAGGCCTCCTCGTCGGGACGGCGAAGCATACAACCCGCCGGCGCCTGTCAGCGCAGGGACCAGCCGAGCATGAAGAGCGCGGCGGCCGCGATCCAGCTTCCCGCCACGCGGACGGCGATGCGAGCCGGCGGAGACTTCAACGTGGCGACCAGGGCGGTGAGAATCGCGACGACGACGAACACGGCGCAGGCGATGCCGAGAGCGTTGCCGAGGACGGCCGCGTGCGCTCGACCGAGCTCGATCCCGTTCCAGGCGCCGTTCCAGAGACCGAGCGCCATCGCAAGAATGGCCACGGCGGTACTCGAAAGCGGCCGGTCCGCCGCGGCGAGTGCGCCGAGGACGATCGTCAGGACCGCGGCGAAGACGGGCCAGACCCAGTGCGGATGGAAGAACCGTCCCGCGACGATTCCGACGAGCCAGGCCGGAGGCAGCGCGAAGAGAGCGGTCCGACCGCCCTGGGGGCCGCGCAGTCCCGAAAGGAGGGACAGGGCGAGGACCGGCAGCAGGTCCTCGGGCGTCGTGAAGAGGTGCGCGAGCCCGTCGTAGAACGGCCCGAGCCCCGTGTTCATGAGATGCGCGAGGAGCATCGTTCTTACGTCAGCGCCCGCCAGAGGAAGGCGAGCCCCGCGAGCGCCACGATGGCGCCGGCCCAGCGCAGGACGGTGCGGCCGATCGGCCAGCGGTGGATGAGACCGATCCCGATGCCGGTGGCGTGGAGCAGGCCCGTCGCGATCACGAACCCGATGCTGTAGAGGAGGCCGTTTGCTCCCGCTGGCAGCTCCGTTCCGTGGGCGTGCCCGTGGAAGATCGCGAAGAACCCGACGAGGGCTGCCGCGATTCCGAGCTTCGGCCGCGCCTCGAAGAGGACCGCCGCGCCGAGCCCGATCGCCGAGAGGGCGATGCCGACCTCGATGCCCGGGATCCGTACGCCGAGGAGTCCCAGCGTCCCGCCGAAGGCCATGACCATCGGAAACGTCACCGGGAGCAGCCAGACGGCCGGCGGCCCGAGCTGGGCTCCCCAGAGGCCGACCGCGATCATCGCCAGGACGTGATCGAGCCCCGACACGGGGTGCGCGAGCCCCGCGAGAAGCCCGGTCGCCTCGCCGCCCCGCGTATGGGCGAAGGCCCGGACGGGGAAGAGCAGCCACGCCAGCAGCAGGAGCGAACCGGCCCGGAAGGCGCGCCGCAGGTCGTCGCTCACGAAGTCCACCCCAGGAGGATCGCCGTGCGCTGGATCGTCCAGAACGCCCCGAGCGTTCCGATGGCGTAACCCGGCAGGGCCTCGACCCAGCGCGGCCACCGGATCTCGAGGAGGCGGAACGAGCGCTCGAGCAGGAGAACGAGGAGAACGAACCCGACCTGCCCGATCTCGACTCCGACGTTGAAGCCGAGGAGCGCCAGCGGCAGATCCGCGCGAGGCAGGCCGGCGCTCGTCAGCGCGCTCGCGAAGCCGAAGCCGTGGATCAGGCCGAAAACGAACGCCACGACCCAGGGATGCTCGATCGTGAAGCTCGTCTCGCCCCGCCACACCCGGACGATCTCGGGCCCGAGGAAGAAGATCGAGAGGGCGATGGCCGCGTTCAGGGGCAGGATCGGGGCTTCGGCCCAGCCGAGGGTCGCGATCCCGAGCGTGATCGAGTGCGCCACGGTGAAGGCCGTGATGGTCTTGACGAGCGTCCAGCGGTCCTTGACGATCAGGAGCAGGCCCAGCACGAAGAGAAGGTGGTCGGCGCCGAAGGCGATGTGCCGAATCCCGTGAACGACGTACGAGCCGACGACAGAGAGTTTGCCCTGCGCCGCGGTGATCTCGACCCAGGGCTGCGACGGGCGGACGATGGTCGACCACTTCCGGCCGTCGGCGAGCTCGACCCGCACCAGCACGTCGGTGATCGTCGCCTGCAGCCCGGGAAACTCGATCCGTTTCCCCGCGAGCCCGGCCGGCCCCGCGTCGATCGTCCGCCGCTCGAGGAGCGAGTCGGTGAGCTCCTGGATCGTCGGCTCGTGGACGTTCCGCACGCCGGCGGGCAGCCGGAGGCCGATGGGCAGGCGCATCCCGGCGAGGACCGGCGTGCGCCACAGCAGCTCGTAGCGGCCGGGCGCGGTTTCGCGGACTTCGAGATACGCGGGCCGCGCTTCGTGGGCCTCGGCGCGCGCTGCAAACGCCAAAAGCAGCGCTCCGAGAATCGCCGGGCGGCGTCTCACCGGGGCGCCTTCGTCGGGGGCGGGGCTTCCGGCGGCCCGGGCAGCACGAGCTCGTACTTCGCCCGCATCGCCTTGTAGGCCTTGTCCCACGCTTCGGCCTTGCGTGTCGCGAGCCACGCCGTCTTGACGTCCGGCTCGACTTCCTCGAACGCGGCGGCGCGCTCCGGCGTCAGCGAATCCACGAAGACGAGGTGCCAGCCGTAGCCCGACTCGATCGGACCCGACCAGGCGCCCGGCTTCTGGACGAAGAGCGCCCTGGCGAACAGGGGGCCGAAGTCCTTGGCGATCTGGTCGGGCGTGCGGTCGGCGAGGTAGTCCTGGAACATGAAGGGATCGCCGAGGGCTGCCGCGCCCGGGAAGCTCGCCGGCTTGCCCGCGAGCTTGCCGAGGGCGGCCGTCGCATCCGACCATGCGCTCTTTCCGCGCCGGTCGGGAGAGAAATAAAGGTGCCGGAACGTGACGCGCGCCGGCTGCGTGAAGAGCTTCGTGTTCTTCCCGAACCACGCCTTCAGCTCCTCGGTCGTCGGCTCGTGGGAGGCGGAGACGTCCTCGGCGAGGAATTCCATCTTCTGCGCCATGCGACGCCGGACGATGGTGTCGTCCTTGTCGAGGCCCATGGCGAGGGCCTCGCGATAGAGGATCTCCTCCTTGATCCGGCTCTCGAGCAGGCCCAGCATCTCCTGCTCGTTCGGCGGCCGCTGCCACTGCGCGGCGAAGCCGATCTGGAGCTGGCGCAGGTCGTCGAGGGTGAGGACGATCTGGCGCGGCGGGGCGGCCGCGCCCGTCGAGGGGTTGACGACGCGCGAGATCGCAAACAACGCGCCGCCGAGCAGCAGGAAGTGAAGCAGCGGCTCGCGGAGCAGGCGTTTCATGCGGCGCACATCATAAGTCCCGCCGACGGACTGACCGCGCCGTCGCTCCCGACGGACGGCTCGCCCCGACTCCGTGCCGGGGCGAACCGCCTCCCGCGGGTCAGCGAATCGGGGCCAGCTCCGCCACCGCGGGAATGATCTCGTAGTTGGCGTACCCGAATTCGTTCGAGCGCGCACCAATGTACTTGTCGCCGACCTTGTAGACGCTGATCTCGATCGGGGTGCCGACGATGTCCGTGACGATCTTTCCGCCTGCGATGCTGTAGTTCCTCGAGGTCCCCAGGTAGCTGGCCCGGATCGAGTCGCCGGCGAGACTCGGCAGGACCTTCTGACTGACGTAGCGGACCTGGAACTGACCCTGGTTGGCCGGGAACTGCTGCGTGACGTAGTCGGCCTCGGAAGGCGTCAGGGGTTTCGTGTCGGCGCCTTTGCCGAGCGCCCCGTAGACGACCATGTACTTGTCGCCCGTGACGGTGTTCTGAAGCCAGACGGACTTCTGCTCGATCAAGGCCTTGATCTGATCGTCGTTGAGCGCCAAGGCGCCCTTGCTCGTCAGGTCGGCGACGGTGAGGCCGGGCTTGGCGCTCCGGCGGGCCTCGACGCTCGGCGTGTACCAGATCGGCGAGCCCCAGGCACGCTCCTGAATCGTTGCGGCCACGACTTCGGGCGGCGCCATGCCGAGCTTCTTGGCCTGGATGGTCGTCCAGCGCGGCGTCGGAATCTCGAGCACCCGGGCGTAATAGAAAGCGTGGAGGCTCGGGTCGAACTCGGGGTCGGTCCACAAGGTCTTCAGCTCGACGGAGCCGATCGTGTTGGTGTACGTCGCATTCTCGATGTCCACGGTGCTGCCGATCGGCGGCACGACGCCGGTCCACTTGTTCGGCTTGCGGTCGCCGGACCAGGCCACGTCGTAGATCTTTTCGAAGCTCTGACCGTTCCTGGCCCAGCCTTTGACAATCTGGATCCGGTCGAGGTTGCCGGAGGTGGGGTCCTTCACGGCCCAGACCATGAACGTGGGCGCCTTTCCGGCGGCCGGCGGGAGGTCGCCGCCCATCGGGACGCCCTTCGCGTAGCCGGCCTTGACCCAGTCTTTGTCGGCCAGCATCGCGGCCGTGTACTCCCACCCGCCGAAGAGCCTCACCTTGATGTGCGGTCCGGACACCGCGAAGGTCTCCTTGCGTTTGATGGCCTCGAAGATCGAGGCGCGGGTGTTTTCTTCGGCCCACGCGCCGGTCAGGCCGGCCGTGCTTTCGGTGCGCGCATCGAAGAACCCGCCGACGAGGTTGCCGGCCATCCGCACTTCGGGCGTGCCGTCGGTGAACGAGTGCCCGCCGAAGAAGTTGTCCCCGCGGTACGGAACCGCCGTGTTGTGCGAGTCGGCGGCGGCTCCGAAGCCAAACTTGTAGGGGTTGAACCCCTTCGTGTCCGCGAGGGCGACCCCGTCCTTCAGCGCCTGGCGGGCATAGCTGCCGACGAGGTGGGGGACGCGCCCGGGAGGGTTGCCGAGGAGCACCGACATGATTTCGTAGCTCGAGTACTCGTCGTTGGGCGAGAGGATCGGGTGCGTCTCGGAGGTGCCCTTCAACTGCTTGATCTCGATGATCGGCTCGTTTCGGGTCCGCGAGGCGGCATACGCGGCGTCGATCGGGCGGCCCTCCGTATCGACGTCCGTCGGGTACATGCGGCCATCGGAGAGGTTGGCGTTATGCGAAATGGCGAGCAGCTCGTTGCCGGCCTTGCGCTGACCGTCCATCCAGTTCCAGAGGTCGACCGGATGGTAGGAGTCGAGCGCGCTGAAGGGCGCCACCGGCACGTGCGAGCACTCCTTGAAGAAGACGTTGCGGTGGAGATTCATGCTGTTCGGCATCGAGGTCCACTCGTACGAGCAGAAGGCGGTGAACTTCCCGGGCTGGTTCGCCTGGTTGGCGAGCTCGATGTTCTTCTTCCAGACGGCGCCGGCGATTTCCGGGGACATGAGCGACTTGACCGGCGGGCCCGGAACGAGCGTTTGGATCGCGTACAGTGCGACCCTTTCCATCTCCTCCTTCGTCCTCGCCTTCAGAATGAGGGGCTTCGCCTCGGGGATCTTGCTGACCGGAGACTTGGGGTCGTTGGCGAGCTGGACCACTCCGGCGTATTCGGAGTGATCCGTGACCCCGGCCCAGTCGAGCGGCGTGTCGATCTTGACGTCGTAGCCGAGCGGATGCTTGATCGCCTCGCCCTTGAAGTACTTGTACGCGTCGCCCGGCGTGGTCAGGGTGTTGCCGATGGCAAACGCGTCGAGCGACCAGCTCGTGTGGACGTGCGTCTCGCCGAAGTAGGCGTTCTTGTCGGGATTGGGTTGGGCCGAGGCAGTCGACCCGACGAGAGCCAGGATGGCGAAACCGAGGGTGAGCACCGAGCGCTTCGAGCGCATGGGACGACCTCCTTCGTTTTCAGGGACGCGCACCTCAAGCAGATCATTCCGGAGGGCGGGGGTCAACGTCGGTGCCACGATCGGCCATCGCGGCCCGTCTTCGTGTCCTCCGGTCATTCACTGGCCTTGTTGTTGCGCTGTGCCTCTTCGAGCTTCTGGATGTCCTCGGGCGAGAGCTGCGGTCGATCGACCTTGATCGTCAGCTTGTGAAGCTTGGCCGTGAGGGCGAACGGAGGCTGGTAATCCGCGTCGTTCACGCCGGTCAGGGTGTCCGAGCCGACATCGAAGCTCTCGTCCCACTGCAGAATCATCGGCAGCGTCTTTGCCATCGGCTTCGTGTCGACCGCCTTGCCATCGACCTTGAGCGTGCCGGTGCCCGGCCGGCCGACGCCGCTGAAGTTGTTGAACGCCAGCGTGCCGGCGCCCAGGCCGTCGTACTTGAAGTCGAACTCGACCGTGTGCCGCCCCGGCGGCAGCGCGTCGGGGGCTTCCCACTTCAGGCGCTCGAGATCGACCATGTTCCACAGGAACACCGGCTTGCCCTTCAGCAGGTAGAAGCCGTAACCGCCGAAGCGCCCGCCCGATGTCAGGATCATTCCCTCGGCGCCGCCCTGCGGCACCTCGATGTCGGCGCTGACCGTATAGGAAGTATTCAGCAGCAGAGGCGAGTCGCCCTGCGGCAGGCCGACCATCGGCCGCATGTAGACGAACTCGCTGCGGCCCGCGGTGATGTTCGGACGCGGTGCGACGATGCGGGCCGCCACCGACGCGTCCATCGGGAACACCTGGTACTTTTTCGCCTCGGCGATGAACGAGTCCTTCATCTCCTTGACCTTCTGCGGGTTCTTCGCCGCGAGGTCGGCGGTCTGGCTGAAGTCCGTATTCAGGTCGAAGAGCTGGAGGACCTGGTTGTTGAGCGGGTCCGGATTCGCCGGGCCGAACGCCTCCCACGGCGCGCGGTTGACCTTGGTGCTCAGGAACCAGCCGTTCTCGTACAGCGCCCACTGTCCCATCATCTCGAAGTACTGCTTCGAGTGCCTCGACGGCAATTTCGCATTCTTCGCGTCGAAGGTGTAGGCGAAGCTGGTGCCTTCGATCGGCGCTTGCTTGATGCCGTCGACCATCTCGGGCGCGCGGATGCCGGCTGCTTCGAGGATCGTCGGCACGACGTCGATGACATGCACGAACTGCTCGCGCAGGGTCCCCTTGTCCTGTATGCGCGCGGGCCAGGACACCACCATGTTCTGGTTGACGCCGCCCAGCTGCGAGGCGTTCTGCTTGAACCAGGAGAACGGCGTATCGAACGCCCACGACCAGCCGGCCGACATGTGGTTGTAGGTCCGTTCGGTGCCCCAGACGTCATAGAACTTGAGCTGGACCGCGGCGGGCAGTTTGTTGAGGCCGTTGAAGAACGCCACTTCGTTGGGCGTACCAAGCGGCCCGCCCTCGGCGGACGTGCCGTTGTCGCCGTTGATGTAGATGATCAGGGTGTTGTCGAGCCTGCCCAGGTTCTCGAAGGTCTGGACCACGCGGCCGATCTCGTAGTCGCTGTACGCGGCGTAGGCGGCAAAGACCTCGACCTGGCGGATGAAGAGCTTCTTCTCGTCGGCGGTCAGCTCCCCCCACGGCTTCAGGACGTCCTTCGGCCACGGCGCGAGCCGGGTGTCCTTCGGGATGACTCCCAGACGCTTCTGATTCTCGAAGATGGTCTGGCGCAGCTTCTCGTATCCGCCGCCGAAGAGCTTCATCGCGTGGATCCGGTCCACCCACTCCTGCGTCGGGTGGTGCGGCGCGTGCGTGGCGCCGGGCGCGTACTTGACGAAGAGGGGCTTCGACGGGGCGATCTGGTGCATCCGCGACACGTAGTCGATGGCGTCGTCGGCCATCGCCGTGACCAGGTTCCAGGTGCCCGAAGGCTTGCCCTGGAACGGGTAGATCTGCGTCGTGTTGCGGAACAGGTTCGGCTCCCACTGGTTGGCGTCGCCGCCGACGAAGCCGTAGAAGTATTCGAAGCCCATTCCGGTCGGCCACTGGTCGAAGGGGCCGGCCTGGCTGGCAGCGAACGCCGGCACGTTGTGGTCCTTTCCGAACCACGCGGTGGCGTAACCGTTGTCGACGAGGATACGGCCCACGGTGGCCTTGTCCTTGCCGATGATGCTGTTGTAGCCGGGAAAGCCCGTGGACTGCTCGGAGATCACGCCGAAGCCGGCCGAGTGGTGGTTTCGCCCGGTGATCAGCGCGGCGCGCGTGGGCGAGCACAGCGCGGTCGAGAACATGCGGTTGTAGCGCAGGCCCTCCCGGGCGATGCGGTCCATCGTTGGCGTCGGGATCACGCCTCCGAAGGTGCTCGGAACGCCGAACCCCGCGTCGTCAGTGATGATCAGGAGCACGTTGGGCGCGCCCTTCGGCGGCACGACGCGGGGCGCCCACCACGGCTTCGACTGGAGGGCGTCGTCTTTGATGACGCCGCCGAACGGCGGATCGGGCGGCGGCAGCTGCTTGCCGTCGATCGAGGTCGTCGCTCCGGGAGCGCCCGGCGGGGGGGGCTGCTGCGCGAAAACCGGAAGTGCAACCCCCAGAGCGAGAAAGAACAGGCCGAAGCGGAGCCCCTTGGACGGCATTCGAGAGCCTCCTTGCGTCACTACGGTCGGAAAGTGCTTTGCGGGCCTCCGACCCGGTCGTCGGTGTTGCCCGGATCGTCCTGCGTGATGTTGGTCGTGTCCGGCATGAAGACCAGATCCTGCAAAAGCTCGGTCGTCAACGCGGGTGGTTGCCCACGGCTCCGGGTTGGTTCACCCCGGGATCCCGGCCCGCGTTCCCGGCCGCCCCCGGCTGGTTGAGGCCGGGATCCCGGCCGACGTTGCCCGCGGCTCCCGGCTGGTTGAAGCCGGGGTCCGACGCCGCGCGGACCTGCCTCGCCGAGCCCCCGTAGCCGGTCGCCGTTGCGCCGGGACGATTGCCGGCGGCGCCGGGCTGGTTGATGCCGCGGTCGCGCTGCGCCTCGGCGGCCGGGGGCGCCCCCATGACGGCCACCGTGACGGCGAGTGTTGCGATCCAGGCCGAGCGTCTTTTCGCTGTCATCTCTCCTCCTCCAACCCGGTCCTCGTCATGGCTGCTACGGGGCGCCGGGCGTCGGTGGGCCTGGGGCCGCGGGGCTCGTCGGGTCGCCCGTCGCGAGCAACGCGGCCGTGAACTTCTCGAATGCGAACTCCTTCCCGGCCTCGCCCGGCGGGAAGGTGAACGTGCCGTCGGCGATCTGTGGGGCGAGATCCCAGCTCTTGAAATCGATGCGAGCCCTGGGCGCTCCCGGGACCTGCTTGTAGCCGAGCTCCACTCTTCGGGGCAGCGGCTGACCCGCCGATGGGATCCAGACTCCCACGTCCACGAAGGCGTCGGCGTACGCCAGATGCACGCACTCGACGCCGTCGATCGTCTCGCGTCCGACCAGCCCGCCTTTCGTGGTCGGGCCGATGAAAGCGTCGTACGGCTTGCTGTAGACGACGTCGGCGATCGGCACCGGGAGCGAGTACCGCCGGGCGACGTCATCCAGCATTTCGTCGAGCGTTCCGAGCGTCGTCGTCTGCGTCCAGGCCCCGTGCCGGTTGTCGCGAAGCGATACGGTCGAACGGTCGTACCAGGCGGAAACGTCGGCCGGCGTGTCGCCCGAGCCTTTCACTTGAAATGCCATCGCGCCTGGTCGGCGGACCGTGACCGCCCGGGAGAAGTTCATGACGTGCCCGCCCGTGCCGGCGACCGGCTCGAGGCTCTCGACTGTCGTGAACCGGAACGCCGAGGCCTTCGCGAGTGTGTCGCTCATCGCGCGCATGAGGCGCTCGCCTTCGGCGGCCGCCGCCGGCGTGCCCGGACGGGGATCGCGCGAGCACGCCAGGGCGCACACGGCCACGAGAGCCGACGCCGCGGCCGTTCGCCGGAGGGCGGTCGCCTTCCTCCGGGCCGGCACTTAGCGGACGCCGGGGCCGCGCCCGCCGACGCCGACGCCGTGGAAGCCGGCCCCGACGCCGCCGCCGGCACCGACCCAGTCGATGAAGAGCGCGGTCTGCCCGCCGGAAGCCGGGAGCTTTCCCTTGATGAGTTTGTAGTTGTAGACCATGTCCGCGCCGTCGACCTTCGGGTGGCTGATCTCGACGACCACGAGCGTGCTGTCGGCTTGTCCCGGTTCATAGACGGAGAGCACGGCATTCGGCGGGTCCGCTCCGAAATTGTCCTTTCCCGCCTTCGAGGTCCACTCGTCGAGAAACTCGGACATCTTGAGGTGTCCGGCGATCCGGACGGGCCGGTCCGAAAAGTACAGCGTCTGCTGGCCGATCTTGACCAGTCGAAGAGTCTGCGCGGCGGCGTCCACCTTCATGTCCTCGGCGACCTGAACGAACATGAGCTGCGCCTTCGGGGCCTCGTCCTTGGGAGCGGGTGTCCATCCCAGCGAGCCGAGAGCCAGGACGGCGCCCGCGACCAGGGCGGGGCTGTACTTGAGAAACCTGCAGAGATTCTGGGGCGTATGCATTTTGCTTTCCTTCGATTTCAGGAGCCGATGAGCCGTCTTCGTCACTGCGTTATCTGCGCCAGGATTTTCGCCTTCGCGGCGTTGTAGTCGCTTTCGCTGATCAGTCCCTGCTTGTAGAGAGATTCGAGCTCCCCGAGCTTCTGCTGGGGAGTCTTCTGGGCCGTCGTCGCGGGCGCGGCCGCCGCGTGCGCCGCGGCTTGGGCGGCCGCCGCCGAAGCCTGGGATGCGGCCGCCGCGGACTGCGCCGCCGCCGTCTCGGCCGCCGCGGTCTGCTGGGCCGCCGCCGACTGTTTGGCCGCTGCCGATTCACTGGCCGCCGCGCTCGACACCGCGACGCTCGTTCCCACGACCGCCCATCGGCGGGCATGCCGGCGCCAGACGCCGAAGATGGCAAAACCCTGCGTCGCGCAGAGGAGCAGCGCGACTGTCCCCATCACGACCTTCGTCCGGAAGCTGTGTCGGGTGGATTCGGATGTCATCCTTGCCTCCTGGTTCCTCGACCGATCACTGCGAAAGCTGGGCGAGGATCTTCGCTTTCGCGGCGTTGTAGTCGCTCTCGCTGATCAATCCCTGCTTGTAGAGTCCCTGAAGCTCTTGGAGCTGCTGTTGCGGGGTCTTCTGGGAGGCCGCCGGGGCCGGCGCCTTGGCCGCCGCCGCGGCCGACTGAGCCGCCGCCGCGGAGGCCTGGGATGCCGCCGCGGCCGACTGCGCCGCCGCCGTCTCGGCAGCCGCGGACTGCTGGGCGGCGGCCGACTGCTGCGCCGCGGCCGCGGAGCTCGAGGCGGCCGCTTCCGTGCTGGCGGTCGTGGCCACCACGGCCGTGGTTCTCCGGGCCGTCCGACGCCAGACGCCGGCGATGCCGAAGCCCTGCGAAGCGCAGAGCAGAAGGGCCATGGTTCCGAGCGCGACGGTCGTCCCGAGACGTCGGGCGTTCACTTCGCCCTCTTGGTGTAGCTGAACTCCATCATCTTGAACATCTTGTCGCCGAGCCCGTTGCCCCAGAGCTCCGTGACGTGGTTGCCGGCGGCGTCGAGGGTGAGGCGCAACTCGAGGGGAGAGGGCTTGCCGGTCACCGGGTTGGCCATCGAGCCTTTGAGGGTCGCCTTCTTGCCGCTCGCGTCGAATCCGCCCTCGTACCACTCCATGCCCGTGCTGCCGGAGTCCATGAACGTCGCCATGTACTTCTTCGCCGTGTTGTCGAATCCCGCGTAGCCGATGCCGTTGTACGGCTCGCCCGCCACGGTCCCGGCCAGCATCATCTGGACGTAGCGGCCGCCCAGAACCCACTGGCCGACCATCACGCCGATATCCTCGGACGGAGGATCGGTCGGCGCGACCCAGGTCCGGAACTTCACGTCGAACGTGCCCACCATGAAATCGAGCTTTTTCTGGCCCTCGCCCGGGGTCATGGACTTTTCGAAGGCCGCAGAGATCGCCGCGTCTTTCGTCGACTTCTCCTGGCCGACGGCCGAAACCGCCAGTCCGAGGACCACGGCCGCGACCGCCGCGATGCGATAGAAACCTCTCATCGATAGCCTCCTTGCGTGCCCGGGAATCGCTTCTCCGGCAGCTGTTGCGAACGAATCGATTCGCGTCATGCGTTCACTTTCGTTCGCACGAGCGTGTGAATCCTATGTTTTACGTTTCTTCGCCTTCTTGATGCATTCGCATCAGGCGCTCCGAGGCGGTTGGCGCGACCACCGTATCACCTGCCGCGGTGCGTACCATCGGCGGGGCCGCCGCGAGAACGCCAACGCCCTCCACGCGCGGCGAGCAGTAGCGTCCGCCGGCGAAGACGATCTCGGCCGCCGGAAGCAGGTCGTCCGCGATCGACTGCTTGAGAACGTAGCCGTTGGCCCCGGAGCGGAAGGCCGCCTCGGCGGCGGCCCGGGCGCCGTGGGGGGAGAGAAGGATGATCCTCTGCTCCGGGCGGAGCTCGCGCAGACGGCGAATGGCGCCCAGGCCGTCGGGAGAGAGGCCGAGATCGAGGACCGCCATCGCCGGCTGGAGAAGCCGGACGCCCTCGACGAGCGACGCTTCGTTGGTCACCGTGACGACGGTCGCGAACATGGATCCCAGAAGCCCCTGGATGCCTTCGAGCAGACCAAGGTGCCTGTCGGCGAGCAGCAGGCAGTTCGGCGAAGCCGACGCCGGGTCCGGGTCTGAGGCCATGGTCACAGTCTTGACCCCGCGAGCCTCGCCCGCACCTCGCAAATCTACGTGGTTTGGAAGTTAGAGGACCGCGATGCCGTGCTCGAAAGCGAAGCGGACGAGCTCGGCGCCGGTGCGCAGTCCCAGGGCTTCCATCATCTTGTACTTGTGGAACTCGACCGTACGCGTCGACACGCCGAGCAGGGCCGCGATCTCCTTGGCGGCCTTTCCCGCCGCGAGGAGCTGAAGGATCTCGCGCTGGCGCGGAGTCAGCGACGCGGCGGCGTCGCCCGCGGGATGACGGGATCGACCATCGGGCGCGACCGCATCGGCGGCGATCTCCGGAGTCACGAACGTCCGGCCGGCCAGGGCGGCGTGGATCGCCTCGATGAGCTCGGCCGGAGCCGAGGACTTCAGGACGAACCCCGAAGCTCCCGCCGCGAGGGCCCGCCGCGCATAGGCGGTTTCGCGATGCATGGTGATGACGACGACGCGCGCGTCCGGGTTGTCCTTCTTCAGGAGCGGGATCGCGTCGAGTCCGTTCAGCCGGGGCATCGTGATGTCGGCGACGATGACGTCGGGCTTGAGCCGGGCCGCGGCCTCGACCAGGGCCCGGCCGTCCTCGACGAGTCCGACGAGCTCGAACTCGGGGTCGAGGAGGCGCTTGAGGCCCTCGGCCATCATGCGGTGATCGTCGGCGAGGAGCACGCGGGCGCGCTTCACGAAGCCCTCGTCTCGGACGGCGCCCAGACCTCGATGGTGGTGCCTCGCCCGGCGGCGCTCCGGATACCGATCCGCCCGCCGAGCAGCTCTGCCCGTTCCCGCATGCTCGCGAGGCCGAGGCCGGGGCGCAGTCGCTCGGCCAGCGGATCGAAGCCCTCGCCGTCGTCGCGGATCGAGAGGCGGACGCCGCCCGACTCCGCCTCCAGGACGAGGTCGACCGCGCTCGCCCGGGCATGGCGCGCCGCGTTGCGCAGGGCCTCCTGGGCGATCCGGAAGAGTCCGAGCGCGGCGTCGCGCGAGAGGTCGGGGACGGACTCGGGCGCGTGGAGCCGGACCGGGAGCGACTCGAGGCTCTCCAGGCGTTCGCATTCGATGCGGAGGGCCTCCGTCAGGCCGAGGTCGTCGAGCGTCGAGGGGTGGAGGTGGTAGGCCAGCCGGTGCACGTCCTCGGAGATCTTCGTCAGCTCGCCGCGCATCTCGGCCGCGGTCCCGGCCTCGTCGCGGGAACTCGAATGGCGCTCGAGCTGCGCCGCGTCGATCGAGAGCCGGGCCAGACGCTGGCTCAGGTCGTCGTGGAGCTCCCGGGCGATCGACTTGCGCTCGTCCTCCTGGGCCGTGATCAGGAGCCGGTTCAGCGCCCGCACACGCTCCTCGGCGCCTTGGCGGCGCCGGCGCTGGGCGAGAAGGCCGGCGATCAGAAGCGTCTCGACCGCGACGACCGCGACTCCGGTCAGGGCCTGGCGGCGGTAAGCCGCCCAGAGCGACGGCGGGCGGTTGCGCACCTCGCTGCCGGGGGGCAGCCGCCTCTCGTCGATGCTCCAGCGGTGGAGCTCGCGCCAGTCGTACAGGTCGCGAAAGGGCTCGACGGGCGGGATCGCGATCTCCGCCGGCGGCTCGCCCCGCAGGAGCGCGAGAGCGACGCCCGCGCTGCGCCGCGCCTCCCGGTCGATGTCGACGAGCGGCCCGCCCACGATGCCCCGGCCGAGCTGGGTTTCGAAGATGCCGAACACGGGCGAATTGGACGCCGCGCGGATCGCAGCGAGGCCTTCGTGCTCTTCGTAGGGAACCCCGGCGGCGTCCACGTTGAGCGTCCCGTAGAAGACCGCCGAACGGGGGGGCAGCGCCGCGACCGCGCGGCGCATCCCTTCGAGCGGCAGCGTGTCGAGCCACTGGAACTCGACGCGCCCCGCGAAGCGCGCGAACTCGCGCTCGGCCTGGACCCGCCAGAACCTCTCGAGCGGCGAATTTCCGATCACCATCGCCACCCGGTTCGTTCCCGGGAGCAGGCGGAGAATGTTCTCGACGATGCCCGGCGGGTCGATGTGGATCGGCACGATGACCTGGATCGGCGACGGGGGCATCTCCCCGAGCCGTCGAACGTCGAGCCCGGTCGCGAGCACCGGGACGGACTCGAAGAGGGAGAAGCGGTTGCGGGCCACGAAGCTCGCGGCCGGAGCGCCCACGCTGATCACGAGGTCGAGCTGCCGGTCGCGAACCAGGGCCCGGAGGTAGTCGACGAACGGGCCTTCTTCGCCGGGCTGCGCGAAGCGCGCCAGCTCCAGGGGCGTCTCGAGGAACTCGACCGGTCCGGGCCACCGGCGGGCGATCTCGGTGCGGATCGAGGCCGTGAACCCGTCCCAGGGCGCGAAGCGATTGCCGAACGTGCTGACGAGCAGAATCCGGCGGACCTCGGTGTCCG
Organism: uncultured Acidobacteriota bacterium; assembly: GCA_963764715.1. Classification (GTDB taxonomy): domain Bacteria; phylum Acidobacteriota; class Thermoanaerobaculia; order UBA5066; family Gp7-AA6; genus DAHUXD01. The sequence goes on from CAVXTP010000010.1 coordinate 148,054, forward strand.
CCGCGGCGAGGTCGTGCGGCCCGCCCAGGACGAGGAGCGCCGCGGATGCCGCCAGCGCCCGGGTCAGAAGCCGCACGACGTCACCCGGCCGGGCCCCGGCCTCAGAAGGGCAGGGGCATGGCGAACTGGACGTAGAGCCCCTGGCCGCGGGTCGTGAACTTGCCGCCGAACTCCCAGAAGTACCGGACGGTCAGCGCCCCTTGCAGCGTCGTGAACTCGGGGCCGACGCTGTTGATCTGGGACTTGTTCTCGCGCATCAGGAGCGGAGCGTCGATGCCCTTCGTCGAGGTCACCTGCCACTGGGCGTAGCCCACCGCGCCGAAATACCCGGAGAAGAGGCTGCCCTTCTCGCCGTAGTCCCGGCCGAGGCCCCACATGTACGTGAAGGGGTTGCCCGTCGTCCAGTCCTGGCCTTCTTTCTTGGAGTTGAAGTCGTAGAAGAGCGAGGCCGAGCCGTGCCACAGCCGGGCCTTGTCGAAGTAGCCCGTGATCCGGAACGACAGCTCGTTGGTCCACATGCCGAGCCCGGTGTTGTTCGGCGCTCCCGGCTCGTACCGGCCCGTCGGCGCGTAGAAGGCGTAGTGGAAGATGATGTCCGTGCCGCCGGCCGCCAGGGGCATCGGCTTGTCGCTGTGCCAGCCGAGCATCACGGGAACGACCCAGAGCTGGGAGGCCGCGATCCCCGTGGATCCCCCGATGTCGAGGCGGGGAGACTCGAGCCGGACGTTCGCGAACGGCATCGCGACCATCGCGCCGTAGTTGGCGCCGAAGAGACAGAACTTCGACACGTACTGGACGAGGGGCCCGAACAGCTCCTGCGTCACCTGCGGGCCGTCGATGGCGTTCTTGTCCGGCCCGACGAGCTGGTCGGCCCACGTAATGTCGCCGAACATCCCGGCGTAGAGGCCGGGCGGAGGCATCACGCCGGCCTTGTTGCCGAACTCGCCCTTGATGATCAACTGTTGCGCGGAAGCTCCGGCCGCGAGGCCGAGGGTGAGCACCGCCGCGACGAAAACGTGCCGTAGGGCCTGAAGTCTCATGTCTCTCCCGCGCCGTGAGGCTCAATGAAAAGGGCGGCCGGACTTCCCGGCCGCCCAGGAAATTCGAGTGCGCTTCCCCGAGGCTAGCTCTTGCCCGTGCCCGGGGGGAAGTTCGCGAAGAGCTTCTGCATGGCCTCGGTGATCGTCTCCGCGCTCTCGCCGTTGGGCTTGACCTGATCCTGCGCGGTGCCGCGCCAGACCATCTCGTGGGTGCTCGGGTCGACGAGGTCGATGATCAGCGTCCCGATCGGGATGTTCTGCTGAGTCGTGGTCGCCATCCCGCCGCCCATCCCGCCCCAGCCCCGGTAACCGAAGCCGCCCATGCTCGTCGTCGTGAACTGCTTCTCCTGCGACAGAACCACGTGCGGGTAGACGAGGACGGTCGGGTTGGTCGTGGTGGGCTGCCATCCCTTGGACGTCAGGGTCTGGGTGATGCCGTCTTCGATGCGCTTCTGGGTGAAGGACGTCGGAGCCTTGGTCCCCTCCATGATCTGGAACGTGCTGTACTTGGACCAGTTGACCGAGTGGTCGTAGTCGACCGATGTCGTCATCGTGGAACAGGCCAGGGTCGCCGCGCCCGCGAGCACTGCCAGGACGGAAGCTGCCTTTCTCATGATCTCTCCTCTGTGAGTCGGTTTGTTTGTCGGCGCCATCCTATTTCAAGTCGCGGCTGTCAGCGACGGCCGCCGCCCCGGAAGCCGCCGCCTCCGCCCCATCCGCCAGACCGGCCGCCCCATCCGCCTCCTCCGCCTCCCCAGGAGTGGTCGCCTCCGCCCCAGCTTCCGCTGCCGCCCCAGCTCTTGTTGCCCCAGTCGCTCGAGCTGAAGTTGCTCCAGTTCTTGTCGCCGGTCGAGCGGGCGTTCGACCAGTTGTCGAGGTTCTTGGATTCTTCCGCGGACGCTCCCTGCCAGGTGCTGCCGTTTCCGCCGAGGTTTTTCTGCCAGCCGTTGCCGGTGTTCGTGTAGACGTTGCCGTCGTGGTCGGCGTAGTAGTTCCCGTTGACCTTGGCGACGCCGCCCTGGTCACCGTGGATGGCACCGCCCGAATACGTGTTGCCTCCCGCGCCCGTGACCGTGCCGTGGGACGCCGTGACCTGGTTGCCCGTGTACGCGTTGCCGACCGTCGCGCGTCCGCCGGCGGCCGAGGCGCCGGTCGTCGGGTTGTACGCGGCCCCGCGGCCGCCCGAGGCGTAGTTTCCGGTGTAGGCGTTGTAGGCCTGGCCCCGCTGGCCCCAGCCCTGAGCCCCGGTCGTCGAGTTGTAGAACGAGCCTTCCTGGCCGTGCCATGCGTTGCCCGTCCACGCGTTGTAGCCGCCGCCGCTTCGCGTCACGGCGGAGGTCGAGCCCCACTGGCTGTAGACGTTGCCCGAGGAGTAGCGCGCGTAGCCCGGTCCCCAGACTGCGCCGCCGCCGTAGCCCCAGGCGGCCGCGCCGTAGTGGCCGTACCAGCCGCCGCAGGCCGCGCCCCAGCCCCATCCGCAGTAGCCCCAGCCGTAGCCGCACATCGCCGCGCCCATCGCGAAGCCGCAGCCGACGCCGAAGGCGAAGGCCCAGCCCGTGTAGGGCGTGTACGCGAGGTTGACGCCGTAGCCGTAGGTGACGGGCGGCCCGTACCAGACGGTCCCGATCCACGGCGTGTAGTAGTAGCCGGTACCGTAGACGACGACGCCGTTGGAGACGATGACGCCGGTGTAGCCGGGCGTGTAACCGACGTACACGACGGTCGGCGTCGAGCCGTAGACCTGGACGTACGTCAGGTTGTAGAGCGGCGAGGACGGCGGGATCGCGTAGATCGAGGACGGGAGCCACGCCGCCACGACCCAGGGGCCGGTGACGGCCGTCGACGTGAACCAGATGCCGCTCTGGCAGGCGTAGAAGGAGTTGGGGCCGGTCATGATGATCGGCGTCGAGGCGTTCCAGACGTACTGGAGCGTGGTGTCCGGGACCGGCTTGAACTCGGGCGCGCCGTCGAAGGTGATCGGCTTGATCTGTGCGGTGCGCTGGACGGTCGCCGTCTGCGGGATCGAGTTCGCGACGACCGCCGCCTGGGCCTGCTTGGTCCCCGGGACGGAGGCTTTGACGTTCTCCATCGGGCTCTCGTCGGGGATGTTCTTGAAATCGGGCGGCAGGCTCGCGACCGGCACGTAGGTCCACGGACCGGTGGTGTCGGGCGCGCTGAACCAGCGTCCGGCGATCAGGACGTACGTGTTCTGGTTCGCAATGTCCTTGAAGACGCGGCCGGTGGTGTTTTTGATGTAAAGAAGCTGCGTGCCCGGGATCGACTCGTAGTTCGGCTCGCCGCCGACGACGATGAGCTCGGTCGGCTGCGTCTCCATGTAGACGACCGGCACCGGCTTGTTCTTGAGTGACGGCTTCTGCGCGCTCGGGTCCGAGGCCGAGCCGCCCGTCATCGGGTCGCCGTTCTTGGCGGCGAGGATGGCTTTCAGGGCCTTGTCGAGGTTGTCCTTCCGGCCGAAGTGGGGATCCGACACCTTCCACGGTCCGGCGATCGAGGAGGCCTCCATCCAGCCGTCGAAGAGGTGAAGGTAGAGCTCGCCCGAGTCCGCCTTCAGCACGATCGAGCTCGTGTTGATCAGGCGCTGGAGATCCGTGCCCGACTGCGCGCGGAAGGCTGGTGGACCGGCGACGAGGACGAGGACGGCCGGGACGTTGGAGAAGATGACGTGGGGCGGGGTGTTGTCGAGCGGCCGCGATTCGCCTTCGGCCTTCGCGGCGACGATGCCGAGGTCGGCCTCGAGACGGTCGAGGGAGATCGCCTTGGATCGCTTGGCCGGCTCGAGCTCGTGGAGGGCCGCTGTCCACGCCGCCGCGTTCTGCGGAGCCGAGGGGAAGCTCGAACGCGTGATGTTGAGCTCCTCGAGATAGACGAGCCGGTTGACCTTGTCGACCTCGGTCCGGGCCGTGAACCAGATGACGCCGAAGGTCGGGTCCTTGCTCCCAGAGGCTTGCACCGACACGGCCGCGTGGGCGTCGAGCTGGTTGTTCTTCCAGCTGTCGAGCTGCGGTTGGTAGATGAGAAACGTGTTGGTCCCCTGTACCAGCCGCCGCGGCCACGGGTCGCTCGGGGCGGGCGCCGCGGCCGCCGCGGTTGTCGACGGCGTGGACTGCTGCGCCTGCGCCACCGGTACGGCGGCGACCCAGGCGGAGATCAGGCCGGCGATCGCGGATCGAATGAGCTGTCGGACCATGGGAACCTCCGAATAGCCGGGGAATATACACTTGCGGCCGAATTTCCGGATACGTCAGGGAGGACCATGCACGTCACGTCGTTCGGCTACTTCCTCTCGGGAGGACTCTTCGTCGGGATGCTGATCCTGCTCGAGGTCGGGCGGCGCTTCGGCGCGCGTCGGCTGGCGCGCGATCCGGAAGGCGCGCGCACGGGAGTGTCCGCCGTGGAGGGCGCTCTCTTCGGCCTCCTCGGACTGCTCATCGCCTTCACGTTCTCGGGCGCGGCGGGCCGGCTCGACGCCCGTCGCAAGCTCGTCACCGAGGAGGCCAACAACATCGGCACGGCCTGGCTGCGGCTCGAGCTGCTGCCGGCCGACGCCCAGCCCGCCCTGCGGGACCTCTTCCGGCAGTACCTCGACTCGCGGCTCCTGACCTACAAGAAGATCCCCGACCTCCCGGCCGTCGAGGCCGAGCTCGCGCATTCGAGCCGGATCCAGGGAGAGATCTGGAAGCAGGCCGTCGCGGCCGTCCGGGCGGCTCCGCCCGGCCCGAGCGGCACGGCCCTCCTGACGTCGCTCAACGCGATGTTCGACATCATGACCACGCGGACGATGGCCGCGCGGACGCACCCGCCCGGGATCATCTACGTCATGCTCGTCGTCCTGGCGCTCGCCGCGTCGCTCTTCGCGGGCGACGCTATGGCGGGCGCGAAGAGCCGGAGCTGGATCCACGTCGTCGGCTTCGCGATGGTGCTGTCGCTGACGGTCTACGTGACCCTCGATCTCGAGTACCCGCGGGTCGGGTTCATCCGCATCGACGCGACCGACCGCGTGCTCACGGACCTGCGCGAGAGCATGAAGTGACTGAGCGGCATGAGAGGATGCGGGCCATGAAACGCAACGCCGTCTTCGCGTCGCTCCTCGCCCTGGTTTCGCTCGCCTGCGCCTCGGCTCCCAAGATCAAGGTCGGGTGGGACCAGCACGCCGACTTCAAGAAGTACAAGACCTGGGCCTGGAAGCCGGACGGCTCGATCAAGGACCCGGTCTGGGAGAAGCGCTTCCGGGACGTCCTCTCCGACCAGCTCGAGAAGGACGGCCTGAGACGGGTCGACGTCGGCGCCGGCCCCGATCTCTGGGCGGTCGTTCACGCGCGTCTGTCGGCCGAGACCCAGGTCGTCTCGTACGATCCGGGCTGGGGCTACGGCTGGGGCGCCTGGGGACCGAGCTACACGGAGATCTACCAGATCCCGGTGGGGACGATCCTCGTCGACCTCGTGGACGCGAAGCACAAGGAGGCGGTCTGGCAGGGCCGGGTGAACGGCTACATCGCGCAGAACAAGACGAACGAGGAGCGCGAGGAGAAGCTGATCGCGATCATCGCCGAGATGTTCGCGGGTTATCCGCCGGCGACGACCCCGGCGAACTGAAGGTCTTTTCCTCCCCGGCGGGAGGAGAGGGTGGTCGCCGGGCCCGCTCGCGTCGTGAAGCGAGCCCTGAAACTGCCGCGTCCCCGTACGTAGGGGCGCCCCTTGCGGGCGCCCCCTGCTGTGCCCGTTGAGAGGCGGCACGCGAATCGTCAGCGGGTCAGCGGGCGGCCACAAGGGCCGCCCCTACGGCCCGGGTCTTAACGACCTGTTGAAAAACGAGAGCTAGCGGACCTCGAGGCGGTAGCCGGCGGCGAGCCGCCGGTAAGCCTCGACCTGGGCCGACGCCCACGCGGCGTCTCGTCCGAGCTCGCGGGCGAGGAGCCGGGCCGCCTCCGGCGCCGCGTCGACCGAAGCCGCGGCGTCGAGCAGGAGGCTGCGGGTCCGGCGCGACAGGACGTCCTCGACGGTGCGCGCCATCTCGTGCCGCGCGGCCCAGACGACGAGCGCCGCGCGGGTAGGGCAGGCGCGAGTCGAGCGGCTCGCGCAGCTCCGGCTCCTCGCGCATGAGGCCCTCGATCGCTTCGGCGTCGGTGCCGTAGAGCGCGAGCGGATCGGCCGGAGCGGCCGGGTCCGAGGGCTTCCAGCCGTGCAGCCGGAGCGCCTCGGTCGCGCAGGGTCGCGGCGGAAGGCCCCCGACCTCGATCACGCGGTCCACCGTGTCCTGCGCCATGCGGCGGTACGTCGTCCACTTGCCGCCGACGATCGTCACCAGGCCCGTCTTCGAGATGAGCACCTCGTGGCTGCGCGAGAGCTCCTTCGTCGCCGTCTTGCCCGGGACGCGGACGAGCGGGCGCTGGCCGGCAAAGGCGCAGAGGACGTCCGAGCGCTTCGGGTCGGTCGCGAGGTAGCGGCCGGCGTTGCGGAGGATGAACTCGATCTCCTCGGGCAGGGGCCGCGGCTCCATCTGCGGCTCCGGCATGGCCGTGTCGGTCGTTCCGACGAGCGCGCGCCCGTGCCACGGGATCACGAACAGGACGCGGCCGTCGTCGGTGTGCGGAACCATGATCGCGGCGTCGCCGGCCAGGAACCGATGGTCGAAGACGAGGTGGACGCCCTGCGACGGCTGAACCGCGGGCGGCGCCGCCGGATCGTCGAGTCGCCGGACGCCGTCGGCGAAGATCCCGGCCGCGTTGACGACGGCCGCGCGCCTCGATGGAACGGGTCTCGCCCGACTCGAGGTCGCGCAGCTCGACCCCGGAGAGGACGCCGCCGCTCGCGGCGAGGCCGGTGACGCGGGTGTAGTTGAGCAGGCAGGCGCCGTGGTCGGCGGCCGTCCGGGCGAGGGTCACCGCCATGCGGGCGTCGTCGAACTGGCCGTCGTAGTACATGACCCCGCCGATCAGGTCCCGGGGCTCGACGTTCGGGATCCGGGCAATCGTCTCGTCGCGGTCGAGGATGCGGGACGGGGCGAGGTTGAGGCGGCCCGCCAGCAGGTCGTACGCCTTCAGCCCGATGCCGTAGAACGGCCCCTCCCACCACTTGTAGCGCGGAACGATGAAGGGCAGGTTGCGCGCGACGTGCGGCGCGTTGGCATGGAGGAGCCCTCGCTCGTGGAGGGCCTCCATCACGAGGCCGAGGTCGCCCTGCTCGAGATACCGGACGCCCCCGTGCACGAGCTTGGTGCTGCGGCTGGAGGTCGCCGAGGCGAAGTCCGCCTGCTCGAGGAGCAGCGTCCGGTAGCCGCGGGTCTGCGCGTCGACCGCGACGCCGAGGCCGGTCGCGCCGCCGCCGATGACGACGACGTCCCACGGCCGGTCCGCGCCGAGGCGGCGGAGCATCTCCTCGCGTCTCATGCCGTGTCCCAGTTCCGCGCACGCGCCACGGCGCGGCTCCAGAGCTCCCGCCGCTCCGGCTCTCGCCGGCGCGGCATCGCGCGCGGCGAAGCGTCGCTCGACGCGAACCGTCTTCGCGAGCGAGGCGCAGGTCCGGCCAGACGCCGACGGCGAGCCCCGCCATGAAGGCGGCTCCGAGGGCCGTCGTTTCGAGGTTCTCGGGACGCGCGACCCGCACTCCGAGCAGGTCGGCCTGGAACTGCATCAGCAGGTCGCTCGCCGCTGCGCCGCCGTCGACGCGCACTTCGCGCAGCCGCGTCCGCCGTGTCGGCCTCCATCGCGCCGTCATCAGGTCGGCCGACCTGGAACGCGATGCCTTCGAGCGTCGCGCGCGCGAGGTGCACCGCGGTCGCGCCGCGGGTCAGGCCGAGGATCGCGCCGCGCGCCGTCGCGTCCCACTCGGGCGCGCCGAGGCCGGTGAAGGCGGGCACGACGACGACGCCGCCGGAGTCGCGCACCGAGGCGGCGAGGTCGTTGACCTCCGGAGCCGCCGGCGATGATCTTCAGGCCGTCGCGCAGCCACTGGACCGCGGCGCCGCCGACGAAGACGCTGCCCTCGAGCGCGTAGGTCGATCGGGCCGCTCTCCGATCCGCCAGGCCACGGTCGAGAGCAGCCGGTTGCGGCTCGACGACGGGCTTCGTCGCCGGTGAACATGAGGAGGAAGCAGCCCGTGCCGTACGTGCACTTGACGAGCCCGGGCCGCGTGCAGAGCTGCCCGAAGAGCGCCGCCTGCTGGTCGCCGAGGATCCCGGCGACGGGAATCGCTCGCGCCGAAGACGCCCGGATCCGTGTCCGCGATGTGGCCTCCGCTCGACACGATCTCGGGCAGCACGGAGGCGGGAATGCCGAGCAGCGCGCGCAGAGCTCGGCGTCCCAGCGCCCGTGCGGATGTTCATGAGCATCGTGCGCGAGGCGTTGCTGACGTCGGTGACGTGGCGGCGGCCGCCCGTCAGCTTCCAGACGAGCCAGGAGTCGATCGTTCCGGCGGCGAGGCGCCCGGCGGCCGCCTTCTTCCGCGCCCCGGGCACGTGGTCGAGCAGCCAGCGGAGCTTCGAGCCCGAGAAGTAGGGGTCGAGCAGGAGGCCCGGTCTTCCGGCGGATCGTCGCGCTCGGCCCGCCTCGCCGCGCAGGCGCTCGATCAGCCCGGCCGTGCGGCGGTCCTGCCAGACGATCGCGTGGTGCAGGGGCTGACCCGTCTCCCGGTCCCAGAGCACGATCGGTCTCGCGCTGGTTCGTGATGCCGATCGCGGCGAGGTCGCGCGCCGCGAGCGCCCGCGTCCTTCAGCGCCCGCCGCGCCGCGTCGAGCGTCGTCGCCCAGATCTCGTCGGCGTCGTGCTCGACCCAGCCCGGCTCGGGGAAGTGCTGCGCGAACTCCTGCCGGGCGGCGCCGAGCCACGCGGCCGGACGCGTCGAGGACGATCGCGCGCGAGCTGCTCGTTCCCTGGTCGAGGGCGAGGACGTAGGGCACTGGCCGGGATTGTAGGCGACGAAACGGGTGGCCGGGCCCGTCGATTCCGTGGGGCTGTGGGAAGAGGCGACCCGGATGCGGTGTCACGAACTCCCTCGGCGAGCCGCGGTGGCTCGCCGAGGGAAAGGGGTTGCTTTCCGCTACCCGAGCCGCAACTCGGACGGGGAGGGAAGCTTTTCGGTGGTGACCTTCTTCCAGCGTTCCTCCAGCAGCTCTCTCGCCGCCTGTTCGAGGAACTCGGGCGCGGCCCACTGTTTCACGTCGAAGTCGTTCTTGATGTAGCCGTGGCCGAGCATGAAGTCCTTGCCGATCTCGATCGCGGTCAGGTTCTGCGGCGACAGGTTGGGCACGAGGTCGAGGTTCTTGATGCTCCGGTACGTGTCCTCGACGTCCAGGTAGAAGGTCTGCTTGTCGAGGATCGCCGCCGCGGCGTGCTTGTGCTCGTTGCCCCAGCGTCCCACCTTGATCATGCCCTTCATGAACGTGACGACTAGGTCGGGGTGCTTCTCGGCCATCTCCTGGGTGCACGTGATGACGGCGGGGACGTTGGCCACCTGGAGCGTCCAGTCCGGATACCGTGCCAGGTCCTCGATCGCCTTGAACTTGCCCGTCGCCTCCTGGAGATGCTGGAAGGGACCGGTCTGGGTATAGATCGCGTCGACGACGCCCTTCTCCAGAGCAGTCTCCAGGGGTCGGAACGCGAGGTCGCGCTTGTGGTCCCGCTTGAGCCACAGCTCGGACGGGTTCTCCATGGGATCCAGCATCTCGGGCTTGTCGTACCAGTCGTCCGGGTAGGGGAACTCCACGATCTCGACGTCCTTGCGGGACATGTCGTTCAACATGAGCATCAGCTCGATGCCCTGCTCCTCCTGGATGCGCCACCAGTCGGTCTTGATGGTGTTCAGGCTCTTGGTGAGACCGATCTTCTTGCCCTTGAGATCCTTCATCCGGAAGATCCTGTCCCTGGACCGCACCATGATGCAGCCGCCCTCGTAGACCTGCGTCGCCCCGAGCAGGCGAGTCCGGCGCATGTCGGCATGAACGTGGATGGGCGGAAACAGGCCGCCGAAGCGAATCAGGTTGTCGAGGTTGTGGATGTAGTGGGGGTACCAGTTGTTCTCGCGGCGGGAGCGGAGGAAGGCGTACTGGACTCCGATCTTCTTGAACTCCTCCTTGGTCCAGCCGAGCTCCTGGTCGATGTTGCTGGCGGACACGAGGGGACAGTTGGTGTAGTACACCTCACTCCAGTCCAGCGGGACCGTGTCAGATTTCCTCTCGAGGTCCATCGTTACCGTCGTCATTTGCGGCTCCTTTCTACCGATTCATCGAGGCCGAGCCTTTGCTCGGTTCGCTGTTTCTTGCTTGTTTCGATTGCCATCAAACGAAGGGTCGGGCATTGAAGACGACGCTCCCGAGCATCAGGATGTCCAGGAGCGCGATGATGAAGGCATGACGACTGTTTCACCGGGCTTCCGCTTGCTGCTGTCTCGGGACGGGAGAAATCGTCGAGTCCGGTGTCCACATCGCGAGGCTACGTCCCGGGAACCGCCAGGCCATGATTCATTGGAACCATACGGTCGCTCACTCGCGGCGGGTTTCACGGCGCGCTGGTCGGCTCAGCGCTGCCCGCCTCCAGAACGGCCTTCGCGACGAGGCCGCGGATCACGTCGGTGACGGGGCGCGTGAAGAATCCGCTGTGGCCGCTGATCACGTCGTTCGACGTGCGGACGACCCAGAGCGGCGTCGGATGGTCCGCCACGCAGTCGAGCATCACGCTTCCCATCTGCTCGACGCCCGGGCACCGCTCGGGGGGGAGCGACGCGTCTCCGCTCAGTGTCTTCGTGAGGAGACTCACGAGCTGGTCGACCGATTCCTGCGACGGCTCGGGCATCGGCAGCCGGCACTCGCAGTTCTCGACGGTGCCCATCAGCGTGCTCCGCGGCGCCTCTTTCACTCCCTCGGCCAGGTCGGCCCGATGCGTCACGAACGGGTCGTAGTTGCCGACCGTCGTTACGAGCATCCGGTGCGACGATCGCGGCCCCGTCCTCTGGAAGAGGGTGCCGATCCACCGCCCGATCCTGAACAGGACACGCGTCGTGGTATCGCTCTCGGAGGCGAGGATCACGAGCACCGGCCGCTGCGTCGGAACGAACTGCGGATACTGCACGATCAGCTCGTTGAGCGGAGCATAGAGCGAGGCCTCGAACGCCGGGTTCGCGAGGATGACGACGTCGCCGAAGCCCGCGATCCGCGCCGGCTCGCCGCCGAGCACGGAGCGGACCTTCGCGTCGACGATTCGGTTCTTCAGGACGTTGGCGATGGCGGAATAGACCATCGCCCCGCCGAAGCTGTGGCCGAGGATCACGAGACGGCAGCGGCTCGGATCCCCCTCGTTCAGGTGCTTCTGGTACGCGTCCAGGAACGAGAGCACCTCGACGAGCTCGCCCTGGCCGACCGCGTGCGCGGCCCGCTTGCGCGGGTAGAAGGACAGACCGCGAAACGGAGGAACGGTCGCCGAGAGTCCTCGCCAGCCGACGAAGATCCCGATCGTCCGCGACGGACGGATCACGCCGTTCGACCGGGCTTCCGCCTGTTTCGCGTCACTGGCGATCCTGGCGAGGAGCGATCGGAAACAGCACGCGTTGTCGTTGCAGAGCCGCGCGTCGTTCTGCCAGCCGTGGGCGAAGAGCACGAGCGTGAGCCGCTCCCGCTCCGGCCGCGCGGCCTCGGCTTGGAGTGTCCGGATCAGGAGCTCGAGCGGCGCCCTCGAGAAGAGGTTTCCCTGGTCGTCGAATTCGAGGAATGCGAGCTCGTAGGTGTCGTGGACCTCGAGCGAGCTCGTCGCGAGCTTCTCCCGTCCCTCCTTCGTCGCGAGCTCGCCTTCCTGAACGGGCATCGCAAGCGCGCGGCCCTGTGCGTCCACGCGGTGCGGCGCATTCGCCGTGCAGGACACGGAGAGCAGCACGGCGGCGAGAAGCGCGGGCGCGGGCCTCGTCATGCGGCTTGAGTTCCTGTCTCTTCGTGACTCAACGAACCAGCGGCGCGGGTCTACTTGCTTTCCAGGATCTTTCGGATCGCCTTGTAGCCGCCGCCGTTCGCCGCTTTGAAACCGTTCGCTTCGAGAATTTCCTTTGCCTTGCCTGCGCGCCCCCCGGTGCCGCAATAAGTCACGATCGTCCGATCACTCGGCAACTCATTCAGGCGACTCTTCAATTTCAAGAACGGGATGTTGGTGGCGCCGGGAGCCATGCCCCTCTTCGCCTCGAGCGTCGATCGCACGTCAACGACGAATGCTCCCTGGTCGATCAGTGTCGCCACGGCTTCTGGCGGCAGCTTTGTGTTCGCCAGCGCGTCGTGTTTTGCCTTCAGTTTCTTGATCAACATTTGGCTCTCCCTCTTAGCAGACGGCTGTTACACCTGCGCGCGGTGCCGTGCGGCCCGCCTCTTGTCCGTTCCAACGAGCTTTCCCAGCTTCACCAGCAAGAGCAGGACGAGCAGGATCGGGGCGAGAAGGGTTCCCACGACACCCTCGAAGACGGTGATCGGGCGACCCTTACCGCGAATTCGGTCGAGAAGGACGTCCACCGTGTTGCCGCTGAGATTCGTGAACGTAATGAAGAACACGTACCCGACGATCTCCCGCACCTGTGCCTGGCTGAAATGGTTGCGAAGAGTCTTCACCGATTCCGGATCGATCTCGTTGAGATGCTCGGCATAGTGCTGGCCAAACAGAATGGCCGCCGCTTCGGCGGAATCGCTCGCCTTGAGTGAGTCGTCCTGACTGCCGAGTATCCGGTTGACCTCTTCCAGCGGGATGCCCTGGGATGTCGCCCAGTGGGAATGACCCCACGCGCAGTATCGGCAATCGTTGATCGCGGTGACCCCGAGCATGACCTTTTCGCGAAGCGCCTTGGATGTTTTCGGCCGAAATATCGACCGGATGATGACGGGAAGCGAAATTGCCATGTTGGCGACCGTTTTCAGGATGTTACTCGGCGTAAACGTTCGTTTCGCCACACCTCGGAGGCCTCCGGCGCCGACAGGGTTATCAACGGCTGGCGCCGTGGCGTTCGAGCCCGTCTCCGTTTTGACCGGACCGCCAGTTGAGTTCACCATGAGATTGCCTCCGTGGCTCGATGGCCGCCTCGCCTCACTCGAAGAGCACGCCCTTGATGAGCTTGGGAAGCACCGGAGTCAGCGAGAGCTGGATGTTCCAACGCTGTCCCACGGGATCCGGCTGCGTGACCATGTACTGTCCTGCGAGCGAGATCTTCACGGGAAGCCGTCCGAACTTCACGACCTTGCCGACGCCGACGCCGATCGGAACGGTCCAGCGGTCGCTCCCGGAGGCCTCCCAGTTGGCCAGGATGTTGCCCGAGTAACCCACGTTCCAACCGCCGTCGAAGAACAGGTTCGCGATCGGCTGGATGTTCATCTGACTCGTGTCCGCGCGGCTGGGATCGCCCGCGTAGGACCACCACTGCTGAGGGAATACGCCTAGGATGAACTTCTTGGTCATGTAGGCGACGACCGCGGCGGGGCCGACCTGCCATTTGCCCTGCCCCGTGTAGATGGAGCCCGCCGTCGGGAAGATGAACGTGGGTCCCCCGCCGAGCAGCCAATTCCCGCTCTCGGCCGGCGACAGGAGCTCGAGCTGCGTCCAGTCGCCGAAGTTGGTCGTGCGAGCGTCGGCCCCCGTGGACGTCTGATAGGGCGCGCTGTTGTAGACCTGGATGACGGGACGCGTGATGAGGTTCCAGTCTTTCGTCAGGCTGACCGGCATGACGGGCTGGAAGTTCAGGTTGTTGTTCCAGCGGTCGTTCGTGAGCTGAAAGTTGTTGAACTGAAACTGCAGGGACCAGAGATTCGCGACCGGGTTGGCGAGCATTTGTGCGAGAGCGTTCTCCCTTTCCTTCTGCTCGGCCGGGGTCAACCCCTCCTGGCCCCGGCCGACGGCGCCGACCGCGAGGGCAACGAGGACAATCGACGCGAATCGCTGGAGCCTGGCCTTCACACGTGACCTCTTGGTAGAAAAAAAATAAGGCGTCAATCGAAGGGTCCGGCGTTGTAGACGACGCTCGCGAGCATCAGGATGCCAAGGAGCGCAATGAGGCAGCCGACGATGAAAGCGAGGCCCCAGGGCTTGTAGGCCCGCACGGGGCTCAATCTTCTGACGTATGTCCAGTACTGCGTGCACGCGACGACGAGTGCGAAGGTCCCGATGCTAATGAGGGCGATCGCCAGGTTGCGGGGCGCCTGCGGCCGCATGATGAGCACCTTGCTCTGCTCTTGAACGACCTGCAGGAACTTGTAGATCGTGAACCCGAAGGTGATCATGGCGAGGGAGGTTCGAACCCAGGCCATAAGCGTGCGCTCGGCGGCCATGCGCGTGCGATCCAGCGCCAGGATGTCGTTGGGTTTCAGCTCCGTGTCACTCATAGGGCCTCCATAGCCGGCGCTCTCTTCAGTCCGCTTTGGATCGGCTTGGCGTCGTCAGTCACGGAGCAGTCTCCAGGTGCGACAAAGCCAGGAGCAGGGCGGTGTACGACACGGCGCCAATCACGAAGGACCCGTACCGGCTTTCGCTTTCCTTCGGGAGCTCGGCGATCGCGGCGTTGACGACCACGCCGCCCATCACGAAAGCCACCAGGTTGAACAACCACAGAATCGGAATCTCCAGCGTTGCGGCCGCTCCCCAGCCGGCCAGGGAGGCTGAGGCCAGCAACAGCGCACCCCGAGGGTGATAGGTCTCACGATAGTGGCTGCTCAGGTTGCTCGAAATCGTGAAGAGGTGCAGGCCCATGGCCACCGCGAACAGAGCCAGGGTCAGTCCATTCTTCCCGGTCCACACCATCGTGTAGGCGAGGATCCACGCATAGAGGGCGAAACCGCTCATCTGCAGCCAGGGGCGCCACGATGTTTGACGGCCCCCATGAGCCCCGTGCGCCTGCGGCGCCTGTGGCGTATTGGCCATCTTCTCGAGCCCGAAGAAGACGAGGAAGCCAACCATGGTCCACAGGTAGACGCCATGCTCCGGGAACACCATGGATTTGCTCAGGGAGCGTGTCTGGATCTCCCGGATCGTGTGCAGCGCTGGCAGCACATGGACGAACGTGTAGGCCACCGACACGCCGGCCGCGAAGGAAAGGAACCGTCGGTGGCCGATCCGGCCCGGCCCGGGAGCTGCCCGGCCGCCGAACAGAAAGACGCCGGCGAACAGCAGCGCAACTCCGAGTGTCGGCAGCAGATGTAACTCAGACGTCGCCATGTTCCTCGCAATTCTTCGCCGTGGCGGGGCCTGCCCGTTCGGGCAGGCCCCATCCCGTCATCAACACTTACTTCTTCATCTTCGCGAAATGCTCCTGAATTATCTTGGCTTGCGAAGCCAACCCGCCAGCGGTGCTGAACTGGATGATCTCGGCCCCTTCCTCCGAGATGAAGTTGTGCGGAGCTGGCCAGTAGCACGCTTCCCCGGCACGACAAATCTCAACGGTCCCGTCGAGGTAAATGACCTTCAACGAACCCTTCAAGACGTAAGCCCAATGTTCAACCCCGCACAGATCGTGCGCCAGTCCCTTCCCAGCCAGAATCTGTGTGAAATCAGTACCCGGGGCAAAGACGTGGTAGGCGCACTGCATGCCGTTCCAGTTCTCCTCCCAGATTTTGAGGCCCGGGGTGTTCTGGGTGACGATGTCGTCGACCGGGCGCATGTCCGTCAATTTCTTTCTCATGGTTTGCTCCTTCTTGTGCCTCACCGGACCGGCGGTGACGGCGATCTTTCAAAGCCAGACCCGGTCGCCTGGATCGCGATGCCGCGCTGTTCCATCGGGTTCTTCAGATCGAATTTCCCCTCCCTGTTGGTCGTAGAGTCACTGGGCCCAGGCTCGGCGCCCCAGGTCAGCATCGGCACACGGCGAAGAAGGGACATGGGATCAACCCTCATGGCGGGCCTTGCGGTAGAGCAGGCGGGCGGTGCGAGTTATAGGCCCGCGAACCAGAACGTAGGGCACGACGGCGCAGAGGACCGCCACGATCAGCACCTGCACGGGGTAGACAAAGCGGAAGACCATCACCTGGTACACGGTGTCGAGCGCGACGGCCATGATGAAGACCTTGCCGATGTCCTTGAGCGCGCTGCGGAAGAGCCGGTTCCGCTCGACGGGGTCCTTGATGAACGCCCCCAGGAACGCGGGCCGCCCTTCCCGGGCATCCTCCCAGTCGGCGCGCAAGGCGAGGACGGTGACGACGATGGGCATGACCACCAGCCGGAAGTTCAGCGGTCCTCTCAGCCGATCGATGAGCTGCCCGAAACCGCGCGCCACCATTTCCAGAAAGTTGTTCATCTCACCTGCCTCGTCTTACCTCTCCAGGACCATCGCCCGCGACAGCATGCCGCCGGAGAGAACCCGGGCCTTGAAGCCGTTCTGGAGCAGGATCCGCGCCGCGAAATAGGCGCGGCCCGCGGAGCGGCAAATGGTCAGGATCTCCCGGTCCTTCGGGAGTTCGCCGAGTCGCGCGCGGAGCTGGGGCAGCGGGATGTTGACCGCGCCCGGTACGGTCTCGACGACGAGCTCGACCGGCATGCGCACGTCGAGGAGGAAGGCGCCATCCGTCTCGCCCCAGTGGGCGAGCGGCATGTCGCCGTGGAGGACGTCGCCCGGGACCATCCCGGCGAAGTTGACCGCGTCCTTCGCGCTGCCGAACTGCGGCGCATAGCAGAGCTCGGCCTCTTCGAGGTCCTTCACCGTCGCCTTCATCTGGAGGGCCATCGCGAGGGCGCTGATTCGCTTGTCCACTCCCGGCCCGTCCTCGCCCAGGCACTGCGCCCCGAGGAGACGGCCGTCGGATTTCCGGAAGAGGACCTTCAGCCCGAGCATCTTCGCGCCCGGGTAGTAGCCGGCGTGAGCGTTCGGGAAGATGTAGGCCTTCTCGTAGTCGGTGTCGCCGTTGCGCTTGAGCGTCTTCTCGTTGACGCCGGTCCAGGCGACGGCGGCGCCGAAGAGCCCGATGATCGAGGTCCCCTGGGTGCCGCGGAAGCGGGAGTCGCGCCCCGCGATGACGTCGGCCGCGATCCGCCCCTGGCGGTTCGCCGGCCCGGCCAGCGCGACGAGGCTCCATTGCCCGGTGACCCAGTCCTTCACCTCGACCACGTCGCCGACGGCGAAGATGTCCGGATCGCTCGTGCGCATGTGCTCGTCGACGCGGATTCCTCCGCGCTCGCCGATCTCGAGGCCGGCGGCCTTCGCCAGCGTCGTGTCGGGACGCACGCCGAGGGCGAGGATCACGACGTCGGCCGGGATAGCCCTTGCCGGATTTCGTCTTCACCTCGATCGCGCCGCCTTCGAGCTGCGTGAACTCCGCGACGCCGTCGGCGAGCGCGAGCCGGACGCCGTGGCGCTTCAGGTGCTCCTCGACGAGCCGGGCGAACTCCCGGTCGAGAGGAGCGAGGACCTGGTCGAGCATCTCGACGAGCGTCACCTCGAAGCCCGCGTGGACGAGGTTCTCGGCCGTCTCGAGGCCGATGAAGCCGCCGCCGATGACGACGGCCCGTCTTCGGCGGCTTGACGAACTGGATGCCCGAGTAGTTGAACACGCCGGCGAGAAAGGCGGTCCCCTTCTCGATCCACTCCTTGACCGCGTGGGCGTCCGGAACGGTCCGGACCTGGAAGATGCCGGGCAGGTCGATGCCCGGCAGCGGGGGCCGGATCGAGGCGGCGCCGGGCGACAGGACGAGCTTGTCGTAGCTCTCGGTCGTCGTCTCGCCGGTCGAGACGTTCTTCAGCTCGACGGTCTTCTGCTTCCGGTCGATCGAGACCGCCTCGCAGCGCGTCCTGACGTCGATGTTGAAGAACCCCTTGAAGAACTGTTCGTTTGCGAGGAGGAGGCTGGACTCCTTCGGGATCACGCCGGAGATGTGGTACGGGAGGCCGCAGTTGGCGTACGAGACGTACGGTCCGCGCTCCACCATCAGGATCTCGGCCTTCTCGTCCAGCCGCCGCAGGCGCGCCGCGCAGGAGGCGCCTCCCGCCACGCCGCCGACGATGATGACTTTCATGCCGCCTCCTCCTCGCGTCGCGCAGATCCGGTGGACATCGCGACTTCGGTCATGACACCGGCGCGGGTGCCGGCGATCTCATCTGCTGGGAGGCGCCTTCTTCGATGATGATCTTTTCGGGATCGACGTCGTAGACCCAGGGCGCCGAGTTCTTCCAGCCGTTCTTCATCCGCTTGCCGTGGAAGACGCTCTCGGGATCGTCCACGGTGTCTCCTTCGATCCCGTCGACGATGTTGTAGGCGGTGGTGAATCCGGCCGCCGCGAGCTGGTTCACGCCCATGGCGCCCCGGCCGCCGGACCGGCACGTGACGAGCAGGACGTCGGACGGCTTCGCGATCTCCTTGACCTGCGCGACGAATGCCGTGTTCATCTGCGGCGCGTACGTGAACTTGTCGTCCTTTCTCTGGTAGCTCACGAAGGCGACCGGGATGTTCCAGGCCATCTGCGGGTGACCGACGAAGGCCCACTCTTCCGGGGTCCGCACGTCGATGATCTTCACCTCGTCTGGCGCGGCCTTCCACATGTCGTAGGCCTGCGCGGCGGTCACATAGAGACCGAGCGTCGTCTGTTTCATCTTCGGAAGCTGGGCGCCCGTCACCGTGGTCGACGGGCTCCTGAGCTCGAGTCGTTGCCATGAGCAACCTCCCATTCGTTCCGTCAGGAGCGGGAGCCGGGGGGCGCCGCGGCCCCCCGGGTCGATGGATTCCTCGTCACGGCACGTAGTTGGCGCTGGTGTCCGCGCCATAGCCGCAGCCCTGGTACGTGCAGTGGAGATCGTCGCGCAGGATGGCGGCCCATCCGCCGGCGCGGCCCGTATCCAGCGAAAGGTTCTCCGTGAGCACCTTGGTCTCGAACGTCCAGCCCTTGGGCAGGTTCTTCAGCTTGCTCCCCACCGTGTCGAGGTTGTCGGGGGTCAGGCTCGAATCGACCGCCTTGGTGTATTCCTGCAGGACCCAGACGGGACCGCCCGGCTCGCGCAGCAGATGCACGGGCTTGCCCTTGTGCCAGGTCCAGATCGTGTTGCGCTGGATCAACGAGGGCACGTAAGCGCTCTGGAACTGGGTCATCATTTCGGCCCCGGTCATGTCGCCCGCCCAATTCATCTTGACGCCATGGAAATCGACGCTGTCGCCGCCGGCGTAATCCACTTCGTCCATCATCCAGAAGCGGCCGCTGTTGACCGCGCACTGGTCCACTCCGAGCTCCCGCGCCAGCTTCTCCGGATCGATCTTCTTGTAGTCGTCCGGGCCGACCGGAAGGGAGGCCGCCGTATAGACGTGAGCCCGCTGTGTCTTGCCGATGCCGACGAAGGCGCCCATTCCGCAGAACGCGGCACCGCGGGTGTTGTTGGCGTGGACCCTGCGGGTGGGACCGGGCTTGAGTTTCATGTCGTGGACCTCCTTCTTGGATTCCTCGAGGTTGCGCTCGTTGTCATGACTGTGTTTCTCCTTTCGGTCTTCGGTTTCGTTGCGTGACTAGAATCTGAAGCCGCCCGCGAGCAGCGGCCCCTGAGTCAGGACGTCCCATCGGAAATAGTCGACTCCCGAGCCCGTCTCGAAGTCCTGGTCGAGCCATCGGTAGCCGATTCCCAGGCTGACGACGCGCGACACCTGCCAGTTCACCCGGGCGATGGCCTGCCAGGTGAAGTTGGAGCCGACGTGGAAGCCGCCGACGTCGCCGCGCATCTGCAGCTGGAAGGCCTTCGAAAGGGGCAGGAAGGCCTGGGCGCCGACGATCGGGTCGAACCAGTCCTCCTCGATCTTCGCCTCGCTGGTGCTCCCGGGAGTCGTCAGCGTGACCGTCGTCCGGAGGTGCGTGTAGCGCCCGCCGGCGAGCAGCTCGAAGGACTTCGAGATCCTCCAGGCGCCGTCGAGCTCGGCGATGAACTCCTTGACGTCGACCTCCGCCGTGCTGAGCTCCTGGGTGCCCGTGCCGTCGCCTCCGACGTTCATGTAGATGACGTCGGCCAGCACGGCCCACTTCCGGGCCTCGCCGCGATAGTCGGCGAGCGCCGCGAACTTCAGGTTCCCGAGGACGTCCGAGGCGTTCACGTCGATCTGCGTTTGGAGCCGGGCGACGTCGACCGTTCCCGAGATCCAGGGCAGCAGCAGGTAGAGCTCGACGTAGTTGCAGAACTCGTTGCTCGTCGAGGCAGCCGGACTCTCCTGCGCGACGGCGCAGGGCGCGAGGAGCGCGATCGAGAGGACGGCAGCCACAATGGCGGGCAAGACTCGGCCTTTCGACCGCAAGACTCTCGTCATCGTGTCTCCTTCGTCGCGGCCGCTTCCGGTGCCGCTCCGATCCCGCGAAGCTTGTCCACCGCCGGGAGCAGGTCCGTCACGATCGCGCGCTTGAGTACGAAGGCGTCGGCACCGGCCTCGAGGGCCGCGCGGCGGACGCTCGGCTCGTCGTGGACGCTCAGAACGATCACACCGAGCCCGGGGGAACGCTGGCGCAGCGTGCGCAGCCACCCGAGCCCGCTGCCCTGCGCCAGCGAGAGATCCACGACCGCGACGTCGGGCTTGATCCGGGCCGCGGCCTCGAGCAGCGACGTCTCCTCGGCCACCATGACGACCGTTCCGAACGCCGTTTCGAGGAGACCGCGCACGGCCTCGGTGAGACCGTGATGCCGATCCGCCAGGAGCACGCAGCTTGGAGATGTTTCGGGCATCGAGGTCTCCTGTTCCGCGGCTGATCGCCGCGATTGAAAGCTACGCGACCGCGGAAGCGTTGTGACCTCGGGAAATCCCGGGTAACCGCCCGCGGGAAATTGCGAGGGAGCCGGAGTCGCGAACGGCGGTTTCTCCGCCGAGGCTCGGCTATGCAACGAGCGGCGCCTCGCTGCCGAGGGCGCCGCTCGACCCAAGAGTCACTTTGGCTGGATCCGATCTTTCGGGTCCCGGCCCCGTCGGCCTCTAACCGCTCAGTCGACGTTGACGACGACGTATTGCGAGCCGGACGCCTGGTAGTAGGTCCCGCCGCATTGGTGCAGGCTGACGTTCTCGACGACGACGGTGGTGCATGCCGGCGGCAGGGTGGCCACGAGGATCGCCGTCCGGCGGATGACGCGACGTGTCGTCCGGCGGGCGACACCGGCCACCGGCCTTCCGGGTGCTCCGACTCCGACGCCGCGCGGGGGCACGCGCCCATCAATGGTCAGCGAGGCGCCGAGCAGGGCGGAGACCAGGAGGGCCCGGCGCAGGGATTGTTTCGTGCTCATGGTTTCTCCTCTCCGATCTCGACTTCACCGGTCCCGGTGAGCCGAAGCGACGTGATCCGTTTGGCGCCCGCGGGCGGCGTGAAATCGAAGCGGCCGGCCGGGATCTTCGGCTGAATGTCCCAGTCCCGGAGGAGCACCGTGAACTCCGGCGCCGAGGTCATCCACTTCGTGGTGATGACGTACTTCATGGGAAGCGGCTTGTCGCCGGTCTGGATCCAGATCTGCCAGTCGACCTTCGACGCCCGGAACGCCAGATGATGACATTCCACTCCGTTCACCGAGGTCGTGCCGATGTACTGGCCGCTCGTCACGTCGGTGAGAAGGCCGGGCAACGGGTCGGAGTACAGCAGATCCGCGCCTGCAAGCTCGAAACCGGTCTCTTCGCCCAGAGCGGTGATGGCGTGATCGAGCGACCCGGGCGCCGCCATCTGGTAGTAGGCGCCCCGCGACGTGGAGGAGATCGTCACGGTCTTGCCGTCGATGAAGAGCTCGAAGCTTCCGTACGGCGTCCGGCGCTGCGAGTAGAAGCTTCCGGGCCGGCTGAGCACGAAGTTTCCGGAGCTCGCGAGCTGCAGTTTCTGCCCGTTCATGTCGACGACCTCGGTGTCGACCTCGGCCTGTGCGCTGTAGGCCGAGAGACGCCCCATGTATTTCGACATCGCCCGCAGGACCTCATCGGCGTCCGGGTCGATGCCGCTGGCGCCGCTCATGGCCGGCGCGCCGGCGAGACCCAGCGCCGCGACGAGAGCCGCCATGGAGAGGATGCCTCGGATCCTGGTGAATCGACCCTTCATCTTGCCCGTCGCCGCACCGGCCGCCGCGGCCCAGGTCTTCGGTCTGTTCATCGTGCTTCCTCCTTGTTCAGTCCCGGAGCGATCGATCGTTTGAACCGGCGAGGAGCTTCGTCTTCACGAAGCGGCTGGCCTCGATTCCGAAGCTACCCGAGCGCCGGACGGCTGTGACCTCGGGAAATCCCGGGTATCCGGCCGCGGGAAATTGCGAGGTCTGCGGCGGAAGGTCTCGAGAATCGGGGCCGAATGCCCGAGAGTCTCAGTAGTACCACTTGGCCACGAGGCCCACGGCATTCACGCCGGAGTTCTCGGGGAGGACGTCGGACATCCGCGACACCTTCAGCTCGAATCGGAAATGCTTGTCGACCGTGACCTCCGCGCCGGCCTCGTAGAGGAAGCGGGACCAGCCGTCGTAACGCGTGTCGTAGAACGCCTCGGCGTTCAGGAAGGGAACGACCGGGTGACCCTTCACGATGAACTCACGGGTGGCTTCGAGTCGCAGCCGGTAGCGCGTCGAGTAGACCCCGTCGATCCAGCGGAAGTCGACCCGGGCTCGTCCCTCCAGCCAGACCTCCGCCGGCAGCGGGAGCTTCCCGTAGGCCGAGACGACCGCCCGGTTCTCCGTGAGGTCGCGCGTGCCGCTCGTGATCTCGAGGACGCGGGTATAGCCGATCCGCGCCCAGAAGTACCGACTCCGCTGCCAGTCCAGGCCGGCGCGCGAGGAGGACAGGATGGGCTTGATCGAGATGTCCAGGAAGGCCGAGGCGTCGAGTGTCCGGTGCTCCGTGTCGTCTTCCCTCGCATAGGACGCGTCCAGGTAGGCTCTCGTGACGGGGCCCAGGGTCAGGAAGGCGCTGGCCTCGGGCCAAAGCTCCCAGGGGTCTGCGCCCCGCGCCGTGCCGCGCAGGAGACAGGCGGCACAGGCGGCAATGGACAGGTGCCTGACCCACCGAGTGGCGTTCCCCACGACCTCGTCCCCGGGCGATCGCAGCGCGGGCTGCGGCGTCAGAGCTCCACGACACCGTGCTTGATGGCGAAGTGGACGAGCTCGGCGTTGGTGTGCAGGCCCAGGGTCTCCAGAATCTGGTACTTGTGGAACTCCACGGTGCGGGCCGAGATCGCGAGGTCCGACGCGATCTCCTTCGCCGAGCGGCCTTCCGCCAGGAGATGGAGCACTTCCTTCTGACGCGGGGTCAGGGATTCGACCGGATTGACGGCCTTGTCCGGTCCCAGCTTCATGGCGCCCAGGACTTCTCCCGCCAGCTGCGGGGTGAGGTAGGTTTTTCCGTCGAGTGCGGCGCGGATCGCCGAGACCAGCTCGGTCGGAGCCGAGTGCTTGAGCACGAATCCCGATGCCCCGGCATCGAGCGCTCGGCGCGCGTAAGTCGCGTCCCGGTGCATCGTGAGGAAGACCACGGGGACGCGATCTCCGCCCTTCCTCATCTGGACCAGGGCTTCGATACCGTTCAGGTGAGGCATCGTGACGTCGGCGACGACCACGTCCGGCCGCAGCGTTCGGGACGCCTCGACCAGCGCGCGCCCGTCTTCCACCACGCCGACCAGGTCGAACTCGGCCGCGAGCAGGCTCTTCAGCGCCTCGGCGACCAGGAGATGGTCGTCGGCGATCAGGACGCGGGGCCGTCGGCGAAGGCTCATCGCGCCACTCCTTCCGCGGGGACCCAGGCGACGACCGAGGTGCCGTGGCCGGGCGCGCTTTCGACGTCGAGCGTGCCGTGGACGAGCTCCACCCGCTCGCGCATGCTGGCGAGGCCGAGGCTCCGTCCGTTTCCGTTTCTTGCGCGGTCGAATCCGACGCCGTCGTCGCGGACCGAGAGGAGCAGGCCCTCGTCCAACGGACGCAGGTCGAGAGTTGCGGTCCGCGCCCGAGAGTGCCGGACGACGTTGGTCAGCGCCTCCTGGGCCACGCGGAAAAGACAGAGGGCCGCGTCGCGGGAGACGGTGGCGGGCACCGGAGCCAGTCTGGCCGAAAAGTCGACGCGCGTTCGGCGGCCAAGCCGCTCGCATTCCGCGTTGAGCGCGGCGGCCAGGCCCAGCTCCTCCAGGACCGACGGGTGGAGCTGGTACGCGAGGGAGTGGACGTCCTCGCTCAAGGTCACGAGACTCTCGCGCACGGCGCGCATCGCGTCGGCCTGCGTGCCGGCGGGCGCGGCGAGCTCCGCCTTGCCGACGTCGATCGCCAGGACCGCCAGCCGCTGGGTCAGATCGTCGTGGAGCTCGCGCGCCAGGAGCGCGCGCTCCTTCTCCTGCGCCTGGATCAGGCGGCGGCTCAGGTTTCGGAGCTCAGCCTCGCGACCGCGCAGGGTCTGGTCGGCGCGTCTCCGGGCCAGGGCATTGCAGAAGACCTGAGCGACGAGTTGCAGCCGATTCACCAACATGTCCGGCCAGTCGCGGCACTCATGCACGGTGTTGAAGGCGAGGCAGCCGATGGGCGGCTCGCCGCCTGGCAGGAGAGGGAGGCAGAGGCACGACTTCAGGCTCATCTGGAGCGCGTTCTCGCGGTCGACGGCCGCGTCCGCCGGCATCTCCGCGATCGCCGGAATCACCACCGTTTTGCCGGCGATGATCTGCTCGAGGACCCAGGGAAACTGATCCTGCCGCAGCGGCTCGGTCGGTCGCAGGCCCTCCTGGACCCAGTACGCGTGGGTGGGCGTGATGACCATCGGCTCCGTGTCGGACCACTGCCAGAGCACCGAGAGATCGACTCCGAGAGGCTTGCATACCCGGCCCAGTGCCTTCTCGATCTCGCCGTCCACCGCGGCGGGAGGGAGGTTGATGAATCTCGATGACAGATCGGCCAGGAGCATCTCGAACTCGAGCCGGTCCTCCAGCCGATCCTCCAGCCGATCCGGAATGGGCACGGCATCCTCCCCGGTGGAAACGGCACTTTCCATGCATCGAGACTAATCACGGCGAACCGGCGGCCGATGATGCGTTTACATCAGATCGTCGACATCGGGCGGCTGCCATTTGGATGCCGTCCGCCGCGATACGCTACAGCCCTTCGACTACGCGAACCGCTCGACGTTGAGAGACAAGCGAGGCTGACGACCTATGCGCTTCGATTCGATACCCATCTTGGCGATTTTCGCCGCAACGTTTCTTGTCGTGATGGCGGCCATCGAAGCCGGGTACAGGCTGGGGCGTTCTGCGCACCGGCGGTCCGAGGAAGTCAAGGAATCGCCGGTTTCGGCGATTGCCGGCGCCGTCCTCGGGCTCGCGGCGTTCATGCTGGCGTTCACATTCGGAATCGTCTGGGAGCTCCGGGGCACACGGAAGGAGCTGGTTCGTCAGGAAGCGGTTGCCCTCCGCGCAGCCTGGCAACGATCGGACTTTCTGCCGGAAGGCGATCGCGCCAGGGCCGCCGCTTTACTCCACCAGTACGTCGATTTGCGCGTGGCCTTCGCGGAGGCGGGCCGCCTCGAGCCGTCCGGCGTCAAGCGTTTCCTGTCCGAGACTCAGCGGCTAGAAGACGGCCTTTGGAGCATGGCCGTCGCGAATGCGCGGAAGGACATGAACTCGGACGTGGCCGCGCTGTATATCGAGTCCCTGAACGAGGTCAGCGGGATTCATGCGACGAGATTGGCCCTCGGGATGCAAGAGCGGCTTCCCAGCGAGATATGGATCGTGCTCTATGGCGTCACCATTCTCGGCATGATGGCCGTGGGCTATCAGACCGGAATCGCGGCATCCAAACGGTCCATGGGGCGGCTGAATATGGCCGCGTCCTTCGCCCTGGTGTTCGGTCTGATCGCCTCGCTCGATCGCCCCGACAGCGGCATCCTGAGCGTCAGCCAGCGCCCGTTGGCCGACCTTCGCGACGCGATGGCCGCCGCCGCCGTCCGGGCCCCGAGCGACTAGGGCCACCTCGACACGGCCGAAGACGCCCCGGAGACCCCGAGGGAGAAGCTCGAGGCGCGCCTCGTCCGCGAGCAAGTGGGGGCGGTGAGCCGTCGCCGTCCCGCAACGCCAACGGCCGGCCCGAAGGCCGGCCGTGGATGGACTCGAGGACCGGGAGCTCAGTTCGCCCAGTAAAGACCGACCAGCTTGCTCAGGAAGACCGCCATCTGTCCGCGCGTGAGCGGATTGCTCGGACAGTAGTTCCCGCCGCCGCAGCCGGCCGTGACGCCGGAGGCGACGAGGGCCTCGATGAACTGGAACTGGGGGTGTCCGGTCGGCACGTCGCCGAACGTCGCGGTCAGCGGAGCCGGGCTGACCTGGAGGTGGTAGTAGACCAGCACCCGGCGCAGCTTGTGCAGCCCGGCGTTGGTGTACAGGTTGACCTGGATGAAGTAGGCATTGTTGAGGTTGTCGACGGTGGTGTTGATGTTCGGGTTGGTGACGTACGTCCAGCCCGGAACGCCGAAGGTGTTGGCGGCGTTGACGAAGTTGGCGTTGGTCCCGGCGGCGGTGCCGACGTGGATACCGAGCCAGCTCGAAATCTCGTATGCCGGATCGTTGTCGTAAACCTCGATGGCAACGCCGTCGATGCGGGCTCCCGACGGGAGGTTGACGGGAGCGTCGAACCACCCCGACACGCCCCCGGTCCGATAGCGGGCGAAGCTCGAGACGTCGAAGTTCCACGATGTGGCCGAGTCCACCGGAGAAAAAGCGTCGACCGGGATCGACAGGACGGCCGTGTTCGGCCCGAACGAGCTCGGGGCCAACGGGGCCGTCGTCACCGACATCGGGCCGACCGGTGCATCCTGGGCGAGCGCGAGCCCGGCCACGAGCACGAGCGCCGCCGCCAATCCGATCCGCGAGAGACAACTCCGCTGCTTCACAATTTCCTCCTTCACTTGTCGGGAACGTTCGGAATGTAGCACGGCGAATTGCGCGGCCTCACCTCTTGTCGAGGCACCTCGGCCGACGACGTTCCGCCGGATCGATTCGATTTGGTTCGTATGCGCGGATTCGGCCGACCGAACCGTCCGCTAGAAGCTGACGGCGACCGAGGTGACGACCGTCGGCGTCTCCCATCCGGGGTTGAACACGTAGACGGTCAGGCTCAGGTTCTCGCGCGTGAAGCCGACGAGGAACCCGCGCTGCACGTCGAGGCCCGTTTCGTACGTCCGCGTTCGCTGCGAGACGAGCCCCACGGAGAGCCAGTCGAGGGGGGAGTAGGAAAGCTGGGCCCAGTTGTAGAAGAAGTTGTTGTCCGAGTCCTCGACGTCGACGACGTACTCGCCTTCGCTGTAGAGCTCGAACGAGCCCAGGGAGACCGTCAATTCGTAGCCCGGGGCGACTCCCTTCGTTTCGCCGAAGACGCCTCCGGCCATGAGAGTCGCATCGAGCCGCAGCTTCTCGCCGACGCCGACGTTCCAGCCGACCCATGCGGAGCCGGTGTCGATTCCCTCGTAGTTGTAGCGGGTTTCGAGATGGAGCGACCCGCGGTCGGCCATGATCGTCGGCTGGCCGTAGTTCGTGTCCTCCGGCGGGAAGTAGCCGAACACACTGGCGTTGAACTCCCAGGCGAGCTTCTCTTCGGCGGCCGGCGGCGCGGCGACGGCCCGTTCCTGGGCTGATACCGGGACGGGTAGCGCGGTGACGATCGCGAGCGCGAGGAGGCGAGCGGCCGTCATCCGCCGAGCGCGATCGTCAGCGCGACGAGAACGAGGCCGACGGCGACCATGACGAGGGCCGTAAGCCACGGACGGTACCCGGAGTATTTTCCGAGCTTGTAGCCGCCGTAGAACAGCAGAGCAATCGCCACGGCGTTGGAGACGCGCAGAGCGGGCATCGCATCGCGTATGAAGAAGAAGGGAACGACGACCGGGAAGGTCGAAAGGAAGACGAGCAGAAAGACCCCGAGGGCGCCCCGGAAATCGTCGCGCTCGAGCGATGCCCGCCGGCGAGGCTCGGGCAGGGCGAGAAGACGCTGTCGTATGGAGCCGAGTTCCTCCGGGCGCAGGACCGAGGCGACGAGCGGCGGCAGAGCCTCGGCGATCAGGGCGTTGCCCTCGTCGGGCCCGGCCGTTTCGCGCAGGCGCAGGTAGGACACGAGGATGTGCCCGCGGCGGCTGATCGCGTTCATGAGGTAGAAGGCCGCGTCGACGATGCCCCATGCGAGATTGCAGCCGATCGCGCCGATGAGCATCGTGCGTACTTCGCTGCGGCCGCTCTCAGCCGCCGAAAGCGCGCCCGTGAAAGTGAGGACCATGATGAGGCCGAACAGGATCTCGGAGAACCGTTCGGTCGGCTCGAGGACCCGGCGGCGCTTCTCCTCGGGCATCGTGTGCTCCTTCGGCCGCCGCGGCCCTAGTTCGGCATCAGGTAGAGCGTCGCCGCAAAGACCGCGTAGACCGCGATGAGCTGAACGCCCGAGTACCAGGCCGAGCTGCCGGTCGCAACGACCATGCTCACCGTCAGGGTGGTCAGGAGCACCATGAGCACCTGGCCGCCGGCGAAGGTGAGATCCATGGGCGACGGAGCGACGGCATAGCTCAGAAGGACGAGCACCGGAGCGACGAACAGAGCGATCTGGACGGAGCTTCCCATGGCGATCCCGACGGAGAGGTCGAGCCGGTTCTTGCGCGCCGCCGAGAAGGCGGCCGTCATCTCCGCCGCGGC
Organism: uncultured Acidobacteriota bacterium; assembly: GCA_963764715.1. Lineage (GTDB taxonomy): Bacteria > Acidobacteriota > Thermoanaerobaculia > UBA5066 > Gp7-AA6 > DAHUXD01. The sequence continues at coordinate 176,664 of CAVXTP010000010.1, forward strand.
GCCGACGAGAGAGACGACGACGAAGCCCACGAACGCCTGCGACAGGCCGAGGGACCTGGCCGCCTCCGTGACGGAGCCGACGAAGATCTCGCTGACGAGGGCGATCAACACCGTCACGGCCGCGAGCGTTCCGAGGGCGGCCGGCAGCGGCCAGGGGGTCTCGCCGTGCTCTCCGCCTTCCGTGCTCGTGAAGAACTCGCGGTGGGTCTTGAGCGAAAAGAGAAGGCTCAGGGCGTAGGTTGCGAGAAGGATGAACGAGATCGTGAGGCCGAGGGGCAACCGGAAGGAGGCCACGTTGAGCTGGTCGACGCGGGTAGTGGCCGCCGAAACGACCAGGGCGATCGTGGCGAGCAGCAGCATTCCCGCCTGGACCCGCGCGTTTCGCGGGTTGAACTCCTGCACGCGGTGCCGGAGACCTCCGAGGAGAAACGCTCCCCCGAGCATGAAGAGGCCGTTGGTCACGATCGCGCCGGCCAGCGACGCCTTGACGAGGTCGAACATGCCGGCCGAGAGCGCCGTGATGGCGATGACGAGCTCCGTCAGGTTGCCGAGCGTGGCGTTCAGGAGCCCGCCGATCGCGTCCCCGGTCTTCGCCGCGACGCTCTCGGTCGCGCGGGCGAGCAGCCCGGCGAGGGGGACGATGGCCACGACCGAAAGGAGGAACACGAGCGTGTAGCTCTCGGGCCGTAGCTTCTCCGCGGCGAAGACCACCGGGACGAAGACGACCAGCCAGTAGAGCGGGGTCCGGCGGAAGTCCGTCAGGACGCCGCTCATGGAGCCGTCCGTGCCGACCCGCCGGGGGTAGCCCCGCTCACGCTCCGCATGTCGGCTCCCTTCGACGCCGCTATTGCGCGTCGTCGGTGACGGTCCAGGTCTTGTCCGGGTTGTAGGCCTTGATCTTCGGGGCGAGCTTCGCCGTGTCCGGGCCGAGGTCCTTCTGGTAGACGACGCCGTCGTTGTTGACGACGAAGGTCTGGACGCCCGTGACGCCGTAGTTGGCGGGCCAGGCGATCGCGGCGAAGCCGCCGATCATCATTCCCTTGAAGACGTAGTCGCGGGCGCCCAGCCTCGCCGACGGGACCCTGGGCCGTCAGCGTGCGGAAGTAGTAGCCGTTGTACGGCTCGCTCTTCTTGGTGTAGCCGGCGGCGAGGGCCTTGGCGATCTCGTCGCCCATCGGACCCGCCGGATTGCCGGTCGTGTCTCGCCACGAGAGCCCGTCCTGGGTGCCGGGAGTGCTCACCCACTTCTGCGCGTACTGGCGAACGCCGCTGCCATCGCGCGGCTCCGAGGCGTACTCCCACTGCGCATCGACGTAGCCGCGCAGGAGCGCGATCGCGTCGAGCTCGTTGCCGCCGATGCGGCGAGCGAGAAGCTCCTGGCGCCCCATTTTCGCGTTGAAGCGCCACTTGCCGTTTTTCTCGACGATCGGAACCGGCATCGGCCAGTCTTCGCTTCCGACGACCACGATCGCCAGCTTCGGGTCGGCGACGTCGAAGGTCACGTCCATCTTCTGGCGGGCGTGCTCGGCGAACTTCGCGAGGCTGTTCTTGTCGGCGACGGGGTCGCCGGAAGAGACGATGCCTTTGCCTTCGGCGCCGAAGATGGCGTCGACGGCCGCCATGTCGCCCGCCTCGGCCGCCTTGACCAGGGCATCGGCGGCCTGCTGCGGCGTGTCGAAGGCGCGCGGCGCCGCGGGCGGGTTGGCGGCACGGGCCGGAATGGCCCAGAACGCGCAGGCGATCGCCAGCGAAGCCGAGAGCCGAAAAGCGCGGTGAGAGTGACGCAGTTTGTTCATGTTCATTTTCGTTCCTCGCCGTTACCGCCGCCGCCCGCCGCCACCGCCGCCGCGCGACATTCCGCCCATGCTCGACGAGCCGCGCGAGCTCGACGACCGCGCGCTGCTCCCGCTGTAGGATCCTCCTCCTCCGCCGAACGCGGACGAGCCCCGGGAGCTCGAGGACGGCACGTTGCGGCTGCCGACCTGGCTCGACTTGCTTCCGCCGCGGTCGAAGCTGCGGAGCCGCCGCGGTCGAAGCTGCTCGCGCCCGCGCCCGAGCGGCTGCTCGCACCGCCGCGATCCATGCTCTGGGACTGGCGCTGGCTCGCCCCGGCCTGCCGGCTCGACGCCGAGTCGCCGCGCGCGTTGCCGCCGTACTTGCTGGCGGTCGCCTTGTCCTTGTACGGGCGCGCCGCCGCGCTGCTGCGAGTTGTGCTGCCAGTTGCTGTTGCCGCTGCGGTTGCTGACGTTGTTCTGACGGTTGCTGTTGTTGACGAAGTTGTTGCTGTTGTTGATGTTGATGGTGTTTCCGCCGCCGCCGTGCCAGCCGCAGCCCCAGCCCCAGCCGCCGCTGATTCCGACTCCGATGGCGACGCCCACACCGAACCCGATGAGCCCGGCGCCGGGCACGTAGGGCGGGTAGTACATCGGGTAATACGGGTAGACCGGCGGTCCCCAGATCACCGTCGGGTTGTAGGACGGAACGTAGACGACCTCGGTCGACGTGGGCTGGATCTCGATGACGGTCTTCGACTCCACCGTAGTCGTTTCGACCTTCTGCTGTTCGGACGACGCGAGTTTGCCCGCGTCTTTCGCCTTCGCCCGCATGCGCTGGACGGCGTCCATCACTTCGCTCTGCTGCGCGAGGAACGCGTCGCCGAGATCCTGCGTCCACTTGATGTTCTCGGACAGGACCTTGAGCGCATCGGGCAGCACCACCAGGGCCTGGACGCTCGGGTCCCAGGGCTCCTTCTCGGCCGCCTTGACGAGCTCATCGCCCTTGAGTGTGCCGTTCTTGGCCAGCCACTGCTGCGCGGCGACGACGTCGATCGGGTACGTCGCGGCCACGAGGCACTGGGCGAGCAGAGGATCGGGGTAGAGCGCGATCGGCGCGACCAGCGAGTCGAGCTGGTCGGGCGTGAGTTTCGCGGATTCCGGCGCCTCCGTGGCGGGAGCGGCAGCCTGCGCATCCTGAGTCGGGACCGCGCCGGCCGGCGCGGCCATCAGCGCGCTGAGCGTTGCGACGAGCGCCACGCCGAAGGCGCCCGACAGCCTGGCCCGAAGCGACTGGAGAGTTGTCACCGTGTCCTCCTCGTTTCCTGAACGCCTCATCCTATTCCGGGGACCGGTGGCGGCGCCAATTGGACCAAGGTCTTAGCGGACGGCCAGCCCTGCCTCCGACACGGCTCTTCGGCCATCCAGGGGAGTCGGACGGGGGCCTGCCCGAGACCCCCGTTCCCGACGCGAGGCCATGGCGCGAGAGCTCTGCCTTACCATCTCCACGATGCGAGCTCGAGACCTGCCGCCGTCGTGGCGGCCCCCGGCGGCCTGGCTCCGGGAGGCCTCGTGACGAGCTGGGTCACGGTCGTCTGGTCCGCCATCGCGTCGTCGTGCCTGACGCTCGCGCTCGTGCATGCCCTGATCGGTGTGCGGCAGCGGCAGCGGGCCAATTTCCTCTTCGCCGTCAACAGCCTCTCCGTCACGGCCATCGCGGCCGTCGAGCTCGCGCTGATGCGGGCGGCCAACCCGGTCGAGTTCGGCTTGCTCATGCGGTGGATGCACGTTCCCATCTTCGTTCTCGTCACGTCGCTCGTCCTCTTCGTGCGCGCGTTCTTTCGGGCGGGCTCCGCGGGGCTCGCTGCGGCGGCCATCGCCTCGAGGGCGGCGGCTCTCCTCGTCAACTTTCTCCGCCAGCCCAACCTGAACTTCGTCGAGATCACGAGCCTGCGCCGCGTCGCGTTCCTGGGAGAAGACGTCTCGGTGGCCGTGGGGACCGTCAGCCGCTGGACGCGGCTGGGCGAGCTCTCCTCGATCCTGCTGCTCGCCTTCCTGCTTTCGGCGGCGCTTTCGGTCTGGCGGCGCGGCGAGCGCGGACGGGCGGCGATCGTCGGCGGCAGCATGGTGCTGTTCGTTCTCGGGGCCGCAGGCCACGCGGCACTGGTCCATGCCGGGGTTGTGGTCTTCCCGTACATGTTCAGCGTCGCGTACCTCGGCGTCGTCGCGGCGATGGGACTACGAGTTGACGTCCGACGTCCTTCGCGCGACCGCCCTGGCGCGCGCGCTCCGCGAGAGCCAGGACGCCCTGCAAGAGAGCGACCGACAGCTGGCCGTGGCGGCCGACGCGGCGAAGCTGGGTTTCTGGGCGTGGGACCCGGGAACGGACGAACTGTGGATGACGGCCACGGGGCGGGTCGCTTCGCGGCTACTCTCCGAACGAGCGCCTCGACCTGTCCCGCCTTCTCTCCTCGGTCCACCCGGGGGATCGGGAGGACATCCGGCGATCCATCGAGTCCGCGGTCGACGATCGAAGGTCCTTCGAGCGTGAGTATCGGATCGTGCGCCCCGACGGGGAGATTCGCTGGGTCGCGTTCCGCGGCGCCGGCGAGCGCGACCCCGGGGACGGGCGGGCCCGCGTGCGGGGCGTCTCGATCGACGTCACGTGGCAGAAGATGGCGGAGCTCGAATCGCAGAGGCGGCAGAACGAGGTCGCCCATCTCTCGCGGGTGACCGTGCTCGGCGAGCTGTCGGGATCGCTCGCCCACGAGATCAATCAGCCGCTGACGGCGATCCTGAGCAACACGGAAACCCTGCAGAACCTGCTGGGGCAGGAGGGGGCGTCTCTCCCCGAAGTCCAGGAGATCCTGGCCGACATCGTCCACGAGGGCAGGCACGCGGCCGAGGTAATCCAACGACTCCGACTCCTCCTGAAGAAAGGCGACGTCCGCCCCGAGGCTCTCGCTCTGCCCGACCTCGTCGACGACGTCGTCCGCCTGGTCCGGGGCGACCTCGCCCACCAGGGCGTGACGTTCTCGGCGGAGCTCCCGGCCGACTTGCCCCGGGTTCGCGGAGACCGCGTCCAGATCGAACAGGTTCTCCTGAACCTCCTGACGAACGCCTGCGACGCCCTGGCGGACGCCGACCCGCGAGACCGGCGTCTCGTCCTCGGCGCGGCGGTCGCGGAAGGCGGCGAGGTTCGCGTCTCCGTCCGCGATCGGGGCCACGGGGATCGCGCCTTCGGACCTCGAGCGCGTCTTCGAGCCGTTCGTGACGACGAAGAGCCGCGGCATGGGCCTGGGACTGTCCGTCTGCCGCACGATCGTCACCGCCCACGGGGGAAGGCTGTGGGCGGTCAACAACGACGACCGCGGTGCGACGTTTCATTTCACGCTTCCCGTCGCCGGCACAGCGCCACGATGACCGCGGAGCGCGTGTACGTGGTCGACGACGAGCCCGCCGTGCGCAAGGCCCTCTGGCGACTGCTTCGCTCCGCCGGAATCGAGGTCGAGGCTTTCGGGTCCGCGGAGGATTTCCTCGGCGCCCTGGAAGCGGAGCCTGCGGGCTGCGCGATCCTCGACGTCGCGATGCCGGGGCTGGACGGCCTCGCGCTGCAGGCGGCGCTCGCCTCCCGCGGCATCGACCTGCCGGTCCTGTTCCTGACCGGACGGGGCGACATCCCGATGTCCGTGCGGGCCATGAAGGCGGGGGCGGCCGACTTTCTGACGAAGCCCGTCGACGGCAAGGCCCTCGTCGCCGCGGTTCGGCGGGCGCTGGAAAAGGGCCGGTCTGCCGGGCAGGCGCGGCGGGAAGCCTCGGAGATCCGCCGGCGCCTCGCCTCCCTCACCCCGCGGCAGCGCGAAGTCCTGGAGGGGGTCGTCGCCGGGAAGCTCAACAAGCAGATTGCGGCCGATCTCGGGATCGCGGAGAAGACCGTCAAGATCCATCGCGGCGAGGTCATGTCGAAGATGGCGGCGGGCTCCGTCGCCGAGCTCGTTCGCTTCGCGCATCGGGCCAGCATCCGGCGCCCGTAGCTTCGGGTCGCGGCCCGACCCGGAATTCCGTTAGGACCAAGGTCCGATCGCGCGCCTTCCGAGCGCCTGCTAGCGTCGGGAGCGTGAACCCGAGAAGCTGGGAGTGCTTCGTCGCGGTCGTGGATGACGACGACGCGGTGCGCCGCGCCCTCTCGCGCCTGGTTCGCTCGCTCGGGTTCGAGGCCGAAGCGTTCCCGTCGGGCAAGGAATTCCTGGCCGCGCTCGCGACGCGGCGCCCCGATTGCGTCGTGCTCGATCTGCACATGCCGGAAGTCAACGGCTTCGACGTTCAGGCGAGGATGGCCGAGGCGGGCCTGCACGTCCCGGTCATCGTGATCACGGGCCACGATTCTCCCGAAGCGCGGGCGAGGGCGCTCGCCGGGGGGGCCTCGGCCTATCTGTGCAAACCGTTGGACGGGTTGGCGCTCCGGGAGGCGATTCGCGCCGCCGTCGTGGGCAGCGCGACGACGAACGGGAGCGCAAAACAATGAGGAGGAGACCGTCATGATCGCTCGTGGGGAATCCTGGCGCCGCCGGTTGGCGGCGGCATCGCTGGCGGCGACGATCGTGGGGGCGGCGGCGTCCGGCGCGCTCGGCCAGGAGCTCAAGGGCGCGATCTCGGGGCGCGTCGTGGACGAAGTCGGCGCGGCCGTCGCCGGCGCCACGGTGACGGCCCGAAACCTCGCGACCGGGTTTCGCCAGTCGGCGGTCTCGGACGCGTCGGGCGCCTTCCGCATCGAGGCGCTTCCGGCGGGCTCCTACGACGTCACTTCCGAGGCCTCGGGGTTCAGGACCGGGCTGTCGACGGGCGTGGTCGTCCACGCCTCCGAGTTCACGAACGTGGCCTTCGCTCTGAAGGCCGTCGCCTTCGTGGCGCAGGAGCCGCAGGGACAGGCCGGCGCGCCGCCCCCGGATCCCATGAAGCAGGGGCCGCGCATGCAGATCTACGGCTTCGCGATGACGGACCTGATCTACGACATCGACCAGGTGAATCCGGACTGGTTCGACGTCGAGCGCCCGTCGAAGCTCCCGTCGTTTCCGAACGAGTTCGGCGACAACGGCAACTTCTGGGCGAGCGTGCGGCAGACGCGCTTCGGCGTCCGCGGCTGGCTGCCGACGTCGATGGGAGAAGTGAAGACGGAGTTCGAGTTCGACCTCTTCGGCGTCGGCTCCGACGCCGGCCAGACGACGATCCGACTGCGCCAGGCCTGGGGCGAGCTCGACGCGTTCCTCATCGGCCAGACGAACAGCGTCTTCATGGACGGGGACGTCTTCCCGAACACGGTCGAGTACTGGGGGCCCGACGGGATGGTGTTCTTCCGCAACGTCCAGCTGCGATGGGCGCCCATCCAGGGCGACACGCGCCTGTACATCGCACTCGAGCGGCCCGGGGCCACGGGCGATCAGGGAAAGTACTCCGACCGCATCGAGCTCTCGGGCATCAAGCCGCACTTCCCGTACCCGGACTTCACGGCCCAGTTCCGGACCGGGAGCGACTGGGGGCACGTGCAGCTCGCGGGGATCGTCCGCTACATCGGCTGGACCGACACCCTGGCCGACGAGGTCGATCTTTCGGACCACGCCATCGGCTGGGGCCTCAGCGCGAGCTCCGTCATCAAGTTCGGGAAGACGGGGAGCCTGCGCCTCCAGGCCACCTACGGCGAGGGCATCGAGAACTACATGAACGACGCGCCCGTCGACGTCGGGATCCAGGCCAACCCGGGCAATCCGCTTCAGCCGGTCACCGGCAAGGCGCTGCCGATCTTCGGGATGATGGCTTACTACGATTTCAACTGGAGCGACTGCTTCTCGACGGCGATCGGCTATTCCCGTCTCGACATCGACAACAGCAACGGACAGCTTCCGACCGCCTTCAAGAGCGGGCAGTACGCATCGACCAACATCCTCTATTACCCCGTCCAGAACGTCATGACCGGGCTCGAGTTCCAGTGGGGCCGCCGGCAGAACTTCGGCGACGACTTCGCCGTGAACGACTTCCGGATCCAGTTCTCGGCGCAGTACAAGTTCTCGTTCGATCTGGGAGGGAAGAAGTGAAGCGAGCCATTCCGACACCCGATGTCATTCCGATGGGGAGGTAACCCGTGAGCACCGTATCCAAGACCAAGACCCGTACCGAGCACGACCTGCTCGGAGACCTCGCCGTTCCCGCCGACGCCTACTACGGCGTCCAGACCGCGCGGGCCCTCGAGAATTTCCACATCTCGGGTGTCGAGCTGCGTCTCTATCCCAACCTGATCAAGGCCTTCGCCATGGTCAAGCTCGCCGCCGCGCGAGCCAACTACGACTGCAAGCAATTCTCCAGGGAGATCCTGAAGGGGATGGAGGGCGCCTGCAAGGAGCTGATCGACGGCAAGCTCCACGACGAGTTCCGTCTCGACGTCTTCCAGGGCGGCGCGGGCACCTCGACCAACATGAACGCCAACGAGGTCATCGCCAACCGGGCGCTGGAATTGATGGGCCACAAGAAGGGCGAGTACAAGTATTGCGACCCGCACGACCACGTCAACGGCTCCCAGTCCACCAACGACGCCTACCCGACGTCGCTCCACATCGGCATGGCCCTCGGCAACATCGAGCTCGTCGCAGCGATGAAGGAGCTCATCGCGTCCTTCCGCCGCAAGGGGAAGGAATTCTCGAAGATCCTCAAGATGGGGCGCACGCAGCTCCAGGACGCCGTGCCGATGACGCTCGGCCAGGAGTTCGAGGCCTTCGCCGCGACGCTTTCGGGCGAGGTCCTGGCCCTCGAGCGCATTCAAAACGTGCTCTGCAAGACCAACATGGGGGCGACCGCGATCGGGACGGGCCTGAACGCCCCGGCAGGCTACGCCGAGAAGTGCACGGAGCACCTGGCGAAGATCACGGGGCTGCCGATCCACCTGGCCGAAGACCTGATCGAGGCCACGCAGGACACGCAACCTTTCGTCCTCTACTCGTCCTGCATGAAGAGCCTGGCGATCAAGCTCTCGAAGGTCTGCAACGACCTCCGGCTCCTCTCCTCGGGACCGCGCTGCGGACTCCGCGAGATCAATCTCCCGGCCAAGCAGCCGGGCTCCTCGATCATGCCCGGGAAGGTCAATCCCGTGATCCCGGAGGTCGTCAACATGGTCTGCTTCCGGGTCATCGGCAGCGACCTGACGGTGTCGATGTCCGCCGAGGCCGGCCAGCTCCAGTTGAACGTCTTCGAGCCGGTCATCGCCGCGTGCATCTTCGAAGCACAGACGATGTTCATCAACGCGGCGCGCACCCTGCGCGTGCACTGCGTGGACGGCATCACCGCCAACCCCGATGTCTGCAAGCACTACGTCGAGTACTCGATCGGCACGGTCACGGCCCTGAACCCGGTCATCGGGTACGACCGCTCGACCGAGCTCGCGGCGGAGGCGATGAAGACGGGACGGGGCATTCTCGAGCTGATCCGGGAGAAGAAGGTCCTGACGGAGGATCAGATCGCGAAGGTCTTCAACCCGGCGGCGATGGCGGGGGCACACCGGAAGTGAAGTCCGTTGCGCCTCTTCGCGCGGTCCTGCTGGCATCGGCCATCGGCGTGCTCGCCCTGCCGGCGCGGGGCCAGCAGGCGGCGTCCGACTGGCGTCCGTTCGCGGCGACGTGGACCCTCTCGGGGCAGAGGTTCCTCCTGCCGACGGAGGGCGAGCGCCCCGCCTCCATCGTCACCCTTTCGGGTCCCCTGACCATCACGAAGGGGGAGGGGCTCGGCCGCGGGCTGCTCAGCCAGGTGATCGGCTTCGACGACGGCGGGGCGGTTCTCGCCGGCCGGGCCGTCTTCACGGACGAGCGCGGCGACAGGATCTTCTGCACCATCCAGGCCGAGCCGATCGGGACCGGCCGCCGGGCCACGGCGACGATCACCGGCGGCACGGGGCGCTTCGCGGGGCTGGAAGGGAGCTTCTCGTTTGCCTGGCTGTACGTCGTGGACCAGGAGAGCGGCGAGGTCAGCCTGCGCTCCGTCGACATCGAGGGGCGAACCAGACGCGGAGCCTCGGCGCGCGGCGGGAGCGGGCCATGACGGCGGGTCCGAAGACGCTCCTCGCCCGCCTCGGGGTGGTCGCCCTCGGCGTGGTCATCTGGTTCTGGCCGGTGCCCGAGGGGCTCACCCCTCCGGCCTGGCACCTCTTCGCGATCTTCGCCGCCACGATCGCCTCCGTCATCGCCGGCGCATTCCCCATCCTGACGGCCTCGGTCCTCGCGGTCGCGATCTCCGTTCTTTCCGGGCTCCTGACCCCCGCGAAGGCGTATGCGGGGTTTGCGAACGGGACGATCCTGCTCATCGTGGTCGCTTTTCTCGTGGCGCGGGCGATCGTGAAGTGCGGCCTCGGCCAGCGCCTCGGCCACCTGGTCGTGCGGCTCTTCGGGCGCTCGACGCTCGGCCTCGGCTACAGCATCTTCTTCTTCGACGCCGTGATCGCGCCCGCGTTTCCGAGCGACACGGCGCGCTCCGGCGTGATCTACCCCCTCGCCCTCTCGCTCGCGGAAGGCGGCGGCTCGAAGCCCGACGAGGCCACGCGCAAGAAGATGGGGGCCTACCTTATGTTCTGCGGGATGGCGACCCTGTCCCTCTCCTCGGCGCTGTGGCTGACCGCGATGGCGGGCAATCCGCTCGGAGCCGAGATCGGCAAGACGATGGGCTTCCAGGTCTCGTTCGGCTCGTGGCTGCTGGCCGCCTCGGTGCCGACCCTCCTCGCGCTCGCGCTGCTGCCGCTGCTCATCTACAAGGTCTTCCCGCCCGAGGTGAAGGCGACGCCCGAGGCTCCCGCCGCGGCGCGCAAGGCGCTGGCCGCGATGGGCCCGCTGAGCCTGCAGGAGAAGATCGTGGCGGCGACCTTCGTCGTGATGGTCGTCCTGTGGGGGCTCGCCGGGACGCTGAAACTCGACCTGACGGCGGTGGCGTTTCTCGGTCTCGGAGTGCTCCTCGCGACGGGCGCCCTGACGTTGAAGGACATCGGACAGCAGGGCGACGTGCTCGGGACCTTCATCTGGTTCTCGATCCTGTACACCCTGAGCGGCCAGCTGAACGCCATGGGCTTCATGGGCTATCTCGGGCAGAGACTCGGCGGCGCGCTCGGCGGGCTGCCGGTTCCCGCGGCCTACGCCATTCTCGTGGTCGCCTACGTCCTTCTCCACTACCTGTTCGTCAGCCAGACGGCGCACGTTCTCGCTCTCTTCGGCGTGTTCCTCGGAATCGGCTCCCAGCTCGGCATCCCGCTGCCGGTGCTCGGCTTACGCCCTGCTCTTCTCCACGAGCTACTTGTCGACGATGACGCCGCAGGCCTCGAGCGCGAACGTGCTCGTCGTCGGGAGCGGCTACCTCACGCAGGGCGAGCTGTATCGCCTCGGCACGATCACGACGGCCTTCAACATCCTGCTGCTCCTTCTCGTGGGGACGCCCTGGCTGATGTTCGTGGCGCGGTGACGGTGGAGGCGGCATGACGTACCTGACGAATGCCCTTCGCAACAACCCCGAGCTCGCCATCTTCCTGACGCTCGCCGTGGGTTTCGTGTTCGGGCGCCTGCGGATCGGCAGCTTCCGGCTCGGCAACGTCGTCGGGACGCTGCTCGCCGGCGTGCTCATCGGACAGCTCGACATCCACGTCGATCCGATCGTCAAGCTCGTCTTCTTCGACCTCTTCCTCTTCGCGACCGGCTACAAGGTGGGCCCGCAGTTCTTCCGTGGGCTCGGCAAGAGCGCCCTGCCGCAGGTCGCCGTGACGTTGGTCCTGTGCATCACGAGCCTCGTGGTCACGGTCGCGGCGGCGAAGCTCTTCCACTACGACTGCGGGACCGCGGCGGGACTGATGGCCGGCGCCTTCACGGAGTCGACCGTCATCGGCACGGCGGGAGAGACGATCAACCATCTCGACCTGCCGGCGGAGGAGAAGGCCCGGCTTCTGAACAACATCCCCGTGGCCTACGCGGTCTCGTACCTCGTCGGCACCGGGTTCGTCGTGTGGTTCCTGTCGAGCCTCGCGCCGAAGCTCCTCAAGGTGGACCTGAAGGCCGAGAGCCGCAAGCTCGAGAAGGAGCTCTCGGGCGAATCGGAGTCGAGGTCCTCCAAGGAGTCCGCCTATCGCGAGTGGGACCTGCGCACCTACCGGATCGACGACGCGGCCTGGGCGGATCGCACCGTGGCCGATCTCGAGAAGTCGTTCTCGCCCGCGCGGGCCTTCGTCGAGCGGATCCGCCGCGGGGCGGAGATCCTCGACGCCTCGCCGGAGATGGCGCTGGCCCGCGGCGATTCGGTCGCGATCGCCGCCCCCAGGAGGGTGCTCGCGGGCGGGGTCTCGATCGGCGTGGAGATCGAGGACAAGGCGCTGCTCGACTTTCCGCTCGTCGCGCTGGACATCGTCCTGACCAATCGGAGCCTGGTCGACCTCAGCCTCAGGGAGCTCGCCTCACTCCACGGGCGCGGCGTGGCGCTGATGCAACTCGTGCGCGGGGGAGAGGAGATCCCGTTCGTGCCGTCGACCGTGGTCAACCGGGGTGACATCCTGCGGCTCTCCGGCGCGACCCGCGACGTCGAGCGCGTCGGCGCGGCCCTGGGCTACATCGAGCGGCCCTCGCACGAGACCGACGTCGTCTTCGTCGGCCTCGGCATCCTCGTGGGCGGGCTCGTCGGGCTCCTCTCGGTCTCGGTGGGCGGGTTACCGCTTTCCCTGACGGCGAGCGGCGGCGCCCTCATCATGGGGCTCGTCTTCGGGTGGCTGCGCTCGGTGCGCCCGACCTTCGGCCGGATCCCGGAGCCGGCGCTCTGGGTGTTCGACACGGTCGGCCTGGCCGTCTTCATCGGCGTGGTCGGCCTGACCGCGGGCCCGAGCTTCGTCGCGGGCCTGAAGCAGACCGGGCTGAGCCTGCTCTTCGTCGGCTTCGTCGTCGCGGTCACGCCGCACATGGCGGCGCTCGTCTTCGGGCACAAGGTCCTCAAGATGAATCCGGTCATTCTGCTGGGGGCCTCGGCCGGGGCCGGGACGGTCACGGCCGCCCTGCGCTCGATCCAGGACGAGGCTCACAGCAAGCTCCCCGTGCTCGGTTACACGGTGCCCTACGCCATCGGGAACATCCTCCTGACGGCCTGGGGCCCGGTCATCGTTTTTCTGACGAAGTAGGAGGTTTCCATGTTCCACCGCAAGACGTTTCTTCCCGCCCTGGTGACTGCATTGTCGTTGGCGGCAACGGCGACGGCGCAGACCGGCGCGACCGCGGCGAAAGGCCCTCTTCCCGAACATCGTGGTCCTGGCGACCGGCGGCACGATCGCCGGAGCCGCCGCGAGCGACGTCCAGGCCGGCTATACGTCGGGCCAGGTCGGCGTCGAGCAGCTCCTGGCCGCCGTGCCGCAGGCGAAGAAGCTCGCGAACCTCCGCGGCGAGCAGATCTCGAACATCGGCTCGCAGGACATGAACGACGAGGTCTGGTTCAAGCTCGCGCGGCGAATCAACGAGCTCACCGCGATGAAGGACGTGGACGGAATCGTCATCACGCACGGAACCGACACGATCGAGGAGACGGCCTACTTTCTCAATCTCGTGACCAGGTCGCGCAAACCGGTTGTGCTGACGGCGGCGATGCGGCCGTCCACCGCCCTGTCGGCCGACGGCCCGCTCAACTTCTACAACGCCGTGGCGGTGGCCGCGAACAAGGACGCGGCGGGCCGCGGCGTGCTCGTGGTCGTCAACGACTGGATCCACGGCGCCTCTTCGCTCACCAAGGCGAGCACGACCGCGGTGCAGACCTTCCTTTCGCCGCTGCGCGGCTTGATCGGCACCGTGGCGTACGGGGAGGCCGAGTTCTACCGCGGCCCGGTCGGCCGCAACACGGTCGACTCGGAGTTCTCGCTCGATGGCCTGACGAGCCTGCCGCGCGTGGACATCGTCATGGCGTACGAGAACATGGACGGGGCCCTGATCGATTGCTCGGCGGCGGCGGGAGCGAAAGGCATCGTGATCGCGGGGGTGGGCAACGGGAACATGACGGCGGTCGCGCTGAACGCCCTCGGTGCCCAGGCGAAGAAGGGGATCGTCTGTGTGCGCTCCTCGCGGGTGGCGACGGGACGGGTGGGGCGCAACGTCGAGGTCGACGACGACAAGTACGGGTTCGTCGCCTCCCTGGAGCTGAATCCCCAGAAATCGCGGGTTCTCCTCCGGCTGGCGCTGACGAAGACGAAGGACCCCAAACAGATTCAGCGGTATTTCGACCAGTACTGATGCGGCCCTGGACCCCGGCGGTCGTCGCGGCCCTCTCGTGGGCCCTCGGGCCGGCGTCGGTGCCGGCGCAAGCCCGTGCCGGCGTGTTGGAGGGACGCGTGCTCGATGAGCGCCGGGCCCCTGTGGCCAACGCGACGATCGCCGCTCGCCATCTCGCGACCGGATTTCGCCAGTCGGCGGTTTCCGATGCGTCGGGCCTCTTCCGTGTCGGCCCTCTTCCGGAGGGTTTGTACGACGTCACGGCCGAGGCGCCGGGGTACGGCACGGGCCTGGCGAGCGGCGTCGCCACGGCGGCCGCCGGGAGCGTGCGCGTCGACTTCGTGCTGAAGGCGTCGCTTCCGGAAGGCCGCGTGGCGCCCGCAGCGGCGCCTTCCGAAAAGCCGGCGCCGAGGCGGGGGCCCCGGCTCCAGATCTACGGATACGCCGCCCTCAACCTGATCAACGACTTCGACCAGATGAACCCGGACTGGTACGACATGGAGAGGCCCTCGAAGCTTCCGGCCTTTCCAAACGAGTTCGGCGAAAACGGCAACTTCTGGGCGAGCGTGCGCCAGACGCGCTTCGGCGTCCGTTCGTGGATCCCGACGGGGCTCGGCGAGGTCAGGACGGAGTTCGAGTTCGACCTTTCCGGTGTCGCCCCCGACGCCGGGGAGACGACGTTTCACCTGCGTCAGGCCTGGGGCGAGCTCGGCCCGTTTCTCGCCGGCCAGACCGTCAGCGTCTTCATGGACATGGACATCTTTCCGAGAATCGTGGAGTACTTCGGCCCCGACGGGATGGTCTTCTATCGCAACGTTCAGCTGCGCTGGACGCCCATCCGGGGGGAGAAGCGCCTGATCTTCGCCCTCGAACGCCCCGGAGCCAACGGCGACACCGGCGAGTTTGCGGGCCGGGTCGAGCTCGAGGGAGTCCAGAGCCGCTTCCCGTATCCGGACCTCACGGCGCAATACCACTACGGCGACGACTGGGGGCACGTCCAGCTCGCCGGGATCGTGCGCTACATCGGGTGGACCGACTCCGTCCGCGACCAGTACGACCTGGCGGGGCACGCCATCGGCTGGGGCTTCAACCTGAGCTCCGTCCTCAAGGTGTCGCAGACCGGCAATCTCCGGCTCGAGGCCTCGTACGGGGAAGGGATCGAGACTTACATGCGGGACGCGCCCGTGGACGTCGCGGCGCAGGCCAATCCGGGTCACCCGAGCCAGCCGGTCGTCGGAAAGGCGCTGCCGGTCTTTGGCATGGCCGCGTTCTACGATTTCAACTGGAGCGAGAAATTCTCGAGCGCGATCGGCTACTCCCGGATCGACATCGAGAACAGCGACGATCAGCTCCCGACCGCCTTCCGGAGCGGCCAGTACGCCCTGGCCAATCTCCTCTACTATCCCGTCCGGAACGTGATGACGGGACTCGAATTTCAGTGGGGCCGCCGGGAGAACTTTTCCGACGGTTTCGCGGTCAACGACTTCCGAATTCAGTTCTCGGCGAGATACAACTTCTCTTTCGAGGCCGGCGAGTGACGTGGTGCGGGGCGCCGATGAGCGTCGTGGACGGAAGGAGCAGGGCATGAAAGATTCCGGAAAGAAGGCCCCCGGGTCCAAAGTCGAGACGCCGGGGCTGCCCCGGCTCGACGATCTGGTCGAACGGGCGCAGAAGCTGGCGCGCCGATATCGGGTCCGGGACGGCAAGGGCTTCCGGCTGGAGGACGTCGACCCGGGAGACACCGCCTGGCTCAAGGCCGAGGACAAGCCCGCCGCCAAGGAGGCGCTGCAGCAGGGCATCGATCTGCTCGCCGAGCTGCAGGACATGCTGTACGCCCAGGACCGCTGGGCCGTCCTCCTGATCTTCCAGGCGATGGATGCCGCCGGAAAGGACGGCGCCATCAAGCACGTCATGTCCGGCATCAACCCGCAGGG
This sequence comes from uncultured Acidobacteriota bacterium, assembly GCA_963764715.1. Lineage (GTDB taxonomy): Bacteria > Acidobacteriota > Thermoanaerobaculia > UBA5066 > Gp7-AA6 > DAHUXD01. The sequence continues at coordinate 192,618 of CAVXTP010000010.1, forward strand.
CTGCCAGGTCTCGTCCTTCAAGGCCCCGTCGGCGGAAGACCTCGACCACGACTTCCTGTGGCGCTGCTCCAAGAACCTCCCGGAGCGCGGAAGGATCGGGATCTTCAACCGTTCCTACTACGAAGAGGTTCTCGTGGTCCGCGTCCACAAGGAGCTCCTCGAAAAGCAGAAGCTGCCCCGGCAGCGGATCTCCGGGGACATCTGGGACGAGCGCTTCCGGGACATCCGCGGCTGGGAGCGATACCTCGACGCCAACGGCGTGCTCGTGCGGAAGTTCTTCCTGCACGTGTCCCGCAAGGAGCAGAAGCGGCGCTTCCTCGAGCGCATCGAGAATCCCGAGAAGAACTGGAAGTTCTCCCCGACCGATGCGCAGGAGCGCGGGTTCTGGAAGGACTACATGCGCGCCTACGAGGACCTGATCCGCCACACGGCCACGAAGCGCTCGCCCTGGTACGTCGTGCCGGCGGACAACAAGTGGTTCACGCGGATCGTGGTCGCGGCCGCCGTCATCGACACGCTGTCGTCGATGGGGCTGAAGTACCCGAAGGTCGACGAGGCGAAGCTCCGCGAGCTGCAGAAGACGAAGGCGAAGCTGCTCGCCGAGAAGTGAGCCCGGGTCGGCTCAGGCGCGGGGCGAAGCCGCGGCGGGTTTCTGGTACCGCTCCACGGCCAGCTCGACGCTGAAGACCATCCGCTCGCGGCCCAGGATCTCCCCGAGCGCCGAGCGCTGGATCATCGCCAGGACCGCGGGGTTCAGCGCGACGAGCCACAGGGCGACGCCCCGCTCGCGGCTGCGCTTCTCGCCCTCCACGAGCATCTTGAGAGCCGTGTACTCGAGGTCGAAGACGGCGCTCATGTCGAGCGCCACGACCTTCGCCCCGGCTTCGTCGGCGAGCGCACGGATCTTCTGCCCGATCCGTTCGGCGTTGGCGAAGAAGATCCGGCCCTCCGGCCGCAGAAGGAGGAGGCCCGGAAAGAATTCGTCCTCGGGATGCTCCTTCGTGCGCGGCCGGAAGACGTTGGTTCCGGGCTTGCGCCCCAGGACGTGGACCGGCGGATCCGCCACCTGCTGGGCGAGGGCGATGAGCGACAGCACGATCGCGACGAGGATCCCCTTGAGCGTTCCGAGGACCATCACGCCGGCAAACGCGGCCAGCGCCCAGACGAACTCCGTCCGCCGGATGCGGAGGATCGACCGGAACTCCGCCGGCTTGATCAGGCCGACCGAGTAGACGACGACGACCGCGGCGAGCGTCGCCTGGGGCATGAGGCCCATCCACGGGGCCAGGAAGAACATCGTCGCGAGCGTGCCCGCGGCCGTGACGATCTCGGCGAGCTGCGTGCGGGCGCCCGCGTTGCGGTTGACCGCCGTCTGGCTCGTCCCGCCGCCCGAAGGCATCGCGCCCAGAAAGGCGCTGCCGGCGTTCGCGAAGCCCGTCGCGAGAAGCTCCCGGTTGGCCCGGGGAGGGGCCTCGTTGCTCCGCGCGAAGGCCCGCCCGGCGGCGACGGTCTCGGTGAAGCTCATCAGCGCGATGCCGATCGCGCCCGACCAGAGCCCGGCGACGAGCGAGAAGTCCGGAAGGGTGACCGACGGAAATCCCCTGGGGATGTGGCCTACCAGCTCGACGCCCCGGTCTGCGAGCCCGAGCAGTCCCGCGGCGGCGATCCCGGCCGCCACCACGACGAGGGGCGCCGGAGCCCGGGGAAGAAACCGCGCGAGACCGATCAGGATCGCCATCATCGCGCCCGCGACCGCGAGCGTCGGCAGCGACGTCTGCGGGATGTGTTGGATGGTCGAACCCACGTTGCGGAGGAACGTCGACCGCGGAATGTGGAATCCGAGGAGCTTGGGGAGCTGGTCGAGGATGATGACGACTCCGATGCCCGCCTTGAAGCCGACGAGCACGGGCTCGGAGATGAAGTCGGCGACGAACCCCAGCCTCAGGACCGAGGCCGCGAGGAGGATCGCCCCGACGAGCAGCGTCAGCGTGGCGAGAGCCGAGAGCAGCGCGGCGGAATCGCCCGCCGGGGCCGTGGCGGCGAGGATGGTCCCGGTCAGGATCGCCATCGTCGTGGTGGTGCTGACGCTCAGAACGTTCGACGAGCCGAGAAAAGCGTAAATCAACATCGGGAGAAACGCCGTGTAGAGGCCGACCTGGACCGGCAGCCCGGCAATCGTGGCGTAGGCCATCGCCTTGGGGATGACCACGGCCGCGGCGGTCAGCCCGGCGACGACGTCGAGCCTCAGCCACTCCTTCCGATATCCGCCGAGCCAGGCGGGCAACCAGGAGCCGGTCTGCGTCGGACGGGCGGGCGCGTCCATGGTCGTCGAAATCCTACCTTTCCGTCGGCGGCACGGCGGATGGCGTCGCCGCGAGCCCCGACCGCTTCAGCGAGGTGGCTGAGGCTGCGGGGTCGGAGCCGCCTTGGGGACGTCGCCGGGGGACGCGACGACGGCCGATGGCGGCGCATACGCGTCCGTCACACCGGGCTCCCCCTGGTAGAGCCAGTTGCCCTGGCCCGAATCGGGCTGGGCGGGAGCCGGCACCGGCGCGACCTGCGGACCGCCGGGAAGGATCGTCACGGTGCCGCCGCCCTCCATCGGAAGGTTGTCGATGCGAGCGCCGCCCCTCTCCTCCTGCTGGATCCGGAACGCCGGGATTCCCGTCACGCGGGTGATCGCCTTGACGTCCTCCATCCGCAGGCTCATGAGCGTGCCGTCGCGCCAGGTTTTCAGCACGTAGGTCTTTCCCTTGAGGACCGGGTTGTCGCGCGCGATGACCCGGCCGGTCGGGACGAGGTCGACCCGATACACGACCTCCTGGTTGATGTCCTTCGTCCGCTGGCTGACCTTCTTCACCCTGGCCCGGGAAAGGCGCACGGTCTGCCTGTCCGGCCACGCCGTGAATACGTAGACATCGCCCTCGAGCACCGGTTTGCCGAGACTGAATGCCTGGCCCGACGGGTCGAGATCGAACTGCCAGATCTCGAGCATCTGCACGGGCGCGGGAGCCTTGCTGCCGACGAGGGGTGTCGCCCGTGGAGCCGGGCTCGACGGCGCCTGGGCATCGAGGCGGGTGGCGAGAACCAGGGCGGCCAGGATGCAGATTCCGGTACGCATGGCAATCTCCCTTGGACTTCATGGTCCGCCGAACCGGCGGTGGCGCCAATGGGACAATGGTCTCATGCCGGAAAGCTCGTGGGCGGGGTAACTTGAGCCGGGTCGAGTGCAATCCGCGAAACCGGTCGTCTCTGATCGGAATGAATCATTCGAGTCCTGGTTGCGAGTCGTCAGAATCAGGACGGACGGAGGCCGAGATGGTCGAGTCGAGCAAGGATCCCGGGTTCGTCGACTGCACCGAGCAGAAGCGGCTCAATGAAGCCCGGGAGAAGAAGGTCCCGTGGAAGAAGTGGGGGCCGTATCTCAGCGAGCGGCAGTGGGGGACGGTCCGCGAGGACTACAGCGAGGACGGCAACGCCTGGGACTACTTCCCGCACGAGCAGTCCCGCTCGCGGGCCTACCGGTGGGGCGAGGACGGCCTCGGCGGGATCTCCGACGACCGGCAGCGCCTCTGCTTCGCCCTCGCGCTGTGGAACGAGCGGGACCCCATCCTCAAGGAGCGCCTCTTCGGGCTGACCAACGGCGAGGGGAACCACGGCGAGGACGTCAAGGAGTACTACTTCTACCTCGACTCGACGCCGACCCACTCGTACATGAAGTACCTCTACAAGTACCCGCAGCGGGAGTTCCCCTATCGCGACCTCCTCGAGACGAACCGGAGGCGGACCCGGGAGGAGCCCGAGTACGAGCTACTCGACACGGGGATCTTCGACGACGACCGGTACTTCGACGTCTTCGTCGAGTACGCCAAGGCGGGGCCTGAGGATGTCCTGATCCGCGTGTCGGTGCACAACCGCGGTCCGGAGGCGGCGCGACTGCACGTCCTTCCGCAGCTCTGGTTCCGCAACACCTGGTCGTGGGGGGACGAGGACCCCAAACCGCTCCTGCGCGAAGCCGGCGGGGCGATCGTGGCGTCCCATCCGGAGCTCCCCGACACGACGCTCTCGTGCGACGGCGCGCCGGAGCTGCTCTTCACCGAGAACGAGAGCAACGTGCAGAAGCTCTGGGGCCAGCCGAATCCGGCGCCGTACGTGAAGGACGCGTTTCACCGCTGCGTCGTTTCCGGCGAGCGTGATGCCGTGAACCCCGGGAAGACCGGAACGAAGGCGGCGGCCCGCTACGTCCTCGAAGTCCCCGCCGGCGGCTGTTCGGTTCTCCGCCTGAGACTCGCGGCCGGGACGCCGGGCCAGCCGTTCGGTCCGGGTTTCGACGAGGTGTTCCGGCAGCGGCTGTTCGACGCCGACGAGTTCTACGAGCGGATCACACCCGCGTCCCTCGGGCGGGACGAGCGCCTCGTCCACCGCCAGGCCCTGGCGGGGATGCTCTGGTCCAAGCAGTACTACTACTTCGACCTCGACCGTTGGCTCAAGGAGCACCAGGCCCATCCCCTGACCGGCGGCGGGAAACGCCGCGTCCGGAACGCCGAGTGGTTCCACATGCTCAACGGCGACGTCATTTCCATGCCCGACAAGTGGGAGTACCCCTGGTACGCGGCGTGGGACCTGGCCTTCCACACGATTTCGCTCTCGCTCGTGGACTTCGACTTCGCCAAGGAGCAGCTCCTCCTGATGCTCAAGAGCCTCTACTCCCACCCCAACGGGCAGATGCCGGCGTACGAGTGGAACTTCAGCGACGTGAACCCGCCCGTGCACGCGTGGGCGACCCTGTTTCTCTACAAGTTCGAGAAGAACCTGGGCCGGGAGGACCTCCCGTTCCTCGAGCGCGCGTTCCAGGGCCTGATGCTGAACTTCAACTGGTGGGTGAACCGGAAGGACCCGGAGGGAAGGAACGTCTTCGCCGGCGGTTTCCTCGGGCTCGACAACATCGGCGTCTTCGACCGGAGCGCGAAGCTTCCCACCGGCGGGTCCCTCGAGCAGGCGGACGGAACGGCCTGGATGGCCTTCTACTGCCAGAACATGCTGGAGATGGCCCTGATCCTCGCGGACCACGATCCGGCCTACGAGGAGACCGCCTTCAAGTTCCTCGAGAACTTCATCTGGATCTCCTACGCCATGGACCGGATCGGCGGGCGGCCGGAGGCAATGTGGGACGAGGCGGACGGCTTCTATTACGACGTCCTCCGGCTGCCGGACGGCGAGGCGTTCCGGCTGAAGGTCCGCTCGATGGTCGGGCTGCTGTCGCTGTGCGCGAGCACGATCTTCGAGCAGGAAATGGTCACGCGCCACCCGAGGCTGATGGAGCTGATCGCGATCTTCCGCAAGCGCCACCCCGAGGTGGTCGCCCACGTGGCCCCGACCGTCGAGGGATTCCGCGGCCACGCCGGGCGCGTTCTCCTCTCGCCTCTCACTCAGCGCAAGCTCGAGCGCGTCCTCTCGGTCCTCCTCGACGAGAACGAGTTCCTTTCTCCCTACGGCATCCGCTCGCTCTCGCGCCGTCACCTCGAGAGCCCGTTCGTCTTCCACACGGGCGCAGAGGAGCATCGCGTCCGGTACCTTCCGGCCGAGTCCAACACGGGGATGTTCGGGGGAAACTCGAACTGGCGCGGCCCGATCTGGATGCCGGTCAACGCCTTGATCGTCCGGGGCCTCCTCAATCTCTACGGCTTCTACGGCGACGGCCTCAAAGTCGAGTGCCCGACCGGCTCCGGAAACCGCATGAACCTCTTCGAGGTGGCCAAGGAGATCTCCGGGCGCCTCTCGGCCATCTTCGTGCGCGACGCGAGCGGCCGCCGTCCGGTGTACGGCGGCACGGCGAAGTTCCAGAACGATCCGCACTGGCGGGACCTGGTCCTCTTCTACGAGTACTTCCACGGGGACAACGGGGCCGGTCTCGGGGCGAGCCACCAGACGGGCTGGACGGGCCTGATCGCGCGCCTGCTCGACCTCTTCGGGCGCGTGACGGCCGAGGACGCGCTGGAGACTCCGAAGCCGATGCTCGATGCGCGCCTGGTGCGCGAGCAGGTGGCCGGGCGGCAGGGATGAGCCGAGAACGGATCTCTTGACCGACGAGGCCGAGACCGGGCCCCGGTGGGCCGGGCGGCCTCATCGAGGAGCCGAGGTATCCCGGCCGGGCCGTGAACCAGCCGGGGGGCGAGACGGGCTGCCGGGGTTGCGGGCCGGCCTGTGGGATATGCTCCCTCGAGCGCTGCCGTCCGGCGGCCGACCTCCGGTCGCCCCGTCGTGGCGCAAAGGAGTACCGTGATGAGAGGTAAGACTGTTGTAATCGCCGCGACCGCGCTCTTGGTCGCACTCGTCGCCTCGGCCGGGGACCAACCCTGTTCGATCCACGCGAAGAAGAGCCAGTCGAAGGAAGAGCTCACCGCGATGGCCAAGTGGTCGCACGCCGATGCGCTCGGAGCAGCGCTCAAGTCCCTGAATGTCACCGCCGACAAGGCGACGGTGAAAAAGTCCGAGCTCGAGGTCGAGGACGGGTGCCTCGTCTACTCGTTCGACATCGTCGTCGCCGGGGAGAGCAAGGGCAAGCACGAGATCGAGGTGGATGCCGGCAACGGACGGATCCTCTCGACGGACCACGATCGGCACTGAGCCCGGGAAACATCGGAAGCACTCAGGTTCTAGCGGACCCGCCGGCGGTGAGCGAGTTACGTCCGACGGGTTCGCGTCCTGGCTCGATCGGTACTTGAAGCGCTGAGGGCCGGGTCCTCTCAGTTCAGACGGAACGACAGCGCCACGCTCAGGATTTCCTTGGCCGCGAAGGGGCTCGAGCTCCAGGCGATCGTCGGCCCCTGCACGAAGATGTCGATGATCCCGGCAGTGAAGGCGATGCCGATGCGTGAGCCGGCCTGGAAGTAGTACTGGTTCCCCAGCTCTCCGCGGACCCCCGGGGAACCGTCGAATATTTCGCTCCCGCGGACCTGCGGTCCGCCCTCGATGCGCACCGGCGTCACCGCCAGCCCGAGCACGCCGAGGGGGTACCAGCGCAGGTCCAGGCCGAACGCTCCCGTCAGGTAGGCCGAGTCTCCGACCGTCCGCCGGGCGCAGATCGCCAGCGACCCGCCGGGCGCCCAGAGGAACCTGCCGCCCCAGCGGTCCCGATCCCACAGAACCATCGCCCCGACCGCGCCCTCCCCGTACTGCCGTCCCTCGACGACCTCGGTCGGCGGCTCGACCGTGGTGACTCCCGTTCCCACGTACCAGGAGGCCGTCCGGCCTTCGAGTCGTCCGTACGGCGCTTCCGGGGGCGACCACGTGGCGTCCGACCGCTCGACCTTTTCGGTGTGGTGCTCGATCAGGGGCCCGCCGGCGAACTTCGGCGACGTCAGGGCCCAGGCGAAGCCGATTCCGATCGAGACCTCCGCGGCGGGCTTGCGCCAGTCGATCTCCAGCGGGCCGTGGAGCGTGAGGGCGAAGCGGCTGTCGATGACGTAGTCGACGCGGAAGAAATTCGACGTGACTTCCGATCCGGTGCGCTCCCCTCCGAAGGCGACGCGCCAGGCCGCCGGAGTGAACCCCACGGCGAGGCGTCTTCCGATGGGGAGCGCGAGGTCGACCTCGAGGCCGAGCAGGCCGGCCCCCACGCCGTTGTTGTAGCGCCGGTACCCGACCTCGCCGGAGAGCGCGTAGACGAAGGGATTGAGCTCCCAGCTGTACCGGAAGAGCGTCGCCTTTCCGGTGACGTCGACGAATTTGCGCGTGAAGTTGTAGGTCGTGTCGAGGCCGAGGAAGGCGTACGCGCCGGGAGAGATGTCGGTGGGCTGGCGCACGCCGCACTCGTCGCCCTGGCAGGAATAGGCCGCCGTAAACCAGCGGTCCTTGAAGGAGCGCCATTCCTCGGATTGTTCCGGGGCCGGCTCCGGAACCGGGACGGAAGACGCGGGCGGGGCGGAGGTCAACTTCTGTTTCTCCGCGATGCGGAGGTCGTGCACGACGATGAGCAGCTCGACGATCGCCTGTCTCGCATCGTCGCCCTCCGCGGAGAGGCATTCGAAGGGCACCTTGTACGGATAATCGGTGAGGTCCTTGCAGTGGTGCCCGTCGGAGACGACACGTTCCTCGACGACGTAAGTCTTGTCGCGGTGGTCGTCCCACTTGTGGAACGCGGAGTCGGGGATTTGCGCGACCTCTTCGGTCACCAGTCCCGGTAATCGGGTCAGTGGCTTCCAGATGCGGAGCTCTTCGATCTCATGCGTCCCCGGGCGACGCTGCGAGTGGGCTCCCGAGAACGAGTCGCCCACGGCGTGCATGAGCTCGTACAGGCCGTACCCGCCCTTGCGCGCCCCGGGCCCCCCGTCGATGACGACCTGGCGCATGAGGTTGTCGAGCAGGTCTCGGCAGCGGACGAGCGCGGAGGTCGCGAGCCCGCGGGGAATCACGGTTCCTTCGATGTCCGGGGATTCGCCGTCCTCCAGCTGCGCCATGAAGTGAAAGCACTGGCCGGCGTCGCTGAATTGCCTCCGAAAGGCCGCGTCGGGATGGTCGGTCAGGGGCTTGGGCCAGCCGAGGAGGGGATTGGTCGTCGTCGCGTCGGCGCAAAAACCCGGGGGCTGGTCGCCCCAGCCGAAGCAGAGGGGCGCCTGGAGGTCCCCGTCGTTGAAGAGATCCCGCAGAACGTCGGGCCGCGCCGGCTCCCCGCCGTGCCCTTCGATGAGGGTGCGGTAGGCGACCGCCTCGATGACGACGTGCCCCTTGCTGTCGAAGGCCGCGGCGCGCTCCGCGGAGAGCGCCGCGAAGAGCGCGATCGGCAGCGTGAGGAGGGCCGCTTGCCGCGTTCCTCCCGGGGCTCGCTTCATGGGGTCAGGTGATGCCGTCCCTTCTGCCCGCTAGGGATTGACCGGCGCCGGGGTGGGCTCGCGTCGCTCCTCCGTCGCGAATTCCGGCACGTCGGCCGGGGGCGGCGCCTCGGTTCCGGGCGACTGCCAGGTCGGGTTCTCGAGATTCCACCCGCCGCCGAGAGCCTTGTAGATGTCGACGTAGTCGTTCAGCAAGTCGAGGCGCGCTCGGGCGAGGGAGATCTCCGCCGGGAAGAGAAGCTGCATCGAGTAGAGCACTTCGAAGTAGTCCGCGAGACCGCTGTCGTAGCGCACCTGCGAAAGGCGCACCATCTCGCGATACGCGCCGGCGGTCCTCTCGAGCTCGGCCACGGCGGCGGCGATCTTCATCCGCGCGTAGAGAACCGTGGTCGTCTCCGCGAATGCTCCGGTGACGACCCGCTCGTAGACGGCTTTGGTCTGCTCCCACTGGGCGTAGGTCGCGGCGTACTCGCTGCGGATCCGTCCGCCCTGAAACAGCGGGCCGAGAAGGCTGGCGGCGATCGACCAGGTCTTTCCGGCGGGATAGAAGAAGTTGTCGATCTCGGGGGCGACGGCGCCGAAGAGCCCCGTCAGGCTGAGCCGGGGGAAGAAATTCGCGAACGCGACGCCGACGAGGGCATTGGCCGCGATGAGGTCTTCTTCGGCCTGACGCACGTCGGGACGACGAAGGAGCAGCTCCGAGGGAAGGCCGGGCGGCACCTCGGGCGGGATCGGCTGCGTTTCGATCGACTCTCCGCGCGGAACCGGTCCGGGATTGCGGCCGAGGAGCAGGCTGAGCTGATTCTCGGTGGCCTCGATCCTTCGCTCGATCTCGGGGATCTGCGCCGCGACCTGCCCCAGCGCCGCCTCCGCGTAGGAGGTCTCGATCGCGGACGCCGCGCCCTGGTCGAGCTTGCGCTTGAAGAGGTTGTAGGTCTCCTGGAAGGAGTCCACGGTCTTGCGCGTGATCACGAGCTCGGCGTCGAGCTCGCGGAGCGTGAAGTACGTGCGCGCGACGTCCGAAATCAGGGAGAGCAGGACGCCGCGGCGCGCATCCTCGCTCCCGAAGAAGCGGGCCTTCGCGGATTCGTTCAGCCGCCGGATCCGGCCCCAGATGTCGAGCTCCCAGCCGAAGTTGACGTTGGCGTCCCAGAGGTTTCCGGTCGCAGTGCTGTTGGGCGGGAGATAGACCGAGGTCCGGCCGCGGGAAAAGCCGCCGCCGATGTTGATCTGGGGGAAGAACTCCGACCGGGCGATTCCCGCGTTCGCCCGGAACTCGTCGACCCGCCAGGCCGCGATTCGGACGTCGTAGCTGCCGGCGAGAGCCTCGTCGATCAGCCGCTTGAGGACCGGGTCGCCGAAGACGTCCCACCAGGGCTGGTCGGCGAGCGACGGCGCGGGCGCCGGCGGTCCCTGAATCTCGCGGTACTGGTCGGGAACGGTGAGGGGAGGCCTCTCGTAGTTGGGGCCGACGGCGCATCCGGACACGAAGACGACGGCGAGGGCCGCGGCGACGAGCCTCCTCATCTCAGTGCCCTCCGCCGGCGCCGGTCGGGCTCGGGGCCGGCGTGCCCGCGGCGGCGGGAGCGGCTTCCGGGACCCTGGCCTTGCCCTTGCCCGAGAGCTTTTCGACCATCACGAAGAGCGCGGGGATGAGAAAGATCGCGATTCCCGTCGCGGCGAGCATGCCGACGATGACGACGGTGCCCAGCACTTTGCGGGAGACGGCCCCCGAGCCCGAAGCGGTCCAGAGCGGGACGCAGCCGAGGATGAAGGCGAAGGACGTCATCAGGATCGGCCGGAGGCGCAGCTTCGCCCCTTCGAGAGCGGCGTCCACCAGGCTCTTTCCCTCTTTTTGCTGCAGGACGGCGAACTCGACGATCAGGATGGCGTTCTTGGCGGCGAGTCCGATCAGCATGACGAGCCCGATCTGGCCGTAGACGTCGAGGTTGAACTTGCGCATGAGGAGTCCGAGGAAGGCGCCGAAAACCGCGACCGGGACGGACAGCAGGACGCTGAAGGGAAGGGACCAGCTCTCGTAGAGCGCGGCGAGGATCAGGAACACAAAGACGATCGAGAGGACGAACACCCGTGCGCCCGCCCCCGCGGCCTTGACCTCCTGGTACGACATGTCGGCCCAGTCGTAGCCCATCTCGCGCGGCAGGACCTCCTTCGCGACGGCCTCGAGCGCCGCCGTGGCCTGGCCGGAGCTGTAGCCGGGCGCGGGGACTCCGGTGACCTGCGCGGCCCGGAAGAGGTTGAACCGGTTGGTGAACTCGGGCCCCGCGATCGCCCGGGTCGTCGCAACGGCGGAAAGGGGCACCATCTGGCCATCGTTGTTTCGCACGTAGAACTGGTTGATGTCCGCGGCCTTGACGCGTCCCTCGGCTTCGGCCTGCAGGAAGACCTTCCACTGGCGCCCGAAGCGGTTGAACTGGTTCACGTAGATGCCGCCAAGAAACGCCTGGAGGGTCTGGTAGACATCTCCGACGGCGACGCCCTGTTTCAGGACCTTGTCCCGGTTGATGTCGGCGTAGATCTGGGGCACCGAGGGCCGCCAGACGCTGTTGACGTTGGCGAGCTCCGGGCGCTTCCTCGCGGCCTCCAGGAACTTCTGAAGATTCTGGTTCAGGTACTCGACGCTTCCGCCGCTGCGGTCCTGGAGCCAGAAGGAGAAGCCGCCGCCCGTGCCGAGTCCCTGGATGGCCGGAGGCGGAAAGGCCACGGCGCTCGCTTCGAGAATCTGGGCTCGAAGAACGCCATTCAACCGCTGCATGATCGGCCCGACCTCCATCTCCTTGCCTTTGCGCTCGTCCCAGGGATCGAGGGAGACGAAGTAGAACCCCGTGTACGGCGCCGAGGCACCGGCCAGGAGGCTGTACCCCGCCACCGTCGTGACGTACTTGACCCCCTTGGTCTCCGCGAGGATCTTCTCGATCTTCTTGCAGACCGCATCCGTCCGCTGGAGCGAAGAGGCGTCGGGAAGCTGGACGTTGATGAAGAAGTAGCCCTGGTCCTCGTCCGGGAGGAAGCCCGAGGGAAGCTTCTTTCCGAGCAGTCCGGAGAGCGCGACGAAGCCGCCGAGGATCAGGAGCGTGACGAAGACCTTTCGGACCAGGTGATGGGAGAGGTTGACGTAGCCGTTGGTCATCTTCGCAAAGACCCGGTTGAACCAGGCGAAGAACTTCCCGAGCGGCCCCTTCGACTCCTTCTTGGGTTTCAGGATGAGGGAACAGAGCGCCGGCGACAGCGACAGGGCGTTGAAGGCCGAAATCAGGACCGAAACGGCGATCGTGATGGCGAACTGCATGTTCATCCGCCCCTGGATCCCGCCCATGAAGGCCACGGGGATGAACACGGCGGAAAGGACGAGGGCGATTCCGATGACCGGCTGCGTGACCTCTTCCATCGCCTTCAGCGTGGCGTCCTTCGGCGAGAGTCCGTGCTCGATGTGGTGCTCGACGGCCTCGACGACGACGATCGCGTCGTCCACGACGAGGCCGATGGCGAGGACCAGGCCGAAGAGCGAAAGCGTGTTGATCGAGAAGCCGAGCATCGGAAAGAACATGAACGTGCCGACGAGCGACACCGGCACGGCGAGCAGCGGAATGAGCGTCGCCCGCCACCCCTGCAGGAACAGGAACACGACGATGATGACGAGAACGATCGCCTCGAAGAGGGTGTGCTCGATTTCCTTGATGCCCTCGGTGACCGGCAGCGTCGTGTCGAGGGCGACGACGTAGTCGAGGTCGTCCGGAAAGCGCTCCTTCAACTCCTGCATGGTCTTCTTGACGCCCTCGGCGACGGCGATGGCGTTGGAGCCCGGGACCTGGAAGACGCCGATCGGGCAGGAGGGCTTGCCGTTCAAGCGCGCGCGCTGCTGGTAGTTCAGGGCGCCGAGGTCGATCCGGCTGACGTCCTTCAGGCGAACCATGGACCCGTCGGGGTTCAAGCGCACGACCACGTTGCCGAATTCCTCGGCGGTCTCGAGGCGACCCTTGGAGCGGAGGGTGTAGGTGAACTCCTGGCCCTGCGGAGCGGGCTCCGTGCCGATTCCCCCGGCCGGGTTGACCGTGCTCTGCTGCTTCACCGCGTTCATCAGGTCGGGGACGGTCAGCCCGAGGCTCGCCAGCCGTTCCGGCTTGACCCAGATGCGCATGGCGTAGTCGGCGGTTCCGTAGTTCTGGATCTGGCCCACACCCGGAACGCGGTAGATGGCGTCGTTGACGTTGATCGTCGCGTAGTTGCCGAGGAAGAGCGCGTCGTACGTTCCCTTGGGGGAATACAGCGAGACGATGAGCAGGGGATTGCTCGTGGCCTTCTTGACCGTCAGGCCGAACTGGTTCACGTCGGCCGGCAGGTTGGGCTGCGCCTGCGAGACCCGGTTCTGCGTGTTGACCTGGTCGAAGTTGATGTCGGTCTCGACGTCGAACGTGACGGTGAGCTTCATCGTCCCGTCGTTCGCGTTGATGGACTGCATGTAGATCATGTAGTCGACGCCGTTCATCTGCTGCTCGATCGGCGTCGCGACGGACTGCTCGATCGTGATCGCGTCGGCGCCGGTGTAGGTCGTCGTGACCTGGATCTGCGGCGGCACGATGTCCGGGTACTGGGCGGTCGGGAGCTTCGTCATCGCGACCGCCCCCGCCATCGTCATCAGGATCGCGATGACGATCGCGACGATCGGCCGGCGGACGAAAAAGGCGCCCACGACGCTACGTCCCGGTCTTCGGAGCGGCTTCGGCGGCGGGGGCCGGCTCGCTCGAAGCCTCTTTCGGCACGACGGTCATGCCGCTTCGCACCCGCTGGAGACCTTCGACGATGATGCGGTCTCCCGCCTTGAGTCCGTCCTCGATGACCCACAGGCTCCCGTCGACGGGCCCCGGCTTCACGACGCGGATCGTCACCTTGTTGTCAGCGCCGACGACCGCGACCTGATAACTGCCCTGCAACTCGCTCACGGCGCGCTGCGGAACGAGGATGGCGCCCTTCTTCGTATCGACCGCGACGCGGACCTTGGCGTACTGGCCGGGCCGCAACAGGTTGCCGGGGTTCGGAAAGACGCCGGCGAGCTGGATCGTGCCCGTCTTGACGTCGACTTCGCGCCCCACCAGGAACGGGCGGCCGCGGTGAGGGAACACCGAGCCGTCGGAAAGGACGAGCTGCAGGGGGCCCTTGTCCAGGCTCTGGTCGGTTCGCAGCGTCTTCTCCGGAGGACCGTACTTGGCGACCCAGGCCAGGTACTCCTGTTCGCTCGGGTTGAAGTACACCTTGATGGGGTCGACCTGCGAGACCGTTGTCATCAGGATCTCGCGGTTGACGAGATCACCGACCTGAGACTTGGCAACGCCCGCGACACCATCGATCGGCGAGACGACCTTCGTCCAGCCGAGGTCGAGTCTCGCCTTCTCGAGGCTCGCCCGAGCGCTCTCCACGTTGGCCTGCGCCGTGCGCTCGCGCGTTTCGGCGTCGTCGAGCTCCTGCTGGCTGATGGCTTTCTCGGCGGCCAGGGGCCGGTATCGTGCCACCGTCGTCGTGGCGTTGGCGAGCGTCGCTTCGTACTGGGCGAGCGTGCCCTTGGCCTGGTCGTAGGTCGCCTGGAACTGCCGCGGGTCGATTTCGAAGAGGGTATCGCCGGCCTTGACCGCGAATCCCTCGCGGTAGACCTGTCGGAGGACGTAGCCCTCGATCTGCGGGCGGATCTCGGCGTTGACGAAGCCGTCGAGCGTCCCGATCCACTCCTGAACGATCGAGACGTCTTTCTGGACGACCGGGGCGACCTCGACGGTCGGGGGAGGCGCGACCGGCGTCTCCTTCTTGCCGCACGCCGAGGCGGCGGCGAGTGCGAACAGCACGGCGGCTGAGAGCGGTAGTCGTCGGCTGCGCAGCGGCATGTTTTCCTCCGAAAATCGGCGGCTCTTCATCGGAGTTAGAGCAAACGCAATATATCCCGCAGGCCCGGTGAGGCGAAACGCCGTCGCGCGACGGAACGAAAGCACGTCGTGGCTCATCTTCGAGGCTGAAGATAGGCCCGGCGGCCGGAATCTCGCCATAGGGCCTTGGTCCCATAGCGCAGCGAAGACGCCGCCGCGAGCCCGGCTCGCGCCGGGCTTCGGCTCGTGGGATAGGGTTTCCGCGTGAAGACCGAGGTGCTCGCCGACGCCGAATCGGCGGCCCGCCGCGCCGCCGGGGTCATCGCCGCCGACGCGCGCGCGGCCGTCGCCGCGCGCGGCCGCTTCGTCATGGCGGTCAGCGGCGGACGCACGCCCTGGGTGATGCTGCGGGTCCTCGCCGGCGAAGAGGTCCCCTGGTCCTTCGTCCACGTCGTCCAGGTGGACGAGCGCGTGGCCCCGGCCGGAGACCCCGACCGCAACCTCATGCACCTGCGGGACAGCCTGCTCTCGCACGCGCCGCTGCCGCCCGGGCAGATCCACGCGATGCCGGTCGAAGCCGCGGACCTCGAGGCGGCTGCGGCGGCGTATGCGCGCCTTCTCGAGGGAATCGCCGGAACGCCGCCCGTCCTCGACCTGGCGCATCTCGGCCTCGGGCCCGACGGGCACACGGCCTCGCTCGTGCCGGGCGACCCGGCGCTCGCCGTGACGGACCGCGACGTGGCCTTGACCGGCGTCTACATGGGAAGACGCCGCATGACCCTGACGTACCCGGTGCTGAACCGGGCCCGGCGCGTCCTGTGGCTCGCGACGGGCGCCGAGAAGGTCGCCATGCTCCCGCGGCTTCTCACCGGCGACCCGTCGATTCCGGCCGGAAGAGTGGCGCGCGAAAACGCGCTCGTCGTGGCCGATCGCGCGGCGATGGGCGAACCGCCGTCTTGAACGATCCCTCCGCGCGCGTTCTGGCCGCCGGGGGCCTCGAAGCCGTGTTCCTGCCCGGCCGCGGGATGCTCGGCGCGTCGTTGAAGCGCCGCGGCGTCGAGCTCCTCCGGCGCGTCGAGGACCTCGAAGCCTCGGCACGGAGCGGCTCGACCGCCGGGATCCCGCTGCTCCACCCCTGGGCCAATCGCCTCGCGGGGCTCCGCTATCGCGCGGCGGGGCGCGAGGTGGAGCTCGACCCGTCCTCGCCGCTGCTTCGCCGGGATGCCGGGGGACTCCCGATTCACGGCGTGCCGTGGTCCCGGCTCGCCTGGAGCGTCACCGAGGCCGCGACGAACCGGCTGACCGCCCGCCTCGACTGGAACCGCGCCGATCTCCTGGCCGTTTTTCCGTTTGCGCACCGGTTGACGATGCGCGTGACGCTGGCGCCGGAGGGGCTCACGCTCGAGACCGTGCTCTCCGCCGGCGACGGCCCCGTGCCCGCCTCCTTCGGGTTTCACCCTTACCTCGCGATCCCCGGAAGCCCGCGCGGGCAGTGGCGTCTCGAGCTTCCGGCGATGCGGCGGCTCACGCTCGATCCGCGCGGGATCCCGACCGGCGAGGAGACGCCGTTCGAGGCGCTCGACGCTCCTCTCGGGGACCGCGCCTTCGACGACGGCTTCATGCTCCCCTCGGAGAGCTCCGGCCTCTCGGTTTCGGGCGGCGGCCTCCGGATCTCCGTCGAGCTCCTCGCGGGATATACCCACGCCCAGGTCTACGCGCCCTCCGGCCAGGACTTCGTGGCATTCGAGCCCATGACGGCGCCGACGTCCGCCCTGACGAGCGGGAACGGGCTTCGCCTCGTTCGGCCCGGCGGGGAGCTCCGCACGGCGTTTCGCATAAGAGTGGACGGGGAGGCCTAGCCCGGCGGATGGCCGGCCGGGATCCGCAGCCGCCGTGCAACCCTTTCGGCCGCCGCCCGCACTCATGGGCGACCGAAAGGAGGTCCCCATGAAGACGAGGATCGGCGTGACCCTGGGCTCCTGCGCTCTCGCCGCCGCGGCGTTCCTGAAGGGAGAGGATCCGGCCGGAACGGTGCCGGCCACGCCGGAACTCGCGCGCGCGGCCTTCGCGCGCTTCCAGTCGAATGACGGAAACTGGATCGGAAAGAGCACGAAGGGCTGGGAGGAGACGCTCCGGTACCGGACGATCGCCGGCGGTTCGACCGTTCTCGAGACCTCCTTCGACGCCCATCCCGGGCAGGAGATGGCGACGGCGTTCTATCTCGACGGGGACCGGCTCATGCTGACGCACTACTGCATGGCGAAAAACGCGCCGCGGCTCGAGGCGACGGCCTTCGGCGACGGCGGCCGCACGGTGGTCTTCACGTTCGTCGACGGCGCGAACATCCCGACGCGCGACAAGGGACACATGGACAAGGCGGTCTTCCGCTTCGAGACGGAGGACCGCGTGGTCTCGCGCTGGACCTGGTACGAGAACGGACGGGAAAAATGGTTCGAAGAGATCGTCCAGACGCGCCGGCCGTGAACGAGCCGGCGGCGGAGGACCGGGACCTCGTCGCGCGCTTTCTCGAGGGCCGCGACGAGGCCGCGTTCCGGAAGCTCTACCGGCGCCACGCCGCGTTCCTGTACCGGTTCCTGCTGCGGCTGTCGGGCGGCGACGCGGCGGCCGCGGACGAGGGCGTGCAGGAGACCTGGGTCCGGGCGGCGCGCGGACTGCAGGAGTTCCAGTGGCGTTCGTCGCTGAAGACCTGGCTCGCCGGCATCGCGATCCGCTGGTGGCGCGAGTTCGAGCGGGCGGCGGGCCGCGAGGCGGAGCTGCCGGATGAGGCCGAGCTTCCGCCCGCGCCGCCGATCCGGCGCGAGATCGAGCGGCTCGATCTCGAGCGGGCACTCGCCTCCCTCGCGCCGGGCTACCGGCGGGCGATCCTGCTTCACGACGTCGAGGGCTACACGCACGAGGAGGTCGCCGCGCTGACGGGCGTCGACGTCGGGACCTCGAAGAGCCAGCTTTCACGGGCGCGCAGCGCTTTGCGCGCGCGCCTTTCCGGGAGGAACCCATGAACGATCCGGACGACCGGACACCCGAGGAGACGAGCCCGGAGGAGAAGAGGATGCTGAGCGCGCTCGCGGCCGGCCCCGAGCCGCCGCCCGGCCTCGAGGACGCGGTGGTCGCGCGGCTCGCGGCGGGCGGTCTCCTGGCCCGGCGCCGCGGGACGGTGCGCCTGCGGGTCTTCGCCGCCGCGGCGGGGCTCGCCCTCTTCGCCCTCGGCGTCGTCGTGGGGGCGCGGCGGGCCCCCGCGCCGGTAACCGGGGCGGCCCCGGCGATGCCGCGCTACGTGCTGCTTCTCTACGACGCCCCGGACGAACGGGGACTGTCGGCAGGGGAGATGGCGGCGCGCGTCGCCGAGTACCGCGACTGGGCGATCGGCCTGCGGCGCGCCGGCAGCGACATCACGGGCGAGAAGCTCGCGCCGGGAGGCCTCGACCTCGGGGCCTCGAACGCCCCCGCGGGGCCGCTTCCGCTCGGCGGCTACTTCGTCTTCTCGGCGAAGGATCCGGCGGCCGCGGCGGAGGTGGCCAAGTCGTGCCCGCACCTTCGGCACGGAGGCCGCGCGGCGCTGCGTCCGATCGAGGAGACCTGATCAGCTCTTCTTGCGGGTGTACTGGATCTCGACGAGCTTGCTCATCCGGCCGTTCGGCGCCTTGCCGGTGAGCTCGAAGCTGTAGTGGTCGTTGTCGGTGATCACGAGCTTCGACTCGACCGGGAACGGCTTGGCGTAGACCGGGTCCCACATCGTCGAGCGGCCCAGGATCGTCTTGCCGGACGCATCCGGGCTGCCGACGAGGTAGATCATGCCGGTCCCCGAGGTGTCGAGCCACACCGACACGTATTTCTTCTGGACGTTGTCGTAGCCCGTGTACCCGATGCCGGTGAACGGCTCGCCCATCATCGAGCCGTCGAACTGCTGCTCGACGTAGCGGCCGCCGAGGGCCCAGCTGTTGACCGCGGTGCCGACGGAGTCCTCCGGCGGCTTGGAGGGGTCGATCCACGACCTCACCTTCGCGTCGAACGTGCCCACGAGCGCGTCGAGCTTCTTGTGCGGCTCGCCCGGGGTCGAGGCCTTCTGCCAGGCCTCGAGCCGGGCCTTGTCGGCCGAGGATGCGGGCCTGGGAGCGGATTCCTGGGCGCCGACGGCCGCCGCGAAGGCGAGCGCCGCCGAAGCCACCGTGAGCCTGCCGATCGGACGCATCATCCTCGGTCCTCCTGAGGGGCCAGATTCTACGACGGTGAGGTATCGTTTCGGACGGTGAAGGGATCATTCATGCAAACCCCCCGGACACTGCTCGCGCTCGCGCTCGTCGTTTCGGCCGCCTCGACCGCTCTCGCCGCGCCGCCGCCGTCGTCCGCCCCCGCGGCGCGGCCGGCGCTTCCGTTCATCGAGGACGACTACCCCAGGGCCCTCGCCGAGGCCCGGGCGAAGAAGCTCCCGATCTTCGCGGAGGCGTGGGCGCCGTGGTGCCACACCTGCCGCTCGATGCGCGCCTTCGTGTACACGGACCCGGCCCTGGCGAAGTATGCCGGCCAGTACGTGTGGCTCTCGATCGACACGGAGAAGGCGCAGAACGCGGCCTTCTCCGAGAAGTACCCGATCCGCGCCTGGCCCTCGATGTACGTCATCGATCCGATGAAGGAGACGATCGCCGTGCGCTGGGTCGGGGGCGCGACGGTCGGCCAGCTCGAGAAGCTCTTCGCCGACGGCGAGCGGGCCGTGCGGGGAGGCGCGAAGGGCGCGGCGCAGACGCTCGCGGCGGCCGACGCGCTCTACGGCCGGGGACAGTACGCGGAAGCCGTGCCGGCGTACCGCGAGGCCCTGAAGCTGTACGCGGTGAGCTCGGCCGAGTACGCCCGGTCGCTCGACGCTCTGCTCTTCAGCCTGTCGGTCACGAAACAGTACGCCGAGTGCTCCGCCGCGGCGGGCGCGGCGCTGCCGAGGCTGAAGACCGGCCCCTCCGCCGCCTCGGTCGCGGGCTCGGGCCTCGACTGCGCGCTGAGGATGCCGGCGGAGTCGACCGGGCGCGCCGAGGCGATCAAGACCTTCGAAGCGGAGGCCCGCGCGATCGTCGACAACAAGCGGATTCCGCTCCAGGCCGACGACCGGTCCGCGCTCTACTCCTCGATCTTCGACGCGCGGCAGGACGCGAAGGACGAGGCCGGCGCGAAGGCGGTGGCGCGCGCGTGGGTCGCGTACCTCGACGGCGAAGCCGCCGCGGTCAAGACGCCCGAGCAGCGGACGGCCCTCGATCCCAACCGGCTCGGGGCGTTCGACGCCGCGGGGGAGATCGCGAAGGCCATCCCGATGCTCGAGCAGTCCGAGAAGGACTTTCCCGACGACTACAACCCGCCGGCGCGCCTGGCGCTCGTCTACAAGGACCTCAAACGCTACCCGGAGGCGCTCGCCGCTTCCGACCGGGCGCTCGCGCGCGTCTACGGCCCGCGCCGGATCCGCGTCCTGGCGGTGCGCGTCGAGATCTACCAGGGCATGGGCGACGCGGCCGCGGCGCGCAAGACCCTCGGGGAGGCCGTCCGCTTCGCCGAGGGCCTTCCGGCCGGGCAGCGTTCGGACTCGCAGATCGCCGCGCTGAAGAAGCAGCTCGTCGCGGCGGGCGGTTCGCCGCAGGCCGCCTCCGCGCAGCCGTGAGCTCGGCACCGGCCGCGCGGTCGGGCCCGGGTTCCCGGGCCACGTTCCAGGCGAGGAACCCGGCGACGGGGGACGCGCTCGAGGGCGAGTTCGTCGAAGCGACCGCCGGAGAGATCGACGCGGCCGCCCGGGCGGCGGAGCGCGCCTTCGACCCGTATTCCGCGCTCTCGGCGTTCCGGCGCGCGGAGTTCCTGCGGTCCGTCGCGCAGCAGACGCTGGCGCTCGGCGACCGGCTGCTCGCGCGCGCCGCGGCCGAGACGGGCCTTCCGTCCGCGCGCCTCGAGAGCGAGCGCGCCCGGACGGTCAGCCAGATCCTTCTCTTCGCCGAGCTGATCGAGGAGGGCTCCTGGGTCGGCGCGCGGATCGATCGCGCGCTTCCGGACCGCAAGCCCCAGCCGCGTCCGGATCTTCGCCGCATGCTGATCCCGTCGGGGCCGGTGGCCGTGTTCGGCGCGTCCAACTTTCCACTCGCCTTCTCGGTCGCCGGGGGCGACACGATCTCGGCCCTCGCGGCCGGGTGCCCGGTCGTCGTCAAAGCCCACCCGGCGCACCCCGGGACCTCCGACCTTTCGGCCTCCGCGATCCGCCTGGCGGCCCGCGAGATCGGAATGCCCGAGGGCGTGTTCTCGATGGTTCACGGACGCTCGCCCGAAGTCGGCATCACGCTGGTGACGCACCCCTCGATCCGCGCGGCGGCGTTCACGGGCTCGCACGTCGCGGGCCGGACGCTCTACGACGCCGCGGCGCTGCGGCCGGACCCGATCCCGGTCTTCGCCGAGATGGGGTCGTCCAACCCGGTGTTTCTGCTGCCGGGCGCGCTCCAGGAGCGCGGCGAGGCGATCGCCAGGGGATTCGCGGCCTCGGTCACGCTCGGGTCCGGTCAGTTCTGCACGAATCCCGGTCTGGCGGTGCTCGTCGACGCGCCCGCCTCGAACGCGTTCCTCAAAGCCGCGGGCGACCTGCTCGCGGGCGCCGCGGCCGGCACGATGGTCCACGCGGGGATCAAGTCCTCGTACGACCAGAGCGTCGCCGAGGCCGCCCGGACCCAGGGCGTGGCGATCGCGGCGCGCTCGCAGGCCGCGGGCGCCCACCCGGAGACGGAGGCCCGCGCCGCCCTGCTCCTGACGGACGCCCGGACGTTCCTCGCGAACCCTCGGCTGTCGTCCGAGATCTACGGGCCGGCCACGATCGCGGTGCGCTGCGCCTCGCGGCCCGAGATGCTGCAGCTCGCGCGCGCCCTGCACGGCCACCTCACGGCGACCGTGCACGGCACGGACCGGGACCTCGAGGAGTTCCCGGAGCTCGTCGCCGTGCTTCGCCGGAAGGCCGGACGCCTCGTCTTCAACGGATTTCCGACGGGCGTCGAGGTCTCTCACGCGATGCACCACGGCGGCCCCTATCCGGCCTCGACGGACCCCCGCGAGACTTCCGTCGGCTCGGCGGCGATCCTCCGTTTCGCGCGGCCCGTCTGCTACCAGGACTTCCCGCCGTCGGCGCTCCCCGAGGAGCTCCGCAACGAGAACCCGCGCGGCATCTGGCGGATGATCGACGGCGACCTGACGAAAGACCCGGTGTGACGCGGTTCCCGGAGTCGATGGAGGTCGTCGACTCGCACACCGAAGGGGAGCCGACTCGCGTCGTCGTCGCGGGATGGCCGGCGCTCGAGTCGGCGACGATGGAGGGGCGCCGCGAGGAGCTCGCGACGCGCTTCGAGCCGCTCTGGCGCGGCGTCGTCCTCGAGCCGCGGGGCCACGACGCGATCGTCGGCGCGCTGCTGACGCCGCCGGTCTCCCACGGCGCGGTCGCGGGGGTCGTCTTCTTCGACAACGTCGGCCCGCTCTGGATGTGCGGCCACGGCACGATCGGCGTCGTCCGGACCCTCGAGCACCTCGGGCGCATCGCGCCGGGCCGGGTGCGTCTGGACACGCCGGTCGGCCCGGTCGCGGCGGAGCTCTCGGTCGACGGCCTCGTCACGATCGAGAACGTCCCGGCCCGCTGCCTCGCGCAGGACGTGGCCGTGGAGGTCCCCGGCCTCGGGCGAGTCGTCGGCGACGTGGCCTACGGTGGCAACTGGTTCTTCCTCGTCGACGACGGGCTCGAGCGGGTCGGGGGCGACGACCTCGACCGCCTGCGGACGTCGACGCTTGCGATTCAGCGGGCCCTCGCGGCCCGGGGGATCACGGGGGAGGGCGGGGCCGTCGTCGACCATGTCATTCTCTATGGGCCACCCGCCCGGTCCGACGCGGACAGCCGCAACTACGTGATGTGTCCGGGCGGCGCCTACGACCGGTCGCCCTGCGGCACCGGAACCTCGGCGCGGATGGCCTCGCTCCACGCCCGCGGGAAGCTTCCGGCCGGGCAGCGCTACCGGCAGGAATCGATCACGGGGAGCCTCTTCACCGGCTGGCTCGAGGAGAGCGGCGGAAAGCTCCTGCCCCGCATCCAGGGGCGGGCCTTCGTGACCGGGAAGACGACGCTGTACTTCGATCCGCGCGACCCCTTCCGCAACGGTCTCGCCCCGGGAGGAGATGCCCGCCCCTGACGCCGTCGTCGTGGGCGCGGGCATCGTCGGAGCGGCGTGCGCCGACGCGCTCGCCGCGGCCGGCCTCTCGGTCGAGGTCCTCGAGGCGCGTTTCGCCGGCGGCGGCGCGACGGCCGCGGCCATGGGGCACATCGTCGTCATGGACGACTCGCCCGCGCAGTTCGCCCTGACCGAGCGCTCCCGCCTTCTCTGGACCGAGCTCGCGCCGGAGCTGCCCGCCGACTGCGAGGACGAGCCGTGCGGAACCCTGTGGGTCGCGGCGGACGAGGAGGAGCGCGAGCACGTCCGCCGGAAGGCCGCGCTCTACCGGGAGCGGGGCGTCGAGGTGGAGGAGCTGTCGGGCGAGGAGCTCGCGCGCCTCGAGCCGAACCTCCGGCCAGGCCTCGCGGGCGCGCTCCGCGTCCCCGGCGATCGCGTGCTCTACCCGGTCAACGCGGCGCGGTGGCTCCTCGGGCGGGCGCAACGGCAGGGCGCCGTGCGGCGGGAAGGCATCGAAGCCGTCGCGGTGTTCGGGCGGCGCGTCGAGACGCATCAGGGGACCATCGACGCCGGCGTGGTCGTCAACGCCGCCGGGACCGCCGCGCCGCTCCTGACGCCGGGCCTTCCGGTCGCGCCGCGCAAAGGCCACCTCGTCATCACCGACCGGTACCCGGGGTTCTGCCGGCACCAGCTCGTGGAGCTCGGGTATCTCAAGAGCGCCCACACCCCGGCGCCCGAGTCGGTGGCCTTCAATCTCCAGCCGCGAGCGACCGGCCAGATGCTGCTGGGCTCCTCGCGCGAGTTCGTCGGGCTCGACGCCTCGATCAACCGGCGGATCCGCGCCCGGATGATCCGTCGCGCGCTGGAGTTCGTCCCGGCGCTCTCCGCGCTGTCGTCGATCCGGACGTGGGTGGGCTTCCGGCCGGCGACACCGGACAATCTTCCGCTCATCGGCCGCCACCCCGGGACCCCCGGCCTCGTCATTGCCGCGGGCCACGAGGGGCTCGGCATCACGACGGCGCTGGCGACGGCGGAGCTCGTCGCCGACGCCATCCTCGGGCGGCCGAGCGCGATCGATCCGGCGCCCTACTCGCCGGGCCGGTCCTTCCCGGAGGCTTCCGCGCATGACTGACGCGCCGTCCAACGGGCTCACCGTCGCGTCCCTTCGGGAGAACGAGGGACGCCCCGTGCTTCGCCGCTCGGTCACGGGCGAGCCGCGGGGCGTGCTCTGCGCGATGGGGATCTGCTTCGAGTGCCGCGTGACGCTCGGCGGCGCCGCGCACCGGCGGGCCTGCATGGAGATGGACGGCGGGCCGGAGCGCGCCGCGGCTCCCGTCTTGCGCACGGAGGAAGTCGCGTGCGACGTCGCCGTCGTCGGCGCGGGGCCCGCGGGGATCGCGGCGGCCTGTCGCGCGGCCGAGGCCGGCGCGCGGACGCTGCTGCTCGACGAGAACCCGGCGCCCGGAGGCCAGATCCACCGTCACCTCCCGGGAGCGGCCGCGCCCGAGGCGGCGCGACCGTGGCTCGCGCGGCTCGCGGCCTCGGGGGCCGACCGGCGAAGCGGCGCCACGGCCTTCGACGCGACCGGCTCCGAATCCGCATTCCGCGTGCTCGCCGAAGTCGGGAACGGCTCGGTCCTCGCGGTGCGCGCGCGTGCGCTGGTCCTCGCGACCGGCGCGCGGGAGCTCTTCCTCCCGTTTCCGGGCTGGACGCTGCCGGGCGTCATGGGCGCCGGGGGAGCGCAGGCGATGAAGAAGATGGGCGCCGACTTTCGCGGGCGCCGGGCCGTCGTGGCCGGTTCCGGGCCGCTGCTCTTCCCGGTCGCGGCCTCGCTCGCGGCGGCGGGCGCCGAGGTCGCGCTCGTCGCCGAGCAGGCCGGGGCCGCGGCGCTCCTCCGGTTCGGCGCGGCGCTCGCGGCCCACCCGCGGAAGATCGCGGAGGCCGGCCGCCATCGCGCGGGCTTCTTTCCCGCCCCGTACCGCTCCGGAACCTGGGTCGCCGGGGCGGAGGGAAACGAGCGCCTCGAGCGGGTCGTCGTGACCGACGGCCGGGACCGGTTCCGGATCGACTGCGACCTCGCGGCCGTCGGCTACGGCCTCGTGCCCAACGTCGAGCTCGCGCGGCTCCTCGGCTGCGCGGTCCGCCGCGGCGCGGTCATCGTCGACGCGGCGCAGGCCACGAGCCTCGAGGGCGTTTTCGCGGCGGGCGAGCCGTGCGGCGTGGCCGGCCTCGAGGTCGCTCTGGCCGAGGGGCAGATCGCGGGCCTCGCGGCGGCGAGCGCGTCCGGATCCGCCGCCGAACGGCGCCGGCTCTCCGCCGACCGCGCCCGCGGCCGCCGTCTCGCCTCCGTCATGGAACGCGTCTTCCGCCCCCGCGCGGAGCTCGCCTCCGCCGTCCGCGCGGACACGATCGTCTGCCGCTGCGAGGACGTGCGGCTGGCTTCGCTCGCCGCCTGCGGGAGCGCGCGGGAGGCCAAGCTCGCGACGCGCGCCGGGATGGGCCCCTGCCAGGGCCGCGTCTGTGCGCCGGCGATCGAGTTCCTCTTCGGCTGGGATTCGGATACGGTACGCCCGCCCGTCAAGCCGGCCGCGCTCGGGAGTCTCGCGGCGATGGAGGAGCCCGGATGAAATGGCAGGGAGTTTTTCCGGCGGTCACCACGCCCTTCCGCGAGGACCTCTCGCTCGACCTCGACGCCCTGGCGGTCCGGCTCGAAGCGATGCTCGCGGCCGGCTGCCTCGGGTTCGTGCCGCTCGGCTCGCTCGGCGAGTCGGCGACCCTCACCTTCGCCGAGAAGGGCGCCGTGCTCGAGGCTTGCCGCCGCGTCCTCGGCAAGCGGGCGCCGCTCGTCGCGGGGATCGCGGCTCTCTCGACCGCCGAGGCCGTGGCGACGGCGCGCCTGGCCGAGGAGAAGGGCTGCGACGGCCTGATGGTCCTTCCGCCGTACGTCTATCGGACCGACGCGCGGGAGACCGCGGCCCACTTTTCCACCGTCATCGGCGCGACGCGGCTTCCCTGCATGCTCTACAACAACCCCATCGCCTACGGGACGGACGTCTCGCCCGAGGAGCTCCGGGAGCTCGCCCGGTCGCACGCGAACCTCGAGGCCGTCAAGGAGTCGAGCGCCGACGTCCGCCGCGTGACCGCCATCCGGGGCCTCCTCGGCGATCGCCTCGCGATCTTCGTGGGCGTCGACGACCTCATCCTCGAGGGGATCGCCGCCGGGGCGGTGGGCTGGGTGGCCGGCCTCGTCAACGCGCTGCCCCACGAGTCGGTGCGGCTCTTCGACCTCGGCGCCGCGGGACGGACCCGCGAGGCGCGGGAGCTCTACGACTGGTTCCTGCCGCTCCTGCGGATGGACGTCGTGCCGAAGTTCGTGCAGCTCATCAAGCTCGTGCAGCAGGAGACCGGGACGGGCTCGGAGCGCGTGCGGCCGCCGCGGCTGACGCTCGCGGGGAAGGAAAGGGACGAGGCGCTCGCCGTGATCCGGGAGCGCCTCGCCGCGAAACCGAAGGTCTAGGCCCCTACTTGCCGACCTGGAGCGCCGGCATGTTGTCGAGGATCGACAGGCGCATGATCGTCGTCAGGTAGTCGTCGATGTGGGCGAACCGGCCCGCGGCCTTCGCCCCGAGCTTGCCGTTCAGGATGCCGAAGTACTTCATCCGGAGGTCGAGGGTCGCCTTCTGGAGCTCCGCCGACTCGTTGACCATCTTCACGATGTCGGCATCGGAGAGCGTCGCGAAGTTGTCCGTGTAGTTCTTCAGGAGATTGATTCGGCTCGACATGACGGAATCGCGCTCCTTCTCGAAGTCCGCGTAGACGGCCCAGAACGTCTCCTGCTGCTGCGCGGTGAGGCCGCCCATGCCGGCGGCGAAGAGCTCGCGGCGCTTGGTCGAGAGGGCGTTCTGCAGCTTCGCCATGTCGACGTCGGACTTCGAGAGCTCCGGCATCTGGGCCTTCTGGGCCGAGCCGGCGGCCGGCTGCTGCGCGGCGGCGGTTGCGGCGATTCCGAGTGACAGGAACAGGGCGAGGGACTTCTTCATCACGCGTCTCCTTCTCAGGTGATTTGGGACCGGCGCGCGACGGGCGGCCGGCGGTTTGCGGCCGCGAAATCTATCACGGGCGCCGTCCCCGTCAAACGTGGCAGGAGCCCCCGCCGCGCTTTTCGAAATACCGCTGGTGGTACTCCTCGGCCCGCCAGAAGCGGGGGGCCGGGGTGATCTCCGTGACGATGGGCCGGGAGAAGCGCCCGCTCTTCTCGAGCCGCGCCTTCGAGGCCTGCGCCGCGGCCTGCTGTTCGGGCGTGTGGAAGAAGATCGCCGACCGGTACTGCGTGCCCACGTCGGGGCCCTGCCGGTTCAACTGCGTGGGGTTGTGGCCGTTCCAGAAGACGTCGAGGAGCGTCTCGTAGCCGACCTTCGCGGGGTCGTACTCGACCTCGACGACCTCGGCGTGGCCGGTGGCGTCGCCGCACACGTCCTCGTAGGTCGGGTTCTCGGTCCGCCCGCCGGCGTACCCGACCGCCGTCGCGAGCACGCCCGGGACCTTGCGAAACTCCTCCTCGACTCCCCAGAAGCATCCTGCGCCGAACATCGCCCTGGCCATGTCTCCTCCGATCGAGGGGGATTAGAACACCGGCGAACCCGGCGGTGTTCCCGGCGCGTATATTCGGCTGCCATGACCAACACACGGTCCGTGCGGCGCGTCGTCCCGTCGATCGAGACCCTCGAGGGCGCCGGGTTCCTGGTCCACCGTCCCTTTCCCAACGCGGGCCTCGACCACGTCGATCCCTTCCTCCTGCTCGACGAGATGGGGCCGTCGGAGCTCGGCCCGGGCGAGGCGCAGGGCGCCCCGGACCACCCGCACCGCGGGTTCGAGACGGTGACCTACCTGCTCTCGGGCCGGATGGAGCACGAGGACTCGCGGGGCAACCGCGGTCTGCTCACGCCGGGCGACGTGCAGTGGATGACGGCGGGCGCGGGCGTCGTGCACTCGGAGATGCCGGAGGCGGAGTTCGCCGCCCGGGGCGGGCGCATGCACGGCTTCCAGCTCTGGGTCAATCTCCCGCGCCGCGACAAGATGATGGCCCCCCGTTACCAGGAGATCCCGGCGGCGCGCATTCCCGTCGGGAAGTCGGCCGACGGTTCGGTCACGGCGCGCGTCATCGCCGGCGAGGCCCTCGGCGCGACCGCGGTCATCGACACGCGGACTCCGATCGTCTACCTCGACCTCCAGCTCTCGGCGGGGGCCTCGCACGTCCAGCCGATTCCGGAGGACTTCAACGCCTTCGCCTACGTCGTCGAGGGGAAGGGCCTCTTCGGACCGGACCGCACCGCCGCTTCGCCCCACGACCTCGTGATGTTCGGCCAGGACGGCGCCGACGCGCGTCTCGCTGCCTCGCCGGAGGCGCCCCTGCGCGCGCTCCTGATCGCGGGCCGCCCGATCGGCGAGCCCGTCGCCCGGATGGGGCCCTTCGTGATGAACACCCGCGCCGAGCTCGTCCAGGCCTTCGAGGACTTCCAGAGCGGCCGGCTCGGCTGAAAAGCGCGAGGCCCGGCGCGCGCCGGGCCTCGGAGAAGTCGGTGTCTCGCGGAGCGGAGTCTAGAGCCCGTAGAGCTGCAGCCCGAAGGTCTTCACCAGGAAGACCGCCATCTGCTGCCGCAGCACGGAGTTCGTCGGGCAGTACAGGCCGCCGCCGCAGCCGGCGGTGACTCCCCGCGCCACGAGCTCGTTGATCCACGGCGCGAAACCGCTGGAGCACGGCACGTCGTCGAACTGCTGGACCGAGCAGGACGGCGGCGTGTAGCCCGAGCCCTCCTTGGTCTTCAGCAGGAAGACGGCCATCTGCTCGCGGGTCGTCGGGTTGGTCGGGCAGTAGTTTCCGCCGCCGCAGCCGGCGGTGACTCCGCGCGCCACGAGCTCGTTGACCCAGGGCGCGAAGGAGCTCGAGCAGGGCACGTCGGGGAAGGCCGGCGTGACGCACGCGGGCGGGACGTAGTCGCCGCCGTCCTTGGCCTTGAGCAGGAAGACCGCCATCTGCTGGCGGGTGACCGTGTCGCCAGGGCAGTAGTTGCCGCCGCCGCAGCCGGCGGTCACGCCGTTGTGGAGGACGTTTTCGACCGCGGGATAGAACGGGCTGCCGGAGGTGACGTCGGGGAAGCTGCCGCCGACGTGGAGGATCCACGTCTTGGGGCCGGTGCCTCCGGAAACGGACTCGGATGCCGAGGCGTCCCAGTGCGCGGCCGGCCGCGCGCCCGCCGTGATCGACACGGAGTAGCAGTCGGTGCAGAACGCCGAACCGGCGCCGGGGATCGACCCGTAGTCGGCCGAGGGATCTTCGATCGTGTAGACCGGTCCCGCCGGGCCCGTGAAGTTCGAGAGCGACCCCGTGACCGCCGCCGCCGAGACGTCCTGGTTCTTCCAGGACGGTTCGACCGCCGCCGACTCTCCCGCCTCGAGGACGCCGTTGCCGGCCGCGTCCACGTGGAGCGCCTCCGGAGCGACGTTGCCCGGCGGCACGCAGACGTCCGACTGCGCGTCGGGGACCTGGATCTCGACGTTGGCGAGCGTGAACTCGTCGAAATCGAGGCCCGCGAGGGAGATGGCCTCGTCCGTTCCGTAGGCCACCTCGAGGCGGACGACCTTGTTGTCGAAGCTTCCGCCCGGGGACAGTGCGCCCGTGCTCCACGTGCTCGCGACGAAGGCGGGGTTGCCGGGGTTCGTCCCGTTCCATCCGGGCTCGCCTCCGACGACGCAGAACCCGGTGGCCCCGAGGTTGGCCGTGTAGACCTGCCCGCCGCTCGGCGAGACGACCGTGCTGGCGCCGGTCGCGGGGTCGTAGACCGAGACGTTCGCCCGGTCGTAGGCCTGGTCGGAGGTCGGCTCGATCGCGTAGCGCTCCTGCATCGCCAGCGTCGAGACGTCGGCGCCGAGGCGGATCAGGGGGCTGCGGATCACGTCGCACGAGAAGAGCGCGCTCGAGGACGACGTGACGTGGGCAGCTGTTCCGCTCGCCCCGCCCCCGACGGTGGTGCGCGCGAACGTGCCGCTGACGACCTTCCAGCCCTCGAGGTCGGTCTCGAATCCGAAGGTGTGGCTCGCGGCGGCCTGGAAGTCGCTCTCGACGTTCTCGAACTGCAGCGTGACCGTACGAGTCTGTCCGAGGCCGTCGAGCTCGTCCGAGGCGAGGGTCACGCGGACCTCGCTCGTCTCGTCGAAGGCGAGGCCCTGGGCCTGGAGCTGGAACGAGGCTTGCGCGACGTCGCACTCGGCGAGGCTCGCCGTGACGTCGATCGGAAGGGAGGACACGATGATCGTCGAGGGGTGCGTCAGCGGCTCGATCGCCACGATGCGCACGTTGGTCTGGGTTCCCGTGCCGGTGTTCTTCACGTCGAACGTGGCGGTCGCGAGCTCGCAGTTGTCGAGGAAGGGATCGCCGTCGCCGCCCGACACCGCGGGGAGCACCGACGCGACGCCGAGGCCAGGCCCGCCCGCGGGCACGACCGAAACGCACGCGCTCATCGGGCCGAAGCAGGCGTCGCTCGTGCCGAGCGCGGTGACGCTGTAGTCGTACGTGCGTCCGTTCTGCAGGCCTTCGTCGACGAAGGCCAGGTCCGCCGTCTCCGCGAGCTTGACCTTGCCGAACTCGCAGCCTCCCACGCCCTCGGTTCGGTACACCGCGTAGGCCGAGGCGTTGGCCACGGCGGTCCAGCTCAACGCGGCGCTCTTGTCGCGGGACTCGACGGTCACGGCGGTCGCCGTGGTCGGGCCGCCGGCGCAGCCCGCGTTGGCCTGGGCGGGCGTGGCGCAGGCGATCTGGTGGCGGTTGAACGCCGCGAAGATGGCCGTCATGTGGGGCGTGCCGTCGGCGAGATTGCCGTTGTCGTCGTCGGCGGCGAGGATGTTGAGATAGCCGCCCGTCGCGCCGCAGCCGCCGCCGGCGGCGCACGTGTACCAGCTCGTCACGACCTGGCTGCCGAGGTAGAAGAGCCGCGTCGCGACCTCGCGGGCCATCTCGGTCGAGTAGTTGAACGGGCCGGCCGTCAGGTCCCTGGTCGCGAGATCCCAGGCGACCTCGGCGACGATCATGCCCTCGCAATGGGTCTCGCGGTTGCACGGGCCGCGCGAGCCCAGGTTCGGGCAGGCCTGAGCGAAGGTGATCCCGTGGGGAACACCGCTCACGTGGTTGGCAAAGTCGATGTCCCGAATTCCGGAGCACGCCGTGCAGGCATCGCCATAGCCGGTACAGTCGCCCACGAGGAAGAAGCCCCGACCGATGCAGGAGGTGTTCAGTCGAAGGGCGGCGTAAATGTCGGCGATCGACTCACCGGGGGAGGTGATCGACGGATTGACGCCGTTGTTGTCCATGCCGTGTCCCCACTCGTGGTCGAAGACCGCGGCGATCTCGCCCGTGTTGCCGCAGCCGCCGCCCGAGCGGAAGAAGTTGACGGTGGTCCCGTTCCAGAACGCATTGCAGGTGCTGACGATGTTCATGTTGGCGGTCAGCTGCTGCTGGAGCCAGCCGTTCGTCGGGAGCTGGCCGCGGGCCTGCTCCTTCATCCGGTTGAGCTCGTAGAAGCCGGAGCGCGCGGAGTGGGTGTCGCCGGCGGACCGGCCGGCGGGGACCGTGCAGTCGTGGCCGGCGCTCGTCCCGAGGTCGATGTTGCCGGCGTTCGTCTCGCTGATCGCTCCGCACGTGTCGAGGATCTTGACGAAACGGCCCGAAAGGGTCGTCGAGATCGAGCCCGGGATGCATCCGGCGTTGCCGCCGCCATCGGTGAAGCTCGTTCCGCCGGGCGCGGTGTCGGCCCAGGGCATCGGCCAGCCGGCCTGCTCGGTGCCCTCGGGCCCGGAGCCGTCGTTGGAGACGGGGAACACTCCGCCGACGACCTGGTGCTGCGCGTACTGGTTTCGGTCCTCCAGCGCGAGGACTTCACCCGTCCTCGCGTCGATGAGCGTCTCCCAGCGTCCGAGGTCTCCGGCGACGCGGCTTTCGATCACCCACGCCAGGCGGTAGGAGAGGGCATCGCCACCGTCGGCCGGAACGAGCTCGAGGTGGGGGCCCTTGGAGCGGCTTTCCACCCGGAAGGGGTCGAGGAAGGCCTCCGCGCGTGCCTCGGCCTCGGATGCGGTGATCGCGGGAACGAGGGCCGCGTCGACGTCGCCCCAGCTCGCGAGACCCAGCAGAACGAGGTTGCCGTGGTTGAGCGTGGCCGTCACGGCGTTGCCCCGCACGGGGATGCCGTCGACGACGCGCGGGATGTAGACGTAGACCAGGTCGCCTCCCGACAGCACGGCGACGCGCGGGGTGCTCGAGATCTGCGAGGGATCGATTCGAAGCGCCGTCTGCCCGCGCACGTACGCGAGCACGGCGGCCGCCGCGGCCTCCCGCCACTCCGAGTCATCGGCGGGCGGGTGCCCGGAGATCCACGAAACCCGGTTGCCGACCCCCGAGCCCGGCAGCAGCGGCCGGGAGAGGACGAGCGAGCTCCAGCGGCCGGTGCGCGAGTCGAAGTAGGCGCCCGCCTCCGTCGCCCCGAGCTGTGCGAGCTCGGTGTCGCGAACCGAGGGCGCGAGCAGCACGACGGTGTTCGCGGGCTCGTTGCGTTCCTCGACGTACAGGGCCGGATGCCGGAAGACCTTTGCGGCAACCTCCGAGGACGATGGCTGCACCAGCGCGGCGAGCGGCGCGGATCCGATGCACGCAGCCAGCAAAATGACGCAGATCCTGGCGGACCGACGCTTCATGGATTCCCTCCGGATTGCTGAATTCTGTGGAATCAGTCTAGCGTCGTTCGGCGCCGCTGACGCGCCGGGGAACCCAAAAAGTGCGGTACGCGCCTTGCAATCACATTCCGCGGAGGCGAACTCATGACCGATTCCAGAAAGCCCGAGGATGCCCCGTCCGTCCAGAATCCCCGCGACGCGTACGGCTTTCAGGAGGCCCCCGCCGAGCAGGGCCTCAAGAAGCCGCCGACAGACTTTGGTAGAGGCGAAGATTCCGGCGAGTGGACGCGCGGGGGAGGGACGGACCCGAACGAGGAGGCCGGAAAGGCGTAGCGTTCCAGACACGCTCCGGCCACGCGCCGTCCGACCTGCAGATTACAGAGGTTGAATTGGTGGAGCTGAACGGGATCGAACCGTCGACCTCCTGAGTGCGATTCAGGCGCTCTCCCAAACTGAGCTACAGCCCCACGCGGAAGAGGGCGCGGAGAATAGCACGGCGGGAGCGGAGGCGGCAAACTCCTTCCCGTTCAGTCGTCTGGCGGGGAGGCTTCGAGTCGCCGACTCCCCGCCGTCTCGACGACCCAGGCCGCGTCCGCGACGAGGATCAGGTCACACATCGCCTGAAACGCATAGAGGTGCCGCTCGAGCTCGAGGTGCCAGTCTCCGAGCGCTGCCACGAGGAAGGCGCCCGCGGCCATCGCGACGAGAATCGCGAGCCCCTCCCGAAAGAGCCGGCCACGGGGGGATGCGCGGCGGTAGGTCGCCGCCGCGGCGGCCAGCGTGCCGCCGAAGAGAACGATCAGGACGGGTCCTCCCGAGAGCCGGAAGCGGAGCGCGCTCCAGGCACCCCGCGCCCTGGCAGACGCCGGCGCACCGGACTCCCTCGCGAAGTGGCCGAGGTCGCGCGGCTGGAGCGCGAAGGACGACTGCGCCGCGCGCGAGAGGATCGCCGCGAGGCGTTCCGGGTGCCGAAGGTAGATCACGCGGGGCGAGGGCCGGCCCCGGTCGAAAAACGCCCGGATCTCCGGGAGGCGCGCCGGCGATTCTGGGACCCAGGCGGAGACCCCCGCGAACCGGGCGAGCTCCGGGTCGAGCCCGAGCTCGGCGAGATCGGCCTTCGGGTCCGGCGAGCCCGGCAGCAACTCGACGAAGAGCATGTTGTAGCGCGCCACCCATCCGGAGGACGCCTCGGCGCCGCGGTAGTAGCGCCAGGCGAGGCCCAAGAGGACGGCCGCGAAGAGAAGCGCGGCCGCGCGGCCCCGCCGCGACCCCCGCCACGCGAGCCGGACACCGAAAGGCGCGAGGAGGATGGCCTGGACGCTCTCCTGGGGCTTCGAGCAGACGAAGAGCGCGGCGCCGAGAAAGTAGGCCGCGAGCACCGGCCCTTCGAGACGGCCGCGCCGGACGCCCCAGGCCGCGACGCCGACGGTCAGCAGAAGGAAGAGAAGCGATGCCGTCTGGCTGTAGAGGGACTGGAAGGGCGCGACGTAACCGGGGTCGGTGAAGAAGAAGACGAGGAGAGCCGCGGCGACCGCCTGGGCCGGCGCGGACAGTCCACCGCACGCCGAGACGAGGAGGCCGAGGGCGGCAAGGAAAAGCGCGGCGTGGAGGGCCCCGAGGAAACGGATGTCGAAGAACGCGCCCGTCGACAGCCGCCGCGAAACGCCGACGGCCAGGTCGACCAGGAGGGACTCCGACGTCCGGAACGCCGAAAGATCCGCCGTCCGGGGCGCGTAGGCGAACCGCGGCTGCATCCAGCGGAAGAACCGGTCGTCCCGGTCCGCGCTCACGGGGGCGAGGCCGGCGGGCAACATGACCCGGTCGAAGTCGCCGTTGTCCGCCATGCCCACGATCGGCGGAACGAGCAGGAGGGCGGTCAGCGCCGCCGCGGCGGCGGCGAGGGCGGCCGCCGTGACGAGGCGGCTCCGCGCGATCTCGTGCGGCGGCATCGGCGCGAGCCTACACTCCGATCGGCTAGGATGCGTGCCGCATGGAGCACGGGATGGACGTCGGCGCGTTCCTTCTGGCCTTCGGCTCGGCCCTTGTGGGCGCGAAGATCTTCGGCGCGCTGGCCGAACGGGTCGGGCAGCCGGCGGTGCTCGGCGAGCTGCTGGCCGGCATCGTGCTGGGGTCGTCGGTTCTCGGTCTCGTACCGCTCTCCGACGGGGTCTTTCTGCTGTCCGAGATCGGCGTCGTCCTTCTGCTCTTCGAGGTCGGGCTCGAAACGGACCTCCAGGAGCTCCTGCGCGTGGGCGCCCCCGCCCTGGCCGTGGCGCTTGCCGGCATGGTCCTCCCGTTCGCCGGAGGCTACGCGCTGACCCTGGCGCTCGGTTACGAAACGCTGACCGCGATCTTCGTCGGCGCCGCGCTGACCGCGACGTCGATCGGCATCACGGCGCGCGTCCTCTCGGAGCTCGGCGTGCTGAAGACGCGGGAAGGCCAGATCATCCTCGGGGCCGCCGTAATCGACGACGTACTCGGGCTCGTGGTGCTCGCGATCGTCAGCAAGATCGCCCAGAGCGGCGCCCTCGAGCCGTCCGTGGCCTTGAAGTCGGCGCTCTCCGCGATCGGATTCCTGGTCGTCGCGCTGGTGGCCGGGATCCCGCTCGGGCACTGGCTCGTGCGGATCGTGGGTCGATCGAAGGTGCGCGGAATGCTCGGCGCGGCCGCGGTGGCCTTCGCCCTGCTCGTCGCGTGGGGCGCGAAGAAGGCCGACTCGGCGCCGATCGTCGGCGCCTTCGCCGCCGGCATGGCGCTCGCGCGGACCAACCGGCGCCACGACATCGACCACGCGCTCAAGCCGGTCGTCGACATCTTCGCGCCGCTCTTCTTCGTCTACGTCGGCGCCCAGGTCGACGTCCGGCTGCTCAACCCGGCGGTTCCGGAGAACCGACCCGCCCTGCTCCTGGGCCTCGGCCTGACGCTGATCGGCTTCCTCGGGAAGTTCGCGGCGGGCTTCTGCGCCTGGGGCGGCGTGCGGCGCGCCTTCATCGGGGCCGGCATGGTTCCCCGCGGCGAGGTCGGCCTGATCTTCGCCGCGCTGGGGCTGGCCGACAAGGCCCTGCCCGAGCGGGTGTTCGTCGCCGTCCTCGTCGCGGTCTTCGCGACCACGTTCGTGACGCCGCCGCTCCTGAAGCTGCTCAGGCCGGGGGCGGCTTCGCGGCCTCGCCCCGCGGGCGCAGCTGCGTGAGGGTGGTCGACAGGAGGGCCCGGCGCTCCGCGTCGAGTCGCGAAAACAGCGGCTCCAGCACGGTCGCCACGCGGTCGTGGCCGTGCGGGTTGATGTGGAAGAGGCCGGGGGAGAGCGCGTCGATGACGCGGGCGACCGTGATCTGCCGGTTGGAGACCGCCAGCCGGTAACCCGCGGTCGGGTCCCCGTCGATCAGCCCGGCCTTCTTCAGGTCCTCCAGGATCGCCAGGGTCTCGGCGGTCGAGGCGTCGGGGTTGGTTTCGAGGTCCTTGAGCGGCGAGGGCTCGACGGACGACATGCACAGGAGCATCCGGATCGCCTTCTCGGCGCGCCCCTCGCGCCGCTGGTCCGTGGTCGCCCCCGAGCTCTCCTTCTGCAGGACGTGCGTCAGCTCGACGCCGAAGAGGATCAGGGCCCACGCGAAGTAGAGCGACACGATGGCGAAGAGGGCGAAGGCGAGGGAGCCGGTGATCAGGTTCATGCGGAGCATCGCTTCGACGTAGACGCCGAAGACGAGGCGCAGCAGCTCGAGCCCGAGCGCGCACGTGGCGCCGGCGACGGCCGCGGGCGCGAGCCGGACCCGGGCGTTGGGCACGTACCGGTAGAGGAGCGTGAGGAAGAAGGCCTTCAGGAGAAACGGCGCGGCCGCCGCCACGAGGGTCGAGCTCCAGATCGAGGTCGCGTCGGCCGAGCGCATCGCGCGCAGGCCCGCACCGATCCCGCCGAGGACGAGACCGAGGGCCGCGAGCGCGAAGGTGTAGAGAAAGATCCGCGTCAGGCGCGCCCGGCGCCGGGGCGCCCCCCAGACCGCGTTGAAGACGCCCTCGACGACGAAGACGAGGCGGACGGACGCGATGACCAGCAGGACCACCCCGACGGTCGAAATGGCCTTGGACTCGACGATGAAGTCCCGGATCGTGGCGGAGAACCGGGCCGGGGGATACGGGATCACGGCGTTCAAGACCGACAGGATCTCGTCGTCGTTTTCCTCGAAGAACCCGACCAGCACCAGCGAGAACGTCGCGAGGAGCGGAACCGCCGTCAGCAGCGTGGTGAAGGCGAGCGAGCCGGCGAGGTCGAGCCCCCGGTCGGCGCGGAACCCGCGGAGCGTCTCGGCCACGACGCCTCGCAGGGTCCATCCCGCCCGGCGGCGGTCCGGGCGCGCGGTTGCGACGTCGGTGCTCACGATTCCTCCATCCGCAGGCCCGTCAAGGGTATATGATGCGGCCCCGTACCGGAGGTGATCATGGCGAAAGAAACCCCGTTCGACCGCGCCCGCGACTTCGTCGAAGAGAAGATCGACAAGACGAAGGAGACGCTGGGCGACTCCTATTCGAAGGCGCGCGACCAGTTCGACGACGTCAGCGAGGACGTGCGCAAGACCGTCAAGTCG
Organism: uncultured Acidobacteriota bacterium; assembly: GCA_963764715.1. GTDB lineage: Bacteria > Acidobacteriota > Thermoanaerobaculia > UBA5066 > Gp7-AA6 > DAHUXD01. The sequence continues at coordinate 229,808 of CAVXTP010000010.1, forward strand.
ACCGCCAAGCGCATCGAGAAGGATTACGGCTACCTGTGGGACGACCTGCGCGGCTACGTGCGCGAGAACCCGGGCACCTCGCTCGCGATCTCGGCCGCGGTCGGTTTCGTCCTGGGCTTCCTGCTGCGCGGCGACGACGACTAGCGTCCCCGGAGCCCGGGCCGTCGATCCGAGACTCCTATAATCCCGGCGTGACCTCCGTCCCGGCGTCCCACCGCCCGCTCTCGACGTTCGCCTCGAGCGCGGGCTGCGCCTGCAAGATCGGCCAGTTCGATCTCGCCGCGATCCTGGGCCGGTTGCCCGCGGGCCGCGACCCGGACCTCCTCGTCGGCAACGCGGAGTCGGACGACGCCGCCGTCTACCGGATCCACGGCGGCCTGGCGATCGTCCAGACGATCGATTTCTTCACGCCCGTCGTCGACGATCCCCGCCTCTTCGGGCGCATCGCCGCGACCAACGCGCTCTCCGACGTCTATGCGATGCGCGGCCGCCCCGTGCTCGCCCTGGCCCTGGTGGCGTTCCCGATGCAGGTCCTGCCGCACGCGGTCCTCGAGGAGATCCTCCAGGGGGGCGCGGAGAAGGTCGCCGAGGCGGGCGCCGTGATCGGCGGGGGCCACTCGATCGATCACGACATCCCGCTCTACGGGCTTTCGGTGACGGGCGTCGTGGACGAGGCGCGCGTGACGCGCAACGCGGGAGCGCGGCCGGGCGACGCCCTCGTGCTCACCAAGCCGCTCGGCATCGGCGTCACCATCCGGGCCGGCCGCAGCGACTCGGCGGCCTCCGGGGCCGCGAGCCCGGCCGCGCGCAAGCTCTCCGACGCCGCGCTCCAGGAGGCCGTCGACGTGATGTGCACTTTGAACCGCGCCGCGGTCGAAGCGATGGAGGGATTCGACATCCACGCCGTCACCGACGTGACGGGCTTCGGCCTGCTCGGCCACGCGTTCGAGATGATGGCGGCGTCCGGCACGGCGGCGCGGATTTCGATGCAGCGCATTCCCCTTCTCTCCCAGGCGCGCCGCCTCGTGGCCGAGGGCGTGGCGCCGGGCGGGTCCCGCAACAACGCGAAGAACCTCCGGGCGCGGGCCGAAGTCGGCGACGGGGTCTCGGAGGAGGACTTCCTGCTGGTCTGCGACGCGCAGACGTCGGGGGGGCTCCTCGTCGCACTGCCGGAAGCCGAGGCGGAGGCCTACGCGGCGCGGTGCCGCGAGCGGGGGGCGCCCGCGGGCGCCGTGGTCGGACGAGTCGTGGATGCAGGCGGCGCGCCGTTGCGCGTCGAAAACTAGGAAGGGCAGGGGCAGGGGCGCATGGCCGACAGCGAAGAGTGGGTCGAAGTGGCCGCGGTCGGGGACGACGAGGAGGCCGAGATCATCGCGGGGCTGCTCGAGTCCGAAGACATCCCGTGCGAGATCGAGGGCGCCCCGTCGCCCTGGCCGGAGAACCTCGGGGCGCTCGGCGCGTCGCGCGTGCTCGTGCCCCCCGATCGCGCCGACGAGGCGCGCGCCCTGATCGCCGAGCGCGAGCGCGACGCGGAGCGGAACCTGACGGACCCCGCCGGGGAATGAGCGTCCTTCGCCCGGGCTCGAAGCTCGGGCGCTTCGAGATCTCGGGGGTGCTCGGCCAGGGGGCGATGGGCGTGGTCTACCTCGCCCACGACCCGTCGATCGACCGGCCGGTCGCCATCAAGACGATCCGCTCCGAGGCCGCGCGCGACGACAACGCCGCCGAGGTCGAGGCGCGGTTCCTCAAGGAGGCCCGGCTGGCGGGCCGGCTGCAGCACGCCAACATCGTGACCGTCTACGACGTCGGCCGCGACGGCGACCTCTACTTCATCGCGATGGAGTACGTCGACGGCCGGCCGCTGACGCACTACCTCGCGGCGCCCGACGACCTGTCGCTGTCGGTGCGGGTCGACATCATCCGGCAGGCCGCCGAGGCGCTCGGGCACGCGCACGAGCGGGGAGTCGTCCACCGCGACATGAAGCCGGGCAACATCCTCGTCTCGAAGGACGGCCGCGTGAAGGTCACGGACTTCGGCATCGGGAAGTTCCTCGGGTCCGAGCCGTCGGACCTGACGCGGACGGGCCAGATGATCGGCAGCCCGGCGTACATGTCGCCCGAACAGGTCCGCGGGGACAAGATCGACGGCCGCTCGGACCTCTTTTCCCTGGGCGTCGTGCTCTACGAGCTGCTGACGGGCAAGCGGCCTTTTCCGGGCGAGTCGATCACGACCCTCGTCTACCAGATCCTGCACACCGAGCCGAAGAACCCGCGGGACATCAAGGCGAGCCTTCCGGTCTCGACGCAGGAAGTGATGCTGCGGCTGCTGGCCAAGCAGCCCGAGAAGCGCCCGGCGACGGCCCACGAGTTCATTCGTGAGCTCAGGCGGATCGAGAAGTTCCAGCGCGAGTCCGAGATGACGCGACGCGCCGTCGCCGCGGCCCCTCCGCCTCCCCCCGCGCCGCCGCCCGCCGGTCCGGCCGCCTCGGCCGCGGCGACGACCCCGGGGCCCGCCGCGCCGCCGCCCCGGCACAGCCGGGTCGGTCTCGCCGGCGTCGTCCTCGCGATCGCCGCCGTCGCGGTCGCGGCCGTGCTCCTGCTCCGGGAGCGGAAATCCGCGGCCCCGGCGCCCCCGGTCTCGGTGGTGGCCGCGCCGACGGCCGCACCGACCGCCGTGGCCGCGGTGGCCGAGGCGCCGCTCCTTGAGCCGACCGCCATCGTCCTGCCGACTCCCGGCCCCGAGGCGGCGGCCGACGCGACGGTCGGCGCGCCCCGGATCGCCGAGACGCCGAAGCCTCGGCCGACCGCGCGTCCGCGCCCGAGCCCGACGGCGGCCGAGACGAAGGTCGCCGCGGCCCCGGCGCCCCCGCCGGCCGCGCCGGCGAAGCCCGATCGCATCGACGCCGTCTACGAAACGCGGGGGAGCGTGCGGTTCACCTCGAGCCCCGAGCAGGCGCGCCTCTACGTCGACGGCCGGTACGTGGGGATCGCCGACGACTGGGACAACCGGGGCGGAGGCCGCGCGCTCGAGCTCGGAAAGGCGGGACCGCACTACGTCCGCATGGAGCTGCCGGGTTACCGGACGAAGACGCTCCAGATCGACGTGGTCGCGGACGCCGGCGATTCGATCTCGATCGACGAGGAGCTCGACCGCCACGACCGCGTCCCGTACGAAAAGCTCCCCGCGGTCTACGACCGCACGACCTCCGAGGTCGAGTTCTCGGTCGATCCGCCGGACGCCGGGATCTCGGAGGAAGGCCGGGCGCTCGGCCCCGCGTCCTCGTTCGGCCCGGCCTCTCCGCTGAAGCTCTCGGGCCCCGCGGTCCACGACCTCATGCTCTCCGCTCCCGGCCACAAGCCCAAGCTCGTGCGTATCCTCGTCGCCCCCAACGCCGGCAACGACCGGGCGAAAGTCGCCGAGAAACTCAAACCACAGTAATTCTGTTCGGCACGCGGCGCGCGGAGTCTCCGCGAAGTAACCGAGCGGAGGAGCCGCGCGCCGCGGGAGCGAAGGCGCCGCCAAAGACCAGTCGCGCGGTCGAGCCCGCATCCGGGCGAGCCGCGCGACGGTGCGCCCGAAGGGCGCAGGTCTTTGGCGGCGCCGAAGCGACGGTTACCCGGGCCCGGCGAGGACGCGCCAGTTCGCCAGCCGCTCCGCCGTCTCAACGGCCCGGCGCGCCGCGAGGCGGCAGAGCAGCGCCGAGAGGTCCGCGCAGCCCTCCGGATCTGACGCCTCGAGCGCCTCGAACCGCGCGCGCGGCAGCTCGAGCACGACGGCGTCCTCGTGCGCTCGGGCGTCGGCCGAGCGGCCGGAGCCCGGATCGAGAAGCGCCATCTCGCCGAAGATCTCGCCCGCGTCGAGGAAGGCGAAGGCTTCTTCGCCGCCCGAGATCTGGCGGGAGATGCGCACCCGGCCGCGCGCGATGACGTAGATCGCGTCCCCGGCGTCGCCCTCCCGGAAGATCACGGTCTCCGCGGGAAAGATCTTCTCGTCGGCGAAGACGGCGAAGAGAAAGCGGTCCGACTCGGTCAACCCGACGGTGGTCAGGGAGCGCGACCGGTCTTCGAGCGAGAGGGAGTCCGAGGCCTCGACCGGGGCGCCGCGGCCCCCCGTCCTTCCGGCCGGCCCCCGGTCGTTCGGGAAGAACTGGCGGAAGAGGTCGTTCAACCGCGCCAGCCGCCGCGCCAGCCGCGTCCGCAGGTAGCGCAGCCACACGGCGCGGTCCGGATCCGAGGAGAAGAAGTCGATCGTGAAGCCGAGGAGCGTCACCGGGCCCCGCGCCCGCGCGTCGCAGGTCCGGGGAGACCCGACGAGGGCCTCCTCGCCGACGAGGTCGCCGGCCTGCGCCTCGCCCATCGGCTGGTCGCCGACGGGGGTCGGCCGTACGAGATCGATCGTTCCCTGCACGACGAACGAGATCTCGCTCGCCGCGTCGCCCGCGCGGTAGAGCGAGCTCCCGGTCGGGAGGCGCCGCATCTCGCCCGCGGCCGCGGCGGCGAAGAGGGCCCCCTCGCCGAGGCCCTGGAGGACGGGCATTTCGGCGAGCCGGCGCGCCCGATCGAGCGCGCCCTCGGTCGAGCCGGCGCTGCGCCGGATGAGGGAGCGCAGCAGCTCGGCGGAACGGTCCGGCACGACGACTCCCGGGGCGCGAGCCGCGGCCTCGTTCGCGAGCCGCGTGCGCGACGCGGCCACCGCCTCGGGCCAGCTCGGGATCTCCTTCGGAGCGAGGGCCCGGGCGGCGCGCAGGAACCGCCGGTCGGCGGCGTCGGGCAGGCCGTCGGGCCGCAGGAGCGAGGCCTCGAGGAGGTCCCCGACGGCCTCGGCGAAGCGCTTCTCGAGAAACCCCAGGCGGCCGCGCGCCGACGCGATGCGCGGGTCGAACGGGTCGCGGCGCCGGGCCTCGTCGAGCAGGCGCCGGGCCTCTCGGAAGTCGTGGGCCTCGAGAAGCAGCCGCGCGACGAGCACCGGATCGTTGCCGTCGAGGGCATAGGGCCGCCCCTGGTCGATCTGCCCGGTGGAGATGAGGAGGCGCGCGAGCGACGCCGACGAGGCGGCGCGGTCCTGGGCCTCGAGGGTCTCGGCGAGCCGGAAGAGCATGTCGGCCTCGGCCGACAGCCCGGCCGCTTCGCAGTTGCGCGCCGCGGCGCGCGCCCGCTCCGCGGGCGAGCCGGTCACGGCTCTCCGAACCCGGACGAACCCATCGTCCCCCCGAAAAATCTCGGCGGATTCTATCCGCCCGGAGGCCGGGTCGACCGAATCTCCCGGCCCCGCATCCGTTGTGCTAGTTTCCCTCCCTGCATGGCCGCTCCCGCGGAAGCCCCCGCCGCCCTCAAACGGACTCCCCTCTACGGGCTCCACCGCGAGCTCGGAGCGCGGATGGTGGACTTCGGCGGCTGGGAGATGCCGGTCCAGTACTCCGGCATCCTCGAGGAGCATCGGGCCGTGCGCGAGCGCGTCGGGCTCTTCGACGTGTCCCACATGGGCGAGTTCGCGGTGTCCGGTCCGGACGCCCTGGCGGCCCTCCAGTGGCTGACGCCCAACGACGTCTCGAAGCTCGCGGACGGACGGATCCAATACTCGGCGTTCCTGACCGAACGCGGGACGTTCGTCGACGACCTGCTCGTCTACCGCAAGTCCGCCGACGACTATCTGCTCGTCGTCAACGCCGGCAACACGCCCAAGGACTTCGCCTGGGCGACCGATCACGCCCGCGGCCGTGTGAAGATCGAGAACCACAGCGACCGCTGGGCGCTGATCGCGGTGCAGGGCCCGAGAGCGGCGGCGCTGCTCGCGCGCGTCGCCTCGCCGGACCCCTCCGACCTGCCGTACTACGGCTTCCGCGAGGGGAACGTCGCCGGGGCCTCCGCCCTCGTGTCGCGCACCGGGTACACGGGCGAGGACGGCTTCGAGGTGTACTGCCGCCCGGAGGACGCCGAGGCGATCTTCCGCCGGCTGCTCGAGGAGGGCCGCGGCGACGGCGTGCTGCCGTGCGGACTCGGCGCGCGCGACACGCTGCGGCTCGAGGCCAAGATGGCCCTCTACGGCAACGACATCGACGACACTGTGACCGCGTTCGAGGCGGACCTCGGCTGGATCGTCAAGATGGGCAAGGGCGACTTCCTCGGGCGCGAGGCGCTCGCCGCCCAGAAGGCGGCCGGCGTGCCCCGCCGGCTGGTCGGCTTCGAGATGACCGACCGGGGGATCGCCCGCCACGGCTACGCCGCGAAGACCGCGGCGGGGCCGGGCCTCGTCACGTCGGGCACGCACTCGCCGACCCTCGGAAAGCCGATCGGTCTCGCGCTCCTGCCGTCGGGCGCGTCGGCCGTGGGAACCGAATTCGAAGTCGACATCCGCGGGCGCGGAGCCGCCGCGCGCGTCGTGCCGACGCCGTTCTACAAGAGGAAGGGAAGCTGATGGACGACCTGCATTACAGCGAAAGCCACGAGTGGGTGCGCGTGGACGGCGACACCGGCACGATCGGGATCACCGACCATGCGCAGAAGCAGCTCGGCGAGATCGTTTACCTGGAGCTTCCCGAGGCGGGCCACGTCTACAACGCCAACGACGAATTCGGGACCGTCGAGTCGGTCAAGGCCGTCTCGGAGCTCTTCATCCCGGTCTCGGGCGAGGTGGTCGAGATCAACAAGGCCGCGGTGGCCGAGCCCGGCATCATCAACGACGACCCGCAGGGCGACGGCTGGCTGATCAAGGTCAAGCTGTCGACGGACGAGGAGATCGGGAAGCTCATGTCCGCGGACGCCTACGCGAAGTACGTCCGCGAGGAGGAGCAGGAGAAGTGAAGTTCCTGCCGGCCTCCGACGCCGAGCGGCGGGAGATGCTGGCCGCGATCGGCGTCTCCTCCGTCGACGATCTCTTCGCGACCGTGCCGGCCGCGGTGCGGCAGGCCCCGGACCTGCCCGACCCGCTCTCCGAGATCGAGATCCGCCGCTTCCTCGGGGGGCTCGCGGCCCGTAACGCCAGCGCCCGGGACACGGCCTTTTTCCTGGGCGGCGGCGTCTACAACCACTACGTCTCGGCGATCGCCGACCAGATGCTCTACCGGGCCGAGTGGCTGACCGCGTACACGCCCTACCAACCCGAGGTCTCGCAGGGGACGCTGCAGTCGATCTTCGAGTTCCAGACCCACGTCTGCCTGCTGACGGGCCTCGAGGTCGCCAACGCGTCGCTCTACGAGGGGGCCTCCGCCCTCGTCGAGGCGCTCCTCATGGCCGAGCGCCTTTCGAAGGGAAAGAAGCGCGCCGTGCTGTCGGCCGGGATCCACCCGGAATACCGCGAGACGGTCGAGAGCTACTTCGCGAACCTCGGGCTCGACGTCGTCGAGGTTCCGGTCGGCGCCGACGGGGCGACCGACGCGCGGGCCCTCGCCGCGGCCGCCGACGCGACCACGTTCGCCGTCGCCGTCCAGTCGCCCAACGTCTACGGGATCGTCGAGGACTGGAACGTCGGATCGGCCGTGGCGCGCCAGGCCGGCGCCCTCTCGGTCGCCGTGGTCGCCGAGGCGGCGTCGCTGGCGTTTCTCGCTCCGCCGGGAGAGGGCGGCGCCGACATCGCCTGCGGCGAGCTGCAGGCGCTCGGCGTGCCGATGCACCTCGGCGGCCCGCTCCTCGGCTTCATGGCCTGCCGGTCGGAGCACCAGCGGCAGATTCCGGGACGCCTCGTCGGCCAGACCCAGGACGCCGACGGCCGGCGCGCCTTCTGCCTGACGCTCTCGACGCGCGAGCAGCACATCCGCCGGGAGAAGGCCACCTCCAACATCTGCACGAACCAGGGGCTCATGGCCCTCGCCTCGAACATCCACATGTCCCTGCTCGGGAAGAAGGGCCTGCGGGAGGTCGCCGCGCAGAGCCACGCGAAGGCCGAGTACCTGAAGGCCGCGATCGCGAAGGTCCCGGGCTTCGGCATCCCGCTGTCGGGCCCGACGTTCAACGAGTTCGTCGTCGAGGCGCCGGAGGACGCGGCGGCGCTGCTCGACCGGCTCGCCCAACGCCGGATTCTCGGCGGGATACCGCTCTCGCGGTGGGGCGGCGACCGGCGGCGGTTCCTCGTCGCCGTCACGGAAATGAACACGCGGGCCGAGATGGACGGCTTCGTCGCGGCCCTCGCCGGGAGGGCGCCGTGAGCCTGGAGATCGAAGAGAAAGCGGCCGCCACCGTTTCTCCCCGGCCCGAGCCGCGGCCCGAGCCGCTCGTGTTCGAGCGGTCGGGCGAAGGAAAGGTCGGCTACAGCCTGCCGGCGCTCGACGTGCCCGAAGCCAACGCCATCCCGGAGCGGCTGCGCCGGGGGGAGGTCGCGGGCGAGACGGAGATCACCGAGGTCGAGGTCGCCCGGCACTTCACGCGGCTCTCGCGCCTGAACTTCTCGATCGACCAGGGCCTCTACCCGCTGGGCTCGTGCACGATGAAGCACAACCCGCGCACCAACGAGGAAATGGCGCGGCTGCCGGGCTTCGCGGCCGCCCACCCCCTGGCGCCGGAGTCGGTGTCGCAGGGTTCCCTGGAGCTCGCATGGCGGCTCGAGCGCATCCTGGCGGAGCTGACGGGGCTCTCCCGCGTGACCCTGCAGCCGTCGGCCGGCGCGCAGGGCGAGCTCGCCGGGATCCTCATGGTGCGGCGCGCCCTCGAGAAGGCGGGCCGCGCGCGGACGACCGTCCTCATCCCCGACTCGGCGCACGGCACCAACCCGGCCTCGGCCCACTTCGCCGGCTACAAGGTCAAGGAGCTCAAGTCCAACGCCCACGGCACGATCGATCTCGGGGCCCTCGAGGCCGCCATGACCGAGGACGTCGCGGCGCTGATGTTGACGGTGCCCAACACGCTCGGCGTCTTCGAGGACCGGATCCTCGACATCGCCTCGATCGTCCACGCCAGGGGCGGGTACCTCTACTGCGACGGCGCGAACTTCAACGCGTTCGTCGGCATCGCGAAGCCGGGGCTCATGGGCGTCGACGTGATGCACATGAACCTCCACAAGACCTTCTCGACGCCGCACGGCGGGGGAGGGCCGGGCTCGGGGCCAGTGGCCGTCGGCGCGAGCCTCGTCCCGTTCCTGCCGCGCCCGACGGTCGAGCGGCGCGAGGACGGGACGTATTTCCTGGACTTCGACCGGCCCGATTCGATCGGCCGCCTGCGGACTTTCCTCGGCAACTTCGGCATGTTCGTGCGCGCGCTCTCGTACATCGCCGCCTACGGCAACCGCATCGGCGAGGTGGCCCGCGGCGCCGTCCTGAACGCGAACTACCTGCGGGCCGGGCTCTCCGACGTGTACCACCTCAAGTACGACGCGCCGTCCATGCACGAGGTGGTGCTCTCGGACAAGAAGCAGGTTGAGCTCGGCGTGTCGAACATGGACATCGCCAAGCGGCTCATGGACTACGGCTTCCATCCCCCGACGGTGTCGTTCCCGCTCATCGTCCACGGGGCCCTCATGATCGAGCCCACCGAGACCGAGGGAAAGCCCGGGCTCGACGCCTTCATCCGGGCGATGCGCGAGATCGCGCGCGAGTGCGCCGAGGCGCCCGACGTCGTCCACGGCGCGCCCCACACGACGCCGGTCCGGCGGGTCGACGAGGTCGGCGCGGCCAAGAAGCTCGTTCTGCGCTGGAGGCCGGAAAACCGGTAAGCAGTCTGCAGTAAGCGGCAAGCAGGAGAACGTCGGCCGCCGGTCTGATTGCTTACTGCTTACCGCTTACCGCTTACTCCCCTGATATCCTCCCTCCCCGGACCGCCATGAGCAGCGACGCCTTCCATCGCAAGTGCCCGCTCTGCGGGGGGGAGATGCTCCGCTCCCGGTCCAACACCTCGGGCTACACCTCGTACTTCTGGAAGAAGCCCTGGAAGACCGGCCTCTTTTCGTGGGGCGTCGAGAAGGTGTTTCCCTGGGCGTGCATGGGCTGCGGCGTCGTCCTCTTCTACCTCGACCGCCTGCCGGCCGTGGCCGAGGAGTACCGGGGCTCGCGCGACCCGGGCCGCGCGCCCGACGGCTACCCCGCGACGATCAAGCCTTGATCGCGATCGGCTACCTGGACGGGAACCGCCTCTCGCGCGCGGTGATCGCCGGCGCGCACTTCGTCGCCGAGCGCGCCGAGGCCCTCAACAAGATCAACGTGTTCCCGGTGCCCGACGGCGACACGGGGACCAACGTGGCCTCGACGCTGCAGAAGGTCGCGGCCGGGATCTCGCGCATCCGCCAGCGGCACATCCGGGAAATGTCGAAGACCCTGGCGGATTCGGCGATCGGCGGCGCGCGCGGCAATTCGGGCGCCATTCTCGCGCAGTTCTTCTGCGGTTTCTCCGAGGGCCTGCCCGACGCGCCGCGGATCACGACGGGCGCATTCGGGTCGGCCGTCGTCCGCGCCGCCGAGTCGGCCTACAGCGCGATCGCCCGTCCGGTCGAGGGGACGATCCTGACCGTGATCCGCGACTGGGCCCGCCATGTCGCCGACCGCGCGGCCGAGGTGCGGGACTTCGGCATCCTGCTCCCCGAGTCGCTCAAGGTCGCGAAGACCTCGCTCGAGAACACGCCCAAGCAGATGAAGGCCCTGCAGAAGGCGGGCGTGGTCGACGCCGGCGCGCAGAGCTTCGTCTATCTCCTCGAGGGGATCGTCGCGTACCTGCGGGAGGCGGCCCGGTTCGCTCCGCCGCCGGTCGAGCCGGAGGAGGTCCGGGCCGCCGTCTTCGACAAGACGCCGGAGTCGATTCTCTTCCGTTACTGCACGGAGGCGCTCCTCGAGGGCGACGCGATCGACCGCGACGCCATCCGCCGCGAGGTCGCGCTGTTGGGCGACTCGCTCGTGCTCGCCGGGGGCGCCTCCCGCGTGCGTCTCCACGTCCACACCAACGAGCCCGAAAAGCTCTTCGCCGTCGCGGCGCGGTTCGCCGACGTCGCGCAGACGAAGGTCGAGGACATGCGGGCGCAGCACGAGTCCCGCTTCGACCAGAACCGCGCTGCCCGGGTCGGGATCGTGACCGACTCGACCTGCGACCTGCCGGCGGCCCTGCTCGAGGACTTCGGCGTCGGCATCGTTCCGGTGCGCGTCTTCTTCGGCTCCGAGAACTACCTCGACAAGGTCACGATCAGCCCGTCCGAGTTCTATGCCCGCTTCTCCGTGACGGACGAGGCCCCCAAGACCTCGCAGCCCCCGCCCGCCGACTTCACCCAGGTCTACGAGAACGTCGCGGCGCACGCCGGCTCCATCGTGTCGATCCACCTCTCGGCCGGCGTCTCGGGCACGTACCAGGCGGCGAAGGTCGGAGCCCGCCCGGTCGGGAAGACGAACATCGTGCACGTCGACAGCCGCACCGTCTCGGTCGGCCTCGGCCTCGTCGTCCGCGCCGCCGCCGAGGCCGCTGCTGCCGGCCGGAGCGCGGAGGAAGTCGTGCAGGTCGCCCTCGACACGGCGGACCGCGTGCGCACCTTCGTCGCCGTACCGACGCTGAAGCACCTGGTGCGGGGCGGCCGCGTCTCGCCCCTGAAGGGCATGGTCGCGAAGCTGCTGGGGCTTCTTCCCGTGCTGACGATGTCGCGCGAGGGCGTGGCCGTCCCGGCGGGCAAGGCGCGCGGGTACGAAGCGGCGCGCCGGAAGATGATGGCGCTCGTCTTCGACGAAGCCGGGGAGCGCGTCAGCGCGTCCCGCCGGTTCGGCGTCGCGCACTGCGACGCCGAGGACGCGGCCGAGGAGGTCGCGCGCGAGATCCGGGCCCACTACCCCGAGTCCGACGTGATGATCGTCGAGTGCGGACCGGCGCTCGGCGCCCACGGGGGCCCCGGGGCGCTCGCCGTGGCGGTGTTGCCGTAGCCGTCCTGACGGTCGGCCACTCGAATCGGTCCCTGGAGGATTTCCTGGCGCTCCTCGCGGCCCACCGCGTCGAGTGCATCTTCGACGTCCGGCGGTATCCCGTCTCGCGCAAGTGGCCGCACTTCGACGCGGGGCCGCTCGAGGCGGCGCTCCGCGCGGCCGGAATCGAGTATGTCGGCCTCCCCGAGCTCGGCGGCCGGCGCCGGCCGGGGCCGGACTCCGCGCACGTCGCCTGGCGGGAGGAAGGCTTCCGCGGTTTCGCCGACTTCATGGAGACGCCCGAGTTCGAGGCCGGCCTCGCCCGCGTCCGGTCGCTCTCCGAGGGCGCGCGGGCCGCGCTTCTCTGCGCGGAGGCGCTGCCGTGGAAGTGCCACCGGTCGCTGATCGCCGACGCCCTCGTCGCGCGCGGCGAGGCGGTCGAAGAGATCCTCTCGGCCGGCCCGGCGCGGCCGCACCGGCTGCCGTCGTTCGCCCGCGTCACGCCGGATGGCCGGCTGATCTACGACGGAAAGGTCTAAATCCGGCGCTTGGCGGCGAGCAGCAGGACATCGCGCTGGCCGGGCGAGACGCCCGCTTTCTTCCAGTCGGCGACGAGGGTGGCGAATCCCGCGGCCAGGGCCTGCATCTCGCAAGCGCGCGCGAGTTTCTGGACGGCTTTCTCGGGCGACGAGGCCTTGCCCGGCGGCTGGAGCCCGAAAAGGCCCCGGGAGGCGAGGATGAGGAGGTCGCCCGCGGCCGTCTCGAGGGCCGCCTCGGAAACGCCTCCGGACTCGCGTACCTCGAACGGGACGGCGCGCCCGAATCGCAGGAGATAGGGCACCGGCGCGCCGTGGGCGGCCATCGCGATCCGGTCGCCGTCCCACCGCGCGGCGGTCGCGGAGATCCCGGGCTCGAGCTCGCCGGCGCGGCGGACGATCTCCGACGGCGCGGCCGACGGGAGCAGCGAGCGGGCGAGCCGCGAGGCCCGGACGATCGGACCGACCGACTCCTCGAGCTCGCGCGCGTCCTCGACGAGGAGCAGCGCGAGCGAGCCGGGCCGCGCCTCGACGGCGTAGACGGAGAGGCCGGGCTCCTCGGCGTGCCAGCGCAGCGGCGCGGACTCGAAGCCCGGCGTGTCGGGCCAGCTCGTGGGGTTCAGCAGGGGCGAGACGGCCCGGAGAATCGCCGCGGCGCCGTCGCGGCGGGCCTGGCGGACGGCGGCCTCGTGCTCCCGCACGCTCTCGACGGCGAGGGCCGCGTGCGTTCCGACCTCGGCCAGGAACTCCTCGTCCTCGCGGGTGAAGTTGCGCCGGCGCTTGTTGAGGACCTCGACGACCCCGACGATCTCGCCGCGGGGCGTTCGCAGGGGGGCGGCCACCATGGAGACGGTCTTGAATCCCGAGTCGGCGTCGACGCTCTTGTCGAACCGGGCGTCCTCGTAGGCGTTGACCGTGGTGATGACCTGGCCCGTCTTCGCGACCGTCCCGGCGATGCCGCTCCCCACCCGGACGCGGATCGGATCGACCGCCCCGCCCTCGAGGACCTGGCTGACGAGCTCGTCCGAGCCCGGCTCGCGCAGGAAGATCGTCCCGCGCTCGGCGTCCGTCTCGGAGATTGCCGTCTTCAGGATGATGCGGAGCGTTTCCGTGGGATCGAAGGTCTCGGCCAGGGACTTGTTGGCCTCGAGGATCACCATCAGCTTGACCATGCGCGCGCGGGTCACGGAAACCTCCGCGAGCACCCGGTCGAGGACCTGGCCCTCGAACGCCGAGATCGCGTCGGACAGCGCGGTGGCGTCGGAGAAGCGGGCTTCCGGGTCCTTCGCGATCGAGCGCTCGAGGATGTCGCGGAGCTGCGGCGGCAGGTCCGGCCGCAGCGACTCGACCTTCGGGGCCGCCTCCGTGACGACGCGGCGCACCAGCCGCGCGGTGTCGTCGTCGTCGAACGGCACGCGCCCCGTGAACATCTCGTAGAGCAGGACGCCCATGGCGTAGACGTCGGTCCTGACCGACGGCATTGACCCGCAGAGCAGCTCCGGCGCGAGGAACTCGGGAGTCCCCGGGACCGTGTCGCCCTTCTCCCCGGACACGAGGGCCGTTTCGACGGCGATTCCGAAGTCCATCAGGCGCGGCTTGCCGTCGTCGCCGACGATGACGTTCTCCGGCTTCAGGTCGCGGTGGAGGACGCCGATGCGGTGCGCCGCCGCGAGCCCGCCGCAGATGCCCTTGGCGATCGCGAGCCCGCGCCCCAGCGGCAGGGTGCGCTCGCGCTCTTCGATCTCTTTGAGGGTCTTGCCGGGCAGGTACTCCATCGAGACCCACTCCTCGCCGTTGATGTCGACGAGGTCATAGACGCGGCAGACGTTCTCGTGGGTCACCTTGCGCGAGAGGATGATCTCCCGCCGGAGCGTCTCCCGCCGTTCCGGCGAGACGCGGTCGGGCCGGATCCGCTTCAGGGCGATCTCCTGGTCGAGCCGGAGGTCGCGGGCCCGGTACACGACGCCCATGCCGCCGAAGCCGAGCACCGCGTCGATCCGATAGCGCTCGCCGAGGACGGTGCCGACGCCGACCGGCTTCTCGCGCGCGGCGGCGCGGGGCGTCGATCCGTCGCGCGGGGGAGGCGGGCTCTCCTGGGACAAAGCAGCGTGATTCTATGGCCCGCACGGGCGGTCTTCCTTTGACTTTCCTTCCGCCGAGGTCTAGATTCCGGCCTAATGTCCCGTCACGGAGGTCGCTCCTTCGATTGGGCTTTTCGTCGCGCCGCGACTCCGATCTCGTTGGCCGGTCACTAGCGTGGGAAACGACCGACTCGTCCTGAATCCGTTTCCAATCAAAGCTGAGGGAGGAGCATTTTGAGACAGCGACACCGCGTTCTGGCCCCGCTCTGCCTGGCCCTGGCGGTCGCGGGCCTTCTCGTCACCGCTCCGGCGTTTCCTTCGGGCTTTCAGGTCATGACCCACGGCGCGCGCGCGACGGGCATGGGCCTCGCGTACGCGGGCGTCGGGGGCGACCCGACGGCGATCTTCTTCAACCCCGCGGGCATCGGCTGGATGAATCACTTCGAGGGCTACGTCGGCGCGAACTTCCTGACGCGCACCGAGGGCCAGGTCGACGGCGCCAACCCGTACCCCGGCGAGGGCTCGGTCGCCCTGATGCAGAAGAACTGGTACTTCTTCCCCGACGGGTACCTCGTGCTGCCGCTGACCGAGGAGCTCAACCTCGGCCTCGGCGGTTTCGCGAACTACGGCCTCGGGCTGAAGTGGCAGGACCCGAACGGCAGCTACAACGGCATGTTCATCTCGCAGAACGCGGTGATCCAGTCGTACGACACCAACCTGGTCTTCTCCTACCGCCTGTTCCCGCAGCTCTCGATCGCGGCCGGCGTCGTCTACCGGTTCTCGAAGGTCCAGCTCGAGCGCAACCAGGGGGCCATCAACCCGTTCACGGGGGCAGTCGTCCCGGTCGCGCACGTCAAGCTCAACAGCGACCTGCTCGACAACGGCGGCTGGGGCTGGAACGTCGGGCTCATGTTCAAGCCCGTCGAGTCGATCTCGATCGGCGCGGCGTACCGGGCGAGCATCAACGTCGACTACGAGGGCGAGGCGACCTTCACGCAGCGGCCGACGGGCAACCCCGTCCTCGACGCCGCGGTCGCGGCCGCGCTGCCGACCGGCAACCCGCCCGTGACGACCGCGATCGACTTCCCGTCGAGCCTGAATCTCGGCGTCGGAATCCAGCTCCCGGCCGGCTTCCTCCTCGCGCTCGAGGCGGACTGGACGGAGTGGTCGAAGTTCAACGCCCTCGCGATCAACTTCCCGACGCTGCCGAGCCGGAACATCCTGCGCATCACGAACTGGTCGGACACCTGGGCCTACCGCGTCGGCCTCGAGAAGTCCTTCGGGGAATGGGCGATCCGCGGAGGCTACTACTACGACAACACGCCCCAGCCCGACTTCGACGTCAGCCCGCTGCTGCCGGACAACGACCGCAACGTCTACACCGCCGGGTTCGGCTACAACACGGAGCGCTGGGGCTTCGACGTCGGCGCCGCGTGGATTGCGTTCAAGGATCGGCCGATCCTCACGCCGCCCCAGACCGACAACTACTTCGGAACGTACTCGGAGACCGGCCTCGTCCTGACGGCCGGCATCCGCCTGGCCCTGTAAGGGGAGACAAGCGATGAACCAGAAAACTCTCCGCTCCCTCGCTTTGGCCGCCGGCGTCTGCGTCCTGGCGGCCGCTCCGGCCCTCGCGCAGTTCGATCACTACGTCGCGCTCGGCGACTCCCTGACGGCGGGCGTCGAGGGCAACTGCCTCGTCCAGCGCAACCAGGAGAGCTCGTTCGCGGCGGTCATCGCCGGGCAGCTCCACCAGGCGGACTTTCAGCAGCCGCTGGTCCAGGAGCTCGCCCTGACGAGCCCGCTCGTCGGCAATCCGTGCCTCGGCGCCGTGTTCATCCCGCCGTCCACCATCACGGTCGGCAACATCTCGCAGCAGGGAGCGCCGCTGAACTCGCTGCTGGCCCGGCCGTACGACAACCTCGGGCTTCCGGGCGCCCATGTCGCCGATCTCATCGACATCACGCATGCCAATCCCAACGGCACCACCGCCGAGCAGTTCGCGGCGCTCGTGCTGCGTAACGTGCCGGGCTCGCCGTTCGACGGGGCCAACGCCGTCACCGAGGCCAACGCCCTGGCGCCCGACCTGATCACGCTCTGGATCGGCACGAACGACGTTCTCCCGGCCGCCCTTTCGGGGGTCTTCGTGCCCGGCGTGACGGTGACGCCCGAGGCGGAGTTCAGCCAGGACTACGCGGCGGTACTTGCCGCCATCGCGGTCTCGGGCCGGACCATCGTCGCGGGCAACGTACCGGAGCTCACCGCGATCCCCTTCACGACGACGGTTCCGTCGCGGCTCACGACCCCGGTCGGCTCCGTGGCGGTTCTCGGGCCCGGCAACGCGACGTATCCCTGCGTGCCGGTCGCGCCGGACCAGGGCTGCCCGGTGCCCGACGGGACCCTCGTCACGCTGCCGGCCTCGTCCCTGCTCGCCCAGGGCATCGGTGTGCCGGTCGCTCTCGGCGGAACCGGGATCCCGCTGCCGGACGGCCGGTTCACGGGAACGGCCGTTGTTCCCGGCGTCCTGCTCTACCCGGATGAGGTGGCGCAGATCACGGCGCTCATCGAGTCGTACAACGCCACGATCGCGACGCAGATCGCGGGCGTCGGAGGCTTCCTCGTGGATCTCCACGCCGTCTTCGACGAAGTGAGCGTCCATGGCTACGAGATCGGCGGTTTCCTGCTGACGTCGCAGTTCCTGTCGGGCGGCCTCTTTTCGGCCGACGGCTTCCATCCCTCCTCGATCGGCTACACGATCGCCGCCGACGAGTTCATCGGCGTGATGAACGCGGAGCTCGGGCTCGAGATCCCGCGCCCGAACCTCAGCACCGTGCTCTTCACCCCGAACGTGCCGCAGACCGGTTCGGGAGTCCGCGACGGCGGCCGCTACCACTACGACCTGGCGATGTGGGAGAAGCTCCTGACGACCACGAACGCGGCCCGGGGCTATGCCCTCCAGATGCCGGAGACCGACCGGGTTCCGGCCCGCCGCGGTCCCCGCGTCGTGACCCGCGACTGACCCGCGTCCGCCCTGGAATTCCGGCCCCGGGGTCGCCCCCCGGGGCTTTTTCTTCGGCTCGCGGCCCGGGGCAGGCGGCCGGCCCCGGCTGGACGGCTCCCGCCGCTTCTGCTAGATTTCGCCGTCTTTTTCGAGGGGTGGTTCCTATGGCGATGATTCCGGCGACTCAGCTTCGGAGCGGCATGCTCATCATCCACAACGGCGAGCTGCACCGCGTCCACGACATGGTCCACAAGACCCCGGGCAACCTCCGGGGCTTCGTCCAGGCCAAGATGCGCAACGTCCGTTCGGGCTCGATGAACGAGCACCGGTTCGGCTCGACCGACCGGGTCGAGAAGGCCTCGCTCGACGAGCGGGAGATGGAATACCTGTATTCCGACGCGGCCGGCCACCATTTCATGGACCAGACGTCCTACGACCAGCTCACGCTGTCGGACGAGGTGATCGGCGAGCAGATGAAGTACCTGCTGCCGAACACCGTCATCCACGTCGATTTCTACGAGGAGAACCCGGTCGGGATCGAGCTTCCGAACACCGTGACGCTCAAGGTGACCGAGACGCAGCCCGGCATGAAAGGCGCGACGGCGTCGGCCTCCTACAAGCCCGCGACACTCGAGACGGGCCTCCAGGTGATGGTGCCGCAGTTCGTCGAAGCGGGCGTGCGGATCAAGGTCGACACGCGCGACAACAGCTACCTCGAGAGGGCGTAACCAGCGTCTCGACCGTACGCTATCCCCGAGCGCCGCGGGTATGCTGATTCAGCATAACCCACAGATTCCCAAGGACTTTTTTGGTTGACGGCCCTCCGGTCCCTTCGGATAATCCCCTTCGTGCGTAAGGCGTCGGTCATTCCGGCGGCTGCTCTGGCCGCCGTTTTCATTTTCGCAATCCCGTCCTCTTCCGAGGGGAGGAGCGCGACGGCCTCCGGCCACCGCACGGCGTCGCGGAGCGGCGGCGCCCAGGCCCACAAGGGCGCCCACCCGTCCACGACGACCCGCAGGAAGGCCCGCAAGGCGGGGTCGGGAGCGGCGTCCGTCGGCCGGGTTGCCGTCCGAACGCTCGAGCCCTATGGACCGTTCCTGCCGCTGGAGGTCGTCGACTATCCCCGTCCGCTCTGCGAGCCGGTCGACGTCGTCCTCGAGGCCCACGTCCACGAGACCGATGCGGAGACGCCCGAGCCGGAGACCATCGCGGACGACATGCCCGAGGAGCTGCCCGGGACCCTCGTCCGGGCGGCCCGGAGCTTCGGATCGTTCCTGCGGCCCAAGTCCTCCCAGTCGAGGATGCGCCCCGAGGACGTCGATCTTTCGGACCTCATGACGGCCGGGGTCCGGATCCCGGTGGAGGGCGTGGACGCGAGCCGCCTGCGGGACTCCTTCCTGAACTCGCGTGGCCGGCACCGGCAGCATCTGGCGATCGACATCGGCGCCCCGAAGGGCACCCCGGTCCTGGCCGCCGCCGACGGCGAGATCGTTCGCCTGCGCCGCGAGAAGCGGGGCGGCATCTCCCTGTACCAGAAGGACCCCAGCGGCAAGTTCCTGCTGTTCTACTGCCACCTTTCGCGGTACGCGAAGGGCATGAAGGCCGGGTCCCGGGTCTCCAAGGGCGACGTCATTGCCTACGTCGGAAGCACGGGCCACGTGATCGGCGGGGCCCACCTGCACTTCTCGATCACCCGCATGCCGGAGGACGACGACAACTTCAAGGCCGGCGTCGCGATCAATCCGTATCTGCTGTTCCTGGCCTCGGTACAGTAGAACCCTGCTCGCGACCGCTTCCAAGGCGGCTTTTCGAGGGGGTCAGGTCTTCATTTTTCGGATTTCAGATCGGGCATCGCTTCAGCTAACGTTGGCCGAAATCCCGAAAAAAGTGAAGACCTGACCCCGAGCCCGGCTTCAGCCGCCTACACCCGGCGGGGGTCTTCGAGGCGGAAGAGGCGGTCCATCCAGAGGTTGGTCAACTTTTCGGACACGGTGTTCTGGCGCAGGCGCGCGGCGAGGTTGCCCCAGTCCATCTCGTCGAGCTTCTGGTCCTGGTTGAAGCAGGAGAAGACGATCTCCTCCCGGCCCGTGGCGGGGTCGACGTGCTTCTGGAGACACTGGGCGCAGACCTCTTTCATCATGCACTGCATCGGGGAGTTGATCGAGGCGATCCCGACGTGGCCCGGCGAGAGGTGCGCGGCCAGGGCGTCCTTGCGGGCCCGCGCCACGGCCGCCATCATGCGGTCCGAGCCGATCACGATCAGGCGCTCCACGGTCGAGAGCGGGATCGTGACCTCGCCCAGCCGTCCCGTGGCGTAGGCCACCATGGCCTCGACGATGTTGCCGACGAAGCTGCGGTCGGACGCGCGGCGCGCCGGGATGGCCTCGCCGCGGTCGACGGAGAGCACCAGCACGTCCGCCGCCGCCTCGAGCTCCGCGCGCTTGTAGAAGTCCTCGGCCTTCTTGTAACCGGCGAAGTAGATGACCCGGTTGTTGCGGGCCCGGGCCTTCTTGCCGATCGAAAAGAGCACGGCGTTGCCGAGGCCTCCCCCGGCGAGCATCACGGTCGAGTTCTCCGGAAGCTCCGTGGCGGCGCCCGTCGGGCCCATGGCGACGACCGGCTCGCCGGGCCGGAGAACCGAGCAGAGGCGGGTCGAGCCCCCGATCTCGAGGGCGATCATCGAGAGCAGACCCTTCTCCGGGTCGACCCAGGCGCCCGTCAGGGCGCAGGGCTCGATGAGGAGCGGCGATCCCGCGATGCGGGGCGCTCGCGACTCGAGGTTCTGGAGCCGGAAGAACTGGCCGGGCTCGAAGTTGCGGACCGCGGCGGGCGCCCGGACGACGACCTCGATGATCGTGGGCGTCAGTCGGTGGACGTCGACGACCTCGGCGGACAGGTCCTCGCGGATCCGCCGGGCGAAGCCGTCCCACTCGGCGTCGGGCCGGACCGCGTCGCGCGGCCCGTCGAGCACCTCGACGATGGCCCGGTAGCCGTTGCGCGCCGAGGCCATCGCCTTGACGACGTTTCCGTTGTAGGCGGGGTGGTTGTCGCCGAAGAAGGTGACGAACCGGCCGCGGCGCGCGTAGCCGGTGAAGAAGGCCGTCTCGTCTTCGGGATGCGCCGGCTCCAGGCGGAAGCCGTCGCCCGAGCGCACCGCGCGGTGGGGAGCGAAGAAACGCCGCTTGGCGTCGAGCGGGAAGGCGTCCGGAAACTCCTTCGCGTAGGTGATGTTCGGCGTCGTCCCGGCGGCCACGAGGCAGGTGCGCGCCGCGAGCTCGACGGTCTCGCCCGAGCCTCCGCGCAGGAACCGCACCGCCTTCAGCTTCCCGTGCTCGTCGGGGACCGCTTCCTGCGGCTCGAGGCCCTCGATGAAGGAGATTCCCTCCTGGAGGGCCTTGATGATCTCTTCGTGGTTCAGCCGGTACGCGGGGGAGTCCTCCATCATCCGGCGATACGCGATCGAGACGCCGCCCCAGGCGCGGCAGAGGCGCGCGAGGTCCGGAAGCTCCCCGGCGGCGTGGGCCCGCTGCCGCTCCTTGTGGACGGCGAGGCCGTGGGCGAGCAGCCGGTCGAGGATGTCCCGTTCCTCGGGATCGAAGGTGGCCCGGACGGCGTCTTCGCCCTTTTCCGCGCAGAGGGCCTGGTACCGGGCGAGCGTCTTCTCCGCCTGGAGCGGGTAGTACGCCAGCAGCTCCGTCGCCGTGTCGATCGCCGTGAGCCCGCCGCCGATGACGACGGCCGGCAGCTCCATCTGCAGGTTGGCGAGGGCCTCTTCCTTGAAGGCGCCGGTCAACTGGAGCGCCATCAGGAAGTCCGAAGCCTTGCGGACCCCGCGCATGATGTTGTTCTTCATCGGGATGATCGTCGGGCGGCCGGCGCCGGCGGCGATCGCGACGTGGTCGAACCCGGCGTCGAAGGCCTGCTCGGCCGACAGCGCCCCGCCGAAGCGCACGCCCCCGAGGATCTCGAAGCGGCGGCGGCGAGCGAGGGTCAGGTGGATCAGCGTCAAGAAATTCTTGTCCCACCGCACGGTGATGCCGTACTCCGACACGCCGCCGAAGCCGGCGAGGGGACGCTCGTCGAGCGGGACCGCGATCTCGGACCAGTCGCGGACCGGCCGGATGCCGCCGCCGTCCTGCCCGGTCAGGTCGGCCGGGAGCGGCTCGATCTTCAGGCCGTCGATCCCGACGACCCCGCAGCCTTCGTTGAGGAGGTAGTGGGCCAGGGTGTAGCCCGCCGGGCCGAGGCCGACCACGAGGACCTTCCGGCCCGTGTACGGCCGGGCGACCGGCCGGAGCGGGTTGAGCGGGTTCCAGCGCGTCAGGAGGCCGTAGATCTCGACGCCCCACGGCAGCTCCAGAACGTCCGTCACGACGCCCGTCTCGATCTGCGGAATGTTGACGGGCTCCTGCTTCTGGAAGATGCAGCCCTTCATGCAGTCGTTGCAGATGCGATGGCCCGTGCCGGGGCACATGGGGTTGTCGATCGCGACGAGCGCCAGTGCGCCGATCGAGTCGCCTTCGCGCCGGAGCTGGTGCATCTCCGAGATCTTCTCGTCGAGGGGGCAGCCCTTCAGCGGGATTCCGAGCGGATTCTTCTGCCAGGCCGAGGTCTTCGCGTCGACGAACCCCTTCGAGCAGGAGTCCTTCTCGCGCTCGTGGCAGAGCAGGCAGTAGTGGGTTTCTCCGAGCACCTCGCGCGAGGTCATCCGCGGATCGGTCAGGCGGAATCCCTCCCGGCGGCGGTGGCCGCGGGCGGGGCCGATGCGCTCCTCGGGCAGCGCCGGGTTGGGCCGCCGGGTCTCGACGAGGTTCTGGTAGTCGAGGTTCTCGGGCAGCCGGAAGGACGTCCAGCGTTCGATCTCGTGAACGAGCGCGGGATGCTCGCGCCGCAGGTGGCACCAGAGCGCATATTTTTCGAGGAGCTCCTGGACGAAGAGGAGAAGGTCCTCGTCCGACTCGCCGCGGGCGCGCGGTGTGGCGGGGCCCGAGACGCGGCGCGCCAGCCGGCGGGCCTCGTCCCGGGAGGCCGCGGGGACCTCGGGGACCTTCTTCTGCCGGAGCGCGGCGATGAAGTCGGCCTCGACGTCGAGGAGCCCGGACGCCATGCGGGAGGTCGCGAGCTCCGGGTCCGTGCCCCAGGGCAGGTCCGGGTGCAGGTCCCGCTCGATCGCCCGCGCGACCTCCCGGAGGGGCGCCGGGTCGAAGGCCGCGAGGTTCTCGGGGAGCTTCGTCTTGACGGCGCGCCGCAGGAGGAAGTCCCTTCGGAAGCGGAAGAGGACCGCCTCCGGGCCCGCGACGGCGCCCTGTCGCCGCCACTCCGCCTCGACGCCGAAGAGCCGGGCGACGAAGGCGCCGAGCGGCCGCGCCGCGTCCACGAGGAGGCGCGAGAGGCCGAGGGCGTCGACCGACGCCGGGTCGGCCCGGTACGCCGCGAGGCGCGCATGGAGGGCCGGCTCCTCGGCGGCGAGCCCGGCGAGGAAGGCGGCGTCGAGATCGGCCAGCCGGTCCTCGCGGTGGAGGTCCTGGTAGGTGAAGCCCGGAATGCCGAGAGGAAAGTCCCTCCCGGCGGACGGTGGCGGCGGCGTCGTCGACAAGCCTGGGGATTGTAGCGGATCGCCGGCGGAAGTCGGCGCAGCTGAGGCGGACGCCTCTTGACAGCCGGCTGCCGAGATCTCAATAATGAGAATCGTTACTGATATGAGCACGTCCGCGCCGTCCGCCGCCCGCCGCTCGACCCGCCAGCGGCGTCTCGTCTACGAGGCCGTGATGGCGACCGACTCGCATCCCACGGCCGAATGGGTCTACGAAGCGGTGCGCCGCGCGGCGCCGCGCATCTCGCTCGGCACCGTCTACCGCAACCTCCAGGTGCTGGTCGAGGAGGGCCGCCTGCGGTCCTTCACACGCAACGGGCGCATCCGCTACGACGGCGACGTGTCGCCGCACGACCACTTCGCGTGCGACGGCTGCGGGCTTCTGCTCGACATCCCCCGGGCCGGCGGCGTGCTTTCGGCCGAGCGCCGGCTCAAGGCCCGCGGTTTCGCCGTCACGGGCCGGACCCTCGAATTTCACGGACTGTGCCGGAGTTGCCGGCACGGCCTCAAATAACCAGGAGGAGAAGACGATGGGCAAGCTCGCCAGCACCAAGACGCACGAGAATCTCAAGCACGCTTTCGCCGGGGAGTCCCAGGCGAACCGCCGCTACATGTACTTCGCGCGCCGCGCCGACATCGAGGGCTATCCCGACGTCGGCGGCCTCTTCCGTGACACGGCGGAGGCCGAGACCGGCCATGCCTTCGGGCACCTCGACTTCCTCAAGGAGGTCGGCGACCCGGCGACGGGCTTCGCGATCGGCGGGACGGACCTCAACCTCAAGTCGGCCGTCGAGGGCGAGACCTACGAGTACACGCAGATGTACCCGGGCTTCGCGAAGACCGCCCGCGAGGAGGGCTTCACCGAGGTCGCCGAATGGTTCGAGACCCTCGCGCGCGCCGAGAAGTCGCACGCGGGCCGGTTCCAGAAGGGCCTCGACACGCTCGGCAAGCTCTAGTGCCGGAAGGCACGGATTCCGGGAGGCGGGGTTGAGCTTCGATCCCGCCTCCCGCGGGTTCTTCGATCGGGCGGCGGTCGACCGGGAGCTCCGGCGGGTGGCGGACATCTGCCACACCTGCCGGCGCTGCTACAACCTCTGCCCGTCCTTCGACGTCCTCTTCCGGGCGCTCGATCGCCCGGAGGTCGACGGGGAGGTCGAGCGGCTGACGCCCGGCGACCTCGGCCTGTTCTCGGACCTCTGCTTCGAGTGCAAGCTCTGCATTCCGCACTGTCCCTACTACCCGCCGCACCGCTGGGACGTCGACGTCCCGCGCCTGGTGCTCCGCGACCGGGCGAGCCGGGTCCAGAACGAGGGCAAGCCCGCCTTCCGCGACCGCATCCTGGCCTCGGTCGACGCCGTCGGGCGGGTCGCGACGTTCGCGGCGCCCGTCGTCAACGCCCTGAACGAGAGCCGCCTGGCGCGGGTCCTGATGGAAAAGACGCTCGGCGTCCACCGCGACCGGCTCCTCCCGACCTGGGCCGGAGAGACGTTCGTGCGGTGGTGGGAGCGTCGCGGCGGCGCCACGGAGCCCTCCGCGGCCGCCCCTCCCGGCGAGCGCGTCGCGCTCTTCGTGACCTGCGCGGTCAACGCCAACGCCCCCGAGGTCGCCCGGGCGGCCGTCGCGGTCCTCGAGAAGAACGGCTGTGAGGTCGTGGTTCCTCCCCAGCGCTGCTGCGGGATGCCGTTCCTCGAGAGCGGCGACCTCGAGTCGGCGAAGGACTGCCGGCGCGACAACGTCGCGACGCTCCTGCCGTTCGTCCGCGCCGGCTACACCATCGTTTCGCCGGGGCCGACCTGCAGCCTCACGCTCAAGAAGGAGTACCCGGTGATCGGCCCGGAGGAGGAGGCAAAGGAGGTCGCCGCAAAGACGCTCGACCTCTGCGAGTACCTCATGCGCCGGCACGCCGCCGGCCGCCTCGCGACCGACTTTCAGCGCTCGCCGGGCAAGATCGTGTACCACGTTCCGTGCCACCTCAAGGTCCAGGACATCGGCTTCAAGTCGCGCGACCTTCTCCAGCTGATCCCCGGCAGCGAGGTCGTGACCGTCGAGAAGTGCACCGGCCACGACGGCACCTGGAGCATGAAGACCGAGTACTTCCCGATCTCGATGAGGTTCGGCCGCCCCGTGTTCGACGCCGTCGCCCGGGAGAACCCCGACCGCGTCGCGACCGACTGCGCCCTCGCCGGGGTCCAGATCCGCCAGGGCACCGGCAAGACTCCCAAGCACCCGATCCAGATCGTGGCCGAAGCCTACGGTCTGCGCGACGAGGTCTGACCATGGATCCCCTGACCCCCGAGGACATCCGCAACCTCCACGAGTACGAGCTGGAGCGGCCGGCCTTCCGCGGCCGCGTCATCGAGCAGAAGCGCCGGCGGCGCGTCGCGCTCGGGCCCCTCATGACGCTCGTCTTCGAGAACCGCGACACGGTCCGGTTCCAGATCCAGGAGATGCTCCGGGTCGAGCGGATCGTGCAGCCCGACAAGGTCCTCCACGAGATCGAGACCTACAACGGCCTGCTCCCCGGACCGGGAGAGGTCGCCGCGACGCTCTTCATCGAGATCACGGACCAGGGCCGGATCCAGGAGATCCTCGACGGCTTCATCGGGCTCGACGAGCCGGGACGGCTGCTCCTGCGGATCGGGGAAACGGCGTATCCGGCCGTGTTCGCCCCCGGGCAGAGCCGCGAGGACCGGATCTCGGCGGTGCATTACATCCGCTTCCCGCTGGGAGTCGCGGGCCGCGAGGCCCTCGCTTCGGGCGCCGAAGCCGCGCTCGAAGTTTCGCAGGGCGAGTACCGCGCGCGGCAGGTCCTCGCGCGGGAGACGGTCGAGGAGCTCCTCGGGGACCTGCGCCCCTAGGGGCGGGCGCCCTGCGGGAGCCACACCGGAACGCCCGCGGGAAGCGCGATCCCCGGCGGCAGGGGCGACTCCGCGCAGACCGCGACGAGCTCGACGGGGTCGAGCGCCGACCAGGCGACGCCGGCGCGGGCGAGGGCGGCCATCGCGCGGGGACCCACACGAACGTGGCGCGCGCTCTCGACGATCCACTCGCGCGGCGCCGAGCGCAGCGCCGCCCGGGCGCGCCGCGTGTCGACCGCTCCTTCGAGCAAGAGGGCCATGCGCGGCGCGCCGTCGCCGCGAGCGTGCGCGCCGGAACCCGGGCTCGACGCGGCGACGGGCCGCAGCCCCGCCACCGCGTCGAGCAGGTCCGCGGGCGGCGACGGCCACAGCAGCCGCTCGGCCGCGCGGCGAAGGAACGCACGGGCCCTCGACGCGCTGCGCCCGGTGACGCAGAGCACCACGCGCCCGGAGGCGTCGGTCGCGCGGAGGTAATCGTCGAGCGACGCCGGCGCGAGGACGACGCCCGGCAGGCGCCGCTCGATCGCGCGCGCGGCGGCCGCGGCCTCGGGAGCGCTCGCCGCCACCACCGCGACGGGGGCCCCGCCGCGGCCGCGTTCGACCATCCGAATCCTGCGGCGGCGCGTTACACTGGAGTGCAACACAGCCCCATGCCACAAGCTTATCTGTTCTCTCTCGTGGTGCAGGCGGCGGGGACGGTGCTCCTCTTCGTCGTGTTCCTGCTGCTCTACCGGAAGTTCCGGCGCCCGGCCTTTCTCGACTGGATCGCCTCGTGGGGCTTCTTCCTCGTCGGCCTCGTCCTGCTCGGCATCGTGCAGGCGTCGACCGCGCAGGAGTTCCGCCTGGGCCTCCTCGGCCTCACGTCCGCCCTGATGGCGCACGTCTACTTCCTTCTGCGGGGAGTGTGGCGCTTCCGCCAGGAGCAGCCCGAGTCCCGCCCGGTCGAGATGCTCTGGGCGGTCCCGATCCTGGCGGCCGCCTGGTGGCTGTCCTCGTTTCCGCTGGTCCCGGCCGTGACGTGGGCGGCGCCGATCTCCGCCCTGCGGGCGGTCGCGTACCTCGTGACCGCGGTGGCCTTCGCCGTCACGCCGGGCTCGGTCGGCGGGCGGGCGATCCTGTCCGCCTCGTTCTTCTTCTGGGGCGTCGAGCGGGCGATCCTCGCCCTCGCGTACCGCCGGTACGGAGACATGCCCGCGATGCCGGACTCCCTGCAGTACGCCTACTTCCTCGAGATGTTCCTCGAGATGACCGTCGGCGTCGGCATCATCATCCTGCTCTTCGAGGCGAGCCAGGCGCAGCTCCAGTCCGAGATGCAGCGGCTGGTCGAGTCCGACTCTCAGGCCAAGGAGATGGGGATCCGCGATCGGCTGACCGGCCTCTACAACCGCCACTACTTCAACGACGTCATCCGGCGCGAGCTCGCCCGGTCGCGGCGCCACGGAACGAGCCTCTCGGTCCTGCTCATCGACGTCGACCGGTTCAAGGAGATCAACGACGTCCGCGGCCACCAGGTCGGCGACGAGGTCCTGCAGTTCGTGGCGAACTACCTGACCGCCTGCCTGCGGGAGTCCGATCTCGTGTTCCGCTGGGGCGGCGACGAGTTCCTGATCCTTCTCTCGCACTCCGACGAGGCCTCCGCGGCGCAGAAGGCGGAGGAGATGGCGCGGCGGCTGCCGCACATCCCGGGCGCCGAGCAGCTCCAGCCCACCCTCTCGGTCGGCTGGGCCACCCACCGGCCGAAGGCCGAATTCCCCAAGACGCTGGCCGAGGCCGACGCGCGAATGTACGAGATGAAGCTCAACCGGAAGCGAGAGCGAGAAGCGCGAGAGCGGGATCTGGGGAGGCTCTGAGCAGCCGGTAGACCGCGCGGGCGGGCAGGCCCATCACGTTCGTGAAGGAGCCGTGGATCTCGTCGATGAAACGCGCGCCGAGGCCCTGGACCCCGTAGGCGCCGGCCTTGTCGTGCGGCTCTCCCGTCGCGACGTACCAGGCGATCTCCGCCTCGTCGAGGGGCGCGAACCGGACGCGGCTCAGCTCCGCGACGCCGCGCCCCGGCGCCTCGCCCCGCCGGAGGTGGATGGCGGTCACGACGCCGTGCTCGCGCCCGGAGAGCCGCCGGAGCATCGACGCCGCCTCGCCGTCGTCTCGGGGCTTCCCGAGGATCGCGCCGTCGAGGAACACGAGCGTGTCGGCCGCGAGAACCCAGGCGTCCGGGTCCCGGCGCGCGGCGGCGGCCGCCTTCTCCGCGGCGAGCCGCGCGGCGGCCGCCTCCGCGGTCTCGCCCGGGAGCGGCTCTTCGGGGATGTCGACCGGCCGCGTCGTGAACGGGATGCCGAGCGAGCGCAGGATCTCCGCGCGGCGCGGCGAGGCCGAGGCGAGGACGAGGGTCGGGCGATCGGCCATCCGCGTCGCGACCTCGGCGTCAGGCTGGATTTTCCAGGCTGAAGATCTGGTCCTGATCGTCGTACGCGAAGGCCTCGGCGTAACGGCCCCAGCTGATCACGGCTCGCAGGGTCTGCTCCGCGGCGTCCCGGGCCATGTAGTCCTCGAGCTCGTCCAGGAAGCGACTGCGTGGCGCCGTGTGGCTCGTGCGATCGTCCAGGACCTTCCGTATGTGAGCGGCCAGGGGTACGTAGCTCAGGAGCTGGCGCTGGAAGAGCCGCTTTCGCTCGTCGAGCGGCGCCTCCGCGAAACTCCGGCCGGCATCCGTCAGGCGGAGGTCGCCGCCCTCGAGCTCCGCCAGTCGCAGCATCTGGAGGGTCTCGGCCACGGGAAAGAGGTCGTCCACTTCCATGTGAAGGGCCGAAGCGATTTCCGGCAGGTCGGCCTTGCCGCCGTACGCCGGGCTCGCCACCTGTTCCAACAGGCCGGCGAGGAGGTTCGTCGAGATGCGTGGCAGGACCGTGCCGATCCCCGTGCCGGCGAAACGCTCGGTCCGGCCGGAGCGTTCTTCGCCCGGACGCGCCGTCATCTCCACATAGATGCGCTCGACGAGCGCGCGGAACGCCGGCGCCAGCCGGTGCCGGGGTTGGGCCAGTTCGACCTTGATCTCGCTCACGATTCGCCCGGGACTGGTCGAGAACAGAAGGATACGGTCGCACATCAGGACCGCCTCTTCGATGTTGTGGGTGACGAGGATGGCGCCCTTGATCGGCAGCTGGCCTTCCCCCCAAAGATCGAGGAAGTCCGTTCGCAGAGTCTCCGCCGTCAGGACGTCGAGGGCCGAGAACGGCTCGTCCATCAGCAGGACGTTCGGGTGGACCACGAGGGCCCGCGCGAACCCGACACGCTGGCGCATTCCGCCGGACAGCTCCCGCGGGTAAGCGCCCTCGTAGCCATCGAGGCCGATCAGGTCGATGGCGGCCAGGGCGCGCCGGCGGATGTCGTCTTCCGGAAGGCCCAGGCTCTCGAGCCCGAGGCGAACGTTTTCGAGCACGGTCAGCCACGGGAAAAGAGCGAAGCTCTGAAAGACCATGACGATCCCGGGCGCCGGCCCTTCGACGGCGTTGCCCAGGTACCGGACGGTCCCCGCGACGGGGCGGGCCAGCCCCGAAATGATCCGAAGAAGGGTCGATTTGCCCGAGCCCGAGCGTCCCAGGAGGGCGACGATCTCGCCCTCGGCGAGGGTCAGCTCGACGCCGTCCAGGACGAGCAGCTCGGCGCCCTCGGGCCTCGGAAAAGCCTGGCGGACGGAGTGAATCTCGAGCAACGGGGTGTCCATGGCGTCCTCCTCAACCCAGCCGGTACTTCTGTTCGGCGCGCCAGTAGAGCGGACGCCAGAACGCCCTGTTCAGAGCGACGACGAAGAAGCTCATGACCGCGATTCCCAGGACGATGCGATGGAAATCGGCGGCGGCCGTCGCGCGGGCGATGTAGGCGCCCAGACCGTGCGCCTCGAGTCGGCGGTTGCCCCAGGTCGCGACTTCCGCGACGATCGCGGCGTTCCAGGAGCCGCCCGAAGCCGTGATCGCGCCGGTCAGGTAGTACGGGAACACTCCCGGAAGAGCGACTTTCCGCCACCAGAGCCAGCCCCGCAGCCCCAGGTTGGTTCCGACGTCCCGCAGCTCGGAGGGGAGCGCGGAGGCCCCGGCGATGACGTTGAACAAGATGTACCACTGGGTACCGAGGATCATGAGCGGGCTCAGCCAGACGTCGGGATTCAGGTTGTAGGCGATGATCGCCCAGACCGCCAGCGGAAACAGGAGGTTCGCCGGGAATGCCGCCAGAAACTGAGCGATCGGCTGAACGAACCGCGCCACCTTCGGATTCATCCCGACGCGAACCCCGATGGGGACCCAGACGAGGCTCGCCAGGATAATCAACACGAGCACGCGGATGAGCGTCAGCACACCGAGGCCGAAAGCGGTGGCCACTTCGGACGCGGGGAGTCCTCCCCGGACATAGAGCGCGATTCGCCAGACGGCGATCGCGGCCAGGAGCCCGACGAAGGCGGTCCAGATCCGATCGCCGAACCGCCCCGGCGTTGGACCGGCCTCGGGAGGCCGGGGACGCATGCGCGCCGATCCCCGATACGTCCGCCGCCAGATGTCCGCGGCCGAAACGGACAGGCGTTCCACGAGCCGCGATCGCCGCAGGACGGACAGGACCCAGGAGCGTGGCGGCACGACCCCGGCCTCCTGTTCAAAGCGGAATCGGTCGGCCCAGGCCACGAGAGGGCGAAACAGGAGCTGGTCGTAAACGAGGATCACGAGGAGCATGGCGCCGATCGCCCAGGCGACGGCGGCCAGGTCGCGCCGTTCGATGGCGAGGGCGATATAGGAGCCGATCCCCGGCAGCGTCACCGTCGTGTGGCCGACGCTGATGGACTCCGAAGCCACCACGAAGAACCAGCCGCCGGACATCGACATCATCATGTTCCAGACGAGCGCGGGCATCGCGAAGGGCACTTCGAGTCGCCAGAACCGGGTCCACGCCGAGAGGCGAAAGCACCGCGTGGCCTCGATGAGCTCCTCCGGGACCGTGCGGAGGGACTGATAGAAGCTGAAGCCCATGTTCCAGGCCTGACTGGTGAAGATTGCGAAGATCGCGGCGAGCTCGGCCCCGAGCACGCGACCCGGCGCGAGCGAAAGGAAGAACACGACCGTGACCGAGATGAACCCGAGGACCGGAACGGATTGGAGAATGTCGAGAAGCGGCACCAGCAGGAGCGCGGCGCGCCGGCTCTTGGCTGCCCACGTCGAGTACGTCAGAGTGAAGAGAAGGGAGA
Organism: uncultured Acidobacteriota bacterium; assembly: GCA_963764715.1. Taxonomy (GTDB): domain Bacteria; phylum Acidobacteriota; class Thermoanaerobaculia; order UBA5066; family Gp7-AA6; genus DAHUXD01. Next base: position 260,899 of record CAVXTP010000010.1, read on the forward strand.
GACCCATCGCCGCCAGCATCCGAAGCGTGGTCCGCGCGGCATACCCGGGCAGGTCTCGCGGGTCGAGCGAGATCGGCGACGCTTCGAGTCTCGCGAGCGGCCGCAGGAGCTCGCGGCTCGTTTCCCCCAGGAAGACCAGGAAACCGACGACGAGGAGGATCGAAAGCAGATCCCAGATGCTCGGAGCGCCGAGCCGCTTCTGGACGGAGACCGGGACCGAGGTCATCGGGAGCTTCCGCGCGGCCGGGCGCCGCGGACGAGATGCATCCGGAGGTTCGCGTCCACCGGCGATGGACCCGGATTCGCGGCCGAACGAGCGAGGTTGGTAGTATTCAGCATCGGCTTGCGGCGCGTCCTGGATTCCCCGCGCAGTCAATCACAACAGCATGCGATTCAGGCAAAGGTCCCCGCGCCTCGTGCCCCGGAGCGTCTGTCTCCGAAGCCTCGTCGTCGGCGCCCTCCTGCTGGCGTCCGCCGAAGCGCGCGCGGTCAGCCCGCTGGTCGTGGACGACGCCGACACCGTCACCCGCGGCAAGCTCCAGTTGAACGCCGTCTGGCAGCTCAACTCCGCCTCCGGCGAGGACCTCACGCTGATGCCGCTCAATCCCGTCTACGGGGTCTCGGATCGGGGCGAGGCGGGCCTGCTCTTCGGATACATCCGGCGGGACATCGACGGCGACGCGGCGGCGAGCGGCAGCGGAGCGAGCGACGTCGTCCTCTCGACCAAGTGGAAGCTCTGGGAAGCGAGCCAGAACCTCACGCTGAGCGGCCGCCTGGACGTGAAGCTGCCGGCAGCCTCGGCGACGCGCGGCCTCGGTTCCGGCCACGCCGACGTGGGGGGAGTCGTTCTCCTGACCGGCTGCTGGGAACACACGTGCATCGACTGGAACGTCGGCTACGTCGCGGAAAACGTGTCGCACAGCGATTTCGCCGACGACACCTGGTTCCTGGGGCAGGCCGTCCGATACGACTTCGACGGACCCTTCACCCTGCTCGCCGAGATCTACGGCGGCCTTCCCAACGGTGGGGAGGCGTCCCGCGCCCGCGCCCAATACCGGGTCGGTGCGCAGTTCACGGCGGGCACCTGGCTTCTCGTTTCGGGGCTCGTCGGGTCGGGCTTCGGCTCCGGGCCCGCGGGTGTCACGGGAACCGTGGGTTTCTCCTGGCTCTTTTGAGAGGCTGCCGGCCGGCCCGGCGGCGTTCGCTTTACGGACTCCGGACTACGGGTAGTAGCCCGAGATCGTGCGCGCCGAGAGGTTCGTCGGTTCGACCTTGATCTCGACCTTCCGCCAGCGGTCGCGGTTCTCGCTGTTGGTCGAGTAATAGGTCAGCAGGTACTGCGCTCGCAGGTCCTCGTTGATCTGCTGGTAGACGCTCTCGAGACCCTTCGCGCTGTCGATGTAGAAGGTCTGGCCCCCCGTCGTCTGCGAGATCTTGTTGAGCTTGTACTTGACCTCGAGATCCGTGCCCGCGATCCGGAGGCCGATGGCGTAGATCGCGATCCCGGACTTGCGGACGTACTCGAGCAGCGTGTCGTAGTCGAACTTCGAGGCCGTGTCCTTGCCGTCCGTGAGGATGACGAGCGCCTTCTTTCCCTTGACCGAGGTGAACTGGTAGAGGCCGTAGACGACCGCGTCGTAGAGGGCCGTCGAGCCCTCCGCCCGCAGGCCCGAGAGCGACCGCACCAGCTTGTCCTTGCGGTTGGTCAGCTTCGAGAGGAGGTACGGCTCGTTGTCGAAGGACACGATGAAGGCGCGGTCCTTCTGGGCGATCGAGTAGTCGAGGAACTTGACCGCCGCCTGCTCGGCGTCCTGCAGCGACTCGAGCATCGAGGCCGAGGTGTCGATCAGCAGCCCGACGTTGATCGGCAGGTTCTTGACGTACTCGAAGCCTTGGATCTGCTGCATCGCGCCGTCCTCGAAGACCTTGAAGTTGGAGGCCTGGAGGTAGTTGATCGGCTTGCCCTTCTCGGTGACCGACGTGTAGAGCTCGACCGCGTCGACCGTGACCTCCGAAACGAAGTCGGGCGCATTGACGTAGCGCAGGTCCTCCGCCACGGTGCCGTCGTCGAGCGTGCCGACGACGCGCACGTAGCTCAGCGACTTCGAGTCCTTGATCGAGACCGTCTGCTCGTAGGGCGCCTGGTAGAGCGTCGCGACCCGGGCTTCGTTGGAGTAGAACTCCATCTTCTGGAGCGCCTTGCCCTCGGGGACGGCGACCGCCGCCAGGACCTTCGTCGGCCCCGAGACCCGCGAGCCCTTGTCCGGGGTCAGGATGCGCACCTTGAAGACCTCGCGGCCTTCGTTGACGATGTACTCGTCCTCGCCGACCGAGCGGCCGGTGGGCCCGAAGGCGACGACCCGGACCGTCTGCTTGCGGGGCAGCGGCCCCATGTTGAGGTCGGCGTCGTACGGCGGCTTGGTGCGCGTCATGACCTTGGCGCCGTTCAAGTAGAAGTCGACCGTCTTGACGTTTTCGGCCGTCTTCGTCTCGAAGCGCTGAAGGCCGGTCACGATCTCCTTGGCGACCGGGAGAAGCGAGATCGCCGAGGGCAGGAGGCCCACGTCCTTGATCTGGCTCACGACCGCCTTGCCGTCGGCGCGCGCCGACGCGATCTGGGGCGGGGGAGCGTCCGGCTGCTCCGGCACGATCAGGGCCTCGCTGATGCGCCCCTCGGCGTTGGCGTTGCCGTCCGAGATCTTGAGCACGAGCTTGTAGTCGCCGGGGTAGAGGTAGCGGCGGACCGTCAGCGGGATCTTCTCCCCGGCGATCTCGCCGGTCGGGATGTCGAACCGGTACTTGAAGTTGTCGATCAGACGGTCGTCCTTGACGACTTCCCCGATGACGTCGACGTTGTAGAAGGTCTCCTCCCCGAGAGCGCGCGCCTTGAGCTCCGACTTCGGAACGAGGAGGGAGAGGTCCATGCCGATCTTGTTCGCGCGCAGCTCCGGGAAGCGCACGAGCTTGGCGACCCCGATCGAGGCGGACCCGGCGTGCAGGTCCGTCGTCATCGTCAGGATCTGCTCGACGCCCTCCGTCTCGACCTTCGGCGGCGTCAAGAGCTTGCTCGCGCCCTCCATCGAGAACGCTCCCGAGCCGAGGGCGGCCGTCGAGTACTGGACCGCCTGCTCGACCGTGCGCCACTCGTAGCAGCGCGAGATGTCGGGGATCCGGGCGCCCATGGCCATTCCGGCGGAGGAGTTGACCCCGGCGAGCAGCACGCCGCGGCCGTCGATCGGCAGCCACATCTTGTACGGCCCCATCCCGTAGGGCTGATAGAAGATCAGGTAGAGCTTGCTCTTCAAGACCTCCATCCGCTCCCAGTACCAGATCTGGAGCGGGTTGTAGATGTCCTGGCAGTCGATCGGGATGACGGCTTCCGGGGGGCCCTGGAGGACGAAGACCTTCGCCCGGTCGTTGTGCAGGTCGCCGAACTGCTCGATCGCCTGCTGGACCCGGCGCATGTACACGGCGCGGTAGTCGGTCCGCAGCCCGATCGAGTCGAGGGTCCGGCGCTTCCAGAAGTTGTCGATGAACTTGTCGCGCTGGTAGTCCTCCTTGATCTGGAGGAAGACCTCCTTTTCGGGCTCCGTGATGATGAGCTCGGCCAGCGTCAGGAAGTCGCGATACTTCGGCGGGAGGGCGTCGGTCAGCGCCTTCATCTCCCTCTTGGAGAGCTTCTGGACGGTGGGCGCGGGGGCCGAGGCGCTTCCGACCTGGGGGATCGAGGAGACCGTCGCGTTCGGCGAGGTCGGCACGGCGGCGTCGCCCGCCGGCGAGTCGACGGTCAGCGTGGCGGCTCCGGCGGCCGGCACGGTCGCGAAGCGCGCCGCCAGCTTCTGGAGGCCCTCCGTGTCGACCGCCGGCGGCTGCGACATCGCGAGGGAGATGTCGGCGACGCCGCGCGCCTTGATGCGCTCGATCGTCATCACGATGCTGCAGGCCGCGTCGCACGTCGCGCCGACGGAGTTGCCAGAGCACGCCGTGCCCACCCCGTTGCCGATGCCGGCCCCGGGACCGGCGGGCGCGGTGGGCGTGCCCGCCCGGCGGCAGGCCTGCGTGGCGTTCGTCAGGCACGCGGAGGGAGCGATGAGCTCGCGCTCGGGGATCGCGGGGTACCAGAGCCGGCGCGGTCCGCCGAACGACGGGCGATAGAACAGGAACTGCAGCTCCTTGTTCAGCCCCGTCCCGCCGGTCTGGTTGCCGTACGTCCAGACCTCGACCGAGCGGAAGACCTCGTTGCAGTCCCGGAACTCCTGGATCTGCGGGATGCCGTGGAGCACGACGACGCGCCCCGGGTCGCTCGTGAGGCCCTCGAATTCCGTCGCCGCCGCCTGGCGGAAGCTCTCGTACCGGTTGCGATAACCCGGGCCGAGCGGGTCGGGGAGCCCGGGCTGCTCGCGCCGCTGCCAGAACTCCTCCTTGAAGACGACGAACTGGTGGGGCTCGGTCAGCTGGAGGAAGAGGTTCTTTTCGTCGTCGAGGATGATCGGCGCGACGTAATCCTCGAGCCAGGTGCGCTCGTCGGCCGGGAGCGACTGAATCTTGGCGGCGCGCTCTTTCGCCGAGAGCTGGGGGATGCCTCGCGCCGCCGCGATCTCGCCAGTCGCGATGAGCGCGGCGACGACGAAGAGCGAGAGAGTCCGCGCCTTCATCGGATGTCGATCTTAACTCCCGATGGCGGTACGGGTATTCCTCGAGAAAAGTTTTTCGAACCAAGGGTTTCCGGAGGGATAATTTGAAGCGATCCGGGAAACTGAAGACGTGATCTACCTCGACCACAACGCCTCCACGCCTCTCGATCCGGAGGTCTGGGCGGTCATGGAAAAGGTGGCGTCCGTCCACGGAAATCCGTCTTCCGTCCACGCCGAGGGACAGAGAGCGCGGCGAATCGTCGAGGAAGCCCGGGAGGACGTCGCGCGGCTGGTCTCGGCGGAGCCCCGCGAGATCGTCCTGACCTCGGGCGGAACGGAGTCGAACGCCCTGGCGATCCTGGGCGGCGCGGTCGGCCGGCGGGGCCGCGTCGTCATCACCGGCGCGGAGCACCCCTCGGTGCGCGAGGCGGCGGGACGGCTGGCGGCGACGGGCCCGTTCGAGGTCGTGACGGTCGATCCCGAGCCGTCGGGGGCCCTCGACCCCGAGCGGCTGCTCGCGGCCGTCGGGCCCGGCACGGTCCTCGTTTCGGTGATGGCGGCCAACAACGAATACGGCGGCGTGTACCCGATCGCCCTTCTCGCCGGGGAAGTCCGCCGGCGGGGCGCCCTCTTTCACGTCGACGCGGTCCAGGCCGCGGGCCGGATCCCGGTCGACGTCGGGGCCTGCGGCGTCGACCTGCTCTCGGTCTCGGCCCACAAGATGCACGGGCCCAAGGGCGCCGGCGCCCTCTACGTGCGGCGCGGCGCGACTCTCGCGGCGCACACGCCGGGCGGCGGGCAGGAAAAGCGGCTGCGGGCCGGGACGGAGAACACCCTCGCAATCGCAGGCTTCGGGGCGGCGGCCCGCCTGGCGCGGGAACGGATGCCGGCGGACGCGGGGCCGGTCGCGGCGCTTCGGGACCGCTTTGAGCGAGGCGTCCTCGGCGCCGTCCCGCGTTCCCGGGTCGTCGGCGCCGGCGCGCCGCGCCTGCCCAACACGTCGGCCCTCCTCTTCGAGGGGGCGTCCGGTGAGGCGCTCCTGATCCGCCTCGATCTCGAGGGCGTCGCCGTGTCCGTCGGGAGCGCGTGCTCCAGCGGGACGCTCGCGCCGTCGCCCGCGCTCCTGTCGCTCGGGCTCTCGACGGACGAGGCGCGGAGCGTCGTGCGGTTCTCGCTCGGCCGGACGACGACGGAGGCCGAGATCGCCCGCGTCCTCGAGCTTCTGCCCGCGGCCGTCGCGGATGCCCGCGGGCCCGGCGTTCCGGAACCGGCCGCCGCCGGCGTGCGGGGAGGAGCCGAATGATCGTCGAGTGCGAACGGTGCCACGCGAAGTACCAGTACGACGAGGAGCGCTTCGGCGGCAAGGCGTCGAAGAAGCTCCGGTGCTCGAAGTGCCAGGCGATCTTCGAGGTGATCAACACGCGGGCCTACGAGGCCGGGCCGCCGGTTCGCCCGCCGGTCTTCACGGGCGACACGCACCTGCGGCGCCACCGGGACTCCGGATCGACGGCGCTCGACGAGCCGTCCGAGGCGCCGCCGCGTCCGCGGGGCGCGCCCCGGCTCCCGGACGACCGCCGGCTCTCGCTCGCCGTGATCGCGGGGCCCGACGCCGGGAAGATGCACGTCATCGAGAAGCCCCGTGTGGTGATCGGCCGGGAAGACGTGGACTTCGCGCTCGACGACCCGGAGATCTCCCGCCGGCACGCGGCGATCGAGGTCAGCGGGGACGAAGTCACGCTCCTCGACCTGGACTCGTCCAACGGCACGCTCGTGGACGAGACGGCGATCAAGGAGTCCCGGCTCGAGAACCAGGGCGAGTTCACGATCGGCGGCTCGACGATCATGCTGATCGTGACCCCGGCCTGACGCTGCGTTCCGGAGCTGATACCGTTTGCCCATGCGCATCGCCGTGGCCATGTCCGGCGGAGTCGACTCCACCGTCGCCGCGCTCCTCCTGAAGGAGGAGGGGCACGAGGTCGTCGGCCTGTCGATGCAGCTCTGGGACCACTCGGGCGAGGCCGGCCGCTCCGGACGCTGCTGCACGCTCGACGACCTGGCGGACGCGCGGCGCGCCGCCTGGGCACTCTCGATCCGGCATTACGTCTTGAACCTCGAGGAGGAGTTCCGGCGGGACGTCGTCCGGCCGTTCGTGGCGTCGTACCTCGCGGGCGAGACGCCGATTCCGTGCGCGTCGTGCAACACGAAGGTCAAGTTCGCGACGCTCTGGGAGCGCGCGCGCGCCATGGGATGCGAGGCCGTCGCGACCGGGCATTACGCCCGGACGGGAAGGGACCCGGCGACCGGCCGCGCCGTCCTCAGGAAGGGAGCGGACCCGGACAAAGACCAGTCGTACTTTCTCTACGACCTGTCGGAGGACCAGCTCGCGGCGGCTCGGTTCCCGGTGGGAAGCCTGACGAAGAGCGAGGTGCGCGCGCGCGCCCGGCGCGCCAACCTTCCGACGGCCGACAAGGACGAGAGCCAGGAGATCTGCTTCGTGCCGCCGGGGACCCGCGCCGGCGAGTTCGTCGCCGGTCAGGCGCCCGCGCTGGGCTTCGCGCTGCCCGCGGGGGGCGGGGCGATCGAGGACGCGGCGGGGGCGCGCCTGGGGACCCACGCGGGCCACTTCCGCTACACGATCGGCCAGCGGCGCGGCATCGGCGTCGCCGCCTCCGAGCGCCTCTACGTCCTGTCGGTCGACGCGGCGTCGAACCGCGTCGTCGTCGGGCCGGGCGAGGCCCTCGAGAGCCGCCGGGCGAGCGTCGGTGCGCTGCGGCTCTCGCCCGCGGCGTCCCCCGGGCCCTTCCGCGCCGGCGTCCGGATCCGCCACCGCGCCGCGGAGGCGCCGGCAACGGTGACGCCCGGCCCGGACGGCGGGGCGGAGATCGTCTTCGACGAGCCGGTCCGCGCGGTCACCCCCGGGCAGTCGTGCGTCTTCTACGCGGGGGACCTCGTGCTGGGCGGGGGAGTGATCCAGGAGAGCCGCGAGGCCGGCTAGTGTTCGGTAACGGCGACTTCGATAGCGCCACCCGGCTCGATGCAGGCGCCGTGGCCCTTTGCCTCCGAGCCTGGCACCATTGGGGCACGGAGGTTGATATCGAACCCTCTGTTACAGGACGCTAGTTCGTCTTCGTGTCCACCGCTTCCGGCGTCGCGACCGGGAAGTCCGACCGGATCTCGCCGTACGAGCGCTCGTAGAGCTCGATGTTCTCCCGCAGCGCGCGCAGGAGCTGCTTGGCGTGGAAGGGCGTGGTCAGGATCCGGCTGACGATCTTGACGTCCGGACGGCCCGGAACGGCGCGGCCGAAATCGAGCACGAACTCGGTCGGGTTGTGCAGGATGTTCGCGAAGTTCACGTAGTGGCCCTGGGCGGTCGGTTCGTCGATCGTCACCTTCACCGCGACGGGCTTCGACTCGGTCATGGAGTCCTCCGCTCCGCAGTCTACCTCCGGGCATCGGTTAGACTGACGGTCGTGATGAGACCGTCCGCCCGCGCGGCCGCGATCCTCGTTCTCGCCGGCGTCGCGGCCGCCGTGCGCGCGCAGCCCTCGACGGGCACGTCGCTGCCGGACCGGACGCTCGTGCCGGGGTCGTTGTCCTCCAACCCGCTCGTGACGGAGGCCGACCGGATGTACCTGCGGCGGCAGGAGGGGCGCATCGGGGACCTCGCCAGCGCGGGACCGATCAACCAGGCGATCGCCCTCTACGACAAGGCCGCGCAGGCACCGGACCTCGTGGACGCCCGGTGGAAGATGGCCCGCGCTCTCTACTTCAAGGGTGCCTACACCGGCCTCGACGCCGACTCGCGCAAGGCCGTCTTCCAGAAGGCGCGCCGCATCTCCGAAGACGCGATCGGAATTCTCGGCCGGAGCCTCGAGCAGAAGGGCATCAAGGGCTTCCTCGACCTCGGGCCCGAGGCCCTCGCGGGCAAGCTCCAGGACCGGTCGGACGCCGCGCCCACCTACTTCTGGGCCGCGGTTTCGTGGGGCGAGTGGGCCCTCTCGATGGGGAAGCTCGAGGCCGCCAAGACCGGCGCGGCCGACAAGGTCCGCGATTACGCGCTGACGGTGATCGGGATCGATCCGCAGTTCGAGGAGGGCGGGGGCTACCGCGTGCTCGGCCGCCTGAACGACGAGGCGCCCTGGATCCCGTTCATCACGGGCTGGGTCTCGCGCGACGAGGCGATCCGGGCGCTGCGCCTGGCGGTCGGCGTCAACTCCCGCAACTTCCTCAACCGCCACTTCCTCGCCGAGGCGCTGTACCGCGGCGGCGAGGCGGAGAAGGCCGAGGCGATCAAGCTCGAGGAGGGCATCGTCGCGGACGCGCCCTCGCCGCTGCATCTCGTCGAGGACCTCAAGACGCAGGAGAACGCGCGCCGAAACCTCTCGGTCTGGAAGAAAGGCGCCTGACCCCGGGCCGGGCCGGGAGCCTCCGTGCGAGCTCCGCGGCCGTCCGGCCGCTCTCCGGGTGCCTCCAGCCGGGTGCGATCTCCGAAAGCGGCGCCAGGACGAAGCGCCGCTCCGCGAGCCGCGGGTGGGGAAGGACCGGATCGGGCGAAGCGCGGCGAACGCCCTCGAAGTCGAGGATGTCGATGTCGATCTCCCGCGGCCCGTTGCGGAAGCTCGGCGTGCGGCCCATCGCCTGCTCGATCCCCTGGATCTCGCGGAGCAGGCGCGCCGGCGAGCCGGTCCAGGCGATGGCCGCGACGGCGTTCCAGAACGGCGGCTGGTCCGCGTAGCCGACGGGATCGGTCCGGTAGAAGGAGGAAACCGCGAGGACGACGGCGCGCCGGGCGATCTCGTCGAGCGCGCGCTCGAGGGACCCGCGCCGGTCGCCGCGATTGGATCCGAGCCCCAGAAAGACGATCCGCGCGCGGGCGCGCGCCGGCTCAGTAGACCTCGTCTTCCTCTTCTTCCGCCTCGGCGGCGTCTTCGCCTTCTTCGAGCTCGTCGTCGTCGAGGTCGCTCTCTTCGGGCTCGGCCGGGCCGGCGGTCTCGTCACCGAACTCGGGCGGGTTCTCGTCGGGAATCGTTTCGAGAAGCATCGAGCGGCGCGGAGGGCGCGGCGCCGGCGGGGGCGCATCGTCCGACTTCGCGTTCTTCTGATTGGCTCCGCACTTCGGACAAATCGCCTCGGGCTTGCCGAGGTTGTAGAACTTCGTGTGGCAATTGAAGCAGTCGTACTTTTTTCCGAGATCCGGCATTTCCCCCTCGAAAGGCGGCCAAACCTAGCACGCGGGTTTTCAGGGGTCAACCAATGCCGGATGCTAAGATCGAGTTCGGTGAAAAAGCAAAGCCTGTCTCTCTCTTTCGCCGCTCTCGTGGCCGTCCTCGGGCTCCTCGCGGCTCCCGCCGAGGCCCAGTTTCCGTGGGCCGGCCCCCGAGCGACCGGCATGGGCGGCGCGCAGGTGGCGGCGGTCAACGACAACTCGGCGATCTGGGTCAATCCGGCGGCGCTCGCCGGCCAGAAGGGATGGGACTTCCAGCTGCTCGGCGGCTTCGCCGCACAGAACCGGAACAACCTCGTCGGGACGCTCGTCAACCTCGGCGAGCTGCCCTGGGACGACATCCTGGACGGCAGCCGACCGGAGCTGGTACCGGTCGCCATCGCCGGAATCGCCAGCCTCGCCCGGCCCGGCACCGCCGTGATCGGCTCGGGCGTCGTCGGCCTCGTGGGCTCCTACAAGGGGTTCGCGCTCTCGATCGGGGACATTCCCTACACCGGGATCTACCCGGTCATCGACCTCCAGCACGTCATCCCGGGCGGCGGTCCGGACAACGGCCTCCCGTACAACCAGACCGGCCTGTACCTCGCCGGGCTGTCGGGGCGCGAGGCCCGCCTGGCCTACGGGCATGCGTTCCTCGAGGGGATGCTCGAGGTCGGCGGCGCCGTCCGGTACGTCTCCGGCATCACCTATTTCGGCCGCTGCACGATCTTCGGGGAGAACAGTTGCCAGGGCAAGGACCTCGCCGAGCTCATCAACGACGCCTTCGACCAGAACGCCGTCACGACCAACAAGGTGACGTTCGACGCGGGCGCCCGCATCAATTTCGGGATCGTGAAGCTCGGCATCGTGGGCACCTCGCTCAGTCAGCCCGAATTCACGGTGGCCGACGTGGCCGGCAGCCCGGGGAGCGTGCCGCTGCCCCGGCAGCTGCGCGGCGGCGTCGCGGTCGACGTCCTGTCCTTCCTGACGCTCGCCGCCGACGGGGACTTCATCAAGAGCGACACCCTCGCGCCGGGGGTCCAGAGCCAGCAGATGTCGCTCGGGGCCGAGGTCAAGATCCCGCTCATCGCCATCCGCGTCGGCGCGGCCCGCGACTTCGCCGCGGCCAATCCGACCTGGGCCTACACGCTCGGCCTCGGCTTCGGCATCCCCGTCTTCTCCGTCGACCTCGCCGTCCTCTGGGGCCCGACGGGGGGCTTCAACTACCAGAATCCGGATCGCGAGGCGCTCGGCGCCTCGGCCGGCGTGCGGCTGCACTTCTAGCCTGCCGGCGTTGCTCGAGATCACCGGCCGCGATCCCGCCTCCGCCGCGCGGAGCGGCCGGTTCGCGACGCCGCACGCCGTCATCGAGACGCCGTGCTTCATGCCGGTCGGGACCCGGGGCGCGGTCAAGGGCGTGGCCTTCGACTGGCTCGAGGCCTGGGACTGCCGCGTCGTCCTCGCGAACACCTACCACCTGATGGTCCGGCCCGGGCTGCCGACGATCGAGAAGGCCGGCGGCCTCCACGCGTTCATGGGCTGGAACCGGGCGATCCTGACCGACTCGGGCGGGTTCCAGGTGATGAGCCTCTCGGCGCAGCGGCGGATTGGCGAGGAGGGCGTCGAGTTCCGCATCCCCGAGGACGGAACGAAGCACTTCCTGACGCCCGAGCGCGCGATGGAGCTCCAGGCGGGCTTCGGCGTCGACGTGGCGATGGCCCTCGACGTCTGCCCGCCGTTCCCGGCCGAGCGCGCCGAGGTCGAGGAGGCCTGCCGGCTCACGCTTGCGTGGGCCGAGCGCTGCCGCCGAGCCTACACCGGGTCGGGTGCGCTGTTCGGAATCGTGCAGGGGGGAACGCACGCGGACCTGCGCCGCCGCTCGGCCGAGGACCTCCGGGCGCTCGACTTTCCGGGCTACGCCGTCGGCGGTGTCGCCGTGGGCGAGTCGAAGGACGCGATCCGGGAGGTCACGGCGCTCTGCGCGCCGCTCCTGCCGGAGGACCGGCCGCGCTATCTCATGGGCGTCGGCACGCCGGCGGACCTGCTCGCGTCGGTCCGGAGCGGGATCGATCTCTTCGACTGCGTTCTGCCGACGCGCAACGGCCGGATGGGCCACGCCTACTGCCGTCGGGGCGAGATCGCCATCAAGCACGAGCGCTTCAAGGAGGACCTCGCGCCGCTCGACCCCGCGTGCGGCTGCCCGGTCTGCCGGCGGCACAGCCGCGCGTACCTTCGAAATCTCTTCGTGTTGAAGGACTTCTCGGCGCCGATGCTGATCTCGATGCACAACGTCTACTTCTATCTGGCCTGGATGCGCGAGATCCGCGAGGCCATCGGGCAGGGACGGCTGTCGGCGCTCGCGGCGCCGCCCGAGGAGAAGCTTCCCGACGGAGCTTGAACTCTTCCGGCCGTTGCGGCCGGAGGCATTAGTATCGAGAAAAAGGGGGGGCAACGTGAAGCTCAACGTCAACGGAAAGGTTCGAGACGTCGACGCGCCGCCGGACATGCCGCTCCTGTGGGTGCTCCGCGACCTGCTGGGGCTGACCGGGACCAAGTACGGGTGCGGCATCGCCCAGTGCGGCGCCTGCACCGTGCACGTCGACGGCGAGGCGCAGCGCTCGTGCAACTTCACGTTCTCGGAAGCGGCCGGGCGCAAGGTGACGACCATCGAGGGACTGGGCGCGGCCGGGCTTCACCCGGTGCAGAAGGCCTGGATCGAGGCCGACGTCGTGCAGTGCGGCTACTGCCAGCCGGGCCAGATCATGGCCGCGGCGGCGTTGCTCAAGATCACCCCGAAGCCCACCGACGCCGACATCGACGAGGCGCTCTCGCCGAGCCTCTGCCGCTGCGGGACCTATCAGCGGATCCGCCAGGCGGTGCACATCGCCGCCGCCATGCCGGCCGCGGGAGGGAAGTCGTGAGCGCGCGCGGCGGGTACTCGCGGCGCCGGTTCCTGAAGACGTCGGCCGGGCTCGTCATCGGCTTCTCGATCGCGCCCCGGGGGAAGCTCTTCGCTCTCCAGGGCGCCGGGGCCGCCCCGGCGTTGCCGCCCCCGAGCGCCTTCCTGCGGATCGGCGAGGACGAGACGGTCACCGTGCTGCTGGCGCACTCCGAGATGGGACAGGGGATCTGGACGACGCTTCCGATGATGGTCGCCGAGGAGCTCGGCTGCGACTGGGGAAAGATCCGGGTCGAGACCGCGCCCGCGGCCCCCGTCTACGCGCACCCGGCCTACGGCGCGCAGATGACGGGCGGCTCCACGACGACCTGGTCGGAGCTCGACCGATACCGGCAGGTCGGGGCGATGGCGCGCGAGATGCTGGTCGCCGCGGCGGCCGCGCAGTGGAAGGTGGCGCCCGCCGACTGCCGCGCCGAGAAGGGCTTCGTCGTCTCCGGCAGCCGCCGCGCGTCGTACGGCTCGCTCGCGAAGGCCGCGCAGGGCATGAAGCCGCCGGCCGCGGTCAAGCTCAAGGACCGGAAGGACTGGACGATCCTCGGCAAGCCGACGAAACGCCTCGACTCGCCGCAGAAGGTGACGGGCGCGGCGCAGTTCGGAATCGACGTTCAGATGCCGGGGATGAAGACCGCGCTCGTCGCGCGGTCGCCGGTCTTCGGCGGCAAGGTGAAGGCCTTTCGCGCCGAGAAGGCGAAGGCGGTGCCGGGCGTCCGCGCGGTGGTGCAGGTGCCCTCGGGCGTGGCCGTCGTGGCCGACCACTTCTGGGCGGCAAAGCTCGGGCGCGAGGCCCTGGAGATCGACTGGGACCTCGGGCCCGGCGCCTCGCTCGACTCGGAGAAGCTCGCCGCCGAGTACCGGACGCTCGCGTCCAGGGGCGGCCTCAAGGCGGCGGCGGCGGGCGACGTCGAAAAGGCGCTCGCCTCGGCGTCGAAGACGGTCGAGGCCGAGTACGCGTTCCCGTTCCTCGCGCACGCGGCGATGGAGCCGCTCAACTGCGCGGTGAAGATCGGGCCCGACTCCTGCGACGTCTGGACGGGGACCCAGTTCCAGACGGGCGACCAGGGCGCGGCCGCGGCGATCGCGGGCCTGAAGCCCGAGCAGGTCCGGATCCACACGACCTTTCTCGGCGGCGGCTTCGGGCGCCGCGCCAATCCGACGAGCGATTTCGTGGCGGAGGCCGTCCACGTGGCGAAGGCCGCCGGCATGCCGGTCAAGGTCGTCTGGACGCGCGAGGACGACATGCGCGGCGGCTACTACCGCCCGATGTGGGCGCACAAGCTGAACGTGGGGCTCGGGCCGGACGGCCTGCCCGTGGCGTGGCGCCAGCAGATCGTGGGTCAGTCGATCATGGAGGGCACGCCCTTCGCGATGATGATCAAGGAGGGCATCGACGAGACCTCGGTCGAAGGCGTCGTCGACTCGCCCTACGTCGAGGCCACGCCGCACCATTTCGTCGGCCTGCACACGCCGAAGTCGCCCGTCCCGGTCCTCTGGTGGCGGTCGGTCGGGCACACGCACACCGCCTACGTGATGGAGACCATGGTCGACGAGCTCGCGGCCGCCGCGGGAAAGAGCCCCGCCGACTACCGCCGCGCGCTCTACGGAAAATCTCCGCGCCACCGCGGCGTGATGGAGCTCGCCCTGGCGAAGGCGGGCGGCCCCCCGCCCCGCGGCCAGTTCCGCGGGCTCGCCGTGCACAAGTCGTTCGAGAGCTACGTGGCGCAGGTCGCGGACATCTCGGTCGAGAAGGGAAAGATCCGCGTGCACCGGGTGGTCGCCGCGATCGACTGCGGCATCTGCATCAACCCGGCCGGCGTTTCGGCGCAGCTGGAGTCGGCGATCGCGTACGGCCTCTCGGCCGCCCTCCACGGGAAGATCACGCTCAAGGACGGCCGCGTCGAGCAGGGCAACTTCGACGACTACGAGGTCCTGCGCATGGACGAGATGCCGAAGGTCGAGGTGCACATCGTCGAGAGCGGGGAGAAGTCGGGCGGGGTCGGGGAACCCGGCACGCCGACCATCGCGCCGGCCGTCGCCAACGCGGTGTTCGCCGCGACCGGGAAGCGGCTGCGGCAGCTCCCGCTGAAGCTCGCGTGAGACGGGCGGGGCCCGCGCCCGCCGTCCGGGCCCGAGGGCCGGGCGCGGGCGGTCGGCCCGCGCCGGCGGAGGAACGCTGGAAACCCCGCTGACGCCCCTCGAGTTCGCGCGGCGCGCGCGGCGGCTCTACGGAGACCGCGAGGCGGTCGTCGACGGGGCGCGTCGCTTCACGTACGCCCGGTTCTTCGAGCGGTGCGACCGCGCCTCGGCCGCGTTCCGGAGGATGGGCGTCGGGCCCGGCGACCGGGTGGCCACGATCGCGCCGAACACGGCGGCGCACCTCGAGTGCTTCTATTCGGTGCCGCAGATCGGCGCGGTGCTCGTGCCGATCAACGCGCGCCTCGCGCCCGAGGAGATCGCCTACATCCTGGAGCACAGCGGCGCGCGCGTCGTCTGCGCCCACGCGGACCAGCTCGCGGCGGTCGACGGCCTGCGCGCCCGTCTGCCCGGCCTCGAGCACGCCGTGGCGCTCGAGGGCGCGCGGCCCGGCTGGCGCGACTACGAAGCCGAGCTCGACGCGTCGGGGACGGAGTTCGTCCCGGCGGAGATCTCCGAGCGCGACCTCCTGACCTTGAACTACACGAGCGGCACGACCGCCCGGCCCAAGGGCGTCATGATCACGCACCGCAACGCCTGGGCGAACGTCGTCGGAACGCTCCTCCACCATCCGATGACCGCCGCCGACCGGTACCTCTGGACGCTTCCGATGTTCCACGCCAACGGCTGGACGTTCGTCTGGACGGTCACGGCGGTCGGCGCCGCCCACGTCTGCCTGCGCCGGGTCGAGGCCGGTGCGGTCTTCGACACGATCGGGCGCGAGGGCATCACGGTGTTCTGCGCGGCGCCGACGGTGCTGATCGGGATCGCCAACGCCCCGGAGGAGGTCCGGCGGAGCGCCCCGAGGGGCCTCCGCGTGCTGACGGCCGGGGCGCCGCCCGCCGCGGCGACGATCGAGCGCGTCGAGGACGAGCTCGGCTGGACCGTGACGCAGGTTTACGGGCTCACCGAGACCTCGCCCTTCATCACGGTCTGCGAGCCGCGGCCGGAGCACGCCGGACTGCCGGCGCCGGAGCGCGCGGCGCTGAAGGCGCGGCAGGGGGTCGAGCTCCTCACGTCGGGGGAGCTCCGCGTGGTCGACGAGGACGGGGCCGAAGTGCCGCCGGACGGCCAGACCCTGGGAGAGATCGTCGTGCGCGGCAACGTGGTCATGGAGGGCTACTACCGCGATCCCGAGGCGACGGCCGAGGCGATGCGCGGCGGCTGGTTCCACAGCGGCGACGCGGCGGTCGTCCACCCGGACGGGTACGCCGAGATCCGGGACCGCTTCAAGGACGTCATCATCAGCGGGGGAGAGAACGTTTCCTCGATCGAGGTCGAGGGCGTGCTGCTGCGCCACCCGGCGGTGCTCGAGGCCGCGGTGGTCGGACTTCCGCACGAGAAGTGGGGCGAGGCGCCCCACGCCTTCGTCGTGCGCCGCGCCGGCGCCGAGGTTTCGGAAGAGGAGCTGACGCGCTTCGTCCGCGGGCACCTGGCGGGCTTCAAGACGCCCAAGGGCGTCACGTTCCTCGACGAGCTGCCGAAGACCGCCACCGGGAAGGTCCGCAAGTACGTCCTGCGGAAGGGCCGGCCGGCGATCTCGCGGCAGTGAGGCCCGCGCGTCAGCGCAGGACGAGGACCTCCTCGAGGGGCTTCTTCTGGATGACCGGGACCTGCGCCCCGTCGGCCGGGTACCCGACCGGAACGAGCAGGTACGGGCTCTCGTGCGCCGGGCGGCCGAGGATCCGGTTGAGGAATCCCATCGGCGAGGGCGTGTGGGTCAGCGTCGCGAGGCCCGAGAGGTGCAGCGCGGCGAGGAGAAACCCGCAGGCGATGCCGACGGACTCGGCGACGTAGTAGTTCTTTCGCTTCGCGGCGGTGCCGTCGTCGAGGCCGCCGGCCGGCGCGGCGGGCTCGGAATCCAGGCGGAACACCGCGACGAGGTACGGCGCCGTTTCGAGAAACGGCTTGTGCCAGTCGGTGCCGAGCGGGGCGAGAGCCTCGAGCCACTCCTCGGGCATGCGGCGCTCGTAGCTCTCCTTTTCCTCGGCCTCCGCGGCGATCCGGATCTCGCGCTTGAGCGCGGGGTCGGCGACGACGACGAAGCGCCAGGGCTGGCGGTTGGCGCCCGAGGGCGCGAGCGACGCGGCGCGGACGGCGTTTTCGACGAGCTCGCGCGGGACGGGCTCGCTCGAGAAGTCCCGGACGGTGCGGCGCGTCGCGATCCGCGCGAGGAACTCCTCCGAGCGGCGGGCCATCTCGGCCGGCTCGAGGCGCTCGAAGGCGAGGGGCTGGAAACGGGGTGGCGTTCGCATGGCGCTGTTATAGCCTCTCGCGCATGAAAAAACCCGGCTGGGCCCTGGCGCTCTGCTTCGGCGCGGCTTCCGTTCTCGCCGACGACCTGCACGAGCGCGCGATGCGCCTCCACAAGAGCGCGATCGTCGTCGACACGCACGAGGACGTGCCCGAGGAGCTCGAGACGCACTGGAAGGACCTCGCGGTGCGGAACACCGTCGGGCACATCGACATCCCGCGGTGGAAGGAGGGCGGCGTCACGGCGCCCTTCCTCGCGGCCTACGTCAATGCCGACTACGCGAAGTCGGGCGGCTCGGCGAAGAAGGCCCTGGAGTTCATCGACCTGATCCACCGCATCGCCGACGAGCACCCGAAGGACCTCGTCTTCGCGGACTCGATCGCCGGCATCCGCGCGGCCAAGAAGGACGGGAAGATCGCCATCCTCATCGGGATCGAGGGCGGCCACGCCATCGAGAACTCGCTCGGCGCGCTGTCCTCCTTTTACCGCCTGGGCGTCCGCTACATGACGCTGACGCACACGAACACCAACGACTGGGCCGATTCCTCGGGCAACTTCTTCAGCTCCGACTTCGACCCGAAGACGTACGCCGTCCACGACGGGATCACGGACTTCGGCCGCGAAGTCGTCCTCGAGATGAACCGCCTGGGGATGCTGGTCGACGTCTCGCACGTCAGCGACAAGACGATGGCGGACGTCCTCGCGGTCTCGAAGGCGCCGGTGTTCGCCTCCCATTCCTCGTGCCGGGCCCTCTCGGCGATCCCGCGCAACGTGACCGACGACCAGATCCGGGCGATCGCTAAGGGCGGCGGGATCGTTATGGTCAACGTCAGCTCGATGTTCCTGTCGCAGGCCTCCGTGGACGGCTACCTCGCCGCGCGCAAGGCGATCCAGCCCCGGGTCGACGCGGTCAAGGAGAAGTACAAGGACGACCCGAAGACGCGCGACGCCGAGGTCAGGAAGCTGCGGGACTCGATCTCGTACCCCGACGCCGACTGGAAGGTCGCGGTCGACCACATCGAGCGGGTGCTGAAGCTCGGCGGGCCGGGAGCCGCCGGCCTGGGGACGGACTACGACGGGATCACGGACCCGCCGGCCGGCCTGGAGGACGTCTCGATGCTGCCGAAGCTGACCGAGGAGCTCCTGCGGCGCGGGCACTCGGAGGACGAGGTGCGCGGGGTCCTCGGCGAGAACTTCCTGCGGTTCTGGGCGCGGGCCGAGGCCGCGAAGGCCGCGGTGCCGCCGCGAACGGGGCCGCTGCCGTTCTCGAAGCCGCAGTAAAGCAGGAGGGCGCGGATGGATTCTTCGCGAGACAACGGGCGCCTGGCGGGCTGGTTCGTCCTCGGCCTGTGCATCCTGGCGGGGCTCGCCCTCGCCGGCTTTTTCGCCGGCCGCGGCACCGAGCGGTTCCGGTCCGGCAATCGCACGGTGACGGTCAAGGGCCTCGTCGAGAAGGAGGTCAAGGCCGACCAGGCCATCTGGACGCTGAACCTCCGGCGGGCGGGCGCCGACCTGAAGGAGGCCCAGGCGAGGATCGGCGCCGACAGGGCGGCCGCGCTCGCCTTCCTCAAGAAGCAGGGCTTCCCGGACGACGCGATCGAGCGGTCGCCGATCCGCACGATCGACAAGCGCGCCCGGGAGTACGGGCAGCCGCAGGGGTCCGACCCCCTCCGCTACATCCTGACGACGTCGCTCGTCGTGACGACCCCGGACGTCGACCGGGTTCGGACCGCGCTCGGATCGGCCGACGAGCTCCTCGAGTCGGGCGTGCTGCTCGACGGCGGCGAGGGCGGGCCCGCGAACCCGCGGTACGTGGTCTCGAAGTTCAACGACCTGCGGCCGCAGCTGCTGGCCGAGGCCACCAAGAGCGCCCGCGCGATGGCCCAGCAGTTCGCCGCCGACTCCGGGGCCCGCGTCGGGACCATCCGCTCGGCCAACCAGGGGCTGATCCAGATCTTCGGGTCCGACGGCAACGACGAATCCGGGGCGTTCAGCCCGACGAGCACCGTCATGAAGCGGATCCGGGTCGTCAGCACCTTCGAGTTCGCCCTCGAGTGAGGCGCGGGGCGTTGATATGATGCGGCGACCATGCTGACTTCGCTTCTTCAGACGGCCCCGGCGCCGGGCGGCGCCGCGGGAGGGCTCATGCAGTTCCTCCCGATGATCTTCATCTTCGTCATCTTCTACTTCCTCCTGATCGCCCCGATGCGCAAGAAGCAGAAGAAGACCCAGGAGATGCTCTCGAAGCTCAAGAAGGGCGACGAGGTCATCACGAGCGGCGGGATCTTCGGCCGGATCACGGCGCTCGACGAGGAGCGCGGCTTCGTGATCCTGCAGATCGGCGACAACACCAAGATCAAGGTGCTGCGCAGCGCGGTCGCCGGCCTCGCCGGGGAGCCCGAGGCAACTCCAACCACGCCAGCGACTTGAGAGGGAGGCGAGGGTTGGGGACACGTTCCCTCTCTCGTCGGCGGCGTCGAGCCGCCGCTTCCATGACAGCGGATAGCCGGTTCCTGTAGACTCCGGCGTTCTTTTTTTCGGGGAGGACCGTTGGGCAAGAAGCTTCGCTGGCGCGTGCTGTTGATCGTCCTGGTGGTGGCGGGCGCCATCGCCGGGTACGTGGCCACCGGGTACGCGCACGCCAAAAAAGAGTGGACGGGGCCGGGCGGTCCGACCCTGAAGGACGCCCTCAAGAAGGGCATCAAGCTCGGGCTCGACCTGCGCGGCGGGATTCACCTCGTGCTCCAGGTCAACACGCCCGACGCGGTCAAGGCCGAGCGGGACGACGCCGTCGAGACGCTCAAGACCGAGACGAAGGACGCGGGCCTCGGCGCGATCGAGCTGCCGACGGACCAGTCGTTCGCGGTGACGATCACGCCGCAGACCG
The DNA here is from genome assembly GCA_963764715.1 of uncultured Acidobacteriota bacterium. Taxonomy (GTDB): domain Bacteria; phylum Acidobacteriota; class Thermoanaerobaculia; order UBA5066; family Gp7-AA6; genus DAHUXD01. Next base: position 281,026 of record CAVXTP010000010.1, read on the forward strand.
ACCAGTCGAAGCTCGAGGAGACGGTGAAGCGCTTCCTGCCGGACTGGTCCTACAGCACGGCGGGCGGGAAGTGGACCTTCGCCCTCAAGGACGTCGCCCTCCGGCAGATCGAGGACAACGCCGTCGCCCAGGCCGTCGAGACGATCCGCAACCGCATCGACGAGTTCGGCGTGTCGGAGCCGCTCATCGCGCGCCAGGGCAAGGACCGGATCCTCGTCCAGCTTCCGGGCATCGACGATCCCAAGCGCGTCAAGGATCTGATCAAGAACACCGCGTTCCTGGAGCTCTCGCTCGTGGAGAAGGGCCCGTCGACGCGCGAGGCCCTGCTCGCCGAGTACAACGGGACCATCCCCGACCAGTTCAAACTGGTCGAGGCGAAGGCGGTGCCCGGGGAGCCGGGAGCGGTCCTTCTACGTGGTCCGCAAGCAGGCCGTCATCACGGGGCGGGACCTCAAGAACGCGCGCCCGTCGCAGGGCCAGTTCGGCTCCCACTCGGTCTCGTTCTTCCTGACGGCCGCGGGCTCGCAGAAGTTCGGGGCGGCCACCGGGGCCAACATCGGCAGGCACCTCGCGATCGTCCTCGACAACCGGGTGCAGTCGGCGCCCAACATCAAGGACCGGATCACCGAGCAGGGCGTCATCGAGGGCACGTTCTCGCCGGAGGAGGCCAACGACCTGGCGCTCGTCCTGCGCGCCGGCGCGCTGCCGGCCGGCCTGACGTACCTCGAGGAGCGCACGGTCGGCCCGTCGCTCGGCCTCGACTCGATCCGCAAGGGCATCACGGCCTCGGTCGTCGGCGCGGTGCTCGTCTTCATCGCGATGGCCGTCTACTACCGGCGCGCCGGCTGGAACGCCATCCTCGCGCTGATCCTGAACGCCCTTCTGCTCGCCGCGGCGATGTCGCTCTTCGAGGCGACGCTGACGCTGCCCGGCATCGCCGGCTTCATCCTGACGATCGGCATGGCGGTCGACTCGAACGTCCTCGTCTTCGAGCGCATCCGCGAGGAGCTCCGCAGCGGCCGGGCCCCGCGCGCCGCCATCGAGAACGGCTTCTCGAAGGCCTTCGCGACGATCGTCGACACGCACGCCACGACCATCATCTCGGCCCTCTTCCTGCTCCAGTTCGGAACGGGGCCGGTCAAGGGCTTCGCGGTCACGCTGATCATCGGACTTCTGATCTCCATGTTCACGGCGGTCTTCGTGTCGCACACGATCTTCGAGCTCGAGTACGGAAGCCGCCAGCACATCGACACGGTGTCGATCTAGAAAGCAGAGCGTCATGGAGTTTTTCCGCCAGACCAACATCGATTTCCTGAAGTACAAGTGGTGGGCCATCGGCGCCTCCTGGGCGCTGATCGCCGTGGGTCTCTTCACGATCTTCGTGCAGAAGGGCCTGAAGTTCGGCATCGACTTCTCGGGCGGCACCGCGATCGCGATCCGCCTCTCCAACCGCCCCGACATCGACAAGATGCGGACGATCCTGGACGGCGCGAAGCTCGGGGAGATCGGCATCCAGCGCTACGAGGAACCCGAGAAGAACGAGGTCCTGATCCGCGTCCAGCAGCAGGCCAAGGAAGGCCGCGACGTCGCCGGCGAGGTTCTCCGCGCCCTCCGGCAGGGCCTCCAGGCGGAGACGGACCCGAACAAGATCGACCTGAACACCGAGGGCAAGGCGACGCTCGCGCGCGCGCCTGGCCTCGGCCGACCCGGACCAGGTGGCCGGCAAGCCCGACACGAACGCCGGCGACTACTACACGCAGACCGCCGGGCGGGTCATCGACCGTCGCTCGCAGCTCGGGCTCTTCCACGCTCCGGCGGACGTGGATTCCGTCGAGGGCGTGTCCGCCGCGACGAAGACCTGGGTCAAGGCCAACACGGTCGTCGGGCCGTTCGTCCTGCTCTCGGCCGAGAACGTCGGGCCGCAGGTCGGCGCGGACCTCCAGAAGAAGGCCCTCCTCGCGATCATCTGGTCGACCGTCGGGATGCTCGCCTACATCGCGTTCCGCTTCCGCTCCGTCCCGTTCGGCGTCGGGGCGATCGTCGCCCTCATCCACGACACGCTCATCACCGTCGGGCTGCTCGCCCTCTTCGGCCGCGAGTTCAACCTCGTCGTCGTGGCGGCCCTTCTGACGCTCGTCGGCTACTCGGTCAACGACACGGTCGTCGTCTACGACCGGGTGCGCGAGAACCTCCGGACGCCCAAGAAGGAGCCGCTCGAGGCCGTCATCAACCGCTCGATCAACCAGACGCTGTCCCGGACGATCCTGACCTCCGGAGCGACGATGCTCGTCGTCGTCGCGCTCTTCTTCCTCGGCGGCGAGGTCCTGCAGCACGTTCGCGCTGACGCTCATCATCGGCATCGTCATCGGCACGTACTCGTCGATCTACGTCGCGGCCGCGATCGTCGTGATCTGGAAGGACTGGAAGACCGGCCGGAAGCTGGCGGTGGTGCCCGCCCCCGTCAAGGCCGAGCCGGCCCCGCCGGTCGCCCCGACCGGCAAGAAGAAGCAAAAAGGTCGCTAAGCCGTCGACGCCGCGACCCTTCGAGGGTTCGGCGGCACTCTCCCTTGAGTTCGCGGCGCGAATAGTCTCCCGAGCGGAAGCGAGGGAGGAGGTTCGCGCCGCGGGAGCGAGGCGCAGCGAGGGGGTCAGGCGCGTGGTCGAGCGCCGTCCGCGAGCCGCGCGCCGGTGGCGGTCCGTCCACCAGAGGCAAGCCCCCGGCCATAGGAGGCGTCGTCCGAAGGACGACGACAACCCACAGACCCCCGACCAAGCCGAGCGACGGTCGTGTAACCTTAAAGCGTGATCCACTTCGAGGAAATCCTCGAGAAGGTCGAGGCCTACAACCCGAACTCGGACCAGGAGCTCCTGCGCCGGGCCTACGTCTTCTCGGCCCGCGAGCACAAGGGCCAGGTCCGGCGCTCCGGCGAGCCGTACCTCGTCCATCCCTTGAACGTCGCCTCGATCCTGGCGGACCTCAAGGCCGACGACGTCTCGATCGTCGTGGGCCTGCTCCACGACGTCCTCGAGGACACGCTGACGACCAAGGAGTCGATCGCCCAGCAGTTCGGCGCGGAGGTCGCCGAGCTCGTCGACGGCCTGACGAAGATCGGCAAGTTCTCGTACGTCTCGCGCGTGGAGGAGCAGGCGGAGACGTTCCGCAAGATGCTGCTCGCGATGATCTCCGACCTGCGCGTCGTGCTGGTCAAGCTCGCGGACCGCCTCCACAACATGCGCACCCTCGGGTTCCTGCCCGAGGCCCGGCGCCAGGAGATCGCCCGGGAGACCCTCGACATCTACGCTCCGATCGCCCACCGGCTCGGCATGGGGAGCGTGAAGGGGGAGCTCGAGGACCTGGCGTTCCTGAATCTCGAGCCCGAGGAGCACCAGCGCCTGGCCCGCGAGGTCGCCCGGCGGATGAAGGTCTCGGAGGGCATGATCGGGGACATCCGGCGGCGGATCGAGGCGCGGCTGGCCGACGCCGCGGTTCCCGGTGGAGGTCTCGGGCCGGATGAAGCGCTACTACTCGATCTGGTCGAAGATGAAGCGGACGGGAGTGGAGGCGGCGCAGCTCTACGACATCCTCGCCTTCCGCATCGTCGTGCCCGAGACCCGCGACTGCTACGCGGCCCTCGGCATGGTCCACCAGCTCTGGCGCCCGGTGCCCGGACGGATCAAGGACTACGTCGCGATGCCGAAGCCCAACTTCTACCAGTCGCTGCACACGACGGTCATCGGCGAGACCGGGCAGCCCTTCGAGATCCAGATCCGCACCCGCGAGATGGACCTGATCGCCGAGCGCGGAATCGCGGCCCACTGGAAGTACAAGGAGGGCCGGCTCGGGCCGCACGCCGACGACGCCCGCTTCCAGTGGCTCCGCCAGCTCGCCGACTGGCAGAGCGAGGTCTCGGACCCGCGCCAGTTCCTGTCCTCCCTCAAGGTCGACCTCTACCCGGACGAGGTCTACACGTTCACGCCGAAGGGCGAGGTGTTCGCGTTCCCGCGGGGCGCGACGCCGATCGACTTCGCCTACCGCGTCCACACCGACGTCGGGCACCGGTGCGTCGGCGCGCGCGTGAACGGGAAGCTCCTGCCCCTGCGGACCCCGCTCCAGAGCGGGGACATCGTCGAGATCCTGACCGGGCCGGGCCAGACGCCCTCGCGGGACTGGCTTTCCTCGGTCGTCACCAGCCGCGCGCGCCACAAGATCCGCCACTTCATCCACGAGGAGGAGAAGCGGCAGGCCGTCGAGCTCGGGCGGCGGCTTCTCGAGCGGGAGCTCAAGAAGTTCAAGCGGACGTTGAAGAAGCTCGACGGCGACGGGAGCCTCGCCCGGGAGCTGCCCCACTGGGGCTTCTCACGGCCCGAGGACCTCTTCGCCGCGATCGGCTACGGGAAGCTCGCGCCCCGCAACGCCCTGGAGCGGTTCGTGTCCGCCGAGGAGCTGGCCCGGCCCGAGACCGAGAAGAAGGAGTCGGCCGTTTCCCGGGTCGTCCGGCGGATCCTGCCCTTCGGCGTGCCCGGACATCGTCGTGGTCGGGCACAACGACCTGCTCGCGACGCTCGCCAAGTGCTGCAATCCGGTGCCGGGCGAGAAGATCATCGGCTACATCACGCGGGGACGCGGCGTGTCGGTCCACTCCGAGAGCTGCCCGAACGTCAAGAACCTGCTCTACGACCCGGGCCGCCAGATCGACGTGGCCTGGGCCGACGAGAAGAAGGCCTCCTACGCCATCGAGCTCGAGGTGTCGACCGAGGACCGGCCGGGCCTGCTCGCCGACGTCACCCAGGCGATCGCCGGCGAGGGCTCGAACATCCGCCGCATCGAGGCGCGGGTCGAGGAGACCCGAAGAACGCGTTCGTGACGGTCTCGCTCGAGGCCACGGGGCTCGAAGCAGCTCGAGAAGATCGTCGGCCGCATCCGGGCGATCCCGGGAGTCCGCGACGTCGTGCGGAAGTACAACGTCGCGAAGGCAGGGGAGAGAGAGTAGAAGGGGT
>CAVXTP010000011.1:0-91978 GCA_963764715.1 uncultured Acidobacteriota bacterium
CTTCGTGGCGACGGTCGCGGCGCTCGTCTGGGCGCTCGTCCGGCCGCAGCTGACATGAACGCTCTCACCCTCCTCGCCGGGGCTTTCGCCGTGATCGCGTTCAGCGGATTCGCCGGGCTGCTCTTTCGAAAGGGGTCGCTTCGCGGGCAGCGCGTCTCGACCATCCTTCACGTCTCGGGCTGCGCGGCGGGTGCCGCGGGAGCGGCCCTCGTCCTCTTCGGACAGAATTCGGTCGCCGCGGAGTACGCCTGGTGGTTGCCGGGCGGGACGATCCGCTTCGCGGTCGACGGGCTCAGCGCGTTCTTTCTCATGCCGGTGTTTCTGGTGTCGGCCCTCGGATCGATCTATGGCGAAGGCTACTGGCCGGCGGCCGAGCATCCCGACAACGCGCGCAAGCTCCGCTGCTTCTACGGCATCGCGACCGCCGGGCTGCTCCTCGTGATGGTCGCCGGGGACGCCTGGTCTTTCCTCGTCGGCTGGGAGCTTGTCGGCCTCGCGGCCTTCTTTCTCGTCACGACCGAGCAGGACGACGCCGAGGCGCTTCGCGCGGGATGGATCTACATCATCGCGGCGCACGTCGCGACCCTCCTGCTGTTCGCGATGTTCGGGCTTCTTCGCGAGGCGACGGGAACCTGGCTCCTCGTGCCGTCTTCCGCGCTCGGCGCTTCGCCGCTTTCGACGCCAATTCTGGTTCTCGCCCTCCTCGGGTTCGGCATCAAAGCCGGCGTCATGCCCTTCCACGTCTGGCTCCCCGGGGCTCACGCGGCGGCGCCCAGCCACGTCTCGGCGCTTCTGTCGGGCGTGGTCCTGAAGATGGGGATTTACGGACTCGTTCGGACCCTCTCGCTGCTGCCGGCCTTTCCGGAATGGCTGGGCCTCGCGTTGGTGGCGCTCGGCGTGGTCTCCGGGGTGCTCGGCGTCGTCCTGGCGCTCGCCCAGCACGACCTGAAGCGACTGCTCGCGTACCACAGCGTCGAGAACATCGGAATCATCCTGATCGGCCTCGGCGTCGGGGTGCTCGGGGTCGTCCGGAACCGACCCGTCTGGGCCGCGCTCGGGTTCGCCGGCGGCCTTCTCCACGTGTGGAATCACGCGGCCTTCAAATCACTCCTCTTCTACTCGGCGGGAGCGGTCATCCGGTCGACCGGCACGCGCGATCTGGATTCACTCGGCGGCCTTCTCCGCCGCATGCGGTTCACCGGCGCCACGTTTCTGGTCGGGGCCGTCGCGATCTGCGGGCTGCCCCCCCTGAACGGCTTCGTCAGCGAGTGGCTCATCTATCTCGGGAGCTTCCGCTCCCTCACGGCGGCGCGCGACGGGGCGACCTTCGCGGCTTCGCTGGGCGCGCCCGCCCTCGCCTTCATCGGAGCGCTCGCCGTGGCCTGTTTCGTGAAGGCGTTCGCGGTCGTGTTTCTCGGCAACCCGCGCCGTCCCCTCCGCGAGGGTCTCCCCGAGGATGCGAGCGCTTCGATGAAGTGGTCGATGGGGATTCTCGCGGCCGCCTGCATTGCCATCGGTCTCCTGCCCCGCGCCTCCGGAAACGTGAGCCACCTCGCGGGTCGCGCCCTCCTCGGCGGCGCCGAGGCGCCGCTCGAGATCGGTCTGTCCGGGCTCGGCGGAGCCGCTCTCCTGCTCGCCGCGGCTCTCGGCTCGGCCGGACTCGCGGCCGTCCTTCTCTCGCGCCGGGGCACGCCCACGTTCACGTGGGACTGCGGATACGCGATGCCGACCGCCCGCATGCAGTACGGCGCGTCGTCGTTCGCCCAGATGCTCGGACGGCTGTTCCGCCGGGTCCTCCTGGCCGACGTTCACCGGCCCTCCCTCGGGCGGCTGTTTCCGGGCAACGACGCTCGTTTCGAGAGCCACGTGCCGGATCCCGTGCTCGACCGGCTGATTCTGCCGGCGATGGACCGCGGACGCCGCGGCTTCGGGCTGGCTCGCGCGATTCAGACGGGACACATCCAGATGTATCTGGTCTACATCGTCGTCACGCTCGTGGCCCTTCTCGCATGGAGCTCGGCATGGTGACCTCGCTTCTGGCCTGCGTGCTTCTCTGGGTCGCGGCGCCGCTCTTTCTCGGAGTGATTCAGCGGACGAAGGCCGTCATGGCCGGGCGCACCGGGCCGCCGCTCTTCCAGACCTACTCCGACCTGGCGAAGCTGTTTCGCAAAGGGTTCGTCGCCAGCCGCACGACCACCTGGGTCTTCCTGGCGGGGCCGGTGCTCGGCATCGTGGCGCCCGTCTTCGCCACGCTGCTGATCCCCATCGCCGGGCAGCGGGCGGTGCTCGCATTCTCGGGCGACATGCTGCTCTTCGTCTACGTGTTCGCGCTCGCGCGCTTTTTCGTCGCGGCGGCCGCGATGGACACGGGCTCGGCGTTCGAGGGAATGGGGGCCGCTCGCGAGGTGACCTTTGCGGCGCTGGCCGAGCCGGCGCTCATCTTCGGGATGCTCGCTCTCACGCGACTGTCCGGCTCCCTGTCGCTGTCCGACATGCTGGACCTCGAGGCGTCCGCGGCGTGGCACCGGGCCAGCCCCTCGGTCGTCCTCATCATCGTGAGCTGGTTCATCGTTCTTCTGGCGGAGAACGCGCGCGTGCCTTTCGACGACCCCAGCACGCACCTCGAGCTGACCATGATTCACGAGGTCATGGTCCTCGATCACGGGGGGCCCGCCTTCGGGCTCGTGGTCTACGGTGCCGCCCTGAAGCTCACGGTGTTCGCCGTCCTGCTGTCGAGCATCCTCGTGCCCGCCGCGGCCCTGGCGGCGCCCGCGCAGGCGGCCCTGTCTCTCGCGGCGATCCTCGCGATCGGGGTCGTCGTGGGGCTCGTCGAGTCCAGCATGGCGCGCCTGCGCTTCGTTCGCGTGCCCCAGCTCCTCGTCACGGCGACGCTGCTCGCCGGGTTCGCCGTCGTTCTCCTGTTGAGGTGACGCCCATGCCCCAGGCCGCCGCATCGCTCCTCATTCTGGCCGTCGTCATGAATTTTCTGGCGATCGGGACCTCGAGCCTTCGATCGTGCATCCGCGCGGCCGCCCTCCAGGGGCTCCTCGTCAGCGTGTTCGCCCTGCTCTTCACCGGCGTCACGGCGCGCCTGGCGCTGCTCGTCCTCGTCGCGGCGATCATCAAGGCCGTCGTCATTCCCGCGATGCTCTTCCGGGCGCTGAGAGAAGTGCACATCCGGCACGAAGTCGAGCCCTACCTCGGGCTCGTCCCGTCCGTGCTCCTGTGCGCGGTCGGGACGGGGCTGACCGTTCTGTTCGCCGACAACCTCCCGCTCGCCCCCGAACATCACGACCTGCTGGTCGTGCCGGCGGCGCTGAGCACCATGTTCGCCGGGTTCCTTCTCCTCACGACGCGGCGAAAGGCCCTCTCACAGGTCACGGGCTATCTCATCCTGGAGAACGGCATCTTCGTGTTCGCTCAGCTCCTTCACGAGTCGATGCCGCTCCTGGTCGAGGTCGGCGTGCTACTCGACCTGATCGTCGGCATATTCGTGATGGGAATCGTCATCAACCACATTCAGCGCGAGTTCTCGTCCCTGGACACCGAGCGGCTCGCGGAATTGAGGGACTGAACCGATGCTCGGACTCGTCCTGCTTCCCATCGGCGCGGCCCTCCTCGCGTTCCTGACGCCGTCGGAGCGGGTTCGCCCCTGGATCGTCGCCGCGACCGGATTCGCGCATCTGGCCGGCGCGCTGAGGCTGACGAACGGCGAGACCGCCTTCGACGGGTGGTTTGGAGTCGATCCCCTCGGACACCTGATTCTGCTGGTCGTGTCCTCCCTCTTCACGCTGTGCGCCGTCTACGGGATCGGCTACCTGCGGGTTCGCGCCGAGCGGCCGAATCGCGTGTTCTGCGCCTGCCTCCTGACGTTTCTCGCGATGACGACGACGATCACGCTCTCCCAGCACCTGGCGGTCATGTGGGTCGCCGTCGAAGGCGCGACTCTTTCGACCGCCGTTCTCATCTATTTCAATCACAACGCGAGATCGCTCGAGGCGGCCTGGAAGTACCTGATGATCGGCTCGGTCGGAATCGCGATCGCCCTCCTGGGCTCTCTCTTCGTCGGCTACGCAGCCCTTCACGGGGCGCAGGGCGATCACAGCCTGATCTTCCGATCCCTGGCGGAGCACGCGAACGAGCTCTCCCGGCCGTGGCTGCGCGCCGGGTTCGTGCTCCTGCTCGTCGGCTACGGGACGAAGATGGGCCTCGCGCCGCTCCATACCTGGAAACCCGACGCCTACGGCGAGGCGCCGGGGATCATCGGCGCCCTGCTGGCGGGCGGAATGACGAGCTGCGCGTTTCTCGCCCTCCTCCGGATCTACGGCGTCATGCAGCCCGCCGGCGAGGGGCGGTTTGCCCGGGAACTGTTCGTCACGCTGGGCCTTCTGTCCATGGGGGTCGCGGCGGTGTTCATGGCGGGCCAGCGCGACTTCAAGCGAATGCTCGCGTATTCGAGCGTGGAGCACATGGGAATCCTGGTCCTGGGCATCGGCCTCGGCGGACTGGGAGTCCTCGGGGCCCTTCTGCACCTGATCAACAACGCCCTCACCAAGGTCGTCCTCTTCCTCTCGGCGGGCAACATCCACCGCGCCTACGGAAGCAAGAGGACCGAGGACGTGCGCGGCGCGCTGCGCCTTCAGCCGGTTTCGGCCGGGCTTTTTCTGGCGGGCTTCTTCGCGGTCACGGGATCCCCGCCGTTTGGCCCATTCATCAGCGAATTCACGATCCTGAACGGCGCCGTGATCGGAGGCCACTACGTCGCCGCCGGGCTCTTCCTCCTGTTTCTCGCGATCATCTTCATCGGCATGGGCGCGACGGTTCTGACCGTCGTGCAGGGACCGGTGTCGCCCGCCGGGCTGGCCAGGCGCCATCGCGAGGGTCCGTGGAAGACGGTCTCGCCGATCGTGGCGCTCGCGCTCGTCGTCATGATGGGAGTCTGGATTCCGGGGCCGCTCTATCGCTTCGTCGAGCGCGCCGCCGCCGTCCTGGAGCAAGCGCCGTGACGGTCGCCCTGCGCAATCCCTGCGTGCTGCCGCTGAAGGACGCGCCGATGGCGGAGCCGTCGGAGTTTCGCGAACGGATCATTCGCGCCGTCACCTCGGAGGGTCAGCGGCTGGCTTCGTACTTCGCGCTCGGCGCGGCGCCCGACGCGGAATCCGACGCCACGCAGCTCATCGCCGTCCTGGCGGACGACGAGAACGGCCGGATCCGTCTCGTGCGCACCGTGATTCGAGGCGACCGCTTCGAATCGGTCACGGGCGCCGTCCCGCAGGCGCACCTCTTCGAGCGGGAGATCGCCGAGCAGTCCGGCCTGCGGCCCGACGGACATCCCTGGTTGAAGCCCGTCCGGTTTCATCGCTCGGACCGCGCCGGTCGCGATGCGTGGGGCCGGGACGCGGGGGAGCCCATCCCGCCCGGCGTGGTCGACTTCTTCACCGTGGCGGGGACCGAGATCCACGAGGTCGCCGTCGGTCCCGTCCACGCGGGCGTCATCGAGCCCGGCCACTTTCGTTTCCAGTGTCACGGCGAGCACGTCTTTCATCTCGAAATCGCCCTCGGCTATCAGCATCGCGGAATCGAGGCCGCGCTCGTCGGGGGGCCGACGAAACGGACGATCCACTACATGGAGACGGCCGCGGGCGACACGACGGTCGGCCACACGCTAGCCTACGCCCACCTGGTCGAGGCGCTCTCGAGGTCCCGCGTCGGCGCACGCGCGCAGGCCCTTCGGGGAATCGCGCTCGAGCTCGAACGGCTCGCCAACCATGCCGGCGATCTCGGCGCCCTCGCGGGCGACGTGGCGTACCTGCCCACGGCGTCCTTCTGCGGGCGTCTCCGGGGCGACTTCCTCAACATGACGGCGGAGCTCTGCGGCTCCCGATTCGGCCGGGGGTTCGTCCGCCCGGGCGGTGTGGGATTCGACCTCGGGGAGCGCCAGGTCGGCGACCTGCGGGAGAGGCTCGTTCGAGCACGCAAGGAGCTCACGGAAGCGGTCGAGCTGCTCTGGGACACGCCGACGGTGGTCGAGAGGTTCGAGAATACCGGGACGATCCCGCGCGACATGGCGGAGCAGATCGGATTGGTCGGGCCGGCGGCCCGGGCGTGCGGGATTCTCCGGGACGTGCGGCACGACTTTCCCGCCGGCATCTACCGATTCGTCCACCTTCCCGCGATGACGGCGCACCACGGCGACGTCAACTCGCGGGCGTTCGTCCGCTGGCTCGAGATCCAGCAGTCGATTCGCTTCGTCCTCGATCAGCTGGAGGCCCTGCCCCCCGGGCCGGCCGCCGCCGGCGCGGCCGCGCTGGCCCCCGACTCCCTCGCCGTATCGCTCGTCGAGGGCTGGCGCGGCGAGATCTGTCACGTGGCGGTCACGGACGCGGCCGGGCGGTTCCGTCGCTACAAGATGACCGACCCCTCGTTTCACAACTGGTTCGGCCTTGCGCTGGCCATGCGCGACGGGCAGATCTCGGACTTTCCGCTCTGCAACAAGAGCTTCAACCTGTCGTACTGCGGCCACGACCTGTGAGGGAGTTCACGTGCTGAAAGCCGTTCTCGCCCGGATGCGCCAGGGCAAGCGCACGCTGCCCTTTCCCTCGGGCTTTCTCCCGTCCCTGCCGGGCCGCTTCCGCGGGGCGCCCCGGGTCGACGCGTCGAAGTGCGTCGACGGATGCCGGAGCTGCATCGATGCCTGCCCGACGGACGCGATCTCCTTCCAAGGGGACCTTCGGGTCGATCTCGGGCGCTGCCTGTTCTGCACGGACTGCGTGAATGCCTGCCCGGAAGGGGCGATGACGTACTCGCAGGACTATCGGCTCGCCGTCCGGCGCCGCGAGGACCTCGTCGCGGGCCCGGATGCGCTGCCCCTGGCCGTCGCGCTCGACGAGAAGGTGCGGCGTCTCTTCGGGCGATCCTTGAAGCTGCGTGTCGTCAGTGCGGGCGACTGCAATGCCTGCAGCTCCGACGTGAACGTCCTCGGCACGATCGGCTGGGACCTCGGCCGCTTCGGCATCCAGTACGTCGCCTCGCCGCGTCATGCCGACGGCCTGCTCATCACGGGCCCCGTCACCGAGAACATGCGCCTGGCGCTCGAGAAGACCTATGAAGCCGTGCCGCCGCCCAAGATCGTCATCGCGGTCGGCGCCTGCGCGATCAGCGGCGGGCCCTACGCCGGCCTTCCGACCCAGCGAAACGGTGCCGCCTCCACGGTTCCGGTCGATCTCTTCATCCCGGGTTGCCCCCCCCACCCGCTGACGATCCTCGACGGGCTGCTCCGTCTCCTCGGCCGACTCGAGGATCGAGGCGGCGCCCGGCACGAAGCGTTCGCCTCCGCGGCTGACCGATAAGCGCGAGTGTTGTCGGGGCGGTCCGGATCGGACCATGAGAAGTCCGGCGCGGACCGGGGCTGCTACTGTAGCCCGTCACAGGAGACACCATGACGCTCGATGAACACCGAGGGCATGACGACTACAGCCCGGAGAACATCCAACCCGAGGCGATTCGTTTCGTCAGCGAGCTCACGCACGCCACCGTCGCTCTGGTGCTCGCCGGAGGCCGTGGCAAACGGCTGAAACAACTCACCGACTGGCGCTGCAAGCCGGCCGTGCCATTCGGGGGCAAGTTCCGCATCATCGATTTCACGCTTTCCAATTGCGTGAATTCCGGCATTCGCCGCATCGGGGTGGCCACGCAGTACAGGGCGAACAGCCTGATTCGCCACATCCAGCGCGGCTGGAGCTTTCTCGACGGCCGCTTCGAGGAGTTCATCGAACTGCTGCCGGCGCAGCAGCAGGTCACGGAAGCGTGGTACAGCGGCACGGCCGACGCCGTTTTCCAGAACCTGTCGGTGCTGCGCCGGCATTCGGCGAAGTACGTCCTGGTGCTCGCCGGCGACCACATCTACAAGATGGACTATGGCCGAATGCTCGCGTTTCACGTCGCGCGCCATGCGGACATGACCGTGGGGTGCGTGGAGGTGCCGCTCGCGGAGGCCAGCGCTCTTGGCGTGATGAGCATCGATGGGAATGGACGCGTGGTGAGCTTCGAGGAAAAACCGGCGCAGGCGCAACCGATTCCCGGCCGGCCGGACCGGGCGCTGGCCAGCATGGGGATCTACGTGTTCAACGCCGGATTCCTGACCGAACAGCTGAGCCGCGATGCCGATGACCCTCGCTCATCGCACGATTTCGGCAAGGACGTCATTCCGCACCTGATATCGCACGCTCGCGTGTTCGCGCACAGCCTTGCCGACAGTTGCGTCGGCATGACCACGGGCGCCGCGCCGTACTGGCGCGACGTGGGCACGATCGATGCCTACTGGGAAGCCAACATGGAGCTCACCCGGGTGGTTCCGGAGCTCAATCTGTACGACAGCACCTGGCCGATCTGGACCTATCAGGAACAGATGCCGCCCGCGAAATTCGTGTTCGACGACGACGACCGGCGCGGCATGGCGCTCGACTCGATGTTGTCGGGCGGCTGCGTCATCAGCGGCGCCACGGTGCGGCGCTCGCTTCTGTTTACCGACGTGCGGATCGAGTCCCGCAGCCTGGTCGAGGACTCGGTGGTGTTGCCCAACGTCCGGATCGGAAACAACGTGGTGCTCAAGCGCGTCGTGATCGACCGGGGCTGCGAGATCAAGGACGGCATGGAGGTCGGGGTCGATGCAGCGCAGGACCGCGGCCGCTTCCACGTGACCGAAAGCGGCGTGACGCTGGTTACCCCCGAAATGCTCGGGCAGGACATCTACACCGTGTGATGAAGGGCGATGCGCGTATTGGTCGGGGCGGCCGGGATGTACGCCGGCCGGTGGCCGGCGTAGCCTAATGCCGGGGGCTTGCCTTCGGTGGTCGGCTGAAACCGGCCGCGCCTCGCTGCGCTCGGCACGTCCGCGGCGGCTGTTCTCAGGCGGGGGGCTATGCCCCCCGTGCCCCCCATGGTCGCCGGTTCGATCCGGCTGAGTTGGTGTTCGAAGGTGCGTGGCGAGTGAAGGTGTGGTCGGGGCGGCCGGGATCGAACCGGCGACCATCTCCTCCCAAGGCTGGTTCTTCCGATCGGCCAGCCGGCGTCATGGCAAGCCAAAGGCCTTAACCAGGAACACCGCCATCTGGCCTCGCGTATTTGGGTTCGCCGGACAGTAGTTCCCGCCTCCGCAGCCTCCGGTGATGTTCTCGTGGAAGAGTTGCTCGATCCATGCAGCGAACTGTGACATGCAGCTGACATCCTGGAAGATGCCAGTGCAAGCGGGCGGTGTGTAGGACGAGCCGTGCTCAGCTTTGAGGAGAAACACAGCCATCTGGGCTCGAGTGACGGGGCCTCCCGGACAGTAATTGCCGCCGCCGCAGCCCCCTGTGATGCCTTCATTGGAAAGCTGCTCAATCCAGTTAACCGCGAACGCGGGCGTCGGCGTGCACTCGACGTCGGTGAAAACCCCGATGCAGGCGGGTGGAACGTAGGTGCTGCCGTGCTCACTCTTCAGAAGGAATACCGCCATCTGCGCCCGCGTGACGGAGCTGTTGCGGCAGTAGTTTCCACCACCGCAACCGGCCGTGATGCCGTTGCGGAACACCTTCTCGACGGCCGCATGGAAGCCGTCGGCCTGCGGAACATCCAGAAAGTCAGCCATCCAACCTTGTGGCAGGGTCGTCTCTTGCGTGTCGGGGTTCGTCACCTTCACGTCGTTCAGCGTCCCGGCGGCCAGGGCAGGCGTCGTCCCCTGTACGGTCGACCCCGACTGAACCAAGGCGTCGGCCACCAGGCTGCCGCCAATTCTCAGAATCGCGCCATCTTGAAATGCGGTTCCTGTGACCAGCACCAGCGTCCCGCCATCGGCAGGACCCGAGGCGGGGTCAATCGCCGTAACGCTCGGGGCAGGAGATGGCGAGTAGGTGTAGGCACTTGCAAGCGTTCCGCTTCCGCTTCCCGGATTGACGACAGTCACGGCGACGAGGCCAGGAGCGTGAGGAGGCGTGACGGCCGTTAGCGTAGTCGTGTCGACGACGGAGACGTTCGTGGCCTGGTTGCCGCCGACGATGACCAGCGCACCTGGCTGAAAGAGCGTCCCCTCGATTGTGACAAAGGTGCCGCCGGCGCTCGCTCCACTGGCGGGAGAAATGCTCGTAACCGTCGGAACGATGCAACTGTTGAGCAGAACCGAGATTCCAGGCATGAGGGCGCCCTGGTTGTTCACGACGACATCCGGCTTCCCGTCATCGTTGAGATCGCCGAGCACCAAGACTGAAGGTTCTCCGCCGACGAGGAAACGTACGCCGGGTGCGAAGCTCCCTGCGCCACTTCCCAAGAAGACCCAGACGACGCCGGTATTAAAGTCCGTGACGAGAACGTCGGCTATGCCATCCGCGTTGACGTCGGCGACCCCCACAGACGCCGGATCGCCGTTTTGGGACATCAGCAGGTCCGGACCGGCAACAAATTGACCATTTCCCGAATTGAACAGGATGGACACCAGGCTGCGCTCGTTGCTCGCTCTCGCTACACCGACAACGAGGTCCGGCTTCCCGTCCCCGTTGACATCGCTCACTTCCAGCGAAATGGCATTCCCCGCGGAGAAAAGATGGGCCGCCCCGAAAGTACCGTCCCCATTCCCCAGTAGGATTGCAACCTTACCGATCGCCTGGTCCATCACTTCCAGATCCGGTTTTCCGTCACCGTTTACGTCGGCAGCCCTGACGGCGTTCGGACCAGAGCCGACAGAAATGGTGGTCGCGGTTCCCAGGTTCCCCGCGCCATCGCCAAGCGCGACGTAAGCGAGACTTTGACATGGATCCACCGTGACGACGTCTTCATTACCGTCGCCATTGAAGTCTGCGACCGCCAGCGATACCACGCAGGATGAAGTCGAAGTGCTGCTGGGCGATCCGAATCCGCCGTTTCCGTCGCCGAGCAAGATCGAGACCGCACCAACCGAGATCGCCGCCAGATCCTGATTGCCGTCGCCATCGAAATCTGCGCCCGCGACGCTATAGAACTGGCCACCCGGCAATATCGTGGCCGCGTCGAGGCCGCCAGCGCCATTGCCGAGCGCCGTGGAAAGGCCGCTGTATGTCGCGCCCACGACGTCCAGGTGACCATCGTTGTCAAAATCATCCAGGAAGAGCGTGTCGTGTCCCGGAAAGGTCTGACCGACGAGACTGTAGAAGGGCGCGCCAGACCCAAAGTCCGCTGTCACCGAGTCCCGAAGAATCACGCCCACAGCGGAAAGCGATCCGCCGGCTGCAGTGCCAAAGACCATGTCGCTGAGCCCGTCGCCGTTGAGATCGCCGAAAATGGGGCTTGAGACGTAGGCCTCGGTCAACACCGTTGGCCCTGGGGTGAAGTGATCCAAGCCGTCTCCGAAGAAGATCAAGATCCGCCCGTACGAATCGCCCACGCCCAGGTCGAGGTGGGAATCGGCATTGATTTGGTCGACCGTCACGCCAGATGGTGAAAAGGTCTCCGGGGTGAGGGTTTGACCCGGCGAAAAGTTCCCGGCACCGTCGCCTAACCAGGTCTGGATTTGGCCTGACATCGCCCCTGCGATCACCAGGTCTTGATGCCCGTCCTCATTGAGGTCTGCCACTTTGATTTCCACTGGCCCGGCCGCTACAAGAAACGAGTAGGAGTTTGCAAAGGTGGCGTGACCATCGTTGAGAAAGACCGTCGCATCGTCCGCCTGAGTGTTGACCGCAATGAGGTCCGGAGTTCCGTCGCTGTCAAAGTCGCCAGAGCTCAGGGACCATGTATCCGAATCCGCAGCGTACGGAACAGCCGGCTGAAGGGTGCCATCTCCATTACCGAGAAAGACATCGACGCTGCTGTTGCCAGCGTCCGCCACGGCGACATCAAGAACGCCGTCGCCGTTGAGATCGGCGATGATCGAGCCGACCGTGCCGCCGAGCGTCAGATAGTGGGTCGCCGGCAAGAACGTTCCATCTCCTTCGCCAAGGGAAACCCAAACTCCGGACCCGATGTAGTCGCTCAGGACGAGGTCAAGATTGCCGTCTCCGTTCAGGTCGTTCGTTTGCACGAAAATGAGACTCAACCCGACTGGTGTTGAAGCAGGTGGGCCAAAGCCACCGCGGCCGTCCCCGAGAAGGATCGTTATTCCGGTCGTTGAGTTACTAGCGCTCAAGCCCGTGATCGCGAGGTCCGCGATTCCGTCGCCGTTGAAGTCCCCTTGAGCGATGGAATTTGCGATCCCCGAATCAAACAACGCGCTGCCAGAGGCGAAAGCGGGATTCAGACATTGGGCAGTGGCGCTTGAGATGCCTGTCAGAAGCAGGGCAACGCCAAGACCCAGCTGGAAGGTGACTCGTGATGGACCGATCATTGCGCAGCCTCCCGTCTTGTTGGTTGTCGGCGAGACGAGTCTCCCCGGGCTGCGAACATGGTTCCGCCACAGCTACGGCCGGCGCATCACCAAAAGTGATGATGCGAGCAGTCCTGTTGGAGAGAGGGCTAGCCGGTGTTAGGTGGTTGAACCAGCGCCGTCTTTCAGCTCTCTGAGGCCAGCGGCGGTGAGCATCAGGATGCGGATCAGATCTCCTAGACGTCGCGATCCGGTCTTCTCGAGCAAGTGACGAACGTGCGTGCGCGCAGTGTTGATCGTAATCCCGATCGAGTCCGCCACGCCTTCGACACTGTCCCCGTGCATAAGTCGGTCGGCAAACGTCGCCTCGGCCGGGGTAAGTCGGTACGAGCGGTACAAACATTCGAAGTTTGTCTCGATGCGCCGTTCCGGGTCGGTGATGAAGACCACGGCGGCTGGCCCGGTAACACCGAACAGTGAGCCGCGCGCCCGTAGCGGCGAGATCAGCACCGCGTATGGTCGCCGGAGCGACGGCCTCGATATCGCGATGACACCGCCTGAATCCATCTGCCCTCGTGCTTTGGCGCCAATTGCGCCGGACAACAGGGCTTGCAACTGTCTCGTCTGATCTCTTCCCGCGGCCGAGAGGCCGTCCCGACCCAGCGTCAGGCCGTCTCGTGCCGCGAAGATCTCATCCGCTGCACGATTTGCGAGGAGGACAGTGCACTTCGCGTCGACCAAAACAATGCCGAATGGTGCCCGGTCGAGTGCCTCGCCGGCCGCGTCACGACAGTTCTCGAGTTCGATGATACGGTGATGAAGCTGCAGAGCCCGTTGAAGATGCGGAACGAGAGCTTCCAGGAGGATCGACTCAGTGTTGTCGAAGGGCCCTCGCCGTTTGGGCCGCAGCAGACTCAGATGGGCGAAAGTAACTGTGTTGCGAAAGGGAAACGTGCCGAGTAGATAGCGCTTGTCCATCTTCCGAAGGAAGTCGTTGTAATACTCAGTCTTGAGAAAGACCTCGTCGGGCAGGAGCTGCTCGCTCGTGATTACCTCTCCGGGTCGAAAGCTCGACGAGGCGGCGATCCAATCATTGCGCGCCGCGTAGTACTTCTCATAATCGTGAGCGAAGACGGGGTCGAAGCCGACCGCTTGCGCGACGGACGCGTGCCGCGAACGGGCATTCTCAAAAACGAGAGCCGTCAGGGGGCTTCGGGTTACGCGGCCGAGGCGATCGAGGAATGTGGTCCAGTGGCAGGGGTCCTCCGCTGCCGCGTAGATGCAATCCACCAGCTCAAGAACGGATTCTTGGTGGATCATGTCGGCACGACAACGTCGATGAATCGCCCTTGGGCAAGAGGTTGGGTGAGAACAAAGTGAGAGGCACCCTTCCAAGCTGCGAGGTCGGACGCCGCAGAACTGTCGATCAAGATCCGTTTGGAAGACATTGTCTCAGGCTGAAATCTGGAGCCCATTCTCTGACAATCAGCGTCCCGTAGGGAGGACCTCTGGCCCCCTGGAGCGGCGGAACGGTCCTTATCGTCCCATCCTCTGAGTTCACCGTACGTGCTCCGATGAACAGGCTCGATTCCACCGCTCCGGCTAACTCGTTGAAACCATGGTCGGGGCGGCCGGGATCGAACCGGCCGCGCCTCGCTGCGCTCGGCACGTCCGCGGCGGCGTCCCCAGGCGGGGGGCTGTGCCCCCCGAGCCCCCCATGGTCGCCGGTTCGATCCTGCTGATTTCGCGTTCGGAATGGCGCGTCGAATGAAGCTTTGGTCGGGGCGGCCGGGATCGAACCGGCGACCATCTGCTCCCAAAGCAGATACGCTACCGCTGCGCTACGCCCCGATGGGCGGGATTATCCCACCGCCGGAAAACCAACGGCGCTCGGCCCTTCGGAGGAGTAGATTCGGCAGGTGCTCGTGCTGCCGGTCGCGATCCTCATTCCGCTGTTCCTCTCCATGGCCGGCCCGGCTCCGGATCAGCGAAAGGCTCTTCCCGCGGGCGAGTGGGGCGGAGAGCAAGTGAGCCTTTCGGTGACGGAGAAAGGAGCCCGCCTCGAGCTCGCCTGCGCCCACGGGTCGATCGAGACCGCGATTCTCCTCGACGGGGAGGGCCTCTTCGACGTCGCCGGGGTCTACGTTCGCGAGGGACCGGGGCCCGTGCGGCTGGAAGACGAGGGGGGCGAACCGGCGCGCTTCTCGGGTAGGGTCGACGGCGACGCGATGACGCTCACGGTCGAGCGGACGACGGGATCCCGCCACATCGGGCCCTTCAAGCTGGACAAGGGCCGACGGGTCCGGATCATCAAGTGCCAGTGAGCCGGACTCGGCCGCGCTAGCGGCCGGCGATGCGCCGGGCGGCCGTCTCGGTCGCCGCCTTCATCAGGAGATCGAGGTCGCTCGACCGCGTGCGGTGGTTCGTCAGGTTGACGCGAATCGCCAGGGCTCCGCGAATCCTCGTCGTGGAGGGAGCCGCGACGCCGCTCTCCTGAAGATCGACGACGACGTCCTCGTTCAGCCGGTCGAGCGCCGCATCGTCCCAGGCCGCGGGCCGGAAGCGGAAGCAGACGATGTCGAGCGCCGGTTCGTTCAGCAGTTCCGACACCGGGCGTGCGCCGGACGAGGTCGGCGAGGTACTGCGCCTGCCGGCAGTTCTTCTCGATCGCCCGGGCGAAGGCCCGGACGCCGTGCTCCTTCAGCGCGAACCAGACCTTGAGCGCCCGGAAGCCCCGGGAAAGCTCCGGCCCGAGGTCGGCGGGCCACTCGCCCCCGCCGGCGAGGCCGCGGCTGACCGAGCGCAGGTAGGCGGGCTGCATGGAGAACGCCGCGCGGTGCCGGTCTCCGTCCCGGACGAGAAGGCAGCCGGCGTCGTACTGCACGTGCATCCACTTGTGGAAGTCGAACGCGAGCGAGTCCGCGCGCTCGAGACCTCGCACGCGCGGGCGCAGCTCGTCGCTCAGCGCGGCGAGCGCCCCGAAGGCGCCGTCGACGTGAAACCACAGGCCTTCCGCGCGGCAGACGGACCCGATCGCCTCGAGGTCGTCGATCGAGCCCGTGTTGACGGTTCCGGCGGTGCCGATGACGCAGAAGGGCTCGCTCCCCGCGGCGCGGTCCGCGGCGATCGCTCTCCGCAGCGCGTCGACGTCCATCCGGAACCCGGCGTCGACCGGCACCGGGCGCAGGGCCTCGCGCCCGAGCCCGAGGATCTCGACGGCCCGCGTGACGGACTGGTGGGCCTCCGCCGACGTGTAGGCCGTCAGCGGCTTCGCGCGGCCCTGGAGTCCGCGAAGCCGGACGTCGCCATTGCCGTGCGCGTTGCGCGCGACGGTCAGGCCCACGAGGTTGGCCATCGAGGTGCCGGTCAGGAGAATGCCGCTCGACTCCGCGGGAAAGCCGAACATCGAACGGCACCACTCGATGACGGCGCGCTCGACGTAGAGCCCGGCATGGACGCGGCCTCCGCAGTTCGTGTTCATCGCCGCGCCGAGGAGCTCCGCCACGATGCCGGACGGCAGGCCGACGCCGTGGACCCATCCGAAGAAGCGGGGGTGGATGTTGCCGACGGGGAAGGGGAGCACGAGCTCGCGGAAGTGCCGGTACGTCGCGGCGAGCCCCTGGGGGCCGGCCGGCAACGGTTCGGCGAGCCTCGCCTGGACGGACTCGGGGACCGGTCGCCAGACCGGCCGCTCGCGGACCGTGCGGACGAAGTCGATGGCCTCGTCGAGGGCCGAGTGCGCGAGCGAGCGGAGCTCTTCCCAGTCGGCGGGATCGAGAGAGTCGGGGGATTCGGGGTCGTCGGTTTCGGGGCCGTCCGTCATTGCGGGGACTGTACCGCGCCTGCCCGGCGCGGCGCCGCTTCCCGGAGGCCGCGCGCAGCGAGAATCCTGAGCTGACGCAGGGCCCGGCGCCAGGGCGGCTGTCGGCGTCCGGCGAGCGCCCGTTCGACCTGCTTGAAGAGCCGCCTGTCCTTCAGGCCCGCGAGGACCTCGCGCCACTGGCCTTCCACTTCCGGATGCACCTCGTACAGGCTTCCGATCGCCGTCCGAAGCGAGGGGGCAGTCTCGAACGAGGCCAGGCCGTCGGGCGAGCCCGACACGAGAAGCTGCATCCGGGTCCGGATGCATTTCTCGCAGATGCCGCAGTTGAGCTCCCGCGTCTTCCCCGCCCAGCAGACGCGAAGACGTCCTCGAACCTGCTCCCAGTTGGCGATCGAAGCGACTCGCTCCAAGCGCGTGAGTTCGGCGCTGACATTCTCAAGCTTCACGGAACCCGAAGACCATGCCGCGTCGAGGTCTGGCGCCGACCCCCAGGGGGGTGGCACGTCGCTCGCCGCCACGTACATCGTTTGAACGTGGGGGCCGAGAGCGTGGGCCATGGCTGACAGCGCGCCGATGTGATTCATCTCCCATCTGGCCAACCTGAACACCGGATGGTCGCGGAGGTTGGTCCGGATCGTCACGAACTCGACGCCGCACGCTTCGGCCGTCGCGCCGAGCGAGGCGCGGGCGCGGCGGAGCCGTTCCTCGTCCTGGAGCGGGATGTCGAATCCCTCGACGAAGACGGCGTACCGGAGCCGCGGATGGAGCTGCTGGAGGACGTACGCCGAGTCGATGCCGCCCGTGTAGAAGACTCCCGCGTCCGGGCCCGCCGGCGCGGCCGTCCCGACGGGAGCGCGGACCTCGCCGTTGGAAAGCGCGGGCCACCAGTCGTGCGCCCGCTTTCGGACGAAGGCGAGATTCTCGAGGAAGGCCGCATCGAGCGGGCCGTCGACGTCCAGGTTCGCGTGGAGGGACATCACCGGCATGAGAAAGGGGCAGACGAGGACCTCCGGCCGGGCCGACAGCTTCAGACGCGACTCGAAGAACACCTCGGTGCCCGCGACCGTCGCCACCAGGCGCCAGAGGTCGGGCCCCGCGCGCTCGAGCCGCGGCGTCGGTATCGCGATGACGCTCGTGTCCGACATCAGAAGTCGGAAGGATCGAGGTGCGTCGAGTACTTGTCAAGGTACGGAAGGGGGGAGTCCGCGCAGACGAACGTCGCGAGGACCTCGCCATCCTCGTTTCGCAGGGAATCGAAGCCGGAGGCCTCTTGTCCCTCGAGGAACCGGAGGAGGCCCGCCAGGGCGAGACCCGAGCTCGGGCCTCCCATGATGCCGCATCGGCAGAGCTCGAGGCTCTTCTTGAAGGATTCCTTCGTCCCGACCTCCACGATGCTGTCCGCCGCGTCCCGCCACGGAAACTCGATCTCGCCGAGCATGCGCTCGGACCGGAGCCCCGGCACCGCGCTCTCGGGATCGCACATCGCGCCGACGACCTTGACTCCGGTCGCGTTGCGCCGGAAAAACCGGCTCGCGCCGACGAGCGTTCCGGTCGTTCCGAGCCCCGCGACGAAGACCGTGAGCCGGCCTTCGGTCTGCGCCCAGATTTCCGGGGCGAGCCACTTCTCGAAGGCCCGGGGATTCGCGTCGTTCTCGTACTGGGCGAGGTTGAACCACCCGGGTTGTCTTCCGGTCTCGCGCGCCTGGGCGATCCCGCTCGGCGGGTGGCCCG
The DNA here is from genome assembly GCA_963764715.1 of uncultured Acidobacteriota bacterium. Classification (GTDB taxonomy): domain Bacteria; phylum Acidobacteriota; class Thermoanaerobaculia; order UBA5066; family Gp7-AA6; genus DAHUXD01. Next base: position 17,865 of record CAVXTP010000011.1, read on the forward strand.
TGTCGCGGACGAACCGCGGCTCGATGCCGCCGAGGCGAAGCAGATCGAGCTTTCCCGGAGCGAGGTCCCACGGAACCATGGCCACGACGCGCGAGATCCCGAAGTGCTCGGCAAGGACCCCGAGTGCGAACGCCGTGTTGCCGGAGGAGTTCTCGACGAGCGTCTCGACCCCTTCGAGATCGCCGGCGGCCGAGGCCTCGAGAAGCATGTTGGACGCCGTCAGGGATTTGACGTTCAGGAGAGGGAGCAGGTACATCAGCTTGCCGAAGAGCCGGACGTCCTTTTGCCGGAACGGATTCAGGCGATCGGGGAGCTCCACGAGCGGAAGCTCCGGGTGGTTTTCCGGATTCAGGAAACTCCGGATGGCGTCCGGACCGGAGAACACTCCGCGGCGCGGGGCGACGGCCCTGTCGATGACTTTGCTGATAGTTCCTCCGGGTACCCGACCCGTAGAAGCAAAACCCGTACCCGGCCGCCCGAATGCCCGGAACTTGGCTTCGCCCGACCTGTCCTCGAGGCCAGCTTCGTTGCGTCGTTTGGACTGATGCAGTCGCACCAGTTGTGACGCCCCGGGAGCCGAATCGGTGAGTGTGCATCTGGGTGCCCGCGCCGTCGGCGCCTACGCTGAGTTGGTGAGGAGGCTCCGATGAAAACGAAACTGCTGGCGATTCTCTCGGCGGCGTTTCTCGCGATCTGCGCGAGCGGCCTCGGCGCGGCGGAGATTCAGCCGAAATCCCACGACAATTCCTGGGTTCCGTTCCAGAGCGAGGGGCTCTGGGTGAAGACGATGCTGGAGTTCGCGGATCCGAAGGACCGGCCGGTCTACCAGGAAGTGATTCCGTGCCGCCTCGTCGATACGCGCGAAGGCTCGGGATTCGAGGCGCCCTACGGTGGGCCCACGTTTCAGCCGGGCGACGAGCGCTCATACTCGCTCCGGACACTGCCGGCGTCGAACCCGTGCTCCATCGCGAATCGCCAGGTTTCCAACCCGGCTTACGTCGACGATTTCTACCGTCTGATGACGGCCGCTGTCCTGCGGGTGACCTGGTACAACCGGTCGGGCAACGACAACGGCACTCCCGCAGCCGGCGTCGTCCAGGCGGGCGACCTCGAATACGCCGAGAAGCACGGTGCCATCGTCGAGTGGTTCGGCTGGATGGGCGCCGACGTTCCGCAGGTTCAGCAGGGCATCGTGAAAACGGGGGGGGCGGACGGCAATACGTTCACGCTCGCGCTGTGGCCGACCGCCAGCGGCGTCACGGGCGCGGCCGCGGACTTCACGGTTGACGTGCTCGGATATTTCGTCTCGGATCCCATCGAGTCGGGCGGCGGCCTGGGACCGATGGGTCCTCGCGGTCCCGCCGGTCCGAAGGGAGACAGGGGCGAAGCGGGCGCGCCGGGCGAAGACGGCGCCGCGGGTCCGGCCGGACCGGCCGGGCCGCAGGGGCCCGCGGGACTGAACGGCCCGCCCGGTGAACCGGGCGTTCCGGGACCGGCCGGGCCGACGGGTCCTCCGGGACCGCAGGGCGCCACCGGTCCGGCGGGACCTCCGGGGCTCAACGGCCCGCCGGGTCCGGTCGGGCCGCAGGGACCTCCGGGACCTCAGGGCGAGCCGGGGACCTGCGCCTGCCCGCTCACCGTCGGCGAGGCGGAGTGCGATACCGACGCGACCGACCCGCGCTCTCCGAACTGGTCGAAGTGCGTCGTGATCATCAACAACGGGGCGATCCGGGACAACAGCAACATCCAGTGCACGTACAAGACCCGGGTGGCCGACGATCAGATTCCTTGCCGCGTCTTCGACATTCACGCCTCCGGCTTCAAGGTCGAGATCCAGCGAGGCGCCAGCGTCATGTGGCTGGCCTACACGCCCGCGAACTGATCTCGACGCGCCGCGCCGGGCCTTTTTCGGGACCGGCGCGGCGTTTCTGTCTTCGCGGCCCGCTCCCGCGCGGCGGCCGAAAAACGTGCGATCATCCCGGCCGCATTCCGAGAGGAGAACGATGGACCGCGAATACGTCGCCTGGGATTCGCCCACGCTGGGCCGGAAGATGGAAATGCTGTGGTTCGGCCACGCGGGCCGTCCCATGATCTGGTTCCCGACCTCGGTCGGGCGCTTCTACCAGAACGAGGACTTCGGGCTGGTCGGGGCGGTCGGCGACCTCGTCGCGGGCGGCAGGCTCCAGATCGCCTGCGTGGACAGCATCGACGACGAGAGCTTCTACGCGAAGGGCAAACAGCCGGCCGAGCGGATCCGCCGACACGACCAGTACGACGCGTACGTCGCCAACGAGGTCGTGCCCTTCGTCCGGAGCAAGGCGCGGACCGCCGATCGGGTCGGCACGCTCGGCTGTTCGTTCGGCGCGTACCATGCGGCCAACTTCGGGTTTCGCCATCCGGACCTCGTCGACCAGGTCGTCGCGTTTTCGGGCAAGTACGACATTCACAACTTCATGGACGGCTACTGGGACGAGCTGTGCTACTTCCACTGCCCGACGGCGAACGTGCCGAACATGGACCGAAGCTGGGTCGAGCGGCTCTCCTCGATGGACATCTGCATCGTCACCGGCGAGACGGACAACATCCTCTCGGGCACGACGAACATGCTCCGGATCCTCGACGAGAAGGGCATCCGCAACCGCGGCTCCGTGTGGGCGGCGCCGTACGGCCACGACTGGCCGTGGTGGAAGCAGCAGATCCGGAGCTACGTGCCGTAGATCGCGTTCACGGCCACTGCAGCCCCAGCGCCTTGGCGATGAAGATCGCCATCTGTCGCCGGGTGACGAAGCTGTCGGGGCAGTAGTTGCCGCCGCCGCAGCCGCCGGTCACCCCCGAAGCGACGAGGGCCTCGACGTACTGGAACGCGAAGTCGGACGTGGGAACGTCGCCGAAAGTCGCAGTGAGCGGAGCGGGGCTGACCTGGAGCCTGTATCCGATCACGGCGCCGACGAACTCGACGGCCGCGGACGGGCTGAAGTAGAGGATGAACCGATAGTCGTGGTTCTGGACGATGAAGTTGCTCGACGTCAGGTCCTGCGTGATGGTCCGGCAGCCCGCCGGGTACGCGGCCGGGGGAAGGACGTTGCCCCCCGCTTCGCCGCCGGTGCGGTCGAGCCGGAAGATCCCGAAGGTGGGGCTGTTGCCTCCGTCCCCGTCGCAGTAGTCCCACTCGATGGAAGTCAGGAGCGCGCCCGAGGGCAGTTTGGCGAAGTGGGTCCAGGTTCCGCTGCTCACGATGAGCCGGTAAACGACGGAGTAGGCGGCCGTGGAGTCCGTCGGAAGAAACTCGTTGGGCCCGATCGTCGCGTAGGACGTGACGGTCGTTCCAAAAGTGTTCTCCGCCCCGAAAGCGACCGCGGCGATCCCGCAGATCGAAAGACAGACAAGAAACCGTGCGACACGCATGGCCTGCTCCTTTTCCGCCGTCTCACGCCGGCCAGAGGTTACCCGACGATCCCACCCAGGTCTTGTCCTTGTTGTAGTTGACGCCCATCATCTTGCCCTGCGAGAGGCGGGCGAGGGTCGTCACGGGAAGAGGCGCGCCCTCCCGCCACACGAACATGACCCGCACCTCGACTTTGGATTGCTGGCCGTCGGTCGTTTCGATCGCGGGCGCGTACTCAATCTTCCTCATCAGCAGGGTGTGGGCCCGCTGGTCGGGAGGCACGGCCGCGATGTCCTCCGCCGTAACCTCGACTTTCACGCCCGAGCCGGCGAAGGAGAAGAGCGGCTTCAGGACCCAGTTGTCGAGGTCCTTCGGCACCTCCGGCAGCTCCGAGAGGAAGAACGACTCGGGCACCGTCGGATGCCGGAGCTCGGGCAGGCAGTGCTTGCTCCAGCGGAAGTACCAGTTCGGGTGGCCCGCCCACGACACGTCGAGCCGCGACGTCAGGTCGAAGGGGAGCTTCGCGCCCGAGGCCTCGAGCTCGTCGAAGATGAGGCGGTTGTAGATCCTTCGGATCCGCGTGGGCCGGCCGTCGCGCCGGTACCAGAGCTCGCGGCCTCGCTTCTCGATCTCGGACGGGTCGAGGGCCTTGACCCCCCAGAACTGCTCCGTGAACGCGAAGTCGATGGCGGTCTTCTGGTGCGGCGGATCGAGGTCGAGGAGGACGACTTCCTCGGGCGACAGTCCCGAGAGGATCGCGTCCCCGACGACGCGCTTGTAGGCCGCGGTGTCGAGGCCGGAGAAGTACCAGTCGAGCCTCTCTCCGCCGGGGCACATGCGCGCGAGCTCCTCGCACTGCACGACCTGGAAGGCATAGAGGGTCGGGAACGCCTGGAGCTCGATCAGCTTCGGTGCGAGCCGGCCGGAGGAGTCGCGGGTGACGGCGAAGTCGGTGACGGCGAAGACGGGAAGCTCGTCGCAACCGGGCACGTCGAGCTCCCGCGGCACGGCGGCGAGGGACCGGTACAGCGCCGCCGGCGTCGAGAGCTGCCGGAAGATCTCGAGCGACGCTTCGACCATTTCGTCCCGGAGCTCCGGGGGCAGGAACACCGGCGTTTCGGCCAGGCGAAACGGGATCTCCGTTCCCCCGCGCTCCGCGAGGCGCCGGGCGTATTCGCGGTGACGGGCGTCGGTGTAGGCCGCGTTGTACGCGCGGCGGAACTCCGGAATCATCGCGGCGCAGTCTACCGAATGCCGGATCTACCGGCTCTTCAGGCGCGAGGTCCAGAGGAGGCTGACGATGAGTCCGGGCTTTTCGTCGGAGTTCTCCCGCACCACCAGGAAGCGTTGGCCGTCGGGCGAGACGTCGTAGATCTCGGGCGAGAAGGCGTTGGTCGCGGGGGGCTTGAGCTCGAAGAGGGGCTGGGGTGTTCCGGTCACGGGCCCAGCGGGAGAGGGCGCGACGGAGACTGCGTTGAGCCGTCCGTCCGACGCGATGTAGAAGAGCTCCCGGCCGTCGCGCCGCCAGACGGGGCTCGAGCCGCCGTCGGCCGAGACCAGACGCTTGGTCCCGCCCGAGGAGGCACTGACGTACACCTCCACCCTTCCCGACTCGGTCGAGGCGAAGGCGAGCCACTTTCCGTCGGGAGAGAAGCGGGCGCCGCTCTCCGTGAAGCGACTCGTTTCGACGAGCGCCCGGGGAGGATCCGAGCCCGCGAGCGGGGCCATCCAGACGTCTTCGTTCTGCTGAGACGGCGAACCCACGAAGACGACCGAGCTCCCGTCCGGCGAGGCGCCCGAGAGAATCTTGTCCCATTTCGTCCGGAGGACCGGCGCTTCCGCGCCCCCTCCCGAGGGCCGGCGGTACAGGTCGTAGGGGCCGGCGCGGTCCGACACGTAGAGCACCGTCTCGCCGTCGGGGAGCCAGACGGGGTGAAACTCGTCCGACCGCTCGGACGAGATTCGTGTCGCGGTGCCGCGCTCGGCGTCGAGCACCCACACGTCCAGATTCTGGCCGCGGGCGGCGTCGCGAATCGAGGTGGCGACCCGGCGGCCGTCGGGTGAAATGGCGATGCCGTCGTAGTCGGCCGGGGGACCGAGCCGTCCCAGGACGCTCCCTTTGCGATCCACCCAGACCAGGCTCCGGTCGTGAGACCAGAGGCCGTAGACGAGCGTGCTGCCCGCGGCCGACCAGAGGGGTGCATTGGTGTCCGTGTAAAACCGGACGTCGCGCACGACCGGCTCCGGCTCGCCCTGGAGCTCGAGGCGGCGCGGCTCGAACCGCTGGGCGAAGAGCGCCCCTTCGCGCGAGAAGAGCAGATAACCCATCGGCGACCAGGCGGCGGCCGAGTCGGAGTATCCGAGGAAACGGGTTTCCTTCGAGTCGAGGCTCCCCACCATCAACGCCGTCTTCTCCGCGTCGATGTTCCGCGCCGCGAAGACGAAGTGGCGGCCGTCCGGCAGGAAGGCCGGAAACCCGTGCGTCGAGTCGCCGCGCGCCGCGTCGAGGGTCGTCACCGCCCGGGGAGTGCCGCCGGCGGCGGGAACGCTCGAAAGCCCGGTGCCGAACGTGGGCGAGAAGAGAATGGTTCCGGTCGTGCTCCACGAGCCTCCGAAGCCCGACCCGGCCTCGCAAATCGACTGAATCGTTCCGCCCTCGGCGTCGATCCGGCGAAGCTTCGTGCCCTGAAAGAAGGCGATCGTTCGGCTGTCCGGAGACCAGAACGGAAAACGGGCGACCTCGGTTCCCTCGAGTCTCCGCGCCTGGAGCTCGCCCAGGCGGCGCACCCAGATCGACGCGGGTCCGTCCGCGGCGGCCAGGAAGGCGACCGTGCGGCCGTCGGGCGACAGGGCGGCGGTGTTGTCGAGATGGAGGCCCGGCGGCGCCGTGAGGGTGAGGACGACGGGCTCCGACACCGGTCCGCGGCGACCCCAGACCGCGGCGAGCGCAGCCGCCAGGAGAGCCAGGGTCGCGATCGCCCAGGCGAACCGCTCTCGCTTCATTCGACGAGGGGCGGAGACCGACGTACCCGCGCCCGAGCCCTCCCGAATCCACTTCAGCTCGCTGCCGATGTCGTGCGCCGACTGCCAGCGCTCCTCGGGGTCCTTGGCGAGGCACGTCCGGACGATCCGGTCGAGCGCCGCCGGCGAGGTCGGCTGGACGGCGGAGATCGGCGCCGGATCGCTCGACATGATCGCCGTGATGAGCGAGGCCTGGCTTCCCGCCGGGAACGCCTTCTTGCCTGTGGCCATCTCGTACAGGACGGCGCCGAGCGCGAAGATGTCGGTCCGCGCGTCGGCGTCCTTGCCCTCGAGCTGCTCCGGCGCCATGTACTGAAAGGTTCCGAGGATCGTGCCCTCCTGCGTCAGGTTCGCCTGGGTCGGCAGGGCGGTCTGGCTGTTCGGCGCGCTCGCCGGCTCGACCGCCTTCGCAAGGCCGAAGTCGAGGAGCTTCACGCCCGTCTTCGTCAGCATGACGTTTCCGGGTTTCAGGTCCCGGTGGACGATCCCCTGGCGGTGGGCCTTGTCGAGCGCGTCCGCGATCTCGCCGCCGTACCGGAGCGTCTGATCGAGCGCGAGCGGTCCCTTCGCCAGCCGGTCCGAGAGCGTTTCGCCCTCGAGGTATTCCATGACGAGGTATTCGGTCTCGCCTTCGCGGCCGACGTCGTGAAGCGCGCAGATGTGAGGATGCGAGAACTGCGAGATCGTCTTCGCCTCGCGCTCGAAGCGCTGCCGCCCCTCGGGCGACGACGCGAGGTGGGGCGGCAGCACCTTCACCGCGACGGTGCGCTCGAGCCGCGTGTCCTTCGCCTTGTAAACCTCTCCCATGCCCCCCGCGCCGATCGGCGCGAGGATTTCGTAAGGCCCGAGCTTCGTCCCCGCAGTGAGGGTCACGTTGGTGCCTATTATCGCGGCACTCTCGTTAATCGCGGCGGGAAGGGCGGGGACAAGCCCCGCCCCTACGGACCAGGACGGAGCTTCCGCGCGGCACGCTCCCTGTCGTTCGCGGCGCGGATAGTCTCCCGACCGAAGGGAGGGAGGAGGTCCGCGCCGCGGGAGCCGAAGCGCAGCGAGGGATCAGGCTCGCGGTCGAGCCCTCAGGCGAGCCGCGAGCGGGTGCGCCCGAAGGGCGCAGATTCCTCGCAAGCGAAGGCGACGGTCGCGACGGTTAGATGAGAAACGTGCCTGCCTTCATCACCTGGTTCCCGTCGAACCAGATGTCGAAGTTCCGCCCGACGATGTCGATGTGCGTCGTGCTCTTCCACTTCGCGCCCGTGTGCTCGGCATACGGGTGGCCGAAGGCGACGTGGAGCGTCGGGAGCTTCTCGTCCTGCAGGATGTTGCCGATGACGTCCTGGACGGCGATGTTGGTGCCGATGGCGAACTCGCCGACGCGGTTGGAGTTCTCGTCGGTCGCGGTGTACGCGCGGAAGTCGGCGACGAGCGCGGCCACGTCGCACTCGACGTCGACGATGCGGCTGTTCTCGATCGTGACCGCGAGCGGGTTGTTCTGGAGGTCGCCGTAGCGGGCGCAGAGGTAGTCGCCCACGACGCCGTCGGCGACGTAGATGCCGTCGACGCGCGCCGGGGCGGTGAGGACCTCGCCGCCCGGGAGGTTGCCCCACTTGGCGGTCGAGATGATGCCCGAGGTCTTGAGCCACTTGATCGTCGGGTCGAAGGTCGCCTCGAGGCGAGAGCCGGCGGGCGAGGTCGCGACGATCTTCGTCGCCTTCTTCGCGCGCTCGAGGACGCGGCACGAGATCGCGTCGACCTCGTCGAAGTTGGCGCGCATCGCCTCGGTCATGATGCGGTGCGAGATCGAGACCATGTGGGCGTGGCGGATCTGGCGCCGGTCGATGATCGCGGTCAGCGCCCGGCGGAAGGCGAGCTCGCCTTGCTTGGGCTGGCCGGCGTAGATCGAGACGTCGGCGCGCTCGAGGGCCGTCCGGATCGCGGGCGGAAGCTCGAGCATCGGCCGCGGCCCGTAGTCCTCCATGATGTGGGTCTCGCTGGGCGCCCCGACCTCGCGCACCTGGTCGGCGAGGCTCGCCGCGATGTCCTCGGTCTCCCGGTCGGTGACGATCACGACGCGCTCGGTCGGCTGGACCCGGAGGCACGTGCGGATGGCGTTGCGGGCGCCGGGGATCAGGTCCTCGGCATAGGCGGTCAGGGTCCCCGTCTCATGCGACATCGTGAACTGTTCTCCTGGAGCGAGGGTCGGCGCCCGCGTCAGCGGGATGCCGCCTGGTTGACCGGGGCCTGGACGGGAAGGCCGTGGGTCGTTTCCTCGCAGATGTAATCGACGACTTTCTTGAGGTCGCCGCCGGTCGCCTCGTAAACTCGAAGCTGCCGGTCGGCGCCCGATCCGTTCTCGAGGATCCAGTTTACTCCGTCGAAGATCTCGCGGCGAGTGCCCAGCTCGTCGACGACGTCGTCGAGGAACTCCAGCATCTCGGCGATGAGATCGGGGAAGGGGACCTCGACCTCCTTGCCGAAATCGATCAATTTGCCCGCGATGCCGTACCGGCTGGCGCGCCACTTGTTCTCGAGGATGAGGGCCCGGCGATAGCGCCGGAAGCCCAGGTTCTGGAGGCGCAGCTTGTAGAGCTTGACGCAGATCGCCTGAAAGAGCGCCGCGAGCGTTATGGTCTCGTCGAGGCGCATCGGCACGTCGCAGACGCGGAACTCGATCGTCTCGAAGAAGGGGTGCGGGCGGACGTCCCACCAGATCTTCTTGCCGTTGTCGATCGAGTTGGTCTTGACGAGGATGCGGACGAACTCGTCGAACTCCGCCGGCGTCTCGAAGTACTCCGGCATGCTGGTGCGCGGGAACCGGTCGAAGACCTTCGTGCGGTAGCTCTTCAGCCCCGTGTTGCGCCCGAGCCAGAAGGGGGAGTTCGTCGAGAGCGCCAGCAGGTGCGGCAGGAAGTACAGCGCCTCGTTCATGATCTGGAACGCGAGCGACCGGTCCTTGATGCCGACGTGGACGTGCAGGCCGAAGATGAGGTTCGCCCGCGCGAGCTGCTGCATCTCCTCGACGACCTGGTCGTAGCGCGGGTCGGGAAAGATCTTCTGGTCGGCCCAGTTGGAGAAGGGGTGCGTGCCGGCCGACGCGACGCGCATGCCGTTCTTCAGGGCGAGGCGGACGATCTCCGTGCGCATCTCGCCGACGTCCTGGCGGACCTCGGCGATGTTCTTGCAGATGCCCGTGCCGATCTCGATGACCGACTGGTGCATCTCGGGCTTGACGCGCTCCTTGAGGACGAGCTTGCCCTCGTCGAGGATCTCCTGGACGTGCGAGCGCAGCTCCCGCGTCTCGGGGTCCAGGATCTGAAACTCCTCCTCGACGCCGAGCGTGAAGGCCGGGGCTTCCATGCCGACGATCAGGCCTCGCGGCGCGGGCCGCGCGGCGGGGCGCCGGGCGCGCGGGGAGCGGCCGGCTTCTTCGCCCGGCCGTTGGATTTCCTGGGCGGCGTGACGGCGTCGTCGCCGGCGAGGAACCGCTGCCAGCGGTAGTCGGTCAGCGGGTCGGCCGGCTGCTGCACCCGCTCGAGGAGCCACTTCGTGGAGTGCTCGACGACCCAGCCGAAGTTTTCGGGGCCGACGGACTCGACGGCCGCGTCGGGCGCCGGGTTGAGGAAGTCGATGGCGTAGGGGACCCCGTCCCGGACCGCGAACTCGAGCGTGCAGAAGTCGTAGCCCAGGGCGTTCATCAGCTTGAGCGAGTCGCTGCGGATGCGCTCGTGCATCGCCGGGTCGATCGGCGCGCCGTCCTTGACGTAGCGCTCGTGGTGGGGCCGCCGCGGGTCGTACCGCATGATGTGGACGTGCTGGCGCCCGATCGCGTAGCACCGGAAGTACTCGTCGAAGACGATCTCCTCCTGGAGGGTCATGACGGTCTGCCCCGTCTCCTGGTAGGCGGCGAAGAACTGCTGCGGGTTCTCCACCCGGTAGACGCTCTTCCAGCCGCCGCCGGAGTAGGGCTTGAAGTAGGCCGGGAAGCCGATGTACTGGAACATCTCGTCCCACTCGAGCGGGAAGACGAGGTTCGACATCGACTCGGCGGTCGTGTCGGGCGGGTGCTGGTTCGAGGGCAGGATCACCGTCTTCGGCACGGCGACGCCGATGCGGCGGGCCAGGACGTTGTTGAAAAACTTATCGTCCGCCGTCCACCAGAAGGGGTTGTTGACGACGATCGTTCCGTCGGCGACGGCCTTCTTGAGGATGGCCCGGTAGAAGGGGATGTCCTGGCTGATCCGGTCGAGGATCAGGTCGTACCGGCGCGGGCTGTCGAGGCTGATTCCCCCGACGAGGACGGGCTCGGCGACGACGTCCTGGCCCTCGCGGTTGATGCGCTCGACGAGCGCCAGGGGAAAGGAGCGCTCCTGGCCGAAGAGAATTCCTATGCGTTTCATGTGGGTCCTTCGCTTGTTCTTGATGCCGGGCAGGCCCCGGAGAACCGCGGATTATGTCACGGGGCGGGCGGATTCGAGGGGGCCGCGGGGGGCCCGGGACCCAGCCACCGGGCCATCCAGGCGAGGTTGCGCTCGGCGAGGTCCCGCACGAGCCGGGGCTCGCGCACGCCGTGGGGCTGGCGGGGATAGGTGACCATCCGGGCGGGGATGCCCCGCCGTTTCAACGCGTTGTAGAACTCGTAGCCCTGCGAGATGGGAACCCGCACGTCGGACTCGCCCTGCTGGATGAGCGACGGCGTCTTCACGCGGCCGACGTACGCCATCGGGGAGTGGGCCCAGTACGTCTCGGCGAGCTTCGGCTCCCAGAGCTCGCCGCCGAAGTAGTCGGGAATGAACGAGGGGATGTCCGCAGTGCCGGTGAACGACAGGAGGTCGGTCACGGGCGCGCCGATCGAGGCGGCCTTGAAGCGGTCGGTCTGCGTCACGATCCACGACGTCATGAACCCGCCGTAGCTCCAGCCCATCACTCCGAGCCGCTCCGGGTCCGCGATTCCCATGGCGACGACGGCGTCGACCCCGGCCATGAGGTCGCGATAGTCGCCGCCGCCCCAGTCCTTCTCGTTGGCGCGCCGGAACGCCGTCCCGTAGCCCGACGAGCCCCGCGGGTTCGCGCGCAGCACCGCATAGCCTTCGGCGGCGAAGACCGCGGTCGAGTACGGGCTCGGCCCGGCGACGTAGGCGAGCTGGAAGACCCCGGCCGGCCCGCCGTGGATGACGAGGAGGAGCGGGCAGCGCTTTCCCGGGACGTACCCGACGGGCAGCGTGAGGAGCCCCTCGATCGTCCGGCCTCCGTCTCCCGTCCACGTGATCGCCCGCGTCTCCCCGAACGGGTACTTCGGCATCGCCGCGTTGACGCTCGAGAGGCGGACCGGCGCGAACGCCGCGAGCGGGCTCGCCCACGCCTCGGTCGGCTCGGTCGCCGTCTGGCGGACGAACCCGATCCATGCGCCGCGGGGATCGACGCTCGCGGCGTTGCAGACGGCGCCCGCGGGCGTCAGCGCGCGCAGCGCGCCGGTCGCGACGTCCTGCGCGTAGACGAGCTCGGAAACGTTCTTCGCCTCGGTGAAATAGATGGTCCGGCCGTCGGCGGACCAGCCGGCGATGTCGGGCGACTCGTCGGGCGAGGCCGGGAGGGTGCGGGAGGGGCCGCCGTCGAGCGGCGCGAGCCGGATGTTCTCGCGGTGCGGCCAGCGGGGAGGGTCTTCCGTCACGACGTACGCGAGCATGCGGCCGTCCGGCGAGAACCTGGGGGAGGTCTCGGCCGCGCCCGTCGCGGCGAAGGGCCGCAGCGCTCCGGTGGCGACGTCGACCAAGGAAATGCTGGCGGTCGGCCAGTCGTCGGCGACCGGCCGGGCCGTGTGCGAGACGGCGATGGTCTTTCCGTCGGGCGACCAGTCGATCGCATCCGGTCCGCCCGGCTGCACGCTCCCCACCGAGAAGCCCGCCGCGAGGAGCTTGCGGCCCTCGCGCTTGCCCGTCGCGTCGGCCGCGACGCGGATGAGCCAGAGGCGTCCGGGCCGGTCGTCGTCGCCGACCACGCGGGCGTCGTCCCGCTCCTTCTCGCGCCGCTCGTGGTCCGGGTCGGGCCCCTCGGAGGCGACGTACGCGATCCAGCGCCCATCGGGCGACCAGGCGGCCTCCTTCACGTCGGCCGGGGCGTCGGTCAGGCGCGTCGCCTCGCCGCCCGAAGCCGGCAGGAGCCAGACGTTGACGGTCTTCTCCCCGCGCTTGGAGAGAAACGCGATCCACTTCCCGTCGGGCGACCACCGCGGCCGCGTGGCGCTCGACTCGCCGAAAGTGGCCGGCCAGGACTCCCGTCCGTCGGACGTCGCCAGCCAAATGCGCGTCTGGTACTCGCTCCGGTCCGGCTCCATGATCGACTCGCGCACGACGAAGGCGGCCCGCCGGCCGTCCGGGGAGATCCGCACGTCGGACACGGGCCGGTACTTGAGCGTCTCGAGCGGCGTCCAGCGTCCGGGATCGTCCGCGGCGAGCGCGCCGGCCGCGACGAGAAAGAGGAGCGCGGCCCTCACAGCCAGCCCCGCTTTCGAAACCACACGAGCATGCCGCCGGCGACGACGACGCACACTCCCCAGAAGATCGGGTAGGAGCCTATCCACTGGTTCTCCGGGATGTGCATGTTCATGCCGTAGACGCCGGCGAGAAACGTCAGCGGAATGAAGATCGTCCCGATGATCGTGAGCACCTTCATGACCTCGGTCATGCGGTTGGACATGGAGGTCATGTAGGTCTCGGTGAGGCTCGAGCCCACCTCGCGGTAGGTCTCGATGATGTCCATGATCTGGATGACGTGGTCGTAGACGTCGCGCAGGTAGGTGCGCGTCGTCTCGCTCATGCACTCGTGCGGCTCGCGCTGCATCTCGTTGACGACTTCGCGCATCGGCCACATCGCGCGGCGCAGCAGCAGCAGATCCCGCTTGACCGTGTGGACCTCGTGGATCGTCTCCCGCGTGGGCTGGTCGAGCACGAGGTCCTCGAGCTCCTCGAGGCGGTCGCCGTAGTGCTCGAGCACCGGGAAGCAGTGGTCGACCATGGCGTCGATCAGGGCGTAGGCGAGGTAGCTCGCGTCGAGCTCGCGCAGGCGCGAGCCCGGCTTCTCGATGCGCGCGCGGATCGGGTCCCAGATGTCGCCGGGCGATTCCTGGATGGTGATGACGAGGCCGCGCTCGAGGAACATGCTGATCTGCTCGCTCTCGAGGCGGTCCTCGTTGAGCTGCAGCATGCGCACGATCAGGAAGAGGTGCGGCGGCCGTTCGCCCTCCGCCGGGTAGGGATCGAGCTTCGGGCGCTGGCCGGTCTGCATCACGTCCTCGATCGCCAGCGGATGGAGGCCGTACTTGACGGCGAGGGCGCGGATCGCGCCCGGATCGTTCAGGCCGTCGACGTTGATCCAGCGCACCCGGACCCAGGGCTCGCGGCGGCTGCGGATGAACTCCTCGAAGTCCGTGACGCGCCGGATCTCGACCTTTTCGGCCGAGTAGTCGATGCACGTGATCGGCACGCGCACCTCCGGGGACGGCATGCTCGCGAGCTCGTCCACGTCGATGCCCGGCTTCTGTCCCGGGAGCCCGCGGCCGAACCGAATCGGGAGCTCGAGTCCCTCCCCGTCGAGCTCCTCCTCGCCGACGTGCGGATAGCTCATGTTGCGGGAAGAATACCGCCGCGCCTTTGCAAATGGGGAAGCGGTCTAGCGTCGTCCTCCCGGGCGGGGCGAGGGAACGTTCGGCGTCACCATATTCGACAGACGTCCTTGCGCACCATCGGGTCGCTCGGCTTGCAGGAGAACGCCGCGGCGAAGGACGCGAGGTTCGACGGCGCTCCGATCGCCCGGAACTGCGGCAGCGGGTGCGGGTTGGTGTTCATCAGGAGCTTCGCGAGCTCCGGCCGCACGTGGGCTCCCCAGACGCGGGTCCAGCCCAGGAAGAAGCGCTGGTCGGCCGAGAAGCCCTCGATCGGCGCCGGCTCGCCGCGGCCGGCGAGCGTGCCGCGGTAGGCGCGGTAGGCGATCGCGAGGCCGCCGAGGTCGGCGATCGACTCGCCGAGGACGAGCTTGCCGTTGACGTGCTGGCCCTCGTACTCGTACGCGTCGAATTGGGCCTCGACGCACTTCGCGCGGGCCTCGTAGTTCGCGGCGTCCTCGGGGGTCCACCAGTCGCTCAGGTTCCCGGACGCGTCGAACTTGCGGCCCTCGTCGTCGAAGCCGTGGGTCAGCTCGTGGCCGATGACGCTGCCCATCGCGCCGTAGTTGACGGCGTCGTCGGCCTTCGGGTCGAACAGCGGCGGCTGCAGGATCCCGGCCGGGAAGACGATCTCGTTCAACTGGGCGTCGTAGTAGGCATTGAGCTCCGGCGGCGTCATCTGCCAGTCCTCGCGGTCGACCGGCCGGCCGATCTTCGAGAGCAGCCGGTGGAACTCGAACTCGCGGGCGCGCTGGACGTTGAGGACGTACGGCCCGCGGTCGATCGCGAGCGAGGAATAGTCCCTCCAGACGTCGGGGTAACCGATCTTGGGGCGGAAGGTCGCGAGCTTGGCGATCGCCTTCTGCCGCGTGGACTCGCCCATCCAGGGAAGCGTCGCCAGGTCGTCGCGCAGCGAGTCGATCAGGTTCCGGACCATCCGGTCGGCCGCGGCCTTGGCTTCCGGCGGGAAGTGCTCGCGGACGAACGACTTGCCGAGGGCCTGCCCGAGCGCGGCGTCGGTCGAGACCACGCAGCGCTTCCAGCGCACCTCGTTCTCGGGCGTGCCCTGGAGGGTCTTGCCGAAGAAGTCGAAGTCCGCGTCCACGAAGGCCTTCGAGAGGCTCGGCGCCGCCGCGTTGACGAGCGTCCAGCGCAGGTACGTCTTCCAGCGGGTGATCGGCGTCGCCCGGATCTCCTTGTTGAAGGCCTCGAAGAACCGGGGCTGGGCGACGTTGACGGCGGCGGGGGCGACTCCGGCCTGCCGGAAGTAGGCGCTCCACGAGAAATCGGGCGTCAGCGCCACGAGACGGGTGAGGTCCATCCGGTTGTACGTCTTTTCCGAGTCGCGCTGCTCGACCGGGGTCATCGAGGCCTCGGCGAGGCGGGTCTCGATCGCCATCACCGTCTTTGCGTTCGCGGCGGCGCGCGCCGGGTCGTCGCCGAGGAGCTCGAACATGCGGGCGACGTGGGCGAGGTATTTCTCCCGCATGGCCTTCGACGCGTCGTCGGTCTTCACGTAGTAGTCGCGCTCGGGAAGGCCGAGCCCTCCCTGGGCCGCGATCGCGATGACCTCGGTGGAGGCCCGCCGGTCCTGTTCCGCCGTGAACTGGAAGACCGCGTTGGCGCCGACGGCCTGGAGCCTGCCGATCTCGGCCTGGAGATCGGCGGGGGTCGAGATCCCGTCGATGCGGGAGAGCTCGGGCTGGATCGGCCCCGCGCCGGCCGCCTCGATCGCGGCCTCGTCCATGCAGCTCGCCCAGAAGTCGCCGATCTTGCGCTCGTCCGAGCCCTCGGCGGCGGGGTTCGCAGCGGCCTTCTCGAGGATCGCTCGGAGCCGATCCCGGTTCTGCTCGAAGAGGATGCTGACGGATCCCCAGTAGGACTGGTCCGGCGGGATCGGATGGGAGGCGAGCCAGCCCCCGTTGCCGAACTGGTTGAGGTCGACGCACGCCGAGGCGGACCGATCGAGGTCCGCGGGGTCGATGCCCCGGACCGGGCCCGGCGGAGCGGGAGTGGGGGCGGGGGCCTCGGCCACGGGCGTCGGCGCGGCCTTCGGCGCCGCGGCGGCGGGCGGAGCCGTCGGGGAGGGGGGAGGTGCGGCCGGCGTCGTCGTGCCGCACGCCAGGGCCAGAATCGATGCCGTCGAGATCGCGAGAATCGACGCGCCCGCTCTCTTCACGAGTCCTCCTCTTTCCCTTCTTCTTCCTCTGGCGTCCTGCGACGTCCTACGTACCCGGCCCGCTCCAGGTTCATGCTTCGCGTGACGTGGCTCACGCCGTCTCACGCCCCCGTGGCTGTAACCTCCTTATTTCACACACACCGTCGAGGAGGATCTCCATGCGTCGATTCGTATTGCTGTTCGTGTCCGCAGCCGTCGTGTTGACGGCGGCCGGTCGGGCCCAGGAACTCGACGCCGCAGACGAGGCGACGGCCGCCCTGCCGCTCGGGCGGGTGCTCCCCGCCGTGGGCTCCACCGCCGGCGCCGCGGGCTCGTTCTTCAAGACCTCGGTGCAGATCTTCAATCCCGGATTGAACTCGATCTCCGGCCGCTTCGTCTACCACGCCTCCGGCGCCGCCGGGACCTTCTCGGATCCGGGGATGGACTTCTCGGTCCCCGCGCAGGAGACGCAGACCTGGGACGACATCCTTCCGACGATGGGGCTGTCGGGCCTCGGCACTCTCGACATTCTTCTGCCCTCGGCTTCGTCGTCGCCCGCCGTGATCGTGACGCGGGTCTTCAACGACGCCGACGCGGCCGGCACTGCGGGCTTCACGGAGGAAGCGATCAGCCCCAACGAGACGGGAACCGGCGGGCGCGTGATCACCAACGGGAAATCGGGCTACCTCGTCCTTCCCGCCGACATGGACCGCTTCCGTTACAACATCGGCCTGCGGACCCTGACCTCCGCGGCGTCCGTGCAGTTCACCGTGCGCGACGCCAACGGGGCGATCATCGGCCTCGCGTCGAAGACGATGCCCGCGTCCTCGTTCCTTCAGCAGGAGGCCGGCGCGATGATCGGCATTCCGCTTCCGCCCAACGGGACGATCCGCATCGTCATCAACGGCGGCGCGACGATCGTCTACGGGGCCACGACCGACAACACCACCAACGACCCCAGCGTCCAGTTCGCCCGATCGTCGTAGCGGGCGTCGCGGAACGACGAAACGGGGGCGGCCGGCGCCGCCCCCGTGAGCTCGAACCGCGGATCGACTTACTGGGGCGTGGCCTGGCCGGCCCCGGACGCGGAGGCCGCGGCGTAGGTCAGCCGGCCGTTCTCGAGCGACGCGTCGCGCAGCGTCACCGCGAGCGCCTCGGACAGGGTCGTGACCGGGAGGACCTCGATCTGGCCCCGCACCGCTTCGGAGAGGTCCTCGAGGTCCGCCTCGTTGTCGCGGGGGATCACGATCGTGCGGATGCCCGCCCGCACGGCCCCGAGGATCTTCTCCTTCAGGCCGCCGATCGGCAGGACCCGGCCCGAGAGCGTGATCTCGCCGGTCATGGCGACGTCGTTGCGGACGGCGCGGCGCGAGAGCGCCGAGGCGACGGCGGAGGCCATCGCGAGGCCGGCCGAAGGCCCGTCCTTGGGAATCGCGCCCGCCGGCACGTGGATGTGGATGTCGCGCTCGAAGTCCTTCTCGTCGATCCCGATCAGCGGCGCGTGGCTCCGGGCGAACGTCCACGCGGCGCGCGCCGACTCCTTCATGACGTCGCCGAGCTGGCCCGTCAGGATGAGCTCGCCCTTGCCGCGCATCAGCGAGGCCTCCACGAACATGATGTCCCCGCCGGCCGGCGTGTAGTACATGCCGGTCGCGACCCCGATCTGGTCGCCCGGGGCCATCTTCTCGGGGTGCACGTGCGGCCGGCCGAGCAGCGGCCGGACGTCCTCGGCCCGGATCTCCGCCTTCTCGATCTCGCGCGCGGCGATCCGGCGCGCGACCTTGCGGGCGAGCTTGCCGAGCTCGCGCTCGAGCTGGCGCACGCCCGACTCGCGCGTGTAGCTGGAAACGACTTCGCGGATGGCGCCCTCGGTCAGGTCGAGCTGGCCGGGGACGAGGCCGTTCTCCTCGACCTGGCGCGGGACGAGGTAGCTCTTCGCGATCTGGAGCTTCTCTTCCTCGGTGTAGCCGGCGAAGTTGACGGTCTCCATCCGGTCGAGCAGCGGGCCCGGGATGTTCTGCACGAAGTTGGCCGTCGCGATGAAGAGGACTTCCGACAGGTCGAAGGGCACGCCCAGGTAGTGGTCCGTGAACGAATCGTTCTGCGCCGGGTCGAGCACCTCGAGCAGGGCCGAAGCCGGGTCGCCCTGGTAGGAGACGCCGAGCTTGTCGACCTCGTCGAGGAGGAACACGGGGTTCTTCGAGCTGGCCTGCTTCATGCCCTGGAGGATGCGGCCCGGCATCGCGCCGATGTACGTGCGCCGGTGGCCGCGGATGTCGGCCTCGTCGCGCGCGCCGCCGAGCGAGATGCGGACGTATTTGCGGCCCATCGCGCGGGCGATCGACTTGGCGATCGAGGTCTTGCCGACGCCCGGGGGGCCGGCGAAGAGCAGGATCCGGCCCTTGCCGGAACGCGGCGAGGCATCCTTCGTCTTCTGCGTCGCGGATGGCTCGTCCGCCGTCGCCGCCGCGGTGGCCGGGGTCCCGGCCGAGGCCGACGCGGCCGACTTCGCCCGCTCCTCGCCGAGCTGGCGCACGGCCAGGAACTCGAGGATGCGGTCCTTGACGTCCTTCAGGCCGAAGTGGTCCTCGTCGAGGATCCGGGCGGCCTCGGGCACGTCGAGCTTCTCGTCGCTGCGCGAGTTCCAGGGCAGCTCGGCCACCGTCTCGAGGTAGGTCCGGATGACCTGCGATTCCATCGACTCACGGCCGATCCGCGTGAGGCGCTGCCACTCGCGGTCGATTTCCTTGCGGGCGTCGTCGGGAAGGTCGAGCGCGTCGAGCTTCGCGCGCAGCTCCTTGAGTCCCTCGTCGGACGGGCCGTCGGATTCGCCGAGCTCCTTCTGGATCGCCTTCATCTGCTCGCGCAGGTACATCTCGCGCTGGCGGCTGCCGATCTCCTCCTTGACCTTGGACTGGATGTCCTCCTGGGCCGACAGGACGTCGACCTGGCGCTGGACGTGGACGAGGACGCGCCGCAGCCGGTCTTCGACCGACAGCGTCTCGAGGAGGACCTGCTTGGCCGCGACGGGAACGTCGAGGTAGCCCGCCACGAGGTCCGCCAGCCGGCCGGGCTCGTCGACTTCGGCGAGGATCTGCTCGACGGCCTCGTCGGGAAGGCCGAGCTTCTTGCCGAGCTCCGCGGCGCGCTCGCGCGCCTCGCGATGGAGGCCGGCGAACGCCGCGTCGCGCGGATCGAGCGGCAGCATCTCGTTCGCCTCCTGGACGGTCGCCTCGAGGAAGCCCTGCTTGGTCGGGGCGAGACGCAGGGCGATGCCGCGCGCCTTGCCGTCGAGAACGAGACGGATCCCGCCGAGCCCCCGCTGGACCGAGCCGATCGTCGCGATCGTCCCGATCGTGTAGAGGTCGGAGGGGGAGACGGATTCGGACTCGCTGCGCTGGGCCACGGCGAAGACCCGGTGATCCGGCGAGGCCATGGCCGCCTCGATGGCTCGCAGGGTCCCAGCGCGGCCGGCCGAGATCGGGAAGGTCACGCCGGGAAAGAGCACGGCGTTCCGCATGGGAACGACCGGAAGCGTCTTCGAGTTATTTTCGGACATTGTGGTCCTTTTTCTCCTTGCCGGTCAGTCGCTTACGGGCGACGCCGGATCGGGCGCCGGAAATCCTGCATGGACCCCAACCCCCGGCCATGCCCGGCAATTCCAAATACGTGAGTGCCTCCCACGCAGATTCATGGGGTCAGCCCTGAAAGTCTGAAGTTTCGGTCTAACTTCAAGCGGCACAGTCACTCCCCGCACATACTTCAGATGTGCAGGGCTGACTCCAGCCTTCCCCGGCCTTCTCTCAGGGATGCAGGACCGGGACCAGGCGGCGGATGACGGCGATGGAGACGTCGTCGTCGGGGAGGACCGCGCCGCGGAAGGCGCGCGCGCTGACGGCGACGGAGTCTGCGAGGGCCTGCGGAGGCAGGGACGCCCCGTGCCGCAGAAGAACCTCGATTCGCGCGTCCCCGAACTCCTCGCCGGCGGCATTGCGCGCCTCGGAAAGCCCGTCGGAGTGGATGAACAGCGTTTCGCCGGGCTCGATGCGGCCGGTCTCGACCCTCCAGGCGAGCTGCGGCCGGATTCCCAGCGGGTACGCGCCCTTCCCGATCCGCGCGCGCACGCCGCCGTCGGCGCCGGCGACGATCGGCTGGGGATGTCCCGCGACCGACCCGGCGAACGAGCCGTCGGGCGAGAGGAGCAGGTAGACGCACGAGAAGAAGGCCCGGGGGCTGCCGGTGCGGCAGAGGATGCGGTTGAGCGTCGCGAACATGGCCGGCGGCGAGGGATCGACGTCGAGCTGCGTGCGAAACGCCGCGTGCGCGACGGCCATGACGAGCCCGGCCGCCATTCCGTGGCCCGAGGCGTCCCCGAAGAGCACGGCCAGCCGCCCGTCCGGCAGCGGGACGAAATCGTAGATGTCGCCGCCGACGGTGTTGGCGATCTCGTTGTGGGCGCCCGCCGCGAACGCCGGGGTCTGCGGCATCTCCTTCGGAATCAGGCTCGCCTGGAGGTCGCGCGCGAGCTCGAGCTCGTCGCGAAAGTTGATCTTGTCGACGAGCTCCATCCCGAGCAGCAGGCCGAGCAGCACCGTGGACGCGAACAGGAAGGTGCTGTCGAAGTCGACCGTGTAGGACGTCGTCCGACGCACGCCGTTCTCGAGCTTCGTGTCGCTGCGGTGGAAGTTCGGGCCGCACATCGACATCACCAGGCACAGCAGGACGACGAGGAACACCACCCGCCGCGCGGGAGCGAGCCGTTTCGCGAGGCCGAACAGGACGCTGTTGGTCGTGTGGAGGAACCGGCGGACCCGGCCGCGGCCGCCGGCCGGAGCCGGACGCGCCGCGTCTTCGGCGGTCAGCATCTCCTGGGCGAGCCGCCACTCGCGCGAGTAGAGGCCGGTCAGGTCCTCCCGGCCGACGGCGGAGAACGTCCCGCGGAGCAGCTCGACCCAGTCGTGTCGCGACGGCACTTCCGGAGCATACGCAGGCAGGCCCCTCCGGGATCCGGGCGGGAGCGAGGCCCCTCGGGCATGTTCGGTGCTCGGCCGCCCGGTCAGACGGCCAAGTCGTTGAGATGCAGCGCTTTCCCGGCAGACGGACGGCCGACCGCGGACGGCGGCTGCGGGATTACAGGCCGAGCAGCGCCAGGTCGTCGAGCAGGTTCGCCAGCCGGGGGTGCGCGGCGAGCTCGCGGTAGAGCCAA
The DNA here is from genome assembly GCA_963764715.1 of uncultured Acidobacteriota bacterium. Taxonomy (GTDB): domain Bacteria; phylum Acidobacteriota; class Thermoanaerobaculia; order UBA5066; family Gp7-AA6; genus DAHUXD01. The sequence continues at coordinate 39,289 of CAVXTP010000011.1, forward strand.
CCGTGCCGGTCGCGCAGGTCCTTCAACCCGGCGCGCAGCGCCTCGCCGTCCCGGGCGGCGGCCGCCGAGCGCAGCTTCTCGATCGCGGCACGGCCCTCGTCGTCGATCCGGCCCCCGACCTGCGCGTGGAGCGAATCGAACGACTCGTGCACGCGGGCGGCGTGCTCGTCGTCGTCGCGAGGCTTGTCGACCATCGGAGTCGAGATTATCAGAGAAGCGCCGGCAGGTCGGCGAGCGAGGCGAGGATCGCGTCGGGCGAGACCGGCGAGCGGCCGAGGTCGCCCTCGCGGTACTTCCCGGTGCGCACCAGGATTCCCCGCATGCCCGCCGACTGCGCTCCGCCGACGTCCGACTCGAGGTCGTCGCCGACGACCGCCGCCTCCGGCGCCGGAACGCCCGTCGAGGCGAGCGCGGCCTCGAAGAAGGCGCGCGAGGGCTTGCCGGCGAGAAGCGCGGCCTTGCCGGACGCGTGCTCGAGCGCCGCGGCGAAGGGACCGGAATCCAGCATGAGCCCGCCCTCGGCCTGCCAGTACCGGTTGCGCGCGAGCGTCACGAGCTCCGCCCCGTCGAGCAGCAGGCGGAACGCGCGGTTGAGGCGCTCGTACGTCATCCCCTCGCCGAGGTCCCCGAGAACGACGGCGTCCGCCCCCGCCTCGACCGGCGTGATCCCCTCGAAGTCCTCGAGGAGCGCCGGGCGGACCAGGAAGTGGCAGCGCGTCCAGCCGCGCGCGAGAAGGAGCGACCGCGCGGCGCGCGGCCCGGTGAAGAGCCGGTCGGCCGCAATGTCGAGCCCCATCCGCGCGAGCTCGCGCCGCAGGACCGCGCGCGGCCGGCTCGTCGCATTGGTGACGAACCGGCACGCGATGCCACGGCGCTCGGCGGCGGCGAGGGCGTCGGCGGCGCCCGGAATGAGCGCGCCGGACTGGAACACCGTTCCCTCCAGATCGAGGAGGAGCGCCCTCGTTCCGGCGAGGGGCGAGCTCATCGCGCCGCGCCGGAGCCGGCCATGCGCTCGTAGAGCGTGAGGAGCGCCTGCGTGCCGTCCTCGCCGCGGCCCTGCGCCTCGAGGGCCGAGAGGAGCTGGTGCGCGAGGGCCGTGCCGGGCAGCGGCACCCCGTTCGCGCGGGCCGTCGCGAGGACGATCGCGAGGTCCTTCTGCTGGTGCTTGATCGCGAAGGCCGGGGCGAAGTCGCGCCCGATCATCTTCTGGCCGAGCACGTCGAGCATCCAGGAGCTCGCGGCCCCTCCCATCAGCGCCGCGTGGAGCGACTCGAGCGGCAGGCCCGCCTTCGCCGCGAAGGCCATTCCCTCGGCGACCGCCACGAGCGTGTTCGCGACGACGATCTGGTTCGTGGCCTTGCCGAGCTGGCCGGCGCCGGACGGACCGAGGTGCGTGATCCGCTTGCCCATGGCCCGGAGCGCGGGACGCGCCGTCTCGAGCGCCGCGGCATCGCCGCCGACGAAGAAGGTCAGCGTCCCCTCGATCGCGCCCTTCTGTCCGCCGGAGACCGGCGCGTCGACGAACGCGATCCCGGCCCCGGCGAGCCGCTCGGCGATCGAGCGCGCGGCGCCGGCCGCGATCGTCGAGCAGTCGACGACGACGGCGCCCCGCGCGGCGCCATGGATGGTGCCGTGCTCGCCGAGGTGGACCGACTCGACCTCGGGGGAGTCCGGCAGGCAGGAGACGACGACGTCGGACGCCTTCCCGACCTCTTCGGCGCTCGCGGCCGGGCGCACGCCCGGGCCGAGCTCGGCCGCCAGGGCGGCGGCTTTCGAGGCCGTCCGCGTGAAGACCGTGAGGGGGAAGCCCGCCTTCGCGAGGTTGCGGGCCATGGGGGCGCCCATCGTTCCGAGTCCGATGAAACCCACGCGTGGCGTCATGGGCGAGACCTCCGGCGCGCGATTGTACGGGGCGTCCCGCGTCCGCCGGGCCGACCGGGTGTATATTGGTACCATGGTAACAAGACGCGGCCATCCCGCCCGCCCGGCCTCGCGGCTGCTCGTCGAGCGCGTGCAGACCGGGGTCCGCCTCGAGAAGCGCATCCTCAAGGTCCTCAAGGCCCTCGCGGAGCTCAGAGACCTGTCGCTCGGCGACCTGCTCGAGGGCATCTGCCTCCATGCCTTCGAGGGCAAGGCGCCCTTCTCCGAGGAGACGCGGCGGAAGATCGCCGAGCTCAAGAAGATCTACGGGCTCGACCTCGACGCGGGCGCGAGCCATCTGCTGCGGGAGAAGGGGGAGAGTTGAGCCGATGACGCGCGCGTTCCGCCGGGCCTTCGCGGTATTTCACTGGACGCTCGCAATCGTCGTCGCGGTCGAGAGCGTGCGGACCGTGTTCCGCGCGCTCCAGGGGCACCCGAACCACGCCCTGCTTCTGCTCGCCTCCGTCGAGGCGGTCGGGGCCGGGTTGTTTCTCGTCCCGCGCACGCTCCGCCTCGGGGCGGGAGCGATGCTGGCGACGTTCGCGATCGCCTTCCTCGTGCACGCTCCCCGCGGAGAGGCCAACCTGGCGCTCCTCGTCTACGCCGCCGGCACCGTTCTCGTGGTCCTGCATCACCGCGCCCTCGCCGCCGGGAGCGCCGCGGCATAGGATCGGCCGAGGAGGCGGGCATGACCGAAGTCGTCGTCCGCGAAGCGGGCGGGCGGTACGCGCAGTGGATCGAAACCGGCGGGCACGTCCTCGCGGCCGACGAGTCGCTCGCGGCGGGCGGGACCGACTCCGGGCCGGATCCCTACGCGCTCCTCCTCGCGGCGCTCGGCGCCTGCACGTCGATCACGCTGCGCATGTACGCGGACCGGAAGGGGTGGCCGCTGACGGGGATCACGGTCCGCCTGACCCAGCAGAAGGTCTACGCGCCCGACTGCGCCGAGTGCGAGACGCGGGACGACAGCCGGATCGACCGGATCGAGCGGGAGATCGAGCTCTCGGGACCCCTGTCGGAGGAGCAGCGGCGGCGCATGCTCGAGATCGCCGACCGGTGTCCGGTGCACCGGACGCTCATGAACCCGAAGCAGATCGTGACCCGTCTCGCCGGGGAGGCGTCATGAAACGCCTCGCCGCGGCTCTCCTTCTCGTGGTCCTCCCGGCCGCGCGCCTGACGGCCCACGACACCGACGTCACTCGGACCGCGCGCGCGTTCCTCGCGCTCCTGCGGCCCGGGCTCAAGACGGACTGCGCGCTGCCGCTCGAGGGCGAGGAACGCACGCGCTGGAGCTACCTGCCCGGAGAGCGGCGCGGAGTCACGCTGGGGCAACTCAATCCATCCGAGCGCGCCGCCGCCATGGAGATGCTCCGCGCGAGCCTCTCGGCGCGAGGCTACGAGAAGACGGAGGGCGTGATCGTCCTCGAGGGCATCCTGCGCGAGACGCAGACCTTCGCCTTCGGCCGCGATCCCGACCGCTACTACCTGACGGTCTTCGGCGTCCCCTCGGACGACCGTCCGTGGGCCTGGCGCTTCGAGGGCCATCACGTCTCGCTCCACTTCTCGTCGGCGTCGGGCCGCGTGGTCTCGGAAACGCCGGCCTTCTTCGGCGCCAATCCCGCGCGGGTCGCCTCGGGACCGCACGCGGGCCTTCGCGTCCTGGGACCCGAGGAGGACGTCGCGCGGAAGCTTCTCGCGAGCCTCGACGCGCGGCAGCGCGCGGCCGCGGTCATCTCGGCGAAGGCTCCCGCAGACATCCTGTTCGGTCCCGGGCGAAAGTCGGTGCCCGACCCGGAAGGTCTGGCGGCCGCGGAGATGTCTCCCGCGCAGCGCCAGGTGCTGATGGAGCTCGTAGCGCTCTACACCGGCAACCTCGCCGAAGACGTCGCGCGCGCCCAGACGGAACGGATCGCGAAGGCCGGCGTCGAGTCGATCCGCTTCGCCTGGGCCGGGGGCACCGGCGCGGGCGAGGGCCACTACTACCGCGTGCAGGGCCCGACGTTCATCATCGAGTACGACAACACCCAGGACCACGCGAACCACGTGCACAGCGTCTTCCGGGATCTCCAGAACGACTTCGGCGGCGATCTCCTGCGCTCGCACTACGCGCGCGACCACGCCTCCGCCGTCGCCGGAAACGCGCGTTTACCCTGAACCGCGGCCCCGGAAGTTTCCGCTTACCCTGCTTACTGCGTACTGCTTACCGGCCCACGCTCACCGCGTCTCGATCCCCCGCAGGTGCGGCTCGAGCGCCGCGTCCTGGATTCCGCGCAGCGCCTCCAGTCCCTTCTTCGCCAGCGCCAGGAGCTCATGGAGCTGCGCGTCGGTGAAGGGACGCCGCTCGGCCGTCCCCTGGATCTCGACGAACGCGCCCGAGGCCGTTCCGACGACGTTGCAATCGACGTCGGCCTCCGCGTCCTCGGCGTACGCGAGGTCGAGGACCGCCTGGCCGGCGCAGATTCCGACGGAGACCGCCGCCACCGTCTCGCGCAGCGGCCAGCGCGGGATCTTCTGCTCGCGGCAGAGCTTCGCGAGCGCCATCGCCAGGGCCACGCAGGCCCCCGTGATCCCGGCGCAGCGGGTCCCGCCGTCCGCCTGCAGGACGTCGCAGTCGAGCGTGATCGTGCGCTCGCCGAGCCCGCGCAGCTCCGTGACGCTGCGGAGCGAGCGCCCGATCAGGCGCTGGATCTCGAGCGTGCGCCCGCCCTGCTTTCCGACGGCCGCTTCCCGCGCCGAGCGCGTGTGCGTGGCCCGCGGGAGCATGCCGTACTCGGCCGTGACCCAGCCGCTGCCGCTGCCCTTCAGGAACGGCGGCACGCGGTCCTCGACCGACGCCGCGCAGAGGACGCGCGTGTCGCCGAGCGTGATCAGCGCGGATCCTTCGGCGTGCCGGGCGGCGCCCGTCTCGATCGCGACGGGCCGCAGCCTGTCCGGCGCGCGGCCGTCGGGGCGCGGCGTCGCCGGGCTCACGGCGTCGCCTCGGGCGTCGGCGCGCCGGCCGCCGATTCGGCGTCCGGCGGGGCGACGATGGTCTTCAGGAAGAGAAGCGGCCGGGTCAGGTCCACGTGGCCTCCCAGGGTCTCGGCGGGCTCGCCGTTGACGAGGATTCTCACACGGGACGTCTCGGCCACGTTCTGGAGCGTCGAGTCGACGAGGGCGCCGACGATCGTCAGCTCTTCGTCGGAGCCGAACGTGAGGCCCGAGTCGACCGCGAGGTCGAGCACGGCCTCGCCCTCCTGCAGGAGAAAGGCGTTGCGCAGCTGCATCTTCGGCGGGATGACGCCGATGAGGCCCTCCCGCGTCGGCCCCTTCTGGAGCTCGGCGAAGATCGTCTGAAGGAACGCGGCGGCGCCGGCCGGGCTTCGGCACGTCCCGCTCCTCGGCGTGCAGGAGCATGCCGTCCTGGTCCGGGAAGTAGAGCGTGACGCGGACGGTCTCGACGGCCGGCGGCGCGGTCACGCCCGGAGCGGGGGTGACGATCGGGGCGGGAGCGGGCGTCACGCGCAGGAACGGCCGGGGCACCCGCCGGGAGAGGCTCGCGAGATCGCCGCGGTTGGCGAGGATCAGGGCCGCGACGGCGGCCGCGAGGACCGCGAGCAGGATCGCCGCCGCGCGCCGGCTCATCGGGCTTTCGAGCGCGGGGCCCGGGCGGTCGGGGAGGGCGAGGGCCGCGGCGTCGGCGGCTCGGCGGGGGGCATCGCCCGGATCGCGGACGGAAGCCGCTTGCCGTAGAAGCGCGCCACCGCGCGGGCCACCGCGTCGGCCACGGTCTGCTGGAACTCGGGGCTCTTCAGGCTCTTCTCCTCCGCGGGGTTGGAGATGAACGCGACCTCGAGGAGGATCGCGGGCATCGTCGCGCCGACGAGGACGCGGAAGGGCGCCTGCTTGATGCCCCGGTTGGCGGTGTCGGTGACGGCGTTCATCTCGACCTGGATCGCCTCGGCGATCTCGCTCGACTCCTTGAGGTGCGCGCTCTGCGCCAGGTCCCAGAGGACGAAGTCGAGGTCGGGGTTGCCGGTCTCGGCCGCGGGCCCGCCGGGCCGCCGTTGGATTCGTTCTCGCGGCTGGCGACTTCCTGCGCGAGCTTGTCCGAGGCCTCGAGCGACAGGTAGTAGGTCTCGGAGCCCTGGGCCGAGGCCGAGCGCGACGAGTTGGCGTGGATCGAGAGGAAGAGGTCCGCCTTCTCGTGGTTCGCGATCGACGTGCGGTCGTCGAGCGGCAGCAGGAGGTCGGAGTCCCGGGTCAGGACCGTGCGGCAGGCGATCGCCTTCGGGAGCGTCGCGACGATGCGCTTGGCGATCTCGAGGGTGGCGTCCTTTTCGAAGAGCCCGCCCGGCCCGATCGCCCCGGTCTCGGTGCCCCCGTGCCCCGGATCGACCACGATCGTCACCTGCGGGCCGACGGCCGCGACCGGCGCCGCCGACTCCGCCGTCGCCGGCAGCGGCGGCGCGATGCGGCGCCCGACCTCGACGACGAGACGATCGGGCGACGTCAGCGGATACGTGCGGGCCGAGAGACCCGGCTCCCGGAAGTCGATCAGCGCGAGGTCGCCCGAGAACCGCACCGACGCGACGAGCGGGTCGTCGTACTTCTTTTCGGGAAACGGCGGGTCGATCTTCGTGTCGGCGAACCGGACCTGGAGGCCCTTGTCGGAGAGCGCGGTCGACGTCTGGGCCGCGTCCGAGAGCCGGAGCACGACCTGCGTCGTCGGCTCGACGTGGACGACGGCGACCTCGATCGACAGGGGAGGCGGGCCGGCGGGCGAGAGCGTCCACGTCTTCTTCGCGGCGTCCCACGACGCCGGCCGCCCCGGCGAGCGGGAAGAGGACCTTCTCGAAGAAGTCCGCGGGCGCGTAGAGCGCGCCCGCGACGAGGCGCGCGGGCCCCGAGATGGCGACGATCCGCTTGTCGACCGGGACCTGCGCCGTGCCGGGCCCGAGCAGCACCTGGTGCCCGGCGCCCGTGATCGTCAGCACGCCCGTGGCGGGGTCCGAGGAGACCGTCAGGCCGAGAGCGCGGGCGGCGTCGGACACGACGAACTCCCGGCCGCCGAGCATGCCGACGGGGCGGCTCTCGCCCTTCCAGACGAGGGTCGCGCGCTCTTCGGCGGAGGCCGGAGCGGCGAGAGCCGCGAGAAGGACGGCGAGGGCCGCGGCGAGCGCCCAGGGCGCCGGGAGGCGGCGGTCTCTCGACCGAAGATGGGCCCGTTTAAGGATACGAAGAAGAGGGTAGCACGGCGTCGGCGGGCGCCGCCCTCGCGGGTGCTGGAGCGCCTGCTCGCCTCGTCGGCGCCTCTCACGCGAGCCAGGATTTCAGCGTCGCGCTCGGGACGAGGCCCGGCTGCTGGAACGCGAGGCGGCCTCCGCGGAAGACGGCGAAGTTCGGGATGCCGCGCACGTCGTAGCGCGCCGCGATCTCGGGGTGGGCTTCGGTGTCGACCTTGAGGACCAGGGCCCGGCCGGCCATGTCGGCCGCTGTCTTCGCGACTTCGGGCGCCGCCATCTTGCACGGTCCGCACCACTCCGCCCAGAAGTCGACGAGCACGGGGACGCGGGCCTTCTCGGTGACCTCGCGGAAGATCTCCTCGTCGGCGTCGATGGGGCGCGCGACCGGGGAGATCGGCGTCTTGCAGCTCCCGCAGCGCCCCGCCTCGGCCAGCCGCTCGGCCGGGGACCGGTTCTTCTTTCCGCAGGCGGGGCAGGTCAGGATCATCGTCAGGGCCGCGGGGCCGTCGTCCCGGCTATTTCAGGCGCTCCTTCAGGAACGCGATCGTCTTCGGCCACGCCTCGCGCGTCGCCTTGAGGTTCGCCCCGTCGCGCCCCGCCTGGTCGCGAAGGAACCCGTGCCCGGCGCCCGGGTAGATGTGGGGCTCGTAGGTCTTGCCGAGCTTCTTCATCTCGGCCTCGGCCGGGGGGATCGTGGCGTTCACGCGCTCGTCGTCGCCGCCGTAGTGGCCGAGCACCGGAGCCTTGATCGCGGCGAGCACGGGAGCGTCGGGCGAGGTGCCGTAGAAGACGACGGCCGCGTCGAGCGCGGGCTGCGCCCCGGCGTAGGCGAAGCTCTTCCCCCCGCCCCAGCAGAATCCGAGGGTCGCGAGCTTTCCGTTGCCCGCCGGGATCTTGAGCGCCCAGTCGCGCACGGCGTTCAGGCGCTTGTTCGCCTCGTCCGGCGAGATCCCGCGCACGAGCGCGACGACGTCGTCGCGGCTCGCGACCGAGTCGGTGCCGCCGCCGTTGGGGCCGAGGCCCGAGACCATGTCGGGCGCCACGGCGATGAAGCCCTCCTTCGCGAGCTGGTCCGCGACGCCGCGGAGCCAGTCCGTCAGGCCGAAGACCTCCTGGATCACGATGACGACGCCGGCCTTGTCCTTGCGCTCGGGGTAGGAGATCCAGGTCTTCAGCGCCGGCCCGCCGGGGTTCGGCACGTCGACGTACTCGCCGTGCCGCGGCGAGGAGTCGAGGGCGGCCTTCGCCTGCTCGGCCGCCGGCGGCAGCGAGGCGTCGCGGGCGGGCGGGGATGCGGTCTGGGCGAGAAGGAGCGAAGCGAGGAGCAGGGCGCTGAGCATCTCGGGACCTCCTGTTGCCGGACGCCGGGATTCTAGCCGGTGCGGGAACTCCGCGTGCGGCGCCGGACCCCGCGCGGCTGGCAGGTCTCGCACGCGAACATCCGCCGCGCCGAGAGCGGGAACTCGCGGATCGGCGTCGCGCAGCGGCGGCAGAACTGCGCCTGGTACACGTAGAAGGAATCGTCCCCGGGCCCGCGTCCCGAAAGCGGGTGCGCGGGCTCCCGCGCGGCGACGGTGCGGACGCGCGCCTGGACGACCCCGCGCCGCATGAGGCGGCGGACCGTCCGCCACAGCGCGTCCCACTCGTCCGGCGTGACGCGCCCGCTCGCGCGGAGCGGATGGATGCCCGTCAGGTACAGCGCCTCGTTGCGGTAGATGTTCCCGACTCCCGACAGCACGCGCTGGTCGAGGAGGGCGTCGCCGATCGCGCGCTTCGGGCGGCGCTGGAGCTCGCCCCACACGCGGTCCGGGTCGAAGTCGCTCCGCAGCGGGTCCGGGCCCAGGCGCGCGAGCAGGGCGCGCCGCGCGAACTCGGGCATCAGCTCGCAGGTGGGCGGGCCGATGAGGTCCGTCGTGACCGCCCTCGTCGCGAGGCGCATCCGGACCGTCGGCCGCGGCTCCGGCGCCTCGCCCCGATACCGGTAGAACCAGCCCGCCATCCCCAGGTGCACGTGGACGACGAGGCCGCCGCTCCAGTGGTGGAAGAGGTGCTTGCCGAACGCCTCCGCGCGGCGGAACTGGCGTCCGTCGAGCCGTTTCGCCTCCCGCGAGAAGCGGCCCTGCGGCGAGGCCACGGCGGGCCGCCTCCCGCCGAAGTCGCGGTTGTGGAGCCGGGCCAGGCGGTGGATCGTGTTGCCCTCGGGCATACCCGGACTCTAATGCGATCGACCCGCGTCCGTCGCCCCGCCTTTGGAGTAGGTTGACGGCATGAAACCGGGCCCCCGCCGTCTCCTCCGGATCCTCGCCGCGGTCGCGGCCGTCCTCGTCCTGCTCCTTCTGGCGCTGCCGTTTCTCGTGCCGCTCGACGCCGTCCGCGCGAAGGTCGTCGCCGCGGCCGAGTCCGCCCTCCACCGGAAGGTCGAGATCGGGAAGATGCGGCTCCAGATCTTCTCGGGCGTCGGCGCCGGCGTCGAGAAGGTCGCGGTGCGCAACACGGACGGCTGGGAGAGCCCGACGCTCCTCTCGGCCGACGCGGCTTCGATCAAGGTCGCCTTCTGGCCGCTCCTCTCGCGCCGCGTCGAGGTCCGGCGGATCGTGCTCGAGGGCGTGACCCTGACGATCGAGCGGTCGCCCTCGGGGGCCCTGAACGTCGACGACTTCCTTTCCGCGGGCTCGCGGGACAGCGCGCCCGCTTCGCAGACCGCGGCCGCGGCGCTCCTCGTTTCGCGGATCGACATCGCGCGGGGCCGGGCCGCCTTCGTCGACCGCAAGGTCGCGCCGGGCCGTACGGTCACGACCTCGCTCGACGACCTGACGGGACGGATCGTCGACGTGTCCCCGTCGATGCCCGCGCGCTTCGACCTTTCGGCGCGCTTCCTCGCCGACGCGGGACGCAATCTCTCGCTCCAGGGAACCCTCGGCCCGCTTCCGACGAGCGGTCCCGTCGGGCAGGCCCCGCTGAAGACCACCTTCGCCGCGAAGGACCTCGCTCTCGGTCGGCTCGCGCCGTACGTCGCGGCCTTCGCCGCGTCGGATCCGGGGAAGTTCTCGATCAGCGGCACCGCGGACGGCGCCCCGCTCGGCGCGCTCGCGATCGCGGGCAAGTTCGCGCTCGTTCCGGCCGCGCCGGCGTCCCGCATTCCGCCGGCCGACGGCACCTTCGCGATCGCGTTCGACTGGGAACGCGGCACGCTCGGGCTCTCGAACACCCTGATCTCGGCGGCGAACCTGCCGCTCCGGATCGAGGGGCGCGTCGAGGGCCTGCGCAAGGAGCCGCGCGTCGACCTGCGGATCGCGACACCCGGCGACGTTTCGATCGACAGCGTCACGGGGCTGCCGGGGATCGCCGGAACGCTTCCGGCCGGAGTCAAGCTCGCCGGGCGCCTCCGGCTCGAGGCGCAGGTCCGGGGGACGGCCGCCGATCTCGAGACGGAGGCCTCCGTCGACGCCGCGCCCTTCGCCGTCACCTCCGGCGGAAAGCCGCTCCTCGGGGCCGCCTCCGCACGGGCCACGCTCGCCTCGCGCGGGAAGGCGCCGATGTCGGGCCGGATCACGGTCCCCTCGGGCAGCGTGCGCAACGTCCCGTTCGAGAAGCTGGCCGCCGACTGGACCTGGAACGAGGGCGCGCTCACGCTCGTTCCTTCGGCGACCGTCTACGGCGGGACGCTCTCGGCGCGCATCGAGTCCGACTTCGCGCACCCGAACTCCGATTCGCACCTGTCCTTCGAGGTCCGTGGCGTCGAAGCAAAGCCGCTCGTGGAGTCGGCGACTTCGCTTCGGGACGTCGTCTCGGGGCGGCTCGAAGGCAAGCTCGCGATCGCGAGCCGCGGTCTCGGGTGGGAGGCGATCTCGAAGACGGGCCGTGGGGACGGGCGCATCGCGGTCGCGGACGCGGATCTGCGCACCGTGCAGCTGATGCCGGAGGTCGCCCGCTCGCTTTCGGCCGTCGGAAAGGTCGCCGGCTTCCAGGTTCCGGCGAGCCTCGAGTCCACGAAGTTCTCGACGCTCGAGACGTCGCTTCGGCTGGCGGACGGCCGCGTCGCGACGCCCGACCTGAAGCTCTCGGGCCGCGACGTCGCCGCGACGGCCGACGGCTCGATCGGCCTCGACCGGACGATCGCGTACCAGGGCCGCATCGTTCTCGGCCCGGCCGTCGTGAAGAGCCTCGGCGGCGCCGGCCGGTACCTCGCGGACTCCGAGGGGAAGCTCGCCCTTCCGTTTCGCGCCTCCGGCCCCGTCTCCTCGCCGAAGGTCACGATCGACGAGAGCATCGTCCTCGACCTCGGCCGCCGCGTGCTCGCCCGCCAGGCCGGGGAGAAGCTCGGCGGAACGGCCGGACAGGTGCTCGGAAACGTTCTCGACAGCGGCGACGGCAAGGCCGCGAATCCCGCGGACCTGCTCCAGCAGTTTCTCAAACCTCCGCCGGCCACGCCGACGCCTCGACCCAGATAAGGAGGATTCCCATGCGCACGCGTCTCGTCCTCGCCCTCGTTCTTCTTTCCTCCGCGTCGGTCTCCTACGCCCAGATCGACCTGGGAAAGATCTTCAAGTCCGACTCGAAGTCGAATCTCTCCAACGGCGACATCGTCGCGGGCCTGAAGGAGGCGCTCGAGGTCGGCACGACCAACACGGTCGACCTGACCGGAAAGGTCGACGGCTACTTCGCCAATGCCGCGATCAAGATCCTCCTGCCCTCGCAGCTCCAGAGCGTCGAGCAGGGCCTGCGGATGATCGGCCAGGGCCAGAAGGTCGACGAGCTCGTCCTCGGGATGAACCGCGCGGCGGAGAAGGCGGCGCCCGCGGCGAAGGACATCTTCTGGGGCGCCATCAAGGGGATGTCGTTCGACGACGCGCGCCAGATCCTCGCGGGAGGGGACACGGCCGCGACGGAGTACTTCCGCGCGAAGACGAGCGACACGCTCACGGCGGCGTTCCGTCCGGTCGTCGACGACACGATGAAGCAGGTCGGCGTCGTTCAGCAGTACGATCAGCTCGTCGGCGCGTACAAGTCGGTTCCGTTCGCGTCGAGCCTTCCGGCCGTCGACATCCAGGCCTACGTCGTCGGCAAGGCCCTCGACGGCCTCTTCCTGGTGCTCGGCGAACAGGAGAAGAAGATCCGGACGAACCCGTCCGCGCAGGTCACCGACCTGCTCAAAAAGGTCTTCGGAAAGTAGGGGCGGCGTCACCGCCGCGCTGCGCAGGGCGTTCCCTCATTGCCGGGGGTTTGCCTTCGTTGGCCGGGTCGCGGCCGCCCGGTTTTCGGGCGGGTTCTACGCCGACCCCGCCGTTTCCGCCGGTGTCGCGGGCGCGGGGAGCGCCGGCGCGGTCGCGCCGCCGACCTCCTTGCGCCAGGCCTCGAGGCCGCCCTTCAACGCCCAGGCCTGGAAGCCCATGCTCCGCAGCTTCTCCGCGACCCGGACGCTCGTGGCGTCGTTCGGGCAGGTGCAGTAGGCGACGATCGGCTGCTCGCGCGGGCGCCGGACGGCCCAGGCCTCGACCTCGTCCGGCGGCACGCGCACGTCCCCCGGAATTCCGGCCGGGTCCTTCTCGTAGCTCGAACGCGACCGGACGTCGAGAATCAGGGGAAGCTCGTCGGTCGCCCTCCAGGGCAGCAGGTCCCGGGGCTCGATCGTCGGCGTCCCAACGGCGACGACCTTTCCGGAACGCAGCAGGTCCGCGGCGCTGCTCACCCGCTCCTCGGCGAGCGTCTCGCGGGCCACGCGTGCGGCGTACCGCCCCGCCAGCGGAGTGGCCGAAATGCCGTGCAGGACGACCGAGACGGTCACGACGACGCCGACGATCGCGAGGATCGTCTGGGCGCCGGGCAGCTTCGCCTGCACGACGAGCAGCGCGAGGAGCAGCGACGCCAGCCCGCGCGGACCGAACCAGGCGATGAAGGCGCGGGCGCTGCCGGAGACCGAGGCGTTGCGGAGCACGATCGCGACCGCCGCCGGCCGCGCGACGAAGAGCGTGACCGCCGCGAGCGCGAGGGTCGCGGGCAGCGGCACCGTGCCGACGAGCGTGGAGAGCACGGCGCCGAAGAGGATGAAGGCGAAGAGCATGATCATCTCGGACGTCGCGTCGCCGTACTCGAGGAAGCAGTCGCAGAGCCGCAGGTCGAGCGCGGCAATGGCGGCTCCGGCCGCGAAGGCGGCGAGGAACCCGTCGCCCCCGACGGCGACGGCCGCCGTGTACGTCGCGAAGACGAGGCCCAGGCCGTAGAGCGACTGGTACTCCCGCCGGATGCCGAACCGCCGGTCCATCCGGGACATGATCCAGGCCCCCGCGGCGCCGATCCCGAAACCGAGGGCGGGGCCGAGCACCAGGAGCTTCCCGAGGACCATCGCCCACTCCCCGGCGCTCGAGGCCTCGGCCCGGACGACGGCGATCGTGATGAGAACGATCGGCAGCACGACGATGTCGTTCGTCGCCGCCTCGGTCGTCAGCGACTGGCGCACGGCGCCCGGGATCCGCTTGTCGCGGACGACGTCCCGGACCACGACCGGGTCGGTCGAGGAGAGGATCGCGCCGACGAGGATCGAGGACGCGAGGCCGAGGCCGAGGAGGAAGTGCGCGCCGGCGGCGACGAGAACGAGCGTCAGCAGCGTGCCCGGCCCGAGCACCAGCGAGGGGACGAGCCACTCCCGGGACGACCGGTCGAACTTCATCCTCACCGCGTCGAGAAAGAGGACGAGCGCCAGGGTGACGGTCGCCACCGCCTCGAGCGTGCGGGAGTCGGGCTCGGTCGAGATGACGCCCCGGCTCCCGAGCAGGAACCCGAGGCCCAGGAAGATCATCGGGAACGACAGGGGCGCCCGCGAGACGAACCCCTCGGAGAGTCCGGCGAAGATGAGCACGAACGCCGCAAGCCCCAGGATCGTCAGCAGATCGGGCACGGCCCCGGATTCTATGGCGGCGGTCCGCGCAAACCCGGGAGGCCGCTTTACGTATCCACTCGCAACGGCCGGGCGGAGCCCTGTCGAATCAGGAGGAAGCCTTGAAATCCGCTCGCTGGACTCTCGGAATCGCGGCCGTCTCGCTCGCCGGCGCCCTGGGCGCCTCTCCGGCCGGGGACGATCTGCCCCCGCCCGCCCGGTCGCTCGCCGTCGCCGACATGGACCCGAAGGCCGAGGCCTGCACCGACTTCTACCAGTATGCCGTCGGGGGATGGCTCGAGAAGAACCCGATCCCCTCGGACCGTCCGCGGTGGGGCACGTTCGACGAGCTCCGGCAGCGCAACCTCGACAGCCTCCGGAAGATCCTCGAGGGGCTCGCGGCGGACAAGTCCTCGCCGGCCGGATCCGACGAGCGGAAGCTCGGAGACTTCTACGGCGCCTGCATGGACGAGGCCGCGATCGAGGCCTCGGGCATCCGCCCGATCGAGCCGGAGCTCGCCCGGATCGCCGCGATCAAGAACCTCCCGGCGCTGCGCGAGGAGATCGCCCGGCTCCAGACGATCGGCGTGAACGTCCTCTTCCAGTTCGGATCCGAGGAGGACCGCAAGGACTCCTCGAAGGTCATCGCCGCGGCCCTGCAGGGCGGGCTCGGGATGCCGGACCGGGACTACTACACGAAGACCGACGCCAAGTCGGAGGAGCTGCGTGCGAAGTACGTCGCGCACGTGCAGAAGATGCTGACGCTCGGCGGCGCCCCGGCCGACGCCGCGGCCGCCGACGCGAAGTCGATCATGGTGCTCGAGACGAAGCTCGCCGAGGCGTCGCAGACCAGGGTCGACCTGCGGAACCCCGACAAGACCTACCACCCGATGACCGTCGCGGCCTTCGCGAAGGAGTCGCCGAACTACGCCTGGCCCGCCTACTTCTCGGAGCAGAAGCTGCCGTCCGGCACGGAGGTCAACGTCTGGCAGCCGTCCTTCTTCCAGGCCACGGACAAGCTCCTGACCTCGGTTCCGCTCCCGACCTGGAAGACGTATCTCCGCTGGCAGCTGCTTGCGGCGGCGGCCCCGACGCTGACGAAGGCGTTCGTGGACGAGGATTTCGCCTTCAACGGCAAGACCCTCGCGGGAACGCCCGAGATCCAGCCGCGCTGGAAGCGCTGCGTCGCGGCGACCGACAACGCGATGGGGATGGCCCTCGGCCGCGTCTACGTCAAGGAGTACTTCCCGCCGGCAGCGAAGAAGCGTGCCGACGAGCTCGTCAAGAACCTCCTCGCCGCCCTGAACGACGACCTGAAGACGCTGACCTGGATGGGCGAGTCGACGAAGAAGGCGGCGGCGGCGAAGGTCGCGGCCTTCCTGCCGCGCATCGGATACCCCAACCAGTGGCGCGACTACTCGAGCCTCTCGATCTCGCGCGCGTCCTACGCCGCCAACGTCGAGGCCGCGACGCGGTTCGAGTGGAAGCGGGACCTCGCCAAGATCGGCAAGCCCACCGACGTCAACGACTGGGGAATGACTCCGGCGACCGTGAACGCGTCGTACAACCCGGCGAAGAACGCGCTCACGTTCCCGGCCGGCATCCTTCAGCCCCCGTTCTTCTACCCGGAGGGCGACGACGCCATCAACTACGGCTCGATCGGCGGAGTGATCGGCCACGAGATCACGCACGGCTTCGACAACTCGGGCCGCAAGTTCGACGCGAAGGGCAACCAGGTCGACTGGTGGACCGAGGCCGACGCGAAGGCCTTCGAGGAGCGCGCGAAGTGCATCATCCAGCAGTTCGACGGCTACTACGTCGAGCCGGACCTCCACCAGAACGGCGAGCTCGTGCAGGGCGAGTCGATCGCGGACCTGGGCGGTCTGACGATCGCGCACCGCGCGTTCCGGATGAGCCTCCAGGGCAAGCCCGAGCCGGCCCCGATCGACGGGTTCACGGCCGACCAGCGCTTCTTCCTGGCGTGGGCGCGCATCTGGGCCTCGAACAACCGCCCCGAGTTCGCGCGGCTTCTCGTCCAGACCAACGAGCACCCGCTCGGCAAGTACCGCGCGGTCGGGACCATCGTCAACATGACGGAGTTCGCGAAGGCGTTCTCCTGCTCGGCCGGCGCGCCGATGGTGAAAGAGGCCGCCTGTCAAATCTGGTAGCCCGGCGGGGGAGCCGGGCGATTCGCCAAACTGCGACCCCGAGATAGCTCCCGCGACGGCTCTAGAATCTCCTCGTGGCTCGCCTTCCCGCCCTGTTCGTCTCGCACGGCTCGCCGATGATCGCGCTCGAGGACGACCCGTGGGGGCGGGCGCTCCGGGCCTTCGCGGCGAAGCTTCCCAGGCCGCGCGCCGTCGTCGTCGTGTCCGGTCACTTCGAGGCGCCGGGCCCAGTCCGCGTGACGGCGTCGCCGGCGCCCGAGACGATCCATGATTTCGGCGGGTTCCCCGCGGAGCTCTACGAGATCCGGTATCCGGCCCGGGGCGACCCGGGACTGGCGGCACTGACGGTTCGGCTGCTCGACGAATCCGGTTTTCAGGCCAAGCTCGATTCCGAGCGCGGGCTGGACCACGGCGCGTGGGTGCCGCTGCGCTCCCTCTATCCGGATGCGGACGTGCCCGTCGTCGAGATCTCGCAGCCGCTCCGCCGCCAGCCCGAGGACGCTCTCCGGATGGGCGCGGCCCTCTCGCGCCTGCGCGACCAGGGCGTGCTGCTGCTCGGCACGGGCGGCATCGTTCACAACCTGCGCGAGGTCGACTTCGAGGACCGCGCGGACCGCGTCGCGGGCTGGGCGCGCGAGTTCGACGCGTGGGTCGCCGAACGCCTCGAGGCCATGGATTCGGCCGGGATCGCGTCCTACCGCACGGCCGCGCCGCACGCCGAGCGCGCGGTCCCCACGCCCGAGCACTTCGATCCGATCTTCGTCGTGCTCGGCTCGTCGATCGCCGGCGAGCGCGTGACGACGATCCACGAGGGCTTCCGCTACGGGACGCTCTCGATGCGGAGCTTCGCGGTCGGGTAGCGCATCGTCGATCCGGGTTCCGGCCGTAGGGGCGGGGCTCGTCCCCGCCCTTTGAGAGCGCGATGCGCAGGAAGGGCGGCCGCCACCCGGCCAACGAAGGCAAACCCCCGGAGTAGGGAACGCCGTGCGCCGCACGGCGGTAACGCCGCCCCGACGACCTTGAACGCTCGGGCTCGGCGGAGCGAGACCGCGCGCCTAGGCTTTTTTCGAAGGCATCAGCGTCAGCACCAGGCCCAGGACGCCGAGGCCCGCCGCCACCCAGCGGGCGGTTTCCCAGCCTTCCTTCTTCGAGCGCTCGCTCGACGAGAAAACCTGCTTGATGCCGCCTTCGACCGAGTCGTAGCCGGCGCGCTGGCTCGAGGCCAGCACGAACCCCACGAGACCCAGGACGAGCAGAGCGATGCCTATGCGTTTCATGGGGACCTCACTGAGCAAGGACGATACCAACTCCGGTCCGGATCTCCGCCGGTCCCCGCGAAAGAAGGACCCCCTCTCCCCGGATTCGGGGAGAGAGGGCTCGCCGTCACAGCGAGTTGAGGAAGGCGTACAGGAGCGTCTTCTGCCAGCCCGGCAGCGCGGCGAAGCGGTCGCGCGCCTTCTTGCCCTGGCCGTCGTGCGCCAGGATGGCCTGCGCGTAGGTCGTCGCCCGGCCGTCGTGGAGGAAGCGCGTGACCTTGCGCAGGCCCCAGAGCGGCGCGGTGCGCATGAGCCTGCCCGTGGCGTTGTTCTGCGTGATCCCGTCGCCGAGCGCGCCCATGTCGTGAAGCAGGAAGTCCGACCAGGGGTGGTAGAGGACCTTGTTCAGCGCCGGGACCGGGTTCGCTCCCGTCCGGATGACCGAGCGGTGGCAGCCGACGCAGCCGACGCCCCGGAAGACGAGCTCGCCCGCGGCGGCGGATGCCGTGACCGGGCCGCGCGGCGGGGGGGCGAGAAACGTCATGAAGTCCGCGAATGCGGCGACGCCGCTGCCGTCGTCGTTGAGCCCGGGCGCCGGGTTGCAGGACAGCGAGTCGCAGTCGCCGCCGGGGCAGTTCTCGTCCGGGAACTGCGGGCTCGTCACGCCCATTTCGTTGACGTAAGCGTCTCCCGAGAACTGGAACAGGGTGGGGTTCTGGGCCTTCCAGCCGAACTTGCCGACCGCGTTCTTTCCGGTCGAGATGTCGGGCACGACCGAGACCTTCCCCGCGATCCCGTCCGGGTTCAGGAGCTCCTCGGCCCGGATCGCGTAGAAGGTCAGGTCGGGCGTGGCGTCGACGAGCCCGAGGCCGAAGAGCGGCGTGGTGCGCCGGTCGGCGAAGATCGTAGCGCCGGCGGGGACGAGCTCCGCCAGGTACTCGCAGTCGCCCGAGACGCCGATGCCGTTCTTCTGGATGAGCGAGCCGCCGAGCTCCGGCATTCCGTCGAAGCGCCCGTCGGGGCCGATGCGGCCGAAGCGCGTCTCGAGGATCTCGCTGCCGCCGCCGGCGGCGGGCGCGAGATGACACGTTCCGCAGGAGACGTCGTTGAACGCGGGGCCGAGGCCCTGCTCCGGGGTTTCCACCTCGTTGAATTCGTCGAGGCCGGCGTCGAAGCGCTCGAGCTCGTCGCTCGAGAGCCCCGCGAGGGGCTGGCCGAAGTCGGGAGGCGGCGCGAGCGCGGGAGTCAGGGCGAGCGAACCTCCGATGACGAGAGAGGCGAGACCCGTCCGAAACGAAACTTTCGAGCCCATGGGCTCTCCTTTCGTTCGGCTCTCGGATTGGGCGGGCTGACCTCAGCCCGGAATACGGGAGTCTTGCAGCGAGACTAGGAGCGGCGGCACGGTCTCCACAATTGGCCGCGGGTTCAAAGAAGGGCCAGTACTGGATGCGGGCGGAGGGGTGTTCCGAGGGGCGGGGGAGGGTCAGGCGAGGTCAGTGCCGCCGGACCGGCCCCCGGGGCAGCACCGGGAGAGGACATCATCTGTCCGACCCCCGGCCGCACTCTGGAGTCGAGATGGAACGGGACGCCGAGACTGGCCGACTCCTCGCGCCGCCCAACTGGTGCCGGCAGCGCTGGTGCCGTGAGGACGCGGGCGCCGAGCACCGGCCGGGCGACGGCTGCACGTGCGACCCGCACGGCCGCGCGGCGGGGCTCGAGGACGAGCCGCGCCTGACCATTCTCAAGGCGCATGCCTCGCGCCTTCCGGCTTTCGCGTGCCGCGCCTGCGGCCGCGCGTCGAAGCGGATGGTCGAGTACCCCGCCCTCTATTTCCGCTGCGAGCCCTGCGCCGCGGAAGACCGGTGGCCGGGCTCCGGCGGCCGAGCCGCGCGCGGCTGACTCGCGTTCGATAGGCTTTCGGAGTCCGCCGGTGACCCGGGCGGGGAAGGAGCAGCCGATGACCCAGGATCTCTCGACCCTCCGCAACTTCTTCGCCTTTGGCCGATGGGCGAACCGGAAGACCCTCGAATCGGCCGCCGTCCTGACGCCCGACGAGTACGCGCGTCCGGTCGGCGGCAGCTTCGGCTCGGTCCGGGGAACGCTCGTGCACATCTATGGCGCCGACTGGGTCTGGCTCGAGCGATTTCACGGACGCTCGCCGCGAGGCATGCCCGCGGGCGACGAGGCCCTCCCGCTCGAGGACCTCGCGCGCAAGTGGAGCGAGGTCGAGGCGGAACAGGACGCGTACGTCGCGACGCTCACGCAGGAGCGTCTGGCGGAGCCTCTGTCCTACGTCGCGTTTTCGGGAGACGCCTTCACGCGCCGGCTCGGCGACGCGCTGCTGCATCTGGCGAACCACGGCACGTACCATCGCGGCCAGGTGGCGACGCTCCTGCGCCAGCTCGGCCACAAGCCGATCTCGACGGACTTCCTCCGCTACGTCGACGCGCTCGAGGCCTGAGCCGCTCGGGGGCTAGGACGCCGGGACGCGGGGCCTGGCCGCCTCGAGCACCGTGATCGTGTCGGATTCGCGCTGGAGGACGTTGGCGCCGTAGCCCTGCTTCGTCAGGAACTTGAAGTCGACCTCCTGGTACGGAACGTTCGTCGGCAGCCGTTCCTTGCGGTAGACCCAGGTCTCGACGGTGTTGTTGGACGAGTCGAGCGCGGTCTTGCCGGGGCCGGAGAACCCGGCGGCCGTCGTGGCCTGCTTCCCCGAGGTCGAGCTCCCGGAGGCGCTGCCCCGGCGCTGGGCGTTCTTCGCGTCCTGCGAGCCGACGGTCGAGAGGCCGTCCGAAATGCTCGCGTCCTCTCCGGTTCGCAGGGGCTTGCGCGCCGCGTACGTCGGCGGGCCGAGGAGGACGAAGACCATGCCCCGGTCGGTCAGGCTGCCTTTCTGCTCCGCGTCGAGCGCGAGGTTGGCGTCGGCGAAGGCCGCGCGCCTCTCGAACTCGGCGTGGTAGGTCCGGCCGTCGATCTCGGGCAGCGTCTTGCGGGCTTCCCAGAATTTCTCGACGAAGTCGGCGCGGGAGTTGCCGTCCTTCAGGCTCGCCCAGGTCTTCTTCTCGTCGTTCGTCATGATCCATTTCACGGGGCCGTCTCCCCAGAACTGGTCGACGACTTCGCCTGCGCCGGGCGGCGGCTGAAACGCCTTGTAGGCGTTGGCGAAGGAGGGGGCCCGGTCGGGATCGCCCGCGGCCGCCTTCTGGGCCTTCTCGAAGGCCGACACCGCCTTCTTCGAGTACACGGCCGAGTCGATCGAGGCCGCGGGCTGCAGCTTCAGGAAGGCGCCGAACTGCTCGACGGCCTTGTCCGACTGGCCGATGTTCGCGTCGCAGACCCCGCGATAGAAGGCGAGCGGGGCCTCGAGCTGTTTCTTCACCGCCTCCTGGCCGGGCTTGTTCGCCTCGGCCTCGAGGGCGTCGAGCGTCCTCAAGGCGTCCGCCCAGGAGCCGGCCTTGACCTCCTCCTTGGCCTTGCCGAAGAGCTCGGGAATCGACTGGGCAGCGAGTCCGGACGCGGCGGCGGCGAGGCCGGCCGCGAGAAGCAGGCTTTTGAGCATCGGATCCCCCGGAGAAGGGATTCTATGCCGGCGGCCGAACGATCCCCTTCGCCGCTTCGAGCGTGTGGACGGTGTCGGATTCCCGCTGCAGGACGTTCGAGCCGTAGCCATTTTTCGTGACGAACTGGAAGTCGACCTGCTGGGAGGGGGCGCCCTTCGGGAGGGGGCGCTTAGAGCTGCTTCCCGACCGCCTCCTGGCCGGGCTTGTTCGCCTCGGCCTCCAGCGCGTCGAGGGTCTTTGACGCGTCCGCCCACGCGGCCGACTTGATCTCCTGCTTGGCCCGGGCGAAGAGCTCGGGAATTGTCTGGGCGTGGCCGACCGACGCGAAGAGAAGAACGGCGGCCGCGAACGCTGTTCGGTTCATGTCGGTCGACGTCCTCTCCTCAGGAGCTCCCGGTCTTCGCCTTCGCGGCGTCGAGAGTGTTGATGGTGTCGGACTCCCGCTGCAGAACGTTGGCGCCGTAGCCCTTCTTCGTCAGGAACTGGAAGTCGACCTGCTGGTAGGGGACCTTCTTCGGAAGCTGCTCGCGGCGGTAGTGCCAGACCTCCATCTTGTCGTCGCCGGACGCGGCGGCCTTCTTCGTCGGGGCGCTGTGCTGGGCGTTGGCGCGCGCGAGCTGGGAGGAGGTCGCGGCGCGGCCGCCGCGCGCCTGGGCCGCGGCGTGCGTCTGCCGCTCGGTGGTCTCGACGTCGTGGCTGGTGACGGTGGACAGGCCGCCGTCGTCGGAGGCGTCGTCGCCGACGCGGAGCGGCTTGCGCCCGGCGTAGGTCGGCGGGCCGAGCAGGATGAAGACCATGCCGCGATCGGTCAGGCTGCCGCGCTGCTCGTCCTCCTCGCCGAGGTTCACGTCGGCGAACGCGACGCGGCGCTCGAACTCCTGGCGGTACGTGCGGCCGTCGGAGCCCGGCAGGGACTGTCGGGCGGCCCAGAACTGCACGACGAAGTCGGTGCGCGCGTTCGCGTCTCCCATCGACGGCCAGGCCTCGCGCTCCTCTTCCGTCATGATCCACTTGACCGGGCCCTCGCCCCAGTACTGATCGGCGGGGTCGCGGTCCTTTGCGTCGGCCGGCGGCTGGAACTCCTTGTAGGCCTCGGCGAGGGAGGGCGCGCGGGCGGCGGCGGCCTTCTGCGCCTTCTCGAAGGCGGCGACGGCCTTCTTCGAGTAGGTGGCCTTGTCGATCTCGGCGCCCGGCTGAAGCTTCAGGAACGCGCCGAACTGCGCGATCGCCTCGTCGGACCGGCCGAGATTGGCGTCGCAGACGCCCCGGTAGAAGGCGAGCGGCCCCTCGAGCTGCTTCCGGACCGCCTCGTTGCCCGGTTTCCCGGACTCGGCGTCCAGGGCGTCGAGCGTCTTCGTCGCGTCGGCCCAGGCGCCCGCCTTGACCTGCTCCTTCAATTTTCCGAACAGCTCCGGAATGGTCTGCGCCGATACCGATGCCGACGACGCCGCCGCGAAAAGCAGAACGGCGAGGCTCCGAACGATCTTCTTCATGACGGCTCCCGCGGGGCGATTTCTCCCCGGCACGAGAGCAAGTTCCCGCGTGCGAAAGATCGTTACGGGGACTTGCGGTTCTGGACGAACTGCCAGCCGAAACGGCCTTTGATGCAGAGGTGCCCGTGAGTGACGTCGTTGTCCAGCGGAGAGGTCACCCGGACGATCGCGTTGTCCTGGACGCGCAGCTCGAGCGTGCATCCCACGCCGCAGTAGGGGCAGATGGTGTCCGTCACGGTCTGCTTCGATTCGTCCCATCGCCCGGCCTGCCGCAGGTCGTGCTCGCTCTTGAACATCAGGGCGCCGGTCGGGCAGACGCCGATGCAGTTGCCGCAGTAGACGCAGGCGGATCCGGGCAGCGGGGTCGCGAGCTCGGTCGAGATGCGGGCGTCGAAGCCGCGGCCCGCGACGGCGATCGCGAAGGTGTTCTGCGCCTCGACGCCGCAGGCCTGGACGCACTTGTAGCAGAGGATGCATCGGGCGTAATCGCGCACGTAGAGGTCGTTGTCGATCTTGACCGGCTGGGCGACGGTGGCTGCGGAGCCGGGCGGCGCGGCATGGTGGTGCCCCGGCAGGGCGGCGTCGCGCTCTCCCGCCTTCGCCGGCGCCGAGGGGGGACCGTAGCGCTCGGGCACGCAGCCGTAGCGCTCCATCCAGCGGCGCACGTCGTCGGAGGCATACGCGAGGTCGACCGAGGAGGCGAGGAACTCCAGGACGACGCGCCGAGAGAGGCGCACGCGCTCGCTGTCGGTCTTGACGGCCATCTTCGGCTCGACCGGGCGCGAGCACGCCGGAACGAGGACGCGCGAGCCTTCGACCTCGACGACGCAAACGCGGCAGACGTTGACCGGCGTCAGGTTCTCGAGATAGCAGAGCGTCGGCGTGTCGATGCCCCGGGAGCGGCAGGCCTCGAGGATCGTCGTCCCCCGCGGGACCGTGACGGGCGCGCCGTCGATCGTCAGCTCGACCGGGTGCGTCGGGTCGAGGCGCCGGTCCGCCGGGATCATGGCTTCGCGCTCCCGAAGAGGCCGAGCCTGGCGATCGCCGACTGGATGGCGCCGGAGGCCGTCTGCCCGAGGCCGCAGATCGAGGCGTCCTTCATGGCGCGGGCCATGTCCTCGAGAAGCGCGACTTCCGTCGCGATCGAGCCGAGCGGGCGGCCGGAGGCGATCCGCGTGACGAGCTCCTCCTGGCGTTCCGTGCCGACCCGGCAGGGGACGCACTGGCCGCACGATTCGTCGCGGAAGAACGCGGCGATGCGCCGGACGGCGTCGGCGAGGTCCGCGCGCTCGTCGAAGACCATGACGACGCCCGAGCCGAGGGAGGCACCGATCGCCCGCGTGCCTTCGAAGGTCAGGGGCGTGTCGAGCGCCTCGGGCCCGACGAAGGACCCGGCCGCTCCGCCCAGGAGCACGGCGCGAAGGGCCCGGCCGCCGGGGACGCCGCCCGCCTCGTCGAGGAGCTGCCGGAGCGTTGCGCCGAACTCGACCTCGTAGACGCCGGGCCGCGCGAGATGGCCCGACAGGCAGAAGAGCTTCGGCCCGGTGGACTGGCCCGAGCCGATCGCCGCGAACGCCGCGCCGCCCTCGAGAACGATCGGCAGAACGCACGCCAGGGTCTCGACGTTGTTGATCACCGTCGGCTTTCCGAAGAGGCCCTTCTCGACCGGAAAGGGCGGCTTGTTCCTCGGCTCGCCGCGGAAGCCCTCGATCGAGTTGAAGAGGGCGGTCTCCTCGCCGCAGATGTAGGCCCCGGCGCCGCGGCGGACCTCGAGGTCGAAGCGAAACGGGCGGCCGGCGACGGAATCTCCGAGAAGCCTTGCGCGGCGGGCCGCCGCGATCGCCGCCTCGACGACGCTCGATCGCCAGCGGGTACTCGCCGCGGACGTAGACGTAGCCGTGCTCGCAGCCCGTCGCAAAGGCGACGATCGTCATCGCCTCGACGACGGCGAACGGGTCCTCCTCCATGAGGACGCGGTCCTTGAAGGTGCCGGGCTCCGACTCGTCGGCGTTGCAGACGAGGAAGTGGGGCCTCGCCGGCTGCTTCGCCACGGCGTCCCACTTGCGGCCCGCGGGAAAGGCCGCGCCGCCGCGGCCGACGAGCTTCGACTCGAGCGCTTCGCGGATGACGCCCTCGGGGCCGAGCGCGAATGCCCGCTCGAGCGCCGCGTACCCGCCCTGCGCGCGATACTCCTCGAGGCTTCCCGGGTCGATGCGCCCGACGCGGCGCAGGAGACGGAGTTTGCCGTGCCGCGCGTCGAGCGTCTGCGGGGCGGACTGGGATCCGTTACCTCCCGCGTTGCTCCGGGCCCCGGTCGTAGGGGCGGGGCTCGTCCCCGCCCAGCCCGTCGCCGGAGCCACGACGTAGTCTCTTGTTCCCTCGCCCGCGTTCTGAACCAGCACCGCCGGCGCGCGCTCGCAGAGCCCGAGGCACGGCGACGTGCGGAAGGCGCCCTCGGGCAGTCGCGTCTTTGCCTCGGCGCACAGCTCCTTCGCCCCCTTCAGCCGGCAGGCGAGGTCGTCGCAGACGTGGACGATCGTCTTCGGCTGCGGCTCGACCGAGAACATCGCGTAGAAGGTCGCGACTCCCCACGCCTCCGCCGGAGCGACCGACAGCCGCTGGCAGACGTAGTTCAGCGCGCCGGGCGAGATCCAGCCAACGCGCGAGTGCGCCGCCCAGAGAGCGGGCAACAGAAGATGCCGCTTCGCGCGTAGCGCGTCGCCGCCCATGGCGAGGTGCCCGTCGAGCTCCGGCCGCCGCGCGCCGCCTTCCCATCCCGAGGCCGGCGGGCCGAGGGCCGCGTCGACCGCCGCGCGCTCCTCCTCCGAGGCGGCGGCATCGGGGATGAGGTGAAGGTCCACTCCGACTAGTCTAGATGAAGCGGGCCGGGGCCGCCGAGGCGCCGGCTAGGGCTTCTTCACCTCGCTCCGGGCCTTTTCGCGCGCGGCGTCCCGCTCCTTCTGCTGTTCGACGACGAGCTGGTAGGCCAGGTAGTACTTGTAGATGTTGCTGACGTAGGTCACGGTCTCGCGGCCGATCTTCTCGGACGCGATCAGCTCGACGTTGTTGAACCAGACGTTGGGGTTGAGCCCCCGTTCCTTCGCGATCCTGCGGAGCTGCGCGATCCGTCCGGGCCCGGCGTTGTACGACGCGAACGTGAAGAGCCCCTTGTTGAGCGCGTCCATCGGCTCGTTGCCGTAGTACTTGTCGAGCATGAAGCGGACGTACTTGACCCCGGCGTGGATGTTGGGGTCGATCTCGTGGATGTCGCCGACTTTCAGCTCCGCGCCGGTCGCCGGCATCACTTGCATCACGCCGACGGCGCCGACGGCGCTCTTGGCGTTCTGGTCGAGGCGCGACTCCTGGTAGCCCTGGGCGGCCATCAGGAGGGTGTCCATGTCGTACTCGGTGCAGTACTTGCGAAAGAGCGCGAGGGCGCCGTTGAACTTGGCGCGTTCCTCCGCGGAGGTCGCGCTCTTCGCGTACTTCGTGCTCTTCAGGTATTTGGCGAGGAGCTGGTTGCGTGTCGAGGAGCCTTCCGGGTAGCGCGCGAGGAACGCGTCGAGCGCCTTCTTCAGCTCCGGGCTGTTCTTGCGGATCATCCAGCCGAACTGCCCGCCGGTCCGAACCGCGGCGCCCGGGTTGAGCGTGATTTTCGTGAAGACCTGCTTCCAGAATCGCGCCCGTGTGTCGTCGACGATGGTCGCGGGGACGAGGCCGGCGTTGACCATCTCCAGGATGTCCTCGGCCTCCAGGTTGTCGGGCGCGAAACGGACCCGGACGGGCGGCTTCCCGGCCTTCTTGAGCTCGGCGTTGAGCGTCTGGATGCTTTCGTCGTAGGACGAGCCCTTCCGGATGTACACCTCGCGTCCCGAAAGATCCTGGGGCGCGCCGACCGGGGCCTCTCCGGGCGCCGTCACCGCGATCTCGGAGACGCTGGTCGATGTCGGAGCCGAAAAGTCGACCTCCTTCAATCGATCCGGCGTGATCGTGATGTACCCCATCGCGATGTCACCCCGGCCGTCGCGAACGTCGGCAAGCAGGTCTCCCCGGGCATCGGGCCGAAACATGACGTGGACACGGACGTGGCCCTTCTTGAGATGCTTGTTCAGGTCGTCCTCGAAGAGCTTGAAGGCGTCGTAGGCGATTCCGCGCGGCTGCCCCTTGTCGACGAAGTAGAGGGTCTTGGAATAGGGCACGACGACCCGGATCCTCCGGCGCCCGGCCCCGACCATGCCGTCGAGGTCGCCCTTCCACGTGTCCTCGGCGTATTTCTGGAGGGCGGCGTCCGAGGGTGATTGCTGCGCGACGGCAGGGGAGGAAGCCAGGAGGAGGGCGGCGCCGAGGAGAGAGATCTGACGGCTTGAGTAGAGCATCCCTCCGATTCTATTCGCGGGCGGCCGCAGGCTCCAGCTTCTCGACGCGGATCGCCGTGGCCTTGAACTCCGCGGTGCCGGACTTGGGGTCCGTCGCGTCGATCGTGAGCAGGTTCGTGGCGACGTCGTCCTGAAAGTGGAGGGTCATGAAGGCGAGCCCGGGCCGCAGCGTCGAGTCGTAGCGGGCGGGCACGTCGACCGCGCCGCGGCGCGAGACCGCCCGGACGAGCTCGCCGTCCGCGACGCCGAGGCGCGCTCCGTCCTCGGGAGCGATGTCGAGCGATTCTCCGCGGCGAAGCGGCGACGTGTAGCCCGCCGTCTGCACGCCGGTGTTATACGAGTCCAGGCGTCGGCCCGTGGTCAGGCGGATCGGGAACTCCTCGGAGAGCTTGTCGACCGGCGGATCGTGCTCGACGGCGTGGAACGGGGCCCGCGGCCCCTCGACGGGATCCGCCCAGAGGCGCCCGTGAAGGAACGGGCTGCCGGGGTGCGACTCGTCGGGGCACGGCCACGCGATTCCCTTCAAGTCCTCGAGTCGCCGGTAGCTCATCCCGCCGTGCCACGCCGACAGCGAGCGCAGCTCGTCCCAGACCGTTTCGGCGTGGGCCGTCCCGAGCTCCGCGCCGAGGCGCCGGCCGAGCTCGACGAGGATGGCGAGGTCGGGCCGCGCGTCGCCCGGCGGTTCGAGGGCTTTGCGCACCCGCTGGACGCGGCGCTCGCTCGAAGTGACCGTGCCGTCGTCCTCGCACCAGGAGGCCGCGGCCGGCAGGACGACGTGGGCGATCTCCGCCGACTTCGTGAGGAACATGTCCTGGCAGAGGATGAAGTCGAGGCGCGAGAGCAGCTCGATCGCCCGGGTCTGGTCGGCCTCAGACTGCACGGGGTTCTCGCCCAGCACGTAGAGCGCATGAAGTTTGCCGTGCTCCATCGCCTCGAACATCTGCGACAGATGCCAGCCGTTTTTCGAAGGGATCTTCGCCTTCCAGGCCCGCTCGAACTTCGCGCGGTGCTCGGGGTTCTCGACGTCCTGGCCACCCGGCAGCTTGTTCGGCAGCGCGCCCATGTCCCCGCCGCCCTGGACGTTGTTCTGGCCGCGCAGGGGGCAGAGTCCCGACCCCCACCGGCCGACGTGGCCGGTCAGGAGCGCCAGGTTGATGAGGGCGAAGACGTTGTCGACGGCGTTGTGGTGCTCCGTGATCCCGAGCGTCCAGCAGAGCTGCGCCTTGCCCGCCTTC
The DNA here is from genome assembly GCA_963764715.1 of uncultured Acidobacteriota bacterium. Taxonomy (GTDB): domain Bacteria; phylum Acidobacteriota; class Thermoanaerobaculia; order UBA5066; family Gp7-AA6; genus DAHUXD01. The sequence goes on from CAVXTP010000011.1 coordinate 67,396, forward strand.
GCGTAGGCGTGCGCGACGTCCCGGATCGCGGCCGCCGGCACGCCCGTCTCTTTCTCGGCGTACGCCAGCGTGTACTTCTCGACGCACGCGCGGTAGGCGTCGAACCCCTCCGTGGCGCGGCCGATGAACTCCCGGTTCTCGAGGCCCGCCGCGAGGATCTCGCGGCCCATGGCGTTGGCGAGCGCGATGTCCGAGCCGACGTCGAGGCCGAGCCACGTGTCCGCCCACTGCGCCGAGACCGTGCGCCGCGGGTCGACCACGACCAGACGGGCGCCGTTGCGCACGCCCTGGAGGACGTGGTGGAAGTAGATCGGATGCGCTTCGCGCGCATTCGATCCCCACAGGAAGATGAAGTCGGCCTCCTCCGCCTCCCGGTAGGAGCTCGTCCCGCCCCCCGCTCCGAACACCGTCGTCAGACCGACGACGCTGGGAGCGTGTCAGGTGCGGTTGCAGCTGTCGATGTTGTTCGAGCCGAGGGCGACGCGGGCGAACTTCTCGGCGAGATAGTTCACCTCGTTGGTCGCCTTCGAGCACGAGAAGAGGCCGATCGCCTCTCCGCCGTGCGCGTCGCGAACCCGGCGGAGGCCCTCGGCGGCCCGGTCGAGGGCCTCGTCCCAGGACGCCTTCCGGAGCTTTCCGCCATCGCGAACCATCGGCTCGGTCAACCGCGTATACGGCTTCATTCCGCCTCCCGCGCCGGGAGTCCTCCCGGCGCGGTCCCAGAGTAATCCCGGGAAGGACGCCGGGGCAAACGCCGCGGCATCGCGCCCGGCCCGACGGCCGCCGCTCAGCCCGCGAGGGCCTCGACGCTCTCGCGAAAGACGCGGGTGTGGAGGTCGACGTCTTCGGCCGTCGTCTCGGGGCAGATCAGGGCCATGTTGTGGAACGGCGTCATGAGGATGCCGCGGTTCAGCGCCGCCAGGTGCATGTACCGGTCGAGCTCCGGGTCGATCGACGCCGCGGCCTCCGAACCGTTGCGGGGCGGCTGCTCCCGGAACCAGTACTCGGCGCGGCAACCGAGCCGGGCCACGTGCCACGGGAGCCCGCGCTCGGCGATGACGCCCTGGACGCCGTCGGCGAAGCGGCGCGCGAGCGGGATCGTGCGCGCGTACGCCGCCTCCGTCAGGACGTGCTCGAGCGTGGCGCGCATGGCGGCGAGCGAGAGGGCGTTGCCGGCGAGCGTGCCGCCGATCCCGCCCGTGTCCGACTCGTCGGCGCGGATCGATTCCTCGAGCCGCCGCGCGATCTCCGCGGTGACGCCGTAGACCGAGGCCGGCACGCCGCCCGCGATCGGCTTGCCGATCGTCAGCATGTCCGGCGCGAGGCCGAGCGTCCCGGTCATGCCGCCCGGGCCGGCCGAGATCGTGTGCGTCTCGTCGAGGACGAGGAGCGTCCCGGCGCGCCGCGTCGCCTCGCGCAGGGCCGCGTGGAAGCCCGGCTCCGGGTGAACGATGCCGATGTTGGTCAGCGCAGGCTCGGCGAGCACGCACGCGACGTCTCCGTGCGCGAGCGCCGCCTCGAGCGCGGGAACGTCGTTGAACTCGACGACGCGCGTCGTCTCGAGCGGATCGACGGGCGGGCCGATGTTCCCGGCGCGGCTGTGCGGCATTCCGCCGGACAGCGTGATGAACGTCTCGTCGACGGTCCCGTGGTAGCAGCCGTTGAAGACCAGGATTTTCGGGCGGCCGGTCAGGTGCCGGGCGAGCCGGATCGCGAAGCGGTTGGCGTCGGTCGCCGTCAGCGCCGCCTGCCAGAAGGGCAGGCCGAAACGCCGGGCGAGCTCCTCGCCGAGCCAGATCGCGTCCTCGGTCGGCAGCATGAACGTCATCCCGCGCCGCGCCTGCGCGGCCACGGCCTCGACCGTCGCGGGCGGGGCGTGGCCCGTCATCGCTCCGGTGTCCCCGAGGCAGAGGTCGAGGTATTGGTGCCCGTCGACGTCGGTGAAGTGCGCCCCCGACGCCTCGGCGACGAAGATCGGAAAGGGGCCCGCCCACCGCACCATCCAGTGCATCGGGACGCCCGCGAGCCAGTGGTCGCGGGCCCGCTCCGCGAGCCGCCGGGAGCGCGGCCTCGCGGCGGCGAAGCGTTCCTCCTCGCGCGCCAGGGCGGCCCGGAGGCGTCCGCGGTCGGGGAACATGCGCCGGAGTATACGGAGCGCGTCGCCCGCCCCGGCTGCGTCTTGCGCTATCGTTCGGTCACGCCGAAGCCTTCCGGGGACCGTGGGAGGACCAATGAAGCGGATCGTGCTCGCGGGAGGGCTCGCCGGGATCGCCGTCTTCGATTCGGCCGGAGACCGGCCCGCCGCCGGGCTCCTCGTGGCCGGGGTCCTCCGGTTGAAGTAGCCCCGTGAACGGACCGCGGGCGGCGTGGGGTCGGGTGGGCCCGTGACGACCTGGACGAGCGGCGGGGGGATGCGCTCGGGGACGCCGACGGGGCGGTTCTCGGTCAAGCGCCTCCGGTCCGCCATCGCGCTCGGGCGCGCCTCGATCCGGGGCCGCGATCTCTTCGTCGCCAGCATCCCCGTGACGGCGTCGATCTTTCTGGCCGCCTACCTGTTCGTGCGGGGGCAGGAGGCGGAGCGGCGTCTTTTCGAGCAGAAGGCGCAGCTCCTGAGGGCGGCGATGGTCGAGCGGCTCTCGCAGCCCCTCGAGAGCATCACCGCGCTCTCGCGGTTCATGGAGGTGTCGGGCAGCGTCAACCGCCAGCAGTTCCGGCTGCTCTCGGCCCCGATGCTGGGGCGACACCGGTCGGTTTACGCGTTCGAGTGGCTTCCCTTCGTCCGCGAGGAGCATCGGGCGGACGTCGAGGCCGAGGCGCGCGCCGCGGGGCTCACCGACTACCGCATCTGGGAGACGGCGCCGGACGGCTCCCGGCGCGAGGCGTCGCCCCGGCCGTTCTACGTCCCGATCCAGTTCATGGAGCCGCCGGGCGCGGGAGCGCTCGGCTTCGACGTCACGTCGGAACCGGTCCGGCGCGCGATCGCGGAAAAGGCGAGGGACCGGGGCGAGATCGCGGCCACGCAGCCATTCCAGCTCGTGGAGGACACGGGGAAGGACACGTCGCCCGCCGTCGCGCTGTATGCGCCGGTGTATGCCGAAGGCGATCCCGCGACGGTCGCCGAGCGCCGCGCGGCGCTCACGGGCTTCGCCCTGGTGATCTTCCGCGTCGCGCCGCTGATGGAGTCCGCGGCCTCGCAGGCGGACGGGCGGGACATCGCCTACATCCTCCGGGACGCCGGCGCCCCGAGCTCGCCGACCCTCGCGGAACGGCCGCTGCGCTGGTCGCTGCTTCCGCGCCGCGAAGGCTTCGAGCAGAAGTTCGATTACGAGTTCGTCGACCGCAAGTGGGTGCTCGAGGCGGTCCCGCTTCCCGGGCGCTTCGAGCCTTCCTGGCGAGGCCCCATCGCCGCCGCGGTGATCGGCTTCCTGACGGGCGTGATCGGGCTCGCCCTGTGGGTCGCGCTGCGCCTGATCCTTCGCCTCAAGCGCCAGCGCGAGAAGGTCGGCCCGTACCGGCTCGTCCGCCGGCTCGGCCGGGGGGCGATGGGAGTGGTCTGGGAGGCCAGGCACGCCCTGCTCCGGCGGCCGACGGCGGTCAAGCTGCTCGCTCCCGGGACCGAGGGGGAGCGGGCGCTCGCGCGCTTCGAGCGCGAGGTCCAGCTGACGGCCGGCCTGACGCACCCGAGCACGATCGCCATCTACGACTACGGCCGCACCGCCGACGGCGTCTTCTATTACGCGATGGAGCTCCTGCGCGGCATCAACCTGCAGCAGCTGGTGTCGTTCGACGGTCCGCTGGTGCCGGGCCGCGTGGTGCACCTGTTGCGGCAGGCCTGCGGGGCGCTGTCCGAGGCGCACGCGGCCGGCCTGATCCACCGGGACATCAAGCCGGCGAACCTGATGGCCTGCATCTACGGCGGGATCCCCGACTTCCTGAAGGTCCTCGACTTCGGCCTCGTCAAGGCGATCGGCGCCGGAGACGGGGCGTTGCCCGAAGGCGGGGCGGGCGACGAGGGGGATGCGTCGCTGTCGCAGGACGGCTCGCTGCTGGGCACGCCGCTCTACATGGCCCCCGAAGGAATGAGCGATCCGACGGGCGTCGACGCGCGCGCCGACATCTTCGCCCTGGGGGCGGTCGGTTATTTCCTGCTGACGGGGAAGGCGCCGTTTCCGGGCCGCACGGCGATCGAGGTCTTCAAGCTCGAGCGGCACGGGCCGCCGATCCCCCTGGCGAAGGCGGCGCCGGTCGCGGTGCCGGAGGCCCTCGACGCGACCATCGGCCGCTGCCTGTCCTTCGACCGCGGCCTCCGGCCGCCCTCCGCGGAAGCGCTCGATGCCCTCCTCGAGGGCTGCGCGGTCGCACCGCCCTGGACGCTCTCCCAGGCGCGGGCCTGGTGGCATGACCGGGGGGAAGCCGCCCTGGACGCGACCCGGCCGGGTCCCGACGAGCGGGAGAGCGGGCAGGCGGTGTTCCCGGCGACGGCGAGCGGTAGCCAGGGCTGACTTCTCCGCCGGCGCCCGCGATAGCATAGCGGCCAATCCAAGCGAGGTCCGACATGCTGAACATGGAAGCCGCCTTCGACCGCATCGGATCGGCGCTGAAGGAGCGGGGCTACGCCCTCAAGAAGGACGAGCGGCCCGCCGACGCCCCCGGCGATCGCATCGTCGTCTTTCAATCGCCCGACATGCATGTCCGGGTCCGCTGGCACGGCAAGCCCCGCATGCTGACGCTCCAGGTTCAGGTCGACGGCGAGTGGGTCGAGTTCGCGCGCCGCAATTTCGGCCCCGCCGGCCTCGAGGAGACCTCGGTCGACGCGCTCGTGCGCGCCGTGCGCAACGAGGTCGCGGAGACCTCGACCGACTCGGACGCCGCCTCGTAAGCGGGAGTCTCGCCCGCCCGGATCTCAGCGCTCGACGACGTACTCGAGCCGCACGATCCCCGACGCTTTGAAAACCCGGCTTCCCGTCAGCTTCAGCTTCGTTCGGACGGCGCGCCCCGGGAGGACGGGGATCCCGCCTCCGAGAAGCACCGGGACCATCGCCAGCTCGACCGAGTCGACGAGCCCGAGGTCGAGGAGGCTCGCAAAGAGCGAGCCCCGCCGAAGAGCCAGATGTCCTTGCCCGGCTCCGCCTTGAGCCGCGAGACGTTTTCCGCGAGCCCCGCTTCGCCGAGGACCGTCACGCCGGGATGGTTCGCGGGGGAGAGCGTCCGCGAGACCACGACCGTCTTCTTTCCGGGGGTCGTTTCCCGACCGACCGCCACGGCCAGGTCGAACGTCCGGCGGCCCATCAGGAGCGTGTCGAAGCGCGCGAACATCTCCTCGAAGTCGACCTCGGGATCCTGAACGATCCAGTCGTACTCGCCCTGCGGCCCGGCGATGTAGCCGTCGAGGCTGGTGGCGACCTGGTAGCAGAGTCTTCGCATGGCGGCCTCCGCTCGCTCCGAGTCTAGCTCCGGCCGGGGGGCGCGGTCAGCGGCTCGACGAGCGCGAGCTTCCGCCGGAGGAAGCGGCGCTCGCGGTCGTTCGTCACGAGCTCGAGGGCGCGCCGGCAGGCGGCGGCGGCTTCGGATCGGCGGCCGAGCCGCGCCAGGAGCTCCGCCCGCGCCGCGGGCAGCAGGTGGTACGCCGCGAGCTCGCCGCCGCGGTCGAGGGCGTCGAGCCGGCGCAGTCCCTCCTCGGGCCCGAAGGCCTCGGCGACGGCGACCGCGTGGTTCAGGGCGATGACGGGGGAGGGATGGCGCGCCAGGAGCTCGCGGTAGAGCTCCGCGATCTGGGGCCAGTCCGTCTCGTCCGCGCGCGCGGCCTCCGCGTGGACGGCCGCGATCGCGGCCTGGAGCGCGTAGAAGCCGGGACCGCCGCGCTCGAGGGCCGACCGGGTCAGCGCGACGCCTTCCCGGATCGCCTCCCGGTCCCAGAGGCCGCGATCCTGGTCCTCGAGCAGGACGATCTCGCCCGAGTCCGAAAACCGCGCCGCCCGCCGCGAGTCGTGGAGGAGCATCAGCGCGAGGAGGGCGCTCGCCTCCGTCGACGCCGGCATGAGCTCCGCGACGAGCCGGGCGAGTCGGATCGCCTCCGCGCAGAGCGCGTCGCGCCGGAGCTCCTCGCCCGACGTGGCGGCGTAGCTCTCGTTGAAGACGAGGTAGAGCGTCCGCAGCACGGCGTCGAGCCTCTCCGGCAGGTCCTCGTCCGCGGGAACGCGGTAGGGAATGCCGGCGCCGCGGATCTTCGCCTTGGCGCGCACCAGGCGCTGCGCCATCGTCGGCGCCGGCACGAGGAACGCGCGTGCGATCTCCTCGGTCGTGAGCCCGCCGAGCGTCCGGAGCGTCAGGGCGATCTGCGCCTCGACGGCGAGCGCGGGGTGGCAGCAGGTGAAGATCAGGCGGAGGCGGTCGTCCTCCGGCCGTCCGCCCGGGCCGTCGGCGAACTGCGGCGGGGCGTCCTCCTCGAGCGCGGCCCATCGGGCGAGCTCCTCGCGCTTCTCCCGGAACCGGGCGTCGCGCCGCAGGCGGTCGATCGCCTTGTGCCGGGCGGTCGAGACGAGCCAGGCCCGGGGATTCTGCGGAACGCCGCCCCCCGGCCATCGCTCGAGCGCCGCGGCGAAGGCGTCGTGCATGACCTCCTCGGCGAGGTCGAAGTCGCCGACGAGCCGGATGAGGGTCGCGAGGATGCGGCCCGACTCGGCGCGGTAGAGGTTCTCGATCGACATGGAATCGCCCCGGCGACGCGACGGCCGCCGGGGCGGCGGTCGCCCGGCCTAGGGCATCTCCATCACGGGACGGATCTCGATCGAGCCCATCCTCGCGCCCGGGATGCGGGCCGCGAGCGACGTGGCCTCGTCGAGATCGCGGGCCTTCACGACGTAGTAGCCGCCGAGCTGCTCCCGGGTCTCGGCGAACGGGCCGTCGGTCGACACCGTCTTTCCGTTGCGGACCTGGATCGTGGTCGCGGTGCCGGTCGGCTCCAGACCGTCCCCCGCGACGTAGTGCCCGCTCTTGCGGATCTGGTCGGTGAAGGTCATGTATTCCTGGTAGAGCTCGACCCGGCCCTTCTCGTCGAGCGAGGTCCAGTCGGACTCCTTCGTGTAGATCAGAAGCATGTAGCGCATGGTTCGTCCCCTTTCCTACTCTAGTCGAACGGGGACGTTCGGAATCGACAGGTCCCGGGCGGGACCGTCGCTCAGATGGACGTTTCGCGGTCGAGGACGGCAATGGCCTCGTCGTAGATGCGGTCGGCTTCCTCGGGGCTCCCGCCGATCGCCGTGAGCCCGACTTTCCCGTACTGGGAGATGGCGCCGATCATGTGGAAGAGCGCCCCGGTTTCGCTGCCGTGGCTGTAGTGCAGCCGGTGAAACGTCATGATGTCGATCAGGTCCTCCGGGGTGAGGCCCCGGTAGGCGTCGGACCGCAGGTTGTCGGTCGAGCGGTAGAACCGGTGGCGCCCCGTCGGCGACACGAAGTTCCCGGATTCCGGATCGAGCCGCCCGCCCGTCAGGAACTGCAGGGCGAGGAACGGGTGGGTCGTTCCGCCGATGCGGAGGTTGATCTCGAGGGCGTAGGGCTCCCACGCCGAGGCTCCGGCCGCGCGGCCGACGAAGAAGTCGACGCCGAGACGGCTCACGACGCCGCGACGGGAGAGGACGCCGCCGACCGCGCGGGCCGCGTTCTGGATCGCCCGCCGGTACGGCTCGGCGGCCGGGAACCGGCATCCCTGGTAGACGTGCCCCGACGCTCCGCCGAGGAGCTGATCGTGGCTCGAGATGAGGACGACTTCGCCCGCCGGATCGATGCGGAGCTGGACGCTCGGCGACGCGGACTCCGGATACTCGAGGAGCTCCTCGGCGATGCCTCCCATGCTCGCGAACTTCCGGCGATACGCCTCGGGGGTTTCCGTCGGGACCGCGAAGGCGAGGCGGTCGAGCGCGTCGCGCAGGGGCGCGCGGCCCGGTTCCTGCGGGAAGGAGAAGACGGCGTTGCCCTCGCCCGAAAAGCTCTCGTCGAGCTTCACGACGGCGCGCCGCAGGCCCGGTCGGCGCTGTCGCAGCTCCTCGAGGGCCCCGACGAGATCGTCCTCGGAGCGAAGGTCCTCGGAGCCCTCGGGCAGCGCCACGCCGGCCTCGCGGAAGACCTTCCGGCTCCCCGATTTCGTCCCGAGGTGGGACAGGGCGGGGTCGACGCCGTTCAGCGGAATGCCGAGAAGGACGGCGAGCTTGCGCTCGAGCGGTGTGGAGTTGAAGACCGTCATGAACGCCCGGCTCTGATCCACGATTCCGTACCGGATCCTCTGAATCAGCCGCGGCCGCTCGAGGACCTTCTCCGTCAGCGAGCGCGGCGACGAGTCGTAGGCGCACAGGAGCGTCAGCCGGGCGCGGGCGTGGCTCGCCGGGATCCCCGCGAGGAGGTGAAAGTAGTACTCGAGGATCAGGGGATGGATCGGCTGGGACGTGACGTAGACCATCCGCGCCTGGGGATTGCGCAGGCGGATGAGGAGAAACAGGAGCCGCTCCTCGTAGAAGCTGGCGCCGTCGAGCTTGCTGAGCTCCGACTGGTCGAGCGTGAGCGAGGGAATGACGACCGAGGTGTAAGGCTCCTCCTCGCGGGCGGAGAGCGCGTTCCAGAGGTCGCGCAGGCGCGGCTTGAGGCGCTCGAACGCCGCGATCTCGTCGCTAAGGGAGAGATCGCCCGGGAACGGCGGCTTTGGAATCACCCGTGGATTCTGGTTCCGCGCCCTCACGGGCGATTGATGCCGATGCATCAGGTCGTGGTGTCGGGAGTGATCGGGCCTCGACGCGCCGCTGGCGATCGCTGACCGCCCGGTCCCGGCCGCCGGCCTTTCCCGCGTAGAGCGCGAGGTCCGCACGCTGAAAGAGCGTGTCGGACTCCTCGCCGCGGGTCGTCGCGACGCCGACCGTGACCGAGACGGTTCGCTCGACGCCGCCGACGCGGAGCGGCTTGCGGCGCAGCCCGCCGATCAGCGCGTCGGCCTGCCGCCGGGCCGCCGCGTCGTCCGCCCCCCGAAGGAGGAGGGCGAATTCGTCGCCTCCCCAGCGCGCCGCGACGTCGTCCTCGCGCTTGCACTGGCGGAGGACGTCGGCCACGTGCCGCAGCGCCGCGTCGCCGGCGGCGTGGCCGTGCGTGTCGTTGATCGACTTGAGCTCGTCGACGTCGATCAGGAGGAGCGCCAGCGGCTCGCTGTAGCGGACGGAGTGCTCGACGGCGCGCCGGTACCGCTCGAGAAACGCGCGGCCGTTGGCGAGCCGGGTCAGGCCGTCGTGCTCGGCGAGGTCCCGGTAGAGATCGCGGCCGGCGCGATACCGGTCGGCCCGGCGTCCGACGATCCAACCCGCGGCCCCGAACGCCGCGCAGGACCCGAGGAGCTGGTAGCCGTAGAAGAACTCGTTCCGGACGAGCTCGGCGGGAACGTCCCGGACGCCGCCCAGGACCCGGATCGCGAGCGCCCCGGCGGGAGCGGCGAGGCCGAGGGCTACGCCGAGGAGGGCGTAGGCCCAGGCCGCCGGCATCCGCGGCGCGCGGCCCCCGTTCGGGGGCGGGCTCGGTCCTGAGCCCGGCATCTCACGGCTCCCGGCGCCGATCGAGGTCGCGGATCTTGACGACGAGCGCCACGATCGCGAGGAGGATGAGCCCGAGCGAACCGAAGAGGCCCTTGCGCCGGAACTCACGCTCGGAGTGGATCCTGGCCGCCGCGGCGGACGCCGTGCGCGTCACGGCGAGGCCTCCGTCCACGGCCTTCTTCACGGCCGCGGGATCGAAGAGGTGAACGTCGGCGCGCGCCTTGGTCAGCGCCTCGTCGGCGTGGGAGAGCTCGAACTGGACGCGCGAGACCTCCATGCCGGCCTCGGCCTCGACCTTGAGGAGGGCCTTGGCGGCCGCCGTGTCGTCGCGCAGCCGGCGCAAGTCGGCGTACATCGCCGCCGCGGCCTGCGCGCCCTTCGTGCCGGCCTCGTGGCAGGAGGAGCACTTGCTGGCGGAGCCGTCGGCGAGGAACTCGTCGGTCGGGTGAACGATCGCGTGGTTCTCGTGGCAGGTCACGCATCCCGGCAGGTCGAGCTCCGCGAACGCCTTCTGGTGCGGGCTCGCCTTGAACTGGTCGGCGAAGATCGAGTGGCAGGTGCCGCAGACGTTGGCGACCGAGCCCACGTTGGGCGGAGCGGCGCCGTGGTTGCCGTGGCAGGAGTTGCAGGTCGGGGCGGAGAGGTCGCCCTTCTTCGTCAGCATCTCGAAGTGCACGCTCTCCTTGTACTTCGCGTACACGTCCGACGGGAGCTTGTGCGCGGCCATCAGGCCGGCGTCGCCGTGGCAGTGGTTGCAGGTCTCGGCCATGCGCGTCGGATAGACCGGCGAGCGTGCGTCCTTCACCGGCAGGACGCCGTGCGCCCCATGGCAGCTGACGCAGGTCGCCACCTTCTCGTCGCCCGCCGCGAGCTTCTTGCCGTGGCCGCTCGTGCGGTACTCGACGAGCTGGTCGACCCGCAGGCTGGGGTTGTACTGCTTCATCCGGGCGGCGTCGCCGTGGCAGTCCCCGCAGAGGCCCGGGATCTCCCGCGGCGAGGGCTTCCCCCGGAATCCCTTGCGGCGGTCGTGCGCCGCGTCCTGGTCCTCGGCCTTCGGGTCTCCGCCGTGGCAGCTGGCGCAGGTGAATCCGGTGCGCGCGTGGAGATCGTCCGCGAACGCCTTCGCCGGAGGCGTCAGGCGGGCGTCGTCGAGCGCGAGGTGGCAGTCCACGCACGTGGAGGAAGCCGGCGCGGGCTCCGGGGGAACGCCGCGCGCCGGGGCCGCCCAGAGCACGCCCGCGATCGCGGCGGCGGCGAGGGTCTTCACGGTGCGGCCTTTCCGTGGGGCAGCAGAGCGAGCACCGTCAGGACCAGGGCCCCGATCAGCGAGAGGACGGCCGCCGCGTTCCACAGCCGGGACGGCCGGCCGCGGGCGGCGCCGCGGTCGAGGAGCGGCACCGCGATGAGCAGCACGGCGAGCACGGAGAAGAACAGCACGCCGAGCGTCTCGCCGGGGATGCCGGCGATCTCGGCAGGCAGGTACTTGAGGGCCTGGAACATCCAGAGGAAGTACCACTCGGGCCGGATTCCGGCCGGTGCGGACGAGAAGGGATCGGCCTTGCGTCCGAGCTCCCACGGGAGGAACGCGGCGAGCGCCGCGAGGAGGCCCACGGCCGTCAGCCATCCGATCGCGTCCCGGAGGAGGAAGTCCGGAACGAAGCGCATCGTCGGCTTCGGGCCCTGCTTCTCGATCGACGGGGGCACGCTCATGCCCTTCTGCTGCACGAGAAGAAGGTGCAGGCCGAGGATGGCGGTCGTGATCGCCGGAAGGATCGCGACGTGGATGCCGTAGAACCGCGAGAGCGTCGCGCCCGTGACGTCGGAGCCCCCGCGGAGGATCCGCGAGAGCAGCGGGCCGATGGCCGGAATCTGCGCCGGCACGTCCGTGCCGACCTTCGTCGCGAAGTAAGAGAGCTCGTTCCACGGCAGAAGGTAGCCGGAGAACCCGAATCCGAGCGCGAGGAACAGCAGCACCACGCCGGAGATCCAGGTCAATTCCCGCGGCGCCCGGTACGCCTTCAGGAAGAAGACCGAGATGAGGTGCAGGACCACGGCGCCCACGAACAGGTTGGCGGCCCAGGAGTGGATCGACCGGATCAGCCAGCCGAACGGAACTTCCGCCATGATGTACTGGACGCTCTCGAAGGCCTCCGCGGCGCTCGGCCGGTAATAGAGGAGCAGCAGGATCCCGGTCGCCACCTGCACGGAAAAGAGAAAGAGCGCCATCCCGCCGAGGTAGTAGAAGACCGAATACCGGTGGATCGGGACTTGCTTCTTCGCCGCGAGGTGGGCGAAGTCCTCCCAGCCGAGACGATCCCGGACCCACGCCGCGAGCGAGTGGCCGGCGGGGGCGGCCGTCGTCAGCTCCGTCGAAGGACGATCTTGTCGCCCCTCACGTTCACGTCGATCTTGGTCAGCGGCCGCGGCGGCGGCCCGGAGACGTTGGTCCCGTTGGTGTCGTAGACCCCGTCGTGGCAGGCGCACCAGATGTCGCTGCGTGCGGCGCGGTACTGGACCGTGCAGGCCAGATGCGTGCAGGTCCCCGAGAGGGCCTTGAGCTCGCCCGCCGCAGTGCGAAAGACGAGGACCGGCTTGCCGCCGAACGGAACGATCCGCCCGCTGTTCGCCGGGATGTCCGATGGCTTGATGTCGAGGTCGACTTCCGAGAGCGACGGCTCCGAGGTGCGCGGCGGAACCACGTATCGCAGCACGGGATAGAGAAACGAGAGCATCGTCGCTCCGACGCTCCCGCCGAGGAGGTACGCGATCCACCGCCGCCGGGAGTCGTCTTCGACCGTCTCGACTTCTTCCAGGGGACCTCCGTGGCGCGAGATTAGACGATGCCTCTGCCCGGTTCCTGATGCAATCTCATCATGGTCCGACGTTAGATTACGCTGTCCCATCGGGCGTGGACGAAGAAAATCTCTTTCCGGGACTGCGGGCCTACCTCCGGGAGCGGTTCGGGGCGGAGGCGGGAGAGGCACGGATCGAGCCCCTCGCCGTCCGCGCGGGCGGCATCAAGGAAGGAGGCTACGGTATCCCGCACCGCGTCTCCTGGGACGGCGCGTCGGGGCCCCGGACGCTGGTGCTCGAGACCGTCCGGCCGGGCCCTTTCGGGCACGAGGACCCGAGCGACCGCGCGGGCATCCTCCTGCGCGCCTCCGAGGACTACGGCACGCTCGAGCGGCACGTGCGGGCCGTGGACGTCGGCGCGTTCCGCGGGAGCGGTCCCGCCCTCAGCCTCGGCGGCTGCGGCGAGTTCTTCATCCTCACGGAGTTCGCCGAAGGGGAGCCCTACGCCGTCGACTTCGACCGGATCGCGCGCCGAGGCAGCCTCGAGGAGCTCGACGGCGCGCGGGCCCGGACGCTCGCCGACTATCTGGCGGCGATCCATCGGGACCCGGTCCGGCATCCGAGCTGGTATCGGCGGCGGCTGCGCGAGCTCGTCGGCTCGGGCGAATGCATCGCCGGCATCGCCGACTCGTATCCGCTCCCGTTCGGGTTCATCGACGCCGGTCTCCTCCGCGAGGTCGAGACGCTCGCTCTCGGATGGCGATACCGGCTCCGGGACCGGGCGGATCGCCTTCGGACGATCCACGGCGACTTCCACCCCTGGAACATCCACTTCGCCTCGGGCGTGGATTTCCGGGTCCTCGACCGCAGCCGCGGCCCCTTCGGCGATCCGGCGGACGACGTGGCCTCGCTCGCGATCAACTATCTCTTCTTCGCCCTGCGCACGGCGGGCGACTTCCGCGGCCCGTTCGCCGAGCTCTTCCGCATTTTCTGGGACCGCTACGCGGACGCGTCGCGGGACGCGTCCCTGCCCGAGATGATCGCGCCCCACTTCGCGTTTCGGGCCCTCGTGCTCGCCAACCCGGTCTGGTACCCCCGGGAATCGGAGGACGTGCGGCGCCGGCTCTTCCGCTTCATCCTGTCGGTTCTCGAAGCCGAGCGGTTCGACGTCGAGCGGATCCCCGCGCTGTTTGAGCGGTCCTGGCCGTGAGCTGGGCCGTCTGGATCACCGGGCCGCCGGCTTCGGGAAAGACGACCGTGGCCCGGGAGGTCCTGCGGCGGCTCGCGAAGGCCGGCTCGAGAGCCGTATGGCTCGAATCGGACGCGCTGCGCCGGATCCTCACGCCCCGGGCGGACTACTCGCCCGCGGGGCGGGACCGCTTCTATGGCGTGCTCGCCGACCTCGCCGCCCTGCTGTGCCACCAGGGCTTCGACGTCCTCGTCGACGCCACGGCCCCGCGCCGGAAACACCGCCGCCGGCTGCGCGAGCGCGTCCCGGATTTCCTCGAGGTGCTCGTCGACGCGCCGGCCCGCGTGCGCGAGGCGCGGGACCCCAAGGGCCTCTATCGACGCGCCCGCGCGGGACGCGCTCCGAACCTTCCCGGAGCGACCTCGGCCTACGAGGCGCCGGAGGAGCCGGACCTCGTCCTGTCCGGCACCGCGGATCCGGAGAAAAACGCGGGCCGGGTTGTCCGGCTTCTTCGAAAACGGAATCTGCTGGCGCCGGCCGTCGCGAAATGATGCATCGATCTCATGACAGGCACAGGCATTCGGGTACATCGTAGGGACGTTCAAGGCAAGGAGGAAACCATGAACCTCATTCGTTACGAGCCGACGACGTTCCCGATGTTCCGCGAGATGGAAGAGGTGTCGGATCGTCTGAATCGGCTGTTCGGCGGACGGATTCGGCCCAACGGCGGCAAGGAGTCGCTGACGGTGACGGACTGGACGCCGCTGGTCGACATTCAGGAGTCCGACAACGAGTACCTGATCAAGGCCGAGCTCCCCGAGGTCCGGAAGGAAGACGTCAAAGTGACCGTCGAAAACGGGGTGCTCACCCTTCAGGGAGAGCGCAAGCAGGAGAAGGAAGAGAAGGGGAAGAAATTCCACCGGATCGAGCGCTCCTACGGCGTCTTCCTGAGGACGTTCACGGTTCCGCTGGATGCGGAGGAGACGAAGGTGGCGGCCGACTTCAAAGACGGCATCCTTCGGGTACACCTGCCCAAGGCCGAAAAGCCGCGGCCCAAGGCCATCGAAGTGAAGGTCGCTTCGTAGTCCTCCTCACGGCGGAACGGCGCCGCGGCTGCGGCGCACTCCAGCGGCCGGCGACTTCGCCGGCCGCTTTCTTGTTCCCGGGCTACTTGCTCAGGCCGAGGTCCGCGAGGATCTTGGGCTGCTCTTCCTCGAGGGCGAGGACCTGGTGGCAGGCCTCGCAGTCGTCCGTGATGACCTTGCCGTCGGCGCTCTTGTGCTTTCCGTCGTGGCACCGGAAGCAGCCCAGGAAGTCCTCGTGCCCGATGTTGTTGGGATGGCTGCCCCACGTCACGCCCATCTCGGGAAAGATGTTCCGCAGGTAGATGGCCTTGACCTTTTCGGCGGCCGTCTCGACCGCCGGCCGGTCGTTCTGGAAGACCGACGGGTACTTGGTCCGATAAAAGTCGCCGAGCGCGGCGGGGATCTTCTGGGACGCCGTGGCGCGGTCGGGGTAGGTGGCCTTCAGGGCCGCGACGGCCTCGCGCTTGACGAAGGGCAGCTTCGTGCTGATGCGGCCCTCGGTCATGGCCTTGTCGACGGCCCGGTCCGGCATGTCGAAGGCGTGGGTTGGCCGATTGTGGCAGTCCATGCAATCCATCTTGCGGCGCTCGGCGTTGGCGAGCTGGTCGGTCGTCAGCTTCGTGTCGCTCGAGACGTACTCGACCTTCTTGCCCGCGTCGTCGACGTAGGTCACGAGCGGGATGACCTGGCGGCGCCCGTCGGTCGACACGTATTCGATGCGCTCGGCGTCCGAGAGGTGCCGGCCGTGAATCCCGACGAGCCCCTCGGCCGTTCGCCCGCCGATCTTGAGGAGAAGGACGCTCGTCGAGGGCGTGTTCTTCTCGTCGTCGGCGTACTTGGTCCGGACGAGGAACTTGTCACCCGTGAACTTCTGCGGCCAGTGACAGTGCTCGCAGGTGTCGCGGGCGGGCCGCAGGTCGTGCACGGGAGAGGGGATCGGCTTGGAGTAGGTCTTCAAGGCCACGGCGAAGACCTGCCGCACGCCCGAGATCTTGGCCTTGACGAACCATGGAGCTCCGGGCCCGATGTGGCACTCGACGCAGGACACCCGCGAATGGGGAGAGTCGACGTAGGCGGCGTACTCCGGCTCCATGACCGTGTGGCAGGTCTGGCCGCAGAACTGGGCCGAGTCCATGTACTCGACGCCCTTGTAGGACGCGGCGCCCATGATGGCGAAGTTGGCGAACGTCAGGAGGCCGACAAGTATGACGGCCCGCCGCAGGAACGGGCTCCGGAGGTCGACCTTGGGGTACTCGGCCGGCAGCTCCCCCTTCGCGCGGAGCTTGCGGAAACGCATCCAGATCCCGATCGGAATCAGCACCAGGCCGAGGGCGAAAATCCCCGGCAGAATCAGGAAGAACACGATGCCGGTGTAGGGATGGACCGGCCGCGCCTGCACGATGAGGTAGATCCAGAACGCGATCAGCGTGACCGCCGCGCTCGTCGTGAGCACGACGCCGGCCTCCGTGATTCGATTCTGGCCGAGATAGACGGCCGTGCGAACGCGGGGACGTTCCGTGAAGCGGCTCATGTCGCGGGATCTCCTTTGTCGGCTGGCAGCGAGCTTACCGGTACACGAAGAGCGTCGCAAACAGCATCAGCGCGATCAGGGCGAGGCCGATCCCCAGGGCGGTGAAGCCCAGGCGCCGCCAGTGACGGCTGGTCGAGGGCGGGGGCGCCGGCATCATGAGGCGCTCGAGTTCGCCGCTTTCGACGAGCTGCTCGTACTCCCGCGGGCGGTCCTTCTTGAGCTCCTCGAGCGGAACGCCCTGCGTGAAGATCACCGTGTCGATCGGGAACTTCTCCGGACGGAAGTGGGTGTTGAAGAAGTGGATGCTGAAGATGAAGCACACCGCCAGCAACGCTTCGTCGCTGTGGATGGTGGTGGCGACGTTCACCATCCAGCCCGGCATCACGCGGGTGAAGATGGTCGGAAACCACAGGATCAGCCCGGTCAGGCCGATGACCGCGACCCCCCAGAACACGGCGAAGTAGTCGAACTTCTCCCAGTACGTCCAGCGGCCGTACCGGGGGCGCGGCCCTTTCTTGACGAACCACTTGAGGGAGCCCACGAACTCCCGCCAGTCCTGGCCGTTGAACATCATGCTGTCCGGGCCGAAGATGAACCTGCGCCAGCCCTTGCCGTCGCGCCTCTTCTGCCGGACGAGGTCGAAGATGTGGAGGCCGAAGTAGGTGAAGGTCGCGACCGCGCAGATGCGATGAATGTAGCCGGCGGCCTGGAAACCGCCGAGGAGCTTCGCCAGCAGCTTGGCCCAGGGCGCGTAGGAGAACTTCAACAGCATGCCGGTCAGCGCCAGTCCGAGGAAGCTCGCGATCACCGTGAGGTGAAGGTTGCGCTGGTAGGCCGTGAAGCGGCGGACGTAGACGCCGGGCGCCTCGCCGGCTTCGAGGGGGGCCGTCCGGGGCTCCTTCAGCGAGCGCCGAAGCCACAGGGCCGTGTGCGTTCCCGCCAGCGCGAGCGTGCCCACGAGAAGCGTCGTCATGCCCCAGAACGTGTAGAAGAGGAACGGATAGCGCTTGGGGTCGTGGTGGGTGGCGTGCGTCAGGTAGCCGGCGAACTGCCGGTGCGAGCCGCGGTGGCACTTGCCGCACGTCTGGACGATGTTGGTCCGGGAGAGGTGCGAACGCTGATCGGTCACCGGCAGGATGTCGTGCGACCCGTGGCAGTCGTAGCATTTCGCCGTCGTCAAATATCCGAGCTTCGAAACCTTTCCGTGGAAGGTGTCGAAGTACGTCTCGGCGATCTGCTCGTGGCAGCGGCCGCACTGGTCCATGATGTGGAGGCGGAAGTTGGAGAGGTCCGTGCGCTGGATGCTGTGTGCGGAATGGCAGTCGCTGCACACCGGCAGTTTCTTCGAGGTGCGGGTGACGCTCGGGGAATGGACGCTTTCGGTGAACAGCTCGTAGATGCCCCGGTGGCACTTCGAGCACGTGCGCGCGACGTTGGCCGGGTTCACCGTGGACCGGGGGTCGGCGGCCGGCAGCTCCCCGTGGGCGCTGTGGCAGTCCGCGCAGTTGGCGGTGACCGTCAGCCCCGCCTGCATCAGCCCCTTGCCGTGAATGCTCTCGAGGTAGTTCTCGACGATCTGCCGCTGGGCCCCCTTGTAACGCACGGCGGCCTTCTGTCCCGTCCGGTGGCAGTTAGCGCAGAGGGCGGGCACGTTGCGGGAGAACGTCGGCGAGTTGGAATCGCTCTTGCCGAGGGTCCCGTGGGCGCTGTGGCAGTCGCCGCACGCCGGGGCGTCCGGGTTTCCCCGCGCGACGAGCTGTCCGTGCGTGCTCTGCCGGTACTGGTCCACGACCTCCGCGTGACAGATCGAGCAGTCGACTTTGGCGACCATCGCGCGGCAGGGCCGCGTGGCGTCGGCCGGGTCGCCGCCCGTGTGGCACTGCACGCAGGCGATCCGGGCGTGGCGCGAGTGAGCGAGCTCGTCCTTGTCGGTGAAGAGCGAGACCGTTCCGGCGTTCCGGGCGGCCTTGATGTTCGGGTCCCCGTGGCAGCGCAGGCAGTCCTGGTCGGCCATGCCCTGGGAGTAGAAGACCTTGCGCACCTTGTGCGGCGAGTGGCAATCCACGCAGGCCGGGATCAGGTGCGGCTGTTTCTCCCAGAGCTCGCCGCGAATGACCTTGCGATGGACGGCCTCGATCTGGGCGTGGCAGTGCGTGCAGGTCTTCGAGATGTTCTGCTTGGCGATCGAGGAGCGCGGGTCGGTGTGGGGCAGCACGAAGTGCGCCGTATGGCAGCTCGTGCAGACGGCCGTCACGGTCAGGCCGCGCTTGAAGAGGCCTTCGCCGTGGATGCTGTCCATGTAGTTTTCGAGGATGTTGGTCTGGGGAATCTGCCGCGTCAGGCTGACCGTCGTGCCTTCGCGATGGCAGCTGCCGCAGAGGCGCGGGACCTCCATGATGGAGACCGGGGAACCGGGGCTCGAGGGACGCTGGACGCGGTGCGTGCCGTGGCACGTCTTGCAGCCGGGAGCGGAAGCATCGCCGGCCGCGGCCTTCCGGCCGTGCACGCTCTCGACGAACTGCTTCTGCTCGTCCGTGTGGCAGGACCCGCAGTCGACCTTCGCCAGCTTGTCCGGGTGGGGAAGCTCCTTCACGTCGCCGTGGCACGAGGTGCAGTCGAGGTCGGCATGGGGCGAGGCCTTCAAGGCCGCGGCGTCGAAGTTCGGGGCCTCGCCCGCCTTTCGCTTGCCCGCGCGCGGCCCGGGCTCGTGGCATGCGGCGCAATCTTCGGAGGTCGGCGCGGCGGCCTCCTGGCCGGAGAGGACCGGGGCGAGCGCCAGAACGGCGAGGGTCAGGAGAAGAGCAAGGGCCCTGGGCACCGCCCTTCCGCCGGGGGGGGTCATCCTTCGGGCTCGTTTTCACCGGTCGGCCCGCCCGGTTCATTCTCCGCGCCGCGCTCGCGGAGGCGCTCGAGCTCGATCGGATGCTCTTCCTCCATCTCGCGCTCGGTCAGCATCCCCGTCAGCCAGGCCATGTTCATCGGGTAGGCGTCGGGGTTGAAGACGACGTAGTAGAGGTGCCAGACGAGAATGGCGAGCGTGGCGAGCCAGGCCTCGTAAAAGTGGATGACGCGGGCGACGTCGTAGCCGAGCTTGGTCAGGAGGCCGATGAACGTGTTGTCGAACCACATGACCGTGCCCGTGACGGCCATCACCGCCGTGCCCCAGACGAGCGCCCAGTACTCGCTCTTCTCGATGTAGCTGAACCGGTCGAACCGCGGCTTCTCGGCGGAGAGCCCCGTGTTGTACTTCAGCACGGCGACCGCGTCGCGAAGGTCCTGGCCGCTCCACCAGATGTCGCGCAGGAACTGGCGTCCCCGCGGCGTCAGCGTGAGATAGGCGACGTGGTAGACGCTCGAGGCCACCATGAAGACTGCCGAGATCCGATGAACGAGGCTCCGGACGTCGAACGCGGTCGGGGAGAAGCGGCGCAGGGCGAGGACCCACCAGGCGTCGGGGTAGCGCAGCATGAACCCGGTGACGACGAGCAGGACGAAGCTCACCATGAGGGTCCCGTGCTGGAGACGCTCGCCGAGCGTCATCCGGAGGTAGAGCCCGCGGCCGGCGGGCGGCTCGACGATCTCGCCCCGACGGACCTGCATGTGAGTCTTCGACTTTCGGAGGAAGTCGAGGAGGTTGTGAAGGAGCATTCCGCCGACGACGGCGACGATGAGAATCAGGTACAGCGTCGCGATCCAGTAGAGCAGCGGCTGCTCCTGCGCCGTCGCGGCGACGTGGATCTTGGCTTTCGCGAACCGCTCGTTGGCCCCCGGATGGCAGCCCGAGGCGCCGCAGGTCCTGGCCAGGTTGGCCGGGCTGATCCGGGAAGCCGGGTCCGAGGAGGGGAGGATGTCGTGCGTGCCGTGGCAGCTGGCGCAGTTGGCCACTTCGAGGACTCCGCCGCGGGCCGCGAGGCCGTGGTAGCTGTCGGCGAACGTCTGCGTCCGGTCCCGGGGAAGGTCCCACTTTTCCGTGACCTTCAGCGAAGTGTGGCACGGCGAGCAGACCCGGGCCGAAACGTTGGCGGCCGAGACGGGGGAGCGCGGGTCCTTGGTTGAAAGGATGCCGTGCTCGCCGTGGCAGTCGGTGCACGCGGGGGCGTCCTGGTTTCCCTTCCGGATCGCCACACCGTGGACGCTCGCGTCGTACTCGCGGCTCTGCACCTCGTGGCAGCGCGCGCACACCTGCTCCACGCGCATCTTGTTGACCTTCGAGGCGGAGTCGAACCCGTAGCGCATGTCGTGCGCGCCGTGGCAGTCGATGCAGGTGGGCGCCTTGGCGTTCCCGCGGGCCAGGGCGGCCCCGTGGACGCTGTGCTCGAAAGACTCGATGAACCCGGACGTCGAAGCGCCGTTCTCGCGGACGGCCTTGTCCCCCACGTGGCAGGAGACGCAGAGGCGCTCCTGGGCGAGCTTCAAGGCCCCGGGCTCGGCGCCGGAACCGGCCGTGACCTGCGTGCGGTGGCAGTCGACGCACGTCGGGGCCTTCGGCTTTCCGGCGAGAAGGCCCTTGCCGTGCTCCGACGCGAGGAAACGGGTCTTCACCTGCCCGTGACACGTCCCGCACTCGGCGGCCTGGCGGACGGGAGCGAATCGGAATGCGGCGTCCTTGACGGCGACCACGTCATGGCTGCCGTGACAGGCCTTGCAGGACGTCTCGGCCTTGCCCTGGCCCGCGGCCGCCCGCGCGATCCCCGGATGAAAGGCATGCGACTTGCCGGCCGCGTCGTGGCAGGTGGCGCAGTCGACGGGCTTCAGCTTCTCCTTGTGCGGAAAGTCCGACTTCGCGAGGTCGGCATGGCAGTCGACGCAGGAAACCCCGGCCTGGCCATGGACGGACGCGGCGAACTTCTTCTCCGCCACGAAAACGCTCCGGCCGTCGGCGCGTTTCGCCTCGGCGTCCCCGTGGCAGGCCTGGCAGTCCTCGTTCGCGGGAGCCGGGGCCGGCGCGGCGGAAGAGACGGATGCCGCCAGGAGGAGCGCGGCGGCGAAGAGGGCGGGGGCGAGAGAAAACCGGCCCCTGGGCCCGCCGTTCGAGGGCGGATCGCCCCGGGGCCGGTCGAACATTACTTCTTCTCGGCCGGGTATTCCTTGAGCCAGGCGACGTCGACTTCCGTGGCCTTGCGGCTGGCCTTCTGATCGACCAGCCACTTTCCACGGTCGTTGTAGGTCGCCGCCCCCTTCTTCGGCATCTTCTCGCCATGGCAGTAGAGGCAGTTCTCGGCGGGGAAGCCGAGCTCCTTGGCCTTCTTCTGCATCGGCATGGTCGCCGACGAGGGGACGCTCAGGGCGATCCAGCCGCTCCACGCAATAACGACGACCGCCAGTGCGGAGCGCAAACTCGTTCTTTTCACAGTCGGGCCTCCTTCCTTTCGGGGGTGACGGGTCTACTTCTTCGGGTAGTCCTTCAGCCATGCGCCGTCGACGGCCTTGGCG
This sequence comes from uncultured Acidobacteriota bacterium, assembly GCA_963764715.1. Taxonomy (GTDB): domain Bacteria; phylum Acidobacteriota; class Thermoanaerobaculia; order UBA5066; family Gp7-AA6; genus DAHUXD01. The sequence continues at coordinate 88,996 of CAVXTP010000011.1, forward strand.
CCCTTCTTGTCCTTCTCGGCGATGAGCCACTTGCCGACGTCGTTGGGCTCGTGCATCCCGGCGTCCTTCTTGGGCAGCTTGTCGACGTGGCAGTACTGGCAGTTCTTGGCGTCGACGCCCGCGGCCTTCGCCTGCTTCTGGATGTCGAGCGTGGCGGTCGAAACGGCGCTGAACGCCATCCACCCGCACCACACGAGCAGGGTCACCATCGATCCGAGACGGGAGCCGGTCTTCGACATGGGGTTTCCTCCTTGACCAGATTCTATGGGGTCGGGGCGCTCACGGGCGCCAGTGCAGTCCGACGTAGTAGCGATTGGCGTCGTAGTTCGCGAGAGGGCCCGCCTGGTCGAATGCCACGCGTTCCTCGTACTGGTCGAGGTTCCATTCGAGCGTCAGCCCGAGGTTGTGGATGAAGAAGAACTCGGCCAGCGCCCGGGCGCGGTTGAAGGTGAAGGATCAAAATGTTTACGCTTATCATTTTGTCGGGAAATTATTGGAAGCCATAGTCCTGAAAAATCACGCAACGCTGGTGGCGGCAATTAACCCGGGAACACAGAATTTGGAAGCTTTCCTTTTGAACTTCCTTCCAAATAAAGGCAGCAATTGATAAAATAAGATTTTCAACCGGTTAAAAAATGATTCCTGCCGCTAGGTAATTCCCATTCCGGAATAAATTTCCGTGTGCTATTCTCTGCGTGGATTCCGTTTGTAGTTTTCGCTATCCTATTCATCTTACCCCTAACTTCTGAGAATCTGCGACTAAGAAAAGTGCGCCATCGAATATCTTAAAACTCAAACTGGTTTAGATCTGATTCATAATTCCGGATCCACCGCAGGTCTCCGGTATCGGTTTATCAATGAGTCAGGCTTCAATTATGAGAAACTGAAAAAAATAAATTTTAAACATATTAATTATACCCATAAATCAGCATTATTTTATGAAAAAGAAAACAATCGCCGCCAATTTATATTCCTGTGTTTCTCCAATGAATTGCCTGCGTAAGAAATCAACCAGGTTACTTGATTTGATTTTTCTCATCCTGCCATGCACATTATTCAGTCAAACCCTGGATGATTTCAGAACAGCAGCAAGCAGCAACGGCGTGAATCTAATTCCATTCACTGATCTCAGAAAAGATGCCACTTCAATTGCTGATGATGTGCAACGCAGGAAAGATGATGCAAAATCGTATGATTATGACCTTTTAGCGAGCCAGAAAAACAATATGCTAAAGGAGATCAAAAAGATAATGATGACATTGCCTCGGATCATGAAGAGACAGAAGATTTTAAAAACAGACATCCGGATGGAAATACATCTTCTTTTGATGGCGAAATTGATAAAGAAAAAGGATATATCCGGGTATAATGATAAAATAAAAGATTTGAATGATAAATTGGGAAGGCAGTAGAAGTATATGACCGTCGGCTACAACGCCCGCGCAGGGTTGCGGGAATATTTTCAAAAAGCGTCGATCAATTATCTGATGTAAAATCCAACCCGGATAAATATCTGGGAAGCAGTCCCTCCGAAGAAGACAGAAATAAACTGCAGGAATATGTAAGGGTAATTGAAGATCAGATTCAATCCAACATGAAGACCCACCAGGATCAGGAAGACGGCGCCAGGAAAAGGAAAGCTGATTTTGAAAACCTCATCAAAACAACAGAATACAAGTGAAGAATTGACCAGTAAATTTGACAAGATGTCAAGTCCATGAAATGATGGACTTGACCTGGACTTGACCCCTTAGAGTTAAGTCAGCGATAAGGCAGAATGTATAGAGAGGGCAATTACGTTTTAATACAAAACCAATGGCAAGACAACGAGATTCCTGTTTGTCAGTATTCAAAAACCATTATAAGTAAATACTGTCCGTATATAATGAATTTTAGAAGTGTCCACCCCAAAATCCTTATACAGTCCCCCTACGATCGAGTTGATTGCATAATTTGCTTCGAGCGCTTGAATCTGTTCTGTATGTATTTCTATTGTATCGCCGCCTAATGTTAATGAGGTTGCTGTAGGGAAAGCTACATTAAAGTGCAGGGGCAGAAAGTTGTCTATTAAGACCAGCCTTTTAGTAGACGGACTATAAGAATAGGTGTCAAGTCCTACCTCCATACGTTAAATAGGTTGAATCCGTCTTAAATAAAAAGGTTGCCCAGTTTATGGTAATCAGTTGGCTAGTTTGATAAGTATACACGCCAATATCCTAGATAACTTGACCGTTTGGGAAAAGATTTCCCACTTATAGCCTGTAAGTTTGCAAAAATCCGTTGTACAGGGAGGCGGAGGAGGCGGAGGAGGTGGAGAAGAAGTAGTCGATGATTTGCTGCAGCTAAAACCCGCCGTAAAAATAAAAAATGTCAGAAATACTAACTTGATTACTTCTCTCTTCCTGCAAATGTTCAGGATCGAGCATGAACCCAAAAGCGGCCTGGTCATTTTAATTTGTTTTTTCATTTTGGCTATTCGGGTAAGTCATCCCCTAAACAAACCTTTGCCTTAACAACCGGTTAACTTAGGCGACATGACATTTATCCAATTTATTTTCTCTTATTTTATAATGAATTTAACTCCGGTATGATCGAAAAAAAATACCGATTAATAGGTAGTCGTGTTTTTGTAAATCTTTTGTGCGACACTGACCCCCACCGACCCATAAGTTGGAAAAGGAGGGGTAACAATAAAAGTTGTCCAGGTGGCATCAATATATTGTTGTACATAGCTTACCGGTCTTTACAGAAATAGGAATACGTATCTGCTGCGGAAAAGTTGTAATTTCAGCAACAGGGACTGGCGAATGTATTTTAATAAAACTAACGGGAATTTCCCTTATAAAAAATACCGATTTATAGGTAGTCATCATTCTGATAGATCGGGGTAATCCATGTTATGGAATGCCGTGTATCCTGAAAAAAGATGGTATATGGAGCAAAATAAATTCAATCTGGAATTGAGCAAAATTTTAGCCGGGTT
>CAVXTP010000012.1:0-160746 GCA_963764715.1 uncultured Acidobacteriota bacterium
ATGCAGACTTTTGGGGTCTGACCCTGACTCTCTGACTTGCGGAGTCAGCCCTGCATTTCTGACTCTTTGCGCGCGAAGTGGCTCTCCCGCACGACCTCGGCCACCTCCATGTCGTAATACCGATACCAGAGGCGCCGGCCCGTCTCCTGCGCGACGCGGTGCGCGGGATCCTCCCGCCACTGCCGCAGCGTCTCGAGGTCCTTCCACCAGACGATGGTCAGTCGCTCGCCGTCCTGCGCCGTGAAGCTCTTCACGTCGACGAACCCGGGAGCGTTCCGAGCCTTCTCCGCGAGCATCGCGTCCATCGCCACGTACTCCGCGCCCGCGGCGTCGGTCAGTCGCGACCGGAACAGCACGACGATCACGCGGCCTCCGCGCAGAGACCGCGGGTTTCGATCGAGGCGAGGTTGCGCCCGTGAAAGAACGTCTCGAAGTCCGTCGCCGGCGGGCCCGAGGGCAGACAGTCGTCGATCCGAATTGTCGCAATCGGCCGCCCGTGGACCCGCGCTTCGAGAACGCGCGCGCGCAGGTTGGCCAGGTACCCGCGCGCCGACCGGAGCGCGTCGGCATCGGCCAGCGAGCCGTGGGAGCGGAGGACGCGCCGCCGCCCCCGGTCGAGCGCCCGCGACAACGCCCGGTCGACCGCCTCGAACCCCGAATAGTGGATGTACGCCATCCGCCCGACCGCCGTGTCGCCGACGTGCAGCAGGTCGAGCTCCGGAACGTCGAGGTTGAGGGTGCCGGCCGTGTGACCGGGGTTTTCGAAGAGCTCCAGGTTGAAGCGTCCCCACGTGATGCCGAGCCGCCCGGCGAGGCGGTACGTCGGAGCGCGGAAGTGGCCCGCCTCCTCCGGCGTTCGAAAGTCCTCCGCCCAGAACGTGGCGTCGGAATTCTCGTGCCCGATGAGCGGTGCGTCCGGAAAGGTCATGAATGCGGCCATGTGGTCGCTGAAGGAATGGGTGCTGACGAGGAGCTCCACCCGCCGGCCCATCTCTTGGACGAGGACGGCCTTCAGCGCCGCGGCGTCCTCGGCCGAGCCGAGACCGTCGACGAGAAGCGCCCGGGCGCCGTCGAAGAGCGCCAGCGCCCCCGAGTCGTACTTGTCACCGCGGAAGAGGACGGCGTCCCGATCGATCGTCTCGACGTTCATGCGCTTTCCCCCGGCGGCCAGACTAGACGTTCCGGTGTGATTCACAAAGCGAATTGTTCTTATGCTTTTCATGCGATATATTCATGATTCCATGGACCGCGCTCCCGCCGGACTCGACCTGCGGCACCTCCAGCTCGTGCTCTCGGTCTCGGAGGAGGGGACCCTCACGGCCGCCGCGCGCCGGCTCCACCTCTCGCAGTCCGCGCTTTCCCACCAGCTCGCCGACGCCGAGCACGCCGTCGGAGCCTCCCTCTTCCAGCGCGGCCACAAGCGCATGACGCCGACGCCCGCCGGCGCGCGCCTGATCGAGGCGGCGCGGAAAGTCGGCGAGGAGATCGCCTCGGCCGCGCGGGACATCGCCGCGACGTCGGCGGACCCGGCCGGCGTGCTGCGCCTCGCGACCGAGTGCTACACCTGCTATCACTGGCTGCCCGAGCCGCTCCTCGCCTTCCAGGCGAGCCACCCGTCGGTCGACGTCCGCATCGTGCTCGAGGCCACGCGCCGCCCCATCCCCGCGCTCCTCTCGGGCGACCTCGACGTCGGGATCGTCAGCGACCCCGTCAAGAGCCGCCGGATCGCCGTCCATCCCCTGTTCGAGGACGAGCTCGTCGCGATCATGAGCCCGCGCCATCTGCTGGCGAAGCGGCCGCACCTCGAGGCAACCGACTTCGCCGGGGAGAATCTCCTGACGCTGTCGGTCCCGCGCGAGGAGCTGGACGTCTACCGCTACGTGCTGCGCCCGGCCGGCGTCGAGCCCCGCCGCTGGTCCCCGATCGAGCTGACCGAGGCCCTGATCGAGATGGCGCGCGCCGGCCTCGGCGTCGGAGTCCTCGCGCGCTGGGCCGTGACGCCCCAGGTCCGCGCCGGCACGCTCGCCGCGCGGCGCATCACCCGCAAGGGCCTGCGGCGCCACTGGAGCGCGGCGACGCTGAAGCGACGCCGGCCGCTCCCCTTCGTCGAGGACTTCGTCCGCGCGATCCAGGCCTCCTCGCCGCGGCGCCTGCGCGTCGGCGCGGCGTAGCCGGCCGCGCTCCAGCCCGGGGCGCAGGGGCGGCCCTTGTGGCCGCCCGCCGTGCAAGGGCGGGGACGAGCCCCGCCCCTACGACGGGGTCGGGTCTACTCCGCGACCCCCTTCTCCTTGAGGATCGCCCACACCTTCTGGGGCGTCATCGGGATGTCGATGTGCTTGACGCCGAGGTGCGAGAGCGCGTCGACGACCGCGTTGACGATCGCCGGCGGCGCGCCGACCGTGGCGGACTCCCCGACCCCCTTGGCCCCGAACGGATGGTGCGGCGAGGGCGTGACGGTCTTGCCCGTCTCCCACTTCGGCGTCTCCATCGCCGTCGGGACGAGGTAATCCATGAAGCTTCCCGCCTGGTTGTTGCCGTCCGCGTCGTAGGTGATCTCCTCCATCAGCGCCGGCGCCATGCCCATCGAGAGGCCGCCATGGATCTGGCCGTCCACGATCATGGGATTGATGATGTTGCCGCAGTCGTCGACGGCGACGAACCGGCGGATCTTGACCTCGCCGGTGCCTCGATCGATGTCGACGACACAGATGTAGCTGCCGAACGGGAAGGTCAGATTCGGCGGATCGTAGTAGTCGACCGCCTCGAGCCCGGCCTCCATGCCCTGCGGGTGGTTCGTGTACGCGGCGAAGGCGATGTCCTGGATCGTCTTCGACTTCTGCGGCGCGCCCTTGACCGAGAACTTGCCGACCTCCCAGACGAGGTCTTCCTCGGAGACCTCGAGCAGGTAGGCGGCGATCTTCCTCGCCTTGTCGCGGACCTTGCGGGCCGCCATCGCCCCGGCCGCGCCGGCCGTCGGCGTCGAGCGGCTGGCGTACGTGCCGAGGCCGTAGGGCGCCGTGTCCGTGTCGCCCTCCTCGACCTCGACGTGGGCCGCCGGGATGCCGAGCTCCTCGGCGATGATCTGGGCGTAGGTCGTTTCGTGGCCCTGGCCCTGCGACTTCGTGCCGAAGCGCGCCATCGCCTTGCCGGTCGGGTGGATCCGCAGCTCGCACGAGTCGAACATCTTGATGCCGAGGATGTCGAAGTGCTTGGACGGCCCCGCGCCGACGATCTCGGTGAAGCTCGAGATGCCGATGCCCATGAGCTCGCCCGACTTCCGCTTCTCGGCCTGCTCCTTGCGCAGCCCCGCGTAGTCGATCATCTCCATGGCCTTCTTCAGGGCCGCCGGGTAGTTGCCGCTGTCGTACTCCCAGCCGAGCGCCGAGTGGTACGGGAACTTGTCGGGCGGGATGAAGTTCTTCAGCCGCAGCTCCGCCGGGTCCATCTTCAGCTCCTGCGCGAGCCGGTCGACCATGCGCTCGATGGCGTGCACGGCCTCGGTGACGCGGAAGGAGCAGCGGTACGCGACGCCGCCCGGCGGCTTGTTCGTGTAGACGCCGTCGACTTCGCAGAAGGCGTTCCGGATGTCGTAGGACCCGGTGCAGATCGAGAAGAGCCCGGCCGGGAACTTCGAGGGGTTCGCCGCGGCGTCGGCGTACCCGTGGTCGGCGACGGTCTTGATCTTCAGGGCGGTCATGGTGCCGTCCTTCTTCGCCGCGAGCTCGGCTTCCATGTGGTAGTCGCGCGCGAAGGAGTCGGCCTGCAGGTTCTCCATGCGGTCCTCGACCCACTTGATGGGCTTGCCGATGACGACCGAGGCCGCCACCGCGATGACGTAGCCCGGGTAGACCGGGACCTTCCCGCCGAAGCCGCCGCCGATGTCGGGCGAGACGATCCGGATCTTCTCCTCCGAGAGGCCGACGTGCCCGGCGACGAGCGCGAAGACCGTGCGGATCGCGTGCGGCGCCTGCGTCGTCATGTAGACGGTCAGCTTGCCGGTCGCGGGATGGAAGTCGGCGATACAGCCGCAGGTCTCGATCGAGGCGACGTGGATGCGCGGGATGTAGATCTTCTCCCGCACGACGACGTCCGACGCCTTCGCGGCCGCTTCGGTCTTCGCCCGGTCCCCCGCCTCCCAGTGCCAGATGTGATTGTCCTTCTTGCCTTCCTTGTCCGTCCGCAGCACCGGCGCGCCCGGCTTCATCGCCTCGAACGGGTCGAGGACGACCGGCAGCGGCTCGTACTCGACCTCGACCGCGGCGACGCCGTCGGCCGCCGTGTAGCGGTCGGTCGCGATGACGGCCGCGACCTCCTGGGCCTGGTACATGACCCGGTCGGTCGGCAGCACCATCTGCGTGTCCGACATCAGCGTCGGCATCCAGTGGAGCTTGTACTGCGCCAGCGTCTCGCCCGTGATCACGGCGAGCACGCCCGGCACCTTCAGGGCCTTCGAGGAGTCGATCTTCTTGATCTTCGCGTGAGCGTACGGGCTGCGGACGATGTCCATGTGGAGCATGCCCGGCAGCTGGATGTCGTCGACGTAATTTCCCTGCCCGCGCAGAAAGCGCGGGTCTTCCTTGCGCTTCATCGAGTGGCCCATGCCTCCGACGGCGGCGCTCGTCTTGGGTTCCATGGCTCCCCCTACTTCGCCGGCACGGCGCCGGTCATGGCGGCCGCCGCGTGCTGAACGGACTTGACGATGTTCACGTACCCGGTGCACCGGCAGAGGTTGCCCGAGATGGCCTGCCGGATCTCGCCCTCGCTCGGGCTCGCGTTGATCTTCAGGAGCGCGTAGCTCGTCATCATCATGCCGGGCGTGCAGTAGCCGCACTGCAGGCCGTGCTCCTGGAAAAAGCCCTCCTGGATCGGGTCGAGCTTGCCTCCCTGCTCGAGCCCCTCGACGGTCATGACCTGCCGTCCGTCGGCCTGCACCGCGAGAACGGTGCACGACTTGACGGGCGTCCCGTCGAGGAGGACGGTGCACGCGCCGCAGTGCGAGGTGTCGCAACCGATGTGCGTTCCCGTCAGGCGCAGCGTCTCGCGCAGGAAGTGGACGAGGAGTGTCCGCGACTCGACGTCGCCCTCGCGGGCGGCGCCGTTGATGGTGATCGTGACGTGGTGTTTCGCCATGGCTATGCTCCCTGCGCCCGTTCGACGGCCTTCTTCAGCGCCCGCGCCGCGAGCACGCGCGCCATCTCCTTCTTGTACTCGACCGAGCCCCGGCGGTCGGCCGACGGGTCGGACGCCTGACCCGCGAGCTTCGCGGCCTCTCCGATCGTCGCTGCGTCCGGCTTCTTTCCCTGGAGGAACTTCTCCGCCTCGGCCGCCCGCACGGGGGTCAGGCCCGCGTTGGTCAGCCCGATCCCGGCCTTCGCGATCTCGCCGCCGGCGCCGAGCGTCACCTGCGCGGCCACACCGGCCGTCGCGAAGTCGCCGACCTTGCGCTCGAGCTTCATGTACGCGCCGGCGGTCTTGCCCTGCGCCGCGGGAATCCGGATCTCGGTCAGGATCTCGTCCTTCCCGAGCGCGGTCTCGAAGAGACCCGTGAAGAAGGCGTCGATCGGGATCGTGCGCTCGCCCTTCGGACCCGTGGCCACGACGATCGCGCCCAGCGCCAGCATCGTCGCCGGGTGGTCGTTCGCCGGGTCGCCGTGCGCGAGATTCCCGCCAACCGTGGCGAGGTTGCGCACGATCGGGTCGGCGATCACGGCCGCGGTGTCGGCGAGGATCGGGTACCGGGCGTGAACCACGTCGGATCGTTCGAGGGCCGTCTCGCGCGTCCGGCCGCCGATCTTCAGAAAGCCGCCCTCCTCCTTGATGTACTCGAGGCCGGGCAGGCGGTTGATGTCGATCAGGTGGCCGGCCGATCCCAGGCGCAGCTTCAGGAGCGGCAGGAGGCTCTGGCCTCCCGACAGGACCTTGGCGTCGCCGTATCGGCCGAGGAGCTCGATCGCCTCGGCGAGCGAGCCGGGAGAGTGGTAGTCGAACGCAGCCGGAATCATGACCTCTCCTTTCGACGGTTGATCCATGATGGACGTCGCGGGCTCCCGGTCGTAGGGGCGGCCCTGGCGGCCGCCCGCGGGCGGGGACGAGCCCCGCCCCTACGTACCAGGGCAATACGGTCGTTGCGCAGAGAAATGTCCACTCCTAGGCGGCCGACAGCCGCGGAACGAGCCTTTCGAGCGACTCCAGGTTGTGCGCCGACGCGAAGACGTCGACGTAGGGCAGCGCGGCCGCCATCCCCCGCGCGGTCGGCTCGTACCGCGCGTCGCCGAGCAGCGGATTGAGCCAGACGATCCGCCGCGCCCGCGCGCGGATCGCCCGCATCGCCGCGACCAGCTCGGACGGGTCGCCGCGGTCGAGGCCGTCGCTGACGATGACGACGACCGTTCGCGCATCGACGAGCTCGTCGAGGTATCGCTCCGCGAAGGCGCCGAGGCTGCGGCCGATCTGCGTGCCGCCGGACCAGCCCGGGACGCCCGCGGCGATGCGCTCGAGGGTCGCCGCGATCTTCGCCGGCGAGATCCAGGACGTCAGCCGCACGAGCGAGGTGTTGAACGCGAAGAGCTCGGTGCGGCGCGCGGCCTTCTTGAGCGACAGCAGGAACGTGAGCATGAACCGGACGTGGCGGTCCATCGAGCCGCTCGTGTCGCACAGGACGACCAGGCGCGGCTCTTCGACGGCGCGCTCGCGCCGCGCCAGGCGGAGCGGCTCTCCGGCCGTGCCAACGGCCTTTCGGAAGCTGCGGCGCGGGTCGACGCGCCCGCGGCCCCGGGTCGGGACGAGGCGCCGGCTGCGGCGCGTCGCGAGCGCCAGGGCGAGCCTCGACATCAGCCGCTCCATCGCGGCGAGGTCCCGCTCGCCGCACTCGTCGAAGGGCTTGCGCCGGAGCATCGCCTCCGGGCTGTAGCCCGGGTCCCGGTCCGACCCGTCGCGCGCTTCCCGCTCGACTTCCCGGGCCGCCGTCGGCGGGAGGCCACCGAAGTTCTTCATGGGCTGCAGGCCGCTCGCCCGCGCCTTCGCCGCGCGCTCGCGCTCCGCCGCGGGGTCCGCGCTTCCCCAGAGCCGGGCGAAGAGCTCCTCGAAGGCCTCGGCGTCGCGCCGGCGGATCTTGAGCGCCGTCTTGAGCGCCAGGCGAACCTCCTCGCGGTCCGCGAGGTCGACGAGCGTCAGGGCGGCGACGGCATCGGCCTCGTCCGAGAGGCCCGCGCGGACGCCGCGCTCCCGAAGAGCGCCGGCGAAGGCCGCGACGTGCGCCACGAGATCCATCGCGGTCATCCTATCGAAGCCGCTCCGGCGCGCGCTCCTTCGACGAGGGCCGCGAGCTCGGGTCCGGGCAGGTCGACGATGTCGTTGCGGTCCTTGAGCAGGCAGCCCAGCGTCTGCTCGACGGTCTCGGCGTCGAGGCCGTCGCGGTGGAGGCGCACGAGGGCTTGCGCCCAGTCGATCGTCTCGGCGACGCCCGGCGCCTTGAGGAGTCGCCGCGCGCGCAGGGCCTGCAGGAAGCGCCCGATCTCGGCCGAGAGTTTCTCGCTCGCCTTGGGCACGCGCGCCCGGATGATGCGGACCTCCTTCTCGAAGCTCGGGTGCTCGATGTAGAGGTAGAGGCAGCGGCGGCGCAGCGCGTCCCCGATCTCGCGCGTCCGGTTGGAGGTCAGGATGACGTGCGGCCGGTGCTCGGCGCGGATCGTCCCGAGCTCGGGGATCGTGACCTGGAAGTCGGACAAAACCTCGAGAAGAAACGCCTCGAATCCGTCGTCGGCCCGGTCGATCTCGTCGATGAGGAGGACGGCCGGCCCGTCCTTGACCGTGATCGCCTGGAGCAGGGGGCGCTCCAGCAGGTACTTGCGCGAGAAGATGACGTGTTCGGCGGCGTCGGGATCCATCCCGCTTTCCCCGGCCATCCGGAGCCGGAGCATCTGCCGCGGATAGTCCCACTCGTAGAGGGCGGTCTGGACATCGAGCCCCTCGTAGCACTGCAGGCGGATGAGCGGCCGGCCGAGCAGGCGCGCGAGGACCTTGGCGATCTCGGTCTTTCCGACGCCGGCGTCGCCCTCGACGAGCAGCGGCTTGCCCATCTCCGTCGAGAGGAAGAGCGCCGTCGCGATCGCGGGCTCCGCGATGTAGCCCTGGCTCTCCATCGAGTCCTGGATCGCCTGGATCTCGGGCCTCATGCGCCGGCCCCCGCCGCCGGGGTGAAGCGGGCCGGGGACGCGAGGAACTTCTCCCGGCATCCGCCGCAGCAGAAGTACCAGGTCCGCCCGGCGACCTCCGCCAGGTGCCGCGCGCCGGCGACGGCGACCATCATGCCGCAGACCGGGTCGCGCTCCTCGCGGGCCGCCGCCACGGGAAGGCCCGCGGCCGCCCGGGCCGGCTCCGCCGGGGCGGCGCGGCGGACCTTGACGATCCCGGCGAGGATCGAGATCGCAATCTCCTCCGGGGCGCGCGCGCCGATGTCGAGGCCGGCGGGGCTCTGGATCCGGGCGAGGGCCCGAGCGTCGACGCCCCCCGCGAGGAGAGATTCGCGGATCTCGCCGAAGCGTTTCGAGCTCGCGACGACGCCGAGGTAGGCCGGATCGGTCGAGAGCGCCGCCCGGACCGCGGCCTCGTCGCGCTCGCCCATCGTCGCGACCACGGCCCAGGAGGGGCCGCCCGGCAACGTCAGCGCCGCGTCGGGGTCGGTCCAGAGGCGCTCGGCATCGGGGAAGGCCGCCGGTTCTGCCGCCGGATCGGCGACGTGCACCGCGTAGCCCATCGCCCGGCCGATCCGCGCGAGCGCCTGCGCGACGGGCGAGACTCCGAAAACCAGAAGCCGCGCCGGCGGCAGGACGGGTTCGATGTAGATGTCCACGCTGCCTCCACTGTGGCAGGTCATCGGAAAGACCAGGATGCCGGGACGCTTCTCGGTCTGCGGGTCGGGCGCGAGCGCGATGAGCCGCGGCGCGCCGTCGGCGATCGCCTTGAGGGCCTCGCGGATCACGGTCGGCTGCGTGCAGCTTCCCCCGAGCCAGCCGTGGAAGGCGCCGTCCGACGTGATGAGGGCTCCGTCGCCGGCCTGCGCGCTCGAGGCGGCCTGCCGCCGCACGACCGTCGCGAGGGCGAAGGGCTCCTCCTTCGCCACGAGCCGGCCCGCGAGCGCGAGCAGGTCGGAGCGCACGGCTACGCCGCTCCCGACGCGCGGAGGCGCTCGACGTCCTCGGGGGAGTCGAGGTCCGCGAGCCTCTCCGCCGGCCAGGCGACCGCGTCCGCCTCCGCGCGGTGGCGCTTGACGATCTGGCGTCCGCAGCCGCCGCCCGTCATGGCCGCGATCTCGGGAAAGAGCGACCGGTCGTAGAGCGTCGGCGGCGCGTGAACGCCCCCGTACTCGGAGATCACGAGGGGACGGTCGGACGCGCGGTAGCGGGCGACGAGCGCGGCGATCATGGCCTCGTCGACGTGCGGCATGTCCGCCAGGAGGACGACGGCGGCGGGGGCGGAGGGGGGCACCGCCGCGATCCCGGCCCGGAAGGACGTGTGCTGGCCGCTGGCGTGATCCGGGTTGCGGATGGTCAGGGCGCCGAGACCGGCCAGCTCCCGCTCGGCCCGGTCGGCTTCGTGGCCCAGGACGACAACGACCGGGTCGAGGCCCGCGCCGATCGCCCGCCGCACCACCCGGCGGAGCAGCGTCTCCCCCTCCACGCGCAGGAACAGCTTGTTCTCGCCCATGCGCGTCGACGCGCCGGCCGCGAGAATGACGCCGGCCAGGGTCCCGGACCGCTCCGCCCGCACGGCGGTGACTATATCGCCGCGCGGCCAGCCCGGGGTCAGCCCTGCATTTCTGAACTATTGGGGTCTGACCTGAATTTCTGAACTTTCAGGTGCAGTCCTGCATCAGTGACCTTTCACGCGCGCCTCAGTTCCGCGGCGGCGGCAGGAAACCGGCGCCGACGGCCATGCAGCCCGGGTTGATCGAGATGAAGTTCGCGTAAGTGGCCTTCTGCGCGTCCGAAAGTTGCTCGACGAACTTCGCCTCGGCCGCCTTCCGCACGTCCTCGATCTGGGAGCGGATCGACTTGCCCTGCAGGACGAGCCCGCCGAGCGCGCACGCGTCCGGACTGGCTCCGTCCGCCGCGGTCTCGATCTGGCCGTGGAGCGCTCGCATCTGTTCGGCGAGCGGACGGACCGACTCCGCGGTGTCGTTCCGGAGCGCCTCGAGCGTCGCCTGCTGCTCGGTCGTCAGGTCGAGCGAACGCACCAGGCGTTCGCCGCAGCGGCCGCCATGCTCCATTCCTCCCGGCGGCATCAGCGGCCGCCGCGGCGCGTCCTGCGCCAGGGCGAAGCCCGCCGACAGGATCAAACCTCCCGCGATGCCGATCCCGGTCTTCCCCACCATCCTCATGTCCGACTCCTTTCCGCGGTTCTCGCCGCCGGTCGGACGCGAGGATCGCTCGCCGCCGGGCCGCGCGTCATCACGGCGCGGCAAGGCTTTCGTAAGGGATGTAAATCCGCCCCGGCGTCGCCCGGACCGGCGCCGCGCGATGCTAGATTGCCCGCATGGCGCGCAGCGCGATCCGCAACTCGCTCTTCGCCGCGGGCCTCCTGTTCGCGCTCCTCGCCGTGCTCGCCACCCTGCAGTTCCGGTGGATCGGCGAGGTCCGCGACGCCGAGCGCGAGCGCCTCGAGGCCTCGGCGCGCGCCGCCGCCGATGCCGTCGCGATCGAGTTCGACCGCGAGGTCGGCCGCGCCATGCGGACCTTCGGCGAGACGCTCCGGCCCGGCAACCACGGCGGCCTCGCGGAAGGCCTCGCGGCCGCCCGGTCGCGGTGGACGGCGGACGCGAGATTTCCCTCGCTCGTCTCGCGCGTCGACGTCGTGCGCCGGGACGAGGGTGGGGCGTGGTCTCTCGAGGAGACCGATTCCTCGGGCGGCCTCTCGCCGGTGCCCTGGCCCGCCGAGCTCGCCGCGGTCCGGCAGGTCCTCGGCGTCGGGAGCGAACGGCCTCCCGCCGAGCCGCCCCCGGGCGCCGGCGACCGGCCCGGCCCGCCCCGCATGTCCTTCATCCGGATGCTCGACGACCCGCCGGTCCTCGTCCTCGGAGTCCTCGAATCCGGGGAAGGACTCCTCGTGCGCCTCGACGGCGCGGCGATCTCGGGCCAGATCCTTCCGCAGCTCGTCGCGCGGCACTTCGGCGCCCGCGGCGACTACGACGTCGCGGTCCTCGGAGCGGGCGACCCCCGCCCGATCCTGTACCGCAGCCGGCCGGACTTCGTCCCGTCCCCGGGCCGCCCTCCCGACGCCGAGGTCCCGCTCTTCGGGCCGCGACCCGTCACCGAGCCCGGGTCGCTCGTCCGGCGCAAAGGCGGCCCGCCCGACGGGCCTCCGCCCGGCACGGCCCCCGCCGGCATGCCGCGCGCGACCTGGATTCTCGTCGCCTCGCACCGCGCCGGCTCCCTCGACGACGTCGTCGACGCCGCCCGGACCCGCAACCTCCTCGTCAGCGGCGGAATCCTTCTCCTGCTCGCGGCCGCGGTCGGCGTGCTCGTCACGTCGGCCCACCGCTCCGCGCGGCTCGCCCGCCAGCAGGTCGAGTTCGTCGCCAACCTGACGCACGAGCTCCGCACGCCGCTCGCCGCGATCCGGTCCGCGGGCCAGAACCTCTCGGACGGTCTCATCGCCGACGCGGAACGCGTGCAGAAGTACGGCGACCTCATCCAGAGGGAGGGCCGCCGTCTCTCGTCCCTGATCGAGTCGGCGCTGGCCCAGGCCGGCATCGAGGCCCGCGGCGAAAGCGTGCGCGCGGGCTCCTCGTCGCTCGCCGATGCGGTGGCCGAGGCCATGGAGGCGTGCCGCCATCTCGCCGATCAGAATCGCGCCCGTGTCGACGCAGACATCCCGCCCGGGCTTCCGCCGGTCGCCGGCGACGAGCCGGCCGTGCGCACCCTGATGGAGAACCTGCTCTCCAACGCGATCAAGTACGGCGGCGAGAACGGCCGCGTGACGGTATCGGCGGCGGCCGACGAACGCGGCGTCCGCGTCGCGATCCGCGACCGCGGGCCCGGCATCCCGGAAGCCGAGCTGCCGCGGATCTTCGAGCCCTTCTACCGCGGCAGCCGCGCGCACGGCGCGGTCGGAGGCACCGGGCTCGGGCTCTCCCTCGTCCGGCGGATCGTCGACGCGCTCGGCGGCTCGATCGACGTCGTGAGCCGGCCGCGCGAGGGGACGACCTTCACCGTCACGCTCCCGCGCGCGGCGGAACCGGCGGGGCAGGCCGGTCCGGCATGAAGCTTCCGCGCGTCCTTCTCGTCGAGGACGAGCCCAGCCTCGTCGTCACGCTGACCGACCGCCTCGCCGGCGAGGGCTACGACGTGACCACGGCGGGCGACGGCGTCTCGGCGCTGGCGACCGCGCGGGCCGGATCGTTCGACGTGGTGCTGCTCGACGTCGCGCTGCCCGGCAAGAACGGCTTCGACGTGTGCCGGGAGCTGCGGCAGGGAGGCAGCGACGTTCCGGTCCTCATGCTGACGGCGCGGGGCGACGTCACCGATCGCGTCGTAGGCCTCAAGCTCGGCGCCGACGACTACCTCGCCAAGCCCTTCGAGATGATCGAGCTCCTCGCGCGCATGGAGGCCCTGCTGCGGCGCCGGCGCCCGTCGCCCGGCATCACCGGCGACGGCTACGCGTTCGGCGACGTCCGCATCGACTTCCGCGCCGCGCAGGTCTTCCGGGCCGGCGAGCCGATCGAGATGTCGGCCCTCGAGTACAAGCTCCTGAAGCACTTCGTGCAGAACCGCGGCGCGCTGCTTTCGCGCGAGGAGCTGCTCGACAAGGTCTGGGGCTACGAGGCGACGCCGACGACGCGGACCGTCGACGTGCACATCGCGTCGCTCCGCCAGAAGATCGAGACGAATCCCTCGCACCCCGAGCACATCCGCACCGTCCACCGACTCGGCTACCGCTTCACCGGCTAGGGGGGTCAGGTCTTCATTTTTCTGCCGTCGCGAACTGTAGCCCCGAGCCGAAAAATGAAGACCTGACCCCCTTCTGCCGCGAGCCGAAAAATGAAGACCTGACCCCTTCCACGAGCCCCGCCCCTACGACCGGGAGCCGGACGCGCCGGACTGCTTCGTTCGCACCAGGCGCGACGGGTCGTAGCCCTGCGCCGCGACGAGCCTCTCGAGCCGCTCGAGGACCGGCTCCGGCAGCGACGGGGTGCGCGAGAGGATCCACAGGTACTTGCGGTCCGGCGTCCCGACGACCGCGTACCCGTAGTCCTCGGCGAGCGCCAGGATCCAGTAGTTCGCCCAGACGAATGGCAGCCACGAGAGCGCCCGCGGCGCGAAGCGCACCTTGAGCTTCGAGTTCGACCCGTCGGTCGAAACGTTCCGGGCAAGCCCCTGCGAGCGCCTCTCTCCGCCGCTCTCGTCGCGGCAGCTGTTGTCGACGCCGATCTTCCCGTCCGGCTGGAGCGTGTACTTCGCGACGACGTCGCCGGCGCAGTGCTTCTGAAACCGGTTGGGATAGCGGGCGACCTCGTACCACCGGCCGGCGTAGCGCTGCAGATCGACCCGTGCGACCGTCGTCGGCTCGGGGGTCGAGCCGGCCGCCGAAGACGCGAGCGTCAACGCCAGCAGAACCGCGGTCGAGCGCCGGACCTGCATCGATTCCTCCCCGCGCGGACCATGCCCCAGTATTCCGCCAGACCGAAACGCTGTCCAGGTGCGGTTATGCTTGCCGCCCGAAGGTGGAGGAATGAATCATGCGACTGCGCCACCCCGGAACCGTCATCCTCGCGTCCATGGCCCTCGCGTCCGTCGTGGCGCTGGCGCCGCGCGCTGAGGGCGCGAAGGTGCGTTTCGCGGTCACGTATCCCGCCGACAAGAGCGCCTCGCCGCTCGACGGCCGGCTGCTGCTGCTCCTGTCGACCGACAAGAGCGAGGAGCCCCGCGCGCAGATCACCGACAACGCCATCCGCAGCCAGCAGGTCTTCGGGATCGACGTCGACGGCTGGAAGGCCGGCACGGACGCCGTTTTCGAGGGCGACGTCCTGGGCTTTCCCACGATGAGCCTCGCCGAGATCCCGCCGGGCACCTACCAGGTCCAGGCGCTCCTCCACCGCTACGAGACCTTCCGCCGCGCCGACGGCCACACCGTGAAGCTCCCGATGGACCGCGGCGAAGGCCAGCAGTGGAGCAAGGCGCCCGGGAACCTCTACTCGACGCCGCGGGAGATCACGATCGATCCCGCGCGGGCCGAGACGATCCGCATCGCGCTCGACCAGGTCATCCCGCCGATCCCCGACCCGCCGACGACGAAGTACGTCAAGCACGAGAAGATCCTCTCGGAGCGGCTGACGAAGTTCTGGGGGCGGCCGATGTACCTCGGCGCGCACGTCCTGCTCCCGGAGGGATACGACACGCACCCCGAGGCGCGCTACCCGCTCGTCATCAACCACGGCCACTTCCCCTACACGCTCGAGGGCTTCCGGCCCGAGCCGCCCGACCCGAACCTCCCGCCCAAGTACTCGGAGCGCTTTCACGTCGAGGGGTACAACCGGATCGAACAGGAGCTCGCCCACCAGTTCTACAAGGACTGGACGGGCCCGGGCTACCCCCGGTACCTGCTGATCGAGATCCAGCACGCCAACCCCTTCTACGACGACTCCTACTCGGTCAACTCGCAGAACCTCGGACCGTACGGCGACGCGATCACCTACGAGCTCATCCCGTACCTCGAGAAGAAGTACCGCGCGCTCGGCGGGGGCTGGGCGCGCTTCATGTACGGCGGCTCGACAGGTGGCTGGGAGGCGCTCGCCGCGCAGATCCTCTACCCCGACGAGTACAACGGCTGCTGGGCGGCCTGCCCCGACCCCATCGACTTCCACGCCTACATGACGGTCAACATCTACGACCAGCCCAACGCCTACTACTGGTCGAGCCCCTGGACGAGGATCGCGACGCCCGCGCACCGCGACTACCTCGGCCACCTCCAGGCGACCGTCGAGCAGACGAGCCGCTTCGAGCTCGTCATCGGGGAGAAGACGCGCTCGGGCGGGCAGTGGGACATCTGGGAGGCCGTCTTCTCGCCCGTCGGCGCCGACGGGTATCCGAAGCGCATCTGGGACCGGCGCACCGGCGTCATCGACAAGTCCGTCGCGGCGTTCTGGAAGGAGAACTACGACCTCGTCGACATCCTCAAGCGCAACTGGTCGACGGGGCTCGGCCGGAAGCTCGCCGGCAAGCTCCACATCTACGTCGGCGAGGCCGACAACTACTACCTCAACAACGCGGTGTACCTCGCCGAGGACTTCCTGCGGACGACCGATCCGTACTACGCCGGCGAGATCGACTACGGCCCGCGCGCCGAGCACTGCTGGAACGGCGATCACACGCAGCCGAACCACATCTCGCGCCTGCGCTATCACCAGATGTACGCGCCGAAGATCGTGGAACGGATCGAAAAGAGCGCGCCGCCCGGGGCGGATCTGAAGAGCTGGCGGTACTGAGGCCCTTCTCCCATCCGGGCGCGAATAGATCCCGTCCCGGAGAGGTTCTGGGTTGAAAGGAGGAACCCCTCCCGGAAAGGAGCCTCTATGTCCGACCCTCAGAACCCCAAGACTCCCCAGAGCCCTGCGCCCGAGCCGACGCCGTCGCGCAAAAGGCGCAAACACGGTTATCGCGGCTATCCGAACAATCCGAGCGTGGGCGGCAGCGTCCATTTCGGCAGCGGCTTCGGTGGCGTCGGCGCGGCGGGAGTGTCCGGACGCGCTGGAGTGGTGAAGTCCGACGTGATCTCCGAGCGGACGCGCGAGGACGCCGAGAATACCGAGTAGCGAGCTACTTCTTCGGCGGCCGCGAAGGCCGCAGATCGATCCGCGAGGCGATCGCCCGGTCCGGGAACCGCACGAGGTCCGCCACGGCCTCCGCCACGTCCTCGGGATGGAGCATCCAGGACGTGTCCTGGTTCCCGTGTGAGTGCATCCAGTCGGTCGCGACGGAGCCGGGAAGGACGGCCGCGATGCGAATGCCCTGGTGGCGCAGGTCGAGCATCGCGGCCTCCGAGAACCCGAGCAGGCCGAACTTCGACGCGTTGTAGGCGCTGCCGCCGGCGAAGGCGTTGACGCCGGCGAGCGACGCGATGTTGACGATGAAGCCGCCGCCGTTCTTCTTCATCAGCGGCGCGGCGTAGTGGATCGCGTAGAACGGGCCGAAGAGGTTCGTCTCGAGGACCTCGCGGAACTGTTCCGGCTCCAGCCGGTCCACGGGGTCGAAGCGCCCGATCCCCGCGTTGTTGACGAGGACGTCGAGGCGCCCGCCCTCGCGCGCGACCGACTCGACCAGGCGCTTCTGGTCCTCTTCGCGGCGGGCGTCCGCCGGGAACCCTCGAATCGCGAGCCCGTCCTTGCGCAAACCGGGACTCGGCGTCCTTGACCGATTCCCCCGTCCGGCCCGACACGAAGACCGCGAACCCGTCCTTCGCCAGCCTGCCGCGCGATCGCCTCGCCGATCCCCCGCGTCCCGCCCGTCACCAGGGCCACCCGTGTCGTCGTCATCCCGCCATCCTAATGGGGTCAGCCCTGCATCTCTGACTCCTGGGGCCTGACCTGCATTTCTGACTTTTCCCGGAAGTGCCGCGCGGCCCAGAAAAAGAAAGAGGCGGGGTTGCCCCCGCCTCGAAAGTCGTGAATCGATTGGGTTCAGTAGCGGGGACGACCGCCGCCGTAACCGCCGCCGCCGCCGCCCTCGGGCTTCGGACGCGCCTCGTTGACCTTCAGCGACCGGCCGCCGAGATCGGTGCCGTTCATCGTCAGGGCCTGCTTGGCCTGCTCGTCGTTCGAGAATTCGACGAAACCGAACCCCTTGGACTGGCCGGTCTCGCGGTCGGTGATGACGCGGGCCGAGTCGGGCTGGCCGAACTTGGTGAACATGGCCTCGAGCTGATCGTCGGAGATGTTGTACGGGAGATTACCTACGTAGAGCTTCATCGGATCCATCCTTGAGTCCGCCGGAATTAGTTCTGTGGCGGAGAGTCCGCCGGCGCGGGGCTCCGCATTCTCGTGAGTTTTTCGTTCGGAGTTCGACAGAACAGGTCTGGCAAAAGGCGAGCGAACCGAGAACGAGCTGGACTATAGCATGGATCCCATGAAAGAGCGTCAACTCGGCTCGACGGGCCGTTTCGTCCACCCGGTCGGCTTGGGCTGCATGGGCCTCTCCTGGGCCTACCGCGACGCGGCCGTGGACGAGGCCGCCGGCATCGATCTGATCCGCCATGCCGTCGACCTCGGCGTGAACCACTTCGACACCTCCGACGCCTACGGCCCGTTCACCAACGAGCGCCTCGTCGGCCGGGCGCTGCAGGGCCGCCACGACCGCGTGACGCTCGCGACGAAGGTCGGGCTCGTCGTCGAGGATCCCTCCACCTACCGCTACGGCCGCGACGGCCGTCCCGAGCACGTCCGCGAGGCAGCCGACGCCTCGCTCGCGCGCCTCGGAGTCGACGTGATCGATCTTTACTACCTGCATCGCGTCGATCCGAAGGTGCCGGTCGAAGACACCTGGGCGGCCATGTCCTCGCTCGTCGCGGCGGGCAAGGTACGCTGGCTCGGGATCTCCGAGCCGACCGTCGCGGAGCTCGACAAGGTCACGGCGATCCACCCCGTCACCGCCGTGCAGTCGGAGCTGTCCCTCTGGACGCGCGACTACGTCGCGAGCATCCTTCCGTGGTGCCGCTCGCACGGCGTATCGTTCGTCGCTTTCTCGCCGCTCGGCCGGGGCTTTCTCACCGGGGCGATCGCCGCCGACGCCCGATTCGGCCCGGAGGACTTCCGCTCGCGGCTACCCCGCTTTTCCGCCGAGGCCGTCGCCGCGAATCAGCGCATCGTCGACGCCGTGCGCGCGATCGCGGCGCGCCGCGGTGTCACCGCCGCGCAGATCGCGCTCGCCTGGGTCCTCGCCCAGGGACCGCGGGTCCTCGCCATCCCGGGCACGCAGCGTCGCAAGTACCTCGAGCAGAACTTCGCGGCGGCGGACCTCTCGCTCACGGCCGAGGATCTGGCCGCGCTCGACGCAATCCCGGCGCCGGTCGGCGGACGCTACTGACGAACGGGCCGCCCCGGCTCGCACGGTCGGCGGGCCACTCGGTCCGTATGCGTCGGGGAAACGGCCTTCCGCGCCGGTAACTGAACAACCTGCATCAGGCTTCCTCCCGCCGATCTCACGACAATCGAGCTCCCGGGCCGCGACCCTCGCTACGGCCCGCAGACGGGAACTCGAACTGAAAACTTCGTCCCCTCTCGCGACACTCGCTCCTGCGGAAAGGCGCGGGCGGCGCAATCCTCCGAAGGAGCCGAACATGCAACGCCCGCCCGGTCCTCGTGTCATCGCTCTCGGGATTCTCGTGGCCTCCCTCTTTGCCGCGAGTGCAGTCGCCGCGTCACTGGCGCCGATGCAGGTGCCGTTCGTCGAGAACTGCGGCCAGTGGGACGCGCGGGTCGCCTTCGCGGCCGAGACGGGCTTCGGAACGGTTTTCGTGACGCGGGAAGGACAGCTCGTCTACTCGCTGGGCGACGAATCCTCTCTGGTCGAGACGGCGATCTCTGGAACGGCCGCGCCCCGGTCCGGACGGGCGTCGGTGACCCGCGTCAGCTACTTTCACGGCGACGATCGCGCTCGCTGGCAGACTGGTCTGCCGTCCTACGACGAGATCGGCCTCGGCGAGGTGTGGCCCGGAGTCACGGTCTCGCTCGTCGCGGGCCGCGGCAACGTCGAGAAGCTCTTCACGATTGCCCCGGGCGCGAGCGTCCGCAAAATCCGTCTGCGTCTCGACGGCGCCGGCTCTCTCCGGATCGATACCGACGGCGCGCTCGTCGCGCGGACGTCCCGCGGCGACGTCCGGTTCTCGCCGCCCGTGGCCTACCAGGAGATCACCGGCGCGCGCACCGCGGTCGCCGCGGCATACACGCGCCACGGCGCCCGATACGGATTCCGCCTGGGCCACTACGACCGCTCCCGTCCGGTCATCGTGGATCCCCTGCTCCAGGCGACCTATCTCGGCGGCAGCGATCGCGACTTTGCGCACGTGCTCGCGATCCAGGGGACGAGCGGCGAGGTCATCGTGGCCGGCCTCGCGGCTTCGCCCGACTTCCCCGGCACCGCGGGCGGCGCCCAGCCGGGGTACGGCGGCTTTCCGACCGCGGGCGACGGCTTCGTGGCCCGGCTCGACCCGACCCTTACGACTCTGCTCCAGGCGACCTATCTCGGCGGGGGCCTCAGCGACTCGATCTCCGCCCTCGCCGTCGACCCGGCGACCGGCGATGTCGTCGTCGCGGGCTCGACCTATTCGTCCAACTTCCCGGGCACGGCCGGCGGCGCGCAGCCGGCGCCGAGCCCGCAGGGCGACACTTTCGTCGCGCGGCTCAATTCATCCCTGACGAGCCTTCGTCAGGCGACTTACCTGGGCGGGAGCTACACCGAGTCGGCCATGGGTGTTGCGATTCACCCGTCGACCGGCGAGGTCGTCGTGGCGGGCAATACCGGCTCCGACGACTTTCCCGGGACCGCCGGCGGCGCGCAGCCCCTCTCGGCGGGAGGCGGCGACGTTTTCATTGCGCGTCTGCTGGGCGACCTGACCACTCTTCTCCAGGCGACTTATGTGGGGGGCAGCGCGTCCGAGTATCTCGAGGCGATGGCCGTTCACCCGACGAGCGGCGACATCCTCGTGACCGGTTCGACCGAGTCGATCGATCTCCCGGTCGCGGCCGGAGGCGCCCAGCCCGGCTATGGCGGCGGCGTCCGGGACGGCTTCGTCGCGCGTGTCGACTCCACTCTGACGGCGCTCCTTCAAGCGACGTACCTGGGGGGCACAGAGCTCGACATCCCCCGGGAACTGGCCATTGATCCGTCGACCGGCGACATTCTCGTCGCGGGATACACGGTATCGGTCGATTTTCCCGGGGTGGCCGGCGGCGCACAGCCTGTCTCGGGCGGCAGCGACGAAGGGTTCGTCAGCCGGCTCGACGCTTCGCTGACCACGCTTCGACAGTCGACCTACCTGGGCGGCGCCGACCGCGACCGGCCGAATGCGCTCACCGTTCATCCGGCGAGCGGCGAGGTCCTCGTCGTCGGTTGGACAGCCTCGACAAACTTCCCCGGAACGGACGGCGCCGCGCAGCCCGTCCACCGCGGGGGCAACGACGGCTTCGTGGCCCGGCTCGACCCCACGCTCGGCACCCTGCTGCGGGGGACGTTCGTCGGCGGCACCGGCGAGGACGAGGGCTGGGGCATCACCGTCAACCCCGCGAACGGTGAAGTTCTCGTCGCGGGTGAAACGGGTTCGACCGACTTCTTCGGAACGTCGGGCGGCGCCCAGCCGTCGAAAGCAGGCACTTTCACGGACGCATTCGTCGCCCGCCTGACGCCCGATCTGACGGCGATCCTGTCACCGACGGGGATGGTGGTCGATTCGCAGCCCGACCCGGGCGACGGAGATTTCATGTTCGAGGCCGGAGAGGAAGTTCCGATTCTCCCCGTGTGGCAGAACCTTTCCGGTTCGCCGGAGGCTCCCGGCGGCCAGGCTTCGGACTTCACCAGCGCGACCGACGCGACCTACACGATCCACAGCGACACCGTGTCCTACGGGGCGATCCCGCCCGGCGGAATGGCATTTCCGGGCACGCCCTACGTCCTGTCCGTCTCCCAGCCGACGGCCCGCCCCGTTCACTGGGACGTGCGGTTCACCGAGACCCTGAACATCCCCACGGTCATCCCCCGTCGCTGGAAAATTCACGTCGGCGAGAGCTTCCTCGATGTCCCGCGGTCGAACATCTACTACCCGTCGATCGAAACCGTCCTGCACAACGGGGTCTCCTCGGGCTGCGGGGCCGCCAACTACTGTCCCGCCGCCTCGACCACGCGCGACCAGATGGCCTCGTTCCTTCTCTTGACGAAGCACGGCTCCAGATACTCACCCCCTCCCTGCACGGGGATCTTCACCGACGTCCCCTGCGCCGCCATCGGACCCTCCCGATGGATCGAGCAGCTCTTTCGCGAGGGCATCACGGCAGGCTGCGGAGTCGACATCTACTGTCCTTCGAGCCCGGTTACCCGGGAGCAGATGGCGGTGTTCCTCCTCAAGACCCTGCGCGGTGCGGATCACGTCCCGCCGGCCTGTTCCGGCCGGTTCAGCGACGTCGCCTGCCCGAGCCTCTTCGCGGACTGGATCGAGGAGCTCGCGGCGACCGGCATCACCGCGGGTTGCGGCAACGGGACCTACTGTCCCGACAATCCGATTACTCGCGGCCAGATGGCCGTGTTCCTCGTCAAGGCGTACGGGCTCCGTCTCTACGGGCCATAGGGGCCGCAGGGCATCCAGGTCAGTTCGCCGCGACGGCGGGAGCCGCGAGGAACGCGCGCGCCTGCGCGAGCTCCGGACGGGGAGACTCCGGCGAGCACTGTGCGACGAGCGCGCGGTAATAGCCGGCCGCCGCGGCCCGGTCTCCCGCGGCCTCGGCCGCGCGCGCGGCGCCCGCGAGACCGTTGAATCGCGCCGGCGCCTCGCGGAGCGATGCGCGGTATTCGGCCAACGCTTCCGCCGGCTTGCCCGTCTCGAGGAGCATGTCGGCGAGAAGCTCGCGGGGCGGCAATATCGAGCCCGGCGTCACGGGATGCTTGCCCGACTTCTCGTCGAGCTCGGCGGCGGATCGCGCCATCGCGAGGGCCTCGTCCTTGCGGCCTTCCGCGAAGGCCAGCCAGGCCGCGGCGGCGAGCCGCATCGACTCGACCTGCATCGCCCAGTCGTACGGGCCGGCCACCGGCTTCTCGACGAGCGTCGCGTGGATCCGCTCGATCCGGCCGAGGGCCTCCCGCGCCTGCTCCTTCTGTCCGGACCGCGCCGCCCCGAGGGCCTTCGCGAACTGGGTGATCGCGGGCGCGTAGGCGAACCGGTCCCACGGCAGGTTCACCGACGGCGGCTCGAGCTGCGACGCGGCCTTCCAGTCCCGCCGCTCGAGCGTCCACCGGGCCGGGACCGCCACGATCGCGTAGCCCGCCGCGAAGCTCCCCTCGTCGAACGTGCGCGCGCGCGCCGTCTCCTCGAGCACCGCCCGGGCCCTCGCTTCGTCGCCGACCTGCAGGTAGGCGTATTCGAGGTAGTCGAGCGCGTGCAGCGTGTCGAACGACACGGCGCCGGGATGCCGCTTCGCGACGAGCTGGCGGCCCGCCTCCGCGGACGCGAGATTGGAATCGATCGACTCCTGCCAGAGGCCGAGCCGCGTGAAGATGTGCGACGGCATGTGGAGGGCGTGCGGCGAGGAGGGTGCGATCTTCGAGTATGCCCGCGCGGCCGGCAGCGCGTCCCGCGCCAGGGCCGGGTAGTCGAAGGAGTGGATCATGTAGTGCGCGATGCCGGGGTGCTCCGGCTCGAGCGGCAGGATGCGGTTGAGGATCGCCGCCGCCTTCTTCTGGTTGGCGAACGTCGGATCGACCGGCGGCGCCGACCCGAGGAGCGCGAGCGCGTAGAAGATCGCGGCCTCGTGGTCCTCCGGGAACCGGGCGGACACGCCTTCCATCGCCTCCGCGTAGGCCTTCGCTCGCGGGCCGTGCGGCGTCCTGTCGGAGTCCCGGTAGAAGACGCCGATCGCCGCGATGAACGCGGACTCGCGCTCGGTCCCGCCGCCGAGCTCGGCGGCCCGCGCCGCAGCCGCCCGTCCGGCCGCGAGGTCCTCGGACCCCGGCGGCGCCCAGAGCGGGTGGTAATAGGTCATCGCCACGCCCCACTGGATGATCCCGCACCGGGGGTCGAGGCGAGCCGCTTCCTCGAAGGAACGGCGGGACTCTTCGTAGCCGAAGGAGTGGAGCTGCGCGACGGCGTGCGTGAAGACGGGCATCGCCTCCGCCCGGCACGACGCGTCGAACTTGACCTTGCCGAAGTTTTCCGCGTCTCCGTGAGCGTGCTGGTGCTGCTCCTGGGCGATCGCCGGGGAGAGCGCGACGGCGGCCCAGACTCCGATCGAGACGAGCGTTCTCTTCATGACGTGCACAAGTCTAGAACCGGCGGCGCCACATTGCGCGGTCAGCCTGTCGTGATGCGGGGACACGCGCGGACGACCCGCGGGAGAGCGCCGCCTCCCTCAAGTCCCGTCTCACCAGAAGTTTGGCCCCGTGCGGCCGCGCGTCCTGCGCCGGGCACGCGCGTTGCGATGGGAGCGGCCCGGAGGCTGAACATATGGTGACCCGCTTCCGATCCCTCGCGTCCGCGTTCGCTCTCGCTTTCGCCGTCCTGTTCTTCGGTCCCTCGACGTCCCGGGTCGACGCCGAGCAGCACAGATACTCGAAGCACGGTGGCGGGTACTCGAACCACCACGGCGGATACTCGAACCACGGCGGGGGCTACTCCCACCATGGCAAGTCCTACGGCAAGTACGGCCATCGCGGCTCCTACTACGGTCATGGCGCCTACCGGCCGTCCTACGGTCCCTACCAGCCCTACGGCTCGTACTACGGCGGCTACCCCGGTTACTACGGCGGATACCCCGCGTACCGGGTCGTGCGAGTCTTCGTCGACTTCCCGTTCCCGCACTGGACCTACCGCCGCATCTACTGGTGACGCCCGGCGTGCGGGGTCAGCCCTGAACTTCTGAAGTATGGTGTGAAGCGGCCGAAACTTCAGTTCTTCAGGGCTGACCCCGGCTATTTCCTGGGTTTCTTTTTGCAGGCGGCCTGGAAGCCGAGCTCGCAGGCTTTCTTGTCGAGCTCGGCGGCGCGGGCCTTGTCCCGCGTCACGCCGTTGCCCTTCTCGTACGCGACCGCGAGATCGTGGCAGCCTTCGCCGTCGCCGCCGGCGCAGGCCTTCTCCAGGAACGAAGCAGCCCTCGCCGCGTCCGCGGCCACGCCCGAGCCGGCCGCGTAGATCGCGGCCGCGTTGAAGCAGCCGAAGGAGTCCCCGCGCTCGCAGCCGAGCTCGGAGAGCTCGCGCCCCCGGTCGAGGTCCTTCTCGATGCCATCTCCGGCGAGGTAGAGCGCGCCGAGGAGCGAGCAGGCGCGCGATCCGTTCTCGGCGGAGTGGATGTCGGCGGACACGGCCTTGCGGTCGCAGGCCTCGCGGAAAACCTCCGCGGCCTTGGCTTCGTCCTTCGCGACGCCGATGCCGTCCCGGTAGGCCCGGCCGACGTTGACGCAGCCGCCGAGGTTCGAGGGCTGGCAGGTCGAGCCGCGGCAGCCCCGCTCGTAGAGCGCGAAGGCGCGGGCCGGGTCCTTCTTGACCCCGCGGCCGCGCTCGTAGAGGAAGCCGAGGTTGGTGCACGCCGTGGAGCTGCCGAGCTCGCACGCCTCGGCGTAGCGGGCGGCCGCCGCGGCGGGGTCCGCGCGCGTTCCGCGGCCCTCGTCCGACATCAGCCCCGCGTTGTAGCAGCCCTGGGCGTCGCCGAGGTCGCACGACCGCACGTAGAACCGGGTCGCGCGCGCGTCGTCCTTCGCGACGTGCTTCCCGGTCGCGTAGAGAAAGCCGAGGTGCGCGCAGCCGGCGGCGCTTCCCAGATCGCACGCGTGCGTCGCCGCCGCCAGCGCTTCCCCGGCGTGCTCCGGGAGGTCCATCGCCTCGAGGGCCTGGTAGGCGCAGCCGTCGGCCGACCCCGCCTTGCAGGCGGACGTGAACAGCTCGAGCGCGCGCCCCTGGCTCTCGACGCTGCCGCCGCTCCGCTTCCACTGCAGCCAGCCGTCCCGGAAGCAGGCGGCCGCGACGCCCTCCGCGCAGGCCTTGCCGTAGTAGGTCGCCTGATCGACCGGAACGAGCGTCGCCTCGACGGTCGAGCCCGCCCGCTTCAACACGATCTTCACCGGCTCGCAGGAGCGGTTGTACGCCACGTCGGAAAAGTCGCAGTCGTTCTCGATGTCCTGGTCGCCGACCTTTTCGACGACGTCGCCGATCTGCAGGCCGGCCGCCGCTCCCGGCCCTCCGGCGAGCACGCCGCCGACGATCGCGCCCCGAAAGTCCGCCGGCAGTCCGAGCGTGCGCCGCATCTCCTCCGACGCCGGGACCGCTTCGATCCCGAGCGTCCCGGTGCACGGCGGGGCAGGCGGCGTCGGGGCGGCCGCGGGCTTGCCCGGCTGCGAGCTGCAGGCGGCGGCGAGCACGAGGGCGCCCAGGGCGGCCGCGGCGCGCATCCGGTGTCGTTGGCTCATCATGAGGCGGCGCCCATCCTATCCGGGGTCAGCCCTGAACTTCTGAACTTTGCGCGCTCAGTCGCTGCGGACGACCTTCCCGCGCGGCGCGGGAGTCCAGATGCGGGAGCCCCCTCACACCGCCCCTCCCACTGCCCCTCCCCCGCCGGGAGAGGCGTCGAGCGCTTCGGCCTGACGAGACGCGGAGAGCGGAGCGCCTAGGCGCTCACGATCGCGAGGATGTTCCCGTCCGGGTCCTTGAACCAGGCGGCCTTCATGTCGCCGTCCACGTGGACGTCGCCGCGCAGCTCCATGTTCAGGAAGTCGTAGTGCTCGAACGACACGCCGCGCTCCTTGAGCTTCCCGGCGAGCCCCTCGACGTCCTCGACCACCCACGTCACCGCCGTCGCCCGGTTCGTTCCCGCCGACGGCGAGACGTAGACGAAGAACCGGGAATCGCCGCTCATGTACGTGTCCACGACGTCGTCCCGCGAGTCTGCCAGATCGAAACCCAGCGTCTCCTGGTAGAACCTCCGCGCCGCTTCCAGGTCCCGTACGGCGAGCGTCGCCACCGCCTCGCTCGCGCCCAGGACCGGGCCCTCCGCCTTTTCGATCACGCTCGTTTCCGTGGCCATGAATACCTCCAGAGAACCCGCATGCAAATCCCCGTCCAGCCGCTCCCGCCGCCCCGACGCGTTAGGCTAGGCGCCGCAGGAGGCCAGCATGCGCTCCAGGCTCAAAACGGTCCTCGTTTCCGCGGTCGGCGCCCTCGCGGCCGCCGCGGCCTCGCTCGGGCAGGCCGACGATCTCGAGCGCTCCGTCGCGCTCATGGCGAAGATCGGGAGCGCCACGTCCCCGTCGTTCTCGCCCGACGGCCGGACGATCGCCTGCGTCACGAACCTCGGCGGGCTTCCCCAGGTCTGGACCGTCGACGCCGCGGGCGGCTATCCGCAGCTCGTCACCGCCTTCGACGATCCGGTCGGCTTCGTCCAATGGTCGCCCGACGGCGTCTGGCTCGCCTTCACCGTGGCGCCGGGCGGCGGGATGAACGAGCAGGTCTACCTCGTGCGGCCCGACGGCACCGGGTTGAAGCGCCTGACGGAGGGCGGCAAGGAAACCAATCGGCTCGGCCCGTGGTCCTACGACGGAACGCTCCTGGCGCTCGGCTCGAATCGCCGGAGCGGGGCGGCGATCGATTCGTACGTCTACGACGTGGCCTCCGGCGCCTCGCGCCTGGTGACGGAGAACCGCGGGATCGGCGCCTACGAGGACATCTCGCGCGACAAGAAGCTCGCCCTCCTGAATCGCCTCGTCAACCGCGGCGACAACGACTTGTATCTCGTCGACCTCGCGAGCGGCCGCGAGACCCTCCTGACCCCGCACGAGGGCCCCGGCAACTTCTCGGGGGCCTTCGGCAAGGACGGCCGCGCCGTGTACGTCGAGACGGACGTCGGGCGCGACCGCACCGCCTTCGCGCGCATCGACGTTTCGTCCGGACGGCCCGGCCGGACGACCGTCCTCGCCGAGCGGCCCGACGCCGAGATCTCGAGCTTCGCGCTCGACGACGCCGGAACGACGGCGGCGATCCTCTGGAACGTCTCGGGCCGGAGCGACCTCGAGCTCCTCGATCTCGAGACCGGCCGATCCGTCCTGCGTCCCAAGCTCCCCGCCGAGCTCGCCGGCGGTCTCGAGTTCTCGCGCGACGGCAGGATGCTCGCGCTCGTCGTCTCGGGCGCGGCGACGCCCGCCGACATCTGGATCATGGACGTGGGCACGGGCGCCTTCCGTCAGCTCACGAAGAGCCCGCACGCCGGCGTCGACCTCGCGAAGCTGGTCCGCCCCGAGCTCGTCCGTTTCAAGGCCCACGACGGGCTCGATCTCTCGGGCTGGCTCTACAAGCCGGCGGCCGGGGCCGCGCCCTACCCCACGGTGCTGTCGTTTCACGGCGGCCCCGAGGGCCAGGAGCGGCCCAACTTCAGCAGCCTCTACCAGTCGCTCCTCTCGCGCGGCATCGCGGTCTTCGCGCCGAACGTCCGCGGCTCCTCCGGCTTCGGAAAGCGCTTCGTGAACCTCGACAACGGCGCGCAGCGGGTCGAGGGCGTGCGCGACATCAAGGACTGCGTCGACGCCGTCGTGAAGACCGGCGTCGCCGACCCGGCGCGGATCGGGATCCTGGGCGGCTCCTACGGCGGCTACATGGTGATGGCGGGCCTGACGGAGTACCCGAACCTCTTCGCCGCGGGGGCCGACCTCTTCGGCGTCGTCAACTTCGAGACCTTCTTCAAGCAGACCGAGCCCTGGATGGCGGCGATCTCGAAGATCGAGTACGGCGACCCGGACACGCAGGTCGAGCTGCTGCGCCGCCTCTCCCCCATCCACAAGGTCGACCGCGTGACGGCGCCGACGATCGTCCTCCACGGCGCCAACGACACGAACGTCCCCGTCGTCGAAGCGGAACAGGTCGTCGAGAGCCTCAAGAAGCGCGGCGTCCCGGTGGAGTACGTCCTCTTCCCCGACGAGGGACACGGCTGGCGGAAGACCGCCAACCGCATCCGCTCGACGGTCGCCGTGACCCGCTGGTTCGAGAAGTACCTGAAGGCCTCACCGACCTCCGCGCCCCCGTCGTAGGGGCGGCCCTCGCGGCCGCCCTGCCTGCCCGATCCGCGGGCCCCGATTTGTGGGGAGGGCCGGGGCAAGCCCCGCCCCTACATGTTGCCGCGGTGCTCGCGCCTCCGCGCAGGTCGCCGATCGCGCGGAGCCGGCGGCAGCGTCATCCACCGGCGCGCCTCGACGAGGCCGCGGGGGTGTCCGAGATCCTCCCAGGACGTCCCCTTCACGGCGAGCACCGAGAGCGCATCCGGCTGGACCGCCAGGACGTGCCGGGAGAGGTCCGAAACGGGAAGCTCCGCGTACATGCGCTCGATCACGGCCGCCTCGGCCGGCGAGCCCAGCGTCGTCCAGATCTCCAGGAAGGAGTCGACGAGCGCCGGGCTCGCCATCGCGAAGAGGAGCATGAGCTGCTCCACCTGCCCCACCACGACCGCCGTGTTCCACAGGGTCGTGCCGCGCCGCAGGAGCGCCTCGGCCAGCTCGGGCGACGGCTTCTCCACGAACCGGGCGACCCGCGACAGCCCGCGCCAGTCGCCGAGGATCGCCTCGCCCGGCTCGATCCACCCGTACTGGTCCTCGGCACGCGTCGGCTCGACGCCGAGGAGCGTCACCACGTTGGTGTGCGCCTCGACGACCCCGACCGCCGCCTGGGCGTAGAGCATGAAGGCCGAGTCATTGGAAACCCAGTGGTCCGACGGAAGGATCACGACGGGAGCGTTCGGGGTCTTCACCGCGATGCGCAGCAGCGCGTAGAGGACCGCCGTGGCGGTCCCGCGATTCTCCGGCTGGACGACGAGCGAGGAGGCCGGCGTCCCGTCGAAGATCTCGCGGTACCACTCCTCGTGTCGCCGATTGAGGACGATCAGGATCTGGTCCGCCGGCGCGACGAGGGCGGCGCGGCGGACCGCCTGCACCACCATCGGGTCGCGCCCCGCGAGCGCGCAGAACTGCTTGGGGCGGTCGTCGCCCGCGAGCGCGCGCGTCAGCGGGCGCAGCCTCGTCCCGTCCCCGCCGGCGAGGACGACGACGTGCGTCGACCCGCGCGTTGCGTCCGCGCGCTCGCGCCAGCGCGGGGTGGCTTCGGGGAACTTCGTCGTCTTGCAGAGTTTGGCTTTCCATTGATCCTCCTCTGTTCGGATTACGAGCCCCGCGCGCCGACCGTTACGTAAAGTTTCTGCAAACCGGAATCGCGCGAGCGCGCGATCGGTTGAGCGCTTCTGGGTGAACTGTCTGCGAGCGAGAGGGCCGCCGTCGGGCGGACGGACGTCGTGAAA
The DNA here is from genome assembly GCA_963764715.1 of uncultured Acidobacteriota bacterium. GTDB lineage: Bacteria > Acidobacteriota > Thermoanaerobaculia > UBA5066 > Gp7-AA6 > DAHUXD01. The sequence goes on from CAVXTP010000012.1 coordinate 29,015, forward strand.
TAGTCCAGCCATGTCGTCGGTGCGTCCGGGCCCCTGCGACGAAGGGGTCGTCCGCGCGTCCGAAGCGGCGCCGTGCGATCCGCGCGCCGGCGCGTGGGTGCTCGCGGCGACGATCCTCGGCTCGAGCATGGCGTTCATCGACGGGAGCGTCGTCAACGTCGCCCTCCCCGTGCTTCAGGCCCGCCTCGGGGCATCCGTCTCGGGCGCGCAGTGGATCGTCGAGGCGTACCTGCTCCTTCTCTCCTCGCTCGTGCTCGTGGGCGGCTCGCTCGGCGACATCTACGGGCGGCGCCGGATCTTCTCGCTCGGGACCGCGATCTTCGGCGGGGCTTCCCTCGCCTGCGGCCTCGCCAATGGTCTTCCGATGATGATCGCCGCGCGCGCCGTGCAGGGCGTGGCCGCGGCCCTCCTCATTCCGTCGAGCCTCGCGATCCTGGGGGCGTCGTTTCCGCCCGAGAAACGGGGGCACGCGATCGGCACCTGGTCGTCCCTGACCTCGGTCACCATGGCGGCCGCGCCGGCGCTCGGCGGCTGGCTCGTCGAGGCGGTGTCGTGGCGGGCGATCTTCCTGATCAACCTTCCGCTCGCCGCCGCAGTCCTCCTGATCACCCGCGCGAAGGTCCCGGAGAGCCGCAACCCGTCGGCCACCGCGCTCGACCTCCGCGGCGCGACTCTCGCCACGGTCGGCCTCGGAGCCCTGATCTACGGGCTGATCGAGGCGCCGGCGTCCGGCTGGGCCCGGGCGTCGGGACCGATCGCCGGAGGCCTCGCCGCGCTCCTCGCCTTCGTCGCGTTCGAGCGCCGGGCGCGCGCGCCGATGGTGCCGCCCGCGCTCTTCCGCGTGCGAGCGTTCACGGCCGTGAACCTGCTCACGTTCTTTCTCTATGCCGCGCTCGGCGCGATGTTCTTCTTCCTCCCCTTCGACCTCATCCAGGCGCGCGGCTACTCCGCGGCGGCCGCCGGCGCGGCGATCCTGCCGCTCGTCATCCTCGTCTCGGCCCTCTCCCGGACCGCCGGCCGGCTCGCCGACCGCATCGGCGCCCGGCCGCTCCTGATCGTCGGCCCGATCGTCGCGGCGGCCGGCTTCGCTCTCATGGCCGCGCTCCCCGCAAACGCCCCCTACGCCGCGTCCCTTCTACCCGCCATGACGATCCTCGGCCTCGGGCTGGCGACGACCGTCGCGCCGCTGACGACGACCGTCCTGAACGCCGTGCCGCGCGAGGACGCGGGCACGGCCTCGGGCATCAACAATGCCGTGGCGCGAGTCGCCGGGCTTATCGCGATCGCGGCTTTCGGAATCGTCGCCGCCGCGGAATTCGACCGCGCGCTCGACCGCCGATTCGACGAGGCCGGGATCTCCGCGGCGACGCGTGCGGTCCTCGAGCCCGAGCGCGGAAAGCTCGGCGCGACGAAGCCGCCGGCCGAAGCCTCCCCCGCCGAGGCCCGGTTGATCGCTGGCGCCGTCGGAAGCGCGCTCGCGTCGTCCTTTCGCCTCGTTTGCTGGATATGCGGCGCTCTCGCGCTCGCGGCGTCCGGCTGCGCGGCGTGGGGCGTGAAGAAGACTGTTCTTTCCGCAACCACCGCACGCGGAGAGTTTGTGTGATACGGTCGAGATCCTTCAAAGAACCAGCCGGCCCCGGAACCTTGTCGTCGCCGACCTTCCTTTCGAAGTCGGGGGAATCCCGATGGAGGCCAATCACTCAAGGACCCAGGAGTACTGCCATGAGATTCGCACGCAACATTCAGTTCCGGATCAAGACCGGCAAAGAGCAGGAGTTCAACGGCCTGTTCGAGAAGGAAGTCCTGCCGATGCTGCGCAAGCAGGAAGGCTTCGAGGAGGAAGTGACGCTGGTCAACCCGAAGGGCGCCTTCGCCATCAGCCTCTGGGACAATCGCAAGCACGCCGACGCCTACCAGACGTCGACGTATCCCCAGGTCCTCGCCAAGCTCAGCTCGGTGATCGAGGGGACCCCGACGATCGAGACCTACGAGACCGCCACTTCCTACGCTCGCGCGTAAGAGAGTTTCGGGACGGGCGTTCGCCCGTTCGGCAGAGGCCCCGTTAGGGGCCTCTTTTTTTGCCTGCCGGGGCCCGCGAGGCGCCCCACGACGCCGACGGCTCCCACGAGGAGGGCGTGGGTCAGTAAGCAGTAAGCAGATACGGCGAAATGAAAAGGGCGGCTCGGATGAGCCGCCCTTTCGCCTGAGCCGGGTGTGCTTACTTCGAGGCGGCCGGAGCGGGGACCGCTTCGAGAGCCGGAGCGGTGGGCTTGACGCGCACGTGGTTGCGCTCGCCGTTCTTGATGAGAATGCCCTCGTAGGCCACGACCTGGCCGTCCTTGGAGATCGTGCTCACCGCTTCGAATTTGCCCTTGCCCTGCACGCCCGTGAAGTTCTTCTGAACCGTCTCGGGAAGGTCGGCCCATGCGACTTCCTGCTCGACCGAAACGACGGTCCCGTCCGGATCCATCACGACGCTGCGCGCGCGGCCGTCGGCCGTGAGGTTCATCTGGTAGACGATGGCGCCGTCGACCTTGTCGCTGGTATAGCCGGTGACGGTCGCGCCGGTGCTGTTCTCGCTCGCCGTCTTCTGCACAGCCTCGGGAAGTTTCGACTGCTTGATCTTCTTTTCCTCGGCCTGCGCGCCGACAGTCATGATGAGTCCGAGAGCGATGCCGGCGATGAGTCGGGTGCGGTTCATGGAAACTCCTCTTGCCTTCGAGTGGGAACGGAGATGTTCCGACTGTGGGACGGACTCATCACCATACAGGAGTTGGCGGGTCGAAAACGGAGAATCGCGCCGGGATGGCCGGAATCGCACCGGCCGTGTACACAATTGCGGCTCAGGAGAACCGATTCGCTCTTCCCTGCCACGCCGCGATCGCCGCGGCGAGCGCGGCCGCCGCCGGAGCCACCCAGAAGTCCGGCGCCTTCATGGTCGAAAGCGTCGCTCCGGTGATGACGCACCAGAGGACGGGAACGATCATCGCGAGCCACCGTCCCCGGCCCCGGACGAGAAGCAGGAGACCGAGGGTGCCGACCGCCGTCGGATCGGGCGCGAGGCCGAAGATCTCGACCGCCTTCCAGCCCCGCCCGAGGAGAGGCGCCGCCAGCGGTTCGACGACGAGTGCGAAGACGAACATCGCGAGCCCGATCCGCCCGGCGGCGTCGGCCGGCCAGCCGAAAGCCAGCCTCCCGCCCACGACTCCGAGGCCGACGAGGAGCGCCGCCTCCAGGCCGAACATCCATGCCAGGTACACGGCCGCCGTGTTGATCGTCGCGTAGCGCGCGGCGTGGAAGGCGATCGCGACCCAGAGCCAGCCGGCGGCGAGGATCCCGGCGAGGGCGCGGCCCGACCCCGCCGACGATCGCCGCGCGAGCGCGAGGAGAACGGCTCCGAGGAGGAGCGCCACGAGCTGCGCCGGCCAGATCGCGGCGTTGTAGAGCTCGAAGAGCCGGTAATAGGTCCGCGGCGTGAAGAGAAGGAGGTCCCGGAGGTGGTAGGTCCACCACTCCGAGGTCAAAGCTTCGCGACCTCGTCCGCGATCCGCCGGCGCATCGCCGCGTCGGGCATCCGGCCGTAGGAGGCGCCTACGTTCTCGCGCACGTGCGCGACCTGCGAGGTCGCCGGAATCGCGCAGGTGACGGCGGGGTGCGAGACGATGAACTTCAGCAGCACCTGCGGCCAGTTCGCGCAGTCGATCTCGGCCGCCCACGCCGGCAGCGGCGTCCGCTCGACGCGGTGGATGAGGTCGCCTCCCTGGAACGGGCGGTTGCAGATGACCGCCATCTTCCGCTCCCGGGCGAGCGGCAGGAGGCGCTGCTCCACGTCGCGGTCGGCGGCGTTGTAGGTGAACTGGACGAAGTCGAGCGGCTTCGCCCGCATCACCTTCTCCATCTCGTCGTGGCGCCGCCCGTGCGAGGTCGTGATCCCGACGTAGCCGAGTTTGCCCGCCGCCTTCATCGCGAAGAGCGTCTCGAGATGCTCCTCCCAGGCCATCAGGTTGTGCACCTGGAGAAGGTCGAACCGCGCGACGCCCCAGCGCTTCTCCGACTCGCGGATCTGCTCGGGCCCCTTCGAGCCCGAGGAGGTCCAGACCTTGTCGGCCGAGAAGAGCGGCTTCGGGTTCGGGTAGGCGAGCTTCGCCAGCCCGTAGCCGATGACCTCCTGCGAGGAGCCGTACATGGGCGAGGAGTCGATCAAACGCCCGCCCTCGGCGAAGAAGGCACGCATGACCTCGGCGCAGGCGTCCCGCGCCGCGACGTCCTCGCCGACGTTGAAGGTCGCCCAGCTCCCGAGGCCGACGAGCGGCAGGGCCTGCCCGGAGGACGGGATCGCGTGAGTGACGATGGGGCCGGGGCGCGCCGCCGCGGGCCCCGGATACGCGGCCGCGCCCCGGGGCAGGACGGCAGCCGCCCCCGCCACGGCGAGCGATCCGAGGAATTCGCGGCGGGAGAGCCGGTCGCGCGCGCTCACGGCTTCGAGTCTACCCGCTCGAGGCCCCCGCCTTCGCCTTCGCGCGCACGAAGGCGTAGTTCTGGTTGGGCAGGGTGTTGAAGTCGGCGGCCTGCTTGCAGGACTCGGCGGCCTTCTCGGAGTCGCCCTTGCCCTGGTAGGCCTGGCAGAGCCGGTACAGGTTCTGCGGGTTCTGCAGGTTCGCCTGTTGGAGCTCGGCGATCGACTTGTCGTAGCTCTTCTCGGCCAGGGCGATGACGCCGTCGAGCTCGTGCGCGAGCTTCGGCTGGAAGGGGTTCTTCGCGACCATCGCCCCCTTGCGGAACTCGTCGGCCTCGGTCTTCGCCAGGGTGAAGTCCTTCTTCGCGACCGCGACGCGGGCGAGGTTGAAGTGCAGGCCGAGCTTCGCGTTGTCCTTGATCTCCTGCGAGAGGTTGGAGCCCTCGACGAGCGCGACGCCTTTCTCGAACTCGGCCTTCGCGGCGTCGGGCTTGCCCATCTCGAGGAGGATGTTGCCCTTCAGGCCCCGGTCGAAGGCCAGCCCCGGCACGTCGTTGTTCTTCTCGGCGATCGCCGTCGCCTTGTCCACGTTCGCCAGCGCCTTCGCGAGCTCTCCCCCGTCGATGTAGACGACCGTCAGCGCGAAGAGGCCGGTCCGGCGCTCGCCGTCGGTCCGCGCCTTCTTCCCGATCTCGCCGAGCTCGGCCTCCGCGTCCGCGGGCTTGCCGGCATAGAGCAGGTCCATCGCGATCCCCTGGTGCGCGTTGACGAAGTTGGGGTCGATGCCGAGGGCCTTGCGGTACTGGGCGATCGAGTCGTCGAAGCGGCCCATCTTCAGGAGCAGCTCGGCGTACGAATCGTAGGGGTTCGGGTCCTTCGGGATGAGCTCGACGTACTTCTGGAAGGCCTTCTCGGCGCTCGCGTAGTCGCCGTTCTGGCGGTAGGCGTAGCCCAGGAGGTTCCAGGCCGTTGTCAGGCCCGGGTTGATCGCGGTCGCCTTCTCGTACTGGGCGATCGCCTGCTTGAAATCCTGCTGCCCGAAATACCAGGCGCCCAGCGCAAACTGCGCCCGTTCGTCGTTCGGGAAGTCCCGGACCAGCTCCTCGAGATAGTCCTTCTGTTTGGCGGCGTCGTTGTTCGCCCCGGCGCGCGCCGCCATGATGAGGAGCTTCTCGCCGTCGGTGGCCTTCTCCGAGAGGATGACGGCCCGGTTGAGATGGTCGAAGAACTCCCGGCCCGTCGGCGCCGCTGTGGCCATGGCGAGCTCGGCGAGGGCGAAGTTCTCGTCGAGCGAGATGGCCTGCTGGAACCGGGCGATCGAGTCGGTGATGAGGAGCTTCTCGAACTGGTCGCGGCCCTGCAGGTAAGCCGCGCGGGCGGCCTCGGAGGAGGTCGTGATCGGGATCTTTCCGCCCCCCGCCGGCGTCGGCGCCGCCTCGGCCGCGGCGGGCGCGGGCGCCTCCTTCTTCTGGCAGCCGGCGGCCGTCAGGCCGGCGGCGGCCGCAAACGACAGGAAAAGGGCGAGGGATCGGTTGGTGCGCATGGTTGCCTCCTCTGTTCCCCGGTGGAATCGTCAGAGATGACTACGAACGCGCCGCCGTCATGTTTGAGGAGGGCGGGCGATCCCAGAATCCTCCAAGAAATCAGCGGTTCACGGTTTCGCCGGAATGATGCCCGGCCGCGGGGGCAGGTACTTCTTCCGGACCTTCGCCACGATCCCCGCGTTTCGGTCGGCCACTTCCGAGATCTCGTACTCGATCGTCGCCCCGAGGAGCATCGCCGCCTCCGGCCCCGTCAGGCCGTAGTCCTTCTCGATCCAGGACGCCAGTCCCGAGGTCGCCTCCCGGAACGCCTCGTCGAGCGAGCCGGCGAGGCCCATCGCCATCAGGTACTCGTCGTTCTCGACCCGCGGCCGACGGATCCTCAGGTCCCGGACCACGTCGACCGAGAACTCGACGTCGAGCGAGGTCTCGAGCGCGTTGCCGTTGAGCTCCCCGTCGCCCTGCAGGGCGTGGCCGTCCCCGACGTAGAGGAGCGCCCCGGGCTGGCCGACCGGCAGATAGACCGTCGCGCCCTCGACGATCTCGTTGAAGTCCATGTTGCCGCCGACCCGCCCGGAGTCGCCCGTCGGCACCGCCGCGCCTGCGAAGCCGGGCGCCACCCCGACGCAGCCGAGCATCGGGCGGACCGGGACGACGAGGTCCTGGAGCCGCTCCGTCGGCTTCGCGGGCCGGGCCGTGCCCTTCGCGATGTCGAGGTTCCAGACGACGTCCTTGAATTCCTGCTTGTGCTCCGAGGCGTAGTCCGTCGTCATGGCCCGGTCGACGAAGGCGTCGTCGCTGATCGCCGTCGGGCGGTTCAGGCGCAGCTTCTTCACGTGCACCGCCAGGACGTCGCCCGGCATCGCGCCCTCGACGTAGAAGGGCCCGGTCTGGGGGTTGCCGCCCAGGCTCCGCGACTTCCCCGCCTTGTCGACCCCGGCGGCGTCGACGGTCGACGTCCGCACCGTGTCGCCCGGCCAGATCCGCAGCACCGGCTCAGTCGTGCTCGAGAAGGTCCGGTGGAACTGCTTCGGCTCGAAATCGAGCGTGCGCGGCGCGGGAGGCTTGTCCGTGGCGGGCCGGCGCGCCGTCCAGGTCATGACGGGCGACTTGCCCCAGGTCTCCTCGGTGATGGTCAGCGTCCCCGACAGACGGCCGCCCTTCTCGAGCTTGCCCTCGTAGACGTTGATCGCCCCGTCCGGGTCCTTGTACTGGAACTGGACGCGATCGCCGGTCACCAGGCCCGTGACGTCACGGCCGGAGGTCTTGCCCGTGATCCTGCCGTTCTCGACCTTCAGCGTGAGCAGCTCGTTCAACGGCTCGCCGTGGACGAGCGTCGTCAGGATCCAGTCCCCGAAGAGGTCCGGGGGAGGAGGCTGCGGGGCCGCGACGGCCGCCGGACGTGCCGTCGCCGTCGCCGCCGCGAAGAGACCGACCGCCAGGATTTTCGCCAGAGCTCTCATCGTCATCGTCCCCTCCTCCAACCCCGCCTCAGAAAGCCGGGCCGTCGGGCCACTGCAGACCCAGCGCCTTCGCGAGAAACACCGCCATCTGGCGCCGCGTCAGCGCGGCATCCGGGCAGTAGTTGCCGCCGCCGCAGCCGGCCGTGATTCCCGAAGCGACGAGCGCCTCGACGAACTGGAACGCGGGATCGGACGTCGGCACGTCGCCGAACGTCGCGGTCGCGGGCGCCGGGCTGACCTGGAGCCTGTAGCGGACGCGCACGGCGGCGAACGATGTCAGGCCGTCGAAGGTCGTGTTGTGGATGGCGATGATGTATCGATGGGCATCGTTCTCGACCGTCTCGGGGCCCGGCAGGTCGGCCGCGACGGTCGTGCACCCCGGCACTTCCGCGTCGCCGGTCTCGACGTTGACGATCTCGGTCGCCGTCCCCCCCAGCGAGCCCCGGAAGAGAGCGGCGCCCACCTCGCCGGACCCCGAGGCGTCACAGGCCTCGAGCTCGATCGAAACGATCGAGGCTCCCTGCGGAAGATGAACGGGGGCGAGAAATGTCCCTGCACTCGTCTGGTACCGGTGGAGGAACAGGCTGGCCCAGGTCGTCGCGGGATCGTTCGGCTCGAAATCCCACGCCGTCACGACGAGCGTCGATACCTGGTCGACGCCGAAGGACGGAGCGGGTGACGCGAAGATCGAGGTCGAGAGGCTCGCGAGCAGGGCGACCGGAAGGACGAGGATTGACCGAGAATTCTTCCGCATGTGAAGACCCCTTTCTGGAGGGCCATTCTAGGCGCGGGCCTCCCGGCCTGAACCCGGAGCGGCCCCCCGGGATTACTTGCCTGATGAGGGCGCGGGCGCAGGGTGCGCCCCGACTCGAAACAGGAGGTCCCCTTGCCCACGATGCGTGCCGTCCAGGTCCCCGGAGCGAAGCAACCCTTTCAGGCCGTCCAGCGCGAGGTCCCGTCGCCCGGGCCCGGCCAGGTCCGGCTGCGGGTCGAGGCCTGCGGCGTCTGCCACAGCGACGTCCTCACGAAGGAGGGTCTCTTTCCGGGAATCGAATACCCGCGGGTGCCCGGCCACGAGGTCGCGGGCGTCGTCGACGCGCTCGGCGCCAGCGTCCCTCTCTGGAAACCCGGCGACCGCGCCGGTATCGGCTGGCACGGCGGCCACTGCGGATACTGCGACTCCTGCCGCCGCGGCGACTACCTGACCTGCCGCAACGGCCTCAAGGTGACGGGCATCGCGTACGACGGCGGCTACGCCGACTATGTCGTCGCGCCGTGGGAGGTGCTCGCCCGGATACCCGACGGCCTCACCGCCGCCGAGGCCGCGCCGCTCATGTGCGCGGGCGTCACGACCTTCAATCCTCTGCGCAACTCCGGCGCGCGTCCGGGCGACCTCGTGGCCGTCCTCGGCATCGGCGGGCTGGGGCACCTCGGGGTGCAGTTCGCCGCGAAGATGGGGTTCGACACCGTCGCGATCGCCCGCGGCGCCGACAAGGCGCCCCTCGCGAAGGAGCTCGGCGCGCGCGTCTACATCGACAGCCAGGCCGGGGACCCGGCCGCGGCGCTGACGAAGCTCGGCGGCGCGCGCGTGATCCTCGCGACCGTCACGAACGGCGAGGCCATGGCCGCCGTCATCGGGGGCCTCGGCCCCGGAGGGACGCTCATCGTCGTCGGCGCGCCGCCCGATCCGCTGCCCGTGCCCGCCCTCGCTTTGATCCTCGACCGTCGCTCGGTCGCCGGCTGGCCGTCCGGCCGCTCGATCGACTCGGAGGACACGATGAAGTTCGCCGCGCAGACGGGGGTCCGATCGAAGAACGAGCTCTATCCCCTCGACCGCGCTGCCGAGGCGTACGACCGGATGATGAGCGGGAAGGCGAGGTTCCGGGTGGTGCTGACGACCTGACGGCATGCGGCTGCCGAGGTCGAGGCGGGAGGGGACAAGCCCCTCCCCTACGGCCGGGGCGTGCGTGTCGGTTGAGGGTTCCCGTTCGTAGGGGCGGCCCTCGTGGCCGACCACCTCAGCCCCGCGAACGGGGTGGTGAGACTTACCCTGCAGCCCTCGCGCGCAGCCGCTCCGCCATCTGCCGCACGGCCTCGGGCGTCGCGCGGCGGCGGAACTGCGAGGGCGTCACTCCGAACGCGGTCCGGAAGCGCGCCGTGAACTGGCTGTGGCTCGAGAACCCGAGCGACGCGGCCATGGCGCTCAGGTCCGTCTGTCCCGCCTCCAGGAGCGCGAGCGCGCGCCGCAGCCGCTGCTCGGTCAGATACCCGTGCAGCGTGTAGCCCGTCCGCCGCCGGAAGACCCGGCACGTGTGGAACGCCGACACGCCCACGACCTTCGCGATCGACGAAACCGTCCAGGGCTGGTCGGGCCGGCTCGACAGGAGCTCACGGACGCTCCGGACGACGCGGTCGTGCCGGGGCGTCGCCACCGTCCTCCGCGCCTCGGCGGAAGGCGCGAGCGCGAGAAGGCCCAGTACCTCGAGCAGCGTCTCCTCCACCCACAGCTCGTCCGGCGGCGTCCATTCCCCGACGTGCCGCGCGACGAGGCGAACGAGCGCCGCGGCCCGCCGGTCGAACGGAACGAACGGCACGGCGAACGGCCGCCGCGGATCGCGCCCGAGCCGCGGGTTCGCGCCGAGGAGCAGCTCCGGATCGACCGACACCCACTCGCAGTGATCGCCGCGGCGATCCACGCGGAACCGCCGGTACGGATGCCGCGGGTTGTGCAGCACCGCGACCGTGCCGTCGGAGACGAACGGGTCCCGCTTCGCCTGCACGATGCCGACCGACGAGCGCGAGAACGCGATCGCCGGCCGGTCGCCGATCGCGCCCGCCGTCTCGAAGTCCTCGCTCTCGGGCGAGGCGTCGAAGCTCCCGAGCGTCATCGACGGACTGCTCCAGAGGAGCCGCTCGTACGGTCCGAGAGAGGGCCCGGTCGCGATCGCTTCCACGGGGACATGGTAGCCGAGAGGCGGAACCGGGCGGCCACGAGGGCCGCCCCTACGTACCGGGGCCCCGGTTCGAACGGCCGGTATTCGTAGGGGAGGGGCTTGTCCCCTCCCGGAGTCGCCGGAAGCAGGCTCACGGGTTCCGCTGCCCCGGATCTTCGGCAAAACCACGGAACCACGAGGCCGTAAGAGGGACGACTTCGGAGGTCGAAAGTGAGCAAGAAGCTGATAGTCGTCCCGTGCCTCGCCGTTCTCGCCGCGGGCCTCGCGCTCGCGACGAATCAGACCCAGAACGCCCCGGACAACGCCCGGCAGGTCGCGGCGGCCGCCGGGATGATCGGCAAGGGCGACTTCGCCGGGGCGTCGGCCGCCCTCGAGACGGTCGTCGCGAACGATCCGGGCAACAAGCTCGCCTTCCGCTACCTCGGCTTCGCGTACCTCAAGCAGAAGAAGTACGCCGAGGCGCGCGCCGCCTACGCCAAGCTCCTCGCTCTCGTCCCCGACGCCCCGCAGGCGCTCTACAACACCGGCGTCTCGTATGCCCTCGAGGGCAACAAGGACGCCGCGTTCGAGTGGCTCGGCAAGGCGAAGGCAACCGGGAAGATCGACATGACGCAGATCCAGGTCGACGACGACCTGAAGCCTCTCGCCTCCGACCCCCGCTTCGCCGCGCTCCTGCCCAAGCCCGAGGACTTCGCCAACCCCTTCGTCGCCTCCGAGAACGTCAGGCTCATCCGGGAGTGGGACGGCGAGACGACCGGCGACCAGTTCGGCTGGATCGCGCGAAGCCTCGGCGACGTCGACGGCGACGGTGTCGCGGACTTCGTCACCTCCGCGCCCGGCTGGGCCGGGACCGGCAAGGACGCCGGCCGCGTCTACGTCTACTCGACGAAGACGGGCAAGCTCCTCTGGAAGGTCGACGGCGCCCCCGCGGAGGAGCTCGGCACCGGCGTCGAGCTCGCGGGCGACGCGAACAGGGACGGCGTCCCCGACGTCGTCGCCGGCGCGCCGGGCGGCGGCAAGAGCTACATCTACTCGGGCAAGGACGGCCGCGTCCTCCAGACCCTGACGGCCGAGGCGAAGACCGACACCTTCGGCCGCCACGTCACCTTCGCCGGCGACGTGAACCACGACGGCTACGACGACGTCCTCATCGGCGCGCCGGGCAACGCCGCCGGCGGCAAGGACGCCGGCCGCGCGTACGTCTACTCGGGCAAGGACGGCCGCAAGCTCATGACCTGGACGGGCGAGCGCGAGGGCGACAACTTTGGCTCGACCGTCGGCGGCTACACGCGCGGCAAGGTCACGTTCCTCATGGTCGGCGCCCCCGCCGCGGGCCCGAAGAAGACCGGGCGCGTCTACGTCTACGACGGCCTCGTCGAGAAGCCCCGCTTCGTCCTCGAGTCCGACGACACCGGAAGGGCTTTCGGCTACATGTTCATGTCCATCCCCGGCGACCTCGACGGCGACGGCGTCCCCGACCTCTACGCGACCGACTTCGCCAACACCGCGAAGGGCCCCTCGACCGGCCGCGCCTACGCCTTCTCGGGCAAGACCGGCCGGAACCTCTTCACCTTCACCGGCGAAACGGCGGGCGAGGGGTTCGGCATCGGTCCCGGCCCGGCGGGCGACGTCGACGGCGACGGCAGGCCCGACCTCGTCATCGGCGCCTGGCAGTACGCCGGCGCGGCCGTGTCCGGGGGACGGACGTACCTCTACTCGGGGAAGGACGGGAAGCTGCTGAAGACCTACACCTGCCGCATCCCCGGCGACACCTTCGGCTTCGACGCCGTCGGCATGGGCGACACCGACGGCGACGGCACCGTCGACTTGCTCGTCACGTCGGCCTGGAGCGGCATCAAGGGCAACCACTCGGGCCGGGTGCTGCTCATCTCGAGCGGCGTGACGCGGACCGCGAAGGCCCCGTAATCACGAGAAGGCCTCTCCGAGCGGTCTATGGCTCGTCTTTACGACCCGCGTGTCATCTCCCCGCGCCGACCCAGCTTCTCGCCATCGCGGCGAGCCGCGGCCCTTCGTCGGGCCAGTCGTGCAGCGTCGCCGGATCGAAGTCCGCGCCGTTCGGCCAGACCAGCGTCCGGCTCTCCTCGTCGAGCCTGACCTGGTCGAAGACGCGCGGATCCGCGAGGGGACCGAAGATCTCACCGGCCAGCACGGGACGAAAGTCCACCACCTGAGCCGTCCCGTCCTCGAAGCGAACGCGGAGGGTGAAGGGGGCGACCTTCTCAAAGCCGGTAACTTCGTGGATGGCGTGGGTCAAGTCGGCTACCTCAGAGGCTCAATCTTAGACGGCACGCCGCCGGCCTGCAAAATCCGCCAGTCCTCGAGAAGCTCTGGCTGGTGAATCTCGGACCATGCGATGACGAGGCGCTCCTGTCGGGCAGGCAGGCTTCCGCCGACCCTTTCGATCGTATCCACCGCGAAGACCGCCACCCTGTCCTGGTAATAGGCATGGAAGTGCGGCCGGTGATGCGGGCTACCGGGCTCCACAAACATCCGGACGACGATTCCGAAGAAGCGACTGATCTCAGGCATCCGACGCATCGTCAACGCTCGGGTCGGACAGTTGAAGACTGGGCACCCCGTGAATGGGCCGCGGGTCACCGGCGACCCGGCCGTACGCCGCGTCCAGCGCACCTCGGCTCCTCGTCCTGCCCACTTCGGCCATGGTCCGTAGGGGCGGGGCTTGCCCCCGCCCCCTCTCCCGACCGAACCCGCGTGCCCGCCGCTCGACTCCGCCGGGCGGCCCCTCATGGCGCGTACCTTGCTCCTTTTCCCTGAGGGCGCGTTGCCCGAGGAGGAAAGGCCATGAGATGGATGGGCATCTATCTGCTCGGGTACGGCATGCTCGTCGCCGCCGGCCTGCTGGCGCTCTGGAAGACCGGCGCCCTGGCGACGATCCAGCCGATCTGGCTCGGAATCGGACAGCTCGCCGCGATCGGGATCGGGATCATGATCGCCGTCGGCAACAGCGGGAAGAAGGAGACGATCGAGGTCAATCGAGGCTGAAGCGGCGCCTCTCCTGAAGTCCCGGCCGCCCCCCGTCGGCGCGATTCGTGCATACGCCGGACACTGGTGCAACCACGCTCGGCCGGGGAGTCGCCCCGGATGTCACGTTCCTGTGCGAGGGGACTTCTCGTCTCGCCCGTGCCGGAAGTTCGCCCCCCGGCCCGCGCACCTCCTCCGCTTACCCACCACTCGGTCTCCAGCGTTTCGTTTTCTCTAAACGGAGGATTCCCAATGCAATCAGCTCCCGCAAAGCGGCCGGTGCCGTTCTGGCTCCCTCTGGCAGCTCTCTCGATGCTCCTCACGGCGGCGGCCATGTCCGCCGCGACCCCTGCCGGCCCCAAACGCATGCCGCCGCTCAAGCCGGTCTTCACCGAGCCCGCGGCCTTCGACGTCTCGCAACCTCTGCGGACCCTGGCCGCGGCGCAGCGCAAAGGCCTGCAAGTCCCGTCCGAGGAGGAACGAGAGATCCGTCCCGAGCCGGTGGTTCCCGTCCAGGACAGGGGCTACTCCGGGGACGGGGCTCTTCAGCCCGCCGCCGGGCCCACGCTCGCGGCCATCCCCTCACCGCTGGCCAACTTCGAGGGTCTCAGCAACAACGACAACTTCGCCATCTTCGGCGGCCGCGTCAACCCGCCCGATCCCGTCGGCGCCGTCGGCCCGAGCCACTACGTCGAAATGATCAACCTGCTCTTCGCCGTCTACGACAAGAGCGGCAACCTGCTCGCGGGTCCGACCGACACCGGCACGCTCTGGTCCGGCTTCGCGGTTCCCGACTGCACCGATCCCTCGGGCGACCCGATCGTGCTCTACGACAAGCTCGAGAACCGCTGGCTCCTGTCCCAGTTCACGACGCGCGGCCTCGACGACCCGACGCTTCCCTTCTACAACTGCGTCGCGATCTCCGTGACCGGGGACCCCACCGGCGCCTACTACCGGTACGCCTTCGAGACGACGTTCGACGGGCTCTTCTATTTCCCGGACTACCCCAAGTACGGCAACTGGAAGAAGTCCTACGTCCTGACGTCGCGCGACTTCGGACCGACCGTCGAATACGGCATCAGCGTCTACGCCCTCGAGAAGAACCGGATGATCGCCGGCGACCCCAAGGCGCGGATGGTCCACTTCTTCCTCAACTCGGACGTCATTGACCTCAATCTCATGGGCGACGGTCTGCTTCCCGCCGACATCGACGGCACGCGACAGCCCAAAGAGGACGCGGCCATACCGATCGTCGGCACCCAGGACGACGGCGGCGGGTACGGCGCGACGTCGGATGCCTTGAACATCTGGGACCTCAAGATCCACTGGCAGGCCAAGCCGACGGCGTCGCTCACCCTGGCCGCGCAGCTTCCCGTCGCGAGCTTCGACTCGATCTTCCCCTGCGCGCCCACGTCCCGAGACTGCCTCCCGCAGCCGGGCATCGTGAACCCGACGCAGTTCCTCGACATTCTTTCCTACCGGCAGCGTCCGACCTGGCGCCTCGCCTACCGCAACTTCGGCGGCTACGAGGCGATGGTGACGAACCAGTCGGTCGAAGCGCTCCCGGGAGTCGCCGGCATCCGCTGGTACGAGATCCGGCGGGTCAACGGAACGTACTCGCTCTACCAGCAGGGCACCTACGCGCCCGGCGACGGCGTCCATCGCTGGATGGGCTCGATCGCGCAGGACCGCAACGGCAACGCCGCCCTGGGCTACAGCGTCGTCAACGGAGTCGACGTCTTCCCGGGCATCCGCTACACGGGCCGCCTGGCGGGCGATCCGCTCGGACAGCTGCCCCTCGGCGAGGCGACGATCATCAACGGCAGCGGCGTCCAGACGACGACCAACTCCCGCTGGGGCGACTACACCTCGATGAACGTCGACCCCTCCGACGACTGCACGTTCTGGTACGTCAACGAGTACTACACCGCGGCCGGACAGGCCTCGTCGGCGGCCGGCTGGCAGACGCGCATCGGCAGCTTCAAGCTTCCCGGCTGCGCGGCGCCGGCTCTGACGAGCGCGACGCCGAAGTCGCAGAAGTAGGCATCGGTCGCGATTTTCACGGGCCGGCGCATGGCGTTGCGACGCCGCGCCGGCCCGAGTTGTCTCGGAGGACGCCTCGGCGATTCGTGCCCTCTCGGTTCGACGGGTCGCTGCTCGCCTCCTCTCTCCCCGTTCGTAGGGGCGGGGCTCGCCCCCGCCCGCTCTCCAGGGCGCTCGACCGTGCGTCCGCTCGATTCGCGCCGCTCGGCGAGTCGGCGTCCCGAGTCAGCCGTCGCAGCCCAGGACAAACGCGAGCGCGGCGCAGACCTCACGCATCCGGCGAGGCTCGAGCTCGCCCACCCTGCGGCCGAGGTTCTGCTGGCTGACCGTCATCACGTTGTGGAGGTTAACGGCGCACGGGTGCTTCATCCCGTCCTCCGGTCCCAGTACGACTTCCGAGGGCACTCCTCGGATCGTCGACGTGATCGGAGCCACAGTCGCGCGCGAGAGATACGGGAGCGCGCTCGAACGCGTCAGGATGAGCACCGGCCGCTCCTTGTCGGGCGCCGGAAACCGGTGCAGGCGGATCTCCCCCCGCTCTATTCGTCCGGCCAATCCGCGACCTGATCCCAGACGCCCGGCCGATCGAGGAGGTCCGGGTAACGCTCGTAGCCTTCCCGGTCCCGCTTCTCGCGCTCGGAGGCATCGATTCGCTTCAGGTGCGCTCGGAGCGCGTCGCGAAAGAGCGCCGACCGATTGGTTTTGAGCTTCCGTGCGGCTCGATCGGCGGCCTTGAGGAGATCCTCCTCGAGAACCACCTGGATCGTTTCCATGGTGTGGACTCTACTCCACACCGGAATCAACAGTCAACCGGGTACGTAGGGTCGGCCCTTGCGGCCGCCCTCCCACGCCGAGCCGGTCCTAGTTCGCCTTCGGCGCCTCCACCAGCTTCAGGTCGAACGGTCCGACACTCTCGATGAAGAGCAGGCACTCCGACGCCTTGTCGCAGGCGGAGATGTGCTTGTAGCTTCCGCCCGGCTGAAACACGTAGGAGCCCGGCCCCATCCGCATCTCGGCCCTTCCTTCGGGAGTCTGGATGTAAGTGCCCGAGACGACGACGATCTTGATGGCGCTCGTGTGGGTGTGGAGCGGGGCCAGAAAGCCTGCCGGGAACTTGAGGAACGAGCCGTATCCGCTCTTTGTATGGTCGCCCCAGACATCCGCGATCTTGACTCCCGGGGCACCCTTGGGATCCAGATCTCCCCACTTGAGATCGCCCGGTGAGTCGAAGACGGGCGCCGCGGCCTTGCCGGCCGTGTGCGCCTTCGCTTTCGACTCTGCGGGTTGCTGCGCGAAAACCGCCGCTGCCAGAACCAACGAAGCTGCAGACGCGAGGAGACGCTTCGGCATCATCGAGACCTCCTTCTCTTGCGTACCTCCATCAACCCATCAGCGGCCTTGCCCGGCCTGCGCCGGGCACAGCCGCTTCGCGAACGCCTCCCTAAAAGCTGATCTTCAGAATCCGCCCGTCCGTCCCGACCAGCCAACCCGCCTCGGGGCTGGCGAACGCCACCGCCCAGTAGTTCGCGACCCCATCGAGCAGGTACCACGTGTCACCCTCGTCGGGAGTCCACGCCGCACCGCCGGGCCCCGTGGCCACGACGGTCTTGTTGTGAGAGCCGCCGCCGTGATCATCGTCCCCGTCGTTCTCGTTCCCCTGGGGCTTCCCCGCGTAGCTCAAACCGAAGATCGCGCCCGGAATCGGAGCATTGGTCGCGAGCTGCCAGGTCTTCCCGCCGTCCTTCGATCGGGCGAAGTTGTCGATCACCTCGGTCCCGAGGAAATCTCCGCCCCCGAGCACGCCGTGCCTGGGGTTGCGAAAGTCGACGCTGAAGGCACCCGCGGCTCCCGTGGCGTTGGCGGCGATCGGAGTGGGGTACGCATTCCAGGTTTGCCCCTGGTCCGTCGTCGCAAGGATGCGTGACTCCGTCGTGCTCCCCGTGGCGATCCATGCCCACCGCTTGCCGGCCGTCGCCACGCACGTGCCGCTCGCCGCGAACGCGTACTCGCCGCCCGGCAGCGGCGCGGGCAGGTTGTCCCCGATGTCCTGCCAGGTCTCGCCGTCCAGAGTCCGGATGACGGGGAACCGGTCGTTCACGGAGTCGCCCATAGTGAGGCCCGTGGTGGGAGTCCAGAAGGCGAAACAGTCGTAGAAACCGTTCGGGTCCGTGTTCTGGAACTGGATCGACCAGGTCGCTCCCCCGTCCTCCGTCTTGTAGATCCGCGAATCCGTTCCGACGCCGGCCGAAAGCAGGTAGGCGACTTCGGCGCTGACCCCCTCGACGTCGCGGAACTGCAGGGTCTCGGCCCCCGGAACCACGTGCGAGACCCAGGTCGCTCCGCCGTCCGTCGTGAGCGCGTACGTCCCGTCGACGCCGCTCGCCCAGACCACCTGCGAGTTGACGGGGCTGACCGCCTGGAGCCGGCTCGTGGTTCCACTCGCCTGCGGGGTCAGAGTGGGACCCGGCTGAGGTTTCGGGGCGCCCAGCACCGCACCCGCGAGCAGCAGGCCGGGGACACCGACTCGGATCCCGCGCGAGACTCTCTTCCATCGTCCGTTCATGATTCCTCCCTTGTTAAAGACCTGGGCCCCGCGCGCGACGTGAGCACGCGACGCCCACCAAAAAAGACTCCGGGTCGAGCTTACCGCCCGCGAAGGGCCAAAAGGGCGGCGAGTTTCCGTTTCGTGCGGCCGATTTCTAGCGCGTGCCGGCCGCTGCGTCACCGGCCCGCGGCGCGGGAAGCCGGATGACGGTCGAAGCCCAGCTCCCGTGGAGCGGCGGATAGCGGGCATCGGCCAGCTCGACGCGGGCGCCGCCGTCCGCCTCGCGCTCCACGCGGAAGATCGGAAAGCGGGACCACGACAGAAACTTCCGCCCCTGCTCCGTCTCCGCCGCCGCGCGCGCGAGCGGATCTTCCGCGCCCTTCGCGAACGTCCCCGCGCGCGACCTCGACCGCCGGCCGGGGCAGGAACTCGACGGAGCCGTAGCGGTACTCGTCGCCGAAGTCGAGCAGGAGCTGGCGCCGGAAGGGATTGAACGGCACCGGCCCCACCATGCGCCGCTCCGAGCCCGCGACGATCCGGGCGGCGGCCACCCTTCCGACGACGCCGGACAGCATCATCGACACCGCGTACGCGGCCGTCACGACGAGCGCGACCCGCGCCGGCTTCTCCGGGTTGGGAGAGAGCCCGCCGCGCGCGGCGGATCGAGAGAAACACGCCCACGGCAAGCGCGATCCAGACCCACGGGTCCACGATGAAGAGCGCGTCCCCGTAGAACCACCTCCAGGAGAACGGCGCCAGGAACCGCACGCCGTAGGTGTTGAGAAAGTCGAGCAGCGGGTGCGACAGCACCCCGAGCGCGGACAGGACCAGCAGCGGTCCCCACCGGGCGGCCGGCCGCTCCGGCCGCAGCCGACGACGCACGAGGCGATCGAACGCGAGCATCGCCCCGGCCAGGACCACCGGCAGCACCGCCATCGCGAGGATCCCGTGCGTCCAGCCCCGCCGGAACGCCAGCGCATCGACATCGCTCCCGAAGACGTAGGCAAACGCATCGACGTCGGGCAGATTCGCCCCGATCATGACGGTCGCCGCGGCGAGCGGCGTCCTTCGGAACGGCCCGGCCTGCGCGATGGCCGCGCCCGCGAGCGTGTGGCAGAGGTTATCCAGCGGGTCGGCCTCCTTGCGGGGCGCATTTCAGCACACGCGGCGCCCGGCGCCATAATCTCGTCCTACCCTGGCCGGCGACCGCCTTGCACCCGCGGGTCAGGCGTCGGCAGCGACGGTGCTAAAGTTGAGCACATGGCCGAGGTCAGAGAAATACTCGACGAGGCCCTGAAGTTGGCACCGGACGACCGAGCGAGCGTCGCCGTGGAACTTCTGGAGAGCCTTGAAGCGGGCCCGGAGGAAAGGGCTGAAGTCGAAGCCGCCTGGGCCGCAGAGATCGAACGCCGAGCCCGGAGAGTCATCAGGGGTGAATCGAGCGGGACCCCTTGGAATGATTTGCGCCGTCGAGCCGAGGCGAACCTGACGAAGCGGTGACGAAGCCGTTTCGGGCGCAAGACGAAGCCTCTGAAGAGCTCGAACAGGCCGCCCGATGGTACGAAGATCGTCGGTCCGGGTTGGGGCGACGATTCCTTGCTTCGGTGGACGCCACGCTGGAGCAGATTGGCCGCTTCCCGGGAGCTGGAGCACCGGTCCCAAAAGTGCCACCAGACTTGCCGGTGCGGCGAGCGCCGATCAGAGGGTTCCCCTACCATCTGATCTACCTCGAAACTGCCGACACCATCCACATCCTGGCATTCGCCCACGACAAGAGACGGCCTGGCTACTGGCACGCTCGAACCGACGCGGATCCCGGTTCCGGCGCCCACCGGTGAGATCAGTAGTATTTTCATGCGGATGCCCGCCGCACGGATCACCGTGACGCTGCCGCCCGAGCTCGTCGCCGAGATCGACCGGCGGGAGCGAAATCGCAGCCGCTTCGTGCAGGACGCCGTTCGCCGGGAACTCCATCGACGGCGACGCGAGGATCTCCAGCGATCGCTCCAGCGTCCGCACCCAGAGTCCGGGCAGCTCCCCCAGGCCGGCCTGCCCGGATGGGACGCGCGCGCGAGCAAGGCCGAACCGGAGCTTTTCGACCTCTCCGGCGGCCGGCCGATCCGCTGGGTCGAAGGCCGCGGCTGGGCGTACCGCCGAAAGTAAAGCGGGGTCATAGGGGGTCAGTCCTGACTTGCTGATTTCGCGTATCCCGGCCCCGGTCGTAGGGGCGGCCCTTTTGGACGCCCTCGCAGGCCACAACGGCGGCGGATTGTGGCACGCAAGGATCTCGAACGCTAGGACGCCGAGCGGATCCTGAACCAGACCCCTGAGAAGGCCGGACCCCCGGCGTTCGAGTGGCTCTCCCGCGGCCTTCTGGAGGCGATGGTCGAGTTCATCGAGCGCGCCAAGGACGGGACCTTCGAGCTCCACGCTGCCATCTACGAATTCCAGTGGGAGGCCGTGCTCGACGCTTTCCATGACGCGAAGGCCGACGGAGCCGGGGTGCGCATCGTCTTCGACAACATCAAGGGAAAAACGAACCCCGGGCCCAAGAACCGCAAGGCCATCGCCGCCGCCAAGATCAAGGCTCTCTGCACGCCTCGCTCGACCGGCAAGATCATGCACAACAAGTTCATCGTTCTGTCGAAGGGCGGCAAGCCCGTCGCCGTCTGGACCGGCTCGACGAACGTCAGCGAGAACGGCATCTTCGGCCACCTCAACTGCGGCCACATCGTCGAAGACGCCGATGTGGCCGCCGATTACCTCGAGTACTGGAACCAGCTCGTGACCGACCCGGCGGCCAAGGACGAGCGGGCCTTTCTCGACCAGAACTTCCCCTCTCCGCCTAATCCGTGGAACCAGGACGTCACCGTCGTCTTCTCGCCTCATAGCGGGCTCGATGTTCTCGATTGGTACGCCACGATTGCGGACTCCGCCTCGAAAGGTCTCTTCATGAGCTTTGCCTTCGGGATGGCGAAGCAGTTCCAGAAGGTTTACGACCAGACCGACGGCGTGCTGCGCTTCGCTCTCATGGACAAGTTCGGCAACGGAAAAGCCGCCAAGCAGGGAAAGATGGACATCACCCGGATCCGGAAACGGCCGAACATCGTCGTCGCGGTGGGCCACGCGATCGAGATGAACGAATTCGACCGCTGGCTGGCGGAACGCCCCGGGCTTCCCAAAGCCAATGTCCGATGGGTGCATACCAAGCTGATGCTGGTGGACCCCCTGGGTCCCACTCCGATCGTCGTTGCCGGCTCCGCCAACTTCAGCGAAGCGAGCACGAATACGAACGACGAGAACATGCTCGTCGTCCGGGGCGACAAGCGCGTGGCCGACATCTACCTTGGAGAGTTCATGCGGACCTACTCCCACTATGCCTTCCGGGAAGCGGTCGCGATCGCCAAGGAGAACCACGAGAACTGGACGCCGAGCGACCTCGACCCGACGGATGCGTGGCAGAAGGGCTATTTCAAGGCCGGAGAGCGGTCGATGCGAAGGGAGTATTTCGGGGGGTAGTGCCCTCAACCAACAACAGGAGGAGCGATGCAACGAACTTCTGTGCAAGTCCCGCTTGCGGCAGCCTTGGTCCTCGCGGTCTCGATTCCCCTCTCAGCCCAGCAGCAGGTCTGCTCCGTCATCCCGGTGAACGGAGACACGCCGGCAAACATCGGTGTGGCTCTTCCGAAGGGCGCGACATTCGGAGGCGTCCGCTTGTCCGTCAGGCGATACGACGTTGCGGGTGACCAGTATTCCGACTGCACCCCGGTAGGGCTCTGCACGATGCCCCACAGTGATGCAGCCAACGTCTCCCCCTGGGCCGTGCTCGACGTCGATGGACGAGCCGTCTACGGTAATCTCGTTTACAACGCGAAGGGCGCACCCATCAAATGGTTCCGCCTTTGCGCAGCCTACGCAGTCGCAGGAACGGCCCTGAAGAAGGGAGACGAGTTGGACAAGGCGAATGCGGCCGACCTTTCCAAGCCCGTCGACCTGAAGAAACTGTTCGCGATGCCGATGCCAAGCGTCGCCCCTCTACCGAAATAGCTACGCGCAGGTCCTGAGTCCGCAGGGGCGGCCCCCACGGGCCGCCCCTCTCACTTGTTCCCCGGCACCCCGCCGGTCGGTAGCTGTTTCTCGGGCTCGGTCTAGGCGAGATCCAGTTCGGGGCCGTTCAGGTCCTTGAGCGCGGATCCGCCGCGGCCGCCCGCCTCAGCGCCCCTGCTCCTTGTCCCGCCTCACCGTGACCTTGTTCCCCCGGATCCCCGTCGCCCGCAGCGCGCCGATGACCCTCTCGGCCGCCTCCTCCGGCACCTCGACGAGCGAGAACCGCTCGGAGATCTGGATCGAGCCGACGTCGCGCGGTCGCAGCTTCGCGACCTTCACGATCGCGCCCACGAGGTCCCCCGGCTTCACGCCCTCGCCCCGTCCCGCGCCGATGAAGATCCGCGTGTTCCCCTCCGCCGCCTTCCGCGGCGCCCACTTCTTCCCCTTGACGTCGCCTCGGGGGCCACCCGGCCCGCTCGGCCCGCGCGGAGCCGGCGGCGCCGCCATCGACGGAATCTCGTGCTCGTCGTCCGGCACCGCCCCGGCCTCCCCCTCCGCCATCTTCACCGCCGCCGCCGCGATATCCAGCGGATCGAACTCCTCCGCCAGCGACTCGACGACCACGCGGTAGCCATCGAACTTCCCCGCCAGCAGCGCCTCGCGCAACGACGCCTTCGTCAGCTCCAGCCGCTTCGCCCGCAGGTCCGCCACCGTCGGGACGCTGCCGATCTCGATCTTCTGCTTCGTCGCCCGCTCGATGTTCTTCAGCATCCAGTGCTCGCGCGGCTCGGCGAGCGTGATCGCCACCCCCTCGCGCCCCGCCCGCCCCGTCCGGCCGATCCGGTGGACGTAGACGTCCGGCGAGGACGGGACGTCGTAGTTGACGACGTGCGACAGGTGCCCGATGTCGAGCCCCCGCGCCGCCACGTCCGTCGCCACGACGAGCTCGAGTGTCCCGGAGCGCAGCTTCTTCATCACCCGGTCCCGCTCCGTCTGCGAGATCCCCCCGTGGAGCGACTCGACCCGCAGCCCGCGCGACTTCAACGCCTCCGTCAGATCGTCCACCTCCAGCCGCGTCCGGCAGAACACCAGCGCCGCCGTCGGCGACTCGATGTCGAGCACCCTTCCCAGCGCCGCCCGCTTGTGCCCCCGCGCGACGACGTAGGCCGTCTGCCGCACCTTCGGCATCTTCCCCGCCGCCGTCGTCTCCCGCGCGATCGAGATCCGCAGCGGGTTCTTCATGTGCTTGCCCGCGATCGACACGATCCGCGGCGGCAGCGTCGCCGAGAAGAGCGCCGTCTGCCGCTCCGCCGGCGTCGCCGCCAGGATCGCCTCCAGGTCCTCCGCGAACCCCATGTCCAGCATCTCGTCCGCCTCGTCGAGCACGAGCGTGCGGACCCCCTCGAGCTTCAGCGACTTCCGGTTCACGTGATCGAGCGCCCGCCCCGGCGTCGCCACGACCACGTCGACCCCCCGGTGCAGCGCCCGAAGCTGCGAGTCCATCGACGCTCCCCCGTACACCGGCAGCACCCGCACCCCGATCGTCTTCCCGTACCGATGCACCGCCTCCGCCAGCTGCATCGCCAGCTCCCGCGTCGGAACCAGGATCAGCGCGACCGGACCCGCGCCCTTCGTCGGCTCAACCGCGATCGCGTGCAGGATCGGCAGCGCGAACGCGGCCGTCTTCCCCGTCCCCGTCGCAGCCTGCGCCAGCACGTCCCGCCCCTCGAGAAGCGGCGGGATCGCCTCCTGCTGGATGGGCGTCGGCTCTTCGTAGCCGAGAGCCGTCAGGGCGGTGAGGAGGCGCGGGTCGAGGGAGAGGGAGGCGAAGGCGGGGGGTGGAGGGGTTGTCGGCATGGGTGCATTCTGACTGACGACGGCGAGCCGCGCTAACGACGCGCGACTGGGGCGCCAGTCGTGAGACCGGGTTACAGCCGACTAGCCCCGAAACACCTCAGAGTTGTGCCAAGACAGGTACATCGCGTCGGGATGCTCGGATTGCACTCCGGGCACGGCTATCGGCTGGCCATCGAGGGGGTAGTAGCTTCTGCCGTTAGAGTAGTCCGCACGCAGACGCTTACTCACCTGAAATCGGTGATCCGGCGACACCGTTACGTAGCCCAGGTCGAACAACCGGTGGATGTCGCTCCGCAGAAGCAGTCCGTTGTTCACCTCATGCGTCCCCTTGTCTGAATACGGTCGAATATGAGCAGCCTCCAGCGCCGGAAGCGAGTGCTCACCGGTAACAGCGCAGCTTCGTGAATAGGCGTCGATCACAGCCAATCGAAATGTCCCCTGACCAAGTCGGGGCCGTACGAGGATCGGAGCGCCATATCGGACAGCGAAAGGGTCGACTACAGGAGGCGCGTCGTGCACTTGGGACCCTCTCTTCACCACCGATTCCTCATACACGCGCCGACCCTCCCCCTGCGATAGGTCGTAGTACTCGCCTCGAACGTTCTGCCGGGCCCAATCCGCAGGTTGCCTAACCCAATCCTCCTCCGAGAAGAACACCGGCTGACTGATCATCAGACAACCAACTTCTTGATCCCCCTTCGAAGTCGACACAGTGCGAGGTTGGTACTTCTCGATCCGAGCCAGGAAAGCGTCGAAACTCGCAGCGCCGTTCGCCTCGCCAAAGGACTCCCACGCTAGCCAGGCCGGTACGGTCGAAGAGCGGGCGAAGTACCCGTAGCCCGCAATGGCGTAGTAGGGCTTCTTGAGCTTGAAGAAAAAGGGAGCTCCTGGCTTGATACGCCGCAACATCTGAGCCGCCGACGGGAACCAGAAATTGACCTCGTCTAACTCTCGCGCGCGCAAGAACTGATACCACTCGAAATCCGTGTTCGCGACGTATCCCTCGAGGATCTCAGTCGTCATCCAGCCGCTACCTTTGCGTCGCGGAAGAAGTCAGCCGGCATGGGATAGCGGAGTCGCCAGGTGATCGCGATCGGCCGTTCTCCCTCGTGTGATACATGCTCCGCCGGGCCGAGGAACATGTACGGCATGGTCCGCCCTCCCCGATCTGCTCGTTCCCTAACGAAGAGGAGGATTGGGATCCCTTGCTCGGCGTGATGGATCAGGCGCTGACCGGTCGGCGACTCCTGGGTAGTTGTGCTTTGGGATTCCCAGTGAAACAGCTCCGGCGAAATCGCGTAGTCGCGATAGAGCGTCGTCGGAGAGTAGTGCTTGGCGGTTTTCTGCAGAGTAACGAAGAAGGAGTAGGACTCGGTCGGCTTGTCGCGATAAACGCCTTCGCGGAAGTGAGGCTCTTGACCAACCTTCAAGCTACCAAAGACCGCAAGGGCAGCGTTCTGGCCGTACCGGCAATATAGCGACAGCGGAATCGAATGGTTCCATCCAATGGCACGGTCGAGCGGAATCGGCAGGTGGCGGGCGCCGACCTCGAGTACCCCAAGCAACTCGACGAGCTCGGCCCGAATTGCATCATTTGCCCACAGCTTCGTGAGCGACTCCTGAAGGGTGGACGCCGAGCTCGAAGCACCCCAAAGGTCGAAGTGGCAGGCGGTCAGGATTCGGCGTTCCCGCTCAGGCATGGACGCCACGACGGGAGGATCGGTCGCACACGCGATTCTCGTCAGCAGCTCGATCCACTCCGGGTCCTCCAGGTCCACCAGCCGCCGAAGGCCCCTCGCCAGGGTCATCTCGTCCGGTCCGACCGCCGGCGTTGGCAGGCCCACGTCCCTGCGAAGCCTCGACCAAGACCAGCTCGAGCTGCGATACAGATCCTCCAGGCTAACGTCGGCCTCCCGTAGGAACTCCGCCAGGGTCACGTCTCGACCGAGCGATCGGAGCTCCGTGGCGAGACTCTTGAGGTTGGACCCAATCGCCTGCTTGACGTTGTCCAAGACGATACGAGTGGCCACGGGGTCCAGCTGGATCGAGCAACCCGCCGGGAGCAGGGGGAACCCCTGCTCAATCTGCCGCTTGATCTCCGACCGGGATGCTCCCGTCAGCGCCCGGTAGCGCTGATCGAAGCGGAATCGGCCCGACGCCAGGCCAATAAAATCCAGCACCGTCAGACAGTCCTTCTCGTCCGTCCGCCGCAGGCCGCGCCCAAGCTGCTGCAGGAAAACCGTCGCGCTCTCCGTCGGCCGCAGGAACAGGACCGTATCGATCTCCGGGACGTCCACGCCCTCGTTGAACAGGTCGACAGCAAAGACCACGTTGACCTCGCGCGCCCGGAGCCGACGCAGGGCCTGCTCGCGGTCCTCGGCTGATGAGTCCGACGACACCGCCACCGCCGGGACCCCGAACTCGTTGAACTTGCGCGCCATGAACTCCGCGTGGGCGATCGAGACGCAGAAGCCGAGGGCCCGCATGTACCTCACATCTTGGACCTTCTTGCGTAATTCCTCGATGACGAGGCGAACTCGGAAGTCGTTGGCGGTGTACAGATTCTCGAGCTCGCCCGTGTCGTAGCCCCGCCGAGACCAGCGCAGGCCCGATAGGTCCGTATCATCGTGAATCCCGAAGTACTGGAACGGACAGAGGAGGTTGCGCTCGAGCGCCTCCCAGATTCGGATCTCCGCAGCGATCTGCCCGTCGAAACGATCCAGCACCGATTGGCCGTCCGCTCGCTCTGGCGTCGCCGTCAGACCCAGCAGCTCCTTCGGCCGGATGTGGTCGAGAAGGCGCTGGTAGGTGCTGGCAGCGGCGTGGTGGAACTCGTCCACCACCACGACGTCAAAGGCCTCCGGCGGCATCTGGTCGAGGACGTCCTGGTGGAGGGACTGGATCGATGCGAATACGTGTTGGTTTCGCTCCGGGCGCTCCCCATCGACGTAGAGCTCCCCAAAGGCGCCGTCGCGGAGCACGTGGCGAAACTTCGAGAGGCTCTGAGTCAGGATCTCCTTGCGATGAGCGACGTAGAGGAGGCGGAGCGGTCCGCCCGCCGCCCTGAGCCGCTTGTAGTCGAAGGCGGCCACGAGAGTCTTCCCGGTTCCGGTCGCCGCGACCACGAGGTTGCGATGCCGCCCGTGCCTTCGCCTTTCAACGTCGAGGCTCTCGAGGATCTCCGTCTGGTGCGGGTAGGGTGTCAGGTCGAGCGAGACAAACGGGATCTCCTCCCCTTCTGACCGCCGAACGGCTGCGTCGAACCGATCCCGGTCACGAACCGGGTCGAACGACTCGAACCCCGGGTCCGCCCAGTAGCTTTCGAAGTTCGCCTGAAACTTCGCGAGAATGTCTCCGGCGTCCGCCTGCGAGAGGCGGACATTCCACTCCTTGCCGTCGATCATCGCGGAGTGCGAGAGGTTCGACGAGCCGATGTAGGCCGTCGAGAAGCCCGAGTCGCGGTGGAACATCCAGGCCTTCGCGTGCAGGCGAGTCGTCTGCGTGTCATAGCTGACCTTCACCTCAGCCCCAAGCTCAACGAGCAAGTCCAGCGCACGGCGCTCGGTCGAACCGGTGTAGGTCGTCGTCAGGACGCGGAGCGGCCGGCCCTGCTCTCGCAACCGACGGATGGCTCCTTCCAAGATCCGTAGGCCGTTCCAGCGCACGAAGGCGCAGATCAAGTCGACGCGGTCCGCCGAGGCGAACTCGCGGGCCAGGACGTGGCCGAGGCTCGGCTCACCTCGGGCGTTGATCAGGAGGTCGGACACCGAGAGCGGAATCACAGGTCGCTCGGGAACGGACGAACCCCCGGTGAACGACGCCTCGCGACGAACAAGAGCGAGCAGGGTTTCCGCAGGGCTCGTCAGGTGGTCGGCGCGGGCAGAGGCGGCCGCGTCAGGCCCAAGATCACCGTCGATCAGCTCCATCAGCCGGTTGCACAGGGCCGCCTGCCGATCCACCTTGCCCTCTTCTGGCAAGTCCTTCAGCGCTCGCTGCAGGACGCCGCGAAGGTGACGAACGAACGCCACGTGAGAATCGGCTGGATCCAGCTCACCCTTGAGAACCTCGAATTCGGACGAGTCCGAATCGCGCAGCTCCTGGGCGAGTGCGTTCGTGATGAGGCTGTCGTAGAGGCCCGCTGGACGCTTCATCGGATGCTGACGTTGCGTCACAGCATGCCACAGCCAACACACAGGGCCTCAACGAGAATCTCCGGCTCGCCGGGCAGTGATTGGTCGATAATCCGCAACCGGAGGTTCGAGTGCTCACACGCGTAGCCCGGCAACTCCTGCCCTGCTTTCTAGTGCTCGCCTTGGGTGGTCAAACCCGAGCCGATGCTCAAGTTACCGCCAAGCAAGGCGAAAAGGATCCGACCGAGTTCTCCGGTTCGATGATCCTCCAGGCGCCGTTCCCTCCGGCGCTCCCGGGCAGCAAGGTCGGCGATTGGTACACCACGCCGGACTTCACCCGAATGCGGCTCTATCGCTGCGATCGCGTCATCATCACCTTGTTCCAATTCAAGGTCGGCAGCGCGCAGAAGGGAACGATTCCAATCAAGGCACGTGTCTGGCTCCACAACCCGAACGGCAATCACGACAAGAACGTCGACCTGGTTCTTGAAGTCATGAACGGCGAGCAAAAGGTCACCGAGGCGCGCCGCAGCATCAAGGTCGAGGAGAGCGATGTCGTGAAGCGGGACATCGATCTGCCCCTGCCGGCGGGTAGCCTGGTCGCCGACCCGCCTACGCAGCTCAAGATCACGCTTCGGACGAGGGACGTGTAGACCCCCGGGACACTTGCCTCAGCTCGGCCGTCCGCAGCCGGTCTCGAGAAACGGGCTGCGCCATTGGTCGATCTCGAAGGGCGCCACGAGAAGGCGTGCGAGGTACCAGAACTTCTGGCTGTCCTCCCCTTCCCTCGCGATGGCGAAGGCAGCGTGGATGAGGCGTTCGCCGACGACCGCCTGGTGGATCCAGAGGCCGAGACCGTACCGGTACGCGTTGTTGCGGAACGCGTGGAAGCGCTGCTTGCCGTGAAGATCCAGGCGGCCCGTATCCGAGAAGATCTCGGCCAGGGGCGCGGAATAGCGGCCCCGGCGCATCAGCCTCCGCAGGATCAGGCCCCTCGCGCCGGTGACCGTGTTGCGCTCCTCGGAGACACCGAGGGCGGTCACGTCGCCGTCGTCGTCCAGAGGCTCGTGGAGGGCGGCCTCGATCTCGGCGAGCACGCGGGTCGAGCGTTGGGCGAAGGCGGTCACTTCGAGAGAGCGGTCGGTCATGCCCGGCGGAGGGCACTCCAGCGTGTGCATGTCCTTCGCGACGCCGGAAGGGATGGGGCGGAAGTCGAATGTGACGTCCTTGCCGGACGGCTGGTGGTGTTCGTCTGGACTCATCGGTGGATGTCTCTCCCCTGACCGAGCATCTCGTTGCGGGGCGACAGTTGACGTCCGAGTCACCGAGCAGCCTGTCTGACGCACCCGTCGGCCGGTCAGCCCCGCTTACGCCCGATCCCCGCCGGACGCCATCTGTCCGCCCTCCTCGCCCACCATTGCTCCCATAGGGGAGCGCCGAAATGAACGATGCGGTCGGCGAGGGTGAATCGCGCATGGACGACGAGACCTTCTGGGCGAAGTACCTGGCCGACGGACGGCCGTTCCGCGAGATCGTGCAGGACCCGGGGATCTACTTCACGCCGGAGCGGGGGTGGGTGTTGCCCGAGGCGCCGCCGGGCTATGACTGGGTTCCTGAGAACGGCGGGATCCAGAGCGGCGGCCAGCCGAATCTGCGGCTCTGGCCGAAGGGGTGCTACCCGCCGAGCGGGGAGTGAGGGGTCCCCTCCTTTTACGACCGGCGCCGGCGCCGCCGATCGAAATCTCTCGGCCCCTTGCTCGGGCCGTAGGCCGCGGGCGTCTCGCGGACTTCCGTTGCTTCGACGGGCCGCGCCGACCGCAGGGGCATGACCCGCGCGAGGATGGCCTTCTCGAGGTCGCGCCGGGCGATCCTCAGGTCGTACTCGGACTGAAGGGCGAGCCACAGCTCCGCCGTCGTTCCCAGAAATCGACCGAGGCGCAGGGCGGTATCGGCCGTTACCCCTCGCCGGCCCCGAACGATCTCGGAGACGCGCGTTACCGGGACGTGGATCGCCCTGGCGACAGCGTTCGCCGACAGGCCGAGCGGCCGCATGAACTCCTCCTCGAGGATCTCGCCGGGATGGATGGGATCGAGCCGTGCTTTCTTCATCGTTTCTCCCCGTGGTAGTCGACGATCTCGACGTCGAAGGCGTCGTTTCCGCTCCATACGAAGCAGATCCGCCACTGATCGTTGATGCGGATGCTGTGCTGACCCTGCCGGCGGCCCTCCAGAGCCTCGAGATGATTGCCTGGCGGCACGCGGAGATCCTGAATCGAGGTTGCGCTGTTCAACAGCAGGAGCTTCCTGCGGGCCGTGCGCTCGAAGGCGCGGTAGCGAGGCACAACGTGGTCGTGGAACAGGTCCTCCGTGGCTCTGGTACGGAAGGTACGAATCACCGTCGGATTGTACCGATTAACGGGAACCGGCACAACGCGATCGGAGGCCCGAGGTACTCTGCAGTCTGTCTGCTTCCAAGGGGCGACTTGGGAGTGCGGAGCGCCTATGCGGCGGCGGGCAACGGACCGAGCTAGAGCAACTGCGGGCGGCCACGGTCCGCCCACCGAAGGCAAGCCCCCAGCGGTAGGAGGCGCCGTCCGCAGGACGGCGACAACCCAGGGCCGCCCCTACGACCGGGGACCCGGAGCAATGAAGGTCGTTCCCACGGAACGGCGGTCCGGAGCGATGAAGATGGGTTCAACGCGACGGCGTCCGGAGCGATGAAGGTGGGTTCAAGGGGGCGGGGTCCGGGGCGATGAAGATGCTTCCAAGAAGACGGTGGCCCGGACGACCGGGGCGTTCCAGGAAACGCTGACCCGAGGAGGTATCGATGAAGCAATCCAAGATACCCGACGCATCCGCCCACCGCTACGGCAAGGCCCTCGCCTACGCAGCCGAGAAGCACGCCGGCCAGAAGCGCAAGGGAACTCGGATCCCCTACATCTCCCACCCGCTGGCGGTGGCGAGCCTGGTGCTCGAGGCCGGCGGCGGCGAGGACGAGGTGATCGCGGCGCTGCTGCACGACGTGGCGGAGGATCACGGCGGGCAGGAGGCGCTCGACGAGATCCGGGCGAAGTTCGGGATGGGGGTGGCCGCGATCGTCGAGGGCTGCACGGACACGCTCGAAAGCCCGAAGCCGAAGTGGCGGCCGCGCAAGGAGGCCTACGTCGAGAACCTGCGGGGGGCGCACCGATCCGTGCGGATCGTGGCGACGGCCGACAAGCTCCACAACGCGCAGACGATCCTGCGGGACTACCGCAGCGAGGGCGAGAGGGTCTGGAAGCGGTTCAAGGCGTCGAAGGAGGACGTGCTCTGGTACTACGGCGCCGTCACGCGCGCGCTCGAGGCGCGGGGGTCGAGCCCGCTCGTCGAAGAGCTCGACCGGGTGGTCGGGGAGATCATGCGGGAGGCGCGGGGGAAGGGCTAGGGACGAAGAGGGCAGCGGCAAACTCCGCCCCCACGACCGGAGCCGGCCTGTGAGTTGAATCATCCGGTAGACGGCGGGTCGCGTCCGGGGCTGCCGATCGAAATCAGCAAATCAGGACTGACCCCGGAGCCCCCTCGGAGGCGTACTTCGAGGCATAGGCCGCGTCGATCGCGTCCCACAGGCGCTCGCCGCGGGCCAACCGGGCGCGGATGGGGATGTCACGCTTCAGGGCGGCGATCCGGATCGCGCCGCGGGGCTCGTCGAGAAACGCCCGCCGCCAGCCTCTGGGATCGTCGTTCCACGGACGCACGAAGACGCGACCCTTCGCGACGACGACCCAGATGCCGAGGAAGCGATGGTCGGAACCCGCACGGATGCGGAGCGCCGGGGAGGCGTCGATGAGCGAGAGGAGGCGTTTGGTGAAGCGCGCTCTCATGCGAGGTCCCGGTTACCTCGTTCCGAAGGTCGGCGCCGACCGCCGTAGCCCTCGCGATCGCGTCACTTCCCCGCGACCAGCCTATCGAACCGCGGGTTCCCGCGCAGCGGGTCGAAGTTGGGGTCGATCTTCAGCCAGCCGGGGGTCAGGAAGTAAGGCATCTTCAGGAGCGGTTCGAGCTGGTCGAGGGCCTTCTCCGGCTCGCCGGTCAGGATGTAGATCTTCGCCAGCATGAGCTGGAAGTAAGGTCCGTTGAACGCGTCCTTCGAAATCGGGTCGAGCGCGACCGCTCGCTCGCCCTCGCGGATCGCCTCTTCCTTGCGGCCGAGATACGCAAGCGAGACGCCGAGATACGCGTGAAGACTCGGATCATCCGGCGCGACCTTGAGCTGCTCCTCGACGGCCTTCGCCGCCGCGGCCGCGTGCTTGCGCGTATTGGTCGCGTCCTTCTTCAAGGCGTAGGCCTGCGCGAGGGCGAGTCCCCACGCGCTCAGGTCGTCGTCGAAGGCGTTCGACGTCAGGCGAAGCAGCAGCTGCTGTTGCGCGTCGTCGAGGACCCAACCCAGATCCTGATAGGTCGCCAGGAAGGCCACCAGACTCGGTTCATCCACGTGCGCAAGCGACGCCTTCAGCGACGCGCGAGCGGCGGGCAGGTCCCCCTCGGCAAGGAATGTCATCGCCCGAAACTCGATGTCGTTGAGAGACGACGGAATGATCGCGAGAACGCCGTTGAACGCCTCGCGCGCCTCGGCGTAATGTCGCGATCGCGCGAGCGAGTTCCCGAGCGCGCTCAGGTTCCCCGGGTTGCGCGGATCGAGCCGCGCGGCCTGGCGAAAGCTCTCGGCCGCTCGGTCCCAGTGGCCCAGCCCCTGCTCGGTATACCCGATTCCACGGAGAAGCATGGCGTTCGCCGGCTCGATCGCCTGCGCCTTGCGGTATTGCTCCAGGGTACCCGGGTAATCCAGGAGGACCAGTCGCCGGAACGCTCCGAGTGCGAGGTAGCCGTCTGCGCGATTCGGCGCCATCGCGATCACCTTCTCCGCGGTCTCCTGCGCGCGCCGCGAGAGCACCGGGGAAGGGAGACCATTTCTGTAGAGCAACGAATTGGCGATCGAGACCTGGCGCCACGCGTCGATGAACGAAGGATCGAGTGCGACGGCCTGCTCGTAGAACCCCAGCGCCCTGCGAACCGTGGGCGGGTCGCTCACGGAAAGGACACCCGATGCCTCCTCCCCCCGCAGGAACGCCTCGTACGCGGCGAGATTCTGCGTCGGCTTGTCCGCGAGGCTTTTCGCCTCGGTCGTCCCGAGCGCGACGCCCAGCTCGCTGGCGACCCGGGTCGCGATGTCGGACTGCACCCGGAAGACGTCGGTCATTGCCGCATCGAAGGGCTGCTGCCAACGGGAAGCGGGAGGGCCGTCGGCCGTGATCTCGACCAGCTCCGGGCTGACCTGGACGCGATTGCCCGCGCCGCCCTTCTGTTTCTGCCAGCGGACCGTCGCGGTCAGCAGGTAGTTGGCGGAGAGCTCCTTCGCGATCTCCTGCGGCGTCTTGGTCGTCTTCTTGTAGGGCGTCGAGCTGCCGCGCGCGATGACTTCGAGGCCCGGAAGGGATGTGAGCTTGCCGCGAATCGCGTCGGCGATGCCGTCGGCGAAGTAGTCATCCTCGGGCGCGCCGAGGTTCTCGAACGGGAGGACGGCGACGCGGCGGACGCCGGGCTTGAGGCCGGCGGCGGCGCTGGCGGGCGGTACGGCGGGCGCGGGCGCGACGGGCGCGGCCGCGGGGCGGCGCCAGACGAGAAGCGCCGCGACCGCGAAAAGGACGACGAAGGTGCCGATGGCCCAGATCGCCTTGCCGGGGCGGCGGCGGGGCGCTTCGTGAATGACGTAGGCCCCGCTCGAGATGCCGGTCGTGGGAGACGACGCCTCCGACAGGGCGAACGCCACGTCCTTGGCGGTCTGGAACCGGTTCTCGCGGTCCTTCTCGAGGCAGTGCTTCACGATGTGGTCGAGCGCGGGCGAGACGTTCCGTCCCGACTGCGTCAGCTCCGGCGGCTCCTCCTTCAGGACGGCGGCGATCGTGTCGCTCGCCGTGTCGCGCTTGAACGCCTTCTTGCCGGATAGGAGCTCATACAGGATTGCGCCGAAGGAGAAGAGGTCCGTCCGGTGGTCGACCGGCAGGCCGCGGAGCTGCTCGGGCGACATGTAGCCCATCGTGCCCATCACCGTTCCCGGCTCGGTGTGGCCGGATCCGGTGGGCGCGCTCGTCTGCTCGGCCGGCGCGGCGTCCACGCGCTTCGCCAGGCCGAAGTCGAGGATCTTGACGTGGCCGTCGTTGGTCACGAAGACGTTGTCGGGCTTCAGGTCCCGGTGGACGACGCCCTTGCCGTGCGCGGCGGAAAGACCCTTCGCGACCTGGAGCGCCCAGTCGACCGCCTGCTTCTGGGTCACGGTCGAGCCGTCGAGCTTGCCGCGGAGCGTCTCTCCCTCGAGCAGCTCGGTGACCGCGTACGAGACGCCGTCGTGCGTCCCGAAATCGAAGATCGCGAGGATGTTCGGATGCGAGAGCGCGGCGACGGCCTTGGCCTCGCGCTCGAAGCGCGCCAGCGCGTCGGCATTGGCGGTCAGCTGCGACGGGAGGACCTTGACGGCGACGTCCCGGTCGAGCTTCGCGTCCCGCGCGCGGTAGACCTCGCCCATCCCTCCGGCGCCCAGAGGCGCGAGGATCTCGTACGGGCCCAGCCGGGCTCCGGCGGACAAAGTCATGGAAGCTGCTCGATTTTATGCGCGAAACGGCCCGGGTCAGCCGGGCAGGAGCTCCATCGTGGTTTTCCGACGCTTCGGGTCGACCAGGCCGCGGACCCACTTCTGCGAACCCTTCGTGGCGTACTTCGCGGCATAGGCGGCGTCGATCGCGTCCCACAGGAGCTCGCCGCGGGCGGGGCGCGCGCGGACAGGGATGTCGCGCTTCAGGGCGGCGATCCGGATCGCGCCGCGGGGCTCTTCGAGAAACGCGCGCCGCCAGCCTCGGGGATCGTCGTTCCACGGGCGCACGAAGACGCGCCCCTTCGCGACGACGACCCAGATGCCGAGGAAGCGATGGTCGGCGCCGGCGCGGATGCGGAGCGCCGGGGAGGCGTCGAGGAGCGAAAGGAGGCGTTTGGTGAAGCGCGCGCTCATGCGAGGTTGCGGCTACTTTAGCGCCGTCATCGTTTCCGTGAGGCCCGAGTCGCGAGCCAGGCGCCAGCAGCATGATTTGGGCGGGAAGAGGGCGGGGGTAAACCCCGCCCCTACGACCCGGGGGCGATGCCGACGGATCCTTGATTTTCGCGCCTTGGTCGTAGGGGCGGCGATGTCGCCGTCCTTCGGACGGCGCCTCCTACTGCCGGGGGTTTGCCTTCGGTGGCCGGACCGTGGCCGCCCTCATCCGCGATCGGCCCGATCTACACCGGGCAGGCCGGCGAGACGAACGGCGGCACATCGTAGTCGGGCGCGGGGTCGGGGTGCCGGACCTTGAAGTCGAGCACCTCCGCCAGGTTGTTCGCGCCGGCGTCGCGGGTGGAGAGGGGCTCGAGGTTGAAGCGCCACTCGATCATCTTCAGGATCGAGGTGTGGTCGTAGACGCCGTTGGCGACGTGGCCGCGGTGCGCGAGCGGCGAGACGACGAGGCACGGCACGCGGAACCCGCGGAGCTCGAAGAACGCGTTGACGTCCGTGGCGAAGGGCGGAGGGACGTGGTCGAAGAAGCCTCCCCACTCGTCGAAGTTGATGACGAGGACGGTGCGCGCCCAGTTCGGGCTCGTCGTGACGGCGCGGTAGGTCTGGTAGAGCCAGGACTCCCCCGCCCGAACGTCGCCGTGCGGGTGGTCGTCCGAGGAGGTCCCGGCTTCGGCGCCGGCGAAGGGCGGATCGACGAATGAGACCTCGGGCAGATTCCCGGAAGCGCAGTCGTCGACGAAGTCGGAGTAGGAACGCATGATGCCCGCGTACTTCGGGCCCCACAGGGCGATGAACGGAATGTCCGAGAAGTAGTAGCGCCCGTCGAGGCCGCGGGCGGCGAGCCGGTCCCAGATCGTCGGCAGCGTGCAGAGGTCGGTCGACTCGTCGGTGCGATCGGTGACTCCCGCGTGCTGGTAGAGGCGGTTGGGAATGCTGGGCGCCATGATCGACGAGAAGTACCGGTCGCAGACGGTCCAGTCGGGCGCCGCGTTTCCGAGAAACGGAAGGTCCTCCTGGCGGTAGTAGCCGATCGCGTATTCGTCGTTCGAGCCCGCGCGGAGCCACCCGTCACAGGCGCGCTCGTTGTACTCGATGCGCCCGCCCCGGAAGGAATGATCGGGGCCGGGGTGACCGCAGCCCTGGAAGTCGGGGGCGAGAGGATGGGTCTCGAAGGCCGCTCCGTTGTTGTCGGTGTAGACGAGGCCGGCCTGCCGGCCTTCCGCGCCGGGCAGCCAGCCGAGGAGGTGATCGAACGACCGGTTCTCCATCATCGCGACGACGATGTGATCGATGCCGCTCTTGCCGGGCTTGGGCAACCTGTGCCTCGGGGCGGCAAAGGCGATCGTGCGGCCGGTCGAGAAGGAGGCCAGGGCGGCGGTCGAACCGTAGATGAACTGGCGTCGGGTATGGGGCACGAGAAACCTCCGTCCGGCCCGTCGTCGGCCGTCCTCAGCGTTGACGCCTCGCGCCGGTTGCGAGGTTGAGTACGGGTCGGTGCAAGGGGCGTGCCCTCGGGGAGGGGCCTTCCGAGCGTCGGCGGGAATGAAATATGTGGAGATTCTCGGGCAATGCCCGTCAGGTGGGATATCCCACTTGACAAGAATCCCACCCGCGACTATGCTGGATCGATGAGTGAATCGGGCAAGGCGAAAGGCGCCTACCGGCTCCGGCCTGACTCGAAAGGTCGAATCACCCTGGGAAAGCTCGCCGACGGAGTCAGCAGCTACCGCGCGCGCAAACAGGCCGACGGAAAAATAGTCCTGGAGCCTTTTGTCGAGATCCCGGCCGAGGAGCGGTGGCTCTGGGAGAACAAGGAAGCGCTGAAGAGCGTGATGAAGGGCATCCAAGACGCGAAGGCGGGGCGCCTGATCTCTCGGGGATCGTTCAAGAAGTACCTCAAGTAGCGGCGAGTGCCCTACTCGGCGCCCCCTCCGCCACCCCTCTTCGTCTAGGAGCCAGACTGCCCAGGATCGCGAGCATCGGCCCGTACCGGTTCTTCTTCTTCAGCAACGAAGGAGACGAGCCGCCGCACATCCATGTGCAGCATGACCGGAAAATGGCCAAGTTCTGGCTCGAACCCGTGGCCCTGGCGTCCTCCGGCAGGTTTTCCGCTCCCGAACTGCAAGCCGTTGAGCGTATCGTAGAGGCGAACCGGCAGAGATTCCTGGAGGCTTGGAATGGGTTCTTCGGTCGTTGAAGCAAAGCCGCGCGCACAGAAGGTGGACGTCACGGAAGACGATCTGACCGTGACGCTGGCGGATGGGCGGCGGGTCAGTGTTCCCCTGGCCTGGTTTCCGCGGCTGCTTCACGCCTCTCCCGCGCAACGGAGCAACTGGCAACTGTTGGGAGACGGAGAGGGAATTCACTGGCCGGACGTCGATGAGGATCTCAGCGTGGCCGGGATTCTGCGCGGGGTTCCGGCTCCAGGCAGGTAGCGGCGCCTCGCCCACAGGGGGAGGCCGAAGGCGGGCGGGGGTGAACCCCGCCCCTACGACCGGGGCGCGTGGGGTCGTCCGCCCGCGCTGGTCTGCCCTAGAAGCTCGACCCGTCCGGCCAGTGCAGCCCCAGCGCCTTCGCAAGGAACACCGCCATCTGCCGGCGCGTCAACGGCGCGTCCGGACAGTAGTTGCCGCCGCCGCATCCGGCCGTTATGCCCGAGGCCACGATTGCCTCGATGAACTGGAACGCCGGGTCCGACGTCGGGACGTCGTTGAACGTGGCCGTCGCGGGCGCCGGGCTGACCTGCAGCTGGTAGTAGATGCGCACGGCACCGAAGGTCTCGGTCCCGTCGAAGGGGACGTTGCCCACGCCGACCTGGTACCGGTTGACCCGGTTGTCGACCGTCTCCGAAACCGGAAGGACGTCGGTGAAGACCTGGCAGCCGGCGGTCTCGACGAGGCCCGTGTCCACCACGCTGATCTGAACGGTGTTTCCCGATCCGACGCGAAACAGCTTCGCCAGGAGCTTTCCGTTGTCCGCCTGGTCGCACGCCTCGAGCTCCATCGCGAGGATCAGCGCGCCCTGCGGGAGGTGGACCCCCGCGAAGAACTCTCCGTCCGAGGTCGAGTACCTCTGCATGTCCACGGTGCGCGCGGTCCCGACGGTCGACTCCGAGGGCTGCATGTCGAACGCCGTGACCACCAGGGTCGACACGGAATCGACGCCGAACCTCGGGGCCGCCTGCGCCGCCAGATTGGCCGCGGCGACGAGAGCCAGGGCCGCCGAGATGAAGGTCTTGTTCATGGTCATGACGTCCTTTCTGGTTCGCATCGAAGTCTCTCCCGGAAACGACCGCCGGCGATCAGATTAAGCAGCACGCGGGTTGCGACGCCGGAAGCGGGCGGGGACCAGCCCCGCCCCTGCGGCCGGGGCCTGACCGTAGACGATGAAGCGAGGACGGCCGGGACTCCCCTAGTTGACCAACCCGTCCGACCAGTAGAGACCGAGGGCCTTGGAGAGGAAGACGGCCATCTGCCGGCGCGTCAGGGGCGCGTCGGGACAGTAGTTGCCGTTGCCGCAGCCCGCGGTGATCCCCGAGAAGACCAGCGCCTGGATGAACTGGAACGCCGGGTCCGTGAGCGGAACGTCGTTGAAGGTGGGCGACGACGGCGCGGGGCTGACCTGGAGGCGGTACTGGACGTGGACGACGCCGAAGGTCGTCTGTCCGTCGGCGGTGTTGTTTCCGCCGACGACGATGTACCGATACGAGGCCTGGTCGACGGTCTCCGGAACGGGAAGGCTCGAGATGACGAAAGTGCAGCCCGGCGTCTCCGTGGTTCCGGTGCTCGCGGTGGCGAGCAGCGTGGCCCCCGCGTAGTCCATCCGGAAGAGGGAGAACGACACCTCGCCTTCGACCGAGTCGTCGCAGGCTTCGAGGCCGATCTCGTCGATGAGGGCGCCCTGCGGCAGATGGGCGGCGCCCATGAAGCCCCCCGACGGGCCCGTGCGATATCGATATCCGTTGCCCGTGTTGTCCCAGGTCACCGACGAGTTGATCGGCTGCATGTCCCAGGCCGTCACCGAGTAATGCGAGTCCCCCTGAGTGCCCCACGATGGGGTCGCCGGGCCCGCCGCGAAGAGAGACGAGGCGACAAGCGCGGAACCGATGACGAACCCGCCGATGGCGCCAGGCCGCTTTCTCATTGGACGTCCTTTCGTTGGTGCTAGGCGATGCCCTTTCCCATCACGCGCAAACCCGCGCCGGGAGGGATCAGGGCGGGGACGAGCCCCGCCCCTACGACCGGGGTGCGACGTCATGCCCATCCACAACATCCGCGATCTCGTCGTAGGGGCGGCCCTCGCGGCCGCCCTCACCGGGAAAGAAAGGCGCGCAGCCACTCGAGAACCGCCCAGGTCGCGTCGAGGTCCTCCTCGTTGTAGGCGAGGATCTCGCGGACGATGGCCTCGCGGGCGGCGGGGTCGTTGGATTCGGTGGCCTCGATGTACCTGGCGATCGACCAGGTGCCGTTGGCGGAGGTGTCGCGGCGGTGGAAGCCGACGAAGGTCTCGACGACCTTGAGGGAATAGCTCGGGAGCGGGAGGACGACCGAGTTGCGGACGACGGACAGCAGGTCGACGAGGTTGGACAGCACGCGTGCGGCCACACCGGAGGGGGCGGGGACAAGCCCCGCCCCTACGACCGGGGACGCGACGGCCTGACCATCCGGAACATCCGCGCTCTCGTCGTAGGGGCGGGATGTCGCCGTCCTTCGGACGGCGTCTCCTACTGCTGCGGGTTTGCCTTCGGTGGCCGGACCGTGCCCGCCCGCCTCCACGACCGGGGACGCGACGGCCTGACCATCCGGAACATCCGCGCTCTCGTCGTAGGGGCGGCCCTTGCGGCCGCCCATCCCTGGAGGGGATAGAGCTGCGTCGCCGTAGCGCCTGACGTACTCGGTGATGCGGGTCTTCTCGTGGCTGCTCCAGGCGACGAACGGGAGGTCGGGGCCGTACTCGGTGAAGAGGCGGTCGGCGAGCTCCAGGAAGGCGAACCAGCCTTCGCGGTCGCCGTCGGGGCCGAATCCCGACTGGGCGGGCATGTAGCTCGAAGGCTTCTCGCCGAACACCTTAACGCCCCAGAGGTAGGTGCGATCGAGCTCGTCGGCGTAGGGCGGCAGTCCCTCGAGATCGAGAATCGCGAAGTTGGGCGCGGCCGGGGGCTCGGGGGCGTCGTCGAGACGGATGGCGGCCTTCGACATCCAGGACTCGGCGCTCCGGACGAGCGGCGCGACGAAGTCCTTCGGCCGCGGCTTCCGCACGCCGGTCCAGAAGTAGTCGCGAAGGGCGGGGTCGTCGACCGCCTTCGGGATGTCCGCGATCGTGCGAATGCCGAGGCGGTCGAACTCGCGCGCGCGGTTCTGATTGACGCGGTAGAGCAGCGCGACGTCCTGCCGGGCCTCGGCCTCGGCGCGGCAGCGGTCCTCGAAGCCGCAGCCGGCGCACTTGGTCCAGCCGGTGGGCTCGTAGACGGCGGGATCGGCGGCGCGCATGGCGAGGTGCTCGCGCAGGGCATCGAGGACGGACTTCTCCCCCTCGTACGCCACGGCCACGATGTCGTCGTCGCCGGCGTGGACCTCGAGCTCCGTCGGGCGCTTGCCGGCGACGCGCTCGAAGAGGAAGCCGTAGATCTGGAGCTGCGCGGGGATCCCCCGGTGGCGCGGCGAGAAGACGTTGCGGGCGAGCTTGGAGTCGCGGATCTTGTAGCCGCCGCGCGCGGCGTCGCGGATCAGGAAGTCGGGCTCGCCGACGAGCTCGAGCGTTTCGCCGTCGAGGCGGAGCTCGAGGCGCAAGCGCGGCTGGTAGATCGCGGCGGCGCCGTCGCGGATCGCCTCGAGGGTCGCGCGCTCGCGCCCGGCCGGATCGAGCCCGGCCAGGTCGACGAGGCCGGCGAGGCTCGCGAGATGGCTCTCCTCGTGGAGGTGGCCGAGGTTCCGCAGGAGCTCGACGAAGGCGGTGTCGGTGTCCTGCTCCTCGACGCCACGGGCGCGCAGGGCCACCCGCCGAACGCATTCGGAGGGCTTGAAGTAGTCGTAGACGTCGGTGGCTTTGAAGCGCAAGGCGGGAGTCTCCCCTGTCGAGGGGATTGTGGCAGGTGCGGTGGGACAGATGAGGTCCGAGGCGGAGAGGGCGGGGACGAGCCCCGCCCCTGCGACGGGAGTTTCAGAGTTCACAGCCGTCCGGGACATTCGCGCCCTCGTCGTAGGGGCGGCCCTTGTGGCCGCCCGTCCCCGAAAGCGATTACGACCGGGAGGCCAGGGCTTCCACCAGGCCGTCGACCAGGAGCGCCGCCTGGGAGCCGTTCGGGTCCTTCTCGGCGTTCAGCTCGGTCACGGCGATCGCGGCGCAGGTGGGGGCGGCGACGAAGACTTTCAGCGCGGCGAAGGCCGGGGCGAGGTCGAGGCCGCGGGGATGGTGGACGTCGGCGGCGGGACACCTCGTCACGTCGACGTCGAAGTGGAGGAGGAACGCGTCCGAACGGCCCTGCACCACCGACAGCGCCTCGCGGGCCGCCGCGGCCGCGGCCGGACGAACGCGAGCCAGCGGGTATTTCGCCATGCGCGAGCGGTCCAGGACCTCCCGCTCGGGAGGATCGAGGAAGCCGGACTCGTCGTCATAGCCGAAGAGGACGATGTCCTCCTCCTGGAGGAGCGGGGTTCTCGGCCCGGCGGCGGCTAGCTCTGGAACACCGCGTCCCAGAATGTGCGCCATGACCATCCCGTCGAAGATCCCCGACTCAGTCGTCTCGGGGGTGTTGAGGTCCACGTCGCCGTCGAAGTAGAGGAGGCCGAGGCGCGGGAAATGGCGCAGCAGCCCCGCGAGGACGCCGAGGCTGATCGTGCAGTCGCCTCCCAGCACCAGCGGCACTCGGCCGCTCGCGACGGCCCGGGCGACCGCGTCCGCGGTCTGCCGGGCGACTTCGACGACGAGATCGGCGTTTTGTCGGCGCGGGTGGCCCGGGTCGGGACGGTAGGCGACGGCGGGCATGTCGCCGGAGTCCACGACGTCGAGGCCCGCCGCGATGAGCCGCTC
Organism: uncultured Acidobacteriota bacterium; assembly: GCA_963764715.1. GTDB lineage: Bacteria > Acidobacteriota > Thermoanaerobaculia > UBA5066 > Gp7-AA6 > DAHUXD01. The sequence continues at coordinate 71,161 of CAVXTP010000012.1, forward strand.
GAGCAGGGCGGCCGCCCGGAAAGCGGCCGGCGCGCCCTCCTGTCCGGTTCGGCGAGCTCCCGCGCTCGAAGGCACGCCGATCAGGGCAAGTCCCGGCATCCGCATGGCAGTTCACCAGAACCCGCGATGCCGCGGAAAGGTTGCGGAGAAGCTTGAACGCGCTGCCCGGGCCGACCTCTGCCCTATCGCCCTAGCGGCCGCCCGGCGCCTTCTCTCGCGTCCCCTGCGCCTGGAAGCGCCAGAGGCTGCTGCGAATCGATACGCCGACGGCCAGGAGGGAGCCGTCGCGGCTCCAGGCGGGATATTGAAGGTCGCCGTCGAAGGTCACGGGGAGCCGCTCGAGCGCCGCCGTGACCGGGTCGAGGAGCGCGACGCCGCGGAACATCGTGTCGGGCGACGTGACGGTGACCGCGATCCGGCCGTCGGGGCCGACCGCCGACCCGGAGATCGGGACCGGCGCGAGCCGAAGCGGGCTCGCGAAGAGGATCGAGAATTCGGAGCCGCCGTCGAGCGGGACGCGCGAGAGCTGGACTCCGTCGACCGCGTTGACCTGGACGATGAGCGCCGGGGACGGGCCGCGCGGATCGACCGCGACGCCGTTGGCGGGGCGGAGCTTCCGTGGAGCACCTCCCTCGATTCCGACCGAGAAGAGCGATCCCGCATTGACGTAGTAGAGCGTCCGTCCGTCGGGGGACGCCACGAGGCTCTGCGGAGCGATCCCCCGCGTCTCCTCGATCCGGCGGACGATTCGCCCCTCCGGGATCTTCGCCACCGTGATGAGGGGAGGCTGGCCGACGCTGCCGGAAAGGAAAGCCACGAGATTCTCGCCCACGAGCGTCGACGGCGGCGTCGCCTGCTCGGCGGAATCGAGGAACGGCCGCATCTGTCCGTCGGGCGCGGAGATCACGAGCCTCCGGCGCCCGAGGACCTGGTTGGGAACGAGGACACCGCCGTCGGGTAGCTCGACGGGGCTCGATGCCAGGTTGCCGGCCATCGTGACGAGCTGATCCGGAACGCCTCCCACCGGCGGGAATCGGAGAAGCTCGGCGGGACTGTCCAGGGTGCTGACGAACAGGCTGCCGCCGGCGCCGGAGTCCATCCCCCACGGTTTCCCGGTCACCGGAAACAGGATCCGGCTCACTTCCCCGTCGAGCGACACCGAGATCGCGTGCTGAAGGTCGCCGAAAGTCACGAAAGCGAGGACCGAGCGGCCGTCCTCGCCGATCGCGAGCGGCGGAGCGAGCGGAAGCTGCGGCGCGAACGCGGTGGCCTTCCCCGTCGCGACATCCAGGAGATAGACGCGGCGCGCGGGATCGTTCGAGCCCGCCAGGCGGCCCCAGAAGACCGCCGTCTTCCCGTCGGGAAAGGCGCGCACGCTCCAGGTTCCGCCCTCGGCCACGACGGCGGGCCCGAGCGGCGCCAGGACGCCGGTGTCGGGGCGGAAGCGGTGGATCTGGAAATTCCGCGCGGCGTCGCGCTTGACGACGAGGAGGCTTCCGTCGGGCAGCGCCTCCGGCCCCTGAGCGTCCTCGAGCACGGCTCTCTCCTCGCCGCCGAGGGGCGGAACGCTGAAGATGCCGCGGGGGACGTCGCTGACGCGATCGAAGAACAGCTTGTCGCCGTCACGGGACCAGCAGACCTTGAAGACGGAGCCGGCGTCGCCGCGCTTCGTCAGGACGTTCCAGTCGCCCGAGGACGGCTTCATGACCGCCACCTGCGACCGGCCGGCCACGATCGTCAGAAACGCCAGCGCCTGGCCGTCCGGAGAGCTGCGCGGAGCCATGACGCGCGTCATCGGCCCGACGAGCAGGTTGCCCTTCCAGATCGGCGCCGAAGCGTCGGCCTGCTTGCCGCGGAACCAGTTGCCGGCGAAGGCGCCTCCCAGGAAGAGCGCGAGACCGAGACCGAGGACGAGCCCGAATTCGCGAGCGCGGCGGGCCTTCGCGCGTGACGGGACGGGCGCGGGGGTCAGATCGTCGAGGCCGGCGCCGCCTCGCGGACGCTCGACGGCCGGGCCGGGACTGCCGGGCTCGCCGCCGGCGCATCCACGCGGCGGGATTCGCGGTCGCCGGAGTGCTGAAAGTCGGAGAGGTTGTCCCGGATCTGCTTGAGCTCCCGCGCGAGCTCCGCGGTCGAGCCGTAGCGGTCGGCGGGGTCCTTCGCCAGGCAGCGTTCGATCGCCCAGCGCAGCGGAGGCGGCACGCGGGGATCCAGGCCCTCGAGCGGGAGCGGCTCCTCCTGGATGATCGCCGAGAGCGTCTGGACGGGTGTCGCGCGGTGGAAGAGACGGCGCCGGGTCAGCATCTCGTAGAAGACGAGGCCGGCGGAGAACTGGTCGGAGCGGAAATCGAGCGGCCGCTCGGCCGCCTGCTCGGGCGACATGTAGTCGGGAGTCCCGATGATCAGGCCCACTTTGGTCAGCGACGCGTCGGGCACCACCGCAGCGCCGTGCGACGGTCCCTGGAGCTTCGCCAACCCGAAGTCCAGGATCTTCACGAACCCGTCCTGCGTGACCATGATGTTCTCGGGCTTCAGGTCGCGGTGCACGATGCCGGCCTGGTGCGCCTTGGCGAGACCGCTCGCGATCTGCGCGGCGATGTCGAGAGTCTTCTTGACTGGCAGCGGCCCGTTCTCCATGAAGTGCCGCAGCGTCCAGCCGTCGATGAGCTCCATCGCGAGATACGGCGAGGAATCCGCGCGGCCGACCTCGAAGATCGTGACGATGTTGGGATGATTCAGCGCGGATGCGGAGCGGGCCTCGAGCGCGAAGCGCGCGAGCCCTTCCGTGTTCGAGAGGAGCTCCCTCGGCAGAACCTTCAGCGCGACCTTGCGGCCGAGGCGCGTGTCCAGGGCGCGGTAGACCTCGCCCATTCCGCCGACGCCGAGCCGATCGATGATCTGGAAAGCGCCGAGCAGGGCTCCTGGCTGCAGCGAAGCGCGCGGATCGTCGGCGGCCGCGGCTCGCCGTCCGAGCGCGGGAGAAAGCGTGGCGATTCCGCCGCCTGGCGAATCCTGCTTCAACACCGCCTCGGCGGAGGGGCCAGGCGTGCCGGGCTCGGGGCGGCCGGCGACGAGGCGCGGCCCCGCCGAAAGCCACCGTCCTGCATGGGAGTCACGGCAAGAGACGGACGCAAGGCGGGAGCCATGTCACGAGGAAAGCCAAGTTACTGTGGGATAAAGAATTAGCGATGACCCGCGAGCCGGCCGGTGCAAAAAAACGTCAGCGCGGCCGGAATCGTGTGAATAAAGAGGTCGCCCGGATCGGGTCGGCGGCGGCGCTCACCCCCCATCGAAATCGGGCAAAGACAAAGGCGGGGGCTGGCCCCCGCCTTCGCGGACTTCAGCGAGGTTTTCGAGCTAGAGACGCGACACGGGAACCGGGATCAGATCGGGTGAAGAAGCGCCGAGGCCCATGATCGAGGTCTTCCTCTGCGTGCGGCGACGGCGGAGCAGCGTGATGATGCCGACCATCGCGGCGACGACGAGGAGGGCGAGCAGCCAGCCGCCCAGGCCCATGCTGACGCTTCCTTCGGCCGGAGTCTCGATGATCACGGACTTCGACGCGGCCGGCGGGGGCGCCTGGCTCTTCGCGGGAGCCGTGCTGGCCGATGCGTTGGCCGGAGGCAGGGTTTCGAGCGCGCTCGAGGCTGCCGGGGCCGTCGCGGCCGCGGCCACTGCCGGGGCCGGGAGCGGCTCAACGGCTTGCGACGCTACGATGGCGGGCTTCGCGACGGGTTTGTCGGCGGGCTTCTTCGCGGTCCTCTTCGTGACGTGCGTGGTGGTCGTCGTGACGACCGCTTTCTCCGGCTCGGGCTGAACGATCGCCACCGCGGCGGGAGCAACGGTCAGGGCGCTCGGATCGATGGTGACGGCGGGGTCGACGGCCAGCAGGTTGGGGTCGGGGACCGGTTCCGTCGCGGTCACGGGAAGCTCCGGAAGGACGGCGACGGGCGCGGCGACGTCCGGGGCCGGTGGCGGGGGCGGCGCGCTGGCCTCCTGGGCCGAGGCGAATCCGGCCGCCACGGTGAGAAGCATCGCGGCCATGAACAAGCGGAAGGTGGATCGCATGATTTTTCTCCTTCGCCGATGGAAGTCGAGCGAAGACACCACGGCGGGGCGCCCAGCATTCTCGTCGGTTGTTCGGTCGGGATTCGTCAGAGATCTGGCAAAGGGCGAGCGAGGCGAGAACGAATCGACTGTACCACCTCGATGGGGCGCGTGCGCGGCAATCGACGAGCGTTAGAAACGTCGAAGATGATCGGCGCGGCGCACGAGGGTACGATTCCCCTCAACTCGATTCCGCAGGAGGACCGATGCTGCTCGCCCTGTCGATCTCTCCCCTTCTTCTCACGGGTGCGCTCGCCGCGGCGCCTGCCGACCCTGCACCGATCGAGATCGGAACGGCACGCGGCGTCCCGGGGCATGCCGTGCGCGGGTGGCTCAAGGTCGCCGAGGCGGCGGACGGGACGGCGGTCTCTCTTCCCCTCGTCGTCGTGACGGGCGTGCGCCCCGGCCCGGTCGTGTGGCTCGAGGCGAGCGCGCACGGCGACGAGTACGGCGGGCCGCGCGCGATGCAGGAGCTCGTGCGAAGCCTCGATCCGCAGGCGATGTCGGGGACGGTCGTCGCGGTGATGATCGCCAATCCCCTGGCCTTCCGGGCGCTCCAGCGGGTCAACCCGAACCTCGACGATCTGATGGACTTCGGGGACGCGTTTCCGGGGCGGGAGCGCTTCGCGACGGAGCGGATCGGCGCCGTCGTGACGGCCGAGGTCAAGCGCGTCGCGCAGTACTTCGTCGACTTCCACACGGGCGGCGACCGGTTCCGGCAGCAGCCGTTCGTCTTCTATTCGGTGACGGGCAAGGTGCCCGCCGACCGGTACGACGAGCTCGCGCGCGGGTTCGGAGTGCCGACGCTCTGGCGGGACACGGAGTCGGTCTTCTCGCACGACGCGACGACGATCTTCTCGGCCGAGGGGATCCCGTCGTTTCTCCTCGAGGTCGGGGGCGGGCAGCCGCTCGAGGCGAAGGACGTGAAGTACCAGGCCGACGCGGCGCGGGGCTTCCTGCGGGCGGTCGGAGTCCTGCCGGGCGAGCCGGAGCGGCCGGCGGCCCACACGCTCCTGACGGGCTACCGGATCGTCACGAATGCGCGGGGCGGGTTCTTCGAGCCCGCGGTCCAGCCGGGAGACCGGGTGCGGGCGGGATCGGTCCTGGGAAAGATCGTGGACGTCTGGGGCGATACCGTCGAGACGCTGACGGCGCCGGCGGGAGCGGACGTGGTGCTGGGGGTGAGCACCTACCCGGCGGCGGCAACGGGCGGCTGGCTCTTCGAGCTGGGAACGGGGCTTCGGGAGGTCCCGTCGAAGTAGGGGCGGCCCTTGCGGCCGCCCTCCCCGGAGAGGGCGGGGACGAGCCCCGCCCCTACGAACCAGGGCCCTCTCGAGCCGAACCTCCGGCTCCGGTCGTAGGGGCGGCCCTTGCGGCCGCCCACCCCGGAGAGGGCGGGGACAAGCCCCGCCCCTACGAACCAGGGCCCTCTCAAGCCGAACCTCCGGCTCCGGTCGTAAGGGCCCGGCCCTTGCGGCCGCCCTCCCCGGAGAGGGCGGGGACGAGCCCCGCCCCTACGAACCAGGGCCCTCTCAAGCCGAACCTCCGGCTCCGGTCGTAGGGGCGGCCCTCGCGGCCGCCCTCCAATGACATGAACGGGCGGGCCCCGCCCTGCTTCGGGCATAGACTGCACAGCCGAAGCCCTCCCCCTCTGACAAGAAGGAGTCGCCGATGCGTCCGACCCGTGCGGTCTGCCTCGGGGTCGTTCTCGGATTCGTCTCCGCCGGTTGGCTGCCCGCCACGACGTACAACGTCACGACGATCGCCGACTCGGGCGCGGGATCGCTTCGCCAGGCGATCACCGACGCCAACGGCGCCGCGGGGACGCACGTCATCGCGTTCAACATCGCCGGCTCCGGGCCGCACTCGATCGCGCTCGCGACGGACCTGCCGGCGATCGCGTTCCTCACGGGAATCACGATCGACGGCACGACGCAGCCGGGCTTCGCCGGCACGCCGGAGATCGAGATCCACCGGGACGGCACCTTCGGGTCGACGTGTCTCACGATCCAGGGAACGCCCACGACGATCAAGGCGCTCGCGATCAACCGGTGCGGCATGGCGATCTCCGTGAGCTCGGCCGGTGCCCTGACGCTCCTGGGCTCGCGCATCGGGACGGATCCTTCGGGGACCGTGGCGCTCGGCAACGCCGGAATCGGCGTCTACATCACCAACGGTTCCCCGGCCAACGTCATCGGCGGCCCGAACCCGGGCGATCGCAACATCTTCTCCAACCATGCTTCCGCTTCCGCCCTGTACTTCGGCTTCTCGTCCTCGGGCACCGTCCGGGGCAACTACTTCGGCGTCGACGCGACGGGCACGGTGGCGATGCCGAACTTCATCGGGGTCAACTGCTCCAACGGCAGCGGGCTCGTCGTCGGCGGCAGCGCCGCGGGCCAGGGCAACCTCATCTCCGGCAGCACCGACAAGGGGATCTACCTCCAGGGCTGCAACAACGCCGTGGTCCAGGGAAATCTCATCGGGACCGACGTCAACGGCACGCTTCCCATTCCCAACAAGGTAGGCGTCGAGGCCCTCGCGAACAACGTCAAGATCGGCGGCACCTTCGCCGGCGAGGGCAACCTCATCAGCGGAAACCTCTCGCAGGCCATTCGCCTGGGGGGCACGGGCACGGTCGTGCAGGGCAACTGGATCGGGACGGACGATTCGGGAACCGCTCCGCTCGGCAACGGCACGGGGATCGACATCGCGTTCGGCGGCGGCACGCTCGTGGGCCCGAACACGCCCGGCGGTCCCGGAGCCAACCTCATCGCGTACAACACGTTCGGCGTGGTGAGTCCCGGGGCGACCAACACGGTGCGCGGCAATTCGATCCACGACAACAAATTCCTCGGGCTCGACATCGGCGGCGCCAGCATCACCGCCAACGATCCCGGCGACGCGGACAACAATCAGCCCAACTTTCCCAACGTGACTTCGGCCGTCGTCGAAGGGGCCGGGGTGCGGGTAATCGGAATCCTCGAGTCGAACGCATCCTCGACGTTCGACCTCGACTTCTACTCGAACCCGGCGTGCACCCGCTTTCCGCAGGATCTTCTGGAAGGAGAGCAGTGGCTCGGGACGACGCCGGTGACGACGGACGGCTCCGGCCACGCCGCGTTCAACGTCCTCTTCTCCCCCGTCACCGTGCCTCCGGGGTTCCGGGTGACCGCGACGTCGACGGCCTCCGACGGCAGCACTTCGGAGTTCTCGCAGCGGATCGTTCTCACGTCCTCCGGACTGACCGGCAACACGTCGGGCTCGCCGATCCTCATCCAGGGCATGCAGTTCGAGCCGGGCGCGACGGTCGCGGTCGGCGGCGTGGCGGCGACAAACGTCCAGTGGCAGGCGGACTTTCTCATCCAGGCCCAGGCTCCGGCGCTCCCGGCCGGCTCGGTCAACAACGTGGTCGTGACGAACCCGTCGGGCCTGTCGGGGACGCTTCCGAACGGCTACGTGTCGAGCTTTGCCGACACCGAGCAAAACCTCTTCCGGCAGTATATCGGCGGCATCGTGGCGAACGGCCTGACGGTCGGGTGCGGCGGGCCCAACTACTGCCCGTTGAACAACGTCACCCGGCAGCAGATGGCGGTGTTCCTGCTCCGCGGGAAGTTCGGTCTCTGTTACACGCCCCCGCCGTGCACCGGAACGGTGTTCGACGACGTGCAGTGCGCGGGCAACGGCTTCGCCCCCTGGGTCGAGGCGCTCGCGGCGCTGAACATCACGGGCGGCTGCGGCGGCCCCGGGAACAACTTCTGCCCGACCAATCCCGTCAACCGCCAGCAGATGGCGGTGTTTCTCCTGAAGGCGTTCGAAGGCTCGAGCTACGTGCCGCCGGCCTGCGCGAACCCGACGTTCGACGACGTTCCCTGCTCCAACCCGTTTTCACCCTGGATCTACGAGCTCGCTTTGCGCCAGATCACCGGCGGCTGCGGCGGCAACGCCTACTGCCCGACCAACCCCGCCAACCGCCAGCAGATGTCGGCGTTTCTCGTGAAGACATTCTCGCTGCCGTTCCTGTGATCGGGCTCTCGTTGCAGGGCGGGGATGAACCCCGCCCCTGCGCCGGGAGTAGGGGCGGCCCTCGTGGCCGCCCTTTCGTCTGCAGAAAGAAAAAGGGCGGGGACAAGCCCCGCCCCTACGACCGGACACGCCAGCAAGGGCCCGGCGAAACATCCGCGCCCTGGTCGTAGACCGGGCACGCCACCGAGGGCCCGGCGAAACATCCGCGCCCGGGTCGTAGACCGGGCATGCCACCGAGGGCCCGGCGAAACATCCGCCCCCTGGTCGTAGACCGGGCACGCCACCGAGGGCCCGGCGAAACATCCGCGCCCGGGTCGTAGACCGGGCACGCCACCGAGGGCCCGGCGAAACATCCGCGCCCGGGTCGTAGACCGGGCACGCCACCGAGGGCCCGGCGAAACATCCGCGCCCGGGTCGTAGACCGGGCACGCCACCGAGGGCCCGGCGAAACATCCGCGCCCTGGTCGTAGGGGCGGCCCTCGTGGCCGCCCTTTCGTCTGCAGAAAGAAAAAGGGCGGGGACAAGCCCCGCCCCTCCGACCGGAGTGGTTCTCGTTACTGCTTGTCGTAGACCGCGGTGGCGGTCATCCCGGCCATCTTCGGGTCGGTCGCAACCGTGGTGACCGTGCGGGACTTGCCGTCGGCGGAGACGGTGATCTTGCCGGTCGCGACGACCTTGCCGTCCCTCTTGATGGTCATGTCCAGCGTATTGGCGTCGACCTTCGTGTACGCCCGCGTGCTGTAGGCCGCCGCACCCGTGACCGGGTAGTCCTTGCCGTCGAACTTGCCCGTCCACTCGTTGTGCTCGGCCTTGCCGTCCTTGTCGATGCCGTCGACCGCGACCCTCACCAGGTCGCCCTGGGCCGCCGAGTAGACCACCGTGTGGTTCTTCGTCGCGCCCGGGTTGAACTTGGACTTGGCCTCGTTGAGCTTCCAGGTTCCCATGTTGGGATCGGCCGCGAAGGCCAGGCCGACGCCGACGAACAGACCCGCCAGGGTTGAGAGAATCGTGCGTGCTTTCATTTGTCCCCCTCTGTATCTCGAAGCAACACCTCGCTTCGAATCAAACCCCCATACTATCGCGGACGCCGGACACGGTGGTTTCGGGCTCCGGTCGTAGGGGCGGCCCTCGCGGCCGCCCTTTTCCGATCGAAATCGAGTCCCGGCGCGCAGTTCGGCGGTAACCCCGCCTCGTGGGTCGTCCCGGGCGGGCTCCGCCGCTGCCGACGCGCTCGGTCCTACGGAGCGGGCGTCGTCAGTGGCTTCCCCTTCTCCGCGATGATGACGACGTACGTCCTGGCGGGCGCCGCGCTCCGGTTGCTGTTCTCGTGCACCTGCCCGGGAGCGAAGGTGAAGTGATCGCCGGCCTTCAGTGTCGCGGTCGGCTTGCCCTCGACTTGCGACTCGATCGTTCCCTCCACCACGAATCCGAAGAGCTCCGCCGTGGGGTGCGAATGCCTGCCCTCGGAACTGCCCGGCGGCAGCTCCACCTCGGCCATGATGACTTCCCTTCCCGGGATCGTCATGTCCTGCCTGAGAACGACGTGCTGGACCGGGGACGCCTGTTGAGCCCGCAGCGCGGTCCAGCCCCATCCACCCGTGACCGCCGAGACGGCGCACGCGACGACGAGCTTGCGATTCATGTTCCCTCCCGCGGATAGCAGATCACGCCGACGGCAGGGTCGTGGTGATGGAATGGGCCGCCTCTCGGCAGGCTCACTCCCACCAATATTTCCCCCGCTTCCTCTCTCTCGACGCCGTCTCGTTCATCGTCGCGGCGTCGTAGAGGCGGCCGTTGACCATCGTCCAGGACACCTTCTCCGACTGCCGGATGTCCTGCAGGGGATTGCCGTCGATGACGATGACGTCGGCGAGCTTGCCGGCCTCGAGCGTTCCGACGTCCCGGTCCATGCCGAGGCTCTTCGCGCCGTTGGCGGTCGCGCAGCGCAGCGCCTCGTGCGGCGACAGGCCTCCCTGGACGAGCATCCAGAGCTCCCAGTGGAGACCCAGCCCCTCGCGCTGGCCGTGCGCGCCCGTGTTGACGGAGACGCCATCCTTGTCGAGGGTGGCGGCGATCTTCGCGAGGTTGACGTGGTTGAACTCGTCCTCGGGCGCCATCGTGCGCCGGCGCGAGCGGGGATCGAGGATGAACGCCGGGACGAACTTCGAGAGACGCGGGTTCTCCCAGACGTTGGTCTTCTGATACCAGTAGTTCTCGCCGAAGAGACCGCCGTACCCGACGAGGAGCGTCGGCGTGTAGCCGACCTTCGTCGGCGGCCAGAGCGTCGTGACGTCGGCGTAGACGTTGGGAACGGGGAGGGTGTGCTCGATCGTCGTGTGGCCGTCGACGACCATCGTCATGTCGAGCTCGAAGAGCGACCCGCCCTCGGGCACGACCATGATGCCGACGTCCTTCGCTCCCGCGATGATCTGCTGGCGCTGGTCGCGGCGCGGCTGCTGGTAGCTCTTCACGGAGATGGCGCCCACCGCCTTCAGGCGCCGCAGGTGCCCGATGGCGTCGTCGAGGGAGTCGATGTCGGCCTTGAAGTCCCCGGCGGCGCCGTAGAGGATCGTGCCGGTCGAGAAGATGCGCGGGCTGCGGATCAGGCCGGCGCGCGCGAGCTCGGCCGCGGCGAAGACCTCCCCCGTGTCGTTGGAGGGGTCGTGCGCCGTCGTCACGCCGAAGGCGAGCGAGGCGTCGCTGTGCCAGTTCTGCTGCGGGGTGATGCCGTCCGAGCCGAAGGCGCCGTGAAAGTGGGCGTCGATGAAGCCGGGCAGCACCGTCTTGCCCGAGGCGTCGATCGTCTTCGCGCCGGCCGGGACGGCGACCGCTCCCCTCTTTCCGACGGCCGTGATCCGGTTGCCCTGGACGACGACGACGCCGTCCTCGATGACCTCGTCGCCCTTCATCGTGACGACGCGCCCGCCGGTGAAGGCCACCGTGGTGGTGGGCTCGTCGACGGGGACGTTGAAGCCGATGTCGCGGCCGGCGACCGGCGGATCGGGCAGCTTCTCGGGCGAGCCGGGCAGGAACGTGAAGGCGTCCTTGAGGTCCCGCTCGAAGAGCTGCGGCCCGAACGACCAGTAGAGGCGCATGGAGTCGCCGGAAAAGCGGAGGTTCTCGCCGGCGTCCTTCGAGACCTTCGTGACGGGCACGGCCTTGCTCTTCGGGCCGATGTCGACGCGGCGGCCGGTCTCGACGAAGGGCGTGAGATACGCGTTGAAGCCCTCGCGGAACGCCAGCCACTTGCCGTCGGGCGAGACCTCGAACTCCTGGGCGAGCTCGGAGAGGTAGTACTCGTGGACGTCCGAGCCGTCGAGCTTGACCGAGGCGAGGACGCGCTTCTCCGGCGCGACCTGGTCGCCGCCGCCCTCGGTCTTGACGAAGAAGACGCGGTCGGAGCTCTTGCCGAAGCGCGGCGCGAAACCGTCCTCGACGATGAGGGTGGACTTCCCGCCGACCGACGGAACCTGGTAGAGGCCGGGATCCGCGGACCAGGCGGTCGAGCGCAGGTAGCCGCCCGTCCCCTTCGTGTAGACGATCTTCGAGCCGTCGGGCGAGAAGACGGGCTCGAAGTAGTGGCCGGGCTTGTCCGTGACGACGCGCGAAACGCCCGTCGGGACGACGGCCACGCGGATCGAGCCGAGGGTGTCGTCGTTCCACGTCGTGTAGACGAGGGATTTGCCGTCGCGCGACCAGGACGGGTAGAGCTCGAAGTGATCGGTCTGCGTCGTGAGGCGTCTCGGCGTGCCGTTCGGCAGGTCGCGGACGTAGATGGAGCCGAGCGCCTGGTACGCGACCCGCTTGCCGTCCGGGGCGACGGCGACCCAGCGGAGCATCCGGACGGGGAAGACGGGCGCCTTCGAGGCGACGTTGGGCGAAGCCGACGCCTGCATCAGGCCCGTCAGCACGTCGACGCCGAAGCGGACGGCAGTCGCGGTCTTTCGCGTATCGCGCACGCGGAACGGGATCTCGGCGACCTGCTTGCCGGCGAGGTCGGCGCTGCGGATCTTTCCGCCGGACCAGAACACGATGCGCTTCGAGTCCGGGGTCCAGGCCATGCCGGGATAGACGCCCTGGATCGCCCAGGTCTCCTGCATGTCGCGCTCGAGGCCGTCCCAGATCGGGCGCTCGACGCCCGACTCGATGTCCTTGACGAAGAGCGTCGACTTGTATCGGACGCGGCGGATGAAGGCGAGCGACTTTCCGTCGGGCGACGGCGTCGGGCGGATCGAGCCGCCCGGGCCCGTGACGTAGCGGATGATCTTGCCGGTCTGGCGGTCGAGCCGCTTGATGACGTAGATCTCGCCGTTGGGGTCCTTGTTGTACTCGAAGATCTTCCCGGGGGTCGAGTCCTCGGACCAGTAGAGGTAGCGGCCGTCGGGCGAGAAGGCGGGCTCGCCGTCGTCCTTCTGCTCGGTCGCGCGCTTGGTCATCTGGAGCCCGTCGCCGCCCGTGCGGTGCCAGAGCCAGATCTCCCCCGCGCCGAGCGAGCGGGTGCCCGTGTAGTGCTTGCGCGCCGCGATGTACTGGGAGTCGGGCGTCCACGCCGGGCTGTTGGGGAGGCGGAACGTCTCCTTCGTCACCTGTTTCGGGTTCTTTCCGTCGCGGTCGACGATCCAGATGTTGTCGCCGCCGGAGCGGTCGGAGGTGAATGCGATCCACTTGCCGTCGGGCGAAAAGCGCGGCTGCATGTCCCAGGGGATCCCGGACGTCAGCGCCCGAGCCTGTCCGCCCGAGATCGGCATCAGGTAGATGTCGCCCAGCAGGTCGAAGGCGATCTCCTTGCCGTCGGGCGAGACGTCGACCGACATCCAGGTGCCGGTGTCGACGTCGAGGGGCACCTCCACGTCGAAGGGGTACGGCGGGTTCGCGACGTCCCACTTGGGCTTCTCCGGCTCCTTCTCCTTGGACGGGTCGGCGCCCGGCGGGGCGGAAAGCGGCTTGTCTCCGTGGGGCTTCGGCGGGTCCTCGGCGCGCAGCAGGCCCGCGCACAGGAGGATTGCGACGGCGGCGAGGCGGTGTTTCATGGAGCGTCCTTTCGGATGGCGAAAAGCCGTGGAATATTAACCGCTGTCGCTTCGCTACGCGCTTGCGGACATGGAGAACCGGGCACCTCGGGTTGCGGCGGCCGGCACCGGGCGCAAAAATGGGCGGCGTGACCAGGCCAAAAGGGAAAGAAGGGAACCATGAACCCGGAACAGAACCCCCGCTCCGCCGGGAAGGCGAACGTCTCGTCGGAGCTGACCGAAAAAGGTTCGGCGTTCCTGCATCCCGCGCGGCTGCCCGTGAGCCCCGGCCTCGCTCCCGAGCACCACGAGGTCGTCGTCATCGGCGCCGGCCAGTCGGGACTCTCGGTCGGCTATCACCTCGCGCGCCGCGGCGTGCCGTTCGTGATTCTCGACGCGAACGCGCGCGTCGGCGACCAGTGGCGCCGGCGCTGGGACTCGCTGCGGCTCTTCACGCCCGCCCGGTTCGACGGCCTTCCCGGGATGCCCTTTCCCGCGCTCCGCGCGAGTCGTTCCCGACCAAGGACGAGATGGCGGACTACCTCGAGGCCTACGCGAAGCACTTCGCGCTGCCGGTCGCGAGCAACGTCCGCGTCGAGCGGCTCTCGCGCCAGGGCGATCACTACGTCGTCGAGGCCGGAGATCGCCGATTCGTGGCGCGCCAGGTCGTCGTCGCGATGGCGAGCTACCAGAAGCCGCGGATACCGGAGTTCGCGCGGGAGCTCGACCGCGCGATCGTGCAGCTCCACTCGAGCGAGTATCGCAACCGCGAGCAGCTCCGGGACGGCCCGGTTCTCATCGTCGGAGCCGGGAACTCCGGGTCCGAGATCGCCCGCGAGGTCGCGGCGACCCACCCGACCTGGATGGCGGGACGCGACACCGGGCACCTCCCGTTTCGCATCGACGGCCCCGTCGCGGGCCGGTTCCTCGTGCCGCTCGTGCTGCGCGTGCTCTTCCATCGGATCTTCACGCTCTCGACGCCGATTGGCCGGCGCGTCCGCCCGAAGCTGATCGCCCAGGGCGGGCCGCTCATCCGCGTGAAGCCCGCGGACCTCGAGGCCGCCGGCGTCAAGCGCGCACCCCGCGTCACCGGCGTCTCGGGCGGGCAACCCGTCCTCGCCGACGGCCGCCGGCTCGAGGTGTCGAACGTCATCTGGTCGACGGGATTCCACCCCGGCTTCGCCTGGATCGACCTGCCCGTCCTCGACGAGCACGGTGAGCCGCGGCAGAACCGGGGCATCGTCGACGGCGAGCCCGGCCTGTACTTCGTCGGGCTGCACTTCCTGTACGCCTTCTCGTCGACCATGATCCACGGGGCCGACCGGGACGCCGGGTACGTGGCCGGACGGATCGCGAAGCGCCGGGCGGGGGCTCGCGGACGGTAACCGGCTCGGGCGGTTCCGGCGTGTTCTAGGATGGGCGCGGATTCGACAAGGAGGTCCCGGATGCGCCTGTCGCGAACACTCGCCGTTCTCGTCCTCGCCGCCTGCTCCTCGCCGCTCCTCCTGGCCCAGGAGCCGAGGAAGATCACCGTCACGGCGAAGAAATACGAGTTCAATCCGTCGCGGATCGAGCTGAAGGTCGGGGAGCCCGTGGAAATCACGTTTCAGAGCCTGGACAAGAAGCACGGCTTCGAGTGCAAGGACCTCAAGCTCGAGAAAGTCGTCTTCGACCCGAAAACTCCGGCGACGGTGGCCTTCACGCCGGACAAGGCCGGAACGTTCCCCTTCCGGTGCGCCAACTTCTGCGGGTTCGGGCACTCGAAGATGAAAGGCGAGTTCGTCGTCTCCCCGTAGCCATGGCCGCGGGCGCCTCGAGATGATGTCGATGACGAAGTTCCGCAGGGGCGCGCGCGGGCTCGCGGTCCCGCTCGTCCTGTTCCTCGCGGCATGGGCGGCCGGCGCGCAGTCCCCCCGGCGGCTCGCACTCGTCGGCGGGATGCTCCTCGACGGCTACGACGGCGTGCCGCCCGTCCACTTCGCCGCCGTTCTGATCGAAGGCAACCGGATCGTCGCGGTCGGCCGCGCCGGCGAAGTGGCAATTCCGCCGGGCACCGAGGTCATCGACACGAGCGGGCGCGTGATGCTGCCGGGCCTGATCGACGTCCACGCGCACCTCCAGATCCTGGGGCACGGCGACTACGACCGCTGGGACCCGTGGATCAAGGAGAACGGCCTCGTCGAGAAGGTCGGCGAGATCTCGGCGAGAGAGCTCCTGATGGCCGGGGTCACGTCCGCCGTCGACCTCGGGGGAACGCTGAAGGAGAGCCTCTCGGTCCGCGACCGGATCCGGAAGGGCGAGATCCCGGGGCCGCGGATGTCGGTCAGCGGGCCCTGGATCACGCGGGACCTCGGCGACTACCCCGTCGCGCTGCCGAACCAGCTCCTGATCGACACCCCCGCCGAGGCGGCGAAGGCGACCGAGGACCTCGCGAAGGCCGGCGTCGACGTCATCAAGGCGTACGTCGGCCTGACCCCCGCACACTACAAGGCCATCGTCGACGCGGCGCACCGGCACAAGCTGCGCGTGCACGCCCACGTCTACATGCCGGCGGACGTCCGGAACGCCTTCGAGTCGGGCGTCGACGTGCTGCAGCACGTCGGATCCGCGGGAATGCCGACGTACGACCCGGAGCTCGTCCGGGCGATCGCCGCGAAGGGCACCGCGGTCGTCGTCACCGCGGCGCACCGGGCGTTCCTCTTCCCCGCCACGGTCGCCTTCCCCGAGCGGCTCCAGGACCCGCAGCTCAAGGCCGACTTCGGGCCGCAGATCTGGGCGGAGGTCCAGAAGTCGCTCGTCGGGTTCCAGCGGCTCTCGTACTTCTCCGCGACCGACCAGGAGATCCGCTTCGCGAAGGCGTCGCTCGGTCAGTGGATCGAGTCGAACGCGACGCTCGGGATGGGGACCGACTCGGGAACCCCGATGAACTTCCACACCGAGGCGCTCTGGCGCGAGATCAAGGCCCACGTCGACACGGGCATGTCGCCGCAGCGGGCCATCGCCGCCGCGACCCGGATCAACGCCGCCATCCTGGGCAAGGACAAGGAGCTCGGCACGATCGAGCCCGGCAAGCTCGCCGACATCATCGTCGTGCGCGGCGACCCGATCTTCGACGTGACCGCCCTCTCGAACGTGGAGGTCGTCGTGAAGGACGGGGTCGTGTCCAAGGGCGGGAGCCGCAAGTAGCCGTGCTGCAGGTGACGCCCTCGCTCGCGATCCGGGAGTTCGAGCTCTCCGAGCGGTTCGTGCGGGCGTCGGGGCCCGGCGGGCAGAACGTCAACAAGGTCGCGACGGCCGTCGAGCTGCGCTTCGACGTCGGCCGGTCGTCGCTGCCGGAGGACGTGAAGGTTCGCCTCGCTTCGCTCGCCGGCAAGCGCATGGGCGCCGACGGGGTCCTGCTGATCGACAGCCGCGCCCATCGGACGCAGGCGCAGAACCGCGCCGCGGCCCGCGAGCGCCTGGTCGAGCTCGTGCGCCGGGCGTCCGTCCGTCCGAAGGCGCGCCGGAAGACGAAGCCGAGCAAGGCGGCGCGCGAGCGGCGGATCGAGGCGAAGGTCCAGCGCTCGCGGATCAAGGCCGGCCGGGGG
This sequence comes from uncultured Acidobacteriota bacterium, assembly GCA_963764715.1. Classification (GTDB taxonomy): domain Bacteria; phylum Acidobacteriota; class Thermoanaerobaculia; order UBA5066; family Gp7-AA6; genus DAHUXD01. Next base: position 87,887 of record CAVXTP010000012.1, read on the forward strand.
CGCGTGCGGGGCGAGGAGTAGGCGTCCCCCTTTCTGACCCCCTTATCCGCAGTTTCCCGCGTCATAAGATGAAGGACAGGAATCCCAACGAAGGGGGCTGTGCGATGCCGACCAGGAACCACCGGGTCGAGGCATTCGTTCTCTCCGCGTGCGTGCTGGCCGCCGGCCTCCTCGCCGACCCGGTCTCGGCGCGCCCGACCGATACATCAGCCCCTACGGCGCCCGCCTCGGTCACCCTCTGGGACCAGACGGACTCCGGGGCCGGAGGGGCGGCCAACGTCATCTCGCAGGACTTCCAGCCAGCCCAGGACGCATTCGACTGCGAGGCCGCCGACGATTTCTACGTGCCGGCCGGAACGGCCTGGGGGATCCAGACGGTCGTGGCGCTCGGCAGCTTCAACGGGGCCGGCCCTCCCTCCTCCGTCGACCTCGTGTTCTATGCCGACCAGGCCGGCTCGCCCGGCGCGGCGGTCTGCGCGTATCCGACGCAGAGCCCGAACATCTTCGGCGGCGATTTCAGCTTCGCGCTCCCCTTTCCCTGCATGCTCCAGCCGGGGCACTACTGGATGTCGGTCCAGGCGAACATGGACAGCTCCGCCGGCAACTGGGGCTGGCGGCGGCGGACGATCCAGGCCTACGACACCGCGCGCTGGCGCAACCCGGGAAACGGGATCGGAACCGGCTGCACCACCTTCGGGCCGGTCACGACCTGCCTCGCCGTGCCCGATCCCGACCTGCTCTTCCTCCTCGCCGGGACGACGGCGCCCGTCTTTCCCAACGCGTGCCTGCGGGACACGCGCACGTTTCAAAACGGCGCGTCCGTCCCGATTCCCACCGGACCGGCGGTCGTCACGTCGACGATCGAGGTGACCGATCTGCTGTTTTCCATCTGGGACGTCAACGTGAAGACCTACATCAAGCACACGTACAACCGGGATCTCGACGTCACGCTGACCGCGCCGGACGGCACGGTCGTGACCCTGACCTCCGACAACGGCGAAGACCTCGACGACGTCTTCAACGGAACGCTCTGGGACGACCAGGCGGACCCGGGTGGACAGGTCCCCTACGACACGAACGACCGACTGGTGACCGATCGCGCCTACGTGGACGGAGTCCCCGCCGTGACCCTCACGCCGGAGGAGGCGCTGGGCGCATTCAACGGCCACTTCCCCGGAGGCACGTGGACGCTGACCATCTCGGACGATCTCGCCGGCGACGGGGGGTCTCTCGACGGCTGGGAGCTCACGATCGCGACGGCCCAGACGGCGACGACCAATCGCACCGTCTTCCTGGCGAGCGCGGCTCCCGTTCCGATTCCCGACGGCCCCGTCGTCGTGACCGACTCGGTCGTCTTCCCCGCCAGCTTCGGTCATCACGTCTGCAACGTCAAAGTGCAGACCAGGATCCACCACACCGCCAACGACAACCTCGACATCACGCTCACCTCTCCGTCGCAGCGCGTCGTGACGCTGACGACCGACAACGGTCTCTCGTTCGACGACGTCTTCGCCGGAGCGTTCGGCACCCTCTGGGACGACGCGGCCGATCCCGGCGGCCAGGTCCCCTACGTCACGAACGACGGCCTCGTCACCGACCGCGCGTATGCGGACGGGGTCGCGGCGACGACCCTCGTCCCGGAAGAACCGCTCGCGGCCTTCATGGGCGAGGATCCCGGCGGCGAATGGGTGCTGACGGTCTCCGACGATACGCCCGGGGACGGCGGCACGCTCGACCAGTGGGGCGTCCTGATCCGCACCTGCACCTGCGCGATGGCGGAGCCGACCGCGCTCAACGTGGACGGGCATTCGGACGGAGGAACCGCCTCGAACGTGAACGGCGTCTTCGAGCCCGGCGAGACGGTTCGAATCGAGCCGGCCTGGAAGAATCCGGGCGTGACGGCCTTCGATCTCGTCGGCAACATCAACATCACGACCGCGTCCGACGTGACGGTCGAGGACGGCTCGGCGTCCTTCGGACCGCTGGTCCCCGGGGCCGAGGCGAGCTGTTTCGACGCGACGGGCGACTGCTATGCCGTGAGTGCGGCCAATCCGCGGCCCGGCATTCACTGGGACGAGGACATGGTCGAGTTCTCGACCCCCCTCGATCTCACCGACGCGCCGCCCACGCTCACCCAGCACTGGAAGCTCCACCTCGGCGCGAGCTTCGGGGACGTGCCGACGTCGAACCCCTTCTACCGCTTCGTCGAGACGATCTTCCACAACGAGGTCACGGGAGGCTGCGGCGGCTCGAGCTACTGCCCGGGCAATCAGACGTTGCGCAAGCAGATGGCGGTGTTCGTGCTGAAGAGCCTGCTGGGGCCGTTCTACACGCCTCCGGCGTGCACGGGAGCCTTCACGGACGTGCCGTGCCCGGGGCCGTTCACCGACTGGATCGAGGATCTCTACTTCCGCGGCATCGTCAACGGCTGCGGCGCGGGCCCGACGTACTGCCCGGACAACCCGGTGCTGCGGCAGCAGATGGCGGTCTTCCTCCTGAAGACGAAGTACGGGTCGCTCTACACGCCGCCGGCCTGCGCCGGGATCTTCCCGGACGTCCCTTGCTCCAACCCGTTCGCGCCCTGGATCGAGGATCTCTTCAGCCGCGGGATCGCCGCGGGCTGTTCCGGCGGCAACTACTGCCCGGCCAACCCCACGACGCGCGGGCAGATGGCGCCGTTCCTGACCAAGACGTTCGGGCTCCTGCTGTACGGGCCGTAGCCTTTCCTCTTGTGAGAGAGCCGGAGCGGATGTAGCTTCCGGCCGTTGCTTTCGATGAAGAACAGGAGGCGGGCATGAGGACGAGGATTCTTGCGGGTGTCGTGTGTCTTCTGGCGGCGGGTCAGGTCCTGGCCCAGATGGCGGCCCACAAGGCCATCGTGATGCCGGCGGCGGACATGAAGTTCGTGGACATGGTCGGCGGACCTCCGGGCATCAAGATCGCCCCGCTCTGGGGCGACTACCAGAAGGGGGCGTTCGGCGCCCTGATCAAGTTCCCGGCGGGGGCGAGCGCTCCCCTGCACACGCACACGAGCGACATGCGCATCGTCGTGGTGTCGGGAACGTTCATTCACGGGCCGGAGGGCAAGACTCCCATCCGGCTGGGCCCGGGCTCCTACCTCATGCAGGCGGGCGGGGACTACCGTCACACCACCGAGTGCGACAAGGCTTCCGAGTGCGTCATGTTCGCGGACGGCAAGGGCAAGTTCGACATCCACATGGTGGAGGCCAAAAAGTAGCGACGCGAGGCGGAGAATCGATCGCCGGAGCAGCGCGGGCCGCTCCGGCACCCGGTCCCTACTTCAGCATCTTCTCCAGCTCGGGCGACTTCTTCCCCGACATCTCCCACCGCACGAGCGACGCCGGGATCAGTCCCACGGCGTTGAAGGTGTCCATGTACTCCTTCATCCGGAACTTGTCGCCGAGCTGCTGCTTGCGGTCGGCGAGGAGCGCGTCGAGCTCCATCTTGCCCATCAGGTAGCTCGTCCCGTAGCCGGGCTGCTGGAGGTAGAGGTGCTGCTCGCCGCGGACGAGCTTGCCCTCGAGCGAGAACCAGCCGCGCGGAACGTTCGCGCAGGCGAAGGTCGCCGCCTGCTCGATGTCCATGAGGTTCGCGACCATGTAGAGGTCGCCGAGGGCGCGCGCCGCCCGCTGCGCGACGAGGATGTAGACGAGCTCGCGCGAGCGCGGCCGCGCGTCGAACATGCCGGCCTGCATCATCAGCTCCTCCCAGCCGGTCGCATGTCCCTCGGTGCGCGTGTTGTCGAGGTTGTAGAGGCGCACGTCGCGGCGGATCGGGTTCTCCGACGTCTCGTGGACCATCCAGCCCTTGTCGAACCAGTGGTAGCCGTGGGTGCGCATGACCTCGGGATCGCGGTAGTCGACCTCGCCGAAGAACTCGAGCGGGCCGGGGCTGTAGCTGCCGATCCGCGCGCGCAGGGCCGCGTCCATCCAGGGCTTGATCGTCAGGATCTCGTTGTCCTTGAGGTACGCCATGTACTCGGTGACGGCGTCGTTGAACCGCCTGTCGTACTCGGCCGCGCTCGCGATCGGCGCCTGGGGCGGGAGCTTGGCGTTCTTGAGCTCCTCCATCGTGAGGAGGGCCGTCGAGCGCGCGAGCTCGCGCTTCATGAGCTCGACCTCTTCGGACCAGGTGGACGGAACCAGCTGGACGTTCTTCAAGTACCAGTTGTAGTTCTCGATGCCGACGCCGGAGGGGCCGGTCTTCGAGGGCGCCTGCGCGTCGAGCCAGCCGGCGAAGTCGTCCGTCGCCTTCTTCGCGCGATCGAGGTCGGACTTGAGGGCGGACTGCGAGGCGTCGAGCGTCTTTGCGAGCGCGGCGATGTCGGCGCTCTGCTGGCGGACGCTCTTCGCGCCGTAGACCCAGAGGTCCCGGCCGTTGCCGGTCAGGTTGGTCTTCGCCTGTGCGAGAAGGGCCGGGATCGTCCGGACGCCGGCGGCGATCTGCGCGGCGGCGTCCTTCGAGAGGGGCGTTTTGTAGCTCCAGAGCTCGACTGCGCCTTCGGCGAACGGGCCCTCGCGCTTGGGCTGGTCGCTCTCCTCGGGAAAGAACGTGACGTAGAAGCCGGGGTTGTTGGCCCAGGGCCGGAGGACGCGGAGGTCGAAGTCGAGGCCGTTCACCTCGGCGCGGACGACGTAGTAGTCGACCTGCTGCGGGATCGGCCACGCGCCCGGATCGATCGCGGCGAGACGCTTCTTGTACGTCTCGAGCTCCTTCTGCTGCGCGGCCATGGCGGCGGCCGTGTAGTCGGGCACGCCGTCGACGACCTTCGGCTTCTGGAACGCGCGGAAGTCCTTGTAGAAGGTCAGCAGGTCCGCATAGCCGCCTCCCGGCGGCGCGGGCGAGGCCGGCGCGGCGCCTCCCCCGGCGAGGACCCCGGCAATCAGACAGACGCTCATCATCAGGACCGACGGATCGCGTGAAATCATGCCGCGCATTCTATGGGGTCAGCCCTGCATTTCTGAATTTTGGGGTCAGCCCTGCATTTCTGACTTCTGGTGCCAGGCCTGAATTCCTGCTCAAAGAGTCAGCGATGCAGGTCAGGCACCAGGCACCAGGTACCCATGGGGTCAGCCCTGCAAGCATGCAACTTAGGGCCTGACCTGCAGGATTGAACTTCTCATCGAAGTGTCAGGCCTGGCACCAGGTTACAGACTTGCAGGTCAGGCCCCATTCGGAGGGGCGTGCTACAGTGAAAGCCTTCCGAAAGAGAAGTTCATGGCACTGACGGTCCATCAGGCCGAGGCCGAAGCACGCTGGAGATGGGGCGGACTCTTTGCCCGAGGCTTTGCCCGGCACGAGGCCGCGCTGCGCCGGCCGTTTCAGGTCGGGACTCGAAGTTTCGGAAAGGTCACGATCCGCGGCGAGGGGACCTCCTGGGAGAGCGCTTTCCAGAACGCCGACACCCAGACCAACGAAGCTCCGGCGAAGAAGTAGCCGGCTCCCCCCGAACCGGCTCTAGCCGATCCCCGCGCCCTCAGGGCTCGCTCGCTCCGCCTCTTCGGACTCGAGAGCTCTCGCCTCGCGGCTCGCGTCGGCGACCCCTCCTCGACCGCGCGGGAACCAGGCGAACCCGGCCGCGAGCACGAGGGCCAGCACCAGGACGGCCGCTCCGAGGCTGATGCGGATCCCCTCCACGAAGTCCTTGTCGGCGGCGACGAGGATCGCCCGCTCGGTCGCCGCGTCCGCATGGGCGATCGGCCGGCCGGGGCCGATCTCGGCGGCGTAGGCCCGCGGGTTCGCGTCGCCGATGATCGTGTCCGCGACCTGACGCCGCTCGGCCGGGTCCGGGATCGCCTGCGCGAGATGCTCGGAGAGCGTCACGGTGAGAGAGGCCGCGAGAACCGATCCGAGCACGGCGAATCCGACGGTCGAGCCCAGTGCCCGCTGGGCGCTCATGATGCCGGACGCCATCCCGGCGCGCTCGGGGGGCACGGCGGTCATCGCGAGCGAGGTGATCGGCGTCAGGCACAGCGAGCTCCCGAGCGAGGCGAGGATCAGCCCCAGAACGACGACGGGCGTGCTCTGCCCGAGCCCCGCGATCATGACGGCGAACCCCGAGATCTGCGACGCCAGACCGAGCAGGATCAGCCGCCGCGCGCCGACCACCCCCATCAGCTTGCCCACGCGAAGCGAAACGAGCGTGCACGTGGCGCTGTACGGGAAGAGGATGAATCCCGCCTGCGTCGGCGAGAAGCCGCGCACGTTCTGCAGGTACTGGGTGATGACGAGGAGCATTCCGTAGACCGCGAAGAGCACCGCAAAGATCGTCCCGATCGCCAGCGAGTACGTGCGATCCCGAAAGAGGGTCAGGTCCATCATCGGATCCGCGCTCCGGCGCTCGGCGACGACGAAGGCCGCAAGCGCGGCGGCGGCGAGGGCGAAGAGGCCGAGGATCTCGGGGGACTTCCAGCCCGCCCGCGGGCCCTCGATCACCGCGTACGCGAAGGCCCCGACGGCCGCGACGAAAAGAAGCTGCCCGGGGACGTCGAACGTTCGCGGCCTCTCGTCGCGCGACTCCACGACGAACCGCCACGTCAGCGCGAGGACCGCGAGCCCGACCGGGACGTTGACCAGGAAGATGATCCGCCAGCCGCTGCGCTGCACGAGGATGCCCCCGAGGGTCGGGCCGATCGCCATCGCCGTCGACGCGATCGCCGTCCAGATGCCGATCGCCCAGGCCTTCAGCTTCGGCTCGGGAAACGCCGAGGAGACGAGCGCGAGCGACGTCACGTTGACCGTGGCCGCGGCGACGCCCTGGATCGCCCGCGCCGCGTTGAGGACGGTGAGCGAGCCCGCGAGCCCGCAGGCGACCGAGGAGAGGGTGAAGAGAGCGATGCCCGCGACGTACAGCTTCCGCCGGCCGTGCATGTCGGCGAGCGTCCCGGCCGACATGATCGCCACCGCCATGCCGAGGCTGTACGCCGTCACGACCCACTGCAGCCCGGACTCTCCGACCTGGAAGTCGTGCTGGATCGACGGGAGCGCAACGTTCACGATCAACGCGTCGAGGTAGATCATGAACAGGCCGAGGCCGGTGGCGGCGAGGGTCAGGCGCTGGACGCGGGTCATGGGGTCGTTGCCCGAAGGATCTCACGGAAGGCCCCGGATCGAACCGTTTGCATCAAGCGCTCCATCCGGCGCGTCGGGTAGGTTGGGGCATGCGCTGGCGTCCGGGGCTTCCCGTCGTCCTCGTCGCGGCTGTCGTGGGCGGAAACTATTGCGTCCTCGTGTATGAGCCCGGAAGTCAGGTTCCGCTGCCGATGGTCAACGTCAAGCCTCCGCCCATGCCGCTCCACGACACGCCCGCGACTCTCCCGCCGACGCCCTCTCGGACGGCGACGCCCCCGTCCTCGACGCCCACGCCGGCGCCGGTCGAGCCACTCGAGGAGCCTCGCTGAAAGTTCGAAAAACGGTGCGTTTGGGTCAAGACACCGCCCTCCCCCCTCTCTAGTCTGGGAAACGAGCAATGGAGGTGGGTCATGAAAGTCAGTGAGATCGCATGCCGGCCGGTCGCCTCCTGCACGGAGGAGACCAGCCTGTCTTCGGCGGCCCGGCTCATGGGAGACAACGACTGCGGAGTGCTCCCGGTGCTTCGGGCCGGAAAGCTGGTCGGGATCGTGACGGACCGGGACATCTGCATGGCCATCGCGAAGGCGCATTCCTCGCCCGGAGAAACCCCGATCAAGGAGGTCATGACAATGAACGTCGCCACATGCCAGACGACCGACGACGTGAGCGCGGCGCTTTCGACCATGTCGAGACGGCAGGTCCGGCGCCTGCCCGTTCTCGATCCCGAGGGACCGCTCTTCGGCATCCTCTCCCTCGACGACATCGTCCTTCGGGCCGAGGAAATGCTGCCGGGCGGACCGCCGCCGCCGATCTCGCACCGGGACGTGGCCCTGGCGTTCCGGAACATCGTCGGCAAGCGGCCGTTGCGCAAGTCCGCCTGAGGCTCGCGAGGAAATCGGGAGTGGGGTGTGCGCCGACCCGGCAAGATCATTCTGCCGCCGGGGCGGCGCTGGCGTCTGCTGGTTTTCGGGGGCGGTGTCTGGAGCGCTCTTGCGGCAGCTCAATGCGCCTTCCCCGGCGGTCCCCCGCTCCGGCTCGAGCTGCCGCCCATCCCGATGCCTCTCCACAACACGCCGGCGACATTCCCGCCGACACTTTCCGCGACACCGACCCGCCTGCCGTCGACTGCGACCCCGACGCCGCCCCCGATGGATATGGTTCCAACGATCGCGGCTACGTCGCCCGAAACCTTTCGGGCGGATTCCTTCTATTGACTTCGAGGTGAGGAGTTGACGACTCGCAGCGTCTTCTCCGGAAACCCCGTACTCCTGCTCGCCGCGGCGGTTGCCGCCGCCGCGGGATGCAGCGGAACCGACGTGACCGTCAACTCGACCGGGGAGGGCGCCACCGCGTTCGTCGCCGCTCCGCCCGTACCTCCCGTCGAAGTCGACCGCGAGGGACTGCACGAACCCCCGACGCGCACGCCCGCCCCGATCACGCCCATCTATCCGATCCGGACGCCTCCGCCGACGCCCACCCCCCGGCCGCGATGAGCGCGCGGGCGCGGAACGCTCGGGAACCTTCGTTCCCGGCGCTCACTCGTTCGAACGGCCCATGCACAAAACCCATGCAATCGCATCAAGACAACGGGACTCCTCGCAACGGAGCATGACGGATTGGGCGGCGGAGCCGACTGCACTGGCAGGCTGAAGCTCACCAAAGATGGATACTCGCTGGCGGTTCCCGGGGTCATCGAAGAACCGCGGTCACCCGCCCACGCGTCGACTCATCGGTTTCCTGCGCTTGGTCGTCCTCCTTTCGGCCGTTTCGTCCCTCGCAGCGTGCGTCTCGGACGTCCCGCCCCCGGGACTGGTTCCGGCCGGCCCTCCCGTGACCCGCGTCGAAGATCTGACGGGCGACTATTGCTACTTCGGGCCCGACTACAACGTCCGCTCCTTCGGCCGAACGTTCGACGGCATTCCGTTTCTCCGCGTCGGTGACCTGGGAAGGCCGACGCTCGTCTCCGTCCAGGCGACGGCGCAACGCATCGTCTTCGGTTACACGGACGCGAACGGCGAAGAGAAGAGCCAGGACTTCGAGGTCACGGGCCGGGCCGAATGGCACGGAGCCTCCCTCGTCGTCAAAGAGTCGCAGGGCACGAGTGTTCTTCCCCTTCCCGGGGCGTTCGACGTCACCTCGCACTCCCGCGAAAGTCGGATCTTCAAGCTGGCGGACGGCCGGCTCGTCATGACCGACTCGGCGCGCTCGAAGGGGTACTCGGAAACCGGGAGTTACTCGGTTTCCGAGGGCGGATTCCACGCGACGAAGCAACCGACGTTTCACCGCGAGGAGCGGACGGTGGCCCTGATCCTGGATCCCGCCACGGGAAGCTGCGGGGCGAACGTCGATGGCCGGCCTCGGCAGCCCTGGTTCGAGAAGGGCCTGGATCTGCGCGACCCGGTCTGCGCCGCGCAGCTCGAGGATCAGCTCGCGGCGATCATGGTGCAGAAGGAGGAGGCGCCCGAAGACGCCGCCCTCGCCGCAAACATGACTCTCCAGTCGTTCTTCCGGGGCGAGTCCACGCTGACCTTCGTCGCCTCGACCCGGCCGGGCTGGCGCTACTTCTTCAAGATCGTCAAGAAGAAGTCGGGGTGCGTCCTCAAGCTCTACTCGCGGCAGAAACCGCACGTACAGCACATGTCCTTCGCGAGCCGGCCGCTTCCCGGCTGCGAATGCAACGACTGAGCGCCTGGGCGTCCGGCGCCTCGGTTCTCAGTTCGGCCAGTACAACCCGAAAGCCTTCGAGAGGAACACGGCCATCTGGCCCCGCGTGACGGGATTGTCGGGGCAGTAATTGCCGCTGCCGCAGCCGCCCGTGATGCCGGAAGCCTTGAGCGCCTCGACGTACTGGAAGAACGCGTGGTCCGTTGGGACGTCGCCAAAGGACGCGGTGCCGGGCGCCGGGCTGACCTGGAGATGGTAATAGACGATCGCCCGGCGGAACTGCTGGGCATTGGTCGCGCTCATGCCGGAGTTGATCTCGACGTAGTACGAGTTGTTGAGATTGTCGACCGTGACGTCGAGCCCGCCCACGGTGAAGTAGGTCCAGCCGGGCGTGCCGCCGACTCCCGAGACGCCGGCGGCGGCGCACGCCGAGCCGGCGGGGTTGCCGCTGCACACCCAGAGGCTTCCCGCCATCGTGCTGCCGGGGTGGTTCTGAAAGACCTCGAACGCGACCTGATCGATGTGGGCGCCGGTCGGCAGGTTGACCGGGGCGTCGAACCAGACCAAGTCACCGCCGCCCGTGCGATATCGCGTGCCGTTGGCGAAGGTGTACGTGATGCTCGAGTCGATCGGAATGAACGCGTACGCGGGAATCGAAAGTGTCGCGCTTCCAAGGCCGGCGTTCCGGGGCATCGCGGGAGGCTGGCTCTGGACTCCATCGCCCGCGAACTCGACTCTCTCCATGCCGCCCGGCTGCGCCGAGAGGAGGTGGGTAAAGAACAGGGCCGCTGCGCCGACGATCGTGAAGCGGTGGAGCATCCATCGTGAGTTCTGCATGAGCGCACCTCTCACGAGACTCTGTATTCCTGAACTGCGGGGTTGTCCTGATCCAACTGCATTGAAATGGGGTCAGCCCTGCATCGCTGACTCCCGGTGCCCGGCCTGCATTCCTGGCGAAAGAGTCAGGAATGCAGGTCAGTCCCCAGGAGTCCCCGAAGTTCAGTAATTCAGGGCTGACCCCACGGCCTCCGCGGTCTACTGGACGATGACGGTGCCGGACATCATGGCGCCGTGGACCTGGCAGAAGTACGGGAACGTCCCGGCCGAGGGAAAGAGGTGCGTGAAGGTCATCCCCGCGCCGATTCCCGAGTCGAACTGGCCGTCCGGCGAGCACCCGACGACGCAGGATCCGGACGTCACCGAGTGCGATCCGGAGACCCACCGCCACTCGACCGTCGTCCCGGCCGGAATCACCGTCGTGTTGCCGCCGGAGACCTGGTCGACGAACGTGGTCCCTCCGTTCTGGCCGACGTCGACGATCCGGTTGCCCGACTGCTCTGGCGTGGGCGTCGGCGTCGCACCGGTCGGAGGCGTGGGAGTCCGGGTCGGAGTGTTCGCCCCGGGCACCGTCGCCGTCAGGGTGGGCATCGGCCCGGTGATGTTGTTGTCGTTGTTGCACCGGATTCCCGACAGCATCGCCGCGCCGATCCCCGTGATCACGACCATTCTTCGAAACATGGGCACCTCCCGGGTTGGAGCAAGACGCCGCCCCGAAGCGGGCGCGCGCCGCCACGTTCGTGGCAACGGCGCAGGCACGCAAGGCAGATGCCACGGGACCGAATTCGACCGAAACGCTTAGATGTCCTTTAGACAAGCGACCGCCGCAGGTGACGCCGGCCCCGTGGCCAGCGTCGACGACTGCGGCGGCTCGCGGAATGCGTCGTTACTGCAGGTTGAACGTCTTGACCAAGAACACCGCCATCTGTCCGCGGGTATTCGAGTTCGTCGGGCAGTAGTTGCCGCCGCCGCACCCGCCGGTGATCCCCTCGGCCGACAGCCGTTCGATCCAGTCCGCGAAGAGGCTCGGGCAGGTCACGTCGCCGAACGCGCCCGCGCACGGCGGCGGGACGTACGCCGAGCCGTGCTCGGCCTTCAGCAGGAACACCGCCATCTGATTGCGCTGGACCGGGTTCGCGGGGCAGTAGTTGCCGTTGCCGCACCCGCCGGTGATCCCCTCGGCAGCGAGCTGCTCGATCCAGTCGGCGAAGGTCGACGGACACACGACGTCGCCGAAGACCCCCGCGCAGGCCGGCGGAACGTAGATCGACCCGTGCTTCGCCTTGAGCAGGAAGACCGCCATCTGGGCGCGCGTCACGGAGCTGTTGCGGCAGTAATCGCCCGCGCCGCAGCCGGCGGTGATTCCTTTGCGGAAGACCGACTCGATGAAATCGTGAAAGCTGTCGGCCGGCGGGACGTCGAGGAAGTCGGCGAAGAAACCGCCGCGGATCGACCCGATCGTCTTGTCGACGTTGGTCACGATCACGTCGTTGAGGCTCCCCGGCGCCAGCGCCGGCGTGCTCCCGGTGATCTCGGTCGGCGCGATCGAGATCCCCGTCGGCACGGCCCCTCCGATCGTCACTGCGGCGAGGCTCTGGAACAGCGTCCCGGCGATCGTCACCGGCGTGCCTCCGGCGGCCGGGCCGGAGCTCGGCGTGATCGACTGGAGCTTCGGGTTCGCGAAGCGGTAGGCCACGCCGACGGCGTTCGCGCCGCCGGCTTCCGTCGTTCCGTACAGCGCGCCGTCGTTGCCCGCGAGGACCGCCGCGTGGGGATGGTCCCCCGTCGCGGACGCGAAGCTGCGGACGACGTCGAACAGCGTGGCCGCGCGGGTCAGGTGGAACAGCGTACCCCCGTTGTTGGCGCCGTCGGCGTAGGCCGTGCCCCAGAGCAGGGCCTGGTCTTCGACGAGGGGGCCGCGGGGACGCGAGCCGTCCGCGCCGCCGAGCGACTTGAGGACCACGAAGCCGTTTCCGTCCCGGCCCAGCGCGAAGACGATTCCGCCGTTCGCGGTCCCGCCGAACTCGGTCGTGCCGTAGAGGACGCCATCCGAGCCTTCGAGGAGCTCCGCCGAGGGAGTTTCGCCGTCGTCCGGGGCTCCGGCGAAGGTGTGGATCGTCGTCAGGGAGCTGCCGTCGAGGTTCGCGCGGAAGACCGTCCCGTTGCCGTTCTGGACCGCGGCGAACTCGGTCGTGCCGAAGAGCCGGCCGTCGCTCGCGAGGATCAGGCCCGCCATCGGCCGCGTGCCCTCGGTCGACGCGCCGAACGCGTGCAGTACCGCGAAGGCGGTGCCGTTGAGGGCGACGCGATAGAGCGTCCCCGCGTTGTGGGCGCCTCCCGAGTGGGTCACGCCGTAGAGCATGGTGTCGGACGCCTGGACGAGCCGCCCGCGCGGCTCTTCCCCGTCGGTGTCGCCGTCGAAGTGGCGGACCGTCGCAAAGTTGCCGCCCGCCGTATCGATCTTGAAGACGGTCCCCTTGCCGAACGTGCCGCCGCCGGACGTCGAGCCATAGAGGAGCCCGTCGGAGGCGAGGATGAGGCCCGCCTCGGGCTGCGTGCCGTCGGTCGTGTTGAAGTCGTGGATCACCGCGAAGTTGTTTCCGTCGGCGTCCATCTTGAAGACCGTGCCGACGGCGTGGGCGCCGCCGGCCGACGTCACGCCGTAGAGGAATCCGTCGCCCGGATTCCGGAGGAGGGGCGCCGTCGGGCTCGCGCCGAGCGGCGTGTCGAAGGGATGGATCGCGCTGTAGCCCTGCGCCAGCGCCCCGGGGGGCGCGAGCAGCAGGAGCGCCGGAAGGACGAGGGCGACGAGGGCGATCGGGTTCGGGTGCCTGCGGTTCATGACGGCCTCCTTCGGTGTCGGCGGGCATCGCATTCGTTGCCCGCTGCCCGCAGTCTTCTCCCGGATCCCGCACAGAGGCCGCCGACTAATGATCCCGTAAATGAGCGCAAATCGGCCGACCCGGCACCCGGGGTCAGCCCTGAAAGAATGAAACTCGGCGGCGAAGTGTCAATCTTGCAGGTCAGGCACCGGCGATATCCTCCGCGCCGAGGTTCCGATGAACAGACGCACGTTCCTGAAACAGCTCGGGGCGGTCCCCGTCCTGCCCGGACTCGCCTCCCTCGTTCAGGACGCCCGCGCCGTCGCGAAGCGTCCGATGCGCCGGGTGCGGCCGTCGGACGCGGCGTGGCCCTCGGCCGCGCGCTGGGAGAAGCTCAAGGCCGAGGTCGGCGGAAATCTCGTCCCCGTCGTTTCTCCGTATGCGCCCTGCACGAGCGCCCCGGGAAGCCCGGCCTGCGCGGCGCGGATCGTCGAGCTGACGAACCCGTACTTCGTCGGTGAGCAGCCGGGCGGAACCCAGACCTCGGGCTGGCTCGACGCCTGGATCTCGGCCCCGAGCGTTTACGCCGTCGCCGCGCGCAACGCGGCCGACGTCGCCGCGGCGGTCAGCTTCGCGCGCGACAACAACCTCCGGCTCGTCGTCAAGGGCGGCGGCCACAGTTACCAGGGCACGTCGAACGCGCCGGACTCGCTGCTCGTCTGGACGCGCGCCATGAACGCCATCACGCTCCACGACGCCTTCGTTCCGAAGGGCACCCGCGCGGCCCCGCGGCCCGCGGTCTCCGTCGAGGCCGGGGCGCGATGGTTGCCCACGTACGAGGCCGTCACGACGCGCGCGGGCCGCTACGTCCAGGGGGGCGGCTGCGCGACCGTCGGGGTCGCCGGGCTCATCCAGAGCGGAGGGTTCGGAAGCTTCTCCAAGAACTACGGCATGGCCGCCGCCGGTTTGCTCGAAGCCGAGGTCGTCACAGCCGACGGACGGATCCGGGTCGTCAACGCCTCGTCGGAGCCGGACCTCTTCTGGGGATTGAAGGGCGGAGGCGGCGGCAGCCTCGGCGTCGTGACGCGGGTGACGCTCGCGACCCACGCGCTGCCCGACAACTTCGGCGCGGCCGAGGGACAGGTCCAGGCGAAATCGGACGCGGCGTTCCGCCGCCTGGTCGGCGAGTTCGTCCGCTTCTACAAGGCCTCGCTCTTCAACCCGCACTGGGGTGAGCAGGCCGCCTTCGGCAACGACAACTCGATCCGATTGCGCTTCGTGATGCAGGGGCTCGGCCGGAACGAAGCCGAGGCCGCGTGGAAGCGCTTCCGCGATTTCGTCGCGGCTTCCCCGCAGGACTTCCAGTGGACCGAGCCGCTCGAGGTGTCGACCTTTCCGGCGCAGCACTGGTGGGACGCCGCGTACCGCCGGGAGAACGACGCGAGCTCGATCATCGCCGACGGCCGTCCCGGGGCTCCGGCGGGCAACGTCTGGTGGGCGGGCAACGCGATCGAGGTCAACGTCTACATCTACGGGTACGAGTCGCTGTGGCTTCCGGCTCACCTCCTCGAGACGCCGGACCGGCTGGCGGACGCCCTCTTCGAGGCGACGCGGAAGTTTCCGGTCGTCCTCCACTTCAACAAGGGCCTCGCCGGCGCGCCCGCCGAACGGGTCGCGGAGGCCCGCGACACCGCCATGAACCCGGCCGTCCTCGACGCCTTCGCCCTCGCCATCATCGCGACCGGAGCCCCGCACAGCGCGCCGGGTATCCCGGGCCACGAGCCCGATCCCGCGGCGGGCCGCGTCCAGGCCGCTGCGGTCGGGGCGGCGGCCGAGCGCCTGCGCGCCGTCGTGCCGGCTGCGGGCGCCTACGTGTCCGAGTCGAACTACTTCGACCGCTCGTTCCAGAAGTCCTACTGGGGGTCGAACTACCCTCGGCTCCAGGCCGTGAAGAAGAAGTACGACCCCGACGGCCTCTTCTTCGTCCACAACGGCGTCGGAAGCGAGGACTGGAGCGCCGACGGATTCACGCGGGTCCGGTAGAACCGGGGTCAGCCCTGCAAGATTGACACTTGGTTCCAGGCCTGAAGGATCGAAGGAAGTTTCATTCTTGCAGGTCAGGCCCCTCAGTCGCCATCAGTCGGAGCGGAGGGCGAGGAGGGGGTCGACGCGGGCGGCGCGGCGCGCCGGCACCCAGCAGGCGAGGACGGCGACGGCGAGTAGCAGGGCCGAGAGTCCGCCGAAGGTCCAGGGGTCGATCGGCCGCACGCCGTAGAGGAAGCCCGACATCAGCCGCGTCACACCGCCCGCGGCGAGGAGGCCGAGGACGATCCCCGCGCAGGCGAGGCGGGCCCCCTGCCCCACGACCATGCCGAAGACGTGCCCGCGCGTCGCGCCGAGCGCCATCCGCACGCCGATCTCCCGCGTGCGCTGGGCCACCGAGTACGAGATCACGCCATACATCCCGATCATCGCGAGAACGAGCGCGAGCCCGCCGAAGGCCGCGACGAGCGTCATCGAGAATCGCGGCCGTGCCATCGACTCCCCGACGAGGGAGCTCAGCGTCGCGACCCGCGCGAGCGGCAGGTCCGGATCGACGCCGCGAAGCGCGCGCTTGACGCTCGCGGTGATCGCCGCCGGGTCCGCGGCCGTCCGGACCGCCGCCTGTAGCGTCTGCATCGGCGGCCAGATCCGGATCTCGTTCTGGGTGTACGGCACGTACATCTCGGGCGCCGGCTCCTCGCGGAGCGAGTAGTGCTTGAGGTCGGCCGTGATGCCGACGATCCGCCGCGTCGGCCAGCGCGTGTCCGCCACGCCGACCTCGCGGCCGAGCGGGTCCTCGCCCGGCCAGTACTTGCGCGCCATGGCCCCGTTGATGATCGTGACCGGCCCGGAGTCCGCGGTGTCGGTGCTCTGGAAGTCGCGCCCGCGCGTCAGCCGCGCGCCGATCGCGTCGAGATAGCCCGGCGAGGCGAAGGAGTAGTTCGCGAACGGCCGCTCGCGCTCGTCGGCCGGAGCATGGCCCGGAATCCGGATGACGGTGCTGTCCGGCGCGCCGCCCATCGGCACGGCCGACGAGAGCCCCGCCGCGCCGACGCCCGGCACCTCGCGGAGCGCGGAGAGTGCGCGCGTGTAGAGCTGCGCCATGCGGTCCGGATCGGGATACTTCGAAGCCGGCAGCGTGAGCTGAAACGTGAGCACCCGCTCGGGCCGGAAGCCGCTGTCGCTCTCCCGCATCTCGACGAAGGTCCGCACCAGGAGCCCCGTCGCGATGACGAGCACGAGGGCGAGCGCCACCTCCGAGACGAGGAGCCCGCCGTGAATCCGCCGCGCCAGTCCGGAGCCGACCGTCCTCGCCCCGTCCTGCTTGAGAGAGTCGACGACCCGTCCCCGCGCCGCGCCGAGCGCCGGCAGCAACCCGACGAGGAGACCCACGGCGAGCGTGACGACGAGCATGAACCCGAAGGCGCGCGCGTCGAGCCGCACCTCCTCGAGCCGGGGAACGTTGGGCGGGCCGTACACGCGGACCGCGAGAAGGCAGGCTTTCGCGACGAGGCCGGCGAGAAGGCCGCCCGCCCCCGCGAGGATCAGGCTCTCGGTCAGAAACTGCGCGACGAGCCTCCCCGGCGAGGCTCCGAGCGCCCGCCGCAGGGTGATCTCGCGGCGGCGCGCGAGCGAGCGCGTGAAGGTCAGGCTCGCGACGTTGCAGGCCGCGATGAGAAGGACCACGCCGACGGCGCCGAAGATGAGCCGCAGCGGCCGGCGCACGTCGCCGGAGACCTGGCGGGGCAGCGGCGTCGCCCGCGACCGCCACCAGCCCTTCCCCGCCGGGATCTCCCGGTCGAGCCGGCTCGCGAAGAGGTCGAGCTCCGCCTGCGCCCCTTCGAGCGTCGCCCGCGGCGCGAGCCTTCCGAACACGGCGAGCTCCGACGGCCCCCGCTGCGCCGGCGCGAGGCGGAGCGGCACCCAGACCTGCGGCCGCGGCGGGTAGGCGAGGGACGCGGGCATCTCCCCGGCGCGCGGAAACGCGAAGAGGGGCGGCATGACGCCGATGACCATCCAGGGCTCGCCGTCGAGCGAGATCGGACGGCCGAGAACCCCGGGGTCGCCGCCGAAGCGGTCGCGCCACGTCCGGTCGCTCAGGACGACGACCCGCTCGCCGTCGGGACGGTCCTCGGCGGCCGTGAAGGCGCGGCCGAGCGGCGGCCGGACGCCGAGCGTCTCGAAGAAACCGGCCGACGCGCGGATGCCGTCGAGCCGCTCGGGCTCCCCCGTTCCGGTCAGGTTGAACGACGCCGGCTTGAAGGCCGCGAGCGTCGAGAACGTCCTCGCGCTCGCCGCGAGGAGCTGGAAGTCCCGGGCTCCCCAGGGAAGCTGATCGTTGCCGAAGATCTCGGCGATCGGCGCGCGGCGCCACGGCACGAGAATCCGCTCGGCCTGCGGGTACGGCAGCGGCTCGAGAAGCACCGCGTCGACGACGCTGAAGACCGCGGCGCTCGCCCCGATCCCCAGGGCGAGCGTCGCGACGGCGACGAGCGTGAAGCCGGGCTGCTTGCGCAGGAGGCGCAGCGCCTGGCGGACGTCCCGGCCGAAAGTCTCGAGGACCCGCACGCCTCGCGCGTCCCGGCACTCCTCCTGCACCTGCGCGACGCCGCCGAGCGCCAGCGCCGCCTGGCGCCGGGCCTCCCCGGGAGGCACGCCCGCCTCGATCCGCCGTTCGACCTCGTGCTCGAGATGCGCCGCGAGCTCCTCGTCGAGCTCCTGCTCGACGGCGTCGCGGCGGAAGAGCGCGCGCAGCCGGAATCGAAGGTCGCTCAGCATTCCCGCCTCCTTCAGGCCGTCCCGAGGACCTGCGCCACGGCGGCGGCGAGCCGCCTCCAGTCCCGCTTCTTGCGCTCGAGCAGCGACCGGCCGCGCGCCGTCAGCTCGTAGAACTTCGCGCGCCGGTTGGCGGGCGTCGTGCCCCACGCGTGCGTGACCCACCCGCGCCGCTCCAGACGGTGGAGCGCCGGGTACAGGGAGCCCTGCGCGACGCGCAGCGCGTCGCCCGAGATCTGCTGCAGTCTCGCGGCGATCGCCCAGCCGTGCTGCGGCGAGAGCGCCAGGGTGCGCAGGATGAGGAGGTCCAGCGTGCCCTGCGGAAGCTCGATCCGGTCGCGCATCGTGCTCTCCCCTGTCGCTTCGACAACAGCGAGCCTAGCAGCCGTGTTGTCGAAGCGCAAGGGAAGACGCCGGCACGCGACGCCAAGAAGTTCCCGAGGATGCGGCCTCGCCGCGAGGCTATGCTGGCGGCGTGAGATCGCCTTCGCGGAGGACGCGCGGCGCGGCGTGGAGTCTCGCGGCGGCGCTATCCGTCCTCGCGCTCGCCGCGGCCTCGTCCCGCGTCGCCCCGGCCGCGGAACCGCCGGGCAGCTTCGCGATCGTCCATGCCTCCGTCGTTCCGATGGACGCCGAGCGGGTGCTCCGCGACCAGGTCGTCCTGGTCTCCGGCGACCGCATCGCGGCCGTCGGGCCGGCGGAAGAGGTCGCGATCCCGCCCCGCGCCGGCATCGTCGACGCGCAGGGCGCCTACGTTCTCCCCGGCCTCGTCGACATGCACGTCCACATCCGCCGGGCCGAGCTCGCGGCCTACGTCGAGAACGGGGTGACGTCGGTCCGGAACATGTGGGGATACGCGAGCCTGCCGCCCGTGATCGCCGACGTTGCGGCCGGCCGCCGCCTCGGCCCGACGATCTACTCCGCCAGCCCGGGCCTCGACGGGACCCACGCGGTCTGGCCCGAGACCCGGATCGTCGACGACCCCGCCGCCGCCGAGGCCGCCGTCGCGGACCAGGTCGCGGCCGGCTGGCGTTTCATCAAGGTCTACAACAGTCTCTCCCTCGCGTCCTACGACGCGATCGTCGCGGCGGCGGGAAGCCGCGGAATCCGGGTCGTCGGCCACGTCCCGAATTCCGTGCCGATCGAGCACGCTCTCGACTCGGGGCAGGCCTCGATCGAGCACCTCCGGGGCTACGACCTCGTCCTCACGCGCTCGGGGCAGGCGAATGCGGCCGCGTGGGCGGACATCGACCCCGCGCGGATTCCGGACCTCTCCGCGCGAACGGCCGCGGCGGGAACCTGGAACTGTCCGACGCTCGCAATCTACGAGATCTTCTCGCGGAGCCTGCCGGGCGGAGCCCGCGAGCGCGCCGTCGCGAACCGCGGCGCCGTCGTCCGGGCGCTCCGCGACGCCGGAGCTCCCCTGCTCGCCGGAACGGACGCCGGGATCGATCAGACCGAAGCCGGGACTTCGATCCACGACGAGCTCGCGCAGCTCGTCGCCGCCGGGTTGACCCCGTACGAGGCCATTCGCGCCGCGACCTCCGGCGCCGCCGAGTTCCTCCGGGAGCAGGCCGAGATCGGCCGCATCGCGCCCGGCCTCCGGGCCGACCTACTGGTCGTCGACGGGAACCCGCTCGAGGACGTCGGCGCGCTGCGCGCGATCGGGGCCGTCGTGCTGCGCGGCGCCTGGCGCTCGGTCGGGGGCGGCCGCTCCCCGGTGATCCCGGCGGCGCCGCGCGACGGACGCGGTCCCCGCCCGCAGCCCCGCCCGCCGGCGTAGCCCGGGCCCGGCTCAGCTGCGCCTTCTCGTTCCCCGCAGCTCCGGCTTGATGTCGACGACCGGCGTGCCGTCGATCGCCTCGATCGGACCGACGCGCAGGCGGTTGCCTTCGATCGCCCGCACCGTCACGGGATGGAGGCCCAGTGGATTCGGGCGGTCCGGGGAACGCGTGGCGAAGACGCCCGTGAGCGGATTCCGCGGGTCGGACCGCGGCCGGACGCGGAGGACATCCCGGCGGGCCCGATGAAGCCACGTGACGACGAGGATCCGGTCGCCCGGGGCGAGGCCCCGGAGGCCTCTCGCGGCCCACGGCCGGATCTCGAGCCAGGCGTCGGGCGCTCCCTCCGAGCCCTGCATCGGCGCCTCGCCGCGCTTCTTCAGGACGGACCGGATCGTGCCGACCGTCCGCAGCTGCGCCGCCGGAGCTGCCCGGCTCATCGGCCAAGCATCACCCTCGCCGTGCTTCCTCATGGGCATGACAGGCGAAACCTAGCAAATCGGACGAAGAGATCGTCGCCGTCGGGAGGCTCGCGGCCGAGCGGCTGCGCTCCCAGGCCCGTTCGGGAAGGTTCCCGGCTCCAGACCTGTTATTCCCGGCCGAGATGAAACGCCAGACAACCTTCTTCCTTGCCCTGTTCTCCTGCGCGCTCGCGGCGCAGGCCGGCCAGGACTCGAAGCCGGCCCGGCCGTCCGACTGGGCGACCCCCGTCAGTGGCACCAGCGTCGGAAACCTGTATCTAATCGAGGACGGCTTCTACCGTGGCGCCCAGCCGAGCGCCGCCGGCTTCCAGGAGCTCGCCACTCTGGGGGTGCGGAGCGTTCTCGACCTGGCCGGAGGCGCCGGAGACGGGCAGGTTGTCCGCGACGGTTCCGTGAAGCTGTTTCACGTTCCCATGAGCGCCTGGGGCCTCCACGACGATCTCGTTCTCCAGGCGCTGCGGATCATGATCGACCCGCAGAACCGGCCCCTGATGATCCACTGCCAGCACGGCGCCGATCGGACCGGAGCGCTGGTGGCGTTGTACCGCGTCGTCGCCCAGGGCTGGAGCAAGGAACAGGCGGTCCGCGAGATGAGCCGGGGCGGCTACCACCACAACGCCCTCTGGAGGAACCTCGACCGGTACGTCCTCAAGGCGGACGTCGCGGCGTTGCGCCGGGAGCTCGGGCTGCCGGCCGCCCCCGTGCCGGCGTCCGTCGAGCCCAGGACGGACCTTCCCGTGCTCGCCGTGATCCCGGGCGTCGCGACCGGGTCCCCGCAGTAGTCCGGGTCCCGGGTTCGTCAGGGAACCCGCCGCCTCAGGCTCCGCCCCGTAAGCGACTCATGAAGTCCCGGACGACTTGCGCGATTTGATCCACCGCCGTGTCGACGGACTCGGGGAGCGTCGTCTCGTCACAACGGCAGTTCACCTCCGGACTGCTCCGCCGCCATGTACGCCGCGTACCAGTCGGCCCAGTTTGCGTCGCGCTGCCCGGTGCGCTTCTCGTGCTCGCCGTGCGCGGCCTCCGCGCGCCGCATCGCGCTCGCGAGATCCGGCACGGAAGCGAACGTCGTGGCGTTCGAGTCGATCCGGCCCGGGAGACGCGTAGTGATCTCCTGCAGCAGCCAGCCGTTGCCGTCGGGATCGCTGAACGAGGCGAACGAGCGATAGCTGCGGTGCTCGGGGTCCGGACCGCTGACCCGGACCCGCCCGAACAGGTAGGCCTCGTCCGAGCCCGTGAACCTGTCGCCCGCACCGTGGAACACCTCGCTGACGTCGACGCCGCGGTGGACCAGCTCGGCCCGGGCGGCCTCGATGTCGGAGACAATCAGGTACAGACCCTGGGCGGAGCCGGGTGCCGCCCCGGTCACGTTCTTTCCGAAGATGACCGAGCACCCGGAGCCCGGCGGCGTGAACTGCATCGCGCGGTAGTCGTCGCCGGAGGCGAACTCGGCGTCGAGCCGCCACCCGAGCCTCCCGTAGAACTCTTTCGCGCGGTCGACATTGGAGACGGGGATGACGACGATCTCGAGCTTGGTGTCGATCTTTGCTGCACGCGGGTCGGTGGTCGCTTCATCACGGACGGTTGCGGTGGTACTCACGCCTGCCTCCTGGTTTTGTTGCCCGGTCCAAGGGCATTTCCAGACCGTTGTTTATCACGCGAACAGGGTCGAGATCCCTCTGCAGGTCGCGTCGGAACCCGACGCCGGGTCAAATGGCGAGCATATGAAGACGAAGCTGCAGGATGGGGTCCAGGACGCTCGTGCACGGGAGGGCCCCGAGGGCGGAAATCTCGTTGGAACGAGAAGCAGGATCGAACCCGCGACGTCCAGCCCAGGGCGACCCGGCCTCAAAAGAAAAGCGCCCGATTTCTCAGGCGCTTGCGACGGTTGCCGGCGCTGCCGGAGCCGGCCTTCCGCGACGATTTACCCGGCGCTGCTCAGTGAACGTTGACCGTGATCGGCGAGGAAGGAATTCCGTTGGTGACGACGACCAGATCTCCCAACCCGGTCTCCATTCCGATCGGCACGTCGTACTGGGTCGAGGCGATCCCCGTGTAGGCGACCGCCATCGTGCTGTGATCGTGCGTGCGCGCGTAGAACACGTGTCCCGTCGCGCGGTTCGTGATCCGCACCAGCGGATAGTTGGTTGCGGCCTGAGCGTCGTCCCCGTAGGCGGCGCCCTGGGAGAAGCCATTGAGCTTTCGTCCGCTGAGCGGATACGTGGATCCCCGGTTGACGTCCGTCACGCCCGGGCCGCCGACGATCGTCGGCGCCCACGCGGGATTGGGCGCGCCGCTGGAAGCGTAGACCCAGGCGTTACCGCTGATGTCCGTCCAGAGGATCTCGCCCGTGGGAAGGACGAGCATGTTTCCCAGGTACGAGGGCTCGCCGTGGGCGGGCGGCGGAGCGGGGACCTTGAGCAGGGTCAGTCCGTTCCATTCGAAGAACTTGGAGCCCGGCCTGAAAATGCGCGGGCTGACCTGCACCAGGACGTTGCCGTTCGGAAGCAGAGCCGCCGGACCGTCGGCGCTGTCCCGGTTGGACGGGAAGTCCGGGCCCGGCGTCCACGTGCCGGTGTGGGTATCGAAGATCGACGTGTGGCCGGAACCGCTCGGCGCACCGTTTGCGCCCGTCGCGAATACCGTTCCGTCCGGCCGCAACACCGCGGGCCCGAGCTCGTACGATGCATGGTTGGCGTCGGGAAACGAGTCCCAGAGCTGGACGATCGTGCTGCCCGCGCTGGTCCAGGCTCCCGTCGCGGGATCGTAGACCTCCGAGTTCGTTCCGTCGGCGTCGTACGAGAAGACGTAGGCATCGACGGTCAGCACCTTGCCGCTCGGAAGCAGAGTCCACCCCTCTTCGTCGTTGACGGTGAGCTTCCCCGCTCCGGTCGCCGTCCAGCTCAAACTCGTCGCGTCGAGCAGGGCCGTCTCCGTGGTGCAGCAGTTGGCCAGCATGTACGTACCATTGGCGAGGACGGTCCCCTGGGCATCGCCGATGGTCGACCAGCCCGCGGGAGGATCGACCGGGGCCCAGGAGTCCGCTAGCGGATCGTAGATCGCCCCGAGGTTGCTCCAGACCGGGGTGCAAAAGTTGTATTCGCCGCCCTCGACGATCACGCGCCCGTCCGCGAGCACGGCCGAACTGAAATAGAGAGGGCCGTATCCCTCGGGCAGGGGCGCGATCTCACTCCAGGTGCCGTTGACGTAACTGCCGCTCGCGTCGGGAGTGAGACGCCACCAATCGCGGGCGCAGCCGTCGTGCGCGATGACGGTGCCGTCCGTGAGCAGCAGGGGGTTGCTCGCTGCGAATGTTGGCTGGCTGGCCAGCGGCGTCCACGTCTGCGCGCCGGCGAGGCCCGACTTCAGCAGAAACACCGATACGACGAGACCGACGATTCGTAGAGTTCGCATCTGACTCCTCCATGGATTTGCGCCATCTGCTCAGTGATCGGCCAGCCGGAATGTACTCCGCAAAGCCATCGGGTCAAACTCGAATCGTAGGCTCCGGCAAGATGCTCTCCGAGCGGCCAAGAAAAGTCCAAGACGCGAACAAGGAGATTCCGAGCTGAGGACGGCGATCGAGATCGCGCATCCGGACTTCCGCCCGGAGCGGATCACCGCGGCGAAGGAACCGGCGCTATATCTTCTGAGATCTCTCCGCGGGCGGAGGGAAGCTCAGCTCGACGAGCGCCTGAACCCTCTCGAAGACCGCGGCGCACGCGTCGCACTGGCGGTGAACGCTCACGCAGGGGACGCCGTCGGCCTGCGCCTCGGCGCAGCAGGGCTCCTGGCCGATCTGGATGAGGCGGTCCACGACCTCGAGCAGGCGGTGCCGGAGCGGGGAGTCTGCGATGGCGCGGAGTCCGTAGATCAGGCCTCGCTCCGGGGCGGTGAGCGGGACGGGGAGCAGGGCTTCGGTCATGGCAAAACTCCTTCGGGGCAGGGGACCGCGCTCGGGACGGCCTTCGCGCCCCGAGCGAAGGCCTCCTCGTTGACCGGAATGAGCGCGGCTTTCGCCGCCAGCGCCTGGCGGAGCACCGCCAGGAAGGTCTCCGCGGGGAAGAGGCGTGTCGCGGCGCACAGAGCGCCGAGCGCGACGATGTTCTTGACCACCGGCAGGCCCAGCTCCACGGCGATGGCGGTGAAGGGGACGCCGATCGCCGTCACGCCGTTGCCGAAGTCCGGCGGATCGGCCATGACCGAGCGGTCGTAGAGAATGGTGCCTCCCGGCGCGACGCTCGCTCCGAATTTCGCGAGGCTGGGCGCGTTGAATGCGATCAGGATGTGCGGATTCGGGGACGCCGGAGAGAGGACTTCCCCGTCCGCCACGTGGATGTCGGCATAGGAGGTTCCGCCGCGCGATTCCGGTCCGTAGCTCGGGATGTGCGTGGCGTCGAAGCCCTCGTTGATGGCGGCACGCGCGATGAGCATCGCCGCGGTCTGGGCTCCGTCCCCGCCCGCGCCGGCCAGCTTCAAGGAGATGTCGTTGGCATGGAGATGGCGCGGGAAGCCTCGACCGAAGCGCTCGGTCGGGGTCGTCGTGCCTCCCAGGGCGGCGACGAGCTTCTCGGGCTCGAAGACGGGGGGAGACAGATGGAACCAGGGATCCGAAGCCGCATCCTTCTTCACCCCGAGTGGAAAAACCGGGAGCATCTGTTCCTTGACCCACTTCTCGGCCTCTTCGGGGGTCTTCTTCAGATGGGTCGGGCACTCGGCCAGGACCTCCACGAAGGCGAAGCCCTTCCCTTCGACCTGCAGCTGCACCGCCTTCTTGATGGCTTTCTTGGCCCGCACGCGCTGCTTCGCGTCGAACAACGCCACGCGCTCCACGTAGACCGGCCCGTCGAGCTGGGCGATCAGCTCGGCCATCTTCATCGGACTCCCCATCAGGCGCGTGCGGCCCTCCGGGCTCGTCGTGGTCTTCTGCCCCATCAGCGTTGTGGGAGCCAGCTGGCCGCCGGTCATTCCGTAGATCGCGTTGTTGACGAAAACCACCGAGAGCGGGATGCCCAGTTGAGCCGTGGACACGATCTCCGCGAGGCCGATGGAAGCGAGATCGCCGTCGCCCTGGTAGCTGATCACGATGGAGTTGGGGTTGGCGACCTTGTGCCCCAGAGCCACCGCCGGGGCGCGTCCGTGAGCGGCCTGCGTGTTTCCGACGTCGAAGTAGTAGTAGAGGAAGACCGCGCAGCCGACGGGTGAGACGGCAATCGTGCGGTCCTGGATACCGAGCTCCTCGATCGCCTCGGCGAGGTACTTGTGCGCCAGCCCGTGCCCGCAGCCCGGGCAGTAGTGGGTCGCGTGGCCCTTGAGCCCTTCCCCGTGGGAGTGTCGCTCGAACCTCTCGTAGAAGACGCTCATGCGGCGGCCTTTCGCCCGTTGAGGACATGCGCGACGATCTCGCTCTGCTGCGGCAGGATTCCGCCGAATCGCCGGACGGACTCGATCGGCGGATGGTCGCGGAGGCCGGCGTGAGAGAGGGCGAGGCGCATCTCGTCCTCGAGCTGCCCGGGGGACGCCTCCACGACGACGATCCGCTCGGCGTTGTGCAGCAGCGGCTCCAGCTTCGCGATCGGGAAGGGCCAGAGAGTGATGGGCCGGAAGAGGCCCGCCTTGACGCCTTCCTGGCGCAGCGCCCGGACGGCTCCCTTGGCCATGCGGGCCGGGGTGTTGCAGGCCACGATCAGCACTTCGGCGTCCTCGAACTCGAAGAGGTCGGCGCGCTGTTCGGTTTCCATCCGCCGGTACTTCTCGTTCAGGAGCCGGTTGCGATTCTCCAGATCCGCCTCGCAAAGGTAGATCGAGTTGATGAGATTGGAGCGATGAGACGCGTCGCCGAAGACCGCCCACTCGGGGATCCCCGGCTTCACCATGTGGCGCGGGAGAACGACTTTTCCGGTCATCTGACCGAGATACCCGTCGCTCAACACGACGACCGGATTCCGGTACCGAAAGGAAAGCTCGAAGGCCAGCAGCGTCAAGTCGAGCATCTCCTGCGGCGTGGAGGGCGCCAGCACGATGCCGTGCGAGTTGCCATGGCCCAGGCCCCGGCAGGCGAGCTTTATGTCCGACTGCTCGGGGGCGATGTTTCCCAGCCCCGGACCGCCTCGCATGACGTTCACGAAAACGGCGGGGACCTCGCTGCCCACCATGTAGGAAATCCCTTCGAGCATGAGGCTGAATCCGGGCGACGAAGTGAACGTCATGCAGGGCAGTCCCGCGCCGCCGCACCCGTACATCATGTTCACCGTCGCGACCTCGCTCACGGCCTGCAGGAAGACGCCGTCGAGCTCCGGCAGGAGCTTCGCCATCAGCTCGGCTCCCTCGGTCGAGGGCGTGATCGGGTAACCGAAGACATGCCGGCAGCCGGCCAGGAGCGCGCCGATGGCCGAGGCGTAGTTGCCTTTCACGACGAGCGGCTCGAGCGGCGGTAGCAAAAGGAGCTGGTCGGGGATCGGGACGGGCCTCACCGCGGTGGAGCCCCGGGAGCCGAAGAGTTTCTCGGGATCCTGTAACTTGAACTCCGTGGACTCGGCGGCCGAGGGCATCTCCCGGAGTCCGTAAGGCTCGGGGCAGGCGTCGAGGCACAGCCCGCAGGCCGTGCAGTCCTCGAGGTGGAGCACGACCGGCACGAGACCGGTTTCGGGGTTGATTCCCTCCGCGAGCTCGATGCAGTGCTTCGCGCACGCCTCGATGCATCTCCCGCAGCCCTTGCAGAACTGCGGCAGGAGGAAGGGCTTCTGCTTCTCTCTGCGGTTGGACATTACAACTCCGCTCGACAACGAGGGGCAACGCCCCTCCTTGGGCAATGTAGCGACTCTCCCGAACGCGGCAATCGTGCAAATGCATCAGACCAGAGCGCACCGGACTCGGTTGGGAGAGGGAGTGGATCCGGAGCTCAGTCAGGCTCCATGCGTAGAGGAACCAAACGCCTGCCGTTGATTTTCGCAGCAGGCTCTCAAGCCGCTGACTGTTAATGACTTACGTGAACAAATCTACAAAACGACCTGTCCCGGTTGTTGAGGTTCTCAGCGATCTTCCCTTTCGAGCACTGGGCACGGCCCGCCCTCCATCGCCATAAGGGGCGATGAATCAGTGGTTTAAACGCATCACGGCGCTCAACACCTCGTGTGGCACCGTCGTTGCGATTACCAGGGATCGAGCAAACACGATGAACACCCAACAGGAGAGAGACGCAAGCCCCGGCCTTCGAGGATTCGAAGCGTCCTCGCTGAAGTGCTGCTGGATGATCGCCGGGATCGTCGACTACAAGCTCTGCGACCGGGACTACGAGTGCGACGACTGCGGCTTCGACCGGGCGATGCGAAACCCGGGACGCCTCGCCGCCGCGGCCGGACTCGCTCGGTGCCCCTCGGCGGCCGCCGCCACCGAGTCACTTCTCTTCCACCCCCGCCACGTCTGGGCCCGGTTCGAAACGGGAGGCCGCGTTCGGACGGGCCTCGACGATTTCGGACGGCGCCTGGCCGGGCGCATCTACTGCGTTGCGCTTCCCGAGCCGGGGACGCGAATCGCCGCGGGCGAGCCCGCCTGGACCTTCGTCCATTGCGACGGAGAGGTCTCGGTGGCCGCGCCGGTCTCGGGGATCGTGGCCGAAACGAACGAGAGGCTTCGCCACCAGCCGTCGCTGGTGAACGAGGATCCCTACGGCGCGGGCTGGACGGTCGTCCTGACTCCCACCGACCTCGGCGCCGACCTGCGGGATCTGTGTTTCGGCGCCGAGACCGCGCCCTGGATCGCCGAGGAGTCTGAAAAGCTGAGTCGTGAGCTGACGAGTGCGGGCGAGTCGCTCCCGACTCTCATGGACGGTGGATGTCTCGTCGACGACCTCCACCAGGCCATCCCTGCCGAAGCCCGTTCCCGAATCCTGGACCTTTTCCTGTCCGCTAACAAGAGCCGTCCGTCCGATCCTCCGACCACGGGTTCGGCCGGCGACGCAGAAGGGAGATGATCGTCATGGTCGCCATTCTCGTCGTTCTCTTCATCCTTCTCATGCTGGCGATCGATTCGCTGGTTCATCGCAACGAAGCGGCGCCCCTGGTCCAGCCGGTCCGACGGCAGATCGCGCTACCCGCCGGTCTGTTCCTCGATTCCGGCCACACCTGGACCGCCCTGGAGCCGTCCGGCCGGATCCGTGTGGGGCTCGACGACCTCGTGCGCGGCGCGGTCGGCCGCATCGACAAGCTGGAGCTGCCGGAGCCGGGAACCGAGGTGAAGCGCGGCCAGCCGCTCTTCGCGCTCGTCCAGGGAGGCCGCCGTGCGGCTCTCCTCTCCCCCGTCGACGGCGTGGTGCGCTCCGTCAACCCGCTTCTCGCCGAGACGGCGGGCCCCGTGGCGGCGGACCCCTACTACAGAGGATGGGTCTGCGCGCTTTCGCCGAAGAACCTGGGCGCCTCCCTGCGCCGCCTGAAGGTGGCGGAAGAGGCCGTCGAGTGGCTGCGCGCCGAGCGCGGCCGCTTCGAGAAGTTCGTCGCCGCCCAGGCGTGGCGCGCTCCGGTGCCCGGAATGGCGATGGCGGACGGCGGGAAGCCTGCCGACGGCGTGCTCGGACACCTCGACGACGAAGCCTGGGCGACCTTCGGCCGGGACTTCCTCGTGCCGGAGGATCCGCCGGTCGCGGAGTGATGGTGACGGGTTGGAGGTGAGAGAAGAGCCATGATCACGAACCCAGAGAGAAAGGCCCTCCTTCTCGACACCACGCGCTGCATCGGCTGCGGAGCCTGTTCCCAAGCCTGCAAGGAGCGGAACAGGCTCCCCCGCACTTCGGAGGACGTTCTGACGGACAAGCTGTCCGACAGGACGTTCACCGTCGTCAATCGTCAAGGGTCGCGCTTCGTGCGGCGGTTGTGCATGCATTGCGAGGTCCCGAGCTGCGTTTCGGCCTGCCCGGTCGGCGCGTTCCAGAAGACCGCCGCCGGTCCGGTCGTGTACGACGAGAACCGGTGCATGGGCTGTCGCTACTGCATGCTGGCCTGCCCGTTCAACGTGCCGAAGTACGAGTGGGGCAAGACCCTGCCGCGGGTCCGCAAGTGCGACATGTGCGCGGAGCGTCTGGCCCAGGGGCTGGCCACCGCGTGCGCCACGGCCTGCCCGACGGGGGCCACGAAGTTCGGCACCCGCGCCGCGCTCCTCGCCGAGGCGCGCGCCCGCATCGCGGCCGAGCCGAACCGCTACTACGACTACGTGTACGGGGTGGAGGAGGTGGGGGGCACGTCGGTGCTCATCATCTCCGATGTCCGGCCGGACCAGCTCGGGCTGCGGACCGACCTGGTCAACGAGCCCCCTGCGATGCTGACCTGGCGGGTGCTGAACAAGATTCCCAACGTCGTGGCCATGGCCGGCCTGGTCCTCGGCGGGGTTTACTGGATCACCAAGCGGAGCGACGAGGTCGCCCGCGCCGAGGTGCAGGGCACGCAGGGGCCCGACGCCGGTGACGCGCCGTGAGCGGAGGTGCTCGATGAGAAGGCTCGCGCTTCCACGTCTCACGTTCTGGCGGTCCGTCCTGGTCGTTCTTCTCGTCGCCGGGTTCTACGGCGCGTTCGTCCGTTTCTTCCGCGGGCTCGGCGCGTCGACGAACCTCTCCGATGCCTTCCCCTGGGGTCTCTGGGTCGGCTTCGACATCCTCTGCGGCGTCGCGCTGGCCGCCGGCGGCTTCACCGTCAGCGCCATCGTCTACATCTTCCGTCTCGAGCGCTTCCGCCCGATCGTCCGACCCGCGATCCTGACCGCGTTCCTCGGCTACATGCTGGTCATCGGCGCCCTCCTCTTCGACCTGGGGCGGCCGAATCGCGTGTGGCACCCCCTGATCATGTGGAACCCGCACTCGGTCATGTTCGAGGTCGGCTGGTGCGTGACCCTGTATTCGATCGTGCTCGCGCTCGAGTTCAGCCCGATGGTCTTCGAGCGGTTCCGCATGAAGCGCGCGTTGAAGGTCGTTCACTTCGTCATGCTGCCGCTGGTCGTGATGGGCGTGCTCCTGTCGACCCTGCACCAGAGCTCGCTCGGATCCTTCTATCTGATCGTTCCCTCCAAGCTCTACCCGCTCTGGTACACGCCCTGGCTCCCGGTCTTCTTCTTCCTGACCGCGCTGATGCTGGGCTGCGCGATGACCATCGTCGAGTCCTTCATCAGCGCCAGGGCGTTCAAGAAGGAGATCGAGATGGGTCTCCTCGCCGACCTCGGCAAGGTGACCCTGGTGCTGGTCGGCGTCAACCTCCTGGCCAAATACCAGGACCTCTCGGCCCGTGGGGTTCTGCGGCTGGCCATCCAGCCGAGCTACGAGGGGCGGCTCTTCCTGGCCGAGGTCC
Source organism: uncultured Acidobacteriota bacterium (assembly GCA_963764715.1). GTDB lineage: Bacteria > Acidobacteriota > Thermoanaerobaculia > UBA5066 > Gp7-AA6 > DAHUXD01. The sequence continues at coordinate 118,711 of CAVXTP010000012.1, forward strand.
TCATGGGGTTGATCGCCCCCGCCCTGCTGCTCGCGGTTCCGGCGATCCGCAAGAGCCCGCGCGGCCTCTTCTCCGCGGCGCTCTTAGTCGTCCTCGGGGTCATCATGAACCGCCTGAACGTCTCCATCACCGGCATGGAACGCTCGTCCGGAGTCTCCTACGTGCCGAGCTGGACCGAGGTATCGGTCACGCTGATGGTCGTGGGGACCGGCTTCGCGCTCTTCACCCTGGCGGCCAGGTACCTTCCGGTTTTCCAGCACGACACGAAGGCGCCGCAACCGGAGACCGACTGGGCTGACTCGAGGCCTCTCCGCGGGTTCCGGTTCGCCCTGACCGCCGCGGCGGCGAGCCTGGCCGGTCTCCTCTTTGTCAGCGCCATCGGCTTGACCTGGGACGGCGTGATGCGGCGGGAGCCCCCTCCCCCCCGGCCCGTCGCTCAGAACCCCTCCGAGCAGCAGAAAGCCTGGGCGCGAAGCAGTTTCCGGATGCCACCGGACGTGACCTTCCCACAAGCGCCCGACAGCCCGGCGCCCGTCACCTTCCGGCATGCCTCTCACGTGGACGCCACCGCCCCGGACTGCCTCGGCTGCCATCGCGGGGATTTCTCGTTCCTGAAGGCCGCATCGCCGCGAAAGCCGGCCGCGTCCGGCGCCATGCATCAGATGTGCGGCCAGTGTCACGACGGCACGTCCGCGTTCTCCGTCGAAGCGGACTGCGAGAACTGCCACGGAGGGACCGCTGCCAAGGAGTGAACCGGATGCGCGCCGTGCCTCGCCGGGCGGGGACCGGTCCCCGGCCGGGAAGGTCTCGTCCGACTCGACCGCCACGGTCGATTCGGGAGCGCTCGACACGGCCGCCTCCTCCCGGGTACGGCTCTTCCACCCCCGGAGTCTCAGCGTCAAGCTGGTGCTCTACCTGGTGGCCGGCCTGGGGCTGGTCTTCGGGCTCATTGGCTGGCAGCACACCCGCCTCCATCGCCGGGACCTCGAGGAGCGGACGTTCGCCGCCGCCGACCGGATCAGCGAGACGATCAAGCGCAGCGCCCGCTACAGCATGCTGAACAACCACCGCGACGAGGTCTACCACATCATCACGACGATCGGCGCCCAGCCCGGCATCGGGCGCATCCGGATCTACAACGAGCAGGGGCGGATCAGCTTCTCGACCGACGAGCACGAGGTGGGCACCTTCGTGGACAAGAGAGTCGAGGCCTGCGTTTCCTGCCATGCCCAGGAGCAGCCGCTGACGCGCCTGAACCGGCCCGACCGCCTGAGGATCTTCCGCAACGAGAAAGGGGAGCGGCTGGCCGGCTTGATCAACCCGATCGAGAACGAACCGAGCTGCTGGAAGGCGGCGTGCCACGCGCATCCCGCCGACCAGCAGGTCCTCGGCGTCCTCGACGTCACGGTTCCCCTGGCCAGCCTCGACGAGACGATCGTACGCGGCGCACGGCGCATGGTGGGCAACACGGCCATCGGCATCGGCGTCGTCTCGCTTCTGGCGGGCGTCCTCACATGGCTCGTGGTGCAGAAGCCGGTGACCCGCCTCGTCCGCGGCACTCGCCGGGTGGCCCAGGGCGACCTCGACGCGAAGATCCCGGTCGATTCGCGCGATGAGCTGGGACTGCTGGCCCGCTCGTTCAACCTGATGACGGAAGACCTGCGCCACGCCCGCGACGAGCTCAACGGCTGGACGCAGACCCTGGAGAGCCGCGTCGAGGAGAAGACCGCCGAGCTGAAGAGCGTGCACCAGCAGATGCTGCAGGTCGAGAGGATGACCTCCATCGGAAAGCTGGCGGCGATCGTGGCCCACGAAATCAACAACCCGCTGGCGGGGATCCACACCTATGCCCGCCTGTTGATGAAGCAGGCGGACCGCGGCGACCTGAGTCTGGACCAGGCGCGGGAGAACCTCGCGGTCATCGCGTCGGAGTCCGCCCGCTGCGGCGAGATCGTCAAGGGGCTGCTGCAGTTCGCCAGCCCCAACGCTCAGACCGAGATGACGCCCAATGACATCAATGAGACGGTGCGACAGTCCCTCCGGCTGGTCGACCACAAGATGGCCTTGATGGCGCTGCGGACGCGGGTCGACCTCGCTCCCGACCTCCCGGCCGTCGCCTGCAACAAGCAACAGGTGATCCAGGCGCTCGTCGCCCTGCTGATCAACGCGTGCGAGGCGATGACGCCCAATGAGGGGGAGCTCGAGGTGACGACCCGGGCGGTGACCGGCACCGGCGGCCGCGCCGGCGTGCAGATCCGCGTGCGCGACAACGGCTCCGGGATGGACGCCGAGACGCGGACCCGCATCTTCGAGCCGTTCTTCACGACGAAGCGCGGCGAGAAGAGTCTCGGAGTTGGTCTGGCGGTGGTGATGAGCATCCTGACCCGGCACCTGGGCGAGATCGAGGTCGACTCCGCTCCGGGAGCGGGGACGACATTCACGCTGCGGTTCTTCGAGCGGCCCGGAGGGGACGCGGGTGTCCCGTTCGAGCCGGCGGCCGCGGCGCCGGAACGGACATAGGAGGAAGCGATGAGCGCGGCGACGCAAAAGACAGTGCCGGTCCGGATCTTCATCGTGGACGACGAGCCGATCGTCCGAGAATCGCTCGGCGCCTGGTTCCGTGCCGAGGGATACGCGGTGGAGCTGGCCAGTTCGGCCAAGCAGGCGTTGGAGCGGCTGGCGACGAGCGACCCGGACATCTTTCTCCTCGACATCAAGATGCCGGGGATGGACGGCATCGAGCTCCAGAAGAAGATCCACGAGGCGAAGCCGGAGGCGACCATCATCATCATGACCGCTTATGCCTCGGTCGACACGGCGCTGGCGGCGATGAAGCAAGGCGCTTACGACTACATCATCAAGCCCTTCGACCCGAACGACCTCGAACACCTCGTGCGCAACGCGATCGAGCGCCGCCACCTGGTCACCGAGAACCGGGAGCTGAAAGCGCGCCTCGACGAGATGTCTCCGTTTTCCGAGATCATCGGCGAGAGCCCGGCGATGCGCCGCGTTCTCGAACAGGTGTCGATCGTTGCCCGCAGCGACACCAACGTCCTGACCCGCGGGGAAAGCGGCACCGGAAAGGAGCTGATCGCGCGCGCGCTGCACGCGGCCTCCGAGCGCCGCTTCCTGCCGATCGTGGTGGTCAACTGCGGCGCCTTGTCGGAAGGGGTCATCGAGAGCGAGCTGTTCGGCCACGAGAAGGGGTCTTTCACGGGGGCGCTCTATCGCCGGAAGGGGAAGTTCGAGATGGCCGACGGCGGCACTCTCTTCCTCGATGAGATCGGCGACATCAGCCTCAAAACGCAGGTGGACTTGCTCCGCGTTCTGGAGGAAAAGAAGATCGTCCGGGTGGGCGGCAACGTCGAGATCCCCGTGGACTTCCGTCTGGTGGCTGCGACGAATCGCACCCTGGAAGCCATGGTGGCCGAGGGAAAGTTCCGCGAGGACCTCTACTACCGCCTGAACGTCTTCTCGATCGCCATCCCGCCTCTCCGGGAGCGCCGCGAGGACATCGCTCCGCTGGCGGACTCCTTCCTCGCGCGATTCGCGCGCAGCCTGAACAGGCCCGTGACTCGAATCTCGCCGGAAGCCATGGCCCTGCTCGCCGGCTACGACTGGCCGGGCAACGTGCGCGAGCTGCAGAACGCCATCGAGCGCGCCGTTCTGGTGTGCCGCGGCCGCGAGGCGACGCCGGGCGATTTCCCCTTCCACTCCGCCAAGGCGGCGCCCCCCGGCAAGTCTCTGGCGGAAGTGGAACGCCTGCACGTGAAGCGGGTCCTCGACGAGTCGGGCTGGAACATCACTCGGGCCGCGCGCCTGCTCGAGATCGACCGGGTCACCCTGTACAACAAGATCAAGAGATACGGGCTGGAACGGGAGAAGCAGGAGGCCTGAGCGAATCGAGGTCCCGCGCATGCCGAACATCCAGCTCGTCGCCGTCGGAAGGGTGGAGCCGGCGATCCTCGACTACCTCGCGCTGGTTCTTCCCGAGAGCGCCGGCGGCCGGGCCACTCTCTCCCGCCAGGCGATCGACCCTCGCGAGGCGTTCGATCCGGCCCGCCAGCAGTTCCACTCCACGTGGATCCTGACTCGTCTGGCCGGCCTGGCCAGGAACCACGGCGAGCGAGTCGTCGGCGTGGCCGACGTCGATCTTTTCATCCCGATCTTCACTTTCGTCTTCGGCGAGGCGCAGCTCGGGGGGGCGGCGGCCCTCTTCTCCGCCACCCGCCTCCGGCAGGAGTTCTACGGCCTCCCGGCCGACGAGGTCCTCTTCTACGAACGCTGCGAGAAGGAGGCCCTGCACGAGCTGGGACATACGCTCGGGCTCGTCCACTGTCCCATCCACTCCTGCGTGATGCACTTCGCCAACTCGATCGAGGAGGTCGACCTGAGGAGCGCCGTCTGGTGCCCGGAGTGCGACGCGAAGCGGTCGCTCTAAAGGTCTGCCTGGAGGCGGTATCGGGCAAATGAAACTTGCCGTGGAAAACCTCAGGCCGGTTTTGGGAATCCGCCTTGAACTCGGATTTGAACTCGCGGCGCTGGTCGGCATGAAGCCCGGCAGGACGCCGGGCCTAACTCTCTGGGACTTCAGGAATTGTTGGAGCGGGAAACGGGGATCGAACCCGCGACTTCCACCTTGGCAAGGTGGCGCTCTACCGCTGAGCTATTCCCGCTCGGGGAGGCGAAGGATAGCCGACCCCCGGGCCGTGGGTCAAGAAAGCGGAAAGGGCGGGCCGGAGGCTATTCGAGGTCTCCGGGAGCGGCGTGAAGGTCGCCCGCGGTTCCGCCGCAGTGGGCGCAGACCCGAAGGCTCGCGCCCCCGAATTTCTTCTCCTCGGCGCACTCCTCGCAGAGCGGCCGGCCGGTATCGGCGCACTGAAAGTGGGCGACGCGGTCCGTGTGCGCGGGGCAGACCGGCGGGGGCGTGATGCGGGCGGTTCTGCGGAGCTCGAACAGGGACTTGAGCTCCGGGATCGAGTCCGCGCGGGCGGCGACGTCGGTTCCGACGGCCACGAGGTCGCCCTCGTTGATCGCGGCCGTCCGGATCAGCGTGCGCATCGCGCGGCGGTCGAACTCGTCGTGCTCGAAGCCTTTCTTCTGGACGCGATAGGTCTTCCCCGACTCCGTGCCCGTCCCGTCCATCGGGTCGGCCGGCGGCGTCCGGGGCCTCGCGGGAGGCGCCGGAGCGGAAGCGCTGGCGACGGGCGGCGCGGGCGCGGCGGCCGGCGGACGAGTCGGGGGCGGAGGGGGCGGGGCCGCGCCGGACCCTCCCCCGTCGGCCTGGAGACGGATGTAGACCCGGGCCTCGTCGCGCGACGGAAAATCCATCGCCTTCGCGCACTTCGGGCAACTGAACCGGGCCTGGACGGGAGGGATCTTGGCGAGGCTGATCGAGAAGCTGCCCGAGCAGCTGGGACACGAGAAGGTGTAGCGAAGATCCTCGTCGTTGACGGCGCTCATTGAGGGCGGATGGATTTTAGCACGCGCGAACGCGTTCACGGCCGGCCACGACGCGCCTCGGGCATCGGGAACGCGTCCGGGAAGATCGTGACTTCGGGGCGCCCGCCCGCGTCGAGGACCGCGACGACGTCGAAACGACAGCGCGTCGAGGGCCCCAGGCGGCGCCGGCGGAGGTACTCCTGCGCCGCGCGAGCGATGCGCCGCTGCTTGGCTTTCGTCACGGCCTCGGCCGGCGGACCGAACCCGGTCCCGCGCCGGCCCTTGACCTCGACGAAGCAGAGCACGCCGCCGTGCGTCGCGACGATGTCGATCTCGCCCGTGCGGCCGCGGTAGTTGCGCTCGCGAACGACGTACCCGGCGGCCTCGAGACGCCGGGCGGCGAGCTCCTCCCAGCGTTGCCCGGCTCCGCGGGTGCCGCGGTATCGAGGGGGGCGGCCGCGCATGACCGCCGCGAGCAGATGATCGAGCAGCCGCCGGGGAGTCACGACGGGACCCCGGCGCTCGGTGAACCCGCCCCGCTACTCCCGGACCCGAGAGCGGAGCGGAAACCTCTCCGGGTGCTCGATCGACTCGACCGACAGGTCGACGTCCAGATCGGGCCAGCGCAGGTGGTCCTCGCTCGGCCTCTCGACGTGGACGATCGCCGCGACCGACGCATCCGAGAACCAGGGAAACTCCGCGAACGGCACGAAAAGCTCGCGGCCATCGAGCAGAATCCAGAATCCCTGCGGGGAGATGTTCTGGACTTCAACCCGTGAAGTGGCGGCGCCAAGCTTGTCGAACCTCATCCTGACGCTCCTCGAGAATACGGACGATTCTAGCAACCTCCCTCTCCGTGAAACCGAAGTTGGCGGCGAGCTCGATTGCGGGCTCCATCCAGAACTTCGCTTCTCCCTCGGGAGACCGCACGTGCACATGCATCCTGGCCTCCTCTCGGGAGAAGAAGAAGACTCGTATCGCGCCCTCCCAGAAGACCGTAGGGCTCAGGGGCGCCCTCCTACCTCCTTATTGTCGCGAGACGGGTCGGCCGACGGGATTTCGGGGAGTGCCCTACCCCATCGCGCGCCGCGCGAGCTCCAGCACGTCGAAGGGCTGGGTCGACACGGCGAGCTCGTCCTTGGCGTTGCCGATCATGACCATGCAGAAGGGGCAGGAGACGCCGACCGAGGAGGCCCCCGAGTCCGCGATCTCCCGCATCCGCTCCTGGTTGATGCGCGAGCCGAGCTTTTCCTCCATCCACATCCGGCCGCCGCCGGCGCCGCAGCAGAGGCCCTTCTCGCGCGAGCGCTCGAGCTCCTTCAGCTCGAGCCCGGGGATCGCGCGGAGGATCTCGCGCGGGGCCTCGTAGGCGCCGTTGTAGCGGCCGAGGTAGCAGGGGTCGTGGAACGTGACCGTCTCCGGGATCGCGGTCCCGAGCTTGACGCGGCCGGCCCGGATCAGGTCCGACACGAGCTGGGAGCCGTGGACGACCTCGTAGTGGCCGCCGAAGTCCCCGTACTCGTTCTTCAGGCAGTTCATGCAGTGGGGGCAGTTGGTGACGACCTTGCGGACCTTGTAGTTGTTGAGCGTCTCGACGTTCTGCTGGGCGAGCATCTGGAAGAGGTACTCGTTGCCCATACGCCGCGCCGAGTCGCCGGTGCAGGTCTCCTCGTTGCCGAGGATCGCGAAGGACACGCCGGCGGCGTCCAGGATCTCCACGAGCGCCTTCGACACCCGCTTCGCGCGGTCCTCGTAGGAGCCCGCGCAGCCGACCCAGAAGAGGACCTCGATCTCGCGCTCCCCGAGCTCCGCCATGCGTCGTGACCGGCAGGCCCTTCGCCCAGTCGGCGCGGGTCGCCGCGGAGATGTTCCAGGGATTGCCGTTGGTCTCCATGCCGCGGAAGGCCGTCTGGATCTCCTTCGGGAACTCGGCCTTGTCGAGGACGAGGTGGCGGCGCATCTCGGTGATCTTGTCGACGGCCGGGATGATGAAGACGGGGCAGGCCGTCGTGCAGAAGCCGCACATCGTGCAGGCCCAGATGGTGTCCTCGGAGATCCAGTCCCCGATCAGCTCGCGGCGCGCAAGGCCCCCCTCGCCCCGCCCCGACGACTCGGCGAGGATCGCCGGCGTCGCCTCGTAGACGGCGTCGCGCACCCGGCCGATGAAGATCTTGGGGTCGAGCGGTTTGCCCGTCAGGGCCGTCGGGCAGACGACGCGGCAGCGGCCGCACTCGGTGCACGTGTACCCGTCGAGCATCTGCTTCCACGTCAGGTCCTCGACGCGCGAGGCGCCGAAGCGCTCGGAATTCTCGAGGTCGACCGTCGCGAGCCGTCCCATCGGCTCGAGGTTCATGAAGAAGATGTTCGGGATCGCTGCGAGGATGTGGAAGTGCTTCGAGTACGGCAGGTAGTTGCCGAAGAAGAGCAGGTCGACGAGGTGGGTCCACCAGCACCATTCGTAGATCCCCTGGAGCGTCGCCGGGGCGGCGCCGGCGAGCGCCCCAGCGATCGCGGCCACCACCGGCGCCCACGGCGTCGCGTGGCCCGGAGCGAGAGCCGTGCGCGCGCCCTCCGCCACGAGATCGGTGACCATCAGGAAACCGATCAGGAACAGGATCAGCCAGGCGTCCCAGGTCAGGTCGAGGCGCTTCGGCCGCGCGAAGGCCCGCCGGAAGACGGCGAGCAGCACGCCGGCGAGCGTCAGCACCTCGAAGACGTCTTTGACGAGCGTGTAGGCGTTGCCCGCCGCGCCCGGGAGGAGCACGAACCCGGGGATCAGTCCCTCGACGACGAGGGCGAGCGAGCGGACGGTCAGGACGACGAAGCCCCCGAAGATGAGGATGTGGAAGAACCCCGCGTACGGGTCGCGGAACATCCGCCGCTGCGCGAAGGCGTATTCGAGGGTCTTCCCGATCCGCTCCGGGATGCGCGTGAACCGGTTGTCGGGCCGGCCCGCCATGAGCACCCGGATCCGCTTCGAGACACCGAGTAGACGAAGAACGCGATCGCCGCGAGGACGAGAAGACCGAAAACCGTTCGGCCCGGAAGGCCGAGGACCAGCCGTTCGGTCGGGAGCGGCGGCATGCGGCCGCGAGTTTAACCCGAGCGCCGGGCGACCCGCTCGAGGCGTCCAGCCTCCCCGATGACCTTCCCGAAGCTCGGCGCGCCGCCGAGTGCTACCCTCCTCCGACCACACATGGCGCGTCACCGTCGCCCGCAGCTCCGGCCATGGTTCGCAACGTTCGCGGCGTTTGCCCTATTCGGAGCCGGCGCGCTCCGCGTTCTCGGCCGCCTGTCGGAGACGAGCCTCGAGTCGGACTCGGATCGAAACGCCAGTCGCTGGCCGGGGACCCAGGCCGAGGTGTCGATCGCGGCCGATCCCGCCAACCCGTCCGTGGTCCTCGCAGCGGCCATGAACCTGTCCGACGGCCGTCTCCTCGCCATGTCCTCCCGGGACGCCGGCGAGACGTGGACGCGCGTTCCCGTTCCCCTCGGCGAAGGGTCGAGCCTCGACAACGACCCCATGGTGGCCTTCGACAGCCGCGGCGCGGCCTATCTTGCGCGGATACCCGCCGGGCCCGGCGGGACGGGTGTCGACATCGTGCGCTCTCCCGACGGCGGCCAAACCTGGCAGCCTGCGGTCCGCATCGCGGAGCTCGCCCAGAACGACAAGGTCGCGCTCGCCGTGGACGACGACCCGGACAGCCCGTATCGCGACCGCGTCTACGTCGCCTGGAAGTTTCCTCGGGGCGGCGTCTTCATCTCGCGCTCGCTCGACTCGGGGCAGACATTCACGCCGCCCCGGCTCGTCGAGCAGGCCGTCGTGACCGGACTCGACCTCGCGGTCTCGGCCGACGGCCTTGTCTATCTCGCGTTCCACGACAACCCGCGGCGCTCGATCCGCGTGATGCGATCCCGGGACGGCGGCGAGACCTTCGAGCCGTCGGTCGGGGCGGCGCCGGTGCGCGCCGGCTGGTACCTCGTTCCGCCCTCGCACTGCATCCGCCCGGCCATCGTTCACGCATCGGTCTCCGTCGACCGCTCGACGGGCCCGCGGCGCGGCGGCGTTTACCTCGCCTGGGCGGACTACCTTCCCGGCGTCGCACGCGAGCAGTGTCCCGACGCTTGCGGCGCTCCCGGGATCTGCGTCCCCGACGTGTATTTCAGCCGGTCCGACGACGACGGCCTCACCTGGTCCGAGCCGGCGCTCGTCGACGGCGAGCGGACCGGCGAGGTCGACCGCTACCACCAGTGGATCCGGGTCGATCGATCGAGCGGCGCCGTCTCCGTGGCTTACAAGGACTCGCGCAACGATCCCACGCGCGCCGGGGCGGACGTCTACCTGAGCCGTTCATTCGACGGGGGCGCGACGTGGGAGCCGGCGGTGCGCCTCTCGAGCGCCACGAGCCGCGCGAACACGCTCATCCAGTTCGGCGACTACCAGGGCGTGGCGTCGGAAGGCGGCAGCACCTACGCCGCCTGGACGGACTATCGCGACAACCCGCTCGAGGGCGAGATCTACGTCCGCCGCGTCGCCGCTCCCGTCGCCCCCGCCGACCGCGGCGAGGTCACGCGCGTCGGCCGCGACCGCCCCCCACCCCGCATCCGCCCCTGACAACTCTTCGGCCATGTTGCCGGTTACGTTCGCAGCGCGAGGAGTCTCCCGAAGGGAGGAGCCTCGCGCTGCGGGAGCGAGAGCGAGCGAGGGATCAGGCGAGCGGTCGAGCCCTCGGCGAGCCGCTCGCCGGTGCGCCCAAAGGGCGCAGATCCCGAGCGAGCGAAAGCGACGATTACTCGGCCTTCGCCGCCCGGACCGCTTTCGCGAACTCGGGGACGATCTGGAAGAGGTCCCCGACGACCCCGTAGGTCGCGACCTTGAAGATCGGCGCCTCGGCGTCCTTGTTGATCGCGACGATGACCTTGGAGGTCCCCATGCCGGCGAGGTGCTGGATGGCTCCGGAGATGCCGATGGCGACGTAGAGGGTCGGCGAGACGACCTTGCCGGTCTGCCCCACCTGGTACTGGTGGTCGATCCAGCCGGCGTCGACGACCGCGCGGGACGCGCCAAGCGCCGCGTGGAGCGCCTGCTGGAGGTCCCGGATGACCGGCCAATTCTCGGGGCCCTTGATGCCCCGGCCGCCGGAGACGATGACGTCGGCCTCGGAGACGTCGAGCTCCTTCGACTCGGAGGCCTCGATGCGGACGACGCGGGCCCGGGGCGCGATCTCGCCGAGCTCGAGAGTCTCGACCTTCGGCTCCGGCGCGTCCGCCGTCTCGGCCGGGAAGACGTTCGGCCGGGTCGTCGCGATCTGCAGCTTCGCGGCGCCGCAGTCGACCTCGGCTCGGGCCTTTCCGGAGTACACGGGACGGGAGCCGATCAGCCGTTCGCCCTCGATCCGCAGGTCCATGACGTCGGCCATGACCGAGACGTCGTGGCGGGCGGCGTAGCGCGGGGCGAGGTCCTTGCCCATCGAGGTCGCGGCGATGAGGACGGCGTCGGGAGAGACGGCTTTCGTCGCCGCGTCGAGCGCGCCGACGTAGCCCTTGTTGGAGTAGAGCGCGAGCTCCGCGCGATCGGCGACGTACACCGTCCCCGCGCCGTGCTTGCCGAGGTCCTTCGCCAGAGCGGTCACGCCCTGGCCGGCGATGACGGCCGCCGCCGGGCCTCCGCCGAGCTTGCGGGCCAGGGCCAGGGCCTCGAGGGACGCCTTGCGGATCTTGCCTTCGCGCTGCTCGATGAAAACGAGGAATTTCATGTCCTGCCTGTTCTGCTCGCGGCTCCTCGGGCGGCCGCAAGGGCCGCCCCTACGCCCCGAGGCCCGGAGGCCCCCCGGTCGTAGGGGCGGGGCTTGCCCCCGCCCCGTTCGCCGGAACGACTAAATCACTTTCGCCTCTTCGCGCAGCAGTCGCGCGAGCTCCTTGCCGGCGGCCGACGGATCGTCGCCGGGCACGAGCTTGACGGCCTGCCGCGCGGGCGGCAGCTCGAGCTTCCTCCAGCGCATCCTGGCCTGCGCCGGGTCGGCTTCGGGCACGCCGAGCTCGGCGAGCTTCTTCTCGGTGATCGTCTTCTTCTTCGCCGCCATGATGCCCTTGAGCGACGCGTAGCGCGGCTCATTCAGGCCCTTCTGGGCGGTCAGCACGACCGGCAGCGGACACTCGACGACCTCGTGAGCGCCTTCGATCTCCCGGTGGGCGGTGATCTTCCCGTCGCCGACCTCGAGCTTGACGATGCTCGCCACGTGGGGAACTCCCGCGAGCTCGGCGAACATCGGGCCGACGAGCCCTTCGTCCGGGCCCACGGCCTTCTGGCCGAACCACATGAAATCCCAGGAGCCGCCCTTCGCCACCGCGGCGAGCGCCTTGGCCGTCCCGAGCGCGTCGAGCGACGGGACGCCCGTCGAGTCGATCCAGATCGCCTCGTCGGCGCCGCGGGCGAGACACTCGCGCAGGCCCGTCTTCGCCCGCTCGGGGCCGACGGAGACGACGGTCACGGCGCCCGCGCCCTTGGTCTCCTTGATCTTCAAGGCCTCTTCGAGCGCGTACTCGTCGTACGGCGAGACGATGAACTTGACGTCCGCCTCGTCGATCGACTTTCCGTCGGCGCCGATCTTGATCTTCGTCTCGGTATCGGGAACGTAAGCGATGCAGACCAGAGAGTTCATGGGATGCCTAGTCCATCCTCTTCAGGATCAGGCAGCCGTTGGTGCCGCCGAAGCCGAAGGAATTCGAAAGAACGTACTCGAGCTTCGCCTCGCGCGCCGTGTTCGGCACGTAGTCGAGGTCGCACTCCGGGTCCGGGGTCGTGTAGTTGATCGTGGGCGGGATCACGCCGTGGAAGACGGCGAGGGCGCAGATGGCCGTCTCGAGCCCGCCGGCCGCGCCGAGGAGGTGCCCCGTCATCGACTTGGTCGAGGAGACGGCGAGCTTCCGGGCGTGCTCCCCGAAGACCGTCTTGATCGCCAGGGTCTCGGCCTTGTCGCCGAGCGGCGTCGAGGTTCCGTGGGCGTTGATGTAGTCGATCCGGTCGGCGTCGATTCCGGCGTCGGCGAGGCAGTTGCGCATGACGCGGGCGGGGCCGTCGCCGTCTTCGGACGGCGCCGCGATGTGGTACGCGTCGCCCGACATGCCGTAGCCCGCGAGCTCGGCGTATATCCGCGCGCCGCGCTTCCTGGCGGCCTCGAGCTCCTCCATCACGATCAGCCCCGCGCCTTCGGCGATGACGAAACCGTCCCGGTCCTTGTCCCAGGGACGCGAGGCATGGAGCGGGTCGTCGTTGCGCGTCGAGAGCGCCTTCATGACCGAAAATCCGCCGACCGCGAGCGGCGTGATCACGGATTCCGTGCCGCCGGCGATCGCGGCGTCGGCCTCGCCGTGCTGGATCATCCGGTACGCCTCGCCGATCGCGTGCGCGCCCGTCGTGCAGGCCGTCGCCGTCGTGAGGTTCGGGCCCTTCAGGCCGTACTTGATCGAGATGTTCCCGGCCGCCTCGTTGACGATCAGGCCGGTGATGAAGAACGGCGAGATGACTCGCGGATTCCCGCCGCCCTCCACGTACCGCCTCTGGGTGTCCTCGATGAGCGGCAGGCCGCCGATCCCGGAGCCCACCACGACCGCGAACCGCTCGCGGTTGGCGTCGGTCGCCGGATGGCCCGCGTCCTCCATCGCGAAGTGGGCCGCCCCCATCGCGTAGTGGATGAAGGTGTCCATCTTCTTGATCTCTTTACGGTCGATGTACAGCGACGGATCGAAGCCCTTGACCTCCCCGGCGATCCGGGAGGCGAAGCGGGAAGCGTCGAAGCGGGTGATGGGACCGAGCCCGCAGCGTCCGGCGGTCAGCGCGTCCCAGTTTTGCGCGTTACCGATGGCGAGCGGCGAGACCAGGCCCACCCCCGTCACGGCCACGCGGCGCGGGGTGGAAATTCGGGGCATCAGGTTCAGTTTTTCGAGGAGTTCTTCTCGATGTAATCGATGGCGTCCTTGACCTTCTGGATTTTCTCGGCGGCCTCGTCCGGAATCTCGATGTTGAAGGCTTCCTCGAAGGCCATGACGAGCTCCACGGTGTCGAGCGAGTCCGCGCCGAGGTCATCGACGAAAGACGCCTCCGGAGTCACCTCGTTGGCGTCCACGCCGAGCTGCTCGACGATGATGCTCTTCACCTTTTCTTCGACGGCCATTCCTCTCCCCTTTCTCGAATCGGCAGGTATCGAAAGACGCCGTATTCTTCCCTAGATGCCCCCCCGGGGCAAGGGATCAGGAGGCCGGCGGCGGGAAGCAGGAAGCAGGCGGTTTACGGGCTCGTTTCACCGGCCTCCTGCGGCCTGCCTCCTGCCTCCTACATATACAGCCCCCCGCTGACGTTGACGACCGTCCCGGTCACGTAGGACGCCTCGTCCGAGGCGAGATACGCCACGGCCGCCGCGACGTCCTCGGGCGTTCCGAGCCGTTCGAGCGGAATCTGGGCCGTCATCTTCGCCTTCGCGTCGTCGGTCATGCGGTCGGTCATCGCCGTGGCGACGAAGCCCGGCGCGACTGCGTTGCAGGTGATGTTGCGGGAGGCGAGCTCGCGGGCCACGGACTTCGTCAGGCCGACGAGACCGGCCTTGGACGCGGCGTAGTTGGCCTGTCCGGCGTTGCCCATCAGGCCGACGACCGACGTCACGTTCACGATCCGCCCGTAGCGCTTGCGGACCATGCCCTTCACGACCGCCTGCGTCAGCAGGAAGACGCCGGTCAGGTTGGTCGCGAGGACGCGGTCCCAGGCCTCGCGGCCCATGCGCAGGATGAGGTTGTCCTCCGTGACCCCGGCGTTGTTGACGAGAACGTGGATCTCCCCATGCGCCGCGAGCGCGCCCTTGACCGCGGCCTCGATCGAGGCCGGATCGGCGAGGTCGAGCGCGAGGGCCGAGGCCCGGCCGCCCGCCGCCTCGATCTCCGACACCACGCGGGCCAGGGCATCGGCCGACCGCGCCGCCGCCAGGACCGTCGCGCCCTCGGAGGCGAGGCGCTTCGCGATGGCCTCGCCGATTCCGCGCGAGGCGCCGGTCACGAAGGCGATCTTTCCGGTGAAGCGGGTCATGCCGGGCGGAGCTTACCTTGGTCGTGGTCGTGCCAGCGGGGCTCGAGGCCGCCTTGAGGGCGGGGACAAGCCCCGCCGCTACTCTGGTTTCTCCGTAATTTCCGGCAAGTCCCGGCTCCAGCCGTCGACGATGGTCCGGGACAGGTCGGCGATCGCGAGCACGGACGGGTGGTCCGGTCCCCAGCCTTCGGCCTTGCTGCCGTCGGTGAGGACGACGAGAACGAACCGGCCCTTCTTCGTCCGCAGGATCCCGGAGTCGTTGCGGACCCCGGACATCGAGCCGGTCTTCCCGGCCCAGAGATCGCTGGGCGGGAACCGGCGCGCGATCCGCAGCCGGCTCGGGTCGGTGTCGAGATAGTCGAACATCCGCTTCGAGGTCGCGGGGTCGAGGAGGCGTCCCGTCGCCACGAGCTCCATCCACCGCGCAACCTCGTCGGGCGTGAGGGTCCCGAGCCGGAATCCCTTCCAGCGCGAGGGCACCGCGTCCTTGTCCGACAGCCAGGGGATCGTGCCGAAGAGCCGGATGTGCTCGAAGCCGAGGGACCCCATCCGCGCGTTGATCGCCACGACGGACAGGCGCGTGATCCAGGCGTTGGTCGCGGTGTTGTCGGACGGACCGATCATCAGGGTCGTCAGGTCGTTCCAGGTCGGGTTCAGGCCGGCGTCGAGCATGAAGAGCGTGCCCGAACCGTCGGCCTTGTTCTGCGCCGTCAGCTCCCAGCGCTCGGCCAGGTCGATCGTCCCGTCCCGGACCCCGGCCATCGCCTCGGTCAGGACGGCGATCTTGATGACCGACGCCGACTCGAATTCCGCCGCCCCGTTGTGGGAGTACGTGCGGCCGCTCTCCAGGTGCTTCGCCGAGACCCCGACGCGGCACTGGCAGCGGCCCTCGGCCGTCGCAACGGCGGCGTCGAAGGCGGCCGGCGTGCCGGGCCCGGTCGGACGCGAGGTCGCGCAGCCGGCGCCGAGCGCGGCGACCGCCGCGAGCGCGAGGAGCAGGGCGCGGGGCCTACGCATGGCCCTCGACCTTGATCGAGCGGTCGATGCGGCGCACGAGGCCGGCGAGCACGTTGCCCGGCCCGATCTCGAGGGCGTGGTCGACGCCCTCGCGCGCCAGGCGCTGCACGCTCTCGACCCAGCGCACGGGAGAGTCGACCTGGCGCACCAGCGCGTCGCGAAGCCTCGCGCCGTCCGACTCCGGAGACGCATCGACGTTGGTCACGACCGGCGTGGCCGCGGGAGAGAACGTCGTGCGCTCGAGGAGCGGCCGCATCCTCTCGCGCGCGGGCGACATGAGCGGCGAATGGAACGGCGCCGAGACCGCGAGCGCGATCGCCCGCTTCGCTCCCCGCGCGAGGCAGGCCTGCGACGCCCGTTCGACGGCGGCGGCGTCCCCCGCGATGACGGTCTGCTCCGGCGAGTTGTAGTTGGCCGGCGCGACGGTCTCGCCCTGCGCCGCTTCGCGGCACGCGGCCTCGACGCCCGCGGGGTCGAGGCCGACGATCGCCGCCATCGCCCCGACGCCGGCCGGCACGGCCTCCTGCATGAACTGCCCGCGCGCGCGCACGAGGGCGACGGCGTCGGCGAAGGCGAGCGCGCCGGCCGCCACGTTGGCCGAGTATTCGCCGAGCGAGTGGCCGGCCGCGAAGGCGGCGCCCTCGAGCTTCTCGGGCGAGCGGGCGCGCAGGTCCGCGAGCGCGGCGATCGAGTGGGTCAGGATCGCGGGCTGCGTGTTGGCCGTCAGCCGCAGCTCCTCCTCGGGGCCCTCGAAGCAGAGCCGCGAGAGCGGGAACCCGAGGACGCGGTCGGCCTCGTCGAACACGGCGCGCGCCGCCGGCGACGCCTCGCACAGCGCCTTTCCCATGCCCACGGCCTGGGAGCCCTGACCGGGGAAGAGCAGCGCGAGCGTCATCGCGGTCGAGCGGCCTCTACCAGCGCACGAGGACCGAGCCCCAGACGAGGCCGGCGCCGAAGGCCGTCATCAGGACGAGGTCGCCCGTCTTGATGCGGCCCTCGCGGACGCACTCCTCGAGCGCGATGGGGATCGAGGCCGCGGAGGTGTTGCCGTAGCGGTCGATGTTCTTGTAGACCTTCTTCGGCTCGATCTTCATGCGCTCGCCGACGGCGTCGATGATGCGCAGGTTCGCCTGGTGCGGGATGAAGAGGTCGATGTCCTCGTGCGTGAAGCCCTGCTCGGTCAGGAGCTCCTGCGTCACGTCGGTCATCGCCTTGACCGCGACCTTGAAGGTCTCGTTGCCCTTCATCTTGATGAACGGCAGCTTCTGCTCGATCGATTTCGGATCGTTGGCGGGATGGTCCGAGCCGCCTCCCGGCATGCAGATGAAGTCGTGGTACGCGCCGTTCGACTTCATCAGGCTGCCGAGGATGCCGTGGTCGCCCTTCGTCGGCTGCAGGACCACGGCCCCGGCCCCGTCGCCGAAGAGAACGCACGTGTTGCGGTCGGTCCAGTCGACGTAACGCGAGAGGATCTCGCCGCCGATCACGAGGACGTTGCCGGCCTTGCCGGACTGGATGAGGCCGTCGGCCATGTGGAGGGCGTAGAGGAACCCGACGCAGGCCGCGCCGACGTCGGAGGCCGCCGCGCGGGTGGCCCCGAGGTTGCGCTGCACGAGGCAGGAGGTCGCCGGGAAGGGCATGTCGCCGGAGATCGTCCCGACGAGGATCATGTCGAGCTCCTCGGGCTTCAGGTGGGCGCGCTTCAGGGCCTGCTCGGCGGCGCGGGTGCAGAAGTCCGAGAAGTGGTCGGTGTCCGCGGCGATGTGCCGCTCCTGGATGCCGGTGCGGGAGGTGATCCACTCGTCGGAGGTCTCGACGAGCTTCTCGAGGTCGGCGTTGGAGAGGATCTTCTTCGGGACGAAGGAGCCCGTGCCCGCGATGCGCGCCCGACTCATGCGCTCAGGCCTTCACGAGTCGCGCCTCGCGCGCGTGCAGCTCGGCGATCTGGGCCTGGATCTTCTCGGCGAGGCCCTGCCGCGCGAACTCGGAGGCGAACCGGATCGCGTTCTTGATCGCCTTGGCCGAGGAGCGGCCGTGGCAGATGATGACGCACCCCTTCACGCCCAGAAGCGGCGCGCCGCCGTACTCGGAGTAGTCGATGCGCTGCTTGAATCGCCGGAAGGCCGACTTCGAGAGCAAAAAGCCGACCGAGGCCTGCAGCGTCCGCTTGATCTCCTCGCGGAGCATGTTCTCGACCATCTCGGCCAGGGCCTCGGAGACCTTCAGGATGACGTTGCCCGTGAAGCCGTCGGTGACGATGACGTCGACCTTGCCGTTGAAGACGTCGCGCCCCTCGACGTTGCCGATGAAGTTGAGCCCCGTCTCCTTCAGCGTCTTGAAGGCCTCCTTGGACTGCTCGTTGCCCTTGGAGTCCTCCTCGCCGATCGACATCAGCCCGATCGACGGTCTCTTCTTGCCGAAGACGAGCTCGGCGTAGATCGAGCCCATGACCGCGAACTCCCGGAAGTGCGGCGTCTTCAGGTCCGGATTGGCGCCGACGTCGAGGAGAAGGCAGTGGCCGGTCAGGTTCGGGAGGACGGTGGCGAGCGCCGGCCGATCGACCCCCTCGATCGTGCCGACGACCATCTTGGCCGAGACCATGGCGGCGCCGGTGTGGCCGGCCGAGACGAGACCCTGGGCCCGGCCGTCGCGCACGCAGTTGGCCGCGATCCGGATCGAGGAATTGCGCTTCTTGCGGATCGCGGCGGTCGCCGGGTCGTCGAAGGTCACGACCTCCGCGGCGTCGACGATCTCGATGTCCTTCCCCGTGTACCCGGAGTCGGCGAGCAGGGGCTCGAGCTCGGCCCGGCGGCCCACGAGGAGCGATGCGATGCCGAACTCGCGGGCGGCGGCGACGGCGCCGTCGACGTTGACCCGCGGCGCATGGTCGCCCCCCATGGCATCGACCGCAATCCGCACGTCAGCCCCTCTGTCCTGAATGAACCACGAGTGGCGGGATTATACGAGGAGGCAGGCGGCAGGCGGCAGACGGCAGGGAGATCGGGCCTGCCTCCTGCCTCCTGCATCCTGCCTCCCGGAGGCTAGGTATTGATCGCCTGCTTGCCCTTGTAGTACCCGCAGCGGGAGCAGACGCGGTGCGGCTGCTTGGGCTCGTGACAGTTCGGGCACTCGGAGAGGGCCGGCGGCGTCAGCGCGTCGTGCGCGCGGCGCTTGTCGCGGCGGGCCTTGCTGTGGCGTCTCTTGGGATTGGGCATCGTGCTCCTACACTTTCTCCTTGAGGGCCTTCAAGGCCTCCCAGCGGGGATCGATCGTTTCATGCGTGCAGGCGCACGCGCCGAGGTTCAAGTCCTTGCCGCAGGTCGCGCACAGCCCCTTGCAGTCGGGCTTGCAGAGCGGCTTCATCGGGAGCGCCATCTGCACGCGTTCCTCCGCCAGCGGGGCGAGGGGGACGACGGGATCGTCGTAGAGGTGGACGTCGAGGTCCTGGCGCGAGAGCTCGACCTCGGCCTCGGATGCCCCGGCGCGGGGATACAGGACGAGCGAGAACGTCTCGTCCTCCTGGAACGGGTACGCGGCCAAGCAGCGGCTGCACTCGAGCTCGCCCGAGTAGACGAGCTCGGCATCGAGCGCGTATCCCCCTTCGATGCGCCGGACGTCCCCCGAGATCCTGAGCGGCGACAGGGAGAGCAGGGGCTCGCGGTCGAGCGCGGACACGGGGACGTCGAGCTCGCCGCCGAACCGCACGGGTTCGTCGAGCACCGCTTCGAGCGACAGGGAGTCGGGGCGCATGGTCATGGCAATCGGCAGAACCGCGCATTTTAGCCGTAAGGGGCCGGCAGTCAAATCCTCCCGAGGTCCGTCGCGCCAGGCGGCGGCGGCCGG
This sequence comes from uncultured Acidobacteriota bacterium, assembly GCA_963764715.1. Taxonomy (GTDB): domain Bacteria; phylum Acidobacteriota; class Thermoanaerobaculia; order UBA5066; family Gp7-AA6; genus DAHUXD01. Next base: position 138,089 of record CAVXTP010000012.1, read on the forward strand.
AACCGCCTCCGGCTCAACCTGTTGACGCCGAACCGGGGACTGTAGACTCCGCCTCGTGAGAATCGCCATCGACGCGAGAGCGCTCCTCCACGAGCGAACGGGCATCGGGACCTACACCGACGCGATCGCCCGGGGCCTCGCGGCGCGCCCGGGGGTCTCCGTCGGCCTCTTCGCCCCCCGTCCCCTCCCGGCGACGGTCAACGACTCCGGGGCCTTCAGCCTGCAGACGGACCATCACCCCTTCGGGATCGTCTGGCTCCAGTCGACCCTGCCGCAGCGGGTCGCAAGCTGGGGGGCGGACGTCCTCGTCTCCGCCCTCACGATCGGCCCGGCCCGCGGCCAAACCCCGTTCGTCTCGACCGTCCACGACCTGACGCCGCTGACGCACCCCGAGTGGCACGCCGCCCGGACGCTGGTCGGGTTCCTCCCCCTGTGGGAGCGCACCGTCGAGCGCGCGGCGCGTTTCCTGTGCGTCTCGCAGACCACGGCGACCGACCTCGTCGACCGCTACCCGGAGACCCGGTCCCGGGTCCGCGTGACGCCGAACGGTGTCGACCTCGCGTACTTCACCCCGGGCGAGGACCCGGCGGCGAAGCGCCGGACACGCCAGCGGTATTCGGCGGGGCAGCCGTTCATCCTGTATCTGGGGACGCTCGAGCCCCGCAAGAACGTGGAGGCGCTGGTCGTCGCCTGCGAGCGGATCTGGGGCCGCCGGCGGTCGCGGCCGGATCTCGTGCTCGCCGGCGGCGCCGGCTGGAAGACGGCCGGCCTCCATCGCCGCATCGCCCGCTCCCCCTTCCGCGACAAGATCCACGTCGCCGGGTACGCCGCCCGCGACGCCGCCCGCGAGCTCTACCGGGCCGCGGAGGTCTTCGTCTACCCCTCGCTCGCGGAGGGCTTCGGCCTGCCGGTGCTCGAGGCCATGGCCTGCGGCACCCCGGTCGTCGCGTCCACGGCGGACGCCCTCGTCGAGGTCGGCGGCGAGGCGGCCCTCTACGCTCCCCCGCGCGACGTCGAGGCGCTCGCCCGGGCGATCGAGCAGGCCCTCGAGGACGCGCCGCTGCGCGAAAAGCTCTCGGCGGCCGGACGGGAACGGGCCGCGCAGTTCCCGTGGGACGTCGGCGCCGCCGCCACGGCCGAGGCCGTCGCCGAAGCCGCCCGGGAGGCCCGGTGAGGCGAGCGCGTCCGCGCGTCGGGATCGACGCCCGCAAGCTGACGGACTTCGGCATCGGCTCCTACGTCCGAAACCTCGTCGGGTCGATCGCCCGCCGGCCGGAGGCGCAGGCGTACGCCTTTCGGATCTACGTCCGCGGCGAAGACCGCGGAGCGCTGCCGGAGCTGCCCGAGAACTTCACGGTCGTCGAGGAGGATTCGCCGGGCTACTCGATCTCGGAGCTCACCCGTTTCGCCTGGCGCCTGCTCCGCGACCGGCTCGACCTCTTCCATGCCACCCACTACGTGATCCCGCCGCTCGCGCGGGCGCGCGCCGTCGTCACGATCCACGACATCATCCACGTCCTCTACCCGCAGTTCCTGCCCAACCGCGCGGCCCTCATCTACGCGCGGGTCATGATCCGCCGGGCCCTGAAGCGCGCCGACCGCATCGTGACGGTCTCGTACAACAGCAAGCGCGACCTCGTCGACTACTTCGGGATCCCGCCGGCGCGGATCGACGTCGTCTACAACGGCGTCGCATCGCAGTTCCGGGCCGACGTGCCGCGCGCCGAGCGCGACCGCGTCGCCGCGCGCTACGGGCTGCCCCGGCCGTACCTCCTCTTCCTCGGCGGCGAGAAGCCCCACAAGAACGTCCGCAACGTGATCCGGGCGTTCGCGGAGGCGCGCCGCGAGCGCGCGCTGCCGCACGGCCTCGTCCTCGCCGGCCCGATGCCCAGGAACCGCAACCGCGTCGAGGCGCTGATCTCCGCGCTCGAGCTCGACGGGTGCGTGCATCGGCCGGGCATCGTCCCCGAGGAGGACCTGCCGGGGCTCTATGCCGGCGCCGACGCGTTCCTCTACCCCACGCTGTACGAGGGGTTCGGCCTGCCCGTCATCGAGGCCATGGCCTGCGGCGTCCCCGTGCTGACCTCCTCGACCTCCGCGCTCCAGGAAGTGGCCGGCGGCTACGCCTATCTCGTCGACCCGATGGACGTGTCGGCGATCGCCCGCGGCATCGTGACCCTCGCGACCGATCCGGCGCGCCGGGCGGAGTTCGCCGACCTCGGCCGGCGCCGGGCGCGCGACTTCTCCTGGGACCGCGCCGCGGAGCAGACGCTGCAGATCTACGCCGAGGCTCTTCAGCCAAGGAGGCAGGAGGCAGGAAGCAGGAGGCAGGGACCTTGATCTCCCCCCGGCCTGCCGTCTGCCTCCTGCCGTCTGCCGCCTATCGCCTGCCGCCTGCCTCCCGCCGCCGGCCGCCTGCCGCCTGATGAAGACCGCCGTCGTCCACGACTGGCTGAACGGCATGCGCGGCGGCGAGAACGTGCTCGAGGCGATCCTGCCGCTCGTGCCGGAGCCCACGATCTTCACGCTCTTCCACGTTCCGGGGTCCGTGTCGCTGGCGATCGAGCGCCACCCGATCGAGGCCTCGTTCCTGAACCGCCTGCCCTTCGCCCGCACCCGATATCGCAACTACCTCCCGCTCTTCCCGCGCGCGGTCGAGTCATTCGACCTCTCGGGCTTCGACCTGGTCGTCTCGTCGTCCCACGCCGTCGCCAAGAGCGCGATCGCGCCTCGGGGCGTTCCGCACCTCTGCTACTGCCACACGCCGATGCGCTACGCCTACGAGCAGTTCGATCTCTATTTCCCGCCGGGACGCACGCGGTTTCTCCCCCTCAAGGCCGCGACGATCGCCCGGCTCCGGCGCTGGGACATCGCGACCGCCTCGCGGCCGACCCGCTACCTCGCCAACTCGACCGCCGTCGCGGAACGCATCCTCCGCCACTACGGGCGCGAAGCGACCGTGTGTCACCCCCCGGTCGACGTGGACTTCTTCGCTCCGGGCGACGGGCCCCGCGAGGACTTCCTTCTCGTGGTCGGAGCGTTCGTGCCGTACAAGCGTTTCGAGGCTGCGGTCGAGACCGCCTCGCGCCTTCGCCGCCGGCTGGTCCTCGTCGGGACCGGCCCCGACGAGAAGCGGCTGCGCGCCATCGCGTCTCCCTCGGTCACCTTCCGTCCGCGCTGCAGCCGCGAGGAGCTCCGGCAGCTCTACCGGACCTGCGCCGCGTACCTCCAGCCCGGCGAGGAGGACTTCGGAATCGCCGCCGTCGAGGCCATGTCCTGCGGGGCGCCCGTCGTCGCGCTCGGCCGCGGCGGCGCCCGCGACATCGTGCGCGACGGCGAGACCGGCGTCCTCTACGCGGGGGACGGCGCGAAGGCGCTGGCCGAGGCCGTGCAGCGGGCCGACGGCACGAAGTTCGATTACACTCGATTGCGGAGCTCGGCGCTCGCCTTCCGGCCGGAGCGATTCGCCGAGCGGTTCCAGGCCGCGCTGAGAGAGCTTCTGCCGTGATCCGAAACTCCATGCGGCGCATCGCCGTGCTGCTCGCCGTTTCCGACGTCGGGGCCACGCTCGCCGCCCTCGCCGCGGCCTACTTCCTCCGGTTCCGCGCCGAGATCGTCCCGGTCACCAAGGGCATCCCCGATCCCGCGTCCTATTACCGGCTCTTCCCGCTGATGGCCGTGCTCTGGCCCATCGTCTATTACTTCTACGGGCTCTACCAGGTCCGCCGCAACCGCTCCCGGGTCGAGGAGGGCCTCTCCGTCTTCGTCGCGACGGGCCTCGCGACGCTGCTCCTCGCGGGGCTGGCGACCTTCTACCGGGGCTTCTCCTACTCGCGGCTCGTGCTGCTCTTCTTCTTCGCGCTCGACGTTCTCTTCGTTTTCGCCGGACGCACGGCGATCCGCCGCTACCTCGAGGAGGCCTGGCGCCACGGCGTCGGCGTGCGGCGCGTCCTCGTCGTCGGCGCGGGCCGCCTCGGCCGGGCCGTCGTCGACAAGTTCCTCGAGCACCCGGAGGCGGGACTGCGCGCCGTCGGTTTCGTCGACGACGACCCCGGCAAGCGCGCCACCAGCCACCGCGGGCTGCCGGTCCTCGGCACGACGGCCGACGTCGCGTCGATCGTCGACGCCCGCGGCGTCGACACGGTCTTCCTCGCCCTCCCGCTCGACGCCCACCGCACGATGCTCGCCGTCCTGCAGGAGGTGGGACGGACGGTCGCCGACGTGCGCGTCGTGCCGGACCTCCTGCAGTACATCACCTTCCGCGCGGGAGTCGAGGACCTCGACGGCCTGCCCGTCGTCCACCTGACGCAGGTGCCCCTGACGGGCTGGATGAGCCTCGTCAAGCGCGTCCTCGACGTCGCGATCTCGGCGGCGGCGCTCGTCGTGCTGGCGCCCGTCTACGCCGCGATCGCGCTGGCGATCCGGATCGCCGACGGCTCCCCCGTCCTCTACCGCCAGCGCCGCATGGGGCTCGACGGCCGGCCGTTCGACATCCTCAAGTTCCGCTCGATGGTCGTCGGCGCCGAAGAGGAGTCGGGCCCGACCTGGGCGAGCGCCGAAGACTCGCGCCGCACGCACCTCGGCAGCTTCCTGCGGCGGTGGAGCCTCGACGAGCTGCCCCAGCTCGTCAACGTGCTCCGGGGGGAGATGTCGCTCGTGGGACCGCGGCCCGAGCGCCCCGAGTTCGTGCGGGAGTTCAAGGAGAAGTTCCCGCAGTACATGCTGCGCCACCGGGTGCGCGCCGGCGTCACGGGCTGGGCCCAGGTCCACGGCTGGAGGGGCAACACGAGCCTCTCCAAGCGCATCGAGTACGACCTCTACTACATCGAGAACTGGTCGCTCGCGCTCGACATCAAGATCCTGTGGATGACGCTGCGCCACGGCCTGCGCCACCGGAACGCGTACTGATCCCGTGACCGGGACGTTTCGTCGCGTTCTTCCGGCGGCAGCCCCGATGGGTGCTCGTGGCGGTCGGACTCGCCTGGGTCGCGATCCTCGCCATCCTCGACTACTTCGCGCCGCTCGAGATCTCCTTTCTCACCTTCTACGTCGCCCCGGTCCTCTTCCTGGTGTGGTTCGTGGGCCCCGGCGCGGGCTTTCTCGGCGCTGCGGTCAGCGCCGCCTTCTGGACGTGGGAGGACATCTTCTCGGCCCATGCCCACCCCACAATCACTCTCCAGATCACCGACTGGAACCTCGCCGTGCGCGCCGCCTTCCTCGCGCTCTTCGTCTGGGTCGTCGCGGCACTCAAGCGCGCCCTCGAGCGCGAGCGGCACGCCGTGCAGGAACGCCTCGAGCGCGACGTCGCGATCGCCCGCGAGGTCCAGGAAAGGCTCTTCCCCCGCAAGGACCCCGAGATCCGGGGTCTCGAGTGTCACGGCGCGTGCCGGCCGGCCCGGGGCGTCGCCGGCGACTACTACGACTTCCTGCGCCTCGACGCTGCGCGGGTCGGCATCGCCGCCGGCGACGTCGCGGGCAAGGGGCTTTCGGCGGCGCTCCTGATGGCGAGCCTGCAGGGCGCCGTGCGCAGCTTCGCCTCGATGTCCATCGCCGGGGACGGACCGGCGAGCCTGGCGCGGGACCTGAACGCCCAGATGCACGCCCTGACCGCGACCAACCGCTTCGCCACCTTCTTCTGGGCGGTCTTCGACGAGAACGCCCGGACGCTGACCTGGGTCAACGCCGGCCACAACGCGCCCATGCTCCTGCGCGCGACGGGCGACCTCGAGCGGCTTCGGGCGGGCGGCCCGCCCCTCGGGGCGATCGCCGGTGCGACCTACCGCCAGGCGACGACCGCCCTCTCACCGGGCGACCTGCTGATCATTTTCACCGATGGCGTGACCGAGGCGGCGAATACCGCCGAGGAGGAGTTCGGCGAGGCGCGGCTCGAGCAGCTCCTGCGCGACAACGCCGGCTCGCCGGTCGGATCGCTCTGCCAGCGGATCGTCGACGCCGTCGAGGCCTTCGAGGCGGGACTTCCCCAGCTCGACGACGTCACCGTCGTGGCCGCCCGCGCGACGCGGTAGGAATCAGGCGAGCTTGCGAAGGCGCCGCACGCGCGCGCCGAGCCCGCGCTCCTCTTCCGGGTCGAGCGCCGCGCCCCCGAAGGCGCTCGCGCAGTAGAGCGTGACGACGGCCTCGGCGTCCTCGCGGGCGGCGGGAACCTCCTCGGCGAGGAGGCGGGCGACCTCGGCCGGCGGAACGGATTCGGGGAGCGGTCCGCGCCGGCGCGACACCAGCCGGCGCACGGCGAGGTAGGCGCGGGTCGCGGCGGGCGTCCGAACCGCGGCGCGGCGCGCCAGGGCCGCGATCAGCCAGACGAGCGCCGCCCCGGCGAGGAGGCCGGCCGCCGCGCGGGCGGTCAGCCACTCGCGCGCCGTCTGCCGCAGCGAAGCGAGCCCCGCCGCCGCGTCCGAGATGGACTCCCGCAGCGACTCGACCGCGCCGAGCTGGTCGCCGGCGTCGAAGCCGAGCACGCGCCGGTCGTAGAAGAACTCGATCTCGCGGCCGAGGGCGACGAGGCGCGAGAGGATCGAGAAGCTCGTCCGCTCGGGGGGGATCCCGGCTGCCGGCGTGGGATCGAGGACCCGGAAGCCCGTCCCGTCGAGGTCGGCCTCGACCCAGGCGTGCAGGTTCTCCGCGCGCACGACCATCGACGAGGAGAAGAGGCCCTCCTCGCCGCCGTAGGAGCCCGTCACGAGCCGCGCCCGGATGCCGCGCGCCGTCAGCATCATCGCCGCTGCCGACGCGAAGTACTCGCAGTGCCCGGCCTTCGAGCGCAGCAGGAAGTGGACGAGCGGGTCGCCCTGGGCCTTCGGCGCGTCGAGCGTGTAGACGAAGTCCCGCGCGAAGTGGTCCTCGATGCGCTTGTAGATCTCTTCCGGGTCGGTCAGGTCCCCCGTCAGGCGGATGGCGTACTGCTGGACCTCGACGGGAACGTCTCCCGCGAGGATGGCGCTCTCCCCCGCGCCGCGCGCCGGCTCGCGCCGCACCTTCGCCGTGTACCTCACCGGGCCGCGGCCCGAGGCCACCTGCATGACGCCGTCCGGGATCTCGCTCGCGCGGCTGCGCTCGACGTCGACGGCCGCCGTGCCGTACGGAAGGAACAGGAACCCCTGTCCGTAGATGTAGAGGTCGGCGTCGACCGTCCAGGCGACGTCGCGCGGATCGGCGTCCGCGGCGCGGCCGTAGACCTGGGATTCGCGGCGGCGCGGGCCGCGCCAGGGGTTCCGCAGCCAGCTTCCCTGCTGGTAGTCGGTGAAGACGGCCTCCCGCAGCCGGAGCGGCGCGTCCCGGGCGATGTCGGGCCGCGAGGAAAGCCGCAGGACGACGCGGTCGCTGCGCTTGGCGGCCCCGAACGACTCGAGATCGACGCGGTCGGCCGACATCGTCTTCGCGAAGGCGTCCTCGATGCGGAACGGCGCGACGACGAAGGGCCCGTGAAGGCGCGGCAGGGCGAAGAAGAGCGGGGTCGCCGCGAGCACCCCGCCCACGATCGCCACGGCCGACAGGCCGGCGGTCGGCACGCTCGAGAGGACGCGCTCGGGCGGGGCCTCGTCGAAGTCCGCGAGGACCGCGACCCGGGCGAGCGTGCGGAACCCGAGCCACGACATCGCGGCGAAGTAGGCGAGCGAGGAGACGTGCGTCGACGAGGACGCCGACGCGAGCGTCAGCAGGAAGACGATGAGCAGGGCGAGCCGGGCCTCCCCCGGCCGCTTCATGGACGCCAGCTTCGCGAGGGCGGTGAAGAGGAGCAGGTGCGCGACCGAGGGCAGGAGCCCCGTGCGAAGCGTCACCGCCGAGAACGCGAGCCAGCCCATGTAGACGAGGCCGAGCACGTTCTGCGCGGCGTCGGAGAGCCCGACCGGGCGGCCCTGCCGGGCGCGCCACCAGAGCAGGGCGACGGCGGCAACGTACGCCAGCACGGCCTTGCGGCTGGCGGCGCCCGTCCAGAGCAGCGGCAGCGGGGCGACCAGGGCGGCCGGGGCGAGGGCCAGCACGTAGGCGCGCCGCAGGCCCTCGGGCATCGGGGGCCCCGACCTCAGGAGACGAACCACCGCAGGTCTCCTTTTCGCATCGGCGGGAACTCGGGCGCGGCCTCGAGCGGCACGACCTCGAGGCGAGCGAGCGCGTCGAGGATGCGGACCCGCTGCGCCCGCCCGCCGCGCGCCGGCACCTTCACGCCGCGCGCGTGGAACCCGACCTCGCCTCCCCGCGAGAGCAGCAGGAGCGCCTGGCCGGCGCAGCGCGCGACCGCGTTCTCGAACCGCGCGAGCGCCTCCGAATCGGCCGGCACGGGCAGCGCGTTGTCGACCGCGAGGAAGAGCACGCGGTCCCGCTCGGCCTCGCGCTCGCGCACGATCCAGCGGCGCATCCGGGCCGACTGCTTCCAGTGCAGGTCGCGCGGGTCGTCGCCGGGCGAGAATTCGCGGAGCGTGCGGATGTCGGAGCCGCTGCCCCGGCCGCGGTGGAGCGTCCGACCGCCTCGCGCGTCTTCCGGCGGGACCTCGGGCGCCGAGGTCGCGATCGGCAGCGGATAGACCACGATCTCCCGGCCGAGACGCGCCTTGCGGTATTTGCGGAAGAGGCCCAGCGGAAAGCGCGACAGCAGCCCCGCATCCGCTTCCCGGTAAACGCCGCGGCGCGGGAAGGTCCCCTCGACGACCATCTCGCGCTTCTCGCCGGGGGCGAGCGGGTCGATCCAGAGCGGCCCCGGCAGCGCCTCGTGGAGGAAGAACAGGGCCTGCGCCTTGCCCGCCCGGAGCCGGTTTTCCAGCCGCAGCCGGAGCCAGGCCGGCCGCGTCGCCACGATTTCCCCGACGGCCTCGACCTCGCAGGCGACGCCCCGCACGTTGCGGCGCGAGAGCATGCCCGACACGATCATCGCCGCGAGCATCGCCGCCAGCACCATGTAGAGGCCGTTGTTGCCGGTGTTCGTCGCCGCGATCGCGACGACGAGGCACATGAGGATGTAGCCGAGCCCGAAGTTGGTGATCCGGATCTCCCAGTCCGGGATGAGACGGGTCATGCCGAGGGAAGGAGGCAGGACGCAGGACGCAGGAGGCAGGACGAGGCTCGATTCGACGTCTTTCCCGCCGCCTGCCGCCCGCCGTCTGCCTCCCGATTCTTCACACCGGCACCGGGACCTGCGCCAGGATCTTCCGCACGATCTCCTTCTCGCGGCCCCCGGCTCCGAACCCGTCCGACGAGACCGAGAGGATCCGATGCGCGAGGACGGCCTCCGCGACCGCGTGGGCGTCGTCCGGCGTGGCGTAGGTGCGTCCCTGGAGGAGGGCGTGGGCCTGGACCGCCCGGTAGAGCGCCTGGGCGCCGCGGGTCGAGACCGGCAGGCGCAGCTCCGCGGTCTTCCGCGTCGCCTGCACGATCGCGTGGAGGTAGTCGAGCAGGCGCTCGGCGACCGTCACGGTCTCGGTCGCGTCCTGGAGCTCGAGGACCTGCGCGGGCGACAGGACCGCCGGGATCGCGGCGAGCACCCGCTCGGTGCCCCCGCGGCGCAGGAGCATCTTCTCTTCCTCCTCGGCCGGGTAACCCAGGGAGAGGCGGAGGAAGAACCGGTCCATCTGCGACTCGGGCAGCGGGTAGGTCCCGAGGTACTCGACGGGATTCTGCGTCGCGACGACCATGAAGGGGTGCGGCAGCGGCCGGCGCTCCGACTCGACCGTGACCGCTCCCTCGTTCATCGCTTCGAGCAGGGCCGACTGCGTCTTCGGCGTGGCCCGGTTGATCTCGTCGGCGAGGACGATGTTGGCGAAGATCGGCCCGGGGTGAAACTCGAACCGGTCGCTGCCCGCGTGGAAGACCGAGATGCCGATGACGTCGGCCGGCAGCGTGTCGCTCGTGAACTGGATCCGCCGGAAATCGAGCGACAGGCTGCGCCCGAGCGCCCGGGCGAGCGTCGTCTTGCCGACGCCGGGCACGTCCTCGATCAGCACGTGCCCCCGGGCGAGCAGGGCCGTCAGCACGAGGTCGACCGCCCGGACCTCGCCGCGGTACGCCAGGCCCACGTTCTCGCGCAGGCGCGCGAGGGCCGCAGCCGTCGGAGTCGTCATCGGCGGGAATTCTCCTCGTCCTTGAGCCGGGCGACGGCCGCCCGCAGCTCCGTTTCGCGCTCGAAGGGCATCACGAGGAGGCCGTCCTCGCCCGAGACGATGGCCGTGTCGCGCACCCCCGGCGCGAGCACCGGCACGTCGGAGAGGACGAGGTTCCCCTCCGCGGAGGCGCCGCGCAGGTCGCGCACCGAGCGCCACGTGCCGACGTCGCTCCAGCCCGCGTCGAGCGGCACGGCGCGCACCCCCGCGGCCTTCTCCATCACGGCGAAGTCGAACGAAATGTCCGGAAGGCCCGCGTAGTCGGCGCCGGCCCCGCTCGCGACGTAGCGCTCGACGCCGGCGAGCAGCTCGGGCGCGACGCGACGGGCCTCGGCGAGCAGGCGCGAGGGCCGGAAGACGAAGATGCCGGCGTTCCAGAGGTGGCGGCCGGAGCCGGCGAGCGCGCGGGCGTTCTCGCGGTCCGGCTTCTCGACGAAGCGGAGGACCGCGCCGTCGCGCACTTCGATGTACCCGAAGTCCGTCTCGGCGCGGCTCGGCGGGACGGCGAGGATCACGACCGACGCGCGGTCCGCCTCCTTCCCGGCCTCGTCGAGCGCGCGGCGCAACGCCTCGTCGTCGCGGACGGTCTGGTCCGTCGGGATCGTGGCGGTGACGGGGTCGCCGTCGGCCGAAAACCGAGCGGCGGCCGCGAGGATCGCGGGCCCCGAGTTGCGCCGGACGGGCTCGGCGAGGATGCGGTCGGCCGGCATGTCCGGGAGCTCGGCGGCGACCAGGGGGGCGTGGCGTTCCGAGGTCGCCGCCCAGACGTCGCGCGAGAGCGGCCGCACCCGTGCGTGAGTCTCGGCGAGGAGGCTCCGGTCCGACAGCAGCGGCAGAAACTGCTTGGGGCGCGCCTCCGTCGAAAGTGGCCAGAGCCGCGTTCCCCCGCCGCCCGCCATGAGGAGGATCCTCATGGCTCGACCGGGCGGGGACGAGCCCCGCCCCTACGACCGGGGGAAGGTCTCCTCGCGGCCTTCGTTCGTAGGGGCGGCCCTTGTGGCCGCCCTCTCTTCACTCCCATTTCACGCCCAGCATTTCCACTTCGGGCAACAGGGTAACCCCGAACTTCGCCCGGACCGCGTCCCTCATCCTCCGCATCAGGACGAGGACGTCCTCGGCCCGCGCGCCGCCCGTGTTCACGATCACATTGGCGTGCCGCGGCGAGATGAGCGCCCCGCCCTCCCGTTCTCCCTTCAGGCCGCAGGCCTCGATGAGCCGGCCCGCGTAGTCGCCCTCCGGGTTCTTGAAGACGCTGCCCGCGTTGGGCTCGGACGGCAGCGCGCCCCGGCGCTTGTCCGCCACCGTCCGGGTCTTCGCCTGGATCTCCGCGCGCGGGGCCCGCGCGAGCTTCAGCACCGCCAGGCTGACGATCTCGCGCGTCTCGATGAGCTTCGACCACCGGTAGCCGTGCGGGACCTCCGACGCCGCCACGGCGCGGCTCTCCCCCGATCGCGAGACCAGGCGCAGGCTCTCGAGAACGTCGAAGATCTCCCCGCCGTACGCGCCGGCGTTGATCCTCACGGCCCCGCCGATCGACGACGGGATCCCGGAGATCGCCTCGAGGCCCGAGAGCTCGGCGCGCGCCGCCGCCGCGCACACCCCGCCGAGCGGAGCGCCGCCGCCGGCCCGGACCGTCTCGCCCTCGATCTCGACCTTCAGGAAGTCGCCCTCGAGCCTCAATACGTAGCCCGGGAAGCCCGCGTCGGAGACCAGGATGTTGGATCCCATCCCCAGGATCGTCAGCGGCTCGCCGGTGCGGAACACCTCGGCGAGAATCCGCCCGAGGCCGGCCTCGGTCCTGACGCGGCAGAAGAAGCGCGCGGGCCCGCCGATCCGCCAGGTCGTGTGGCGCGACAGCGGCTCCTCGCGCTCGACCGAGCCCTCCCCGGGCGCGAGGTCCGGACTCAGGCCCATCGGGAGGCGATCGCGAGCAGGGCCGCAGCGTAGGCGCCGCCGAGGAGGTCGTCGGCGACGACTCCCCAGCCGCCCGGAAGGTCCTGGAGAGGTCGGATCCCGAGAGGCTTGACCACGTCGAAGAAGCGGAAGAGGAGAAACGAGGCGGCCCAGGACCACCAGGGCGCCCCGGCGACAAGGACCGCGCCGGCGCACGCCACGAGCTGGCCGGCGATCTCGTCGATCACGATGCAGCCCGGGTCTTCCGTCCCGAGGGCGAGGCTCACCGGCCCCGAGACGGCGACGCCGACGAGCCCGACCGCGAGCCCGGACATCAAGAGTCCGACCGGCGAGCCGACAATCGACCCGTGGGACGCGAGAAACCAGGCGCCGGCGAGGCCGACGAGCGAGCCGGCGGTGCCCGGAGCCACCGGCGAGAGGCCGGCGCCGAAGCCGGTGGCGAGCAGCGCGGCGAAGGGTCGCGCGGCGAAGGCGCGGCGGGCCTGCGACATTGACACCGGGTCGTGCCGGAGAGAAGATCCGTGTGTCCTCATCGCGTCCTGCGGTGCCTCTTCCGAAGTCTATAATCGCGCGGAATCGCGCGGAGTTTCTCTTCCAGCCAGAAAGGTGAGGACATGTCCAGCGTGAAAAGCAACGAGAAGTGGCGCGCCGTCGAAACGGCGCTGACGCAGATCGAGCGGCAGTTCGGCAAGGGTTCCATCATGCGCCTCGGCGAGCGGCCCGAGCAGGTCATCGCCGTGATCCCGACCGGTTCGCTCGGGGTCGACGTGGCGCTCGGCGTCGGCGGCATCCCGCGCGGCCGCGTCATCGAGATCTTCGGCCCGGAGTCGTCGGGCAAGACGACGCTCTCCCTGCAGGTCATCGCCCAGGCCCAGAAGGCCGGGGGCCTCGCGGCCTTCGTCGACGCCGAGCACGCGCTCGACGCCGACTACGCGAAGAAGCTCGGGGTCGACACCGACAACCTCCTCGTCTCGCAGCCCGACAACGGCGAGCAGGCCCTCGAGATCACCGAGATGCTCATCCGCTCCGGGGCGATCGACGTCGTCGTCATCGATTCGGTCGCGGCCCTCGTGCCGAAGGCCGAGATCGAGGGCGAGATGGGCGAGGCGCAGATGGGCCTCCAGGCCCGCCTGATGTCCCAGGCCCTGCGCAAGCTCACGGCGATCGTCTCCAAGTCGCGCACGAGCCTGATCTTCATCAACCAGATCCGCGAGAAGATCGGCGTCATGTTCGGCAACCCCGAGACGACGACCGGAGGCCGGGCGCTCAAGTTCTACTCGACGATCCGCATCGACATCCGCCGGATCGCGTCGCTGAAGGACGGCGACACGGTCGTCGGGTCGCGGACCAAGGTCAAGGTCGTCAAGAACAAGGTCGCCTCGCCCTTCCGGCAGGCGGAGTTCGACATCAACTACGGCGAAGGCATCTCCCGCGAGGGCGAGCTCATCGACATGGGCATCGAGGCGAAGATCGTGGAGAAGTCGGGGGCGTGGCTGTCCTACGGAGATCTGCGCATCGGCCAGGGACGCGAGAACGCCAAGCAGTTCCTGAAGGACAACCCCGAGCTCGCCGCCGAGATCGAGCGCAAGCTCCGGATCAGCCTCGGCATCCCCGTGGCCGAAGCGCCGTCGCCGGCCCCGGCGGCCCCGCCGCCGGCGATCGCCGAGGCGGTCAAGGAGAAGGAGAAGGCCCGGCGGTAGCCGACAACCGGCGGGAATCGGGAACAACCTTTGCTTTACTGTCGTTCCCGATGACGATGAAATCGCCTCCAAGCGCCCGCCTCCTCGCGGGCGCTTTTCTTTTGCTCGCCGCCGCCGCGCCGGCCCGGGCCGCGGAGCCGCTGAAGCTGGCGCTCGAGCGCCCCGGCGGGCCGTGCGAAACGCCCGCGCCCGGAACGGCCTTCGGCTTCCTGCCGCTGGCGGAAAAGCGGCCCGAGGGAGCCGGGGCCGCGGGCTGCGTCGTCGAGGTCTCGCTCGCCGGACTGACCGACGAGGAGCTCGACGACGCGGCGGCCCGGCTCACGACCGCGAGCTCGTCGCCCGCGCTGATCCTGACGATCCCGGCCGCGGAGCTCGAGCGCACCGTCTACGCGATCAAGCGGCTCGCCTCGTCCTTCCGCGCCGCGTCGCTCGAGGGGAAGATCGGCCTCGCGCGCGGCGAGCCCCTCCCGCCGGAAACGGACGAGGAGCTCGCGGCCTACGTCGATGCCCTGGTCCTCGCGCCCGGCGGACGGCTCCCGGCCGACTCGGCCCGCGCGGCGTGGGTCCGGACGCCGGCGTCGGAGACGCTCTCCCCGATCGCCGCCGCCCTCCAGGCGCTCCAGTCGACGCCCGGCGCCGCCCTCGTCGCCGTGCCCTCGGGAGGACGCACCGTCACCGACGCGGACACCGCCACCCTCTCGCGCCTGCAGCGGTACTTCACGGGCGACGTCTCGCCTGACCCGACGGCGACGACGCGGACGCGCCGCGACGGCTCGACCGCTCCGGTGCTGCGCTACTTCGACGCCAAGGCCTTCACGCCGATCCTGTTCCTGCCGGACGATCCGTCGGGCGAGGCGCGCATCGCGCTCTCGGGCGGCCCGTTCCAGAAGGCGTCGGTCGAGAACCTCGCGAGCGGCGTGCGCCGCGACTTCGAGCTCAAGGGCGCGCCGGTCCTCACGCTCGACCTCTCGCGGGGCCCGCTCGCCGTCGTGCTGACGCCGGCGGCCCGACCCGGCGGCGAGACGAAGGCGGCCGTCGACGTCGGCGCCGTCCGCGGCCTGACCGCCGACGAGATCGTGGCCCGCGAGCGCGGCTGGGAGGCCGGCCAGCGCGAGAAGGTCCGCACGTACACGGCGCTGATGGAGTCGTCCCTCCGGTTCCGCGTGGCCTCGCTGCCGGGAAGCCTCGACCTGACGATCCGCGGCCCGTACTTCTTCGAGCGGGGACAGGCCCCCGACTGGGCCTGGGAGGAGTTCTACCTCAACGGCGTGCGCTGGAAGGGGCGCACGATCCCGAAGCTGCCGATCCTGCAGCCCGACAAGGTCACGACGCTTCCGCTCGACATCCGGCTGACCGAGGAATACGAGTACGAGCTCGCCGGAGAGACGACGGTCGACGGCCGGCCGGCCTACCGCGTGGACTTCCGCCCGCGCTCGACCGTCGGGGACAAGCCGATCTACCGGGGCACGGCGTGGATCGACCGGGAGACCTTCGCGCTCCTGCGCCGCGAATCGATCCAGCTCAACCTCAAGGGCGACACCCTCTCGAACGTGCAGACCGAGTACTACCGCGACGTGCCGGACAACCCGGGCCTCGTGCTGCCGCTCGAGATCCGGGGCCAGCAGGTCTTCTCGACGGCCGGGCGGACGACCGCGATCGAACGCAGGGTCACCATGACCGGCGTCCGGCTCAACCCGGAGGACTACGCGGAGCGTCTCAAGGAGGCTTACGCCTCGAAGTCGCAGATGGTCCGCGACACCGACGACGGCCTGCGGTATCTCGTCCCGGACCCCGACAAGCCGGAGGAACGCCAGGTCGAGAACAAGCTGACCCGCAAGAGCCTCATCGGCGTCGTCGGCGCCTTCTACCAGCGGGGCCAGGACTACCCCTTCCCCCTCCTCGGCCTCCAGTACTTCAACTTCGACATGTGGGGGAAGAACAAGCAGCTCTCGGTGTTCTTCTTCGGCTCGATCCTCTTCGCCAACTACACGGACCCGTCTTTCCTGGGGACCCACTTCGACCTCGGCATGGACGCCTTCGGCGTGGCGATCCCGTTCGTCGAGACCGAGTACCGCGACGGCATCGAGTTCAAGTCCGGGTCCGTCAAGCACCTGCCCGAGTACCTTTCGCTGAACATGGGCCATCCGCTCGGCCCGTACCTGAAAGCGTCGCTCAACTTCTTCTCGCAGTACGACGGCTACAAGGCGACCAACGACACGTCGCCCGAGTTCGTGGTTCCCGTCGACACCTTCACGCTCGGCGCGGGGCTGCGGCTGAACTGGAGCCAGGACGGCTACAACCTCGCGGCCAACGCCGGCTACTACTCGCGGCAGAAGTGGGAGCCCTGGGGCGACCCCCTGTACTTCAGCTACGAGCCGACGCAGAAGGACTACTGGAAGTACTCGGTCGAGCTGACGAAGGGCTTCTACTTCGAGAACTTCCGGAAGCTCCTCGTCAAGCTGTCGTACCTCGACGGCCAGGACCTCGACCGCTGGTCGCAGTGGGACTTCGGCCCGTTCTCGTCGACCGCCCTGACGGGATTCCCGAGCGGCACCGTGCTCGCCGACCGGGCCTACGAGGCGATCATCTCCTACGGCATCAACATCCAGGAGATCGTCCGCTTCGAAGTCGAGTACGGCCAGGCCGTCGTCACGAACCGGTTCGCGGGCGACACCAACGCGTACTACTCGGGCATCGGCATCACGACGTCGTTCAACGGTCCGTGGGACGGCACGCGCATCCGCGCCGACGCCGGCTACCCGGTCGTCGCGCGGGGCGTCCACGGCTTCACGATCAACGTCCAGCTGCTCAAGGTTTTCTAGGAGCGCCGGGATCCGCGGCGGCGCGCCGGGCCGCCGGATTCCGGTTTCGCCCCTGCTATAGTCCGCGCGCATGGTCGAGCCGATTCCCATGCCCTCCGCCGTGACGCCCGTGCGGCGCGCGCTCGTCTCCGTGTACGACAAGGTCGGGATCGCCGAGCTCGGCCGCGCCCTCGCGGCCCGCGACATCGAGATCGTTTCGACCGGCGGGACCGCCGCGCACCTGAAGGAGGCCGGCGTCCCCGTCGCGCTCGTCGAGGAGAAGACGGGCTTCCCCGAGATCCTCGGCGGCCGGGTCAAGACGCTGCACCCGAAGATCTTCGGCGGCGTGCTCGCCGACGACTCCCGCGACGACCACGCGAAAGACCTCGCCGCGAGCGCGATCGAGGCCGTCGACCTCGTGGTCGTGAACCTCTACCCCTTCGAGAAGACCGTCGCGGCCGGCAAGGGGCGCGCCGAGGTCGTCGAGATGATCGACATCGGCGGGCCCGCGATGATCCGGGCCGCGGCCAAGAACCACGGGCGGGTCGCGGTCGTCGTCGACCCGGCCGACTACGAGGCCGTGCTCGAGGAGATCCGGCTGACGGGCGGCACGAAGCTCTCGACCCGCGAGCGCCTGGCCGCCCGGGCCTTCGCCCGCACCGCCTCCTACGACGCCACGATCGCCGGCTACTTCGCGAGCTCCGTGCGCGAGCCGTACGACTTCCCGGAGAGCCTCGTTTTCGCCTTCGACCGCGTGGGGGCCCTGCGCTACGGCGAGAACCCCCACCAGCGAGCGGCGCTCTACGCCTTTCCGTCGGCCCCGCCCGACGCCCTCGTTCGCTTCCAGATGCTCCAGGGCAAGGAGCTGTCCTTCAACAACCTCCTCGACCTCGACTCCGCCGTGCAGCTCGCCCGCGACTTCGAGGGCCCGGCCGCGGTCATCGTCAAGCACAACAACCCCTGCGGCGTCGCCGTGGGCGACACGATCTCCGAGGCGTTCGGCCGCGCCTTCGCGTGCGACCCGCTGGCCGCCTTCGGCGGGATCATCGCGATCCGCGGCCAGGTCGACGGCGCGCTCGCCTCGCTCGTGCTCCAGCACTTCGTCGAGGTCGTCGCCGCCGACGACTTCACCGACGAGGCGCTCTCCTACTTCGCCAAGAAGCCCAACATCCGCCTCCTCCGCGTGCCGGTCTCGCGCCGGCCGGCGCACGGCCTCGACTGGAAGCGGATCGAGGGCGGGCTCCTCCTGCAGGACGCCGACTCGGAGCCCGACGCGAGCTCGGCCTGGAAGCTCGTCTCGCAGCGCAAGCCCACGGCCGTCGAGCGCGCCGCCCTCGAGCTCGCGTGGAAGGTCGCGCGCCGCGTGAAGTCGAACGCCATCGTCCTCGCCAACGCCCGCCAGACGATCGGCATCGGCGCCGGCCAGATGAGCCGCGTCGACGCCTGCCGCCTCGCCGTGACCAAGCCCGTGCTTCCGATCGTCAACTGCGGCGCGGCCTCCGACGCGTTCTTCCCGTTCCGGGACGGCGTCGACATCCTGGCGGAAGCCGGAGTCACCGCCGCGGTCGCGCCGGGCGGCTCGATCCGCGACGCCGAGATCATCGCCGCGGCCGACGAGCGGAACATGGCGTTCCTGATGGCGCCCCGCCGCCACTTCCGGCACTAGCGATGCTCGCGGCCATCCTGGCCCTGACCCTGGCCGCGGCGCCCGAGAGCCCGGCCGAGGCCATGGCCCTGCTCGCGAAAGCCGCCGCGGCCTACGGCGACGGCTCCGCGCACGCCGCGGCCTTCACGCAGATCTACACGCCGGCCGGCTTCGCGACCTCCCGGCGCGAGTCGGGCGAGGTCTGGATCCAGGCCCCGCAGCGCCTTCGGTTCGACTACGCCGCACCCGACAAGAAGACCTACACCTACGACGCCGGCGAGGGCCGCTTCTTCTCCCCCGAGGACAAGCAGCTCACGATCCGCAAGCTCACGCCGGACGAGCAGGCGCGCCTGCCCCTCGTGTTCCTCGGCAAGCCCGAGGACCTCGCGACGCGCTACGACATCCAGAAGGACGCCTCCGGCGCCGTTCTCCTGAAGCCCCGGTCCGCGGACTCCGACCTCGCCTGGTTGAAGCTCGTCGTCGCCGCCGGCGGCATGGTCGAGAACCTCTCCTACGAGGACACGGCCGGCAACCGCAGCGAATTTCGCTTCGAGGGCTGGAAGCCGTCGAGCCCGCGCCCGGCGGCCGACTACCGCATCACCGGCCCCAAGGGCACCCGGATCGTCGAGAACTGACGGGGGGCCCGGCCTCTCATAGAATGGCCCCATGGCTCAGGAGTTCTCGTTCGACGTGGTCAGCAAGGTCGACCTGCAGGAGGTCTCGAACGCCGTCCAGCAGGCGTCCAAGGAGATCTCCACGCGCTTCGACTTCCGGGGCTCGAAATCGAAGATCGAGTGGAACGAGAAGGACCTCGCTCTGACCCTGACCTCCGACGACGACCACAAGCTCAAGTCCGTGGTCGACATCCTCGAGACGCGCCTCGTCAAGCGGGGCATCGCCGTCAAGTCGCTCGACTACCAGAAGATCGAGCCCGCGGCGATGGGGACGGTGCGCCAGGTCGCGAAGATCCAGCAGGGCATCGCGTCGGAGAAGGCCAAGGAGATCGTCAAGGCGATCAAGGACCAGAAGCTCAAGGTCCAGGCGTCGATCCAGGCCGACCAGGTGCGCGTCGTCGGCAAGGCCAAGGACGAGCTCCAGGCCGTGCAGGCGCTGCTGCGGGGCCGCGACTTCGGCGTTCCGCTGCAGTTCACGAACTACCGATGAGGCACGCGAGACGATGAGCCCGTCGCCGATCGAAAACCTGCGCCTCAAGCGCGCCTACGACCTGATCAGCGACAAGCTCGCCCGGGTCGAAGAGGAGCTCCTCATCCACTTCCGCTCGCCGATCCCGACGATCGACCGGATCGGCACCTACCTCGCCCAGGGCGGCGGCAAGCGCATCCGGCCGGCCCTGATGCTCCTGTCGGCGCGGCTCCTCGACTACCGCGAGGGCGACAAGGACGTCCACTACGCCGCCGTGATCGAGTTCATCCACACGGCGACTCTGGTGCACGACGACATCATCGACGAGGCGCGGCTGCGCCGGGGCCGGACCTCCGCCAACGCCCGGTGGGGCAACAACCTGACGGTCCTCTTCGGCGACTACCTCTACACGATGTCCATGGGAATCGCGCTCGACGAGGGGGACCTGACGATCCTCAAGGTCCTCTCGGACACGACCCTTTCGATGATCGAGGGCGAGATCCTCGGAATCGAGAAGGAAGGCTCCATCCACGTCTCGCGCGAAGAGGCGCTCGAGATCACGCGCCGCAAGACGGCGGACCTGTTCTCGGCGGCCTGCCGCCTGCCCGCCCACTTCGCCCCGCGCGGCGACCTCGTGGCGGCCGAGCGGCTGGCCGAGTACGGACGCTGCCTCGGAATGGCGTTCCAGCTCATCGACGACCTGCTCGACTACACCGGCAGCGTCGAGGAGGTCGGCAAGCCCGTCCTGAACGATCTCCGCGAGGGAAAGCTGACGATGCCGCTGCTCCTCGCTCTGCCGAAGGCCTCCGCGGCCGAGCGCGACAAGGTGGCCGCGGTCCTGCGCGAGCGCGACTTCAAGAGCGTCGAGCCGTCGGAGATCCTTTCGATCGTGGACCGCTACGACGGCATCCCGGAGACGCGGGCGCTGGCGCGCGATTACGCCGGCGCGGCCCGCGTCGCGCTCGGCGCCTTCGCCGATTCCGACGCGAAGGAAGGGCTGCTCCTCGCGACGGAATCGGTCATCGACCGCATCCGCTGAGCCGGGACGCCCGGAAACGGCGGGACAGGGCCCGGCTAATTTAATTAGCATTTCTAACCAATTTTCCTTAATTCATTAGGTACCCGACTGCGACCGGATCGCCCATACAAAAAAAGGATTTCGAGTCCTTCCATCTAAATTTTTATTGAGATCTGGCGAAAGAGTCGTACACTCTCTCCAGATGGCATCCAACGGCAACACTTGGTCCACGCTCGCCTCGACCCTCCGGAACCTCTCTCAACTCCTTCCAGGACAGTCAGATCCGACCGGAGAGGCCGATCTCTACTACCGCCGGGCCTGCCTCGCGGCGGCCGAGGAGCGCTACGACGTGGCCCTGGTTTTCTGCACCAAGGCGGTCGAGGTCGCGCCCCGCCACCTCGCCTCGCGCCTCCTGCTCGCGAAAATCTACGACCGCGGCCTCGGCAACCTCGAGGCGGCCGTCGCCGCCTACCGCAAGGTCATCGCGCTCGCCGGCTACGACGGCGAGAACGCCCAGTGCGTCGCGGCTCGCGAGGCGCTCGACCAGCTCGTCCACAAGGCCGAGCTCGCCAGCGTCTAGCGCTCAGCGCTCGCCGCCCCGCTTTCCTTCGATCTCGTCCGGCCTCGGCATCCGCGGAAATCCCCACGGGTACTGGGGCGGGGGCCCCCACACCACGGGACGGTAGCGCCCGGGCCCCGTGATCGCGTCCCTCGACGTGTCGACCCGCCACGCGCCGTCGGTCACGAGCGCGTCGCGTCCGAAGCCCTGAATGTCGACCGACATCAGGATCCCGCCGAGGCCCGTCGGACTCGCGGCCTCGATCGTCACGCGGTTCTCTCCCGCCTGCAGGAACGACGCGATCTCGTAGAGCGCGAGCGCGTCGCCGGGCCGCTGCTGCCCCGCCGCGCCGGCCCGCTCGCCGTTGACCCAGAGAACGTGCTCGTCGTCCACGAAGAGCTTGGCCAGGGCGCGGTCCGGCTTCTCGGGCAGCTCGAAGGCGCGGGTCGCGAAGAAGCGGATCGGCGCCGGTTGCGTCATCCGGTTCGTGTACCAGATCCACTCCGCGCGGCCCGTCGCCCCGTGCATCCGGTCCGCGTGCGCCCGCACGAGGGCCCGGGCCGCCGCGGCGCCGACGACGGCAACCGCCAGGACGTAGAGCCACGCGACTCCGGGACGCGCGAGACGCGAGGCGGGAAGCGTTTCTTGACGCAAGAGCGATCGCGAGGATACTATTGAGTCCCGATGATCGCATGTTCGTCATCGGAGTGATTCCCGCGCGTTTCGCCTCCGTCCGCTTCCCCGGCAAACCCCTCGCTCCCCTCGCAGGCCGCCCCATGGTTCTGCACGTGTGGGACGCGGCGCGGGCGGCGAAGCGGCTGGGCCGGGTCGTCGTCGCCACCGACGACGTCCGCATCGCCTCCTGCGTCCGCGAGGCCGGCGGCGAGGCCGTCATGACGTCTCCCGCCGCGGCGAGCGGCACCGACCGCGTGGCCGAGGTCGCCCGGGCGATGCCGGCGGACGCCTACGTCAACCTCCAGGGCGACGAGCCGCTCATGCCGGCCGAGAACGTGGACCGGGCCGTGGACGCGCTCTTCGCGGAGACCGGCCGCTCCCTCGCGACGCTCGCGATCGCCGCCCCCCCCGAGGCCGCCGCCGACCCCGACTGCGTCAAGGTCGCCGTGGCGCGCGACGGCCGGGCGCTCTACTTCTCACGCTCGCCGATTCCGTACTTCCGCAACGGCGAGCCGTCGTATCGAAAGCACCTCGGGATTTACGCGTACCGGGCCTCGACGCTCGCGGAGGTGGCGGCGCTGCCGCCCTCCCCGCTCGAACGCGCCGAGTCGCTCGAGCAGCTTCGATGGCTGGAGGCGGGTTATACGATCTGGGTGGGCGAGGCGGCGGGGGACTCGATCGGCGTCGATACGCCGGCCGACCTCGCTCGTGCCGAAAGCCGTCTCAAGGAAGTCGAGCGGCGTCTCAATCGAGTCGAGGGTCTGAAAGAGGAGGCGGTGTCATGAGCACGAAGTACGTTTTCATCACGGGCGGGGTGGTCTCCTCTCTCGGCAAGGGCATCGCGGCGTCCTCGATCGGGGCCCTCCTCGAGGCCCGGGGGTTCTCCGTCGCGATGGCCAAGTTCGACCCGTACATCAACGTCGACCCGGGGACGATGTCGCCGTTCCAGCACGGCGAGGTCTACGTCACCGACGACGGTGCCGAGACGGACCTCGACCTCGGCCACTACGAGCGGTTCACCTCGATGACGGGCTCGAAGATCAACAACACCACGGCGGGCCGGATCTACGCGACGGTGATCGAGCGCGAGCGCC
>CAVXTP010000013.1:0-180654 GCA_963764715.1 uncultured Acidobacteriota bacterium
GCGAGGCCCGTCTCCTGGGTTCGCTGAACCACCCGAACGTCGCGTCCCTCTACGGCATCGAGGAGTCGGAGGGCGCTCTCTACCTGGTCCTCGAGCTGATCGAGGGAGAAGGGCTCGACCAGAAGCTGGCGGGAGGGCCGCTGCCGTTCGACGAAGCGCTCGGCACGGCCTCCCAGATCGCGGCCGGTCTCGAGGCGGCGCACGGAGTCGGAATCATTCACCGCGATCTGAAGCCGGCGAACGTCAAGGTGCGTCCCGACGGCACGGTGAAAGTCCTCGACTTCGGGCTCGCCCGGACGATCGATCCGACGGGTCCCGACGCCACCAACGCGGCGACGGCCACGTCCGGTGAGACGCAATCCGGCGTCGTCCTCGGAACGGCTCCCTACATGAGTCCCGAGCAGGCGCGGGGAAAACCTCTCGACCGGAGGACGGACGTCTTCTCCTTCGGTTGTGTTCTCTACGAGTGCCTGACCGGCCGGCGAGCGTTCCGGGGGCAGACGGTCTCCGACACCATGGCGGCCGTTCTGACCGTCGAGCCGGACTGGACCGCGCTCGGGGCCGACGTGCCTCCCCGCCTGACCGCCCTTCTCCGAAGGTGTCTCCAGAAAGACCCGGCGCGGCGTCTTCGCGACATCGGGGACGCGCGGCTGGAGATCGAGGAGATCCGGGCCGAGGGGAGCGGTGCCCGGTCGGCTGTCGGGCGGCCCGAAGGGATGACTCCTTCCGCACCGCTCCGGTCCTCTCTCGTCTATGGATTCGCCGGTCTCCTCGCCGGAGCTCTCCTCGTTCTGGCGGGACTGCGGCTCGCCGGCCGCGGCCGGGCCGCGCCCCCGAGCCATCCGGTCAGTGCGGTCCTCTCTTTGCCGGAGGGTCTTCGACCCCGCTTCTCCTTCCAGCCGAGCGTCGTGTTTTCGCCGGATGGCGCGACGGTGGTTTTCTGGGCCGGCAGCGAAAAGGGCTCGCGGGGCTTCTTCAAGCTGCGACTCGCGGGCGGGCAAGCGGAGCGAATTCCTGGCACAGAGGGCGGGCGGGCGCCATTCTTCTCGCCCGATGGCGAGTGGCTCGGCTACATCACGGTCAGCGCGTTGATGAAGGTGGCGCTTTCCGGGGGCGAGCCCACCCGGGTCGTCGAGCTCCCTCCGGTCTCCTACGGGGCGTGCTGGATGTCCGACGGCGCCATCGTCGTGGCTCGCTCGAGCAACAACGGCCTTTACCGTGTCTCGTCGGCCGGCGGCCCGCTCGAGCGCTTCGCTCCGCTGGACGCCGCTCGCGGCGAACATGCGGTTCTCTGGCCGCAGGAGCTGCCGGGAGGCCGGGGTCTGCTCGTCACGATCGTACGGGGCGAGGACTTCCAGGACATGCCGAACGCCGAGGCGGCGGTCATCGAGCTCCCTTCCCTGAAGCGCCGGGTCCTGATCGAGAAGAGCACGTTCGCCCGATTCGTCCCGCCCGGACGGCTCGTCTTCGTCCGCGGCGGCACCGTTTTCGCCGTAGGCCTCGACCTCCGCTCTCTGCGTATCGAGGGAACACCGGCCGCGGTCCAGGAGCCGATCTCCGTCGGGGGCTCGGCCGGCACGGCGAGCTTCGACGTCAACCGCGACGGAACCCTCGTCTACGTCTCCGGGCCCCGAATCCCGGAGACGATGATGTCCGTCGTCCTCCTCGATCGCTCCGGCCGGGAGACCGCCCTGCCTCTCGCTCCGGCCGACTACGACGACCCGGCGTTCTCTCCCGACGGCCGCCGGATCGCCCTGCAGAAGTGCGCCGGCATGTCGTGCAAGCTCCACGTCTTCGACCGGGAGCGAGGGGTGCTGTCGCCGCTGGTCACCGAGCCGGGTCGTTTCTTCGCGCCCGTCTGGTCGCCGGACGGGCGCGAGGTGGCTTTCTCCCAATTGATGGCGGGGGACCCGCGGGCCGCCGCTCGGGCGGCCGACGGCAGCGGGACGATCCGGCCGCTGCCGACGAGCGGCGAAAACGCGGAGTTCCCGAACGACATTTCCCCTGACGGCCGTTACCTGCTCTACACCGTCTCGTACGACGCGGACCGCGGCGGGACGCGGCGAAGGGGGACCGGCGACCTCTGGATCGTCCCGCTCGACGGCTCGGCTCCCGCGCGCCCGTGGTTCGAGAGTCCCGCCCGCGAGTTCTCGGCCGCGCTGTCGCCCGACGGCCGATGGGCCGCTTACGTCTCCGACGAGACGGGTCGAAGCGAGGTCTACGTCCGCTCCTTTCCGGAGGCCGGCGCGAAGCTGAAGATTTCGCAGGACGGCGGGATCGAGCCTCTCTGGACGCGGGGCGGGACGGAGATCGTCTTCCGCGACGGCCAGCGCTTCCTCGCGGCCGACTTTCGGAACGGCGCGGAGCCTGCGGCCGGCGCACCGCGGGTCCTCTTCTCGGCTCCTCTCCTCAACGGCGGCGGCCGCAGTGACTCGCCCCGCGCCTACGACGTCACCCGCGGCGGCGACGAGATGGTCGCCCTCCGCCCGGAGGCGACGGTAAGCCCCGATCTGCGCCTCGGGGTCGTCACGCACTGGAGCGCAAGTCCGGGATCACCCGTCGCGAAGTGACGGACGACGCCGTCAGGCCCGTCCCCTCTCGAGACCCGCGGCTTCCAGCACCCGCACCCGCCTGAGCTCGTCCACGAGCTCGTCGAGCTGCACGCACACCTCGCGCATGTACTCGTAGAGGTGCTTGTGCATGAGGGCGAGCGTGACGGCCTGGCGCAGAGACCGCGGGCGGCGCAGGGCCGTTTCGGCCATGAGCGACAGGGTGAGCCAGGCGCGGCGAGGCGAGGCCCTCAGGACGCAGGTCCAGAGCACGCGGGCGAAGATCCGGAGGTCCTGGCCGCTCGCCACGACGCGGCTCCGGATCCGGGTGCCGCGCGCGAGGATGAGCTCCATGACGCGCTGCCGGTAGTTGCGGTATCCGTACAGGCGCTGAAGAAGGCTCCGGTAGCCCTCGTACAGCTGCTCCCGCGACATTCCCTGGGGAATGACGTTGGTGAGCACGAACTGGTCGCCGACCGACTCGGCGGCCAGGCGGCCCGCCTTCTTCAGGCGCTCGTAGAGGGGCGTCAGCGGGATGGCGTTCAGCAGACCGGTCATCGAGATCGGGATCCGCGCCTGCTGGATGAAACGGAACTGCTCTTCGAAGATGGACGGGTCGTCGTGGTCGAAGCCG
Source organism: uncultured Acidobacteriota bacterium (assembly GCA_963764715.1). Classification (GTDB taxonomy): domain Bacteria; phylum Acidobacteriota; class Thermoanaerobaculia; order UBA5066; family Gp7-AA6; genus DAHUXD01. The sequence continues at coordinate 3,184 of CAVXTP010000013.1, forward strand.
ACGATCATGCCCGCCATCACCTCGATGCCGGCGCGCTGGATGCGGTGCACGGAATCGAGAATGCTTCCGCGGAGGTTCTGCAGCTTGTGCGTCTCTTCGAGGCTCGCGGCGCGCGGGGTCTCGATGCCGACGAAGATCGTCGTGAAATTCGCCTCGCGCATCAGCCGGAGCAGCTCGTCGTCCTGGGCGATGTTGAGCGTGACCTCCGTCATCAGCTCCATCGGATAGCCGTTGGACTCCTGCCATTCGACGAGGGCGTGCAGCAGCTCCTTGGCTTCCTTCTTGCTCCCGATGAAGTTGTCGTCGACCACGAAGATGCGCCGGAGGCCGAGACGGTGGATCTCTCTGACCTCGGCCATCACCTGCGCGACGGTCTTGGTGCGTGGCCGGCGGCCGTACATCACGATGATGTCGCAGAACTCGCACTGGAAGGGGCAGCCGCGCGCGAACTGGATGGTCATGGTCCGGTACCGGTCGAGCTTCAGCAGGTCGAAGCGCGGCAGCGGCGAGTCGTGCATGTTCGGCTTCTCGAGCTGCCGGTACTCCGGTTTCCAGCTCCCGGCCGCGTAGTCCTCGAGAAACCGCGGCCACGAGTACTCGGCCTCGTCGACGAAGACGACGTCGACGCGGTCCCGCAGCCGCTCGGGGCAGAGCGAGGCGAACGGGCCGCCGGCGACCAGGAACTTTCCGCGGCGGCGGAACTCGGCGGCGATGTCGAAGAGGCGCTTCGCGTGGACGACGTAGCCGGTCAGGCCGACGATGTCCGCGTCCGTGTCGAAATCGATCGGCTCGACGTTCTCATCGCAGAGAACGACCTCGTGCTCCCGCGGCGTGAGGCCGGCGACGGTCGGCAGCGACAGGTTCGGGAAGACACACTTCTTCTTCAGGCTCGGCAGGATGCGGTCGAAGGTCCAGAAGGACTCCGGATTCTTCGGAGCGATGAGATAGATCTTCAACTGCTCTTCCCGGCGGGCGGCAGTCCCGGGGTCGGTGCGGACCCCATCGCGCGCCCGCCGCAAAGCAGAATCATACGGACGAGTCGGGTCTCGTGGTTTCCTTTCTGCTCGAGTGGGCCGCTGCCAGAGGAGTCGAAGCGCCCAAGCGGCGCAAACCGCGCGTCCTCGGTCAGGCGAGTCTCATCGTCGAAGACGAGTTTCTTCGAACTGGATTAAGCAGGCGTCTTGGTCGACCCGTGATCCTAGACTCCCGGAAGCGAGGAGAAAGTCCATGAAGACTCCATTCCGTCCGTATCGGGGACCCGTCATCGCGGCGGGGCTCATGCTCGCGGCCACCTTCTTCTCGTCGGCGAACGCCGACCAGCGGGAACGCCTGGAGGATCGGCTGGCCCGGGTGCTCCGGGAGGCGGGCTTCACCGGACGCTTGCAGGAGACTCTGGAGCCGCGCCTGGGCCGACGGCTCGATCCCAAGCTCGTGAAGCTCGGCCGGACCATCTTCTTCGACAACATCATGGGCCTGCACCGGGACAACGCCTGTGCGGGCTGCCACTCGCCCGCCGCCGGCTTCGGAGATTCGCAGTCGATCGCGATCGGCACGGACAACAACGGAATCGTCGGGCCCGACCGCACGGGGCCGCGCAATCAGCGCCGCGCGCCCCTGACGATCAACGCGGCGTTCTCTCCCAGCATGATGCTGAACCTGCGCTTCGTCTCCCGCTCCGGCGACCCATTCGACCTCTCCCTGGGCGCCAGCGTTCCCTTCTTCATCGGCGGAAATACGGTGTGGAACCCGAGCAGCGCGTGCTTCTACGCCACGTGTTTCGACGCGACGAAGATGACGACGCTCTTGACCGTGCAGGGTCACTTTCCGTCCACCGAGCTGATCGAGATGGCTGGATTCACGGCCGAAGTTCCCGGAGACGTCGATCCCGCTCTGTATCACCCGTCGCACCCGGTCTCCTCCGGTGCGGTCTCGGACACCGTGCCCGGACCGATCGCGGGGCCCAACGGCAGCCCGCCCGACTCCTTCGACATGAGCTACTCGATCCGGCAGAAGGTGCTGGACCGTTTCAACGCGAACGCCGAGTACGTCTCCCGGTTCGGGCGGATCTACCCGGAGGCCCGCGGGGGCAAGATCACGTTCGCGATGATCGGCGCCGCGCTGGCGGAGTTCCAGATGGCCAACACGTTCGCGAACGCACCCCTGGATCGCTTCGCGCGCGGGCACCGCCATGCGCTGACGGAATCGCAGCAGCGCGGCGCGTTGATTTTCTTCACCAGGGGGAATTGCGTGAGCTGCCACGGCGTCGCGGGCGCGTCCAACGAGATGTTCACGGACTTCGAGAACTACGTGGCCGGAATCCCGCCGATCGCGCCGAGGGCCTTCGGTCTGGCGCCGGGCGGCGACCCGTTGAACCCCGACGATTTCCCGGGAAACTTCGCGTTCTCCGGGCCGGCCTCCGACGAGGACTTCGGCCGCGAGGAGGTGACCGGAGATCCGGCGGATCGCTACGAGTTCCGCACCTCGCCGCTGCGCAACATCGCGCTCCAGGCCGCCTTCTTCCACAACGGCTCGTTCACCCGGCTCGAAGACGCTCTCCGCTACCACCTCAATACGCTTCGGCTCGCGCCCTCGTACGACGCCGCGGCGGCGGGCCTGGATGCCGACCTGACGGTTCGCAAGGGCCCGCTGCAGCCGGTCCTCGACCGTCTCGAGCCCCGCATCGCCGCGCTGGGTGATCTCGAATTGTCGCCCCGCGAGTTCCAGGACCTGCTGGCCTTCCTCCGCGACGGCCTGCTCGACCCGGACGCGCGCCCCGAAAAGCTGTGCAAGCAGATCCCCGAGAGCGTGCCGAGCGGACTGAAGGTGCTGGAGTTCCAGGGCTGTCCCGCGCCTCGCGGCGGCGGCGACGGACCGGAGCACGAGGGCGACTAACGGACGCGAGGCGGCTCCAGGGATCGAGCGTCGGTTTCTCCCGGTAGAGCCGCCGGTGCCCGTCCGCGCTCCGGAGCGTCTGGAGCTTCGCTCACGTTCGAGTCACGAGGGGCTTTGTGGGGGGCGCCCGGTGGGCCGGACGCCGCGCGAGCTGACGAAGGCATAAGCTTTCCGAACAGGAGGCCCCATCATGAGACTCGAACGAACCCTCCGGGTTGTGGGCGTGTCGGTGGCGGCAGCACTCTGCGCGGGTATCACGCAGGCCCAGCCCCGGATTGCGCCGCCGCGATTTGAAACCACCCGTCAGGCTCCCGACGAGTTCGGCACTCAGAACTACACGGTGACGACCGTCTCGGCCACGGCGTTCACCGCGGATAGCAACGACTCCTGGAAAACGGCCCAGTGCTGCCTGTCTCGCTACTTCGACGACGGGGCGGGAGAGTTTTATGCGAGCGTGAACATTCCGGCGGGCGCCGTCATCGATTACATCGGCCTCGAAAGCTATTCCTACTGCGGGGGTGTGGTCGGCGTCGAGCTCTGGGAGGTGAACCATGGCTCGACTTCCGGCATCGCCACCTTCTCGAGCTCGGCCCACGGCTATGGCACCGACTACAACGCGAGCCCGATCGGCTATCAGAACACGCAGAACGTCCATAAGGCGCTCGCGATCCAGGTCGAACTGGCCAACAACTGCGTCAACTGGCCGGCCTTCAGTTGGGTGGAGATCTGGTGGAAGCGTTCCGTCAGCCCTGCTCCCGCGTCGGCGTCTTTCAACGACGTGCCAACCGGCGATTTCGGCTTCCAGTTCGTCGAGGCCCTCGCCGCCTCCGGGATCACGGGTGGATGCGGAGGCGGGAACTACTGTCCGGACAATCCGGTGACCCGCAGGCAAATGGCGATTTTCCTGGCGAAGGCGCTCGGGCTGCATTGGCCTTTCTGACGAAGGGTGCGACGGGCCGGTTGCTTCAGTTCTCGGACCACCGGCGGGCCGCCCCCAACGGCAGTGATCGGCCGGAACACGCTCCGGCCGATCGAGGTTTTCCCACGGCCCCGTCGGGTCGACTGTTGCGCTCGGTGGGTCATCTCGTAGAGATTGGCGGGACCATGATGGCCGACAGCAGGTCTTCGTCGGAAAAACGGGGCGACGAGCGATTCCACAGACGCCGTCTCGGCGCGATGATCGTCGCGGCCACTCTTCCGCTCGTCCTTCTCGGGAGCGACATTCCTGGACCCCTGGGGAAGGGTGCGACCCTGCTCCCCAACGGCTGGCGGATCGCGCCGGCCGGCCGCCACGTCATGGTGGGGGACCTGCCGCTCGCGATGCTCGTGACGCCCGACGGACGCTGGGCGATCGTGACGAACAACGGCTACGACAAGCCCACGCTCACGGTGGTCGAGCTCGACACGCTGTCGAGCCCCGACCCGCGGACTCCCGTCGCCGACGCCTGGCTCGGCCTCGCCTGGCATCCCGACGGGCGGCGGCTCTACGCCTCGGGCGGAGCCGACGGGATGGTCCGCGAGATGCTCTGGCGGCCCGGGAAGCTGACGGCCGGCCGGACGTTCGCCGTCGGCAAGGCCGTCAAGGAAGGTTTTCTCGGGGGACTGGCGATTCGCCCGGACGGGACCCGGCTCTTCGTCGTGGACGTCCTCGGGCAGCGGCTGTCGGCGGTGGACCTCTCGACCGGCGAGGTCTCGAAGCGAGTGAGCCTGCCGGCGGAGCCTTACTCCTGTCTCGTCTCCGCCGACGGCGCGACGCTCTTCGTGTCGCTCTGGGGCGGCGCGAAGGTCCTGCGTTTCGACGCCGCGACTCTCGAGCCGCGGGGAGTGCTGTCGGTGGGAGAGCATCCCAACGCGATGGTCCTGTCCGCGGACGGGAAGCGGCTCTTCGTCGCGTGCGCGAATACGAACGCGGTCTGGGCGGTCGACCTCGCCTCGGGGGCCTCGACCGAGCAGATCTCGGTCGCGATCTCGCCCGGCGCGCCGCCGGGCTCGACCCCCAACGCCCTCGCCCTCTCGCCGGACGGCCGGACCCTGCTCGTCGCCAACGCCGACAACAACGCCGTCGCCGTCGTGGACGTCGCGCGGCCCTCGGCCAGCCGGGTCTCCGGCTTCATTCCGACGGGCTGGTATCCCACGGGCGTTCAGTTCACGCCGGACGGCAAGCGGATCCTGGTGCTCTCGGGCAAGGGCCTGACCTCGATGCCGAATCCCCGGGGCCCCCAGCCGGGCGCGGACGGGGAGCCCTCGCAGTACGTGGGCGCCATGCTGACGGGCGCGCTCTCGGTGCTGCCGACGCCGGATCCGGCCGCCCTGGACGAGCTCACCCGGACCGTCCGCCGCCTGACGCCCGGCGCCCCCCCGGCGCGGCCGGTGGCCGCTCCCGCGTCGGAGGCGTCCCCGATCCCGCGGGACCCCGGCGGCGCCACGCCGCTGCGGCACGTCTTCTACGTCATCCGCGAGAACCGGACCTACGACCAGGTCCTCGGCGATCTTCCGACGGGAAACGGCGACCCGAGCCTCTGCCTCTTCGGCGAGGAAGCGACGCCCAACGCCCACGCGCTGGCCCGGGAGTTCGTCCAGCTCGACAACTTCTACGTCAACGCGGAGGTCAGCTACGACGGTCACGCGTACTCGACCGCGGCGTACGCGACGGACTTCGTCGAGAAGGTCTGGCCGATGAACTACGCCGGGCGGGGCGGCAAGTACCTCTCCGAGGGCGGCGGCGAGAACCGCAATCCGTACGGCAACGTGACGGCGCCCGCGCAGGGCTACCTCTGGGACGCGTGCGCCCGGGCCGGCGTCACGTACCGGAGCTACGGCGAGTTCGGCCGCCAGGGAGAAGAAGGAGACGAGGAGGGAGGGACGGGCCCCACCCGCGCGTCCGTTCCCGGTCTCGAGGGTCACATCAGCCCCACCTACGCCGCCTGGAACCTGGCGCTCCCGGACGGGAAGCGGATCGACGCGTGGCTCGAGGAGTTCCGCGAATTCGAAGCCAGCGGCCGCCTTCCCCGGCTCTCGATCTTTCACCTGCCGAACGACCACACGGCCGGCACGCGACCCGGCTATCCGACGCCGAAGGCGATGATCGCCGAGAACGATCAGGCGCTGGGCCGGCTCGTCGAGGCGATCTCGAAGAGCCGCTACTGGAAGGACTCGGTCATCTTCGTTCTCGAAGACGACGCGCAGAACGGCCCCGACCACGTGGACGCGCACCGGTCCGTCGCCTTCGTCATCAGCCCGTACACCCGGGGCCGCGGCCTCGATTCGACGCTCTACACGACGGCCGCGATGCTCCGGACGATCGAGCTCATCCTGGGGCTCGGGCCGATGAGCCAGTACGACGCGGCCGCGACGCCCATGGACGCCGCCTTCGTTTCGAAGCCTGACTTCACTCCCTACGCGGCGCGGCCGGCCCGCGTGCCGCTCGACGAGAAGAACGACCCCCAGGCCTGGGGCGCCGACGCGTCGGTCCGGATGAACCTCTCCGAGCCGGACCGCGCTCCGGACCTCGAGCTGAACGAGATCGTCTGGAAGTCGGTCCGCGGCCCGGGCTCGCCGATGCCGCCCCCCGTGCGCTCGAGCCTCGTCGGCGCCGCCGAAGAGGACGACGACTGAGAGCGCCGCGCCGCGCCCCCGGTCCCGGGACCCCGGCTCGGTAGACTCACGCCCGCATGTACCACTCGCGGTCCAGCCTGATCGTCTCGGCCGCGGCGCTCGCCGCCCTGGTTGCGCTCGCGCGCCTCGCGGGCCACGGTCTCGGCCGACCCGGTCCCGAGGGACAGGTCCTCGACGACATCGTCACGGCCAATCGCATCCTGGCGGACCGGGGGATCCTCGACGGGTACGGCCACGTCAGCGCGCGGAGCCCGAAGCAGGCAGACCGTTTCTTCCTGTCCCGGGCGAAGGCGCCGGCCCTCGTCGTCGCCGCGGACATCCTCGAGTACGACCTCGACGGCCGCGCCGTGAGCGCCGCCGGACGCCCCGACTACATCGAGCGTTACATCCACGCGGCGATCTACCGGGCGAGGCCCGACGTCCGGGCCGTCGTCCACGCGCACACGCCCGGGATCGTCGCGTTCGCGGACTCGAGCGTCCCGATGCGGGCGATGTACCACATGAGCTCGTTTCTGGCGGGAGGCGTCCCGGTCTTCGACGTCGGCGACGTCGCAACCGCCCGGCGCCCGCTGGTCGCCGACGCCTCGACCGGCCGCGCCCTGGCCGGAGCGCTCGGCGAGAGGGCCGTCGTCCTGATGCGGAACCATGGCGTCGTGATCGTCGCGGGCTCGCTTCCGTCCGTCGTGAGCCGGAGCGTGTATCTGGACCTGAACGCGAAGATTCAGGCCCGGGCGATCGCGCTCGGGGGGCCGGTGACGTACCTCGATGCCGATGCTCCGCTTCCAGGTTCCGAGACCGCGGACGGCACTCCGCCTTACGACCGCGACTGGGAGCTCTGGAAGCGGCAAGCCGGCCGGTAGACCTCAGGCCGCGGCGGCGGGCTTCCGGGCGCGAACGCCGGCGCCCGCGTCCCGACCGAAGATCAGGAACGCCGCGGGGATCGTCGTCAGCGCACCGAAGGCGAGAAGGGCGGCGCCGAGTTTTTTCCGGTTCCGCCGGCAGACCCGGCCGGTCGCCAGCAGCCCGACGCCGGCCCCGAGGGCGGCGCGGGTCGCCACGACGAAGCCGAACTCCGGAAACGACAGGTCGACTCTCTTCATAGGTCAGCCTCCTCCGCGAGAAAAACGTGCAAACTCCCGGCCACCGACGGCGGCCCGGACGCGACCGCTGTCAGGCCGGGGCCGCCCGTGCAGGGCCGGCCCCGTGGCGATCCGCCTCGAAATGTACCCGGATTTGCGATGCGCGGGTCTAGCCCACGCGCCGTCCCTGAACGAGCTGGATCACGAGGATGATGACGGCGATGACGAGAAGGACGTGGATGAAGCCCCCGAGGGCGTAGCCGGACACCAGACCCAGGAGCCAGAGCACCAGAAGGATCACGAGAATCGTCCACAACATAGAGCCTCCTTGCGATGCGAATCCTCGATGCGTCGTGTGTTCCCGATTCAGAGACACTCATGCGCGGCGTGCCAACGTGCCACCGCGGCTCAGGCCGCGGACAGGCTGGATGCCTTCCTTGCTCCGTCGTTCTTCAGAACCACCTTGAGCGCGCCTTCGCGGGCCGCGTTTCCGAAAACGTCGTAGGCCTCGAGGATGTCGTTGAGCGCGAAGCGATGGGTCACCAGCTTCTGCGGCTGCAGGCGGCCCGACTTCACGACCTTCAGAAGCATGGGCGTCGTGACCGTGTCCACCAGCCGCGTCGTGAGGGAAATGTTGCGGTCCCAGAGCTTCTCGAGGTGCAGCTCGACGGGCTTGCCGTGGACCCCCACGTTCGCGATCCTCCCGCCCGCGGCGACGATCGCCTGGCAGATCCCGAAGGTCGCCGGAACGCCGACGGCCTCGACGGCCACGTCGACGCCGTCACCGTTGGTCAGCTCCATGACCCGATGGACGGCCTGGCCGTCCGCGCTGTTGATCGCGGCGGTCGCGCCGAGCTGCCGGGCGACCGCGAGACGCTTGTCGTCGAGATCGATCATGACGATCGCGCCCGGCGAGTAGAACTGCGCCGTCAGCAGCACGGCGAGTCCGATCGGTCCGGCGCCCACGATTGCCACCGTGTCCCCCGGCTTCACCTGGCCGTTCAAGACCCCGCACTCGAAGCCCGTCGGCAGAATGTCGCTCAGCATCACGAGGGCTTCTTCGTCGCCGTCCGCGGGGAAGGGGTAGAGGCTGCCGTCCGCATGGGGGATTCGGACGTACTCGGCCTGGGTCCCGTCGATCGTGTTGCCGAGGATCCACCCTCCGTCGCGGCAATGGGAGTACATCCCTCGCCGGCAGAAGTCGCACCGGAGGCAGGCGGTGACGCAGGAAATGAGGACCCGCTCACCCACGTGGAATCCGGAGACGGCCGCGCCGACCTCCTCGATGACGCCGATCCCTTCGTGCCCGAGGATCCGGCCGTCGGTCACGGACGGGACGTCTCCCTTCAGGATGTGAAGGTCGGTCCCGCAGATCGTCGATGTCGTCAGGCGGACGATGGCGTCGGTCGCATTCCGGAGGGCGGGTCTCGGTTTCTCCTCCCAGGCGCGCTTGCCGGGGCCGTGAAAGACGAGCGCCTTCATCGGGGCGGTGAGGGCCGGAGCGGCGGCGCGAGTCGTTGCGATCTCGAGTTGTTCGGCGGTTGTCATGATCTATCTCCTCGACAAATGAATGGATCGCGGTCGACAGCTCGCCTCGAGCGCGTCCATCCCAGACTGTTCACCCGCAGCCGTTCTCACGGCATGATTCAAGAACATCAAACCCCCGCTCGTGATGAAACGTGCTCCTCGACGAGTGAATGGATCGCTGACAGGGGGAACCTCGAGCGCGGCGCACCGGAGCGCAATCGCGATTCTGCCGGCCGCGATCGAATCGCGTCCAATCGTTGTTTTCGCTGGAGTTGAGATCTTCCAGCGCTGGAAGCGCGCGGATCGAAGGCTCGGCCGCGGTTTCGGCGAGCGCGCGCCCGCGGGCGGACCGAGCGCGGAGGCCAAAGCCGGCGCCCCGGCCGAAGCGGGTGTAGCCTGACGTTCCCGACTCCCTCGGGCGGACCGACTCCTTCGACCATCGAGTGCCCCGCCGCCGGTCTCGGCAGAAAGTGGGGACTCTTCTCGTGACGATCCATGCTCGACAGTCGGAGCTCGCGGACCGCCAGGCTTCCGTCCGTTCCAGGACCGGCCGAACTCTGCGCCATTGGACGACCAACGGACTCGCTTTCGTGGGCAAGGCGACGACGAGGTCGTCCGGCGCCGGCGACTGGGGTCTGGCCGATTCCCGGCAGCGCAACCTCGTCGCCTCGAAGCTGCGGTCGCTCGCGGCCGGTGCCGGCGCCGCGTGAAGGCACGCCGGCGGAGGTGGAACTGCCAGAACTGCGGGCGAACCAACCGGACCGCCGTGACGTCGGATTCCAACGCCCGGTGCGACGACTGCACGGAGGTGAGCCGGCTCGCGCCCACTCATCTGGGGCCCGAGCCTGTTTCATTACGCGGCGAAGGTCCTTTTCTCCCTCCGCGCCTGATCGGGTCCCGGCCCGCGCGTCGCCACGCCGCGACGATCGTCCCGACGGCTCAGTCTCGACGTTACAAACGATTGGACGCGCCGGCCGTGAAAACGGGACGATGGCCATCCATCGAAGCCCGGGTCAGGCGGTCGGCGTTCCGACGGCGACCCGGCATGCGGGCCAATTCCGGCCCGCGCTATGAAAGGTTGAGCATCATGAAGAGAGTTTTGGGAACAGCGGTCGGCCTCTGCCTTCTGGCGGGAGCCCAGGCATTCGCCCAGGCGCCCGAGAAGCAGGCCGTCGAGACGACGACCAAGCAGACCGGCGCCGGAGTGACCCTGAAGAGCGAGACGCAGTCGGTGTCGGGGACCGTCCGCGAATACGAGGCGGGCAAGAAGATCAAGCTGTCCGGCCCCGGCGACAAGTCGTATGCGTTCGACCTCGGCGAGAGCGCCAGGGTCGAGGGTGCGATCGTCGTCGGCCAGATGGCCACGGTCAAGTACACCAAGGGGACGGACGGCAAGGAAACCGTCGCGGTCGTCTCGGAGGCCACGGCCAACGCGATGACGGCGGCCGACGCTCCGAAAATGCATTCGGAATCGACCATGACGGAGAGCGGCCCGGCCATGGCCATGAGCACGAAGACCAAGACGGAAGTCGTCATCGGGACCGTGAAGGCCTACGAGGCGGGCAAGTCCATCCAGGTGACGGGGCCCGACGGCAAGGACTACAGCTTCGACCTGACCGACATGTCCGGTCTGAAGAAGCCCGTGACGGTCGGCGAGCGCGTCAAGGTCACGTTCACGAAATCCGACGGCGGCAGCAAGGCCACGACGGTCGTGGCGTACCCGCACAAGGGTTGACGTCATGAAGAAGCTCTTCGCCTTCTCTCTGCTCGCGGCGGGGATCCTCGCGATCTCCGTTGGTTGCCAGAAGAAGGAAGCGACGACGACCACGGAAACGACCACGACCCGGGAGGCTCCCGCGCCCTCGGGGACGCCCGAGACGACGACGACGACGTCGACGAGCACCGTGGATTCCCCGGCTCCGACTCCGGCCCCGTAAGACTTTCAGCGATCCGCCATTCGCTGGCGCCGGGAGGCGACTCCCGGCGTTTTTCTTTGGCGCGCTGGCTGCTACCGGCCCCGTCGGGCCCTGGCGGGGACGCGGCGCGGCTTCGACGCGACCCGGGGAACACGCTCGGCGGCGGCGGCGGCGGGCTCCGGGCGCTCCCGAGGAGTCAGCCGGACCTCATGGAGGAAGGACGCGAGCAGCGGCGAGGGGTCTTCGCGCCGGTAGATCACGCCGGACTCGGTGAACAGGCCGCGATCCTCGATCGCCCGGAAGACGACTCCCGGCACCGTCCTCTGCTTGATCGCCGGGTCGACGAGCGCGACGGTCAGGCCCGCGGCGACCATTCCCAGGACGGTCTGGGTCGAGGGAAGCCCCCCCTCCATCGTGATCGGCGGGCCGAACCCGGCGCTCTTGAAGATCGAGGACAACTGGTCGTAGCGGCCGGGCGAAAGGTGCCGGGGCCAGAGCGTGTAGGCCTCTCCCGACAGGTCCCGCAGACTGATCCGCGCACTGCGGGCCATCGGATGCGCCTGCGGAATCGCGGCGACCAGCCGCTCGCGCCCGGTCACTTCGCTGACGATTCCTTCGGCGTCGACGGGAAGGCCCACGAAGCCGATGTCGATCCGTCCGGCGCGCAGCCGCTCGATCTGGGCCTCCGGCGGGAGGTTTTGAAAGAGGATCTCGACCGCCGGCGCCTGCTCTCCGAAGAGGCGCAGCGCCTTGCCCAGGAAGGCCCAGTCCGTTTCGGGCGAGATGCCGATGGCGAACTTCCGGGATTCTTCCCGCGCCGTCTCCCGCGCGAGGCCCGCCGCCCGCTCGGCGGCCGCCAGAATTCCGCGCGCCTCCCGAAGAAACCGGCTTCCCGCGGGGGTCAGCTCGACGTGACGCTTGACGCGACACAGCAGGTCGACCTTGAGCTCCTTCTCGAGATTGCGGATCTGCTGGCTCAGCGACGACTGGGAGGTGTTCAGGCGGCCCGCCGCGCGGCCGAAGTGGAGGTCTTCGGCGACCGCGACGAAGTAACGAAGGTGCCGCAGCTCCATGCCACCGTCCCTTTCATCGATCCGAAGTCTGATTACCAGCGAAACAAACGATTGGATCCTGCCGGGTCAGCGGCCGCATCATCGGGGTCCGTCTGGTCCGGAGTTGTAACCGGGATTCTATGCCGGGCAGTTGCTTCCGGACACCGTCGCCCCGGAGCTCAAGAGGAGAGCCACATGAAGAGATTCGCCATTCGAGCCCTTCTTGCCATCGCAGCCGCGACGGTGTTCGTCGAGCACGCCGCGCAGGCCCAGGTCAACGTGAGCGTGACGCTCGGAGGCTTCTACGACGAACTGGCGCCCTACGGCCGGTGGGTCGGCTGCAGCTACGGCCAGTGCTGGGTGCCCGCGCGCGTCGCGGCGGACTGGCAGCCGTACAGCAACGGCCAGTGGATCTACACCGAGTACGGGTGGACGTGGGTCTCCGACGACCCGTGGGGAGGCAATCCCTACCACTACGGAACCTGGACCTCGATCGCGGGCCTCGGCTGGGCCTGGGTGCCCGGAACGGTCTGGGCGCCTGCGTGGGTGACCTGGAGCTACAGCAACAGCTACGTGGGCTGGGCGCCGATTCCGCCCACCGTCGTCTTCGGCGCCTCCGGGTACGCGGGAGCGCCCGTCATCGTGAGCCAGACCCAGTACGTCTTCGTGTCGACCAACCACTTCGTCGGCCGGAACGTGAGAAGCGTGCGCATTCCGCCGCAGCAGAGCGCGCAGATATTCCGGGAGACCCGCCCCGTGACCGGCTTTGCCGTTTCGGGGGGCATCGTCCGGAACACGGCCCTCCCGATGGCGACCATCGAGCGCGCCTCGAAGGGCAAGATCGAAACGCGAAGCATCCAGGCGGCCCGGACCGCACCGCGCGCCGTGTCTTCCGGAACGGCCCACTTCGCCGTCGTCGCCCCCGCGAGCGAGATGAAGGCGGTCGCCGCGCAACCCCGGGGCGGGAACCGGTCCTCGGAGGCGTCTCGCGCTCCGAAAGACGCTCAGCCGCCGGCCGATCACGCGCCGGCGAGCGCGAAGGCCCATGGCGCCCCACCGGCGCAAGCTCAGCACCCGGCTCCGGCCGCGCACGAGGCGAAAGCTGCGCCGCCCGCGAAACCGCAGACCGCTTCGAGGCCGCCCGAGTCCTCGCGTGCGGAGAAATCGGCAAAGCCTCCCGCCGATCGCGAGCCCGCCGACGCGAAGCCGCCGAAAGCGCATGAGGGCCCGCCCATGGAGTCCCACCGCCAGACAGCCGACGCTCCCGCGGTGAAGCATCAGGAACCGCCGCATCAGGCGGCCGACGCGAAGTGCGCCGGCCGGGCACTCGAAGCCCAAGCCGAGCGAGCCGAGCGAGAAGGACAAGAAACCGGACGGAGAAACTCACTGAGAGGCCCCGACCGCAAGGTCGGCCTGGATGGTTACACCGTGAAAACTCGGCGACAAACTCGAAGACTCAGACGGAAGGTTTCTGCGAGGGACCACGCCCGCGGCTCGCCGCTCGCCAGGACCACCCTCGTGGCCTACGGCGACTTCGCGTCGCCGGCGTGCGCGCAGACGTACGAGACGGTCAAGGAAATTCAGAAGGCGATGGGCGCTCGGCTGCGCTACGTCTACCGCAGCTTTCCCCAGCCCGAGCAGTTCCGCCATTCCGAGGAGGCCGCCGAGGCCGCGGAGTGCGCGTCCTCGCAGGGTCGATTCTGGGAGATGCACGACTGCATCTTCGAAAGTCACGGGGCGACGGACGCTGCGCGGCTCGCCCGGAGGGCGGCGGAGGCGGGCCTGGACGTCCTTCGGTTCCGGCGGGAGATGCGCTCCCGTGCTCATTCCGGAAGGGTCCGGGAGGTTCGGGAGGGCGGCCTGTGCAGCGGCGTCGCCTCGGCGCCGGCCTTCTTCATCAACTCGGTCCGACACGAGAGCTCTTTCGGCGTCGCGACGCTGCTCGCGGCGTTGCAGGCGGCCTCGGGCTCCGAGTCGACGTCCGGGCCCACCGCAAGTCAGGCACAAAGCGCCAAGGCGCATTAGGAGGTTCCCCATGTTGATGACGGTCGCCCTCGTTCTGCTGGTTCTCTGGGCCCTGGGTCTCTTCGCGTTTCACGTCTCGACCGGATTCATTCACGTTCTCATCGTGCTGGCGGTGGTTGCCCTGGTGATGCATTTGCTGCGAGGGAACCGCCTCGCGGCGTAGGCATTCGAAAGCGTTTCAAAGCGGCGGTTCCGAAGGCCCGGATTTGCCGGACCCTTGGGAATCGCTCCGAAAGATCAGAGGAACCCATGAATCGTCGTGCCCGCGGAATCCTGACCCTCGCCGTCTCCATGACGCTCGCCGTGTGGGCCCTGGGCTGCTCGACCACGCAGTCCGCCAGCCGCCAGGTCGATGACACCTCCATTCATGCGGCGGTCTCGGCAAAGCTCACGGCCGACCGCTTCTCGAACATCGTGAACATCGACATCAACGTGACCAACGGTGTCGTGACCCTGGCCGGCGAAGTGCCGAACGCCAAGGTCTCGGCCGAGGCGGGGAGCGAGGCCCGCTCGGTCTCCGGCGTCGTCAAGGTCATCAACAACCTTCAGGTCAAGTCGCCCCCCTCGGCCTGATCGGTTCGTGTCTTTCGTCCCTGCGCCGAGCCGCCTGGCGGCTCGGCTCTTTTTTGTCCGTGGTAAGACGTAGCGCGAATGCGGACGCCTGCCGGCCCGATACGGGAAGAGCTGTTCTCGGTCGAGCGGCTGGAACAGTTCGCGGGGGAGCTCGCGGCCCGGCAGAACGTCCACCGGCCCGCGCGCCGCGGCCGCCGCCTGCTTCCCCGGCTGCGTGAGAATGCGCGGGCCCTCGTCGCCTCGCACCGGGCGATCGAGGACGCGAGCCGCCGGACCCGTTCGATTTCGCCGGCGGCCGACTGGCTGCTGAACAACTTCCACATCGTCGAGGAGCAGGTCCGGGAGATCCAGGAGGACCTTCCGCCAGGGTTCTATCGGGAGCTGCCGAAGCTCGCCGAAGGCGCGCTCGAGGGCTTTCCCCGCGTCTACGGGTTGGCCTGGTCGTTCGTCGCGCACACGGACAGCCGGATCGAGCTCGAGACCTTCGGGCGATTCGTGCGGGCCTACCAGCGGGTCCAGCCGCTCACGATCGGCGAGCTCTGGGCGCTGGCGATTTCGCTGCGCCTGGTCCTCGTCGAGAATCTCCGGCGGCTCGCGGAGCGGGTCGCGGCGCGGGGGACCGCGCGAGATCGAGCGGACGGGATCGCCGACGCCCTGCTCGGCACGGCCGGCGTCCCCAAGCCCGAGGGGAGCGCGGTCCTCGCGATGCTGGAGCGCGCGCCGTTCTCGCAGGCCTTCGCCGTCCAGCTCGTCCAGCGCCTGCGCGAGCAGGACCCGGCGGTCACGCCCGCGCTCGAGTGGCTCGACCGCCGATTCGAGCGGGACGGAACCACGGCCGAGGAGATCGTGCGCGAGGAGCACCAGCAGCAGATCGCCAACCACGCGACGGTGCGGAACGTCATCACGAGCATGCGCCTCCTGTCGTCGGCCGACTGGGCCGACTTCTTCGAAAGCGTGAGCCTGGTTCACGAGGCCCTCTGTGACGGGACCCGCGTGGCCGAGATGGACTTTGCGACGCGGGACCGGTATCGACACGCCGTCGAGGAGCTCTCCCGGGGAAGCCGCCACGACGAGCTGGAGGTGGCGCGGCGGGCCGTGGCGATGGCGGCGAGCGCCGCGACGCCCGACGCGGGGACCGACCGGGCGAGTTCCCGCCTCGCGGACCCGGGCTATTACCTGATTGCGCACGGGCGCCGGCGGCTCGAGGAGGAGCTCGAGTTCCGGTTGCCGGGACGGCAGTGGCTGGGACGCGCCTGGGTGCGGGCCGCGACGCCCTGGTACCTCGCCGCGATCGCGTTCTCGACCCTCGTCGTCGTGGCCGTGCCGGCCGTGCCGACCGCGCTCGGAGGCGCGAGTGCGCCGGCGGTCGCGCTTCTCGCGCTGCTCGCCCTGGTGCCCGCCTCCGATCTCGCGATCGCGTTCGTTCACCGATTCGTCACGCGGCTCCTCGGGCCGCGGCGCCTCCCCAAGCTCGAGCTCGCGGGCGGCGTGCCCGGGGAGCTCCGAACGCTGGTCGCCATTCCGGTGCTCCTGACCGACGAGTCGGAGATCGACGAGGTCGTCCAGAGGCTGGAAGTGCATTACCTCGGCAATACCGATCCCGAGCTGCGGTTCGCGCTGCTGTCGGACTGGCCCGACGCTCCCGCCGAGAGCGTGCCCGAGGACGCGGGCCTGCTGGAGCTCGCGCGCGCCGCGATCGGCCGCCTCAACGAACGGCACGGCCCGGCCGCGGGCGGCGGCGACCGCTTCTGGCTCCTCCATCGGCGCCGTCTCTGGAACGCCGCCGAAGGGGTGTGGATGGGCTGGGAACGCAAGCGCGGGAAGCTGCGCGAGCTGAACCGGCTGCTCCGGGGCGCGACAAACACGTCTTTCCTGCCGCCCGAGTCCGGCACGCCGGCGGCACCCGCGGGGGTCCGCTACGTGATCACGCTCGACGCCGATTCCCGGCTCCCGCGGGAGGCCGCGCGCCGTATGGTCGGCACGATCGCCCACCCGCTGAACGTCCCGCGATTCGACCCGGCCGTCGCCCGCGTCGTCGAGGGGCACGCGATCCTTCAGCCCCGGGTCACCCCGACGCTGCCCGAGATGGGCTTCGGGACCTTCTTCCAGCTCGTCTTCTCGGGACCCCGCGGCATCGACCCCTACGCCTTCGCGGTGTCCGACGTCTACCAGGACCTCTTCGGCGAGGGGATCTTCACGGGCAAGGGCATCTACGACGTGGATGCGTTCGAGGGGGCGCTCGACGACCGGGTACCGGAGAACACGCAGCTCTCGCACGACCTCTTCGAGGGGCTCTTCGCGCGGGCCGGGTTCGTCTCGGACGTCGAGCTCTTCGAAGGCTTCCCGGGTCATTACGGAGTCGCGGTGTCGCGCCAGCACCGCTGGGTCCGCGGCGACTGGCAGCTCCTGCCGTGGATCCTCGGGACGGCTCGCCCGGCGGGCGGGCCCCGCGCGGCGAGCGCCATTCCCCTGATCGGGCGCTGGAAGATGCTCGACAACCTGCGGCGAAGCCTGTCGGCGCCGGCGACCTTCGCCACGCTGCTGGCCGCGTGGTGCGTTCCCGGCGTCGGGGCCGTCCGCTGGACGGCCTTCGTCCTGGGGGCGCTCGCGCTTCCTCCGCTCGTCTCGTTCGTCGCGAGCCTCGTGCCGCAGCGGCGCGGGGTCTCGAAGCGCAGCCTGATCCGCGGAGTGTCCGCCGACCTCGCCACCGGCCTGGCGGAGGCCGCGCTGCGGGTCGCGTTCCTGGCGCATACGGCGTGGATGCGCGCGGATGCGATCGCGCGAACGCTCTGGCGCCTCGGCGTCAGCCGCCGCCACCTGCTCGAATGGGTGCCCGCGGCCCAGGCCCATCGTGCGCTCGACCTCGAGACGGCGGGCTTCTATCGGCGGATGGCCGGAGGGCTCGCGCTCGCGACCGCGGCGGGGGCTCTCGTGGCCGCATCGGGCCGGGGCGCATGGGCATGCGCCGCGCCCTTCGTCGCGGTGTGGCTCCTGTCGCCGCTCCTCGCGCGGTGGATCAGCCTGCCGCCCCGCGAGGCGGAGGCCGCGCGGTTCTCCGCCGCCGAGGCCCGGCAGTTTCGCGCGATCGCGCGCCGGACATGGCGCTACTTCGAGCGCTTCGCTGGCCCGGAGTTCCGGAACCTGCCGGCCGACAACTTCCAGGAAGTGCCGCAGCCCGAAGCCGCGAGGAGGACTTCGCCGACCAACCTCGGCCTCGCCCTGCTCTCCACGGTCGCCGCCAACGACTTCGGCTGGATCGGGACCGCCGACATGGCGGACCGCCTCGAGGCGGGCCTCGCCACGATCGGACGGCTCGAGCGCTTCCGGGGGCACCTCTACAACTGGTACGGCACGGACGACCTCGCGCCCCTTGAGCCCCGTTACGTCTCCACGGTCGACAGCGGCAACTTCGTCGCCCACCTGATCACGCTGAAGCAGGCTTGCGTGGAGCGGCTCGGCGAGCCGACCCTGACCGCACGCTCTCTCGACGGCATCGCCGACACGCTCGAGCTCCTGCGGTCGGCCGCGATGGCGCTCGTCGGCGGCGGGTCCGGGGGCGTCGTCACCGCGCGCCAGCTCGTGGAAGCCCTCGTCGAAGCGAGCGTTCTCCTCGCTCCGGCTCCGGAGACGCGGGCCGAATGGTCCTCGCGCCTGGGCGCGCTGTCCGCGCGGGCCGAAACGCTCGGCGACATTGTGCGCGCCCTGAGCGACGAGAGCGACCCGGCCGCGACGGGGGAGGCCCTCGAATGGGCGCGGGCGCTTTCGGAGTGCGTCGCGAGCCATGCGCGCGACGTCGAGGCCACGGAAGAGTCGCTCGAGCCGGGAACGCCGCTGCAGGACCGCCTCGCCGCGCTCGCCCGGTCCGCGGCGGACCTGGTCGCGGAGACCGACTTCGCGTTTCTCTACGACCGGCCCCGGGACCTCTTCGCGATCGGGTACCGTCCGGAGGACGACACGCTCGACCCCGGCCACTACGACCTGCTGGCCTCGGAAGCGCGACTGGCGAGCTTCGTCGCGATCGCGCGCGGGGACGTTCCCGTCGAGCATTGGTTCCATCTTGGACGCCCCCTGACGCCCGTGGGCCGGGGATCGGCGCTGTTGTCCTGGTCCGGATCCATGTTCGAGTACCTGATGCCGGATCTCGTGCTCGACGCCCCGTCGGGGAGCCTTCTCGAGCACACCCGACGGCTCGCCGTGCGGCGCCAGATCCAGTACGGGGAAGAGCGCGGCGTGCCGTGGGGCATCTCGGAGGCGGCGTACAACGCCCGCGACGTTCACTTCACCTACCAGTACTCGAACTTCGGCGTCAGCGGCCTCGGCCTGAAGCGCGGGCTGGCGGACGACCTCGTCGTGGCGCCCTACGCGACGGCCCTCGCCGCCATGGTCGATCCCGCGGCCGCGGGAGAGAACTTCCGCCGGCTCGCCGCCCTCGGCGCGCTCGGGCGGTACGGCTTCTACGAGTCGATCGACTTCACGGCGTCGCGCCTGCCGGAAGGGGCGTCCTTCGAGATCGTGAAGGCGTTCATGGCCCATCACCAGGGAATGACGATCGTCGCGCTCGCCAACGTCATCCTCGAAGGCGCGATGCGCCGGCGGTTCGGCGCCGAGCCGGCCGTGCAGGCGACGGCCCTGCTGCTGCAGGAGCGCACGCCCCGGACCGTGGCCGTGGCGCGGCCCGCCTCCGCGGAGCTGCGCACGGACCGGCACGTTCTCGACGAGGTGCCGCCGGTCCTGCGGCGCTTCCGTTCGCCGCACGATCCGACGCCCCGAACGCACCTGCTCTCCAACGGCCGGTACGCCGTGATGATGACGGCGGCCGGTTCGGGCTACAGCCAGTGGCGGGGCCTGGACGTGACGCGCTGGCGCGAGGACACGACGCGCGACCCCTGGGGAACCTACGTCTTCCTGGCGGACGGCGCGTCGGGCCGGGTCTGGTCGGCGGGGTACCAGCCGTCGGGCGTCGAGCCGGACTCCTACGAGGCCGTCTACTCGGAAGACCGCGTCGAGATTCACCGCACCGACGGCCTGATCGCGACGAGCCTGCGCATCGCCGTCTCGACGGAAGACGACGCGGAGCTGCGCCAGATCTCGCTCACGAACCGCGGAACGCGCGCGTGCGAGATCGAGATGACCTCCTACGCGGAGATCGTCCTCGCCCCCCGCGCCGCCGACGCGGCGCACCCGGCCTTCTCGAACCTCTTCGTCCGGACCGAGTTCGTGCCGGAGCTCGAGGCGCTCGTCGCCGGGCGGCGGCCGCGCGACGGGGAGGAGCCGGTCTGGGCCGCCCAGGTGATGACGGTGCCGGGAGAGAGCGCCGGGGCCGTGCAGTACGAGACGGATCGGGCGCGCTTTCTGGGGCGCGGGCGGGACATCCGGGACCCCATCTCGATCGCGGAGCGGCGGCCGCTCTCGAACACGGTCGGCACCGTGCTCGATCCCGTCTTCAGCCTGCGCCGGCGGATCCGGATCGCGGCGGGTGCGAGCGTGCGAGTGCAGCTGGCGACCGTCATCGCCGAGTCGCGCGAGCGGGCCCTGGCGCTCGCCGCCAAGTACCGGGACCAGGCGACGTTCGACCGCGTGTCGAGCCTCGCCTGGACGCAGGCCCAGGTCCAGCTGCGCCACCTCGGGATCTCGACCGACGAGGCGCACCTCTTCCAGAGGCTGGCGACGCGGATCCTGTACTCCGATCCGACGCTTCGCGCGCCGGTCGAGACCCTGCTGCGAAACCGGCGCGGGCCGTCGGCCCTGTGGCGGCACGGGATCTCGGGCGACATCCCGATCGTGCTCGTCCGGATCGACCAGGTCGAGGACCAGGCGATCGTGCGGCAGCTCCTGCGCGCCCACGAATACTGGAGGATGAAGGGCCTCGCGGTCGATCTCGTGATCGTGAACGAGCAACCGGCGTCCTATTCGCCGGAGCTCGGCGCGACGCTCGATTCCCTCGTCCGCGCGGGCAGCCGCGCGCCGGGTGTCGCCTCGGAACACTCGACCGGGCGCGTCTTCGTGCTTCGCGGGGAGCTGCTCTCCGGCGAGGACCGCGACGCGCTGGCCTCGGCGGCGCGGGTCGTCCTGCTCTCGCGGCACGGCACGCTGGCCCAGCAGGTGATCCGGCTGCTCCGCTTGCCTCCGGCCGCGAGGGCCCCGCTGCCCGCCGCGCCGCCGCCGCCGGCCGACCTGCCGCCGCCCCGAATTCCGCTCGAGTTCTTCAACGGCCTGGGAGGCTTCTCGGAGGAGGAGGGGGAATACGTCATCCTCCTCGCCGAGCGGCAGTGGACGCCCGCCCCGTGGATCAACGTGCTCGCCAACGCTTCGCTCGGCTGCCTCGTGTCGGAGTCCGGCTCCGGCTACACCTGGTCGGTCAACAGCCGCGAGAATCAGCTCACCCCGTGGTCGAACGATCCGGTGAGCGATCCGCCGGGGGAAGCGCTCTTCCTGCGGGACGAGGAGACGGGCGAGCTCTGGAGCCCGACCCCGCTGCCGATCCGGGGCGGAGGCTCCTACGTGGTTCGCCACGGACAGGGGTACAGCCGCTTCGAGCACGAGCATCGGGCGATCGCCACCGACCTGACCGTCTTCGTCGCCCACGAGGACCCCGTCAAGTTCTCGCGGCTGTGGGTCGAGAACCGATCCTCGTCCGCGCGAACGCTCACGATCACCGCCTACGCCGAATGGGTGCTCGGACCGCAGCGAACGGGCGTGGCGCCGTTCGTCGTCACGGAGCTCGATCCCGAGACCGGCGCGATCTTCGCGCGGAATTCCTGGAACGAGGCGGAGGCCGGCCGCGTCGCGTTCGCGGACATCGGGGGAGCGCCGGCCGGGTGGACCGCCGATCGGACCGAGTTCCTCGGACGCAACGGCGTCCTCCAGGCCCCGGCGGGACTCGCGCGCGGAGCGATCCTCGGCCGGAAGTCCGGCGCCGGCCTCGATCCCTGCGCCGCGATGCAGGTGCGGCTGCGGCTCGCCGCCGGCGAACGCCGGTCGATCGTCTTTCTCCTCGGAGAGGGCCGCGACGTTTCCGATGCGCGGCGGCTCGTGACGCGGCACCGTTCGCGGGACCCCGCCCTCGAGCTCGCCGCTGTGCGCCGCGCGTGGGAAGACACGCTCACCGCGTTGCAGGTGCGAACGCCCGACCGGTCGATGGATCTGATGCTCAACCGCTGGCTCCTCTACCAGGCCCTCGGCTGCCGCGTCCGGGCGCGGTCGGCCTTCTACCAGGCGGGCGGTGCGTGGGGCTTCCGGGACCAGCTCCAGGACGTGATGTCCTTCACGGTGGCCCGACGCGAGCTCGCCCGCGAGCACCTGCTGCGCGCGGCCGGACGGCAGTTCGAGGAGGGGGACGTCCAGCACTGGTGGCACGAGCCCGGCGGCCGGGGCGTCCGCACCCGGATCTCCGACGACCGGCTCTGGCTCGCCTACGCGACGCACCACTACGTCGAGGTCACGGGCGATCTCGGGGTGCTCGACGAGCCGGTGCCCTTCCTCGCGGCGGCGCCGCTGCGGCCGGAGGAGACCGACCGGTTTTTCGAGCCGCATTCCGGCAAGACGGCGTCTCTGTTCGAGCACTGCGCGCTGGCGATCGACCGGAGCCTCGCCGTCGGCCGGCACGGCCTGCCGCTGATGGGCACGGGGGACTGGAACGACGGGATGAACCGGGTCGGGTCGGGCGGCGAGGGGGAGAGCGTGTGGCTCGGGTGGTTCCTGCACACGAACCTCGAACGGTTCGCCGGCCTCGCGCAGGCGCGCGGCGAGGTCGAGCGAGCGCGCCTGTGGCGCGGGCACGCGGCGGCCCTGAAGGAAGCCCTCGAGCGCGACGGGTGGGACGGCGACTGGTACCGGCGCGCGTTCTTCGACGACGGGACGCCGCTCGGCTCCGCGGTCAACGACGAGTGCCGCATCGACTCGATCGCCCAGTCCTGGGCCGTGATCTCGGGCGCGGCCGACCCCGAGCGGGGCCGGCGGGCCATGGCGGCCGTCGACGAGCACCTGATCCGGCGGGGCGACGGACTCGCGCTCCTCTTCACTCCGCCCTTCGACCGCACCGCGCTCGAGCCCGGGTACATCAAGGGATACTCGCCGGGCGTGCGCGAGAACGGCGGCCAGTACACCCACGCCGCCGTCTGGGCGATGATCGCGTTCGCCGAGCTCGGCGACGGCGACAAGGCGGGCGAGCTCTTCGCGATCCTGAATCCGATCAACCACGCCAGCACGCGCTCGGGTCTGTATCGCTACAAGGTGGAGCCGTACGTCATGGCGGGCGACGTTTACTCCGTCAATCCGCACGCGGGCCGGGGCGGCTGGACCTGGTACACGGGGGCTGCCGGCTGGATGTACCGCGCGGGCGTGGAGTGGATCCTGGGCTTTCGCCTGCGGGGGACGTCGCTGCATCTGGATCCCTGCATTCCCCGCTCCTGGCCCCGATACGAGATCGACTTCCGGTACCACTCCTCGCGCTACCGGCTCGCGGTCGAGAATCCCCGCGGCGCGATGCGGGGGGTGACGAGCATTTCGCTCGACGGGGCGCCGGTCGAGGGACGCGAGGTCCCGCTCTTCGACGACGGCCGGGAGCACCGGATCGCGGTCGTGCTGGGCTAGGGCCGCCCGGGCCGCCCGAGGCCCGCGTGGTACTCTACGAGCTCCGAATCACTTCGACGGCCCCACTCCCTCACAACGATCGAGTACCCGCCGCCGTTTTCGGCAGAAAGCAGGGTGCTTCGTGGAAAGCGCGACTCTTCTTCCCGCATCGAGCGAATTTTCGGCGGGCCCGCAGAACTTGACGACCGTCGAGCTCGGGCGGTTCGGCCTCGGTGTCGTGACCCGTCATCTTCGCGTCGCGGGGGTCCGGATGGCCTCGCCGCTTAACCGCGTCTACTGCCTGTTCTGTGGGATCGCCATCGACCACGAGGTTGGCGGCGCCGAATGGTGGTTCTGCCGGAACGCATGCAACGTGCGGGACGGGCACTGATGCCCTCGCGCGCGCGCTGCGTGCACACGACGGAGGCGAAGGCCGCCGGGACGGCGCCGTGTCCGCGCTGCGCCGAACGGGCGGCGGCCGGCGAGCGGGTCCGGAAGCTCGAAGATCCGCTGCGGGCCGACGTCCGCCGGCTCGATCGTGACGCCACGAACCTCCGATCCGCGCGGACGCACGCACGCTGAAACGTCGGAACCCCGGGAAGCGGATGGAACACGGCCTTCGGAACTGGACCTGCGAGAAGTGCGGCCGCGAGAACGAGACGGCCGTCGCGCTCGACGGCCACGCGCGCTGCACGTTCTGCCAGGCGAAGACCCGGATCCAGGCGAGCCGCGACTATCTCTCGGTGCTCTCGTCGCGGCGCCCCGAGCTTCCGGAAGGCGCCCAGGACGAGGACGAGCTCCCGCTCTGGTGAGGGGAGGGCCGGCGCCGGCGCTCAGGCCCCCGAGCGCAGCGGCGTAGACTCGGGCCGAAAAGGAGGCCCGTCATGCTCCGAAACCGAGCGGTCGCCCTCGCCGGCCTCGTCCTTCTCCTCGTGTCCGGCGCCGCGGCCGCCGCCGAGGACAAGCCCGGGCCGATCGAGACGTTCACCTGCTTCGCGGCCAACATGCAGCGCGGGAAGGCGGGCACCGTCGAGATCACGATCTTCCGCTGGTCGACCGACGCGGAGCGCGAGTCGCTCCTGACGACGCTGCAGGAATTCGGCCGCGACAAGCTGCTCGACGCCCTCATGAAGATCCGGCCGGTCGTCGGCTACATGCGCTCGCCGAACTCGATCGGGTACGACCTCTACTACGCCCGGAACGACGTCCAGCCGGACGGCGGGCGCCACGTCGTGCTGGCCACCAACCGGCGGGTCAACTTCCGCGAGGCGGTCAACAATCAGCGCTCGATGGACTACCAGCTGACCGTCATCGAGCTCGACATCGACAAGGAGGGTCAGGGCGTCGGCAAGATGGTGCCGGCAGCCAAGGTGTCGTGGGACGTCAAGACGAAGACGATCGAGATCGAGAACTTCAGCGCCCTCCCGATCGACCTGATCAACGTCAAGTCCAAGAAGCCGTAGTGGACCTGGCGAGCCGGCGGCTCGCGCTGGCGTTGACCGTCCTCGCGACCATCGCCGCCGACCGGCTGGCGAAGGAGGCCGCGGCGCGGCTGCTGCCCGGCCGGCCGCCGGTCGAGTGGCTCGGCGGCCTCGTTCGTTTCCCGCTCGTCGAGAATCGCGGCGCGTTTCTTTCCGTCGGGGGCCGGCTGCCGGAGGGAATCCGCTTGACGCTGCTCGTGGCCGGGGTCGGCCTGGCGCTCCTCGGGGCCCTCGCGGTGCTCCTCGCGCAACGCACGCTCCCGGCGCGGCGCGGCTTCGCCGCGGCGGTGATCCTCGGCGGAGGCCTCGCGAACTGGCTGGACCGGCTGTCGGACGGGACGGTGACCGACTTCCTCGTCCTCGCGGCGGGCCCGCTTCACACGGGCGTCTTCAACCTCGCCGACGTGGCGATCGTGGCGGGCGCGCTGGTCTGGCTGCTGCCTACGCGGACAGAACGCTCGCCGGCGTCCCCTTCATCCGGTGCATGAGCCGGCCGAGGCGCTTGTTCAGGCCGTGCTTGCGGTCGAGGAACGGGATCGGCGGCGACTGGCGGAACCCCAGGCGCTTGCGCAGCCGCTGCAGCAGGAAGTTGTCCGGAACGGCCCGCAGGCCGCGGTCGACGGTTTCGATCGCGTCCTTGCGCGACCCGCCGAGCAGGTGAAGCTGGGCGAGGCACCAGTAGATGTGGGGGTTGCGGGGATCGGCATGCTGGGCTTTCTTGCAGAGCTCGAGGCCGCGCCGCAGCTCCTTCCCGTGCCCGAGGCAGAGGGCGTAGCTCGCCAGGCCCGAGGCCGGCGCCGCCTCGCCGCGGTTGGTGAAGCGCGCGACGTACGCCGCGAGGAGGGTCGTGGCCCGGGGCCACTGCTCGCGTTTGACCGCTTCCCGGCCGGATTCGAGCAGTTCTTCCTCGGAGTACTCGTCGAGATCCATGGAAACGGCCTCCTCCGCCGGCGGACGGCGGTGCTCCATTTTAGGGCATCGGCCGCCGGGGGGCAAAGGCGGCGGGCCGGCGCGCGTGTCTAAGCGGGAGAAGTCGGACGCGCGGCGCTGCGCGAAACGAGAAAACGGCGCACGGTCCGCGCCATCCACGCCAGGAGGGCGATCGCCAGCACGACGACGGCGGCGGCGACGAGCGCGGCGGCGAGCGGGTACTTCACCGCGAGGAAGAGGAGAAACGCGGTCAGGCCGTCTTCGGCGAGCGAGGCGGCCCAGTTCGTGACCGGTTCGGGGCTCGTGTTGATGACGGCGCGCGTCGACGCCTTCAGGCCGTGCGCCGAGAGCGCGACGCCTCCGCAGACGAGCGCGGCGACGATGCGCCATGGCTCGGGAAGTCCGGAAACGCCGGCCCAGGCGAGCAGCGCCGCGGCGGGGACCCGGATGAACGTGTGCACGAGGTCCCAGACCGAGTCGACGATCGGGACCTTGTCGGCCAGGAACTCGACGAGGTAGAGCGAGGACGCGACGATGATGACCCACGGGCTCGCGAGCACGGTGAGTCCCCCGGGCAGCGCGATCACGCCGGAACGGCCGAGGAATCCGAGGACGGCGACGGTCGCGTAGAGCCGGAGGCCGGAGGCGACGGCGGCGCCGAGCAGGAGGCCGATCAGGCCGACCGAGATTTCCGGGGGCGGTGCGGCGGCCGCGAGGGCCGCCCCTACGACAATTTTTCCGCCAGGATCTTCGCCGCCTGGTCGGCACGGAAGTCGGCGAGCTTCTTCGAGAGCTCCGGCCGTTTCCCGGCCAGGATCGCGACCGCGAAGAGCGCGGCATTGACGGCGCCGGGCTTTCCGATCGCGAAGGTCGCGACCGGGATCCCGCCCGGCATCTGGACGGTCGAGAGCAGGGAGTCGAGGCCCTTGAGGGAGGCGCTCTCCATCGGGACGCCGAGGACCGGCAGCGTCGTGTGGGCGGCGGCGACCCCCGCGAGGTGGGCGGCCCCGCCGGCCCCCGCGACGAGGACCTCGATCCCGCGGCCGGCCGCGCCCGTCACGTAGTCTGCGGTCTCCTTCGGCGTGCGGTGCGCGGAGAGCACGCGGCTCTCGCTCGCGACGCCGAACTTCGTCAGCGTCTCGGACACGTTCTTCATGACGTCCCAGTCGGACTTGGAGCCCATCAGGATCCCGACGAGGGGCTTCTCCATCTCACTCTCCCTGGCCGAGCGTGTACCCGCGCTCGCCGTCGTAATGGTAGAGGCTGAAGGTCTGGGCGACGGCGATCCCGGCGTCGGTCAGCCGGCCGAGCAGCGCCACGACCTCGGTCTGCTTCGCGGCCCCGCCCGAGGCGGCCATGTACCGACAGCGGAACTGGTCGCCCCGGAAGGTCTCGGGCATGCCGTCGGGCCACACCTTCATGCCCCGGCTCGTCAGCATCGTCAGGCGGAAGTCGGGGCCGGCGAGCGGGACGAGCCGGGCGGCGAGGGCGTCGGAGTCCCGGCTCTCCCAGTTGACGTAGATATCGACGCCCCGCAGCTCCCTCACCGGCTCCGGGCGCGCGGCCTCCGCCGGATACTCGGCCTGCCGCGGCGCGGCCGCGTAGGAGACGGCCTTCAGCTTCTGCGGGCGCCTTCCGACGCGCGCCGCCACGGCCTCGGCGAACTCCTTCGTGCCGACTTTCTGCTTGCTCACGCCGGCCTCGAAGACGTCGTAGGTGTGGACGCCCTCTTCGAGCGTCGTCAACCAGGCGTTGTGGACCTTCTCGGCGACGTCGGGCTGGCCGATGTGGACGAGCATCATCACGGCGCCGAGCAGGAGCCCCGACGGGTTGGCCAGGTTCTGTCCGGCGCGGCGGGGCGCGGACCCGTGGATCGCCTCGAACATCGCGTAGTGGGCGCCGATGTTGGCCGAGCCCGCGAGTCCGACCGAGCCGGCGATCTGGGCCGCGACGTCCGAGAGGATGTCCCCGTAGAGGTTCGGCATGACGATGACGTCGAAGACCTCGGGGGAGTCGGCGAGCTTGGCCGCGCCGATGTCCACGATCCAGTGCTCCTTCTCGATGTCCGGATAGTCCTTCCCGATCTGGTCGAAGACGGCGTGGAAGAGGCCGTCCGTCATCTTCATGATGTTGTCTTTGCTGAAGCAGGTCACCTTCTTGCGGTTGTTGCGCCGCGCGTACTCGAAGGCATAGCGGACGATCTTCTCCGAGCCCGGCCGGGTGATGAGCTTCAGGCACTCGTACACGCTGGAGGAGATGCGGTACTCGACGCCCGCGTAGAGGTCTTCCTCGTTCTCGCGGACGATGACGACGTCCATGACGGGATGCTTCGTCGCGACGAACGGGTGGTACGAGACGCACGGCCGCACGTTGGCGTAGAGGCCGAGGGTCTTGCGCGTCGTGACGTTGAGGCTCTTGAAGCCTCCCCCCTGGGGCGTGGTGATCGGCGCCTTGAGAAACACCTTCGTCCGCTCGAGCGATTCCCAGGCCGACGGCTCGATGCCCGCGGTATTGCCCGCGAGGTAGACCTTCTCGCCGATCTCGATCTCCTCGACCGCGATGCGGGCGCCGGCCGCCTTCAGGATGTGGAGGGTGGCCTCCATGATCTCGGGGCCGATGCCGTCGCCGCGCGCGACCGTGATGGGTACTACGTTCGACATGCGTTCGTCCGCCTCCGCGTTTCGGATTCGGCGCACCGGCGCCGGCGAGCACGGAACCTTATCATCGGGGCGTGGATTCGGACACGCTCGGCGCCGGGGTGCGCGCGCTCGCCGCGCGCCTGCGGGAGAGGCCCCGGATCACCGTCGTCACCGGGGCCGGGGTCTCGGCGGCGAGCGGGATCCCGACGTTTCGGGGCGAGGGCGGCCTGTGGCGGAACTTTCGAGCGGAGGACCTCGCCACGCCCGAGGCTTTCGAGCGCGATGCGCTCCTCGTGTGGGAGTGGTACGCGTGGCGCCGCGAGCTCGTGGGGCGGGCGCGTCCCAACCGCGCGCACGAGGTCCTCGCCGCGTGGAGCCGCCGCTACCCGGGGTTCTCTCTCGTCACGCAGAACGTCGACGGCCTCCACGAGCGCGCCGGGACCGCGAACGTGACGCGTTTCCACGGTTCGCTCTGGATGCTCTCGTGCCGGGACCGCTGCGGGAAGTCTCCTCAGGAGGGCTGGGAGGACACGGGGCCGCTGACCGAGCTTCCGCCCCGCTGCCCGCACTGCGGCGGGCTCGCGCGGCCGGGAGTCGTCTGGTTCGGAGAGGCCATCCCGGCCGGGGCCCTGCGCGCCGCCGCGGCGGCCGTCGACTGCGACCTCTTTCTCGCCGTGGGGACCTCGGCGCTCGTCCATCCCGCGGCCGGGCTGATCGGGGAGGCGGCCGCCCGCGGCGCGTTCACCGTCGAGGTGAATCCCGATGCCACTCCCGCATCGGGGCTCGTCGACCTCGTCCTGGCCGGGCCCGCCGAGACGGTCCTCGACCGCGTCGAGCGGGAGCTCGGGCCGGCCGGATAGGGCCCGCCACCCCGGCCGCCCTTGACGCCCCCGGCGCCGTTTGGGGGTATCCTTGGAGGTCGGTGAAAAAAGTCCTCTGGGTCGTCCTGGCGGTGGGAATCGCTTTGGCCGGGGCGTGGGGGTATGGGGAGCTCGTTCGTCACGAGAACGACACGGGCCAGCCCATCCGCCTGCTCGCGGTCGCCGAGGAACAGAGCCTTTCGCTCTCGTTCTCCCGCAAGGGCCGGCTGACGACACGCGTCCCCGAAGAGGGCGAAGCGATCGCGCGCGGCCAGGAAGTCGCGCGGATCGAGGAGCCCGGCCTGTCCGAGGACGCCTCCGACCTCGAGCGGCAGATCGCCCAGGTCCAGGCCCGCGACCGGACGCGGCTCCAGGAGATCGAGAAGCTCAAGGCGCAGTTCGCGGCGGTGGCCTCGGACGAGCGGCGCATCGGCCGTCTCGTCAAGGAAGGGGTCTCCCCGACGGCCGGCCTCGAAGCCCTCCAGCACCAGCGCGAGGCGATCGCCGCGGACATCCGGGCGCGCGAGTCGGAGGAGGGACAGCTCGACGCCGAGGAGCAGTCGCTCAAGGTCCGGCTCGAGAAGATCCGCGTCTTCGAGAAGGAAGGCATCCTCGCGTCGCCTTCGGCCGGCACGGTCCTGACGCGGCACCGGCGGATGGGCGAGTGGGTCGAGCCGGGCCAGGCGATCGTCACGCTGCAGATCGAGGCGCCCTACCTTCGCGTCGAGGTCCCGGAGGAGCGCCTCTCGAGCTTCACCGTCGGCAAGACCGTCACCGTCTGGCCGCAGGCGCGCCCCAACGCGCGCTTCCAGGCGCGCATCGTCTCGATCAAGCCGCGCTCGGAGTACGCGACACGCAAGAACTGGGGCCTCCAGAGCCGCGACCTCCAGACCTTCTCCGTTCGGCTCCAGCCCCTCGACGCCCCGGTCGTCTCCGGCCAGACCTTCGTCGTGGAAGCCGGAAGCGAGACGCCGAGGGCGTGAGCTCGACCCCGGCGATCGAGGTCGAGCGACTGACCAAGCGCTTCGGCGAGGCCGTCGCCGACGACGAGGTGTCCTTCCACGTCTCGCCCGGCGAGATCTTCGGCCTCCTCGGGCCCAACGGCGCCGGCAAGACCACGCTGATCCGGATGCTGACGACGCTGCTGCCGCCGACCTCGGGCACGGCCCGGATCGAGGGACTCGACATCATCCGGGAGCGCTCGGCCGTCCGCCGGACGATCGGCACGGTCTCGCAGGCCCAGACGACCGACGAGAACCTCACGGTCCGGGAGAACCTCGCGGTCCAGGGAAAGATGTACGGCCTCTCGGGCCGGACGCTCTCGGGGCGCATCGAGAAGCGCCTCCACCAGGTCGGGCTCTGGGAGCGCCGGAACCAGTCCGCCCGCGAGCTCTCGGGCGGCATGCGCCGGCGCCTGGAGATCGCCCGCGGCGTGCTCCACGCCCCGCGCGTCCTCTTCCTCGACGAGCCGACGACCGGCCTCGATCCGCAGAGCCGGCGCTCCATCTGGGACATGTTCGACGACATGCGCGAGCGCGACCCGGAGCTCGCGATCATCCTCACGACGCACGCGATGGAGGAGGCCGACTTCCTCTGCGACCGCGTGGCGATCATGGACCGCGGCAAGGTGCTCTGCGAGGACACTCCCCAGGCCCTCAAGCACGGCCTCGAGACGGGCGAGCGGATCGAGCTCGCGACCGACCGCGAGATCGCGGCGGCCGAGCGCGAGGCGATGACGGCGGCGGGGGCGGCGCAGCTGCGCTTCCAGTCCGGCAGCGTCGCGCACTTCTTCGCGCGGCCGGGGGAGGGGACCGGCCGGAAGGTCGCGCGGCTCCTCGAGGATCGCGGCTACCACATCGTCCACCTCTCGATCGCCCTCGTCACGCTCGAGGACGTCTTCTTCGCCTACACGGGCCGGGCGCTGCGCGAGGCATGAAGCGCGCGCGCAGGGAACGCCCGCCGGCGCGCGGGCTGCGGCTGGCCCTCCTCGGGATGGCCGCGATCGGCCAGCGCGCCTTCCTGACGCTCTGGCGCCAGCCGGTCCTCGTCGTCTCGACGATGGTCTTCCCGATCGTCTACCTGCTCGTCCTCGGCAACGCGATGAATCGCCCGCTCGAGGGCGTCCCGCTCGCCGTCGTCGACGAGGCCGGGAATGCCTGGTCGGCCGAGTGCCGGCGCGGCGTGCTGGCGCTCCAGTCCGGGCGCCGCCTCGTCGAGGCGACCTTCCTCGGGGACCGCGCCTCGGCGATCGAGGGCCTGCGGCGCAACCGCTACCGCGGCGTCTGGGTGCTGCCCTTCGGCCTCGCGCCGAACGGGCCCGCGCCCTCCTTCATCGGCGACAACACGGACCGCTTCTCCTACGACACGCTCCAGTCCGCGCTCGCGCAGATCTGGCAGGAGGTCGCGGCCCCGAAGGACGTGCCGCCGTCGGCGCCGCCGGTCCGGCTCGAGGCCTATCCCTACCTCGACTACCTGACCTATCTCGGCCCGGCGGTCGTCTGCCTCGCGATCTTCATGGGGTCCATGGTCTCGGGCGGCCTCCAGGTCCTGGAGGACCGGATGTTCGGGTACCACGAGGGATACCTCGTCACGCCGATCACGACCGGGACCCTCGTCGCCGGGCACATCCTCGCGGGGGCGATCGTCGCGTCGATCGCGGGCGGGCTCGTGCTCGCCGGCATTCTCTTCCTGACGCCCCTTCCGCCCGTCGGCGGGCGCAACGTCGCCGCCGCGCTGCTGACGATCTTCCTGACCTCGCTCGCGATCGCGGCCCTGTGGTTCCTGCTCTTCGCGCGGGCGCGGAGCGCGAGCCTGCTGCGCGGGATGTTCGGCATCATCAACGTGCTGCTCTTCTTTCCCTCGGGCGCTCTCTACCCGATCGAGTCCTACCCGCCGTGGCTCGCGAAGGTCTCGGCGATCGACCCGCTGACGTACGGCGTGCGCTCGCTCCGCAACCTGCTCCTGCGCGGCGCCGAGCCCGCCGCCTCCTACGCGGACTGGGTCTTTCTCGCGACGTTCACTCTCGTCGCCGGCGTGCTCACGAAGGTGCTGTTCCGGCGCGAAGTGTAGGGGGGGCCGGACGCGCCCCGGCGGCCGCCGCGAGCGCGAGGCAGAGCAGGGGCGTCAGGAGAAGCCGGGCGGCGGACCACCGGATCCAGAGCGTGGGGTCGGCCGGCAGCGTCGCGTACATGTAAACCATGAACGCCAGGAACCCGGCGGCGGTCGCGAGGAGAAGGCCGAGGTCCCGGGAGCGCGATCCGAGGCCGATCAGGACGGCCACCACGATCCACGGCGCGAAGGCCGCGCCGTAGGCGCCTTCCTGGACGATCGTCCTCAGAATGGCCGGGCCGCTCTCGAGACGGAGAGCGGCGTGGTCACGGAGCCGGTAGACGTCGAGGAGACCGTGGGCGCGGCCGAAGGCGATCCACGACGCGAGGGCGGCGAGGCAGGGCAGGCCCAGGACGGCCGCCGCGCGCCAGCGGCGCCCGCCCGGACCGAAGAGGACGAATCCGAGGATCACGATGGCGGCGAAGGGCGTGCCTTCCACCTTCGTGAGCACGGCGCCCGTGAGGCCGACGGCGGCCGCCGCGAGGCCCCCGGCGCGGTCGCCAGCGAAGACGATCGCCGAGAGGCTCAGGACCTCGAAGTAGACCAGGAGCGGATCGGCGTTCCCCGCGGTGAGCGTCTCGACGAAGACGAAGCCGAGGAGAGCGGCGAGGAGGGCCGTGTGCTCCGCGGCCGACCGGCGCCCGAGCGACGGGCGGGCGAATCCGTAGAAGGTCAGGAGCGAGAGGCCCAGGAAGAGCGGCATCGAGAGCATCGCGGCGCCCCAGGCGAAGCGGCCGGCCACGAGGGCCGCCCAGGCGTCGAGCAGCGTGAGCATCGGCGGGTAGTCCGTGTGCATGAGCAGGTGCATCGGGTCGCGCAGGAAGGCGACGTCGATTCCCCGGGCCGCGGCGAACCGCTCGCCCTTGGCGCCCCAGAAGAGAAGCAGGTCCGAGGACGTCGCCCGCGCCGTCGCGGCGGCGTAGGCCGCGGCGAGCCAGGCGAGCGACGCGGCGCCGATCGCCGGCCACGGGAGCGGCTCGGCGGCGGGAGCGGCCGGCGGGCGCCGCGCGTTCGGGCGCCACACGACGGCCAGGACGGCGAACGGCGCCAGCAGCAGCGCAACGGACCAGCGGATCCCGACGACGGAGAGGAGGAACATCTCGGCGCAGAGAAGAAGCGCGCCGAGCGCTCCGGCCGTGCCGATCGTCGCGGCGGCGTTCGGCATCGCGAGGAAGCGCCGGGCGAGGGGAAGGCCGAGCAGCGGCAGCGCCGCGAGCGCGAGGATGAAGAGCAGGCCGGTCAAGGCCGTCTCCGGAAGAGCGCTCCGGCGGGGAAGGATTCCGCGAGCTCGAAGCGAGGATCGCGGAAAGGCGTGCCGACGCTGACGACCCAGTCGGGGGCGGGGTCGGCCGTCGGGGCGAGGGCGTGCGGGCCGAGGACGGTCTGTCCGGGCAGTTGCCCGACGGCGAGGAGGTAGGGCACGAACCCGGCGTCGGCCGGAGAGACCACGGCGACCGTCGCTCCCCGCGGAAGGCGCCGCCGAGCGGCTTGCAGGAGGAGGAGGTACGGCTCGGACGCCCGCATCACCGGGACCGCGTGGGAGACGACGGTGGCGGGCGCGGCGAACGAGAGCGGGCCGCGGGCCAGAACTTCCCGGCCGAGCAGCCCGACGAGAACCGCCCATCCGGCCCACCTCGCCGCCCGGAGCATCGCGGCGACCTACGCCCCTCGAAGGTAGTTCTCGAATTCCTCGGGATGAGCGGCGCGGGCGCGGGCGTCCTCGAGCTCGACCGCGCCCTCCCGCGCGAGCCGGGCGAGCGACTCCTCGAGCGTGACCGAGCCGTGTTTCTTCGTGATCGCGATCTCCTGGTGGAGGTGCTGGAGCGCGTTCTTGCGGATGTGCTGGCGCGCGCCGTAGGAAACGAACAGGACCTCCGCGGCGGCGACGCGGCCGCCGCCCTTCCTGGGCAGCAGCGTCTGCGTGACGACGGCCGCCAGGGCCATCGAGAGCTCCTGCCGGATCGTGTTCTGACGCTCCGGCGGAAACGAGTCGGCGACGCGCGAGACCGTCGAGGCGGCGTCGGTGGTGTGCACGGTCGAGAAGACGAGGTGCCCGGTCTCGGCGGCGGCGAGCGCGATGCGCATCGTCTCCGGGTCGCGCATCTCGCCGACGACGAGGATGTCCGGGGCCTGGCGCATCGCGGCGCGCAGCGCCGTCGGGAAGTCCGGCGCGTCGATCCCGATCTCGACCTGCTCGACCAGGCTCGCGCGGTGCGGGTGCTCGTACTCGATCGGGTCCTCGATGGTCACGATGTGGCGGGCGTCGCGTCGGTTGATCTCCTCGACGAGGGCGGCGAGGGTCGTCGTCTTGCCCGAGCCCGTCGGCCCGCCGACGAGGACGAGGCCGCGCGGCAGGCGGGTCAGCGCCTCGACCCCGGCCGGCAGACCCAGCGACGACAGGCGCGGCGGCTGCGACGGGAGCGCGCGGACCGCCGCCCCGGCGCGGCCCCGCTCGCGGTGGAGGTTGACGCGGAAACGCCCGAGGCCGCGGACGCGGTGCGAGGCGTCGGCGATCCCCTCCGACCGGTACTTCTCCCGCGCGTGGCGGCGGAGCGCGGGGAGCACGGCGTCCTCGATCTCGTCGCCGTCGAGCGGCCCGGCGGAAAGCGGCTGGAGTCGGCCGTCGATCCGGACGGTGGGCGGCGCGCCGGCCACGAGCAGCAGGTCGCTGCCCGCGCGGGCGACGAGCTCCGCCAGCCAGGCGTCGAGCCGGACGGCCGCCTCGGCCGCCGGTTCGGCGTCCTTCGAGAAGCCCGCCGGGGGACGGTCCTCGTTGAGCTCCCGGATGAGCTCGTTGATGTCCTCGGTGTCGGCCATGGATTCCGTTTTCCCTTACGGATGCGGCGGCGGTTGCGTTGACCGCGAAATGAGGCCTAGCCCGCCAGGTGCCAGTCCGTGTGGGGGGCCTTGTTCTCGAAGATCCAGCCGCGGAAGAGTCGGCCGTAGGTCGTCGGCTTCCAGCCGATCTCGTCGAAGAACGGGCGCAGGGCGAAGTGCAGGCGCCGCAGCTTGTAGAAGGGCACGCCCGGGAAGTAATGGTGCTCGAGGTGATATGCCGACGACAGGTACCAGAACTCCCAGAAGCGGCTGGGCTTCAGGATCGAGCCCCACTTGGCCGGGTCCGTCGGGTCGATGGCGTAGTGCTGCCCGAGCCGGTTCAGCGCGAAGGCGATCGGGAACACCAGGAACACCGGGACGAGGTAGACGCGCGCGGCGACGGCGGCGCCGCCCGCGGCCCAGACCGCTGCGAGGACCGAGAGGTGGAACAGGATGGTCACGGCCCGCTCCCGCACGATCCTCCGCCGCAGCTCCGGCGGATAGGTCGCGGTCTCCTTCGCGGCCGCGCGGAAGTAGATCGGGAAGAGGGCGGGCGTGAAGTAGAGGAGCTTGAACCAGGGCTTCACGATCTTCGGCGAGAGGTAGTGGCGCTTGGGATCGGCCTCCGCGTCCCCGAGCTCCGCGTGGTGCGTCAGGTGCCAGCGCGTGAACTGCGAGGCCGAGATTCCGGACGGGATCGCATAAAGAAGCGACAGGGCCCGGTCGCCCTTCGGGTGCGGGCCGTTGAAGACGGCGTGGTGGAGGGCGTCGTGCAGCAGGACGGTGAAGTTGAAGACCGTCCAGCCCGAGACGAGCGCCGCGGGGATCCAGATCCAGGGCTGCGGCCAGGCCCACGCCGCCGCCGAGGCCGCGATCAGCATGGCGAACTGGCGGGCGGCGACGAGGAAGTGCCGCGCCGGGCTCTTGTGGTGCAGCTCCTTCAGGACGTCGTGGGGGACCGCCCGGTTCAGCCGGTGGCGGAGGTCCTTCGAGGCCTTCGACCAGTAGTGCTCGCCCGGCGCGAGCTCGTCGGGACGGGGCAGCGTGCCGGGGGGAGTGGGGTTGGCGCTCATCAGAATGACCTCCGGGGAAACCCGCCGGAGGAGAGCCCTATTCTCACACAGCGGGAAGGCCGTAATCTCGAGTGTCCATGGCCCGCCGAAAGCCCCGCCGCATCCTCGAGTCGCTGTACCGCGCGGCCCTCGGCGCGGTCGACCCGGAGACGGCGGTGGAGCGGGCGCTGGCGACGTCGCCCGGGTTGCGGGCCGCGCTCGGGTCGGCGAGGAGAGTCGGCGTCTTCGCCGTCGGAAAGGCGGCCGCGGGAATGGCGCGCGCCGCGCTGCGCCGGACGCGCGCGGCGGAGGCGCTCGTCGTGCTGCCCGCGGGCCATCCCGCGCGGGGCCTGCCGCGCGGCGTGCTCGCCCGGGCCTCGCATCCCGAGCCGGATGCGTCGAGCACACGGGCCGCCCGCCGCGCCCTGCGGTTCTTCCGTGGCTTCGGCGCCGGAGACGTCGTCGTGTGTCTCGTCTCCGGCGGCGCCTCGTCGCTTCTCGCGCTGCCCCGCCCGGGCGTGACGCTCGCCGAGAAGCGGCGCGCCGTCCGGAAGCTCGCGGGCTCGGGCGCGGGCATCGCCGAGCTCAATCGGCTGCGCACCGCGCTCTCGGCCGTGAAGGGCGGCCGGCTCGGACGCGCGACGAAAGCGCGGCTCGTGACGCTCGTCCTCTCGGACGTTGCCGGCGACCGCGCGGCCCTCGTCGGGTCGGGACCGACCGTGCGCGGGCGGCGCGGCGACGTCGTGCGCGTCGTCGGCTCGAACCGGCGCGGCCTCGACGCCGCCGCGGCGGAGGGGCGCCGGCTCGGCTTCGCCGTCGAGCGGGTGAATCGACGGCTGGCCGGCGAGGCGCGGACGGCCGGAGCGCGGCTCGCGCGTCGCGTGCGCGGCGCAAAGCCCGGAACGCTGCTCGTCGCCGGAGGCGAGACCACCGTCGATCTCTCGGGCGCGCGCCCCGGGGGCCGCGGCGGCCGCTGCCTCGAGCTCGCGCTCTCGGCGGCCCGGGAGCTCGCGGGCGAGCGATCCGCGCGGCTTCTCGCCGCGGGCTCGGACGGGCGCGACGGGAGCTCCGGCGCCGCCGGCGCGTTCGCCGACGGGTCGACGCTCGCCCGGGCGAGGCGCCGAGGCCTCGACCCCGGCCGTGCGCTGGCCCGCCACGACACGCGCGCCCTGTTCGCGCGCCTCGGGGACCTCTTCGAGACCGGGCCGACCGGCACGAACGTCGGGGACTGGGTCTTTTTGATACGCCTCTGACCGCGCGGCGGCCCCGCGGGCCCGGCGCGCCGAAACCCCTATAATTCGCTCTCCCGCATGCCTGTCACTCCCGTCAATCGCGAGCGCGCCGCCCTCGAGCGCTTCCTCGAAGCGCCCCGGCGATTCGGCGCGTACCGCATCGCGCTGGGCTTCCCGAACTCCTACGAGGTCGGGATGTCGAACCTCGGCTTCCAGTGGGTGTACCGCCTCTTCAACCGGATCCCCGACGTCGTCTGCGAGCGGTTCTTCCACGAGGAGAACGAGCCCGCCGTGACCTTCGAGACGGGCACGGCGCTCTCGGAGTTCGGCCTCCTCGCCTGGTCGCTCTCCTGGGAGATGGACATCGTCCACATTCTGCGCACCCTGCAGAAGGCCGGCATCCCGACGCGGCGCGAGTCCCGGGACGAGCGGCACCCGCTCGTTCTCGTCGGCGGCGACATCGCGCGGATGAACCCCGCGGCGCTCTCGCCCTTCGTCGACGTGTTCGCGCTCGGCGACGGCGAGCGCCTGGTCCCGCGGATCGCGGAGCTGCTCGCCTCGGGCCTCGACCGCGACGGTTTCCTCGCGGCGGCGGCCGGGCTTCCCGGCCTCTTCGTGCCGGCCGTCCACGGGCCGCGCGCGGAGGCGGCCGAGAACGCGAAGGTCGTCATCCAGCAGCCGATGTCGCGCAAGGACATCACGCCGGAGTTCGAAGTCCCGCACTCGACGATCCTGACGCCCCGCACCGAGCTCGCCGACAAGCTCCTGATCGAGATCTCGCGGGGCTGCACGGAGATGTGCCGGTTCTGCTGGGCGGCCTACGCCATGGCGCCCGTCAAGCAGTACCCGGCGTCGTCGATCCTCAAGGTCGCGCGGGAGGCGCGGCCGCTGACCGACCGGACCGGCCTGATCGCGACGGCCGTCTGCGACCACCCCGAGATCATCCCGATCCTCGAGGGTCTCGCCTCGCTCGGGTACCACATCGCGCTTTCCTCGATCAAGATCGACGCGATCGAGGACCCGATCCTGGAGGTCCTCGCGCGCCAGGGCGAGCGCGCGCTGTCGATCGCGCCGGAGGCCGGCAACGAGCGGCTGCGGCGGTTCATCAACAAGAAGGTCTCCGACGCCATGCTCGACGAGAAGGCGCGGCTGGTTTTCGCGCGCGGCTTCACGCGGCTCAAGCTCTACCTGCAGGTCGGGCTTCCCTCCGAGACCGAGGAGGACGTGCGCGACATCGTGCGCCTCGCCGAGCGGCTCCACGGGATCGCGGTCGCGGAGGGACGCCGGCTCGGCCGCGTCGCCGAGATCGTGCCCTCGGTCAACGCGTTCATCCCCAAGCCCCACACGCCCTACGAGGACCAGTCGCTCGCCGACGAGGACCTGCTGCGCGAGCGCCTGGGCTTTCTCCAGCGGGAGCTCTCGCGGATCCCCAACGTCGTCTTCCGCGGCATGCCGGTGGGGGAGGCCGTGTGGGAGGCCTTCCTCGCCAAGGTCGACGAGTCGGGGTCCGACATCCTCGAGGAGGCCGCCGCGGGCGTTCCCGTGCGGCGGCTGCTGAAGACGCACCACGCCCGGATCGCCGCGGTCGTCCGGCCCGAGGCGGTGCCCGCCGCCGCCGGGGCGGCCGCTCCCTGGTCGTTCATTTCCAAGCGTTGAGTCCGGACCCAGTTGCCGAAGGAGGGATCGTGAAGCTCAGGATCGCCGCGCTCGCCCTGGTCCTCGCCGCCGCCGTGCCGGCCCTCGCCCTGGACTATCCCCCGCTGACGCCGAACCCGGCGGCCTACAAGGCGCGCCGCGAGAAGTTCATGGCGAAGCTGCCGCCCAAGTCGGTGGCCATCCTGCGCTCGGCGCCGATGCGCACGATGACGAACGACGTCGAGTACCTCTTCCGGCAGGACTCCGACTTCTACTACCTGACCGGGATCGCCCAGGAGGACGTGACCGTCGTCCTGCGCCCGGAGGCCCCGGACGGGAAGAAGTACATCGCCTTCGTCCAGCCCCGCGACCCGCGCCGCGAGTCCTGGGAGGGGACGCGCGTCGGGCCGGACGAGGCCGTCGCCGCCTGGGGCGTCGACGCGGTGTTCCTGCTGAAGGACTTCGACTCGAAGATGTCGGAGTTCGACCGCAACACCTACACCGCGAGCGGCTTCATCGCCGACGCGACCGCGATCTACGTCTCCGACGGCAACGACGCGGAGTGGGCCGAGAAGTTCCGCAACACCTACGACCCGCTGCGCTCGCGCCGCATCGGGCCGGCGACGCTCGTCGACGCGCGGTCGATCACCCGCGAGATGCGGCTGATCAAGGACGAGGAGGACATCCGGTTCCTCCGCCGCGTCGCCGAGATGTCGGCGCAGGGCCACATCCGGGCGATGCAGGCGGCGGCTCCCGGCAAGTACGAGTTCGAGGTCCAGCAGGCCCTCGACGGCTACTGCGCCTCGAACGGCGCGCGGCGGATGGCCTATCCCTCGATCGCGGGCTCGGGCCCCAACTCCTGCATCCTCCACTACGACCAGAGCAGCCGCCAGATGAAGGACGGCGAGGTTCTGTTGAACGACTCCGGGGCGGAGTACGGCCTCTACGCCACCGACATCACGCGGACATACCCCGTCAACGGCCGCTTCTCGCCGGAGCAGCGCGCGATCTACGAGATCGTGCTGGCCGCGCAGAAGGCCGCGCTGGCGGTCGTCAAGCCCGGCGTCGGCCACGACGAGGTCGAGAAGGCCGCGGCGCTGACGTGCACCGAGGGCCTGGTCAAGCTGGGGCTCCTGACGGGCGATCCGGCGGAGATCGTGAAGTCGTTCGGCCACCGGCGCTTCACGCTCCACGGGGTCTCCCACTGGGTCGGCTTCGACGTGCACGACCCGAGCCCGTATGCCCGGGGCGCGTCGCGCACGCTGCCGCTCGAGGCCGGGATGGTCTTCACCATCGAGCCCGGCATCTACATCCCCGCGAACATGCAGGGCGTCGATCCGAAGTGGTGGAACATCGGCGTGCGGATCGAGGACACGATCCTCGTCACGCCGACCGGCTCCGACTGCCTCTCCTGCGGCGCGCCGCGGGAAACCGCCGACGTGGAGAAGGCGGTCCAGTCGGGCCGGAAGAAGAAGTGAGGACCGGTCAGCGGCGCGGGACGAGGACGTTCACGAAGACCTTGTCCATGTGGCACTCGACCGGGGTCTTCAGCACGCAGTCCCCGTCGACCTGGATGTCGACCGGGTAGGGCTCGAGGGTCCGGATCGCGACGCGCCGCCCGCGCACGATGCGGGCGACGCCGTCCGCGAGATGCTCGCCGCGCCGGCGCATCATCTCGCGGAAGAGGCGGTACAGGCTGGCGCGGTCCCGCCGCGCGAAGAGCAGGACCTCGAAGTTCGCGCTGTCGAGGCGCGCCTCGGGCGCGATGATCCAGTTGCCCGCGTAGTGCCGGGCCCGGCAGACGACCGCGAACGTGGCCTGGTGCCGCACGCCGTCGATCTCGACCTCGAGCCGCGGGAACTCGTACTGGAGAAACTCCGAGAGGGCGGTCCCGAAGATCCCGGCCCGGCCGAGGTGGCGCTTCAAGGCGAGGTTCATCTGGCCCATCACGCGCGCGTCGAGGCCGACGCCCGCCCAGAGGAGAAACGGCCGGCCGTCGGCGTGGCCGAGGCGGATCGCGTGCGGAACGCCCTCGACGAGAAGGTTCTCCGCGTGCTCGAGGTCGAGGGGGATCCCGAGCTCGACCGCGAGGACGTTGGACGTTCCCGCGGGGATCACGCCGAGGGGCACCTCCGACCCGACGAGACCGCAGGCCGCCTCGGAGAGCGTGCCGTCGCCGCCGCAGACCGCGACGAGATCGAGGCCCTTCGGGAGGAACGAGCGCACGATCGCGGTCGCATCGCCGGGGCCGCTCGTCGGGGCGTTGATGAGGTCGAGCCCGCGCGCCCGCATCCGGTCGATCAGGTCGCTCATCCGCCGGCGCACGTCGCGCTGGCCGGCGGTGGGGTTGTAGACGAGGATGCCGCGTTTCATGAAGAAGCTTTCCGCCTTCCGCTATCCGCTTTCAGCCAGAAGGGTATCGTGCGCCGCACGGCTCCGGCGGACGGCGGCAAGCCGACGGCTGCCGGCTAGAAGAGCTCCCCGTCGCGGCGGGGCGCCGTGATTCCCAGGTGGCGGTAGGCCGCGGGCGAGGCGATCCGGCCGCGGGGGGTGCGCTGCAGGAAGCCGGCCTGGAGCAGGTACGGCTCGTAGAGGTCCTCGAGCGTGCCGCGGTCCTCGCCGAGCGAAGCCGCGATCGCCCCGACGCCGACCGGCCCGCCGCCGAACTTCTCGATGATCGTCGAGAGGATCCGCCGGTCGAGCTCGTCGAAGCCGTGCTCGTCGACTTCGAGCCGCGCGAGCGCCGCCCGCGCGGTATCGAGGTCGATCGTCTTCTTGCCGGCGACCTCGGCGAAGTCGCGCAGCCGCCGGAGCAGCCGGTTGGCGATGCGCGGCGTGCCGCGCGCGCGCGAGCCGATCTCCCGCGAGGCCTCCGGGGTGATCGCGATCGAGAGGATGCCCGCGGAGCGCTCGATGATGCGGGAGAGCGCCTCGACGTCGTAGAAGTCGAGCCGCAGCGTGATGCCGAAGCGGCCGTGGAGCGGCTGGGACAGCAGGCCCGGCCGCGTCGTCGCGCCGATCAGCGTGAAGGGCGGCAGGTCGACCTTGACCGTGCGCGCCATCGGCCCCTCGCCGATCATCACGTCGAGCCGGAAGTCCTCCATGGCGGGGTAGAGGATCTCCTCGACGGCGGGCGAGAGGCGGTGGATCTCGTCGACGAAGAGGACGTCCTTCGGCTGAAGGTTCGTCAGGAGGCCGGCGAGGTCGCCGGCGCGCGCGATCATCGGGCCGGCCGTCAGGCGCAGGCCCGCGCTCATCTCCTTCGCGACGATGTGGGCGAGCGTGGTCTTGCCGAGGCCGGGCGGCCCCGTCAGGAGCACGTGGTCGAGCGGCTCGCCGCGGCCCCGGGCCGCCGCCAGGAAGACCGAGAGGTTCTCGCGGACCTTCGTCTGTCCGATGTACTCGGACAGCGACTGCGGGCGCAGCCGCGGCTCGACCGCGGTGTCTTCCTCGAGAGCGACGCCGGCGAGGATTTCTCGGTCCTGGGTCATGTGGCGGACGCAGTTTATCGTGGGGTCAGGTCTTCATTTTTCGGCCCCGGTCGTGTCCGGCTCGAGTGCGCCCGTCGCGGGGCCTTCGAAGAAAGGAAGACCTGACCCCTAGCCCGAGGTCAGGCGGCGCAGCGCTTCCTTCAGGAAGTCGCCGAAGTCCGTGGGCGCGCCCGTGCGCGCGATGGCGTCGACCGACCGCTCGGCCTCGGCCTTGCGGTATCCGAGGTTGACGAGGGCGGAGATGACGTCGTCCGCGGCGACGGCCGCCGGGGCCTTGCCGGGCGCCTCGCCCGAGATGCGGCCGGCCTTCTCGGCGAGCTCGAGCACCATGCGCTCGGCGGTCTTCTTGCCGACGCCGGGCACGGCGACGAGGCGGCGCACGTCCTGCCGGCGGAGCGCGTCGACGAGCTCGGTCGGCGGGATCCCCGAGAGGACCGTCAGGGCCACCCGCGGGCCGATGCCCGTCACGCCGAGCAGAAGGAGGAAGAGCGAGCGCTCCCGCTCGGTCAGGAAGCCGTAGAGGGCGAGGGCGTCCTCGCGCACGTGGGTGTGGATCC
Source organism: uncultured Acidobacteriota bacterium (assembly GCA_963764715.1). Classification (GTDB taxonomy): domain Bacteria; phylum Acidobacteriota; class Thermoanaerobaculia; order UBA5066; family Gp7-AA6; genus DAHUXD01. The sequence continues at coordinate 46,236 of CAVXTP010000013.1, forward strand.
AGAGGGAGGCCGGGCTCTCCTGCTCCGGCAGCTCGTAGAACGTCGAGAGCGGGATGTGGACGAGGTAGCCGACGCCGGCCACGTCCAGCAGGACCTGGTCCGGCGCCTTCGACGCGAGGCGGCCGGTGAGGCGGCCGATCATGACGCGATTCTAGCGGCCCTCGTCGTAGGGGCGGGGCTCGTCCCCGCCCTTCGAAAGCGGGCGGCCGCGAGGGCCGCCCCTACGACCGGATGCCCTAGCTCTTCCGCCCGCCCGTGTCGCGCACGAAGCTCGACAGCAGCTGGTCGTTGACCTCGACCTTCTGCTCGGAGCGCATCTGCGCCAGGTACGAGCGTGTCAGGCGCTCGGCCTCGCGGGAGCGGATCGTCTCGCGCAGCTGCTCCTTCTGCGCCTGCAGGGCGTCGCGGCTGCCCTCGGTGCGGGTCAGCACGCGGAAGAGGACGAATCCCGTCGGGACGGCGATCGGGGGCCCGGCCTGGCCCTGGGGCGTGCGGAACACGGCCGCGACCAGCTCGGGCGCCGCGCCGATCTCGGGGACGGGACCGCCGGGGCCGAACTCGGTCGTCGTCTTCACCTCGGTGCCGTAGCGGGGCGCGAGGGTCGCGAGCGTGGCGCCGGCCGAAAGCTCCTTGGCGGCGGGCTCGAGCTGGGCGAGGGCGTCCTTCTCGCGGCGCTCCGCCTTCCAGTCCTGCTCGAGGCGGGGCTTGAGCTCGGCGAAGGCCGGCAGGCCCGCGGGCCGCTCCTCGGAGGCCTTGACGAAGGCGGTGCCCCGCGCGGTCACGACCGGCGTCGCGGAGACCTTGCCGACGGACAGGCCCCAGGCCTCGTCCGCGAACTTCTGGTTGGCGCCGATGCCGGGGATCGGATCGCCCTTGGCCGCCCACTCCGTCGTGTTGAGGTTGACGAAGTCCGTCTGGAGCTTGCGCAGCTCCTCGTCGGTCGCGGAGGGCATCTTCTTGAGCTTCTCGGAGAGCTCGCGGGCGATCCGCTCGACCTCGCCGGAAGCGAGCTTCTCGGTGAGCTCGGCCATGAGCTGCGGCCGCGCCTCCTCGAGCGAGCGCGTCCGGGCCGGCGACTTCGAGTTGAACTTGATGATGTGGTAGCCGAACTGGGTCTTGATCGGGCCGCGGATCTCGCCGGGCTCCATGGCGAAGGCCTGGGCCTCGAACTCGGGCACCATCTGGCCGCGGGAGAAGGGCGGAAGCTGTCCGCCGTTCGTCTTGCCGCTCGGGTCGTCGGTGTTCTCGTTGGCGAGCTTCGCGAAATCGGCGCCCTTGACCCTGGCCCGGGCGGCGATGTTCTCGGCCTTCGCCTTGGCGACCTCGTCGGCGCTCGGCCCGCCGTCGGGCTTGACCGCGACGAGGATGTGCGCCACGTTGACCTGCTCGGGGACCGCGAAGGTGTCCTTCCGCTTCTCGTATTCGGCGGCGACGTCGGCGTCGCTCGGCTTCGTCTTCGCGCGGATCTTGGCCTTGTCGACGAGGAGGTACTTGAGGCGGCGCTGGACCGGCGTGCGGTAGCGGTCCTTGTGCTTGTCGAGGTACGTCTGGAGGTCGGCGTCGGTCGGCTGGGCGGCGCTCTCGATCCGGCTCGAGGGAACGAGAACGTACTCGATCGTGGCCTTGTCGTTTTTGGCGGCGTACTCGCGGAGGATCTCGGCCTCCGGCACGACGACGGACGCCTTGACGAGCTCGCCGTACTTGGCGAGCAGCATGTCCTCGCGGACCTCGTTCTCGAACTGCTCCGGCACGAGGCGGTTGGCGCGGAGCATCTGCTCGTACTTCTCGCGGCCGATGAACTGGTTGTTCTCCTGGAAGTAAGGGAGCGTCACGATCTTCTGCGCGAGCTCCTCGTCGGAGACCGACAGGTTCATGCGGCGGGCCGATTCGAGGCGGAGCATGCGCTCGATCATGGAGTCGAGAACGTTGCGGGGAAGGTCGAGCGCCCGCTCGAGCTCGGGAGAGAAGTTGCCCTGGTACATCTGGCGGTAGCGCTCCACCTGGGCGCGGTACTGCCGGTCGAACTCGACGGCGGTGATGCGCTCCTTGCCGACCTTCGCGACGACCTGGTTCGAGGCGCCCGCGGGGTCCGAGCCGCCGGAGAAGAAGACGAAGCCGAGGATGAAGACCGCGATCACGGCGAAGAGCGTCCACTTGAGGTGGTGGAAGCTTTCGCGCATCGTCTTGAGCATCGAAGACCTCTTTCGACAGAAATCGAGAACGCGCGACTATATACCGTCGCGGGCGGGCGTTCGGAGTCCTGCGCCTCCGGCGCACCGCCCTGCGGCTCGCCCGGATGCGGGCTCGACCGCAGAGCTGGACCCCGCCCGCCCGCCCGCTCCCGCGGCGCGAGGCGTCCTCCGCTGCGATCGCGGAGATTCCTCGCGCCGCGAGCGGATGCCATACCCGGGCGAGTTCGAGGATGAACCGTCTGGAGTCGCTGGGCTTAGGGGAGGCGTCACTGCCGGAAATGGCGCAAATGTGTTATAAGCCAGAGGGATAAGTCTCGCAGTTTCGGGAGTTTATGCGCAAACGGAAGGCTGGCCAGCCAGCCGGCACGGATCTGGACTGGTTCGTCATCCCGATCCAGAAGATCCGACAGTGGGGGTTGATCCTCGGGCTGCTGGTCGTGGCCGGCATCGTTGGCTACATGCTCTACACGCGGGGCCGACGCTCGCCCCAGGAGCGCGCCCGCGTCGAGATCGCCGAGGCCGAGTCGGTGCTCTCCCGGGCGACCCGGGCGGTCGGGGTCATCCGTCCCGGCTCGAACGTCGCCCAGGCGCGCGACTTCCTCCGCGACGCCCGCGAGTCCTTCGGCGCCTCGCGCTTCGAGGAGGCGTTCCGGCTGGCCGTCGAGTCGCAGTCCTACTCGCGCCGCGCCCTCGGCGGCTCGGCGCAGGGCGAGCAGGGCGACGCGTCCTTCATCTTCGTCGAGGGCGACGTGTCGCTCCAGCGGGCCGGCCGCTCGACCTTCGAGCCCGCGCGGCAGCGCCAGCCCCTGTTCGACGGCGACTTCGTCAAGGCCGGAAAGACCGGCTCGGCGGAGATCATGTTCTTCGACGGCACGCTGTACACGATTCGTCCCGGCTCACTGTTCGAGTGCCGCCGTCCCGTCTCCTCGGAGTCGCCCGGCAGCCAGATCAAGATCGTTTCGGGCGCCGTCAACGTCTACACGTCGAACTCGGCCTCGACCGTCGACACGGACGCCGCCGTCGCGGCGATTGACCGCGATTCGCGCGTGTCGGTCGACGTCGCGCCGGGCGACAAGACGGAGGTCACGAGCTTCCGCGGGCGCACGACCGTGTCGACCGGGAAGGAAACCGTGGTCCTCGAGGGCCGGGAGCGCGTCGCCGCCGCGGCCTCGACGCGCCAGTTCAGCCCCAAGGAGTCGCTGCCCGACTCGCCGCAGCCGATCCTCCCGGCCGACAACCGGATCTACGACCTGAAGACCGGGGACCAGGTCGACCTGAAGTGGACGAAGGTCCCGGAGGCGGTGCGCTACCGGCTCCAGATCTCGCGCTCGCGGCTCTTCGTTCCCGACGCGACCGAGGTCGACCTCGACGACCGGGTCCAGCCGCAGGCTCGGGTCAAGGTCTCCAAGGAGGGCTCGTACTTCTGGCGGGTCGCCGCCATCGACGCGGCGGGGCTGACGTCCGACTGGAGTTTCGTCCGGCGCTTCAAGATGATGATGGAGCCGATCGCCTCGGGCAGCGGCGACAACGTCGCGCCCGAGCTGACCGTTTTCCCCCCGCAGCAGATGGGCAACCTCTTTCTGATCTACGGGAAGACCGAGCCGGGCGCCATCGTGACGGTGAACGCCGAGCCGGCGGACGTCGAGCCGGACGGGTCGTTCAAGAAGACCATCACGGTCGAGCGCGACGGCGCGGCCGTCCTGGTGGTCAAATCGGTCGACGCCTCCGGCAACGAGACGGTGCGGCGGGTCCGGGTGTTCGTCGAGTCGCTATGATGCAGGGGATTCGTGGGGTACTCCTCGAGGGAGGTTCGGTTTGACCTGGAAATCCGTTTTCTCGATTTTCTCGAACGACCTGGCGGTGGATCTCGGGACGGCCAACACGCTCATCTTCGCCCGCGGCAAGGGCATCATCGTCCGCGAGCCCTCGATCGTCGCCGTCAACACGCAGACGAACCGCGTCGAGGCGGTCGGGGCCGAGGCCAAGGAGATGCTCGGCCGCACGCCCGGAAACATCGTCGCGATCCGGCCCATGAAGGACGGCGTCATCGCCGACTTCGAGGTGACCGAGAAGATGCTCGACTACTTCATCAAGAAGGCGCACGGGCGGTCCCTCTTCGTCCGGCCCCGCATCGTCATTTCGGTTCCGTCCGGCATCACGCAGGTCGAGAAGCGCGCGGTGCAGGACTCGGCGCTGCGCGCCGGCGCCTCCGAGGTGTTCATCATCGAGCAGGCGGTCGCGGCGGCGATCGGCGCCGGCCTCCCGATCACCGAGCCCACGGGCAACATGATCGTCGACATCGGCGGCGGCACGACCGACGTGGCGGTGATCTCGCTCGCCGGCATCGTCTACAGCCGGTCCGTGCGGACGGCGTCGAACGAGATGGACGAGGCCCTCATCCAGTACCTGAAGCGCAAGTACAACCTGCTGATCGGCGAGCGCACCGCCGAGCAGATCAAGATCGAGATCGGCTCGGCCCACCCGCTCGACGAGCCGCTGACCATGGAGGTCAAGGGCCGCGACCTCGTCGAGGGCGTGCCGAAGACCCTCACGCTCACCGACGAGGAGGTCCGCGAAGCGCTCTCCGAGGTCGTCGCGGCGATCGTCGAGACCGTGCGCGTCGCGCTCGAGCGCACGCCCCCGGAGCTCTCGGCCGACATCATGGACAAGGGCATCATCATCACGGGCGGCGGCTCCCTGCTGCGCAATCTCGACCGCCGGCTCTCCGAGGAGACCGGCTTGCCGATCTCCTACGCCGAGGATCCCCTCGCGTCCGTGGCGCTGGGAACGGGCGCGATGCTCACCGACATGGACCTGCTGCGGAAGATCAGCATCCCGTGAGCGGGCGAGGAGGCAGGACGCAGGAGGCAGGAGGCAGGTAAGCGATGCCCGGCTCGACCCCTGCCCTCGTCCGGCCGCCTGCCGCCCGCCTCCTGCCGCCTGGACAGCCATGAGACTCCAGAACCCCCGCGCCGAGATCGCCGCGGTCAATCCGCGCCGGGGCGGAGCGGTGCTCGTCACGGTGCTCGTCGCGTGCGTCCTGATCCTGTCGGCGCAGGCGCCGGGGCGGGGAGGCCGCGGCACGGTCCTCCAGTCCTGGATCCTGACCCTTTCGGCCCCGCTCGCGTCGGCCGTCTCGGCCGTGTCGCAGGGGGTGTCGGGAGGCGTCCGGTCGGCGGGCGAGCTCTTCACCGCGCGGACCGAGAACGAGAGGCTCCGCCGGGATCTCGAGGCCCGGGACCGGGAGCTCTTCCGCCTGCGCGCGGAGGCGCGGCAGTCCGCGGAGGACCGGCGGCTCGTCAGCCAGGGCTCCGCCCTGCCGGGGATCATCGGCAGCGTCCCGATCCTGCTGCTCGAGCGGCGCTCCGGCCTGTACAGCGCGCTCGTCGGCGCCGGGTCGGCCGACGGCGCCGTCGCCGGGTCGCCGCTCGCGGTTCCGGCGGGCCTCGTCGGGCGCGTCGTGGTCGTCGGGCACTCGGTGTCGCGGGCGCAGCTGCTCCTCGACGCCTCGGCGGCGGCGGGAGCGCGGATCGCGCGGACCGGCGAGCTCGGAGTCGTGCGGGGCGACGGCCGGGGCGCGATGATGCTGAACAACATCGCGACGACGTCCTCGGTCGCCCGGGGCGATCTCGTCGAGTCGGCCGGCATCGACGGCATCTACCCGCGCGGCGTCCCGATCGGCGTCGTCTCGTCGGTCGAGCGCGGCAGCAAGATGTTTTTGCAGGTCCGCGTCGAGCCGAGCGCGGACTTCGCGCGCCTGACGGACGTGCTGCTGCTCGCGCCGTCGCCCGCGATCCGCGAGAACCCGGAGGTCGGGAAGGGTGCCGCGCGGTGAAGGCGTCCCGGATCGCGCTGCTGCTCGCGGCGGCCGCGGTCCTCGAGCTCTTCACGGGGGGCTCGAGGTCCATGCTGCCGGTCGACTGGTTCCTGCTCGCGACCGCGATGGTCGCCCGGAGCGGCGACTTCGTCCGCGCCGTCCTCGCGGGGGCGTGCGCGGGCTTCGCCGAGGACGCGATCTCGCAGCCGCTGCTCGGGATGAACGCCTTCGCCAAGGCGATCCTGGGGTACGCCCTGACGCTCGTCTCGGTGCGCGTCGTCTTCGGCGGAGCGCTGGCCATGGGCGCGGCGCTCGCCGTGGCCTCGCTCGCCAACGAGGCGATCGTCGCGCTCCTGTCGGCGCTCCTGGCGCAGGCGCCGATCGTCATCGTGTCCCGCGAGGCCTTCGTTCGCGCGGCGGCGACGGGTGTCGCGGGCGGCGCCCTCGAAGCGGCATGGAACTTCCCGTGGCGCGACTGGTGGAAGCGGCGGCAGCTCCGGAGGCTGCGATGAGGTCAGGCGGCAGGCGGCAGGCGGCAGGCGGCAGGCGGATGTCGGCGCCGGTTCCCTCCTGCCTCCCGCATCCTGCCTCCTGCCTCCTGCGGAATCCATCATGCTGAAGATCCGCGAGGACCGCCAGGCCCTCGTCCGCCGCGTCGAGATCTCGCGCGTGGCGGTGGGCGCAGCGCTCTCGGCGCTGGCGATCGCGTACTGGTTCGTCCAGATCGTCCGGGGCGATTACTACTTCTCCCTCTCCGAGAACAACCGCATCCGGGCCGTCAAGATCACCGCGCCGCGGGGCTACGTCCTCGACCGCAACGGCGCGGCCCTCGTCGAGAACGAGCCGGCCTACACCCTCCACCTCTACCGACGCGAGGCCCGGGACCTCGCGGCCTCGATCGACTTCGCGGTCGAGCTCCTGGGGCTCCCGCGCGAGGAGGTCGCGTCCCGCGTCGAGCGCGGTCGGCGGGCGCCCGAGTTCGTCCCGATCCCGATCGCCGAGAACCTCGGCATCGAGGAGGTGGCCGCGGTCGAGGCGAGGGCGATCGAGCACCCCGAGTTCGCCATCACCGTCTCGCAGCGCCGGCTCTACAAGCACGGCGACGCGGCCGCGCACGCCCTGGGATACCTGGCCGAGGCCACGCCCGAGCAGATCAAGGCGGCCGCGGGCGTCTACCAGGTCGGCGACTGGATCGGGCAGAAGGGGGTCGAGAGCGCATACCAGCGTCTGCTCGCCGGGGCCAACGGCGAGCGGCGCGTCATCGTCGACTCTCACGGCCGGGAGGTTTCGGAGGCGAACCGGCTCGAGGCGACGCCCGGACAGAACCTGTTCCTCACGCTCGACCTCAAGCTCCAGGAGGTCGCCGAGGCGTACTTCCGCGACCGGGTCGGCACCGTCGTCGCGATGGACCCCCGGACCGGCGAGATCCTCGCGCTCGTGTCCTCGCCGTCCTACGACCCCAACTGGTTCACCCGCCGCGTGACCTCGGCGGAGTGGACGGGTCTCCTCGAGAACCCGGACCGCCCGCTGCAGAACCGGACGATCCAGAACATGTACTCGCCGGGGTCGGTCTTCAAGGTGTTCCTCGCCTACGGGGCGCTCGCGCTGAACCTCGTGGATCCCGAGGCGAAGATCTTCTGCCCGGGCCACGCCGTCTTCTATGGGCGCGAGTTCCACTGCCACAAGAAGGGCGGCCACGGCTGGGTCAACCTGCGCGACGCGATCAAGGTGTCCTGCGACGTCTACTTCTACAACCTCGGACGCCGCCTCGAGATCGACCGCATCAGCGAGATCGCCACGTCGTTCGGGTTCGGGCAGCCGACCGGCATCGATCTTTCGTTCGAGAAGTCCGGCCTCGTGCCGTCCGAGGAGTGGGCGAAGAACCGGCGCGGCGCCCGCTGGTACCCGAGCGAGACGATCTCGGTCTCGATCGGCCAGGGCCCGCTGCTCGTGACCTCGATGCAGGTCGCGCGGGCGCTCTCGGGCATCGTCGAGGACGGACGCCTCCCGACGCCGCACCTCTTCTACTCCTCGCAGGACCCGCGGACGGGCGAACAGCTGCGCTACAAGGCCGAGTTCCGCGACGTGATGCACCTGCCGAAGGAGAAGCTCGACATCGTCAAGAACGGAATGTGGGCGGTGGTCAACGAGCCGGGCGGCACGGCCTACGGCTCGCGGGCGAACGGCCTCGAGATGGGCGGCAAGACGGGCACGGTGCAGGTCGTCGGCCGGGAGTCGACGATCCGGGCGGGCGCGGACCGGTCCCGGCTCCAGGACCACGCCTGGTTCGCGGGGTTCGGGCCGGTCGACGATCCGCAGATGGTCGTCGTGGTGTTCGTCGAGCACGGCGGCCACGGCAATCTCGCCGCGGCGCCGCTGGCGAAGGCGCTCTTCGAGGCGCGCTTCGGGACGGCGCCCGCGCCCCCGGCGCCCTCTCTCCGGGCGGCGTCGCCGGCCCCGGGCGCGGGCGTCGCGCCGGTCGGCCTCAAGGAGAAGCCGTGATCTCGCGGGTGCTTCCGGGCTCGCGCCGGATCGACCTCGTGGTGCTGGGCTGCGCGGTGGCGCTCGCCGCGCTCGGCGTGCTCTTCATCGCCTCCGCCACGACCGGAACGAAGTACGAAGGCCTCGCCGTCAAGCAGGCGATCCTGATCGGCGTGGGGCTCGCCGCCATGACGGTCACGATCTTCTTCGACTACCGGATGCTCCTGAAGTTCTCCTTCGCCATCTACTGCGCGTGCCTGCTGCCGCTCGTGTACCTCCTGGTCTTCGGCGAGAGCATCGCCAACGTGCGGTCCTGGATCCGCATCGGCCAGTTCCAGTTCCAGCCGGCCGAGCTCTCGAAGGTCGCGACCGCCCTCCTCGTCGCGTACCTCTTCGAGAACGAGGACGACGCGCGGCTCCACGCCGGGACCCTCTTCAAGCTCGGGGCGATCGTGGGGCTGCCGATCCTTCTGGTCTTCCTGCAGCCCGACATGGGCCTGGCCATCACGTTCTTGCCGCTCATCTTCGTCGGGCTGTACTTCGGCGGGCTGCCGGCGCGGGGCTGGATCGCGATCGCCCTGATCGTCGCCGTGGTGCTCGGCATCGGCTGGTTCCTGCTGAAGGACTACCAGAAGGCGCGCATCGGGACGTTCCTCAATCCCGACACCGACCTGCTCGGCTCGGGCTACCAGGTGCGCCAGTCGAAGATCGCCGTCGGGTCGGGCGGCTTTTCGGGCAAGGGCTTCCGCAGCGGCACGCAGAGCCAGCTCCGATTCCTGCCCGTGCAGCACACCGACTTCATTCTCGCCGTCATCGCCGAGGAGTGGGGGTTCCTCGGCGTCATCCTGGTCCTCGGCCTCTTCGCCGCTCTCTTCCTGCGGGCCATGAAGCTCGCCCAGGCCGCGCGCGACCGGGGAGGAGTGTTTCTGGTCCTGGGCCTGACGGGGATGATGTTCTTCTCGGTCGTCATCAACGCGTCGATGATGATCGGGCTCGCCCCGACGACGGGCATCCCGCTGCCGCTGGTGTCCTACGGCGGGTCGTCGGTCGCGACGACCTTCCTCGCCATCGGCCTGATCCTGGGCGTCGAATACCGCCGGTTCGCCAACGCGTGAGGAAAGAGCTCCTCGTCAACGCGACGCCTCCCGAGACGCGCGTCGCCCTCACCGAGGACGGCCGCGTCGTCGAAGTCGTGCACGAGCGCCGCGGCCGCCAGAGCCTCGTCGGCAACGTGTACCTGGGCCGCGTCCACCGCGTGCTGCCCGGCATGCAGGCAGCCTTCGTGTCGATCGGCCTCGAGCGCGACGCGTTCCTGTACGTCGAGGACGCCGCGCCCCCGGAGACGATCGAGTTCGGCGACGAGGAGGCGGAGGCCGCGGCGAGAGAGCCCGAGGAGCGGTCCGAGCGGCCCCGCATCGACGATCTCGTCAAGGAAGGCCAGGAGATCGTCGTCCAGGTGTCGAAGGACGCGGTGGCGTCGAAGGGGCCCCGCGTGTCGACGGCGATCTCGCTCGCCGGACGCACCCTCGTCTATCTCCCGTCGGCGCGCGAGTCCGGCGTGTCGCGGCGGGTCACCGACCCCTCCGAGCGCGAGCGCCTGCGCGGGCTGCTCGAGGCCCTTCCCGGCCCCGGAGGCTTCATCGCCCGCACGGCCGCCCTCGGGAAGTCGGCCGAGGAGCTCGCCGCGGACCACCGCTACCTGACGGACCTGGCGGCGCGGATCGCCCGGCGGCAGGAGAGCGCGTCGCCGCCGGCGCTCCTGCACCGGGAGCTCGATCTCTCCCTCCGCAGCGTCCGCGACCTGCTGCCGGACGACTGCGACGCGATTCGGGTGGACGACGAGGCCGCGTACGCCCGGATGAAGGAGCTCCTCGACGCGGTCGCCCCGAGGCTCGCGCGGCGGCTCGAGCTCCACGCCGGCCCCGAGCCGCTCTTCGAGCGCTTCGGCGTGGAGGCGGAAATCGAGAACGCGCTCCAGAGCCGCGTCGCGCTTCCCTCGGGCGGCTCGATCGTCCTCCACCAGACCGAGGCGCTCGTCGCGATCGACGTCAACACGGGCCGCTTCGTCGGCAAGGATGGTCTCGAGGAGACGGTCTTCGCCCTGAACCTGGAGGCCGCTCCCGAAGTCGCCCGCCAGATCCGGCTGCGCGACCTCGGCGGCCTGATCGTGGTCGACTTCATCGACATGGAGGACGCCGCCCACCGCGAGGCGCTGTTCGAGCGCTTCCAGGAGGAGATGGCGCGCGACCGGGCGCGCACGCGGCTGCTTCCGGTCTCGGAGTTCGGCTTGATCGAGATCACGCGCCAGCGCTCCCGCGGCAACCTCGAGCGGGTTCTGACCCGCGCCTGCCCGGCCTGTTCCGGGAGCGGACGGGTCAAGACCGACATGACCGTGGCGCTCGACCTGCGCCGGCGGCTTCTCGCATCCGCCGCGGTCTTTTCGGCGGGCGAGACCGTTCGCGTCCGCGTGCGTCCGGGCGTGGCGCGCCTGCTCGCCGATGAAGACCCGAGAATTCTGGCCGAGACGGAAGGGGTGCTGGGGATCCGGGTCGAGCTGACCGCGGACGAGGCCCTGGAGTCCGAGGGGTTCGAAATCAACCGGGGCTAGAAGTCGCTTTCGATCAATAATTTACCCGATCGAAATAATCCCGGAGGACCCCCTGTTGCATGGGGCAGCACGCGATACCTTCCTTCCCGGCCCTGACCTTTGAGTCGGGGCCGCCTTTTTTTGGGGCTCATTTCCGGATCGCCGCGAACATCTCGAGGGCCACGGCCTTCTCGCGGGCGTGGTCGAGGATCGGGGCGGGGTAGTCGACGCCGATCCGGCAGCCCGCGGCGGCCTGCTCGGAGGCGCTCATCGTCCAGGGCTCGTGGATCCTGGCGTCGGGCACCCGGGCGAGCTCCGGCACGAAGCGCCGGATGTAGCGTCCCTCGGGATCGAACTTCCGGGACTGCAGCACGGGGTTGAAGATCCGGAAGTAGGGGGCGGCGTCCGTTCCGCTCCCCGCGGCCCACTGCCAGCCCCCGTTGTTGTTGGCGAGGTCCGCGTCGGCGAGCTGGCGCTCGAACCATTTCTCCCCGCGCCTCCAGTGGACGTGGAGGTCCTTGGTCAGAAACGACGCCGCGACCATGCGGGCGCGATTGTGCATCCAGTGCGTCGTCGAGAGCTCGCGCATCCCGGCGTCGACGAACGGGTAGCCCGTCTCCCCGCGGGTCCACGCCTCGAGGCCGGCGGCGTTCTCCTTCCAGGGCATCCGGTCGAACTCGGCCCGGAAGCTTTCCCCGGCCACGCGCGGAAAGTGGAAGAGAACGTGATGGTAGAACTCGCGCCACGCGAGCTCGCCGACGAACTTGCGGATGCTGTCGCGGCCGGCCGGGGTCGCCTCGCGCCAGGCCTCCTCCGCCGCGGCCCGGACGGCGCGGGGGGAGATGGTCCCGAAGTGAAAGTGCGGCGAAAGCCGCGAGGTGCCCTCGCGGTCGGGACGGTCCCGGTCCACCGCGTAGGCTGCGGCCGGGCCCGCGAAGAAGCGCGCGACGAGCTCGGACGCCTCGGCCTCGCCGCCCCTCGGTCCGCGCGCGTCCGGGAGCAGGTCGCGCCACGCGCGCACCTTCGGGATGGGCACGCTCGCGACCTCCGGCGTGTCGAGCGAGGCGGGCGAAGGCACCGGGTCTCGCTTCTCGGCCGCCGTCCACTTGCGCGCAAACGGCGTGTACACCGTGTAAGGGTCTCCCGCGTCCGACGCGATGACGTCGGGCTCGACGAGGAGCGCGTCGGGAAAGAGCCGGAGGCGTCCTCCCGCGGCTTCGATGGCGGCGGCGGCCGCGGCGTCGCGCCGCTCGGCATACGGACCGATCTCGACGTTGGCGTAGACGGCCGAGGCGCCGGTCTCCCTCAGGAGCTCGGGCAGCGCCCGGTCGGCCGGGCCGCGGCGCAGCACGAGCCGGCCGGAAAGACGGGCGAGCGACGCCGACAGCGATTCGAGGCTTTCGCGGAGAAAGCGAAAGCGGTCCGGGCCGACGTCGGGGTCGCCCGCGTAGCGGTCGTCGAGGACGAAGACCGGGACGACGCGGTCGCCGTCGCGCGCGGCGCTCGAGAGCGCGGTGTTGTCCGCGGCCCGCAGGTCGCGCCGGAACCAGTGGATCAGCGTCGGCACAAGCCGGGCCTCCGTCCGTCCGTCAGGGCCGCGCCCGCTCGCGGACGGCGGGCGGGAAGATCTGCTCGATCGCCCGGCGGCGATACGCGAAGATCTCCTCGAGCTGCCGCCGCACGCGCAGCCGGTGGACGAGGCGGCCGAGAGCGCCGAAGGGCAGGGCGTACTCGACGCGGTCCTCCATCCGCACCCTTCCATCCCGCGGCGAGAAGCGGTGGGTGTGGACCCACGCGGCGTAGGGGCCCTTCTCCTGGACGTCCTGGAACTCGAGCGGCGCTCGCCATCGCGTGATGCGCGTGACCCAGCGGAACCGGAAGATCAGCCAGCGGATGCGGTACTCGATGCGGCAGCCCTCGCCGAGCGCCGCGGGCGGCGCGCCGTGAATGCGGAAACGCAGCCAGGGCGGCGTGATGCGGGCGAGGTTGCCGGGGTCGGAGAAGAAGGCGAAGACCGCTTCCGGCGAAGCGTCGATCTCCTGGGCCTGCTCGAGGACGTGCACGGGACGAGCCTATCGCCGCCCATGACCCGCGGCCGCGGACTGTCGAGCTCGCGCCGGGGCGCTACGGGAGCGGCCGGAGGCCGAAGAGCGGGAGCGTGACGACGTTGTGCAGGCCCGGCGTCGCCGAGACGACGAACGGGATCGCGTTGACGACCGTGCCGATCGTCGAACGGTCCCCGTGGAAGCCGCCCGCCGCCGTCAGGTGCAGGGCGGGATCGCCTTCGATGTCGATTCGGTCGGCGGGATCGGGCGCGCCCACGGCCATCGTCAGGTCCAGAACGACCTTCGCCTCGTCCCCGGCCTGGACGAGCGCGACCTGGTGGAGCCCGAGCACCCGGCCCGCCGGGATGCCGTCGGTCTCGCGCTCGGCCAGCACCGGCTTGATCGTCTCGGTGATCTCGTGGATCGGCAGCCCCAGTCCGAGGGCGATGATCGCCGCCGACTCCGAAAGGCCGACGTGCCCGAGCTTCTTCGCGGCCACGCCCGCGAGGAACTCGTCGCGGGAGAGCCCGGCCCCGACCTTCGCGCGCAGGGGGCCGCGCCGTTTGGCGGCGTCGACCACCCGCGTGACGCGGACCGAGTCGACGCGCACGCAGGCCCCGGCCGCGGCGAGAACCAGCCGGTCCATCACGAGCCCCGGGTTGACTCCGGTGCCGAGGACGGCGACGCCCTTGGCCTTCGCCTGCTTGTCGATCTGCCGGGCCATGGGCGCGTGCCGCAACTCCGGATACGCGAGCTCCTCGCAGGTCGAAACGATGTGAAGGCCGGCCGCGATCGCTTCCTCGATCTGCGGCAGCATCGCGTGGAGGCGCGAGCCCGTGCAGAGCACCGCGACGTCGCCGCGGTGGCGCGAGCCGGCGGTCTGCGCGTAGAGGCCGGCGGCCGTGGGCGACACCGTGATCCCCGGGAAGGCTCCGTCGAGGAGCTCCGACAGCGGCCGGCCGGCCTTGTCCGGCGCCGGGTCCGCGGCCCCCGCGAGCTCGACCCCCTCGCGGTGGGCGAGGGCCTTGCCGACTTCGATTCCGATCGGGCCGAGACCGACGAGGGAGATGCGCGCTTTTGTGGTGCTCATGTTCGGGGCGGCATTCTATCTAAGCGACGCGGACCTCCGCGGCCGCGGGCCGGTCCGGGACGCCGCGGAGGAGCCAGAGCGCGACGGCCATCATGAACGCGAGCGAGACGACGGCGAGCCGGTACGCGGTCTCGCGGCCGAGCGGCGCCGAGAGCCCGTCGACGATCGCGGCCCAGACGAGCGGCCCCACGATGGCGGCCGCCCGCGCCGAGAGCGCGAGGAGCCCGAAATAGCGGCCGGATTCCCCGGCGGGCACGAGCGTCAGGAGAAGCGGGCGCTCGGCGGACCAGATCCCGCCGAAGGCGAGGCCGACGATGAACCCTCCGATCCAGAATCCGTCGAGAGAGGGCGCGAGGGCGATCGCAACGAGGCCCGTGATCCAGGCCGCGAGCACGGCGGCGAGCGTCCGGCGCGGGCCCCAGCGGTCGCAGGCGAACCCCGCGAGCGCGGCGCCGCCGACGGCGGGGATCGTCAGCGTGACGAAGAGGCGGATCTCGCCGCCGGCCGGCAGGCCGAGCACCGTGACGGCGTAGAGGGCCATGAACGAGATCGCGGTGCCGAGGGCGTCCTGGTAGAAGTAGGACGCGACGACGAAGCGCCGGAGCCCGCGGTGGCGGCCCGCGTCGCGGAAAGCCGAGGCGAGCTCGCCCGCGATCGAGCCCCACCGCACCCGCTCCCGTGCGGCGCCGCGGCTCCCGCGGTCCCGGCAGAAGACGAAGAACGGCAGGGCGAAGAGGAGGAACAGGAGGGCCGTCGGCGTGAAGGCGGCCTCGCGGCCGCCGGCCCGCAGTCCGAGGCCGCCGGTGACGAAGGGCCCGACGAGCAGCACCCCCGCGATCGAGCCGACGTACCCGAGCGCCGTCCCGACACCTGAGAGCCGGCCGCGGTCCGAGGTCCGCGCGAGCTCCGGCAGCATCGCGTTGTACGGGGGCAGGGCGAGCTGGTAGGCGGCGTTGGCGAGCGCGAAGGCGGCGAGCAGGAGGAGACGCCCCGTTCCGGCGGGGAGGTGGGCGCGGGCGAGGGGAGCGAAGGCGAGCGTCGCCGCGACGCAGGCGAGGGTGAGACCCACGACCCACGTCTTGTGGCGGCCCGAGGCGTCCGAGACGGCGCCGACCCAGGGCGCCAGAAACAGCACCGCCACCGACGAGAGGCTCGTCGCCACCGAGTAGGCGCTCGTGCTCGAGCCCCGCTCCGTCACGATCCAGACGGCGAAGTAGAGAGTCACGATGTTCATCGAGAAGATCGTGTTGGCGAAGTCGTAGAGGGCCCAGCTCCAGCGCTCGAGCGCGGGGGCGTGCGCCCGCGCGGGCGGCGGGGCGGACCGGCGGGATTCGGCCATCGGGCGCCCGTAGGATAGCCTCCCGGCCCGGGCGAGCCGGACGGAATCGAAACCCGGCCGGGAGCGTTGGAGGGCCAGGAGGCACACATGCGAAGAGCATCTCTGGCGGCCACTCTGATCGCGGCGAGCCTCCTCGCGGCGTGCGCTTCGGGAGGCAAGAAGGACCCCGGCCTCGGCCTGCGGACGCTCGACTGCGTCGTCGTCGAGCGCGGCGAGGGCGGGCCGAGCTCCGGATCCGGCCGCGGCTACGCGAGCTCCGGCAACTACTGGATGGTCTTCGAGACGAAGGAGGGCGAGGCCACGTCGCGCTACCAGCTCGAGGTCACGCGGACGCAGTGGTTCCGCTTCCCCGAGGGCTCCCGGGTCCGGATCACGCTCAACAACAACATCCTCACGGACGTTCGCTCGATCGAGTGAGCCGGCCGCCAGGGCCCCCTCCGCCCGGATCGACCGGGACCGGCGCGGCCTACGCGCGCCGGCGGTGGGAGTGGCTGCTCGTTCCGCTGGTTCTCGGCGCGGCCTCGGCCGCCCTGACCTGGGACCGCTGGATTCATCCCTTCGTCGACGGCTCGCGCGAGCTCCAGGTCCCGGCGCGGCTGGCGGCGGGGGAGCGTCTCTATCGCGATGTCGCCTTCTACTACGGACCGGCCGCGGCCTGGATCAACGCGGCCGCGATCCGGGCCGTGGGGCGGCGCTTCGGCGCGCTCGAGGCGATGGGCGCGCTCGCCGCGGCCGTCCTCCTCGCGTCGCTCTACCGTCTCGCCCGGCGGGCGGGATCTGCGCTCGCCGCCGGCGCGGGCGTCTCGGTCGCCGCCGCGATCTGCATCGGGGCGCCGAACGGCGGGGCATTTCTGTTTCCTTACGCCTTCGCCTCGCTCTTCGCGGTGGCGGCCGGGTTCGCGTGTCTCGCCGCCGCGGCGGGTCCGGCCTCGCGCGGCCGCACGGCGCTCGGCGTCCTCGCGCTCGGCGTCGCGCTTCTCTCCAAGGCCGAGATCGGGGCCGCGGTCGCGGCGGCCCTGCTCCTCGGCGCGCTGCGCGGGGAGGAAGCCCGCTCCGCCCGGCGGAGGACCGCGGCGATTCTCGGCGGGGGCGTCGTCTTCGCCGCGGTCGGCTACGCCGTGGCCTTCCGGGGCGTGGCGTGGGCGGACCTCGTGTCGGAGGGCCCTCTGGTTCTCTTCGCGCCGCCGCCCGAGTGGCGGCAGGTCTACCGGATCATCTCGGGCATGGACTCGCCCGGCGCGTCGCTCGCGCGCGGCGCGACGGCGGCGTTCCTCGGCCTGCTCGTCCTCGGGGCCGCGCTCCTCGCGTCGCGAGCCTCCGCGAAAGACGGGAGACGCGCGGGCGCCGCCGATGCCGCGTGGTGGACGCTGCTCGCGGCGGCGGTCGCGCTCGCGGCGACGGCTGCGGGCGGGGAAATCGAGGACCGGCTGCCGCCCCTGCTCTCGCCGATGCCGATCGTCGCGGCGGCGGCCGCGCTGGCGCTCGTCGCGAGGGGGACCCGGAACGAGCGCGAGCGCGCGCGGCTCCTTCTCTTCGCCTTCTCGGCGCTCATCGCGTCCCGCGTCGCCCTGAACCTCGCCTACGGCTACGTCACGACTCCCTACTCCATCCTCGCCCTGCCCGGGCTCGCGGTGTCGGCCGCCGTGCTCGGCCTCGACGTCCTCGCGCTCCGAACGGCGCGGCCGGCGGCCTTCCGGCGGGCGCTCGCCGCGGCCTTCCTGGCCCTCGCCGCCGTCGGCCTCGTCCGGCTCGACCGGGCACGCCGAGCGCAACCACGCGTCGCCGTCGAGACGCCCGCCGGAACGCTTCGCCTCTCCCCGGTCCGGGCCGAGGCCGTGCGCCAGGCCCTCGATTTGATCTCTTCGCTCGCGCTGCCCGGGGACACGCTGTCGGGACTGCCGGAGGCCGGCCTCTTCAACTTCGCCACCGGGCTCGCGAATCCGCTTCGGGAAGAGCAGATCCTGCCGGGCCATCTCGATCCGGCCGCCGAGCTCGCGGTGGCCCGGCGGATCCGCGCGACGGGCCCGAGGTTCATCGTCCTCGCCGCGGAGGTCCCGCCCGGCTGGGCCGCGGCGCGCTTCGGCGTCGACTACGCTCGAGAGATCGCCGACGAGATCGAGCGGCACTACGCGACGATTGCCGCGCCGACCTTCCCGGGGGGAAGCGGCGCCGTCCTCCGCGTGCTCGAGCGGCGGCCGGACCATCGGTAAGATAGCGGCACGTGACGAGCGCCTGGCTTCCCAAGACCTTCACCACGCCCCGGGTCTTCATCCTGCGGATGCGCAACGTTCCCGCGATCGACGCGTCGGAGCCGGCCGGAGCGCGGCACGCATGACGGCGGAGCCGAAGCCCCCGACCTCGGGCGTGAAGTTCCCGCCCCCCGCCATCTACGTCCTGGCGCTCGCGGCGGGGTTCTTCGTCCGCTGGCGGTGGCCGGCCTCGATCGTTCCCGGCCGCGACCCCGAGGTGCGGGTGGCGGGCGTCGCGGCCTTCCTGCTCGGCCTCGGGCTCGCCCTCTGGGCGGTCGGGACCTTCCTCGCCACGGGAACGAGCCCCAACCCGACCCGACCGACCTCGGCCCTCGCGTTCGCCGGACCGTACCGCTTCACGCGCAACCCGATGTACCTGGGGCTCGCGGCGGCGAGCGCCGGCGTGGCGATGTTCTGGAACGCCCTGTGGCCGCTGCTCTGCGTGCCGGTCGCAATGGCGCTCGTCACGCGCTTCGTGATCGCCCGCGAGGAACGCTACCTCGCGTCCCGGTTCGGGCCCCCGTATCTCGACTACACCCGGAAGGTCCGCCGATGGATCTGAGCCGCCACCGCTGGAACGGCGAGGCGCTGCTCGAGCGCCACGACGCCGAGACCGGCGCGACCATCCTCATCGCCCTGCACTCCTCGCGCCTCGGGCCCGCTTCCGGCGGCACCCGGATGAAGACCTATCCGGACCTCGCGGCGGCGCGGCGCGACGCCGAGCGCCTGTCGGAAGGCATGACGTACAAGTGGGCCGCCGCGGGCTTCCCGCGGGGCGGGGGCAAGGCCGTGCTCGCCGTGCCGCCGGGCCTGGCCGGCGACGCGCGCGACGGGTTGCTGCGGCGCTACGGGGCCCTCATCCAGGACCTCGGCGGGCGGTTCTGGACGGGCGCCGACGTGGGCACGTCGTCGCGGGACATGGACGTGATCGCCGAGACCGGGGCGCCCTACGTCTTCAGCCGGACCCCGGCGCACGGCGGCGCGGGCGACTCCGCGGGCTGGACGGCGCTCGGCGTCGAAGCCGGCATCCGGGCGACGTGCGCGCGCCTCTTCGGCGATCCGTCGCTTTCGGGCCGCCGCATCGTCGTCCAGGGCGCCGGCAGCGTGGGGGCCGCGCTCATCGCGAGGCTGCGGGCGGCCGGCGCGGAGGTCGCGTTCAGCGACGTGGACGAGGCGGCCGTGCGCCGCCAACGCGACGAAGGCCTCGCGTACCTCGATCCGGCAACGGTCCTCGAGGCGCCGTGCGACGTCCTCTCCCCGTGCGCGCTCGGCGGAGTGCTCGACTCCGCGACGATCCCGCGCCTTCGGTGCCGGGCCGTGGCCGGGGCCGCGAACAACCAGCTCGGCGAGCCGGAGGACGCCGAGCGCCTGCGGGCGAGGGGGATCCTCTACGCCCCGGACTTCGTGATCAACGCCGGGGGCGCCGTGGGGATCACCGGCCAGGAATCCCTGGGCTGGGCGGAAGAGCGCGCCCGGGAAGAAGTCCTCCGGATCGGCCCGACCCTCGAGCGCGTCTACGCGCTCGCCGAGGCGCAGGGCCTCACCACGGACGCGGCGGCGCGGCGGATCGCCGAGGAAAGGCTTCGGGCGGGCCCTCGCCCTAGCGCGCCGCCTGGCGGGGCGCGCTGACGGAGCCCGGCCGGTAGTCCGGATCGATCGTCTTCATCTTCGCCTCGACGTCCGCGGCGAGCGCCGTGCGCCCGGCCCGCCGGGCGTCGGCCGCGATCCGGTCGAGACGGAAGAGGCCCTCGCCCCACGCGTCGAAGCGCGGGTTCAGGGACAGCTCGGTGGCGACCCTCCGGATCGCCGCCTCGGCCTCCGAGGGGTCCTTCCCGTGGAGCGCGATCTCCGTTTCGAGCTGGGTGACGAACGGCGAGACGAACCAGTCGAGATACCGCCCCTGCGCTCCGAGCTCGACGCGTCCCGCATCGAGCTTCTCCTGCGCCCGCCGCGCCGCGGCGCGCGCGTCGTCGATCCGGCCCATCGCCAGGAGCGCCTCGCCCTCGACGACCGTCGCCACGATCCGCGCGGCCGGCGTGCGCGTGTCGACCTGGAGGGCGCGCGCCACGGTCAGGGCCTCGGCGGGCTGCCCGCGGAGAAGGTAGAACTCGGCGAGGCTCGCC
Source organism: uncultured Acidobacteriota bacterium (assembly GCA_963764715.1). Lineage (GTDB taxonomy): Bacteria > Acidobacteriota > Thermoanaerobaculia > UBA5066 > Gp7-AA6 > DAHUXD01. The sequence continues at coordinate 66,159 of CAVXTP010000013.1, forward strand.
TGGGGCGTGCCGCGGTAGGGCAGGCGCGCGGGCGTGTCGAAGGCCCGCCGAAACGTCCGCTCGGCGTCGGCGAGCCGGTTCATCCGGAGATACGTGTAGCCCAGGAGCTGCAGGTTGTGGAGGTGGTGCCAGTCGTCGCCCGGCCGGAGGTTCTCCTCGCGGGCGTAGGCCTCCTCGATCGCGTCGGCCTTCTCGAACTGCGCGAGCGCCTCGTCCCACCGTCCGAGGCGCGGAAGGACGTGGCCGTACATGTGCTGGGCGTGGGCCACGCCCGGGCTCGAGGCCGCGTAGATCTTCCCGTGGTCCGCCGCCTCGGCATGGTGCCCGATGTTCTCGAACGAGTGGACGAGATAGTGCTGGGCGCCGAGATGGCCGGGCGAGCGCACGAGCGCGGTCTCGTAGAAGGCGATCGAGGCCGCTCCCCCGAACTGCCCCCGTCCCCACGGGCCCGGCTCCTCGGCATTGCCGCGCAGGATCCAGAGCTCCGCGTCCTCGGGATAGGCGGCGAGCGCCCGGTCGAGCGCGGCCTTGTAGGCGGCGTGCTTCTCCGCCTCCTCGGACGGCGGCGCGGCCTGCGCCTCGATCTGCTGCGCGCGCAGCGCGACGAAAGTCTTCTCCTTCGGCGAGGCCTTCTCGGCTGCCGCCACGGCCTTCGCGATGGCGGAGGCCTCGGCGTCCGGCCGTTCGAGGCCCTGCTCGGCACGCGCGAGGCCCATCCAGCACATGGCGCAGTCGGGATCGGCCCGGAGGGCCTGCCGGAAGGAGCGCGCCGCCTCGATGAAGACGTAGTGATGGAGGAAGGTCAGGCCCTGGTCGTAGAACGCCTGCGCCGCCGGCGCGGCGGTCGTGATCGGCTGGTGGACGCTCCCGACGTCGGTCCGCAGCCGGGTCGGCCGCTCGAGGAGCGCCGGGTCGACGGGGTCGCCCGGGGCCGCGCAGCCGGCGTGCGAGACCGGCAGGTCCGCCGCCGGCGCGGCGCCGGAAAAAGAAGCGGCGAGGGCGGCGGCGAGAAACAGGCGGAACAGGGAAGTCATGAACGTCCTTTCGGAATGCCGTACGGTTCGCCGCTCTTGGCCACGTCGAACTCGCCGGATTTCCCCTTCGGAACCGAGAGCGAGACCCAGTCCTTTCCCGCGAAGTGCCTCGCGAGGAACACGATCTGCCCCACATGGTACGCGTAGTGCGTGAGCTGGCGGTTGATGGCCTGCATGACCGTGTGCGGCTCCCGCCGGATGGGGACCGTGCGCAGGACGTCGGCCGGCGACAGGGCGGCGAGCGCTTCGAAGAGCAGCCGCCAGCCCGCCTCCCACCGTCCGAGGAGCGCCTCTCGCGTGTCGGCGGCGTCGAGCTCGAACTCGGAGTCGCGGTCGCGATCGGGCTTCTCGCCGTCGGAGGTCAGGAAGTCGGTCCAGCGCGAGCGCAGGTTGCCCGCGACGTGCTTCATGACGATGGCGATGCTGTTGGACTCGGCGTCGATGGTGCGGAACAGGTCGGCCGCCGGAACCTGGGCGATCGCCCGGTCGGCGAGGTTCTTGTACTTGCGGAGCTGCAGGGCGGCGTCCTCGAGAAACGCGGCCTCCGGCACGGCTTCTTCCATCGCCGTGATCGTATCGCTCCGCCGCCCGCCCGTAGAATGCCGGCGTGAGCCGAGACCCCCTGTCGGGCTTCCGCGCCCCCGTCGCGCAGTGGTTTCGCGCGTCCTTCGCGCCGCCGACCGGCGCGCAGACGAAAGGCTGGCCCCCGATCCAGGCCGGGCGCTCGACGCTGCTGCTCGCCCCGACCGGGTCGGGCAAGACGCTCGCGGCGTTCCTGGCGGCGATCGACCGCCTGATGTTCTCTCCCGAGCCCGGAAAGAAGGACCGTTGCCGGGTCCTCTACGTGTCTCCGCTCAAGGCCCTCGCCGTCGACGTCGAGCGCAACCTCCGCGTGCCGATCGCAGGAATTGCCGCGACCTCCGCGGGCCTCGGCGTCGCGCACCGCATTCCCTCGGTCGCCATCCGCTCGGGCGACACGCCCGCGGCGGAGAGGGCCCGCATCGCGCGGACCCCGCCCGACATCCTGATCACGACGCCGGAGTCGCTCTATCTGCTGCTGACCTCGCGGGCCCGCGAGGCGCTGGCCTCGGTCGAGACCGTCATCGTCGACGAGATCCACGCGATCGCGGCGAGCAAGCGCGGCGCCCACCTCTTTCTCTCGCTCGAGCGGCTCGAGGAGCTGCGGGAGCGGGGGAGGCCCCTGCAGCGGATCGGCCTCTCCGCGACGCAGCGCCCGCTCGAGGAGATCGCCCGGCTCCTCGGCGGGGGCGAGATCGCCGGCCGGCGCGGCACGTGGACGCCGCGCCCCGTCGAGATCGTCGACGCGGGAAGCCGCAAAGTCCTGGAGCTGACGGTCGAAGTCCCGGTCGAGGACATGGCGAAGCTCGGCGAGGAGCTCGACGAGCTCCCGTCCGGGCCCGCCTCCGCCGGCCCGACGCGGCGCTCGATCTGGCCGTCGATCTATCCGCGCCTCGTCGAGCTCGTCCGCGCCCACCGGTCGACGATGATCTTCGCCAACAGCCGCCGGCTCGCCGAACGCCTCGCCGGGGCCCTGAACGAGGCCGCCGGGGAGGAGATCGCGCTCGCGCACCACGGCTCGATCTCGCGCGAGAAGCGCCTCGAGATCGAGGACCGGTTGAAGCGCGGGCAGCTCCCCGCGATCGTCGCGACCTCCACGCTCGAGCTCGGCATCGACATGGGCGCGGTCGACCTCGTCGTCCAGATCGAGGCGCCGCCCTCGATCGCCTCCGGCCTGCAGCGCATCGGGCGCGCGGGCCACGGCGTGGGCGAGGCGTCGCGGGGCATCCTCTTCCCGAAGTACCGGGGCGATCTCCTCGCGGCGGCCGCGGCCACCGCGCGCATGGCCGAGGGGAAAGTCGAGGAGACGACCTATCCGCGCAACCCGCTCGACGTGCTCGCCCAGCAGATCGTGGCGATCGTCGCGACCGAGCCCCGGCGCGTCGACGACCTCTATCGCATGGTGCGTCGCGCGGCGCCCTTCGCGGAGCTTCCGCGCGCCTCCTTCGACGGCGTGCTCGACATGCTCTCGGGCCGCTACCCCTCGGACGAATTCGCGGAGCTCCGGCCCCGCGTCACGTGGGACCGGGTCGGCGGCGAGGTCCGCGCCCGCGAAGGAGCGCGCCGGGTCGCGGTCGTCAACGCGGGGACGATCCCGGACCGGGGGCTCTACGGCGTGTTCCTGGCCGGCGGGGACGCGCGCCGGAGCCTCCGGGTCGGTGAGCTCGACGAGGAAATGGTGTTCGAGTCGCAGCCCGGCGACGTCTTCGTGCTCGGCGCCTCGTCCTGGCGGATCGACGAGATCACCCACGACCGCGTTCTCGTGACGCCGGCTCCCGGCCTTCCGGGCAAGATGCCCTTCTGGCACGGCGATCGCCCGGGACGGCCGACGGAGTTCGGCGCGGCGATCGGCGAGCTGTCGCGCGAGCTCTCCTCGGCGAAGGGCGCCGACGCCGAGCGGCGCCTGCGGGACGCGCACGGCCTCGATCCCCGGGCCGCGACGAACCTCGTGGCGTACCTGCGCGACCAGCGCGAGGCGACGGGGGAGGTGCCGAGCGACCGCACGCTCGTCGTCGAGCGGTACGTGGACGAGATCGGCGACTGGCGGGTCTGCATCCTGTCGCCCTGGGGCGCCCGCGTTCACGCGCCCTGGGCCACGGCCGTGCTCGCCCGGTTGAAGGAGTCGAGCGCCGCGGACGTCGAGGCGATCTGGTCCGACGACGGCATGGTGTTCCGGATCCCCGAGTCCGACGAGCCGCCCGACGTGGCGCGCTTTCTCCCGGCGGCCGACGAGGTCGAGGACGTCGTCGTGCGCAGCCTCGGCCAGACCTCGCTCTTCGCCGCGCGTTTTCGCGAGAATGCCGCCCGGGCGCTCCTCCTCCCGCGCCGGCACCCCGGCCGGCGCAGCCCCCTCTGGGCGCAGCGCAAGCGGGCCGCGGACCTGCTCGCCGTGGCCTCGCGGTACGGGTCCTTCCCGATCATCCTCGAGACGTACCGCGAATGCCTGCGCGACGTCTTCGACCTCCCGGGCCTGGTCGAGATCCTGCGCAAGATCGCCTCGCGCCGGATCCGGATCGTCACGGTCGATTCAAGGACACCCTCGCCCTTCGCCGGTTCCCTGCTGTTCTCCTACGTCGCGAACTTCATCTACGACGGCGACGCCCCCCTCGCCGAGCGCCGGGCGCAGGCGCTGTCGGTCGACCAGGCGCAGCTCAAGGAGCTTCTCGGCGAGGCGGAGCTCCGCGAGCTCCTCGATCCGGACGCGATCGCCTCCCTCGAGGCCTCGCTGCAGCGGCTCGAAGGCCGCCGGGTGCGGCACGCCGACGGCGTGCACGACCTGCTGCTCTCGCTCGGCGACCTGACCGAGGAGGAGATTCGCGCCCGGTCCGAGTCGCCGGGTGAAGTCCGGGCCTGGCTCGAGACGCTGGCGAAGGGGCGCCGCGTCGTCGCCGTGCGGATCGCCGGGGAAGCGCGCTTCGCCGCCGCGGAGGACGTCGCGAGGCTGCGCGACGCGCTCGGCGTCGTTCCGCCGCCGGGCCTGCCCGAGGCGTTTCTCGAGCCGCTCGAGGACCCGTTGTCGGACCTGCTGTCGCGCTACGCGCGCACCCACGGTCCGTTCCGCCTCGAGGACGCGGCGGCGCGCTTCGGCCTCGCCGTGGGGATCGTGCGCCTGGCCCTCGACCGGCTCGCCGACTCCGGCCGTGTGCTCGAGGGCGATTTTCTTCCCGGCGGCTCCTCGCGCGAGTGGTGCGACGCGGGGGTGTTGCGGGCCATCAAGCGGCGCTCGCTCGCGAAGCTGCGGCGCGAGGTCGAGCCGGTCGAGCCGGCCGCGTTCGCCCGGTTCCTGGCGGAGTGGCAGGGCGTGGCGCGGCCGCGCGCGGGGCTCGAGGCGCTCCTTTCGGCGGTCGAGCAGCTCCAGGGCGCTCCCATCCCGGCCTCCGCGCTGGAGACCGAGGTTCTGCCGGCGCGGATCGAGCGGTATCGCCCCGCCGACCTCGACTTCCTGCTCGCCTCGGGCGAGATCGTCTGGCGGGGCCTCGAGCCGCTCGGCCCCTCCGACGGGCGCGTGGCGCTGTACCTGACGGACCGCGCGGCGCTCCTGGCGCCGGTCCCGGCGCCCGCCGAGGGCGAGCTCGCGGCGAAGGTGCGCGAGCTCCTGCGTGCGCGCGGCGCGCTCTTCTTCCCGGACCTGGCGGCCGAGACGGGCGCCTTCGCGGGCGACCTCGTCGAGGCCTTGTGGGACCTCGTCTGGGCGGCCGAGGTCTCGAACGACACGCTCGCGCCCCTGCGCTCGATGCTGCGCGGATCCCCGGCGAAGGCCGCCCGCCGGATCCGGGGCGGGCCCTTCCGCTCGCGGCGGCTCGGACCGCCGGGAAGCGAAGGGCGCTGGGCGCTCGTGCCCGGCTCGTCCCGGCGGACCGCGCCGACCGAGACGGAACGGCGGACCGCGCTCGTCCGCGTCCTGCTCGAGCGGCACGGCGTCGTGACGCGGGAGGCGGCCGCGGCGGAAGGGATCGTCGGCGGCTTCTCCTCCGTCTATCCGGTGCTCAAGGCGATGGAGGACCAGGGCCAGGTGCGCCGCGGCTATTTCGTGGCGGGCCTCGGTGCGACCCAGTTCGCTCTTCCGGGCGCGGACGACCGGCTGCGCGGCCAGCGCGAGGCCCCCGAGTCCGAGGACTCGCGGACCCTCGTGCTCGCCGCCACCGACCCGGCGAATCCCTGGGGCGCCGCGCTCGCCTGGCCCGCCGGGGCGGGGGAGGCGCGGCCACAGCGTGCGGCCGGGGCGCAGGTCGTCCTGCGGGACGGCGGCCTCCTCGCCTGGATCGGCCGCGCGGAGACGAACCTGCTGACGTTCCTTCCGGCCGAGGAGCCGGCCCGCAGCGCCGCGGCCCGGGACCTCGTGCAGGCGCTGGCGCGACTGGTCGAAACCGGCCGCCGGCGCGCCGTCCTGGTCGGGAAGGTGGACGGCCGCGACCCGCACGAGTCCCCGCTCGCGCCGCACATGTCCGACGCCGGGTTCTTCCTCGGATCGCGCGGCTACCTGAAACGGATGTCGCCGGCCGCGGACGGACGGCGCGCGCCGGCGGACGGCTGAGATGCCCGAAGGCGACACGATCTTCCGCGCCGCCCGCGGCCCGCGCGAAACCCGCCCGAGCCTGACGCGCGAGAGGACCTGGGTCTACGGCCGGAGCGGGAGGGCCTGCCGGCGTTGCGCAACGGCGATCCGCATGCGCCGGCAGGGAGTCGACGCCCGGTCCACGTACTGGTGCGCCGCGTGCCAGGCCGGCCGCGGCGAGAGCCCTAGGCTTTCGGCCGCGGCAGCGTCATCCCGGAGGACAGGAGCTTCGCGAACTCGGCGTCTTCCATGGGGCGGGCGAGGAAGAATCCCTGCCCGAATTCACAGGCCGTCTCGCGCAGGGCGCTGACCTGCTCGCGGTGCTCGATCCCCTCGGCCACCGTCGTCAGGCGCATGGCGCGGCCGAGGTCGACGATGCCGCGGGCGAGCAGCGATAGGCCCAGATCGCTCGAGGATTCCTGAATGAACGAACGGTCGATCTTCAGGATGTCGACGGGCAGGTTCTGCAGGTACGCGAGCGACGAGTAGCCCGTTCCGAAGTCGTCGATCGCCAGGCGCAGGCCGAGCTCCTTCAGCGAGCGCAGCCGCGGGATCATCGCCCGCGGGTCGACCATGATGAGGCTCTCGGTCACCTCGAGCACCAGCCGGGCGGGCGGGAGTCCGGCCCGCGCGATCGCGGCCGCGACCTGCTCGACGACGTCGGGCTCCTGGAGCTGGCGCGAGGAAAGATTGACGCTGACGTGGGTCGTCGCCCCCGGCCCCGCGAGCTCGGCGATCCGGCGGCACGCCTCCTCGATGACCCAGAGGCCGATCGGAACGATCAGGCCGGTCTCCTCGGCGAGCGAGATGAATGCCCCGGGCGCCAGCAGCCCGCGGCGGGGATGGCGCCAGCGGACGAGGGCCTCGGCGCCGACGATCGTCCCCGACGAGAGCTCGACGATGGGCTGGTAGTGAAGGACGAGCTGGTCTTCGGCGAGTGCGCGACGCAGATCGCTCTCGAGCTCCAGCCGCTCGATGACGGCCGCGCGCATCCCCGGCTCGAAGACTTCGAATCCGCCCTTGCCCTTTTCCTTGGCGATGTAGAGCGCCACGTCCGCGTTGCGGAGCAGCTCCCCGTCCGCATCGCCCGGAACGCCGACCGCGATGCCGGTCGAGGCCGACAGGAAGACCTCCTTGCCGAGGAGGGCGATCGGCTCCCGGAGGGCCGCGGCGATCCGGTCGGCGACTTCGCGGGCGGTCGCGGCTCCGGCCGTGTCCTCGAGGAGGAGAGCGAACTCGTCGCCGCCCAGGCGCGCGGCCGTGTCGCCGGCCCGGATGCAGCCGAGGATCCGGCGCGCCACCTCGACGAGGACCTCGTCGCCGGCGACGTGCCCGAACGTGTCGTTGATCGCCTTGAAGTCGTCGAGGTCCAGCAACAGAACGGAGCAGGGCCGGCGGTCGCGCTGGCTGCGGGCCTGGGCATGGGCCACGCGGTCGGAGAGGAGCGAACGGTTGGCGAGCTTCGTGAGGGGATCGTGGAATGCCTGGTGCGTCAGCTGGTTCTCGAGCGCCTTGCGGTCCTCGATGTCGCGGATCGTGAGCACGAGGCCCTGGATCGTCGGGTCCTCGAGCAGGTTCATCACGATCACCTCGGCGAAGAACCACTCCCCTCCGCGCCGCCGGAGGCGCCACTCGGCCGGCGCGGGCGCGCCCGGACGAGACGCGACTTCCGCAACGATCGCGAGAGCGCGCGCCTGGTCCTCGGGGTGGAGCAGATCCGTCAGGCGGGTGCCGTCGAGCTCTTCGGGCCGGTATCCGAGGAGGCGTTCGACGGAGGGCGTCTGGTATCGGATCACCGTTTCGGGGGAGACGACCGCGATCATGTCGGAGGAGTTCTGGACGAGGGAGCGGAAGCGCGCCTCGCTCGCGCGGGCCGCGCTCTGCGCCGAGAGGCGCACGTTCTCCGACACCGCCATGTACTGGCGCACGAGGACGGCGGTCGTCAGGGCGATGGCCCCGAGAACGACGCCGAGCGAGGTCTGTTTCTGGGAAATGGCCGAAAAGAACAGCGTCCCGTAGCCGAGAACGACGGCGAGGTACGGAGCGAGGCTGATCGAGGGGCGCGTGGCATCCTCGGGCGCCGGCTGGGCGGCGGCCGGTCCGAGCCGGCGCTGCACCTCGGCGCTCGCGCCGAAGAACAGCCACGCCGCCATCGCGACGACGTCGAGGGTGCTGCCGCTGCGGTAGGCGGAGGTCAGGCTCATCACGCTCGAAACCGAGTCGTTGATGACCGTGACCATGAGGCCGGCCGTCAGCAGGAGGAACACGAGCCGGACCGCGTCCGCCCGGCGCCGCGCCGCGATGACCGACATGCCGAAGAGAAGGATGAGGTCGCCCAGGGGATAGCCGATTCTCAGCACGACCTCCGAAAAGTCGGTGGCCTCGGTCGACACGAGCGGGGAGAGCAGCGCGGACCAGAGGAGCATGAGGCCGCCGAGAAAGACCGTCGCGACGTCCAGCCAGAACTGCCGGGCCTCCGCCCGCGTCTGCAGGAAGCGCGGAAACGAGAGAAGTCCCAGAAGAAGGGGCGGGTAGTACGCCACGTAGGCGATCTGGCTCGCGAGGTATCCGGGCCCGGACGTTCCGGCCTCGCGGAGAATCCACTGGGAGACGAACCAGAGCACGTCGCCCAGCCAGAAGAACACGAAAGCGACGGTCAGGAGGCGCCACGCGCGCGCGGTCGGGGCGTCGAGCCCCGGGACCCGGCTCGCCCGGAAGGCGAGCGCGGCGACGAGGAGGCCGACCGGCAGGAAGGTGACGTCGCTCGGGAAGGAGCGCGCCTCGTCGGTCAGCCCCGAGGTCAGGGTCCAGACGCTGTAGCCGACGCCGATGAGCGCGAGGAGCGCAAACGCCGCGCCGGACCGGCCGGAGCGTCGAGACGCCGGATCGCCGAGCGGTCCCGGAACCGGACCCGAAACGTCGGTCCTGATCGCCGCTCGACTCACCCGATCATTGTCGCCGATCGCCGGCCGGCTGCCGCACCCGATCGGCGCCGGGCTAGGTCTTTCGTGTTTTCCGGTAGATCCAGAGCACCAGGATCGCGCCGAGAAGCGCCCCGACGAAGCCCGCGGGCTCGCCTTCCTGGTACAGACCGAGCATCCGCCCGAGGAAGCCTCCGACGACGGCGCCGACGATGCCGAGCAGCGTGGTCACGATCCAGCCGCCGGGATCCTTGCCGGGCATGAGGAGCTTGGCGAGCGCGCCGACGATGAGGCCGAAGATGATCCAGCCGAGGATTCCGAACATGGCCTGCCTCCTTCGGAAGTTTCGACCGAGATGCTGCCGCGACGATACATCGTCCGCGCGAAAATGCTGCTAGGCTTCGGCGCAGCATGAACCGCCGCACGAAGGGAATCCCCGCCCTCGGCCTGCTCGCGCTTCTCGGACCCTCGATCCTGTTCGGCCAGACGGTCCCGGCTCCGGCCCCGCCGCCGCGTCCGAAGATCGGCCTCGCTCTCGGAGGCGGCGGCGCGCGCGGCATGGCGCACATCGGCGTCATCCGGATGCTCGAGGAGCTGCACATCCCGATCGACTACGTCGCCGGCACGAGCATGGGCTCGATCATCGGGGGCCTCTACTCCTGCGGCTTCACTCCCGACCAGATGGAGAAGGTCATCCAGGCGATCAACTGGGGGACGCTCTTCGAGGACGCGCCGGAGCGCGCGCAGCAGTCCTTCCGCCAGAAGGAGGACGATTTCGACCACCTGATCCCGCTCGAGTTCGGCCTGAACCTCAAGAAGGGCGGTCTCGTTCTGCCGCCGGGTCTCGTCGCGGGCAGCAAGCTCGGTTTCGTACTTCAGAGCGTGACGCTCCCGTGCTCGACCATCTCCAACTTCGACGACTATCGCATTCCGTTCCGTGCCGTCGCGACCGACATCCAGACGGGTCAGCCCTACGTGATGTCGAAAGGAAACCTCGCACGCGTCATGCGGGCGAGCATGGCGATCCCGGCGATCTTCACGCCGGGGGAGATCGACGGCCACGTGCTGATCGACGGCGGCGAGTCCGAGAACCTTCCCGTCCAGACCGTCAAGGCCATGGGCGCCGACATCGTGATCGCGGTCAACGTCGGCTCCTCCGGCGCGGAGATCGCCGAGGCGCCGACCAACGTCGGCGGGATGATCAGCCGGCTCATCGACCTTCCCCTCCAGCAGAACACGATGGCGTCGGCCAGGCTCGCGACGATCGTGATCACGCCGAACCTCGAGGGGTACACCTCCGCCGACTTCCTCAAGGGGCCGGCGATGATCCCCCTCGGCTACAAGGCGGCGGAAGCCCAGCGGGACAAGCTCGCGGCCTGGTCGGAGCCCGAGAGCGTCTTTCGCGCCTGGAAACAGGGCCACGACGCCCCGCTGGCGCCGCTGCCGTACATCGACGAGGTCATCGTCGAGCCCGTGCCCGACGTCGATTCGAGGCGCATCTCCTATCTCGTCGAGACGAAGGCCGGCCGGATCCTCGACACGAAGGTCCTCGGGAGCGATCTGAAGCGGATCTACGCGATGGGGATCTTCGAGATCGTCAGCTACTCGATCACATCGGAGGACCGGAAGAACGTCCTGCGGATCAAGGCGACGCCGAAGTCGTGGGGGCCGACGTACCTGAAGCTGGGACTCGCCCTCGGCACGGACTTCCAGTACACGACCGAGTTCGGGGTCGTCGCGCTCGTGGACGCGACGGAGCTCAATAGGCTCGGCGGCCAGTGGAAGACGACGTTCACGATCGGGAGCCCCCTCGAGGTCAAGTCGCGCTTCTACCAGCCGCTCAGCTACCGCGGGCACCTCTTCGCGTCTCCGTACGGGGCGTGGCGCCAGCAGAACGCGCAGGTCTTTCTCGACCAGGTCGCGGTCGGCACCTATCAGGTCTCGCGCGGCGCCGTGGGCTTCGATCTCGGCTACGACTTCGGGACGTGGGGAGAGGCGCGCGTGGGTTACGTGCGGGCGTTCGGGAAGGGCACGCGCAAGGTCGGCGACCCCATTTTCCCCAACCTGACCTGGGACGAAGGCGCGTTCGCCACCAACTTCACCGTCGACCAGATCGACAACGTGAACCTGCCGCACGCGGGCTACCTCGGCCGGGTGGAATACATCGCCAACCGCGAGAGCCTCGGGGGCACGACGTCCTACGACCGCCTCGAGGCCGGCCTGATCGGCGTGCAGACGATCGGGCGCTGGACGGGCCTCGCCAGGATCGGGGGCGGCAGCGGCCTGAGCACGAACATCCCGTTCTACGACCAGTTCTTCCTGGGCGGCCTCTTCCGCCTGTCGGGGCGGCCCACGGGACAGCTCACGGGAAACGCCTACGGGCTCGGGGCGTTCCTGCTGTACTACCGGCTCAACGAGACGGCCGGGCTCGTCCTCAAGAACCTGTCGGTGGGCGTCTCGATCGAAACCGGAAGAACGTGGCTCTACCAGGAGCCGATGACGTTCCAGGGCTTCAAGCTGGCCGGCAGCGTTTACGTCATCGCCGACACGATCCTCGGGCCCCTCTTCGTCGGCTACGGCCACTCCGGAAGCAACAACTCCGCCTACCTGACGCTGAACCGAAGTTTCTAGGGTCAGGTCTTCATTTTTCGGATTCCGGTTCTGGCAAGGCTCGAGGTCGAGCCTGGCCGGGTTCTCGAAAAAGTGAAGACCTGACCCCTTACCCGGTTCAATCCGTCCAGCCCCGCCACCTTGTAGGCCTCGGCCATGGTCGGGTAGTTGAAGACGGCGTCGCGGAAGTAGTCGAGGGTGCCGCCGAAGGCGAGCACCGCCTGCCCGATGTGGATGATCTCGGTGGCGCGCTCTCCGAAGATGTGGACGCCGAGGAGCTTCCGGCTCTTCGGGTCGAAGAGCAGCTTCAGCATTCCCGCCTCGACGCCGAGCATCTGGCCCTTGGCGAGCTCGTCGAAGCGCGACAGGCCGATCTCGTAAGGCACTTTCGCCGCGGTCAGCTCCTGCTCGGTCTTGCCGACCATCGAGATCTCGGGAATCGTGTAGATGCCGTAGGGGACCGCCTCGGGCCGGCTGTCGCAGGACGCGCCGAACATGTGGCAGCTGGCGAGCCGTCCCTGCTCCATCGAGGTCGAGGCGAGCGCCGGGAATCCGATGACGTCGCCGGCGGCGTAGATGTGCGGAACGGCCGTCTGAAAGTGCTCGTTGACCTTGATCCGGCCGCGGTCGTCGGCGGTCAGGCCCGCGGCCGAGAGGTTCATGAGGTCGGCGTTCGTCTGCCGGCCGACCGTGTAGAGCAGCGACGCGCCGTGGACCTCCTTGCCGCTCTCGAGGGACGCCACGACGCGGTCCTTCGCGTCGCGGCCGACCGAGACGACCTTCTCGCCGAGGCGGAACGTCGCGCCGCGCTGGCGCATGAAGTACATGAGGGCCTCGATCATCTCGGCGTCGACGAAATCGAGGATCGTCGGGCGCGCCTCGATGACCGTCACCTTGATGCCCAGCGCGGTGACCATCGAGGCGTATTCGAGGCCGATGACTCCGGCGCCCACGACGATGAGGTCGCGCGGCAGCTCCGTTCCCTGGAGGAGCTGGTCCGAGTCGATGACGCGCTTGCCGTCGAGCGGCACCGTGGGGTTGTGCGCCGGCCGGGTCCCGCAGGCGATCAGGATGTGGTCCGCCCGCAGGAGGGCCGGGCCCTCGAGCGACGCGACCTCGATGGTGTGCGGGTCGACGAAGCGCGCCGCGCCGTGCACGGTCGCGACGTGATTGCGCGCGAGCTGCGCCCGGACGACCTCCATCTCCTTCGCGAGGACCTTCTGCACGCGGAAGGCGAGGTCGGCGACGGTGATCTCGCGGTTGACCGCGTAATCCTTGCCGTAGAAGCTCTTCTCCCGGAACCCGCTCAAGTACATGATCGCTTCGCGGAGCGTCTTCGACGGGATGGTGCCGGTATGGAGGCAGACGCCCCCGACCATCTCTTTGCGGTCGATCACGGCGGCCTTCTTGCCGAGCTTGGCGGCGGCGATCGAGGCCTTCTGGCCGGCCGGGCCCGAGCCGATGACGACGAGGTCGTAGACGGCAGGTTCCATGGCGATCAGCTTCTCACGCGGGGCGTGAAGACGGCGTGGACTCGGTCGGAAGCATGACGAGCTCTCCCGTGTGCAGGAAGAATAGTCCGGCGCGCGTCGGACGGCCGGTCAGGCGTTCCCAGTATCGCCGGTAGTGGCCGATCTGCGGGGCGTAGAAGGCCTCGAGGGCCGCCCGGTTCTCCGGAGTGACGGTGTCGGACTTGTAGTCGACGAGGACCCAGCCGTCCGGCTCCTCGAAGACGAGGTCGATGGCGCCCTGGAGGACGGTCCCCGCCGGGGCTTCCGCCCGGTTGAGCTCCTGCGCCGGGACGGACAGTGCGAAGGGGACCTCGGCCAGACGGGTCTTCGACGCGAGCGCCCGCGTCCAGAGGGGCGACTTCCGAACTCCTTCCACGATCCGCACGACGTCGTCGAGGTCCCCGGCCGGGCGCTCCTCCCCGGCGAGGAGGTTCGCGGCGACGAGGCGCAGGTCCGCCTTCGGGTCGCGCATCGCGGCTTCGAGCGCGCCGTGGAGCACCCGCCCCCACGACATGCCGCGACCCGTCGACTCCCAGGCCGGCTTCTCCCCGAGGTGCGCCACGTCCGTGACGGACACGACCCCGTACGAGGGAACCGCGCTCGCCTGCCGCCGCCGCAGGCGTTCGCGGCGGAAGGCTTCGAGCTCCCGCCCGACGGCCGCGAATCGCGCCGGCTGGGGAGGCGCCGGACCCGGTCCGGGCTCGGGCAGCTCCTGCGTCAGATAGGGTGCGAGGGCGCACCACGGGCCCTGCGCGTTCTCGCTCCGTCCCTGCTTCCAGAGGCTGACGACCAGCATGTCGCGGGCGCGGGTGGCCGCGACGTAGAGGAGTCGGAGCCTCTCGGCCTCGTCGAACGCCTCCGCGGCCGTCTCGAGCTCTTCCCACGCCGGAGGCTCGGCGACCTCGACGACTCCGAATCCTTCGGTCTCGCGGATCACCCTCCAGTGGCCCCGCGCGCTCGCGAGGCGTCGGTCGATCGTGAACCGGATCGGCCGGTCGCGCTCCCGGCGGGGGTCGGCGAGGAACACCACCGGGGCCTCGAGGCCCTTGGCGCCGTGCACGGTCAGCAGGCGCACGGCGCCGGGGCGTCCGGGCCGGGCGCTCATCTCCTCGATGTAGCCCTCGTTGGTGAGCCGCTCGAGCTCCGCGACCACCCCGGCGAAGTCGAGGCCCTCGCCCGAGAACGTGCGCGCCGCGGCCATCGCCTTCAGCAGGTTGCCCGCGCGGCTGTCGGCGAGCTCCCGCGCGCCGGCATACGCGGTCCAGCCGAGCCGCTCGCCGAGTCGCGCAATTGCAGCCCCCGGCGGGAGGCTCTGCGCGAGCGCCTCGCCCTCGCGCAGGAGGTCGCAGGCTCGGGCGATCCGCGGGTCGGGATCCGGAGGAAGGGCGGCCCGGAACGAGAAGCGTCCTCCGGACCGGGAGTGCCGGTAGAGCGCCTCGTCGTCGACGCCGAAGAGCGGGCCGCGCAGCACCGCCGCGAACGGGACGGGATCGTCGGGGTCCGAGATCGTCGCGAGCAGCGGCAGCAGCGTGCGGAGCTCCTCGGAATCCTTGAAGGCCCCGCCGCCCGAGAGCTCGTACGGGATGCCGCGCGCCTCGAGCGCGCGCGCGTACTCGGACATGAACTTCCGCGTGCGAAAGAGGACGAGGAAATCGCCGGGCGCGCGCTCGCCGCGCCCCACTGCCCCTTCGATCGCGCGGGCGATCCGCAGCGAGTCCTGTTCGACGACGGGGGCCGTGGCCGGGCCGGAGGTGCGCGTCTGGAGCCGGAACACGGCGGGCTCGCCTTCGGCCCGCCGGGCCGAAAGGGGGACCCAGGCCGCCTGTTGGGGCGTCGAGGCCGGGGGGAACTCCCGCGCGAAGGCGCCGTTGACCCAGGCGCAGAGCCGCCCCGTCGACCGGAAGTTGGAGGAGAGGTGCAGGACCCGCCCGCTCTTCTCCAGACGCTCGCGCACCGCGCTGTACGTCTCGATGTCGGCGCGCCGGAAACGGTAGATGGACTGCTTGGGATCGCCCACGACGAAGAGGCTTCCGGGGCGCGGCGTAAGCTTCTTCCAGTCCTTCTCCTCGACGTCGGCGCCGGTCAGGTAGAAGAGGATCTCGGCCTGGATCGGGTCGGTGTCCTGGAATTCGTCGACGAGGATCGGCAGAAAGCGGTCCTGGAAGGCGGTCCGCACGCGCGGATGCCCCCGGAGGAGATCGCGTGCGATCAGGAGCAGGTCCTGGAAGTTGAGCCTCCCGTGGCGAAGGCGCCATGCGGCGTAGTCCTGCGCGGCCGGGGCGACGGCGCGCATCAGGATCGGGTGGAGGAACTCGCGCCAGCGCCGCAGGCCCGGCTCGAGCGCTTCGCGGCAGAGCGTCTCGAACTCGGCCCGCAGGCGCCCGGCCTCGGTCCCTTTCTTCTTCGCCCGGTCGAGCGCGTCGAGGACCTGCGCGAAGGCGGCGGCGTCGGCGGTGTCGCGCAGGGCCACGAGCCGGGCGGCCCGTCGCACGGCCTCCTGGTAGTCGGTCCAGCCGCCCGGCGGCATCTCCGTCGGAAGCTCGGCCTGAGCCCGGCCCAGAAACTTCGCGACCGCCGCGCGCTCGGCCGAGAAATCGGGCGCCGTCTCCTCCGCTCCGATCGACGGCACGACATCCTCGTTGTCCGACAGCGTCTCGTAGGTCTGGCGCAGGTCCTCGAGCCGGACGTTCAGCGCCGAGAGCCGCGGCAGGATCGGATTCTCGTCGGTGAAGAGCCGCTCGGTGTAGCGCTCCCAGGCCTCCAGGCGGGCGGCCGCGTTCTCGGGCTCGTCCATCTCGTCGAACCCCGGATCGACGCCGGCCTCGACCGGCCGCTCGCGGAGGAGCCGCGCGCAGAACGCGTGGATCGTGCCGACGAAAGCGGAGTCGAGGCGCGAGAGCGCGGCGTCGAGCCGCGACTTCTCCTCGCCGCTCGCCGCCCGCGCGGCCGCTTCGAGGCTCGTCTGGAATCTCTCGGACAGCTCCGCGGCCGCCTTGATCGTGAAGGTGACGGCGGACAGGCGGTCGATCGTCGTCGCGCCGGTGCGGATGAGCGCGGTCATTCGCTCGACGAGGCTCGTCGTCTTGCCGGTCCCGGCGGCGGCCTCGACGAGGAGCGAGGTGCCCAGGTCCTCGCGGATCGCGCGGCGGGCGTCCTCGTCGGGGAGGGCCCCGCGCGGCTCAGCCTTCGCCATGGATCTCCCGGAACGCGCGGAGCGCCGGCAGGCTCGTCTTCGCGAGCTTCGCCGACGCGCGCTTCGCGGAGGCGAACGCGCCGCCGCAGACGGTTTCGTAGTCGCAGTAGCGGCAGTCGTCCTTGTCGGCGGCGTGGGGAAACGCGCCGGCCCGCAGCAGGTCGAGCAGGCGCGCGAGGACCTCCCGCGTCTCGTTCAGGTCGAGGACCATCGCCATGCGCTGGCCTTCGCCCTTGCGGCCGGGGAAGAAGTAGCCCGACCGCGACACGGGAGCGGCGATTCCCGCCCGGTTCAGGAGGATCTCGAGGGCCATGGCGTAGAGGGCGTGCTGGATCTGCCGTCCGCCGTGGATCCCGCGCTTCTCCTTGTGGCGCCACGTTCCGCCGGTCTTGTAATCCCAGACGTGGAAGGATCCGTCGGGGGCCTCGTCGACCCGGTCGATCGAGCCGCGGAGCGCGAAAGCCGCGCCGGCGCCGATCGCGATGGAGACGGGCTCGCGGCTGGCGATCGCCGCCCGCGCGTCCGCCCGCGGCAGGCCGAACGGGATCTCGAAATAGCGCGGCGTCATCTCCCGGCAGTGCTCCTCTTCGAGCGCGAGGAACGTGCGGAGAGCGACGAGGATGTCGTCGCGCCGCTGGCCGAACGCCAGCTCCGAGGGCGGCGGGACTTTTTCCCGCCAGGCCGCCATCTGCCCGGCCGCGATCTCCTCGAGGAGGGGGGCGTGCCGGGCGGCGTCCGGTTTCTCGCCGGCGGCCGTGATCTTCTCGAAGAAGAGGCGGAAGACCTCGTGGAGGAGGGAGCCCGCCGTCATCGGATCGAGCCACTCCGTCGTGTCCCGTTCGAGCTCCTTCGGCGGCTCGATGCGCAGAACGTGCTTGAGGAAGTACTGAAAGGGGCACCGGGCCAGCGTCTCCAGGCGCGAGGCCGACTGGGGCTCGCCGCTCTCGCGGGGATCGAGCTCCGGCGTCCCGCTCCGGACCCACCCGTCGTAGATCGTGAACTCTTCCGAGCCGCGGGCCTCCTCGGCGCGGTGTCCCGCCTCGAGGTGGGGGTAGATCTCGCGGACCAGGGGAGCCGCCGCGCCCGCAGCCGCGGAGGGACCGGCGGCGGCGAGAACGGAGAGCCACCACTCGGTCTCGTCGAGAGCGGCGGAAGCGCCGGGCACGAATCCGGCCGCCTCGGGCAGAGCGGCGAGGAGATCGCTGTAGTCGGCCTGCGGCTCGCCCGCCCGGACGCGGTGAAGATCCAGGAAGAAGGGCGACGGAAACTGCTCGCTCTGTTGATCGAGGCTGCGCAGGTTCCAGCTCGAGTAGCTCGCCGTCAGGTGGCCGGTGACGCGGGCGACGCCGGCCTGGAGGGCGCGGGCCGATTCGCGGGGGCGCTCGCGATAGAGCGGCAGGCTGAGGGGCGCCAGAATCCGGTTGATGCTCCGGCGCTCGGCGTCGAGAAGGACGGGGTCTTCGAGGTCGGCGCCCGGATGCCGGGCCTCGTCGAGCCCGAGCAGATACGTGTGCGCCCGGCCGGAGAAGCCGCCGGAGCGGTAGTCGGCGACGTGCACCCGACCGGGCCGAGCGCGGTCGGCGTCGATCGACAGGGCGCGCACGGCATCCGCCAGGCGGCCGGCGGCTTCGGTCGGAGGGAGGGGAGTCGACGGGAGAACCTCCAGCTCCTCGAGGAGCTTCTCGAGGGCCGCGAGCGCCGTCGCGTCGAGCTCACCCGCGACGCGGGCGAACTCGCCGACGAAAGTGCGGCAGCCGCGGGCGAGGGCCCGCAGGTCGCAGGCCGGCGCCGACGCGTCCGCGGCGAGCGCCAGCGCCCGCGAGGCGAACTCCCGGGCGCGCGTCGCCGCGGCCAGCCGCCGCGCCCGGCGTTCGGCGCGCTCGGCCCTTTCGCTCTCCCCGGCCTCGTCCGCTTCGCGGCCGCCCGCGTCGGGCTGTGCGAGCTCGGCGATCAGCCGATCGAGCGCGGCCGCGTGGCGCCGCGCGCCCCAGCCGATCTGCGCCTCGCGAAACGCGCGGGCGACGGCCCGGGTGCCCGGGCCTCCCTCCGCGGAACCGGCCACGCGCTCGAAGGTCAGCGCGCCCGCGGCGAGGGCTTTCCGCAGAACGTCGGCCTCGAATCCGCCTCCGACCCAGTCGAGAAACGTCAGCGCGGCCTGGCCCGGATGCGTGAACGGCGCGGCGACGCCCGAGCCGAAAGTGCACGGGACGCCGTGCTCGCAGGCGAGCTCCCACGCAAGGGCCGGATAGGTTCCGGGGTCGGTATAGAGGATCTCGACCTGGTCGAAGGGGATTTCGCCCTCGAGAATGCGTCGAAAGACCTCGCGGATCTCGTTCTCTTCGCCCACGGCGCGCACGAGCCGGGCCCGGGCCGCCACCGAGGCCCACTGCGCGAGAGGTTCCGTCGGCAGCACTTCGAGCCGGCCGGCCGCGACTTTCTCGACGAGCGAGCGCTCGACGGCGGTCAGGTCCGCGTCCTCCGGCAGGAGATAGACCGGCGCCGACGGGCCGGGGCCCGCCGCCTCGACCGCCCGGCGGAGCACCGCCGCCGAGTCGATGAACCGGCCCTTCGCGAGATCGGCGTCGTACCGGGACAGGATGCCCCGGAGCTCCTGGAGCTTGCGCGGATCGTCGAACGCCCCGGGCGGCAGGGCCGCCGCCGAGAGGCCGGCGGCGCGGATCTCCTCGAACGTGCGCTGGAGCGCCCGGTGGAATCCGGGCCGGTCGCGGAGCTGACCGAAATAGGACTTCGGCGTCAGGAATTCGGCGCAGGCCTGCTCGACCAGGGCGAGGGCCTGGGCGCGCGAAAGCAGTCGCAGCCCCTCCCGCGCCAGGGCCGGGCCGACGCGGTCGAGGGCGAGGGTGCGCACGGTCGCGACGCGCAGGTTCATCCAGGGCTGCCCTTCGCGGGCCAGCCGCTCGACGAGGGTGTGGCCGATCGCGAGCGACGGCGCGACGAGCACCTTCTCCTCGAGCGGGCGCTCGCGGCAGACGCGGGCGAGCGAGTCGATCAGTCGCGCGGGGGCGACGGCCGCCTCCGGGCGAGGCTCGGGCTCGTCGAACGGGAGAAAGGGCTGCTCCGCCATGGACGCCGCACATTCTGTCTCACTCGATGGACAAACGTCGTCCGGGCGAAGGGAGTAGACTCCGGGGCGACGGGGGAGCCCACTCCGCCATCGCCCGCATCGGGGCGGCGGACGGCTGAGAGTCCGGAGCGCTTCGTTCCGGAGACCCCGCGAACCTGACGCGGGTAATGCCGCCGTAGGGAGGTCACATGAGCACGCGTCGCGAGGCGCTTCCGACCAACTCCTCGCTCGACCGGTCGCCGTTGCCCGGCTCGCGCAAGATCTACGTTCCCGGCCCGCACGGCATGCGGGTCCCGTTCCGGGAGATCGCGCTGTCGCCGACCCGGGGCCTGCGCGGCGAGGCGGAGCTGAATCCCCCGTTCCGGGTCTACGACACCTCCGGGCCGTACACCGACCCGGCCGCCGCGATCGACCTCTCGGCGGGGCTTCCGGAGCTGCGCCGGTCGTGGATCCTGGAGCGCGGGGAATACGACCGCGTCGTGCCGCGCCGGCAGAGCGCCCCCGGCCTCGGCATGGCCCGAACGCGCGAGGTCCTGCGAGGCCGCGGCAACGTGACCCAGATGCACTTCGCGAAGAAGGGCGAGATCACGCCGGAGATGGAGTTCGTCGCGATCCGCGAAGGGATGGCGCCCGAGCTCGTGCGCGACGAGGTGTCGCGCGGCCGCGCAATCATCCCCGCCAACATCAACCACCCCGAGTCCGAGCCCATGGCGATCGGGCGGAAGTTCCTCGTCAAGATCAACGCGAACATCGGCAACTCCGCCGTGACCTCCACGATCGAGGAGGAGGTCGACAAGATGACCTGGTCGACCCGGTGGGGCGCCGACACGGTCATGGATCTCTCGACCGGCAAGAACATCCACGAGACGCGCGAGTGGATCCTCCGCAACTCGCCCGTGCCGATCGGCACGGTTCCCATCTACCAGGCGCTCGAGAAGGTCGGCGGAAAGGCCGAGGAGCTGACCTGGGAGATCTTCCGCGACACGCTCGTCGAGCAGGCCGAGCAGGGCGTCGACTACTTCACGATCCACGCGGGCGTGCGCCTCGCCTACGTCCCGCTGACGGCGAAGCGGGTGACCGGCATCGTCTCCCGCGGCGGATCGATCATGGCGAAGTGGTGCCTCGCGCATCACCGGGAGTCGTTCCTCTACGAGCGCTTCGAGGAGATCTGCGAGATCCTGAAGCACTACGACGTGTCCTTCTCGCTGGGCGACGGCCTGCGGCCGGGCTCGACGGCCGACGCCAACGACGAGGCGCAGTTCGCGGAGCTCGACACCCTGGGCGAGCTCACGAAGACGGCCTGGGCGCACGACTGCCAGGTCATGATTGAGGGACCGGGGCACGTGCCCATGCACCTGATCGCGGAAAACATGGAGCGGCAGCTCCGGGTCTGCCACGAGGCCCCGTTCTACACGCTCGGGCCGCTGACGACCGACATCGCGCCGGGGTACGACCACATCACCTCGGCGATCGGGGCCGCGATGATCGGCTGGATGGGGACCGCGATGCTCTGCTACGTGACGCCCAAGGAGCACCTCGGGCTGCCCGACCGCCAGGACGTTCGCGACGGCGTCATCGCCTACAAGATCGCGGCCCACGCCGCGGACCTCGCCAAGGGGCACCCCGGGGCGCGGGACTGGGACGACGCGCTCTCGAAGGCGCGGTTCGAGTTCCGGTGGGAGGACCAGTTCCACCTGGCCCTCGATCCGGAGACCGCCCGCTCGTTCCACGACGCGACGCTTCCCGCCGAAGGCGCCAAGCTCGCGCACTTCTGCTCGATGTGCGGGCCCCACTTCTGCTCGATGAAGATCACGCAGGAGGTCCGGGACTACGCCGCGGCGCAGGGGCTGAAGGAAGCCGAAGCCCTCGAAGAGGGCATGGCCCGGAAATCCGAGGAGTTCCTCCGCGAGGGGGCCGAGATCTACAAGAAGGCCTGAGGGCGGGGGAGTGCCCCGCCCGCGGCGCCCCTAGAACTTCGCCACGATCCCGACGGCCGTCGCGGTGTCGGTGTGGCCGAAGCCCTCGACCGGCTGGTTGCGCCAGAGCACGGTCCACGACGCCTGCAGGGCGAAGACCTTGGAGATGTCGGCCGTGATCGCCGCCTTGTTGGTGATGAAGTAGTTCTGCGTGTCGTCGAGATCGAGCAGGTAGCCGAAGTCGTTCGTGAAGGCCGCCGTCTTGGTGAACTGCCACTTGTAGGCGAGGGCCGCCCGCACGTTGGCGTAGCTGCGCGAGGGCTGGACGATGTCGTCGATGATGTCCTTCTCGTTCGTCCAGCCGACGCCGCCTTCGACCCGCAGGAACTGCGTCGGGCCCTTGAAGAGCTTGTAGCCGGCGCCGGCGTCAACGCTGTACAGGGAGTCGATGCCCGAAAACGTGTTCCGCAGGTAGCCGCCGCCGGCGAAGACGTCGAGGCGCTCGGTGAGGTCGCGCGAGGCGCGCAGGGACACCACCGTCGACTGGGCGGTCGTGACGCCGTCGGTCGCCGAATAGAGGTAGGCGCCCTTCAGGGTGAAGAGCCACGGCTTGGGGTTGTAATTGACTTCCGCGGCTCCGCCGATCGACGTCGTGTCCGTGTTGCCCGAGGTCGACAGGAACGAGAAGTTGACCTTGCCGAACCAGAGCGGATCGGGCGGAGGCGGCGGCTCCGGGCACGGGCACGGAGGCGGCGTCTGCGCCAGCGCGCTTCCGGCGGCGAGAATGAGGACAATGAGGATGGAGACCAGGCGAATCTTCACGGTACCCCCCTTCAGCGAAGTCGGGATCCTAGCACCCGGAAACGGCCGGACGACCAACGTGTCGGGCCCGGTTTCGTCGAGGAATCCGTTGAAACCTTTTCCGGGGCGATTCCGAATATGAGGGAATGCCGGCCCCCCGGCACGAGGAGGTTCTCATGACCGAGGTGACCCGACACGAGCCCGGCTCCTTTTCGTGGGTGGAGCTCGCCACGAGCGATCCCGCCGCCGCCAAGTCGTTCTATGCGACGCTCTTCGGCTGGGCGCCCGTCGACTCGCCGATGGGCCCCGGGCCCGAGGACGTCTACACGCGCCTCCAGATCGGCGGCAGGGACGTCGGCGCGCTCTACAAGATGATGAAGGAGCAGGCCGCGCAGGGCGTGCCGCCCAACTGGCTCTGCTACGTGGCCGTCGCGAGCGCCGACGAAACGGCGGCGAAGGCGAAGTCGCTCGGAGCGACGATCCTCGCCGAGCCCTTCGACGTCATGGAGTACGGCCGCATGGCGATGCTGCAGGACCCGGAGGGGGCCGTGTTCGCGATCTGGCAGGCGAAGCAGCACACCGGCATCCAGCTCGCCGGCGAGCCGGGCACGGCGTGCTGGTGCGAGCTCTCGTCGCGGGATGCGGCGAAGGCCGGCAAGTTCTACTCGGGCCTCTTCGGCTGGCAGCTGAAGACCTCCGATCCCGCGTACCACGAGATCTCGAGGGGCGGTGTCCCGATCGGCGGGATCCTTCCGCTCGGTCC
Source organism: uncultured Acidobacteriota bacterium (assembly GCA_963764715.1). Classification (GTDB taxonomy): domain Bacteria; phylum Acidobacteriota; class Thermoanaerobaculia; order UBA5066; family Gp7-AA6; genus DAHUXD01. The sequence continues at coordinate 89,127 of CAVXTP010000013.1, forward strand.
GGAGATGCAGGGCGTCCCGCCGCACTGGGGGGTCTACTTCCAGGTCGCCGACTGCGACGCGACCGTCGCGAAGGCGACGAAGCTCGGAGGAAAGCTCTGCTTCGGCCCGCACGACATCGCCAACGTCGGCCGGTTCGCCGCGGTCCAGGACCCGCAGGGCGCGGCGTTCTCGGTCATCAGGCTCGGGTGAGCGCGACCGCCGTCCGTCAGACCTTGACGAAGATGCGCTTGCGGTAGAGCAGGCCGAAGACCGCGATCCAGACCGCGAGATACGCGAGCGCGAAGAGGAGCGATCCGAGACGCGGGTCGGCGAACCGGTCGAACAGCGCCCGGTACGCGGTCGTCCAGGGGGAATGGGGCTTGCCGTCCGGGCCCGGGACCTTGATCGCGATCAGGGCCACGGCCGTCAGCGACGACAGCAGAAAAGCCGCGATGGCGTTGCGGCCCAGCCACACGAAGGGCGCGGCCCAGGCCCGCCGGCCGGCCACGTCGACGACCGCGACGCAGGCGGCCAGCGCGATCGCGGCGAGCCCGGACATCAGCAGCGCGTAAGACGAGGTCCACAGGTTCTTGTTGACCGGAAAGACGAGTCCCCACGCGAGGCCCGCGGCCGTCGCGGCGATGCCGCCGCCGAGGAGGGCCGCGATCTTGCGCGCCAGGGGAGACGGCGAGCGCAGGCGCTCCCCGGCCAGGACGCCGAGGAGGGTCGTCGCGACCGCGGGCAGCGTCGAGAGCAGTCCCTCGGGATCGAACGCCGGGCGGTACATGTGGGGCCCCAGCAGCGCGCGGTCGAGCCGGGCCGCGAGATTCCCCTCGGGGTCGAGCGGGCCGGTCGACAGGATCGCCCAGTACCCGAGGAGCAATGCCGCTGCGCCCCAGGCCGCGCCGCGCATACCGGCCACAAGGTAGATCGCGCCCGCACAGAGCACACAGAGGGCGATGCGCTGGAGAACGCCGGGGACGCGGAAGTGCTCGCGGTGGAACGCGAGAAAGCCGGCGAGGTTGAGAACGAGCCCCAGGACGAAGAGAACGGCCGAGCGGATCACGGTTTTGCGGAACAGCGCGTCGGCCGAAGCGCCGGCGGCGCGCCGGCCGCCGAGCGAGAGAGCGATCGAGACGCCGACCGTGAAGAGGAAGAACGGGAAGATCGTGTCGGTGTACGTCCAGCCGTGCCATTCGGCGTGCTCGAGCGGGGGATAGACGGCCGACCAGGTGCCGGGGTTGTTGACGACGATCATGCCCGCGATCGTCGCGCCGCGCAGGGCGTCCACCGATTCGAGGCGGGGCATCGAACGACTTTACTCCGGGGACGAGGCGGCTCCGGCCGGCGCGGCTCTAAGGCTTTTTCTCGAAGCGGCCGGCGAGGCCGTCGGGCTCCTTGCCGGTCGGCCAGGCGTCGGCGACCTTGAGGAGGTCGAGGTCGAGCACGACGACGACGTCCGCGTGGGCGGCGGCGACCCAGGCCCGCTTTCCGTCGGGCGCGATCAGGAGGCCGACCGGAGCGGAGCTCGCGCCGAACCTCTTCTGAAAGACCCGCGAATCGCTTCCGGCGACGGCGTCGCGGCCGAGGGGGATGCGCTTGACCTCGGCGCGGGTCGCGACGTCGAAGACGCCGACGTCGCCCGAGCCCGTGAAGGAGACGAGGGCGCGCTTGCCGTCGGGCGCGATGCGCACGCGGATCGGAAAGGAGCCCGCCTTGATCGTCGCGACGACCTTCGCCGACTTCGCGTCGATGACCGAGATCGTGTTGGACTCGCGATTGGCGACCCAGATCTCGCGCCCGTCGGGCGTGACGTCGAGGCCCTCGGCGCCGCGGCCCGTCGGGATGTCGCCGAGGACCTTGCCCCCCGGAACGTCGATCTCGGTGACGACGCCTCTCCGCAGGGCCGTGACCCACGCGATCTTGCCGTCGGGCGAGGCGGCGACCATGTGCGAGAGGTCGTGGCCGGTCGGGATGCGCACGGTGACGCGGGCCGTTTTCGGGTCGACGACGGCGAGCTCCTTCTTGCCCTCCGCGGTCACGAGGAGCCGGCCGTCTTTCAGGGCGAAGAGACCGTGGGGCCGCGAGCCCTCCCCGAGGTCGACGCGGGAGTTCACCTTGCCGGTCGCGATGTCGATGAGCGCGACGACCCGGCCCGGGGAGCCGGCGCGTCCGTAGTCGCTGACGGCCACGGTCTTGCCGTCGGCGAGGACCTCCGCCTCGTGCGGGCCGGATTCGACCGGCGCCGTCCACTTCAGCTTGCCCGTCGCGGCGTCGAAGACCGAGATCGAGTTGTCCGACTTGTTGACGACGACGAGGGCGTCGTTCGAGGGCCGCGGCGTCGGGGTCGGCGTGGGCGGCCCGGTCGGCGAGGGCGACGGGCTGCGGCCCCGGGAGCCCGGGCGCGGCGTCGCGGTCGGCCGGGGGGTCGAGACGCTCCCGGGGCTCGCGGCCCCGGGCGCAACGTTGGGGGATCCGGATGCCGTCTGGAGCAGGAGGAGGCCGGACAGGGCGAATTCGAGCATCGGCAGCTAGTTTACGGGCAGGACGACCAAAGCGCCGGGCCGCTCGGAGAGGGCGGCCGGTCCGCCCGACTCGCGGACCGCGAAATCGTCCTCGATCCGGACCCCGAACTTCCCGGGCAGGTAGATGCCGGGCTCGATCGTGACCGTGTTGCCGGAGGAAAGCGCGGTGCCGTTGCCCCGGACGAGGTACGGCGGCTCGTGGCCGTCCATGCCGAGGCCGTGGCCGAGCCGATGGGTGAAGTAAGCCCCGTAGCCGCCCGCCTCGATGACTTGGCGCGCGGCGCGGTCGACCTCGGCCCCGGCCGCGCCGGCGCGGAGCGCCTCGATGCCGGCGGCCTGCGCGCGGTCGACGAGCGCGTAGACCTTGCGAACCTCGTCCGAGGGCGGCCCGAAGCTGGCGGTGCGCGTGACGTCCGACGTGTAGCCGCGGACCTTGCAGCCCGCGTCGATCAGCACGACGTCGCCGGCCGCGAGCTTCCGGTCGCCCGGGCCGCCGTGCGGTAGCGCCGAGGAGGGGCCGAACTGGACGAGGCCGCCGCCGCGAACGCCGAGGGCCTGGAACTGCTGCTCGAGGAGGTCGGAGACCTGGCTTTCGGTCATTCCCCGCGCGAGCTTGCGGTGCACGCCCGCGATCGCGAGCGACGTGCGGCGCGCCGCCTCCCGGAGGAACGCCTGCTCTTCGGCGCTCTTCACCATGCGGAGCGAGTCGAAGGCCGCCGTCGCGTCGCGCGCCTCGAGATGCGCGGCGGCCTGGAGCTCCGACGCCGTGTGGAACGCGGTCGTTCCCTCGACGCCGAGGACCCGGGCCTTGCCGAGCGCCTTCGCCGCGAGCGGCATCGGGTCCTCGTCCTCGTTCCACGTCACGAGCTCGTCGAAGACGGCGTCCCGCTTGTGGTTCTCGGCCTCGAACGACGGAGTCACGAGGACGGCGGGCCCGTCGGCGAGGAGAACCAGGGCGGTCAGCCGTTCGCTCCGGCCGATCGCGAGGTTCGCCGACCAGGCGAGGTTGGTCGAAGGCGTCACGAAGAGGGCGTCGAAGCCCCGCGCCTTCGCCGCGGCGCGCAGGCGTGCCTGCCGCTCGCGGAAGGCCTCGGGCGGAAGCGGCGGCGGCAGGGGCGGCGCCGACGGCGGGCCGGGCGCGGCCTCGAGCCCCGCGGGAAGCGCCGACGCCGCGGCCGCGGCTCCGGCGGCGGTCATCCAGCGGCGGCGGGTCAGGGTCATGCGGCGCGTAGGATACCGTTTCGCGGGCGCGGCGGTCCGCCGCGGCACCCGCGCGCGCGGATCAGTCGCTGTCGCGGCGGCGCTCGCCCTGGCGCCGGTCGACGCGGACGGCGTCGGACGGCGTATAGCGTTCGTGGGCGCGGCGGTCCCCGGTCCGGCGCTCGCTCTTTTCCTCCCGGCGGTCCTCGACCGGGTCGTTCGGCGCGTTGTCGTCGATCATGGGTCGGATCTTCCTCGACGGGTGTCGGTCAACTCGGGCGTCTCCAGGTCAGGTTCTCCCGCACGCGCGAAGGCAACGCCGGCCCGGCGGGCGGCATTCCCGCGACCTCAGTAGACGCCTCCGGTCAGGTGGACGATCGCGGTCCAGAGGCCGCGGCTGAATCGAAAGGTCACGAGCGGGACCACGATGGCGGCCGTTCCCCACACGCCGAGCAGAATCGGCAGCGGCCACAGCGGCGAGAATGCCGAGGCGATCATGAGCCCGAAGGCGACGACGAACGTGTTGAGGTCGAGGGAGCCCACCCACTGCCCGTGCTCGCGGGCGAAGCGCACGCCGCAGCTCGAGCACGCCTCGTGCATCGTGAAGTACGTCCGGAAGAGCGGACCCTGGCCGCAGACCGGGCACCGCAGCCTCAGTCCGCGCCAGAGGACCTTGCGCCAGTAGCCTTCCGGCCAGCCCGTGCGCGGGTGCGCCGCGGTTCCGCGAAGGGGAAGGACGGGAGGAGGATCGGGGCCCGGGGCGGCCATGGGACGGCGATCTTACCGCGTCACGGCGCGGCCGCCGCGAGCGGGATGCGCTGGCCTTCGCGGGCCACGCCGAAGCCGCGCTTCTCGAGCGCCGCGCGCGCCGCCTCGTCGGAGAGCAGGCGGTTGGTGTGATTGAGGTGCACGAAGTAGACGCGTCCCTTCGCCGAGGGCACGGCGGCGAGGCGCGCCTCGGTCTCGGGCACGAGCGGGTGCGGGATGTCGCGGATCGCGCGGCCGGGGATCTCGTCCGCGGAGAAGAACGTCCCGTCGACGAACGCGGTCAGCGCGGGGTCCGCGAGGAGATCCTCGAGCCGGCGGTCCCACGTCTCCCACTTGTCGATGTCGGGGAGCCAGAGGATGGCGCGCGACGGGCCGCGCAGGATCCAGGCCACGGTGTCCGAGTCCTCGTCGCGGTGAGGCACGCGCACCGGAGTCGCGCGCAGGCTCGGCGTCAGGACGATCTCCTCGCCCGGGGCGACCTCGTGGATCGCGATGTTGTCGAGGGCGACGAGGCGGCTCCACGGTTTGTTGCCGCGCAGGAAGGCCGCCATCGAGGGCGTGCAGTAGACCGGGACGCTCCGGGCGCCGAGGACCTCGCGGCCGAGCTGCGCGAGGCCCAGGTAGTGACCGATGTGGGCGTGCGTCAGGAGGATGCCGTCGGGCAGGCCGCCGAGCGCTTCCATCTGGTCGGCGAAGTCCGGCGTCGCATCGACGAGGAAGCGCCTCCCGGCGGCCGGATCGACGAGGCCGAGCGAGGCGACACGCATGCGCCGGGAGGGGTCGGCTCGCGCGGTCACGCAGAGCGGCTGGTGGCAACCCGCGTGAGGAACGCCCCCGTCCTGCGCGATGCCCAGTACCACGGCCTCGGGGCCCTTCGCGGGCGCGCCGCTTGCAAAGAGGAACGCGGTCAGGAGCGCCGTCCGCATGGCGGCCACTGTAGACTGACGCCTGTAAACTGTCGACTGTTCAGGAGGAACCCATGGCCCGCAAGAGCTTGTCCCGAACGACCGCCCAGGCCCTCGGCCCGATCGTCGTTCCGTTGTTTACGAAAGTCGCCCTGCCGATCGCGATCGAGAGCCTGCGCCGGGGCGGCAAGTTCGACACCGACCGCTTCTACGCGGAGGCCAAGGAAAGCCTCGCGAAGGGCTTCGAGAAGAGCAAGCCGGAGATGGAGGACTTGAAGGACGAGCTCTCCGAGCGCGGCTCGGACCTCTACTCCGAAGCCCGCAAGCACGGCGCCGACCTGCTCGAAGCGCTGACGGAGAAAGGCTCCTCGATCGCCGAGGACTGGATGGGCCGCGTGCGCCCGCGCCGCCGCCGCTTCCGCCTCGTCCACGCGCTCGGCATCCTCGCCGTCGTCGGCGTCGTCGCGGCGCTCGTCGGGAAGAAGTAACGCCGACGAAGAGGAAGTAGGGGGTCAGGTCTTCATTTTTCAAATTTCGAATGCTGTCTAAAATTCGAAATTTGAAGACCTGACCCCGCTACCCGACGGCGAGCCGCTTGTACTTGATGCGGTGCGGCTGGTCGGCTTCCATGCCGAGGCGACGCTTCCGGTCGGCCTCGTATTCCTGGTAGTTGCCCTCGAACCAGACCGCCTGGCTCTCGCCCTCGAAGGCGAGGATGTGCGTGGCGATGCGGTCGAGAAACCACCGGTCGTGGCTGATGACGACCGCGCAGCCGCCGAAGTTAACCAGGGCCTCCTCCAGTGCGCGCAGCGTGTCGACGTCGAGGTCGTTGGTCGGCTCGTCGAGGAGGAGCACGTTGCCGGCCTTCTTCAGCGTGCGCGCCAGGTGCAGGCGGTTCATCTCGCCGCCCGAGAGGTCGCCGATCCGCTTCTGCTGGTCCTGGCCCTTGAAGTTGAACATCGAGACGTAGGCGCGCGCCGGGATCTCGCGCTTGCCGAGGACGAGCTTCTCCTGCCCGCCGGAGATCTCGTCGAACACCGATTTGTTCGGGTCGGCGCGGTCGCGGTCCTGGTCGACGTAGGACGGCACGACCGTGTCGCCGACGACGAGCTTGCCGGCGTCCGGCTTTTCCTGGCCCATGATCATCTTGAAGAGCGTCGTCTTGCCGGCGCCGTTGGGGCCGATGATGCCGACGATTCCGCCGCGCGGCAGGTCGAAGGTGAGGTCCTCCATCAGCAGGCGGTCCCCGAAGGCCTTGCGCACGCCCTCGGCGCGCACGACGACGTCGCCGAGGCGCGGCCCGGCCGGGATGAAGAGCTCCTGCGTCTCGCCGCGGGTCTCGGGGCCGGAGTCCTCCAGCAGCGCCTCGTACCGGTCGATGCGGGCGCGGCTCTTGGCGTGCCGGGCGCGCGGGGACATCTTGATCCACTCGAGCTCGCGCTGCAGCGTGCGGCGCTTGGCCGTCTCGGCCTTCTCCTCGAGCTCGAGCCGCGCTTCCTTCTGCTCGAGCCAGCTCGAGTAGTTGCCCTTCCAGGGGATGCCCGCGCCGCGGTCGAGCTCGAGGATCCAGCCCGCGACGTTGTCGAGGAAGTAGCGGTCGTGCGTGACCGCGACGACCGTGCCGGGGTACTCGGCGAGATGCCGCTCGAGCCACGCGACCGACTCGGCGTCGAGGTGGTTCGTCGGCTCGTCGAGGAGGAGGAGGTCGGGCCGTTCGAGCAGGATCTTGCAGAGGGCCACGCGGCGCTTCTCGCCGCCCGAGATCTTCGTGACGTCGGCGTCCGGGGGCGGAAGCCGCAGGGCGTCCATGGCGATCTCGAGCTGCCGGTCGAGCTCCCAGGCGTTGGACGCTTCGATCGCGTCCTGGACCCGCTGGTACTCCGCCATGACCTTCTCGCTCTCGGCCTCCGAGAGGTCCTCGGCGAGTTTCTCGTTGAGCTCCTCGAAACGCTTCAAGAGCCCGCGCGTCTTGGTGACGGCCTCCTCGACGTTTCCGAGGACGGTCTTGGAGGTGTCGAGCCGGGGGTCCTGCGGAAGGAAGCCGATGCGGGTGCCTTCGGCCGGGAACGCCTCGCCCGCGAAGTCCTTGTCGACCCCGGCCATGATCCGGAGCAGCGTCGACTTGCCCGCGCCGTTCAAGCCGAGGACGCCGATCTTCGCTCCGGGAAGAAACGAGAGGTAGATGCCCTTCAGGATCTCGCGCTGCGGAGGCACGACCTTCCGCAGGTTGACCATCGTGTAGATGTACTGGTGCGCCATAGGGCGGGGGAGTCTACATCAGGAGGCAGGAGGCAGGAGGCAGGACTGGGAACGCGCGTTCGCTTACCGCTTACTGCTTACGGTCTCTCCGATGTTGATCCCCATCGTCCCGAGAAGTCGCTCCTCGTACCGCGCATCGACGAACCCCGCCTCCCGCATCAGCGTCTCGACGCCCCGCTGGCCGGGATAGCGCGCGAGCGATTCCGGGATGTAGAGGTACGTGTCGGGATCGCCGTGAAAGATCCAGCCCACGAGGGGCATCACCGCGCGGAGGTATCCGGCGTAGAGGGCGGCGGCGATCCGGTTGGCGGGCTTCCCGAAGTCGAGCACCGCGAGGCGGCCGCCCGGAGCGAGGACGCGCCGCAGCTCGGCGAGCGCGCCGGGAATGTCGGCGATGTTGCGCAGCCCGTAGCTCACGGTGATGGTGTCGAAGGTGCCGTCGGCGAAGGGCAGGCGCAGGGCGTCGGCCTGGGTGAAACGGCTTCGGCGGCGGCCGGCGATCCGGCGGCGCCGTGCGACGGCCAGCATCGGAAGCGTGAAGTCGATCCCCGTCACCGACGCGGCGCCGAGCTCCTCGGCCAGGAAGCACAGGTCCCCGCTCCCGCAGCAGAGGTCGAGGAGACGTGCACCGCGGCCTGCCGGCGCACCGGCGAGCGCGAGCCGGACGGTCTGGCGCTTCCAGCGGCGATGCATCCCGAAGCTCATCAGGTCGTTGACGAGGTCGTACCGCCAGGCGAGCCGCGAGAACATTTCCCGGACACGGGACGCCCGGCTCTCGTCGTAGGACAGGTACTTGTTCGTCACCGCAGGGAACTATAGACGCCGCCGTTCGGCCGCTTCCGGCTGTTGTAATGTCTCGGGATGGCCGAAACGAGCCCCAAGCCCGTCAGCGCCGACGAGGCCCGCCGGGTCGCCGAGGAGGCCCGCGAGGCCGAGTGGAAGGCCCCGTCCTTCCTGAAGCAGATCTTCCTCGGCAACTTCCGCCTCGACCTGGTCCACCCGTTTCCCGCGGCCCCGCCGGAGCGCCCCGAGTTCCGCGCCTTCATGGACCGGCTGGAGCGCTTCCTGGTCGAGAAGGTCGATCCGGACGCGATCGACCGCGAGGGCAAGATCCCGCCGTCCGTCGTCCAGGGGCTCGCCGCGATCGGAGCCTTCGGGATGAAGATCCCGACCGAGTACGGCGGGCTCGGCCTGACGCAGCGCGAATACGGCGAGGCCATGAAGCTCATCACGAGCCGCGACGGCAACCTCGTGACGCTTCTCTCGGCGCACCAGTCGATCGGCGTGCCCCAGCCGCTCAAGCTCTTCGGCACGAAGGAGCAGAAGAAGAAGTTCCTGCCGCGTCTGGCGGCCGGGGCCGTCTCGGCCTTCGCGCTGACGGAGGCCCAGGTGGGCTCCGACCCGGCCAACCTCTCGACCACCGTGACGCGGACCCCCGAGGGCGACTACATCCTCGACGGCGAAAAGCTCTGGTGCACCAACGGGACGATCGCCGAGCTTTTCGTCGTCATGGCGCGCCACCCGGACACCCGGAAGATCTCCGCCTTCATCGTCGAGAAGTCGTCGCCCGGCGTCGAGGTCGTCATCCGCTGCCACTTCATGGGACTGAAGGCGATCGAGAACGGCGTCATCCGCTTCCACAAGGTCCGCGTCCCGAAGGAGAACCTCCTCTGGGGCGAGGGCAAGGGCTTGAAGCTCGCCCTGATCACGCTGAACACCGGCCGGCTGACGCTGCCGGCGTCCTCGGCCGCGCTCGGCAAGCGTTGCCTCGAGATCTGCCGGTCGTGGTCGAACGAGCGCGTGCAGTGGGGCCTGCCGATCGGCCAGCACGACGCGATCGCGCAGCTTCTGGCCGAGATGGCGGCGACGACGTTCGCGCTCGACGCGGTGTCGGACCTCGCGTCGTCGATGGCCGACATGGGCGACCGAGACATCCGCCTCGAGGCGGCCGTCGCCAAGATGTGGAACTCGGAAGAGGGCTGGAAGATCGTGGACCGCACCCTGCAGATCCGGGGCGGGCGCGGCTACGAGACGGCCGATTCGCTGCGCGCGCGCGGCGAGGCCCCGGTGCCGGTCGAGCGGATCATGCGCGACTTCCGGATCAACCTCATCTTCGAGGGCTCGTCGGAGATCATGCGCCTCTTCATCGCGCGCGAGGCCGTCGACAGGCACCTCGCCGTGGCCGGAGCGTTCGCCGATCCGAAGGCGACCCTCGGGACGAAGCTCGCCGCGCTTCCGAAGATGGCGGGCTTCTACGGCTGGTGGTACCCGTCGCGCTGGCTCGGCTGGGGCCGCTGGCCGCGGTTCTCGGACTTCGGGCCCCTCGCGGGCCACGTCCGGTTCGCCGAGCGGACCACGCGCAAGCTCGCGCGAACGCTCTTCCACCAGATGCTGAAGCTCGGGCCGAAGCTCGAGAAGCGGCAGGCGCTGCTCTTCCGGGCGGTCGACATCGGAGCGGACCTCTTCGCCATGACGGCCGCCCTCTCGCGCGCCGACGCCATGCGCCGCGCGGGCGTGCCCGAAGCCCCGCAGGCCGTGGAGCTCGCCGACATCTTCTGCCGCGGAACGCGGCGGCGGATCGCCGAGCACTTCCGTTCGATCGGCTCCAACGACGACGTCGAGAAGTACCGGACGGCCCGGCGCTTCCTCGACGGCGAGTTCGCGTGGCTCGAGAAGGGGCTCACCGCCATGGACGAGGCCGCGGAGGCCTCGGAGCCGGCGGCCGCGGCTCGCTCGCGGGCCGCCTCGGTTTAGGTGCCCACGGCGCGGGTTCCGGCCCGGCGCGTCGGAACCGTTCTCGCGGTGCTCGCGGCGCTCGTCGCCGGGACGCTCTACGGGTTCGCCGCGCGCGAGCGCCGCTGGTTCCCGTTCGGCCTCGTCAAGGCCGCGTACCGGGCCGTCCGACCCGCGCCGACTCCGCCGCCGGCGCCTCACGTCGGGGTGGCGTCGTACGCCGAAGAAAAGCTCGCCCAGCGGGAGAAGATCGGCGAGCTGACGCAGCTCCCGTACCTCCAGGGCTACAACCCGGCCTCGGGGCGCACCGGCGTCCTGATCTACGACGAGGCACGGGCCGCGGGCGGCTGGAACCTGGCCGTCTCGGCGCACGCCGCGCAGGCGCTCCTGCTCGACATGCGGGGGATCACCCGTCATCGGTGGGGGATCGAGATGCGCCGCCTCTGGCCCGACCTGAAACTCGAGCCGGAGCGGGCGCCCTACGCCGCCTACTGGCGGCACGCCGAGCTGCTTCCCGACGGGGACCTGCTCGCGATCTGGGACTACATCGGCGTCGTCCGCGTCGACCGCGACTCCCGGCCGAAGTGGGCCCTCGCCAACGGAGCCCACCACGACCTCGCCGCGGGCCCGGACGGGACCCTCTACGTGCTGACGCGGGAAGCGCACGTGATTCCGGCGATCAACCCGGACGCCAACGTCTTCGAGGATTTCGTTTCGATGGTCTCGCCCGAGGGAAAGCCGTTGCGGCGCATCTCGCTGCTCGCCGCCTTCGCGGATTCCGACTACGCCGCGGTCCTCGCTCCGATGGGGCGCGAGGGAGACATCCTCCACGCCAACGGGATCTCCGTCCTCGACGGCCGGCTCGCCGCGCGGTCTCCCGCGTTCCGGGCCGGCAACCTGCTCGTTTCTCTCCGCGCCCTGAACGTGGTCGCGGTGCTCGATCCGCAGAGCGGAAAGATCGTCTGGGCCCTCTCGGGGCCGTTCCGCGCGCAGCACGATCCGAAGATCCTTCCGAACGGAAGGCTGCTCGTCTTCGACAACTTCGCCTCGATGCAGGCGGGCGCCTCGCGCGTCCTGGAGCTCGACCCGTTCACGCAGGAGATCGCCTGGCGCTACGGCGATCGCGAGAACGAGCGCTTCTTCACCGAGTCCAACGGCGAGGCCGAGCGGCTTCCCAACGGCAATACCCTGGTCGTCGAGTCCGACTCCGGCCGCGCGCTCGAGGTCACGCCCGAGGGCGAGACCGTGTGGGAGTACGTCAACCCGTACCGCGTCGGCGAGCAGCAGGAGCTCCGGGCGACCCTGAAGCAACTGACGCGGCTGCCCGCCGGACTGTCGATCGCGTGGGCCGAGCGGCCGCAGCCGCCGAGGTGAGCGCCGCGCGCCGGAGCGCGCAAATTCTCGTTCCCGGACCGGGACCTCGGCTAGACTGGCCTTTCATGCGCCTTCCCCGGGGGCTCGCGGGCGTTCTCTGGTCTCTCCTGCCGTCGCTCTCCTTCGCCGCCACCTTCACCGTCAACTCGAACAACGATCTCGACGACGGCGCCTGCAACGCCACCCACTGCTCGCTGCGCGAGGCGATCGTCGCGGCGAACGCCACGCTGGGGGCGGACACGATCCGGTTCGTGATCGGCTCGGGACCGAAGACGATCCAGGTCGCGTCGGCCCTGCCGACGATCACCGATCCGGTGACGATCGACGGAACGACGCAGCCGGGCTTCGTGTCGGCCCCGATCATCGAGCTCGACGGCTCGGTCGCAGGCGCCGGCGCCGTCGGCCTGCACGTCACGGGGGGCGCGAGCCTCGTGACGGGCCTCGTCATCAACCGGTTCGTGCCGGCCTTTCCGGCGACGGGCGGCCACGGGATCGTGCTCGAGACGGGCGGGGGCAACGTCGTGCGCGGCTGTTACGTCGGCACGAACCTCGGCGGAACCGCGGCGCTCGCCAATGGCGGCGACGGCGTCCAGATCGTGGCGTCCTCGGACAACGTCATCGGGCGGACGAACGCGTCCTTCCGGGAAACCTCCTGTCCGGCAACTCGAGCGCCGGGGTCCGGATCTCGGGCGCGGGCGCCGACCGGAACACGATCGCCGGCAACCGGATCGGGACGAACCCCGCGGGAACGGCCGCGGTCCCGAACTCGGCCGCGGGCGTCGTGATCATGTCGGGCGCCGACAACGTCGTCGGTTCGGGGATCGCGGGGGATACGCTGGTCTCCGGCAACGGCGGCGACGGCATCGTGCTCTCCGGATCGGCCACGGGCGCAGTCGTCACCAACTGCTACGTCGGGACGAACGCGACCGGAGCTGCGGCTCTCGGCAACGTCGGCCAGGGAATCAACCTGGCGGGCGTCTCGAACAACACCGTCGGGCCGGGCAACGTGGTCTCGGGCAACGGGCAGAGCGGCGTGCTCCTGATCAGCGGGTCGAGCGGCAACACGGTGGCCGCCAACTTCGTCGGTCTGAACGTGCTCGGCACGGCCGCGATTCCGAACGCCCTGAACGGCATCATCCTCTCCAACGCCGCCGACAACACGGTCGGCCCCGGAAACGTCGCCAGCGGCAACGGCACGAACGGCGTGCGGCTGCGAACGGGGGCCTCCGGCAATCTCGTCCGGGGCAATCTCGTCGGCGTCAACGCGGCGGGGACGGCGGCGGTCCCCAACCTCACCGAGGGGGTCCAGCTCAACGACGGAGCCACCGGGAACACGATCGGCGGCCCGGGGGCGGACCGGAACGTCATCTCCGGCAACGGCTCGAACGGCGTTCTCGTCGTCGACGCGACGACGGCGGGCAACTTCATCGAGGGCAACTTCATCGGCTCCAACGCGACCGCCTCCGCGGCGATCCCGAACGCGGGCAACGGCGTCGCGGTGATGGGGGGCGCGAACGGAACCCAGATCGGCGGGACCGCCGCGGGAACGAAGAACGTGATCGCCTTCAACGGGGGCCGGGGCGTCTGGATCGAATCGGGAGACGGCAACTCGATTCTCGGCAACAACCTCGCGTTCAACGGGGCGCTCGGGATCGACCTCGGCCCGATCGGCGTGACGCCGAACGACGCGGGCGACCCGGACCCCGGCGCGAACCTGCTCCAGAACTTTCCGGTGCTCTCGGCGGTCCTCCTCGACACGGCCTCGACGCAGATCCAGGGCTCGCTCAACAGCTTCGCGAGCTCGAGCTACCGCCTCGAGTTCTTCTCGAGCGTCGTCTGCGACACGTCCGGCTACGGGCCGGGGCAGCGGCTCCTCGGGGCGGCCGACCGCAAGACCGATCCGGGCGGCAACGTCGCCTTCGTCGCGACGCTTCCGACGGCGGCGCTGGGGCCGTGGATCACGGCGACGGCGACGGACTCGGCCGGGAACACCTCGGAGCTCGCGGCCTGCCTGGCGATCCCGGGGCCGACCGTGACGTCGATCCTTCCGACCTCGGGGCCGGCCGGCGCGGCGACGGCGGTCGTCATCGCCGGAACGAACTTCCAGAACGGAGCGACGGTCAAGATCGGGGGCGCGGCGGCCGGCGGGGTTTCCGTCATGAGCGGCTTCGAGGTCGACGCCTCGACGCCCGTCCTGTCGCCGGGGACCCTGAACGACGTGACCGTGACCAATCCGAGCTCTCTCGCCGGGGGCCTCTCGGCGGGGTATCTCGCCGACTTCAACGACGTCCCGCAGGACAACATCTTCCACGACGACGTCGAGACGGTGTTTCGCGCGGGCATCACCGCCGGCTGCGGCGCGGGCAACTTCTGCGTCGCGAGCGCCGTGACGCGGGCCCAGATGGCCGTCTTTCTGCTGAAGACGGAGCACGGCTCGGCCTACCTGCCGCCCAATTGCACGGGCGTCTTCGACGACGTTCCCTGCCCTTCGCCTTTCGCCGACTGGATCGAGCAGCTTTCCTCCGAGGGGATCACGGCCGGCTGCGGCGGCGGGAACTACTGCCCGGCGAGCCCCGTGCGCCGCGACCAGATGGCGGTCTTTCTGCTCAAGACGAAGAACGGCTCGGCCTACGTTCCGCCGGCCTGCGCGGGCGTCTTCGGCGACGTCGCTTGCCCCGGTCCCTTCACGGACTGGGTCGAGCAGCTCTACGCCGACCAGATCACCGGCGGCTGCTCGGCGTCGCCCCTTCTGTATTGTCCCGGTTCCTCCAACACGCGCGGGCAGATGGCGGTGTTTCTCGTGAAGACCTTCGGGCTCTAGGATGATCGCGGCCGGCTCAGGTGCGCCTGGCTCTGGTGGACGCCTTCGGCTTTGAGGTAGGGTGAACTCATGAAACGAACCGCGCTCGCCCTGGCTTCGGTCCTGCTTTTCGCCGGCGCCGCCCTCGCGGCCGACAAGAAGGCCGAGGGTGAATTCTCGGCCACGGCCTCGATCGGGACGCCGAGCGGAACGCGCAGCATGGCCTTCGACGTCGTCGTCTCGAGCCCGAGGGGCCGCGCAGAGATGGCGCCCCTCAAGAAGGTGCTCGAGGACGGCGGCCAGCAGGCGCTCGTCAACGCGATCCGCGGGAGCGGCCAGGGCCAGGTCAAGCTGGGCGCCCTCGTCTATCCGGTCGACCTCGTCATGGTCGAGAAGATCGACGACGGCTGGCGCTACTTCGTCGTGACCACGCGGCCGATCAAGTACACCGAGGCGGACGAGGACGGCGGCGCGTCCCTGAACTATCCCTTCGCCGTCTTCGGCTTCGACTCGACGGACTTCAGCTCGGGCGACGGCTTCATCTACACGAAGGCCGCCCTGTCGATCGATCCGGACGGGCACGTCCAGGTGTCCCAGTACGACGGGGACCCCGGGACGCTCTCCGACGTCCGCCGCATCAACTAGCGGCCCGCGGGAGGGCGGGGACAAGCCCCGCCCCTACGACCGTGGCCCCGAGGTCACGCGCCGGCGACTTCGTCGGTCCCCTCGTTGATGCCCTCGAAGAGGATCGTCGAGAGGTAGCGCTCGCCCGTGTCGGGGAGCATGGCGAGGATGACCGAGCCCTTCGGCGCCTTCGCGGCGACCTTGCGCGCGGCGGCGAAGGTCCCGCCCGAGGAGATGCCGCAGAAGATGCCTTCCTTCGACGCGAGCTCGCGCGCGGCGTCGCGCGCCTCGAGGTCGCCCACGGTCACGATCTCGTCGTAGACCTCGCGGTCGAGCACCGCGGGGATGAAGTCCGGAGTCCAGCCCTGGATCTTGTGGGGCTTCCACTCCGTCCCGGTCAGGAGCGCCGCGCCCTCGGGCTCGGTGACGACGATCTTGATGTCCGGCCGCGCCGCCTTGAGCATCTGGCCGGCGCCGGTGAGCGTGCCGCCGGTGCCGTAGCCGGTGACCCAGTAGTCGAGGCGCCGGCCCGCGAAGTCGCGCAGGATCTCGGGGCCCGTCGTGTTGCGGTGATACTCGGGGTTGGCCGGGTTCTCGAACTGCCGGGCCAGGAACCAGCCGTTCTTCTTCGCGAGCTCCGCCGTCCGCTTGACCATCCCCGAGCCCCGCTCGGCGGCGGGGTGGAGGATGACCTTCGCGCCCAGGATCCGCATCAGCTTGCGGCGCTCGATCGAGAAGCTGTCGGACATGACGGCGACGAACGGGTATCCCTTGACGGCGCAGACCATCGCCAGCGCGATGCCGGTGTTTCCGGAGGTGGCCTCGATGACGGTCTGCCCGGGCTTGAGCTCGCCCCGCCGCTCGGCGTCCTCGATGATCGCGATCGCCAGCCGGTCCTTGACCGAGGAGAGCGGGTTGAAGGCCTCGCACTTGACGTACATCGTCACGCCCGCGGGCGCGAGGCGATGGATCTTGACCACCGGGGTGTTGCCGATCGTTCCGAGGATGTTTTCGTGAATCATGAATTGCTCCCTTTGCGTGCAGCGGTTGCGAAAGCGGCGCGGGCGCCGCGCGTCACGGATTCGGAAGGAACGGACGACATCGGCCCTCCGCTCCCAGGGAGTGCGCGAGGCGCGGTGGACAGGTCATCCGGGTCATCGCCGAGGAGCGTAGGATATGCCAGCTTTATGAGTACCAAGAACCATGCGATCGCCACATTCTTGGCCCTGTTCGCCCTCGGGACCTCGGTCATGAGCGCGGCCGCCCGCACGATGCGGGTGGACTATTTCCACACCGGCAACGCCGCGGAGGAGCAGTTCAGCTTCGATCGCGTCGTGCTGGAGCCCCTGCCCTGGCCGGGCAACCCGAAACGGCCGATCGACGACACGAACCTCGGGAAGTACTTCTTCGAGGTCGTCGACCGGGCCTCCAACCGCGTCCTCTACTCGCGGGGCTTTGCCTCGGTGTACGGGGAGTGGGAGACGACCGGCGAGGCGAAGGAAGTCCGCCGCACCTTCTCCGAGTCCTTGCGCTTCCCGGCGCCGGACGCTCCCGTCCAGATCTCGCTCAAGAAGCGCGACGCGCAGAACGCCTTCCGGGAGGTCTGGGTTCTCCTCGTCGATCCGAAGGACGTCTTCGTCGACACGGCGGCCCCGGCCTCGCCCGGCCCCGTCCTGACCATCCAGAAGAACGGGGACCCGGCCGAGAAGGTCGACTTCCTCATCCTCGGCGACGGCTACACGGCGGCCGAGCGCGGCAAGTTCGAGAAGGACGCGCGGCGGCTGGCCGAGCTCCTCTTCGCCGTCGAGCCGTTCAAGTCGCGCCGGGGCGACTTCAACGTCTGGGCGATCTGCCCGCCCTCGGAGGAGTCGGGGATCTCGCGGCCCTCCGTCGGCATCCACCGCCGGACGCGCATCGGCTCGAGCTACGACGCCTTCGGCAGCGAGCGCTACATCCTGACCTTCGAGAACCGGTCGTTCCGCGACGTCGCCTCGTTCGCGCCCTACGACTTCGTCGAGATCCTGACGAACAGCCGCACCTACGGGGGCGGCGGGATCTTCGGCCAGTACTCGACCGTCGCGGCCGACAGCCTCTGGTCGCCGTACGTCTTCGTGCACGAGTTCGGCCACCACTTCGCGGCGCTCGCCGACGAGTACTTCACCTCGCCCGTGTCCTACGAGCCCGCGTCGGGGGTGCGCATCGAGCCCTGGGAGCCCAACGCCACGGCCCTCCTCGACCCGGCGAACGTGAAGTGGAAGGACCTCGTCACGCCCGGCACTCCGGTTCCGACGCCCTGGAAGAAGGAGGAGTTCGAGAAGGCCTCGCGCGAGTTCCAGGCGAAACGCCGCGAGATCCGCAAGGCGAACGGCCCCGAGGACGAGATGGACAAGCTCTTCACGGAAGAGCTCAAGTTCGAGACGAAGCTCCTCGGCACCGACCAGCACTCCGGCCGCGTCGGGGCCTTCGAAGGGGCTCTCTACGAGTCGAAGGGCTACTACCGGCCGCAGGAGGACTGCATCATGTTCACGCGCGACGAGGTGCCCTTCTGCGCCGTCTGCCGGCAGTCGCTGACCCGCGTGATCGACCTCTACAGCCGCTGATCGTGCGCCCATGAGCTTCCGCCGCGGCCTTCGGCTCGCGGGCTTCGCCCGGCGGCACCTGGGCCGCATGAACGCGGGCCGGGCGGACGTCATGGCGCACCTCGCCGCGCCCCGCGCCGACAACCTGCCGATGCCGACGTTCGTGCAGCTCCGTGTGACGAACCTCTGCAACCTGCGCTGCAAGATGTGCGGGCAGTGGGGCGACACCGGGATCTTCCGGTCGCATTCGGGCTCCGCCGGGGCGACCGACGGGGCGCCCGAGCGGGAGCGCATCCGCGAGCTCATCGGATTGAAGCGCCAGCTCGCGCTCTCCGACTACGTGCGCCTCCTCGACGAGCTCGCGCCCTCGCGGCCGATCATCAGCCTCTTCGGCGGCGAGCCGCTGCTGTACCCGGACATCGTGCCCCTGGTCCGCGAGGTCAAGGCGCGCGGCCTCACCTGCACGGTCATCACCAACGGCGGCCGCCTCGAGCCGCTGGCGCGCGAGCTCGTCGAGAGCGGGATCGACTCGATCGCGGTCTCGATCGACGGGCCGCCCGAGACGCACAACGGGATCCGCGGGCAGGCCGGCAGCTTCGAGCGGGCGGCCGCCGGGGTCCGCGCCGTCGCGGACTGGCGCCACCGCCTCGGCCGCGTTCTCCCGATGCAGATCGCGATCCTGCCCGTCACCGAGCTCAACATCGACGTGGTCGCCCCCGCGATCGACGTCCTGCGGGAGCTCCCTCTCGACACGATCAACGTGGGCCTGCGCTGGTTCGTGCCCGAGAACGTGGGCGCCGAGTACGAGCGGGTCATGCGGGAGGACCTCGGCGTCGAGGCGACCTCCTGGAAGGGCTTCGAATTCGACGGGACCTCGATCGCGGCCACGAAGGGCCGGCAGCTCGCCGAGCTCGTCCGGCTGCTGAAGGGCCTGAAACGCCGGCGCTTCCTCGACTCGAGCCGTGGCCGGCCCTGGACCTCGTTCGTGCCCGACGTACCGGCCGAGCGCGTGCCCGAGTACTTTTCGGATTTTGCCGAGACCTTCGGGCACCGCATGTGCCCGGTCGCCTGGTACTTCGCGCAGGTCGAGCCGGACGGCGAGGTCGCCTTCTGCGGGGACTTTCCGGACTATTTCATCGGCAACGTGCGCCGGCAGTCCTTTCGCGAGATCTGGGCGGGGGAGAAGGCGAACCGCTTCCGCGCGAAGCTCGCGAAGGAGCCGCTCCCGATCTGCGCCCGCTGCTGCGGGAACTTCGTCTACGGGAAGTGGGAGAGGCCGGGGGCGGTCCCCCGGTCGTAGGGGCGGCCCTTGCGGCCGCCCTCTTGAGCCGGGCGGGGGACAACCCCGCCCCGACGACCTACGACCGGAGCGCGTCCCAGAACTTGTAGAAGTTGAACCACTGCGTCGGATGGCGGCGGACGACGCCCTCCAGGTCCGACGCGACCCGCTCCATGATCCGGACGGCGTCGGCGTCGGCCGAGAGCGACGGGTCGGCCGAGAGCGGCTCGCCCCAGACGTTGAAGTAGCTGCCGTCGGGGTTTCGCAGAAAGAAGCCGGGCAGGATCTCGCACCCGCAGAAGCGCGCCAGAAGCGCCGGCGAACGCAGGAACGGCGTCGGCCGCCCGAAGAACGGCACCACGACCTCGTCCTCGGGATACGCGCGGTCGACGAGCAGCGCCACCGCCCGGCCGGCGTCGACGGCGCGGCGCACCTTGAAGGCCGTCGCCATGGACGAGCCGATGTCGATCGACTCGACGCCGAGCCGCTGCCGGAGCTGCTGCCGCATCTCCTGGACGTCGGGGTCGAGCTCGGGCTGGCCGACGACCGCCGGCACGAGGTCGTGCGCCCGAAGCGTCACGGCTCCCATCTCCCAGTTGCCGACGTGCCCGGTCACGAGGAGAAAGCCCCGGCCGCCGCGGCGCACGCGGGCGAGGGTCCGCGCGTCCTCGGCCAGGGTGACGACGCGGGGGACGAGCGTTTCGCTCCGCAGCTTCCACACGTCGATCGTGTGCCGCCCGTACTCGAAGAACTGGCGGCGGGCGAGCCGCTCGGCCTCGGCGTCGGAGACGCCGAGCGCCTTGTGAAAATTGTCGCGGATCCCGGCTTTCGTGCGTCCCAGAAAGGTGACGGCGAGGCCGTTGCCCACCAGGTTGATGGCGTTCAAGACGGACATCGGCAGCCAGCGGGCGCCGTAGTGCAGGCCGCCGTAAACGACGCGGTTGGAGAGCCCGTGGCTGACCCATTTCTTTCGCCCGCGTCGGGACGCGGTCGGAGGCGGCCCCCCGTTCGGGCCGGCGGCGGGCTCGGTTTCTCCCATGGGAGAGAGGAGTTTACAATCCGTGCTGCCGGCCATGAACGTTCTGTTGATCCGCCCCGACCCGGGCAACGAGCGTTTCGGGCTGGGGCCCTTCTTTCGAGTCGAGCCGCTGGGCCTCGAATACGTCGCCTCGTCCCTCCGAGGCCGCGGCCACACGCCGTCGATCGTGGATCTGCGCTTCGGCCGCCGCGTCGGGGCCTGGATCCGGCGGACGCGTCCCCGGATGGTCGGCATCTCCTGCATGCACGCCCTCGAGTACGACCGGGTGATCGAGACCGCGCGCGAGGTGCGCCGCGCCGCGCCCGACGCCTTCATCCTCGTGGGGGGCCACGCCGCCGCCGCCTTTCCGGGGCCACTCCAGTCTCCCGAGATCGACGCGATCTGCGTCGACGACGGCGAAGAGGTGGTGCCGACGGTCGCGGATGCGCTGGCGTCGGGACGCCCCCTCGCGGAGGTGCCCGCCCTGCTCCTGCGGGGACGCGAGGGCTGGACCGCGACGCGCCATCTCGAGGACCGGACGGGCCTCGACGCGGTGCCTCTGCCCGCCCGCGATCTCGTGGAACGCGACCGCAACCGGTACCACTGCCTGCTCTTCAAGCCCGTCTGGCTCGTCGAGACGGCCCGCGGCTGCCCGTTCCGCTGCAACTTCTGCTCGGTGTGGCAGCTCTACGGGCGCTCGTTTCGCGAGCGGTCGATCGCCGCGGTCGTCGAGGACATGGAGAAGGTCGGCGACGCCGTCTTCATCGCCGACGACCTCTTCTGGAACCACCCCGAGCGCAGCCACGAGCTCGCGCACGCGCTCAAGGCCCGCGGCATCCGCAAGCGCTGGATCCTCGTCCAGACCCGGACGGACCTCATCTGCCGCCACGCCGACCTTCTCGAGGCCTGGCGGCCGCTCGCGAAGGATTTCGACATCTTCTTCGGCCTCGAGGCGGCTTCCGACGCGGGCCTCGCGAGCGTGACGAAGGACGCCGGCGTCACGTCGTCGATCGAGGCGGCGCGGCTCGCGCGCTCACTCGGCTACGGCGTCACGGGGAACTTCCTCGTCGATCCCGACTGGGACGAGGCGCACTTCCAGGAGCTCTGGGACTTCGTCGCGAAGAACGGCTTCCAGCGCGCGGGCTACACGATCCTGACGCCGCTGCCGGGGACCGATCTCTTCCAGAAGCTCTCGCCGATCCTCGAGGGTCAGCCCTGGTTCAAGTACGACATGCACCACGTTCTCTGGGAGCCGAAGCTCGGCGCCAGGCGGTTCTTCGAGCTCTACGCCGAGACCTGGCGCCGGTCGATCCTGAACACCTCGGGCGAGAAGAGCTGGATCGAGTGGATGCGCCAGGTCCGTCCCGCGCAGATCCCGTACCTGACGCGCGTCCTCATGCGGACCCAACGGATGATGAAGGCGCAGGCGTATCTCAAGGAGCACGAAGAGGCGCAGCGGACCAAAGCGGTCGCGCCGCCCCAGGCCCTCGAGGCGTCCTGAGCTCGACCGGTCTCGATCGCGTCCTGCCGGGCGGCGAACGGCTCTCCCTTCACTCGACCCGGATCCGCGCGACCCGAGAGCGCGTGTGGGAAGCGATCCTCGCGCGGGACCTCGCCAGCTCGGCGGCGTCGAAGGCGCTTCTCGCCCTGCGCGGATATGGCGGCCGGGCGTTTGCGCAGAGCAAGGGAACGTTCCCCGAAAAGCTCCAGCGCTTCGGCTTCACGCGGCTCGAGGAGGATCCCGGGCGCGAACTCGTCTTCGGCATCGCCGGGAAGTTCTGGCGCTACGACGGAGGGCTGCGGCCGATCGCGGACCGGGCCGCGTTCCTCGGATTCGCCGATGAGGGCTGCGTGAAGGCCGCGTGGAACCTCCGGGTCGAGGAGAGCGGCAGCGGCGCCTTCGAGCTCTCGACCGAGACGCGTATCCAGTACTTCGGCGCCGCCGCCCGCCGGAAGTTCCGCCTCTACTGGACGCTCATCCGCCCGTTCTCGGGCGCGATCCGGATCGGCCTGCTGCGCGGGATCCGGCGCCGAAGTGATGGCGGAGGCTCGAACGCGCGTTACTCGGGAGTATGAGTCAGGGTGAACCGGGTGATTTCAGAGGCGGTCAACTGCCCCTGCGAATCGGTCTGCGCCACAGTCGCGGTGGCCCACGGGTCTTTGCGGCCGGTCAGCGACCAGTGTTCTTGGAAGTACGGGTACGCTCCTCCGAATAAGGTTCCCCAGACATATCGATCCGCGAAATGGAAGACCCCGTATTCCTTGAGCCAAAAATCAGCGAAGGAAAAGGAAATGCACGTAACCGAAAACGCGTCGTGCGGAGTTCCCGTATCGTAGAGCAGTTTGACGTTTTGGTCGCCGCCCCAGTACATCCTCGCTTTGAAAGTCGAAGGGGTCGACGAGAGCAGCACGGGGCAGTCGTCCGGGGCGCAACACGCCTCCAGGTGCTCGTGAAGGATTGGACCTTCTCCGGAGATCTCGAGCCCATTCTGAGTCGAGTGACCGCGGAGCGTCACCGACTCGGCGACCACCCGCGCGCTCTCGCTGAACGGGCCCCCGGTCTCCGCGATCGACGAGTCGAACGTGAGCTTGAACGTGAGGCACTTGAACACCTGGTCGATCTCGGACTGGAGTTCCGGGAACCGTTGACTGAGGCCGCCAGATCGGGCGACCTTGATGATCGGGAATACGCTGAAGATGGCGTGCGGGTCCTCCGAGCACCGCTCGTGGATCTTCGACAATGCCAGCGAGATCATCCTCTTCCAGAGTGAGTAGATTTCTTCGGTTCGGCCGGGAAAGACCGTCTCCATGGGTGCCCCGACCGCGATGGGGACCTCGAGCACCCAGGCGTTCGTTTGATGGATGAGGTCGACGACGCGAGCCGGCTCGCCGTCGGTGGCCTCCATCTGGATTTTGAGGGCCTGGTATCCCGCGTCCAGGCGCTGGACCACACTGACTTCGATCCTCTTGAATTCGGGTCCACCGATCGACGCCGCGGCGGCGCGACCGTCGCGGAGGAAGGGTGAGATCGCGTGGCTCAGCAGGTCGCCGTCGGCAACCGGCTCACGCTCGAGCCGGGACTGCCGCTCCGAATCCGTTCCGCGGGCGACGCCGTAGCCTCCAAGATGAAAGATTTCCAGCTTGAGGTCCCCCGACGTCGGCCAGGGTGGAAAGAGGAACAGGTCCTCGCCCGACCCGTTCCACGCGACAGGGGTCTCTTCCGAACCGGCGAGGGGCGCCGCGGTGTGAATCGACAGCGTCGCGCCCTGAAGCAGCGGTGTTCCGGAAGGCTGGATGTCTACGCCGGCGACGAGTCCCCCCGCGAAGGGGAAATGACCGACGGCTCCGACCGGCGTCATCGTCACGACTTCGTCGAAAAGAAGTGAAGTCGCCGGGATGTCCAGCGTGAAGACGGTGCCGTCGGCCGCGGTCGCGGAAAGCGACCCTCCCTCGAGGGCGGGAATCGGGGCGGACGCGGCGCGCGGGGAGTGGGTCTCGACCGTGATTCCGTCGCCGCCCCGGAACGCCGCGGTGTCACCGACCGATGCGAATGTGCTCGCAGGATTGCTGTAGGAGCGCATCGCACCGCTGATCGTGTCGACCACGTTGATCGTGTACGCGACGTTCGAGAGCGCTCCGAAGAAGACCCAGAACTTGCCGCTGATCGACCGGGCGTCGAGGACCTTGATCATCAACTCGACATTGGACGGCGAAAAGAACCAGAAATAGCCCGTGTCGTTGGTGAGCTGGACGGGCTGCCCGGAGCCATGGCGGCCGTGGGAATCCGTCCAGTGGACTTCCAGACGGAAGCGGCAACTCGTCAGGAAAAGATTCGGTCTCCCGTCGGCACATGGCGTGAACGCGGCTGCGGATTCGGAGGCGGCCTTCATGCTTTCGTGCGGAACGGCGTCGATGAACCCCTGGATCTCGTCGAGCGAGCCAGGCGGCGCCGCGGTGCCGGCAACCTCGACCGTTTGCGCCGTCGGCGGCGCGTCGACGGCCCCTTCGAACGCGCTGGTGTCGCCGACGCTCGCGAACTGGCCGAGGGGGTTGTGATAGTTCTTGACCGCGCCGGTGACCGTGTCGGTGACGGTCAGGTCGAACTCCACGGATGTGAGCGCCCCGAAGAAGACCCAGTACTTCCCGCTGAGGGCCCGGGCGTCGAGGACCTTGACGACGAGCTCGATGTTGGCCTCCGAGAAAAACCAGAAGTAGCCGGTGTCGGCGGTGATCGGGACGGCCTGGCCGACGCCGGTGCGGCCCCGGGAGTCGCGCCACGAGACGTCCACCTCGAAGCGGGAAGCGTTGAGGCAGAGGGTCGTGGGCGACGGGGCGCACGGAGCGGCGGCGAGCCGGTTCGAGGCCAGGAGCAGCGAGGCGGCGATCAGGAGAGCCTTGCGCATGGTGTTCCCTCTGGCCAACACGCGCAAGGGCGGGCCGGCCGGGGTCAGGTTCGGGAAAGAAAAGAGCCGCCGGGAGGTCCGAGGAAACCTCGTTTCGGCGGCGATGGTCCGGCGACTCGAACCCGAAACGTCTTCGTCCGGGGCTCCCGGCTACTGCAGGTGGAACGTCTTGGTCAGGAACACCGCCATCTGCCCGCGGGTGTTGGGATTGAGCGGACAGTAGTTGCCCCCTCCGCACCCTCCCGTGATCCCCTCGGCGGCGAGCTGCTCGATCCAGTCGGCGAACTGCGACGGGCACGGGACGTCCGGGTAGTCCCCGTTGCAGGGCGGCGGCAGGTAGTTCGGGCCGTGCTCGGCCTTCAGCAGGAAGACGGCCATCTGGTCGCGGCGGACGGGGTTCTGCGGGCAGTAGTTGCCGCCGCCGCACCCTCCCGTGATCCCCTCGGTGGCGAGGGCCTCGATCCAGTTGGCGAACGTCGACGGACAGGGGACGTCGGAGAAGGTCCCCGTGCACGGCGGGGGAACGTAGCAGAGGCCGTGGCGGCCCTTTAGCAGGAAAACGGCCATCTGCTGGCGGAGCGTCGGGTCGTTGACGCCGTAGAGCCCGTTGCCGACGCCGACCGTGATCGCGTTCGAGACGAGGGTCGTCACGAAGTTGTAGAACTGCTGGCTCGGCGGCACGTCCAGGAAGTCCACGATCCAGGCCTTCTTGAGGGTCCCCGAGGTCGCGTCCGTGTTCGTGACCACGATGTCGTTGACGGTGGCGGCGGGCAGCAGGGGCGCCGTGACCGTCATCGTCGTCTCGTCGGTGACGTTGGGGCCGGTGCCCGCGACGCCGCCGAACGTGACCGTCGCGCCCGCGACGAAGTGGGTGCCCGTGAGGGTGACGACCACGCCGCCGGCGGGCGGCCCCGAGCGCGGGCTCGACGCGTAGATGACGTTCTGCGAGAACTCGGACGTGTTGCCCGACGGGTCCGTCGCCGTCAGGGAGATCGGCGGCTGCGTCGGGGCGTTCGCGTCGTTGACGACGAGGTCGAACGGCGCGTCGCCCGCTCCGTTGGTCGTGACCTGCTGCGTTCCCAGGTAGTACGCGCTCTGGAGCAGGTCGCGCGGGCGCGGCGTGCACGACGGGCTCTCGAAGACGTCGAGGTCGAAGGTCGTACTCGGGCTCGACTTGAGGATCCCGTGCACCGTGACGGTCGTCGCGCCGTAGTCGACCGACGAGATGAACGGGAAGTTCTGGAGCTGATTGGCGCCGGTGTCGCCGTCGCCGGCGTCGTTTTTCGTGACGCCGTCCGGGACGTTGTCGATGCCGAGGCGCTGGCTGAAGAAGATCGGGTTGGCGCGGATCGCGTTGCGGACGCCGTCGTTGTACACGCCGGTCTGGTTGAACGCGATCGCGTTGGCCTCCCCGGGTGCGACGCCGCCGATGAGCGCGTCGGTCGCCGCCAGGCTGAGATAAACGCCCGCCCGTCCGTTTCCGAGCGGTTTCGTGGCCGTGGGGTCCGTTCCGATTGTGTTGCCCTTGACGACGGAGCCGACGGTCCCTAAGTAGATCCCGTCGAGCTGGTTGCCGGAGATGAGGTTTCCTTCCCCGGCGTTGAAATCGCCGCCGATCACCAGGCCCGGGTGGACTGTCGCGTAGATCCCCCACTGGTTGGGGAGCGACTCCGTCCCCGCAGCGTTCGTTCCGATGCGATTGCCCTGGATCGTGGTGCCGCTGCCGTTGATGACGAAGATGCCCTCGCCGGTGCTTCCGGAGACGAGGTTGCCCTGGCCCGGGTCCGACCCGCCGATCAGGAAGCCCGTGGTTCCCGTCAGGCTGATGCCGCGGCCGTTGGAAATCGGCGCGTTCCCGGTGATCGACGTTCCGATGAGGTTGCCCTGGATGACGTTCGCGCCGCCGCCCGTCGACTGGATGCCGGTGGTGTTGCCGCTGATGAGGTTCCGGGCTCCCGCGGCGGAGCCACCGATCACGTTGCCGGTCGCGCCCGACGTGATGACGACTCCCGTCCCGTTCGGCACGGCGATCGTCCCGGTCGGATTCGTTCCGATGAAGCAGGCCTCGAGGTGGTTGTCGTTCGACTCGATCTGGATGCCGGCGGAGAAGTCGTTGACGCAGACGCCGCGGATCGTGTTCCCGCCGGCTCCCGTCATGCGGAGACCCGCGCCGCTGAACGTGGAGACCTCGATCAGGGGCGTGCCGGCGTAGCCCGGCTGGGTCGTGGCGTCGAGGGTCGTCTGGCCGGCCAGCGGCGGAAGGATGCTGAGCGGCAGGATCTGGAAGGGGCCGGCGCCCGGGATGTTGAAGTCGATCGTGTCGGGCCCCGCGTTGGCGTTCGCGTCGAGGATCGCCTGGCGAAGCGACCCCCCTCCGGTGTCATTCGTGTTCGTGACGGTGAACGTGGCGGCGTGCCCGACGGCGCCCGCGAGCGCGAAGCCCCATGCGGCGGAAGCGAGCCACCGGGCGCGCCTCACCGGGCCTCCACGACGATCGAGTCGGCGATCAGGTCGTGCAGCGCTCTCCGGTCCCGATGGAGGAGCGCCACGATCGAGTCGATCAGGAGAACGTTGCCGGCCGTGATGCCGACCAGGCGCAGCAGGGCCCGTCCCATGCCGATCGCCTGCCCGTCTTCGATCCTCCCGACGCGCGCCACGCGCAGCCCCATGATCTTCTTTCCGGGGGTCGCGCCCTCGAGACCCCAGAAGTAGACGAAATAGCCGGTGACGACCACCGCGGCGAGCGCGACGAGCCCCCAGGTTTCCGCTTCCGCGGCCCGGGGACCGAAGATCGCGAGCGCCATGTGGGCCACCAGTCCCGCCACCAGCGCGACGCTCGCCACGATCACCCCGTCGATCGCCGTCGCGGCCAGCCGCACGGCCAGCCCGGCCGATGCCGGGGGATGCACCACCGCGAGAGATCCCGGAAGCTCCAGCGTCCTCGAGCTCATCGCCTCCTCCTCCACAGGTCCCGAAGCGCCGGCCGCCGCGTCCCACCGCCGCGACCCTGGAGACCCTGTCCACAACGCGCAGGAACGGGCGGGATGGGATCAAATGCCGCGGCCGTGCCAATCGGGTCACGGCCGCGGTGCCAGGGAAAAGGGCTACGGCAGGCGGAACGTCTTCACGATAAACACGGCCATCTGACCCCGCGTATTCGCGTTGGCCGGGCAGTAGTTCCCGCCGCCGCAGCCGCCCGTGATCCCCTCCGCGGCGAGCTGCTCGATCCATCCGGCGAAAGTCGAGGGACAGGGGACGTCGGCGAACGTGCCCGAGCAGTCGGGAGGGACGTAGGACGCCCCGTGCTCCGCCTTGAGGAGGAAGACCGCCATCTGGTCCCGGCGCACCGGATTGGTGGGGCAGTAGTTCCCGCCGCCGCAGCCGCCGGTGATGCCCTCGGCGGCCAGGCCCTCGATCCAGGCCGCAAACGTGGACGGGCACGGGACGTCGGGGAAGGTGCCGGCGCAGGGCGGCGGCACGTAACAGAGCCCGTGGCGCGCCTTGAGGAGGAAAACCGCCATCTGCTGGCGCAGCGTCGGCTGGTCCACGCCGTAGAGGCCGCCGCCGACTCCGACGGTGATCGCATTGGACACCAGGGTCGTCACGTACGAGTGGAACTGGTGGATCTGGGGCACGTCGAGGAAGTCCGCGACCCAACCCTTGATCAGGGCGCCGGTGGTGCCGTCCGGCGTCGTCGCGACGATGTCGTTGACGGTTCCGGGCGCGAGCGCCGGCGACGTCGTGTAGAGCTGGTGATCGTTCACGAAGGTGATCGGCACCGCCGGGCCGCCGATCGCGATGGCGGTGGGGTTCGCGAAGTCGGTCCCGTTGATGGTCAGCGTCGTCCCGCCGGCCGCCGGTCCGGACGCCGGCGACATGGTGAAGATGATCCGCTGCGAGAACTCCGACGTGTTGCCGGACGGGTCCGTGGCGGTCACCCCGATCCGGGCGCCGTTTTCCACGACCACGGGCAGGGTGACGTCGAAATCGAAGTGCCCGGCGCCGTCGGTCGTGATCTGCGAGGAACCCAGGTAGGTCTCGCCCTCGTTGAAGTCCCTCGGGAAACGGGTGCACGCCGCGTTGGCGTAGAAGTCGAAGGTGTACTGCGTCGACGGGACGCTGTTGAACTTGCCGAGGACCTCCACGTCGGACGCGCCGTAGACGACCGACTGGACGATCGGGAAGTTCTGATAGTTGTTCGGGCTCACGTCCGCGTCGAGCGGATCGTTCGGCGTGGGGCCGTCGCCGTTCAGGTCGATGCCGAGCTGCTCGTTGTCGTGGATCGAGTTTCCGCGGATCGTGACCTGGTTCGCCGAGGACTGGACGAGCACGCCGACGGGGACGCTGAAGAGCAGCACGCCGCTGTTGTAGGCGATGACGTTGCCCTGGCCGGGTCCGGTTCCTCCGATGACGACGCCGGTGACGTTGGCGGTCGAGATCCCCGTGACGTTCGGCAGCGGCAACGCACCGGTGACGTCGGTCCCGATCTTGTTTCCGTAGATCGTCGTGTTGGTGGCGAAGTTGTACACGTAGATGCCCATCTGCGTGTTGCCGGAGATGACGTTGCCCTCGCCGGCGCCCGCGCCGCCGATCTCCACGTCGCCGCCCCCCGAGTCGTTGATGCCGAGCGACTGGTGGCCGAGGGAGAACGTGCCGGTCACGTCCGTGCCGATGAGATTCCCCCGGATGATGATTCCGGACCCGCCGCTCATGCCGATTCCCCCGCCGAGGTTTCCCGAGATGACGTTCCCCGCGCCCGCGAAGCTTCCGCCGATCGCTGCGCTGTCGCACCCCGAGAGGCTGATCCCGGTCCCGTTGGGAATCGAGACCGTTCCGGTGACGTCGGTGCCGATCAGGTTGCCCTGGACGACGAGGCCCTGAGAGATCTCGCAACCGATTCCTCCGGCGTCGTTGCCCGAGATCAGGTTGCGGTCCGCGGCCGTCAGCCCGCCGATCGTGTTGTTGGGCGAGGTAATCAGCCGGATCCCCTGGCCGCCCGTGGACGCGTCGGCGGTGCCCGCCGCGTCGGTGCCGATGTAGCAGCCCTCGACGACGTTGCCGCCGGCGCTGGTGAAGAGAATCGCCGTGGAGAAGCCGTTCAGCACCAGGGCTCGGAGCGTGCTGCTGCCGGCGGAGATCGAGAGCCCCGAGGTCTGGCTCCCGTGAACCTCGATCAGCGGTGCTCCCGCGTACCCCGGCTGCGTGGTCCCGTCGATCGTCACGGGCGAGGTGACCGTCGGCAGCGACGTGAGTGAGACGTTGATCGTCTGCACGCCCGCGCCGGGGATGTTGAACGCGATCGTGTCGGGCCCCGCGTTGGCGTTGGCGTCGAGGATCGCCTGGCGAAGCGACCCGGCGCCGCTGTCGGCGGTGTTCGTCACGGTGTACGTCGCCGCCTGCACGCCCGTGCTGCCGAGCGCGAGGAACAGCGCGGCCAGGAACCCGGCCTGGTGGATGGCTCCGCGCGGGCCCCAGGGTCGACCTCCGGTGGCTTGCGTGTCCATTTGTCCCTCCTGCCTCTTCCTCGATTTACGAAGGCGGGGGTCGCGGGTTCCGGACGGGGCCCCGGCCATCGTTCGGACACGCGCAGGAGCCAGAAAGACAGGCTCAACGGGGGGGCGGGGGCGTGTTCCCGCTGTGATGTAATTCGCCCCAAAGGACTTCCGAGCCGATGGCGGATCCGACCGAGCCGGACGTGACAGCCCTGCTCAAGGAGTGGAGCGGAGGGGATCGGAGAGCGCTCGAACGCCTGATGCCGCTCGTGTACGACGAGCTGCGCAAGCTCGCCGCCTCCTACCTGCGCGAGGAACGGCCGGACCACACCCTGCAGCCGACCGCGCTGGTCCACGAGGCCTACATCCGCCTGACGAACCAGCGGGACGTCGTCTGGCAGAACCGGGCCCACTTCTTCGGCATCGCCGCCCAGATGATGCGGCGCATCCTGGTCGATCATGCCCGCAAGCGCCAGGCCGCCAAGCGGGACGCCGCCGCCTGGCGCGTCGCGACCGACGTCGACGACGCGGCCGACCGGGCGCCGGAGCTGCTCGCCCTCGACCGGGCCCTCTCGAGCCTCGAGGAGATGGACCCGCAGCAGGCGAAGGTCGTGGAGCTGCGCTTCTTCGGAGGACTCACGGTCGAGGAGACGGCGGAGGTCGCGGGGGTCTCGCCCGCCACCGTCAAGCGCGAGTGGCGCACGGCGAAGGCCTGGCTTCGCCGCGAGATCGGCGCCTAGCGTCGGTCATGGCGAGCCGCGTGCCCCCGGAGGCGTGGCCGAGAGTCAAGGAGATCCTGGACGCGGCCCTGGACGTCCCGACCGGGGAGCGGGGCGCCTTCATCGCCTCCCGCTGCGCGGGGGACGAGGCCCTGCGCCGCGAGGTCGAGTCGCTGGCCTCCGTCTCGGAATCGGGCTGGAGCTTCATCGAAAGCCCCGCGGGCGGCCGCGTCGCCGCGCTCTTCGAGGATTGGGTGCCGCCGTCGCGGGTCGGGGAGCGCATCGGCGCCTACCAGGTCCTCTCCGAGCTCGGCCACGGCGGCATGGGGATGGTCTATCTCGCCCGACGCGCGGACGACGAGTTCCAGAAGACGGTCGCGATCAAGCTCATCCGGCCCGGCATGGCGAGCGACTTCGCGCTGCAGCGCTTCCGGAGCGAGCGGCAGATCTCGGCCTCCCTCGAGCACCCCAACATCGCGCGGCTCCTCGACGGCGGCGCCACTCCGGGCGGCGAGCCGTACTTCGTCCTCGAATACATCGAAGGGGAGCCGCTGATCGAATACTGCGACCGGCGCCGGCTGACCGTCGCGGACCGCCTGCGGCTCTTCGACGACGTGTGCGCCGCGGTCCAGTACGCGCACCAGAACCTCGTCGTCCACCGCGACATCAAGCCCAGCAACATCCTGGTGACCTCGGAGGGCGTGCCGAAGCTCATGGACTTCGGGATCGCCAAGCTCCTCCAGCCCGACGGCGCGCCCGCGGCCGACGGGGAGACGGGCACGTTCCTCCGGATGATGACCCCCGACTATGCGAGTCCCGAGCAGATCCGGGGCGAGCGCATCACGACCTCGAGCGACGTCTACGCGCTCGGGGTCGTACTCTACGAGCTGCTCGTGGGCCGCAAGCCCTACCACGTGACGGGGCCGGAGCCGGCGGAGCTGCTTCGCGTCGTCTGCGAGCGCGACCCGGAGAAGCCGAGCGTCGCCTCGGGGTCCCGGGAGCTGCGGGGCGACCTCGACGCCATCGTCCTCAAGGCGATGCGCAAGGAGCCGGAGCACCGGTACGCCTCCGTCGGCGAGCTCGCCGCCGACCTTCGCCGCTACCGGACCGGCGCACCGGTGCTGGCGCGCCGCGGCACCTTCTCCTACCGCGCGGCCAAGTTCGCGCGCCGCCACCGCGTCGCGCTGGCCGGAGTCGCCCTGCTCGCGCTCGTCCTGGCGGGGGGCGTCCTGGCGACGCTGCGCGAGGCCCGCCGCGCCCGGGCGGCCGAGGCGCGCGCGCAGCGCCGGTTCGACGATGTGCGCCGTCTCGCGAGCTCGTTCCTCTTCGAGTTCCACGACGCGATCCGGGACCTGCCCGGCTCGACCCCGGCGCGCGCCCTCATCGTGAAGCGGGCGCTCGAGTACCTCGACGACCTCGCGCGCGAGTCGGCCGGCGACCGCGCGCTGCGGCGCGAGCTCGCGGGGGCGTATCTCAAGGTCGGCGACGTGCAGGGCAACGCCTTCATGGCGAACCTCGGAGACGTCCCGGGCGCCTTGCAGAGCTACGGCAAGGCGATCGCGCTGCTCGAGCCCGTCGTGGCCGCGGGCGGCGCCACGGACGCCGAGCAGGCGACCCTCGCGACCGCGTATCTGACCGGGGGCGGCATCCGGCTCGTGGCGGGCGACGCACGCGAAGCCGTGGCGATGGCGGAAAAGGGGCTGCCGCTGCGGAAGGGCCTCGCCGCTCGCCATCCCGGAGATCCCGCGGCCGCCCGGGACCTCGCGCAGGCCTGGCAGTTCTACGGCTTCTACCTGACGGCGGCCGAGCGCCCGGACGAGGCCTTCGAGGCCCTGGGGAAGCAGGCGGAGATCCTGCGGGCGCGCCTCGCGGCCGCTCCGAAGGACCGCGCGGCGCGGCGCAGTCTCGGCCAGAATCTCTACCTCACGGGCGAGGCCCTGCGGAGCCGCGGCGACGCCGAGGGCGCGCTCAAGGCGTTCGACGAGGCGGTCGTTCTCGGAGAGGGCCTCCGGAAGGAAGACCCGTCGAGCATCCAGCTCCAGCGGGACCTCGCGTACACGTACACCGCGGTCGGAGGCTTCTACGAGGCGCGGAGCGATCACCCGGCCGCCCTCGAGAACTTCCAGAAGGCGCTCGGCCTCTTCGAGTCCATGGCCGCGGCGGACGCGAAGAGCGTGGACGGCCGGCTCGGAGTGGCCATGACGCGGCACAACATCGGTCTCCAGCGGGCCGGTCTTCACGATGCGTCCGGGGCCCTGAAGGAGTACGAGGAGGCCCGCCGTCTCTACGAGCCGATGGTCGCGGCCGATCCGAGCAACGCCTGGGTCGAGGGGTCGCTTGCCGACCTCTACCTCGCCATCGGGAAGGCGCTCGAGGAGCTCGGCCGGGACCCGGGCGACGAGCCGTGCGCCCTCTTTCTGAGGTCGAACGGGATCTACGAACGGCTGCGCGCCGCCGGCCGGCTCAGCTCTCTGAGCGCCGAGGGATCCGCGGAGGCGGCCGCCGCGGCCAGGCGCTGCCGGGGAAGCGCGGCGCAATCCTCTTTGCCGGGACGCTGACCGCACCCCGCCGGTATGATCCGGCCGCTCGAGGAGGCCCCATGAAGTGTCTCGGCGGTCCCGGAGTCTGGCTCGTCGCAGCGGCTCTGTCCGCGCAGTCGGCCGACGGCGTCTTCGCGCAGGGCGCGGTCGGGGCGGTGCTGGACGCCTGGCACGGGGCGGCCGCGGCCGCCGACGAGGAGAAGTACTTCTCGTACTTCACGCCGGACGCCGTCTTCCTCGGCACCGACGCGACGGAGCGCTGGACGCGGGACGAATTCCGGAAATGGGCGCATCCCTACTTCGCGAAGGGAAAGGCCTGGAATTTCCGGACCGTCGAGCGGTGGATCTCCTTTTCCCCCGACCGGAGCGTGGCCTGGTTCGACGAGAGGCTCGACACGCCCAACATGGGGCCCTGCCGCGGCTCCGGGGTCCTCGTGCGCGTGGGCGACGGATGGAAGATCGCGCAGTACAACCTGTCGATCCCGATTCCCAACGACCTCGCCGACGGCATCGTGAAGCAGATCGCCGCGGAGGCGGGCTCGAAGAAAGGCCGATGACGATGCGACGCCGAATGGTCCGGGTCATGCTCGCCGCGCTCGGGGCCGCCGTCGTGGCGGCCGCCTCGCCGGCGCCCCCTCCCGCGGACCTCGTGATCCGGGGCGGCGCCGTCTACACCGTCGACGACGCCCGGAGCTGGGCCGAGGCCGTGGCGGTCTCGGGCGGGAAGATCGTCTTCGTCGGCACCGACGCCGGGGCGAAGGGGTGGATCGGGCCGAAGACGCGGGTCCTCGATGCCTCCGGAAAGATGGTCCTTCCCGCCTTCCACGACTCCCACGTCCACCCCGTGTCGGGAGGCGTCGAGGCGCTCGAGTGCGATCTGAACGGCGCGCCGACGCCGGCCGCGGTCCTCGAGAAGGTCAAGGCCTACGCGGCCGCGCACCCGTCGTTGCCGTGGATCCGCGGGGGAGGCTGGGAGCTGACGCTCTTTCCCGACGGCAACCCGTCCAGGTCGCTCCTCGACGCGATCGTGCCCGATCGGCCCGTTTACCTGTCGGCGACCGACGGCCATTCGGTCTGGGTCAACTCGAGAGCGCTCGAGCTCGCGGGCGTCACGAAGGCGACGGCGGATCCGCCCTACGGCCGGATCGAACGGGACCCGGCGACGGGCGAGCCGACCGGGACGCTCCGCGAGGACGCCGCCGACCTGGTTTCGAAGCTCTTCCCGAAGCGCACCGCGAAGGAATACGCCGACGGGCTCCGGGAGGGCCTGCGGATCGCGAACCGGTTCGGGCTGACGTCCCTCGTCGAAGCGAGCGCGTCGGAGGAGGACCTCGAGGCGTACCGGACCCTCGAGTCCCGCGGCGAGCTCTCGGCGCGCGTCGTGGCGTCGCTCCACTGCGACACGGACCGGGGCCTTGCGGAGGTGCCGCGCCTCGTCGCCCTGCGCAAGAAGTACGCCGGCCGGCGGCTGCGGACGAACGCGGTCAAGATCTTCGCCGACGGCGTCCTCGAGACGCGCACGGCTGCCGTCCTCGAGCCCTACCTCGGGTTCCCGGGCGACCGCGGCAAGGCGAACCTCGAGCCGGCGGCGTTTGACGCGCTGGCGACGGCCCTCGACCGCGAAGGTTTCCAGATCCACGTCCACGCCATCGGCGACCGCGCGGTCCGGATGTCGCTCGACGCCGTCGAGGCCGCGCGCCGCGCCAACGGGGCCCGGGACGCGCGGCACCACCTCGCGCACATCGAGCTCATCGACCCGGCGGACGTCCCGCGCTTCCGGCGTCTCGGCGTCATCGCGAACTTCCAGCCCTTCTGGGCCAACGGCGACAAGTACCTGACCGAGCTCACCGAGCCGAAGCTCGGGCCGGAGCGGTCGCGCTGGCTCTACCCGATCCAGAGCGTCGTCGCCTCCGGCGCGGTCGTCGCGTTCGGCAGCGACTGGAGCGTTTCCTCGATGAACCCCCTCGACGGGATCGAGGTCGCGGTGACGCACCTCCAGCCGGCCGAGGGGCCGGGCCCGGCCTGGCTCCCCGAGGAGCGGATCGGGCTCCCCGACGCGATCGCGGGCTACACGATCCGCGCCGCGTACCTCGACTTCTCCGAGAAGGAGACCGGCTCGATCGAGGCCGGCAAGGCGGCCGATCTCATCGTCCTCGACCGCAACCTCTTCGAGATCCCGCCCTCCCAGATCCACGAGGCAAAAGTCCTGCTGACCCTCCTCGACGGCCGAGAGGTTTACCGGGGGTCAGGTCTTCAAATTTCGGTTTCTAGACTGCAATCATCCGAAAAATGAAGACCTGACCCCGGTCTCATTTGACCCGGGTGTAGGTGAAGGTGCCGACGTGGTCCTGGCCCTTCGCACGGGAGGTCCAGGCCTGGGAGAAGTGGTCGGCGTCCTGAAACGTGACGACGAGGCCCCGCATGAGCTCGCCGTCGGGGTCCTTCACGTTGGTCGCGTCGAGGAAGGAGAAGGCGAGCGTCCGGCCGCCGTCGCCGAGGGCCGTCGCGGCCATCCGCGGCTGGTTGCCCATGGCGCAATAGTGGGTCGCCATGATGCGCGCGCCGTCGGGGTGGTAGATCGTGACCATGCTCATGTCGTGCCCGCTGTCGAGCGTCTCCATGAGGCTCGTGCCGTTGGAGACGAGCTTGTAGGAGACGCGCACGTCGCCACCCCCTCCGGCGTCGGCCCCGGAGTAGGTGCCCTTCCAGTCGCCGACGAGCGTCTGGAGCTTCGTCCAGGCGGGGTTCGGCGCGTCCGCGGCCGGAAGGGTCGCCGCGAGCGCCAGGAATGCGAAAGTGGCCGCGATCGATCTGTTCTGCTTCATCACCGTCCCTCCTCCACCAGGCCGCCCAGACGATCCAGGCAGCCGATCCATCCTGCCGCATGGTCCGCGCGCGCTCGCTCGGTCGCGAGGCGCTCGTGCGTCACGACGACCTCGGTTTCGGCGCCGCGCTCCAGGAACTCCACGGTCACGAGCGTGTCCCGCCCGACCTTGTCGCCGAGGCTCGGGTCGTTGTCCCAGCTCCACGTGTAGACGAGCTTCGAGGGCGATGCGACCTCGAGGTAGCGGCCCTCGATGCGCCAGGCCTTGCCGCGTTCGCGGCCCTCGAGCAGGTAGCGGCCGCCCGTCCGCAGGTCGAGCTCGCGGACCTGCATCTCGCCGCCCGGCTCGATGAACCAGCGCATCAGGAGCTCCGGGTCCGTCCACGCCCGGTAGACCCGTTGGCGCGAGGCTTTGATCGTGCGCGAGACGCGGACCGCCGGCGGCGCGTCGCTCGCCCGGGGCGTCGGC
Organism: uncultured Acidobacteriota bacterium; assembly: GCA_963764715.1. GTDB lineage: Bacteria > Acidobacteriota > Thermoanaerobaculia > UBA5066 > Gp7-AA6 > DAHUXD01. Next base: position 125,618 of record CAVXTP010000013.1, read on the forward strand.
TCAACCATGACTCATCCTCCTCCTTCTCGTCCTTTGCGGGGGACTCCTCGAGGTAACGCTTCAGGGCGTCGAGGCGCTCCTGCCAGAAGGCCTCGTAGTGCGCGATCCAGTCGGCGGCCGTGCGCATGGGCCCCGGCACAAACCGGCAGTGGTGGACGCGTCCCTCGCGCCGGCGAGCGAGCAGGCCCGCGTCCTCGAGCACCCGAAGGTGCTTCGAGATCGCGGGCGGCGACATCGCGAAGGGCCGCGCCAGCTCGCCGACCGAGGCGTCCGGCGTTTCCGCCAGCCGGGACAGGATCGCGCGGCGCGTGGGGTCGGCGAGGGCGCCGAAGGTCGCGTCGAGCGCCGAGGCGGCGGCCGAATGGTTAACCATATGGTTAACTATATCGCCGTGGCACCGAGCTGTCAACGGTGCGACGCGTTTTTTCGTTAGAACCCGAACGCCTTGACCAGGAACACCATCATCTGCCCCCGGGTGTTGGGATTGGAGGGGCAGTACAAGAGCGGCACCGCCTGGCAGCCACCCGTCACGCCCTCCGCGTAGAGCCGTTCGATCCAGGGAGCGAACGGGTCGCCGACGGGAACGTCCCCGAAGACCCCCGTCGCCGGCGGGGGCACGTACGCGCTCCCGTACCTGGTTTTGAGCAGGAACGCCGCCATCTGCCGGCGTGTGACCGGACTGTCGGGACAGTAGTTTCCGCCCCCGCAGCCCCCGGTGACGCCGAGCCCCGCGAGCTCCTCGATCCACGGGGCGTAGGGGCTCGACGCCGGGACGTCGGCGAAAACCGTTCCGGTGGCGGGCGGCGGCACGTGGTCCGCGCCGAGCTCGCTCCGCAGGAGCAGGACCGGCATCTGCTTGCGCGGGAGCGCGAGGTCGCGGCAGAAGTTGCCGAGGTGGCACCCCGCGGTGATCCCGGCGCGGAACAGCGTCTCGATGAACGGGTGGAACGGGTCCCCCTGCGGCACGTCGAGAAAGTCGGCGAACCATCCCTTCGGAAGGGTCGACTCGCTCGTGTCCGGGTTCGTCACGACGACGTCGTTGAGCGTTCCCGGCGACAGCGGCGGAGTCGACGCCGTGACGAGCGCCGCGCTCGAGACCGAGACGCCGGTCGCCGGCACTCCGCCGATCGAAACCGCCGCGCCCGGCTGGAAGCCCGCGCCCGTGATCGCGACCCCGGTCCCTCCCGCCGCCGGACCGGAGGACGGAGCGATCGCCAGGTCCGCCGCCGCCCCGGCCTCGTAGGCCCCGAGGTCGGGCGAGGCGTCCCGCGGGCGGCCGAGGATGTCGTCCGGAGGCATCGAAGCGGGATCGGCCTGGCCGACCGCCGGACTCCCGGCGCCGATCGAGCCGTAGGTGGCCACGAGGCGCTCGAACTCCTGCCGGATCGTGGCGCTGCCGCTCACAAACGCCGTCCCGTTCCAGCGCGGGAGCACGATGCCGGCCTGGCCCGGCAGCTGCGGGTCGGCGACCACGGCGTGCGCGTCGTCGACGAGCGGGCTCACGAGATCGCCCCCCGGGATCGCGGCGCCGCCGTTCCAGTAGAGGTTGCGGTCGAGGACAAGGCCCGTGACCTCGGCGGGCGTCCCGTCGGAGAACTCGTTGGTCCCGCCCGCGGCCTCCGCCCCCATCGTCCCGGTGGGGTCCGACCACACGTTGTTCCGGAAGGCCACGTTCTCGTTGACGGGGTTGGAGCCTTCGCGGTTCACCCGGCAGGCGTACGCGAGCGAAGGCAGGTCGCCGACGACGGTGTTGGCGCGGAACGTGACGTCCCGTCCGCCCTTGACGCCGAACGCGGCGCGCATGTCGTTGGCGGAGTTGCCGAGCATCAGGTTGTTCTCGACGAGGATCGACCGGCCCTCGAAGTAGGGCATCCCGTCCTCGCCGACGAGGGCGAAGTTGGAGCCGCTCGAGCCCTCCCAGTTCAGGAAGACGTTGCGCCGGACGGTGATGCGCTCGTCGCCGATCTGACCGTCGTCGCCGGCGTTGGAGTCCTTCATGACGATGAAGGAGCTCGTGTCGTTGGCGTTGGACCGCCCGCTGCCGGCGAAGTCGTTGAAGAAGATGTTGTCCTGCACGAGCACGTCGGTCACGCTGTTGATGTCGATGTGCTCGTCGGAGCCGGCCTGGTTGTAGAAGACGTTGTTCTCCACGGTCACGAAGCGGGCGCCGTTGTTGATCTTGAGCAGGTCGTTGTTCCAGGAGTCGTGGAACACGTTGTCCCGGATCGTGACGTTTTCGGCCCAGAGCCCTCCGGCCTGCTGCACCTGCATGACGAGGGCGCCGGCCCCCGCCCCCGTGTGGCGGAGCTCGAAGCCCTCGAGGACCACGTTCTTCGAACCGAAGAGCTTGACGACGGTGCCGGAGTACTGGAGGACCGCGCGGTAGCGGTTGGCGGCGCGGAAGGTCGTCGGGGTCTGGAAGCGCTCGTAGAGGCTGTTTGTCCCGGTGTAGACGCCGTCCTGGAAGTAGACGGTGCACGTGTCGTCGGGAACGGCGGCGGACGCGTGGTCGAGCGTCGCCCAGGGGGATCCGATCGTCCCCGGATTCACGTCGCTGCCGGCGGGCGAGGGCGCCACCCACCGCTCGCACGGCTGGGCGAGGGCGCCGGCCGCCGGGAGGAGCGCGAGCAGCACGGCGCGGCGAAGCATCGCGTCGATTCTCCGCCGGCCGGGCGCGGCGGGCCCGTGACCGCGCGCACAGTCCCCGGGGCGCGAGCTACTCGAGCCCGAACGTCTTCACCAGGAACACGGCCATCTGCGCGCGCGTCACGGAAGTCGCCGGGCAGTACATCAGGGGCGACGCCTGGCAGCCCCCGGTGACGCCGCGGTTGTAGAGGTCCTCGATCCAGGCGGCGGCGAGCCGACCACCAGAGGCAGACCCCCGGCAGTAGGCAACGCCGTGCGAAGCACGGCGGTAACTGGAATGCTTCTCGAAGCGCCAGCTACTCGAGCCCGAACGCCTTCACCAGGAACACGGCCATCTGCCCGCGCGTAACCGGCGTCGCCGGACAGTACATCAGGGGCGACGCCTGGCAGCCCCCGGTGACGCCGCGGTTGTAGAGATCCTCGATCCAGGCGGCCGCAAACGCGTCGGCAGCCACGTCTCCGAATAGCGTTCCCGTCGGCGCCGGCGGCGCGTAGTCGAAGCCGAGCAGGGCCTTCAGCAGCACGACCGCCATCTGCGCACGCGTGACCGGCGCCGTCGGGCAGAAGTTCCCGCCGCCGCAGCCGGCGGTGATCTGGAGCGAGGCCGCCTCTTCGATCCACGGCGCGAACGGGTCCGTCGGGGGAACGTCGGCGAAGAGGCCCACCGCCTCCGGCGGAACGTGGTCCTCCCCGAGCTTGCTCTTGAGGACGAACACGACCATCTGGGCGCGCGTGTTGGAGGCGTCGGGGCAGAAATTGCCTCCGCCGCAGCCGGCCGTCACGCCGTTCGACGCGATCGTGTCGACGAAGTCGTGGAAGGGGTGCGCCGGAGGAACGTCCAGGAAATCGACCTGGACCCGGCGGGCCGAGGCGGGAGAGACGCAGCCCGCGTCGGTCTCGACGACCGCGAGCTTCATGGTCGTTCCCGGCACGCCGGCGTCGAACGTGATCGAGGCCGTGCCCTGTCCCGAGACGATCGAGCCCCCGACGAGCGTCCAATCATAGGTCGAGCCGTCGTGCGCGGGAACGGACGCCGAGAGGCCGGTCGCGCCGACTCCGGCCGAAGGAGGCGCCGTGATGGCCGGCGGCTCGACCGGAGGCCGGACCACGATCTCGGCCGAGCCCGTTCCGGCGGAGGAACAGTGGGCGTCGGTCACGGAGGCCACCGCGTAGACCGTCGTCGAATCCGGGTTGACCTTGCGGACGGCCGGCGAGGCGGGAGCATCCTGAGCGAAGCCGTCCGACCAGAGAAGCGCCCAGGGCCCCGCGCCCGTGAGCGCCACGGTCAGCTCCGTCGAGCCGCCGGAGCAGATGGTCGCCGAGCCCGCCACGGCGGCGGTCGGGAGCGGCCGGACGAGGACGGTCGTCGTCGCCGCCGCGGACTCGCAGCCATCGAGCGAGACGGTGACGGAATAGACCCCCGACGCCGCCTCCGTCGCGCCCGGGATCGACGGGTTCGGAAGGCTGGACGTGAACCCGTTCGGCCCGGTCCAGCCGTAGGTCGCGCCGGGAGCGCCGCTCGCCGAGAGCTGCAGCGCCTGGCCCGCGCACACGGGGCCGTTGTTCGATGCGGTCGGCGTCGGCGGCGTCGGGTTGACCGTGACCGTCACCGACGGCGCGTTGGTCGAGACGCAACCCTCGGCGCTCGTGACCGTGAGCGTGTAGACGGTGGTCGCCGAGGGCGCGGCCGTGGGCGTGCAGCTCGACGCGTTCGAGAGGCCGGTCGCCGGCGCCCACTGGCAGGATGCTCCGCCCGATCCGGAGAGCGGAGCCGAGCCGCCGGGACAGATCGAGGCCGAGCCGGAGGCCGCCGCGGTCGGCTTCGGCCGGACCGTCACGGTCACGGCCGGCGCGTTGTTCGAGACGCAGCCGCTGGCGTCGGTGACCGTGAGCGTGTAGGTCGTGGTGGCCGAAGGCGCCGCGCTCGGCGTGCAGCTCGACGAATTGGAAAGCCCGGTCGCCGGCGCCCAGGAGCACGAGACGCCACCCGAGCCTGTGAGCGGCGTCGAGCCCCCGGCGCAGATTTCGGCCGTCCCGCCGGCGACCGCCGTCGGCCGCGGGTTGACCGTGACGAGCGCGCCGCCCGTGCCGGCGCTCCCGGCGCAGTGCGCGTCCGAGACGGAAGTCACGACGTAGGTCGTCGTGGCCGAGGGACTGACCAGCCGCATGGCGGGCGAGACGGCGATTCCGTCCTGCGGGACGCCGTCGGACCACACCAGGCTCCACGGACCCGTCCCCGTCAGCGCGGCCTGGACCTGGACGGCGCCGCCGGCGCACACGAGGCCGCCGCCCGAGACGGCGGCCGTCGGCAGTGGATGGACGGTCGCGACCGTCGTCCCCGCGCCGGACACGCAGGAGGCGACGCTCACCGTCACGGAGTAGGTGCCGGCCGCGGCGAGCGTCACGCTGGAGATGGTCGGATTCTGGTCGGACGACGTAAAGCCGTTCGGACCGGTCCAGGAATAGGTCGCGCCCGCCACCGTCGCCGCCGTCAGCTGCAGCGTTCCGTCGACGCACACGGCGCCGCCGTTGCCGGCGGCCGGAGGCGCCGGCACCGCGTTGACGGTCGTCGACGCGGCGGAGGAGTCGTTGCCGGCGGAGGGATCGACGACGCCGGAGGAGACGGCCGCCGTGTTCGTCGCGGTGCCCGACGAGACGGGGGCGGCGATCGTGATGGTGACGGGCGGCGCCGCGCCGACCGCGAGCGAGGCGCGCGTGCACGTCACGGTGGCGGTGCCGCTGCAGGCCCAGCCGGCGCCCGAAGCCGACACGAGCGTCCCGCCGGCCGGCAGCGTGTCGGCGAGCGACACGGAGGCCGCCGTCGAGGGGCCGGCGTTCGAGACGTTGAGCGTGTAGGTCATCGGCTGTCCCCCGCAGATCGAAGCAGGCGCCCCGCTCTGCGACACCGCGAGGTCCGCGCGCGCGAAGACCCCCGTGCTCGTCGACGCCGAATTGTTGGCGGCCGCCGCGTCGGCCGTCGCCGACGTCACGGAGGCCGTGGCGCCGATTGAGCCGGCCTCCGCCGGCGCCGTCGCGACGATGCTGATCGGGGCCGCCGCGCCGATTCCGAGCGACGCCAGCGTGCAGGTGACGGGTCCCGTTCCCGAGCAGGACCAGCCCGTCCCGCCGGCGGAGACGAAGGACGAGCCCGCGGGAAGCGTGACGCCGACGGAGAGCGAGCTCGCCTGCGAGGGCCCCGCGTTGGCCACGCCCACGGTGTACGTCAGGTTCGCCGCGGCGCCCACGGGGTCCGGCGCCGCGCCGAGGCTGATCGAGAGGTCGGCGTGCCGAACGTAGGTCGCGGTGAACGTCGCCGCCCCCGCCGCCGTGATCGAGTGCTGCTCGGCGCCGGCGTCCGACCAGGAGGCGAAGTCCCAGACGTCGGGGAAGGCGCCCTGCGGCGCCAGCGCGTCGACGCCGTTCGTCGAGTTCCGGATGACCGTGCGCGTGAAGGGGGCGGTCCCGGTGAAGGTCCCGAAGGAGAGCTGCCGGCCGGCCGGCACGGTCTGGAAGCTCAGGTCGACCGTCTGCGGCTGGATGCTCACGCTCGTCTGGTGCGTGAGATTCCCGGCGTCCGTCGCGGTCAGCCGGATCTCGAGATACGCCGGGTACTCGTGGTCGGGAGCGGGGAACGAGCCCGAGGCGACGCCGTCGAAGGTCTGATAGACGTGGGAGTGGCAGTTCGAGGGGCAGTGCTGGATCAGCACCGTCCAGGAGAGAGCGCTCGCGGGAAGGGTGCCCTGCTGCGGATCGGTGGCGTGCCCGGAGAAGGAGATGGTGTCGTTGACCTGCCAGGTCAGCGAGGCGAGCGGCGTGTCGATGAAGGCGGTCGGCGCCGTGTTGCCGGCGCTGACCGTCAGAGGGCTCGACACGTTCGACGCGCCGTGGTTGTCGGTGACCTTCAGCCGCACGGTGTAGTTGCCGGGATCGGTGTAGACGAAGCTCGGGCTCGCGAGGGTCGAGTCGTCGAACTCGCCGTCGCCGTCGAGGTCCCAGGCATAGGTGATCGTGTCGCCCGCCTGCGCGGGGGCGGAGCCGGCGCTGGAGAAGTCGACCGTCAGGGGCGCGACGCCCGAGAGCGGGCTTCCGGACGCGGCCGCGACCGGGCCGTATTCGACGCGGATGATGCGGCCGCCGTCGAAGTCGGCGTAGTAGAGATTTCCGTCGGGCCCGATCTGGAGGTCCACGGGCCCCTGCGCCGTGGCGGCGAACGCCGCGCGGTTGGCCGGATCGGGATCGCCCCCGGATCCGGGGAACATCACCCAGAGGCACTTGCGGGAGTAGTCCGAGAAGAAGAGCGCGCCGTCGTAGCCCGCCGGATAGTTGCTGCCGCCCTGGTAGAAGGCCATGCCGGCGACCGAGGAGCTCCCGGTCGTGCAGCCGTCGCCCGCCACGACCGAGGCGCTGTGGTTGTAGGTGTAGAAGGGCGCCGTCGTCTGGCCGATGGACGACGGGCAGATGGTGAGGCCGGTGTACTGCGTTGCGTTGCCCTCGTAGCACGGCCAGCCGAAGTTGCGGACGGCGGAGACGTCCGGAAGGCGGTTGATCTCCTCCCACGTGTTCCAGCCGACGTCGGCGATCCAGACGTCGCTCGTTCCGGGCTTGACGATCATGCGGAAGGGATTGCGCAGGCCGTAGCCGACGATCCGCCGCTCGTTGAGGTCGGAGGAGGAGGCGAGCGGGTTGTCCGGAGCCGCCAGGCCGGTCGCGGGATCGACCCGCAGGAGCGCGCCGTTGAGGACGCGCGGCTCGCCCGCCGTGCGGCGGGGGCTCTGGCTGCGGAGAGCGCCGCCTTCGGCCGTGGGCTTGGTCTGCGCCGTCCCGAGCGGGAAGGGCGGGTCGCCGCAGGGATTGGCGGGCGTCGGGCTGCCCGCGCTGCCGCCGAGCTGCCCCCAGTCGGAGGTGTTGAAGCTCGCGCCGTCGCCGCCGGTCACGTAGAGGTAGCCGTCCGCGCCGAACGCGAGCGACCCCGTCGAGTGACTCGGATACTGCTGGCACCAGTCCTCGATCAGCACCTGCTCGCTCGCCGTCCAGCTCGCTCCGGTCGCCGTGAGGCGCGAAAGGTGGCCGCTGATCACGCAGCCGTCGCCGGTCGCACCCGGGGGCGTGGGGCAGGGGTCGGAGGTGGCTCCCGGCGTTCCCCAGCGCGGCGCGGTGCCGCCGATGGACGCATCGTGCGCATACAGGACGTAGATGAAGTTGTTCGTCGCGAAGTTCGGGTCGACCGCGAGGCCGAGGAGGCCGCGGTCCCAGAAGTTGTGGACCTTCGTCCGCAGGTCGGCGACGACCGTCGGCGAGGGGTCGGTCAGGCTGTCGAAGAGCTTGATGAGCCCGCTCTTCTCCGCGACGACGACGCGGCCGTCCGGAAGGAACCGCACGACGGCGGGGTTCGTGAGGCCGCTGAAGACGACGGTCTCGTGAAAGGACGGCTGCTTGTAGGACGTCGCCGCGCGGGCGGCCGGAGCGCCGGCGAGCAGTGCGACGGCGAGGCCGACTCGGGCCGCGCGCCCTACGCATGTGGAAACCAAGCTCGCCCCCTTGCCGGCAGCTCAGCCCGGAAATTCGGTGGATTTGAAGGCGAAAGTATCGCGCCGACCTGACCTTCGGGTCAAGGAGAACCTGTCCTCGAGGCCAGTGTGAGGTTCGTCACATCGGAGTCGAAGGCGTGCCGGGCTTTCGCCCGGCGGTCACGTCACTGCAGCTGGAACGTCTTGGTCAGGAACACCGCCATCTGCCCGCGCGTGTTGGCGTTGCCGGGACAGTAGAGGAGCGGCGACGCGCTGCAGCCTCCGGTGACCGAGCGCTGATAGATCTCCTCGATCCAGTCCGCGCCAAACGCGCCCGGCGGCACGTCGCCGAAGACTCCCGTCGCGGGTGGCGGAACGTAGGACGAGCCCTCTTTGGTCTTGAGCAGGAACACCGCCATCTGCGCGCGCGTCACGGCGCCGTCGGGACAGTAGTTGCCGCCGCCACAGCCCCCCGTGACGCCGAGCGAGGCCAGCTCCTCGATCCAGCCGGCGGCGAACGAGTCCGCGGCGACGTCGGAAAAGACCGCGCCGGTCGCGTCGGGCGGCACATGCGCGGACCCGTACTTGCTCTTCAGAAGGAAGACCGCCATCTGCGCGCGCGTGACGGGTCCGTCCGGACAGTAGATGCCGGCGCCGCAGCCACCCGTGATGCCGTTGCGCGCGACCGTGTTGATGGCATCGTGAAAGAGGTTCGAGGGAGGAACATCCGTGAAGTCGACGGAGATCGACACGGGTGTGGACGCGACTTCGCAGGCACCGAGCGAGTCCAGGAGCTCGAGACGCATCGTGGTTCCGGGATCTCCCGATTGGAACGTGACCGTGCTCGTTCCCTGGCCGCCCGTGACGGCGCCCCCATCCAGCGTCCACTGGTTGGCGTGTCCGGCTCCCGAGTCGGACGAGGCCGTGAGACCGCCGGTCGCGGGAGGCACCGAGACCGGGGCCGTGATCGTCGGTGCGGCGTACGGGCAGGTCACGACCGCCGTCGTCTCGGTCGAGGAGTCGTTGGCCAGGACGGGATCGGGCGACGTGGCCGAGACGGTGGCCGCGCTCGTGAGGGTTCCGATCGACGTCGGATTGACGGTCACGAGGACCGACGTCGTCGATCCGGCCGGCAGCGGCCCGAGATCGCAGGTCACGGCGTGGGCGAGGAGGGTGCAGGAGCCCTGGTTCGGGACGGCCGAGAGGATCGTCGCCGCGAGCGAAAGGGTGTCGTCGAGGTGAACGCCGGAGGCCGACGCGGGGCCCAGATTCTCGACGGTGAGCTTGTAGGCGACCGGGATGCCGACGAGCGCCGGCTCGGGCGAGTCCGACTGCGTCAGCGCCAGGTCGGCGGACGAAGCCTCGACGGCGGCGAGCGCGTCCACGCGGCCCCATCCGTAGGTGTTGTTGGGGACATCGCCGCCGGGCACGCCGCCACAGGTCTGCGCGCTCGTGCGCGGGACCGCCGCCGAGGTGACGATCGCTTCGATCGCATCCGGGTCCCCGACCAGGGTGGGATTCGCCGACAGCAGCAGCGCGACGAGCCCCGCGACGTGCGGTCCGGCCATGCTCGTCCCGTCGAGGAGCGCATACCCGCCGCCCGGCACGCTCGAGCGGACGCCGACCCCGGGCGCGCTGACGTCGGGTTTCATGCGGCCGCTGCCGTCGATCGTGACGGGCCCGCGGCTCGAGAAACCCGCGATCGTGTCCGAGGGCGAGCTGCTCGTCGCCCCGACCGAGAACGCCGCATCGTAGATCGCCGGAGGGTCGGAGACGGTCGAGCAGTCGCTGCCGCTGTTGCCGGCCGACACCACGACCTCGATGCCGGCGGCGCGCGTGTTCTCGACGACGGTCTGGAGCACGGTCGGGTCGGTGCACCCTTCCTCCGGGGGGCAGCCCCAGGAGTTGTTGATCACGTGCGGCGCCTTCGCCGGATTCGGGTTCGCGTTCTGGAGATCCGTCGGGGCGATGAACCACTCGAAGCACTCGCTGTAGCTCGCCGGCGTGCCCGCGCCCTGGTCCATGTTGCGGCAGCCGATCCACTTCGCTCCCGGCGCGACGCCGATCTGGTTCGATCCTCCGTCGTCCCCGACCATGGTTCCCATGGTGTGCGTGCCGTGGAAGTGGTCGTCGCACGGGACGGCGGAGTCCGCGCCGCAGACGCCGCCTCCCGAGTGGATGGCGTCGTGCCAGTTGTAGTTGTGGTTCGCGATCAGGCCCGTCCAGCCGCGGTACCTCGCTTTGAGCGCCGGATGATTCCACTGGTAGCCCGTGTCCTGCCCCCCGACGACGATTCCCTGGCCGGTATGGCCGAGGGCCCAGACCTCGGGCGCGTGGACCCGGGCTACTCCCCACTCGATCGCCTCGGGGGCGTCGGGTCCGGCGTCCCTGCGTGCGACCGGTCCGTCGAAATGGACGCTCGGGTTGGCGTACAGGTGGTAGACGTCTTCGCGCGCCGCGATCTCCTCGACGAGGGCCCGGTCACCGCGGACCAGGATCATGTTGGCGATCCAGAAGACGCGGTGCGGAACGCGACGCTGCTCCAGAAATCGCCGGAGGGGAGCCTGCGTCGCCTCGGCGTGGGCGCGGAGGGTGTCCGCGACGAAGGCGCCCTTCTCCGCCCGGACGGCGAGCGACCGTGCGCCCCGCAGGTCCGCCTGGTCCCGGAGCATGACGAGAAACTCGGCCTCGCCGCCCGACGCGTTCTCGAGAACCCACGGGTCGATTTTCTGGGACAGCGTCTCCGCGCGTCCCGGAGTCCCCGGGACGGATGCGAGGGCGAGCGTGCAGACCAGGATCAATCGGAAGCGCATGGATGGGCCTCTCCTTGGCTCGGGATCGGCGGATTATGCCCGATCGGCGAGCTCTCGCAACCCGGAGAACAACCGCCCGAGCGCGCCCTCACACCGAGGCGCCGGTGCGAGCCCCGCCCGCCGCTACTGCAGCTGGAACGTCTTCGTCAGGAACACCGCCATCTGCTGCCGGACGTTCGTCGTGTTCGGGCAGTAGCGAAGCGGGTTCGTGATGCAGCCGCCGGTGATGTTGCGCGAGTAGAGGTCCTCGATCCACGCGGCCGCGAAGGCGCCCGCCGGAACGTCGGCGAAGATCGTTCCGGTCGCGGGCGGAGGGTTGTACGTCGAATCGTTCAGGGCCTTCAGGAGGAAGATCGCCATCTGCGCGCGCGTCACGGGGTTCGCGGGGCAGTAGTTGGTTCCGCCGCAGCCGCCGGTGACGCCGAGCGCCGCGAGGCTTTCGATCCACGCGGCGGCGAAGGCGTTGGCGGGGACGTCGGTGAAGACGGTTCCGGTCGCCGGCGGTGGCGCATACGTGGACCCGTACTTCGCCTTCAGCAGGAAGACGGCCATCTGTGCGCGGGTGATCGGCAGGGTCGGGCAGAAGTTGCCGAAGCCGCAGCCGGCGGTGACGCCGTTGCGGGCGACCTTGACGACGTAGTCGTGGAACAGGTTGGGCGGCGGGACGTCGAGGAAGTCGACCTGGATGTTGGTCGAGGCCTCGGGCGAGTCGCAGCTCGCCGCGCTCTCGACGACGGTGCACTGCATGGTCGTTCCGGGAGGGGCCGCGTCGAAGACGATCTGCCGCGAGCCCTGGCCCGCGGTGATCACGCCGCCCGAGAGCGTCCAGGTCCAGGTCGAGCCCGGGTGGTTGACGGCGCTCGCCGAGGCGCCCGACGCGCCGACCGGGACCGAGATCGGCGCGGTGATGACGGGCTGGCCCGGCGTGACGTTGACGGTCACCGTCGCGGTGGAGGTGTTGGTCGAGGCGCAGCCGTTGGCGCCCACGACGGTGAGCGAGTACGTCGTCGTCGACGCGGGATTCGCGGTGGGCGTGCAGCTCGACGCGTTGGAGAGACCCGTCACGGGGAGCCAGGAGCAGGAGACGCCGCCCGAGCCGATCAGGCCGACCGATCCGCCCGTGCAGACCGTTCCGCCGCCGGACGCGGCGGCCGTCGGTCGGCCGTTGATCGTCAGCACGGCCTGGTTCGAGGCGATCGTCTGGCCGAAGCCGTCCGTGACGACGACGTCGTAGTTGCCCGAGTCGCCCGTGGCCGTCGGGTTGATCGTCAGCGTGTCGGTCGTGACGCCCGAGATCGTTCCGCCGTTGTTGAGGTTGACGCCGCCCTTTCTCCAGCGGTACGTCAGCGTCGGCTGGCCGGTCGCGGTGACCGTGAAGACGGCCGAGGAGCCCGAGCAGAGCGTCTGGTTCGAAATCGTCGTGACGGTGATCGGGATCCGCTCGTAGGCGCCCATGTCGACATAGGGGGGCGTCAGTCCCGCTCCCGTGTCCGGAACGTCCGGGTCGTCGAAGAAGCGGGGGAGGCCGACGACGTCGACCGTCACGCCGCCGGGAACGGCCGAGTTGTTGCCCGCGTCGACGACCGGCGAGAGCGGGCCCGGGCGCAGGTCCGAGGGCGCGTTGAGGAACAGGGGATCGGCGTCGATGTTGCCGGTGCCCCCGATGCCGCCGCCCTGGATGTCGGTGTAGGTCACCGTCGCGGATCCGGTGCAAGGAGCGCCGAGGCAGAGCTGTCCGGTCGAGTTGCCCCAGAAGATCGAGTTGGCGATGGAGTTGCCGGTGCTCGAGAGGAACGCCGCGCCATAGACGGAGTTCGCCGTGAAGGTCGAGTTGTCGATCACGCTGCCGTTGGCCGAGGCGACCTGGAGGCCGTTGGGGCTGTTCTGCGCGACGATGGAGTTGATGAGGGTGACCGTGCCGCCGTTGGTCTCGATCCCGCCGCCGCCCGTCGAGGCGCTCGAGATCGTGTTCGACCGAAAGACGCAGCCCTGGGCGGTGATGGAGCTCGCGGCTCCTCCGTAAACGCCTCCTCCATGGCCCCCGAATCCGACCGAGTTGCCCTGGAAGGTGCTGCTCAGGATGATGGGCGCGCCGCCGGAGACCCGGAGTGCGCCGCCCTCACCTTGCGCGAAATTGCCCGAGAACGTGAGCTGGGCGAGCGTCGGCGAGCCGCCGTTGTTCCACATGCCCGCGCCGCGGTCGTTGAAGGCGGCCGGCGCGCCGTCCGCCTGGCCCGCCGTGATCGTGAACCCGTCGAGAACGCCGGACCCGGTGACCGACGCGGCCGCGGTGACGACGTGGTAACTGTTGTCGATCGAGGAGGTCGGCGTTCCGATGTCGCCGGAGAGGATCGTGACGTGGGCCTTGGGATCGCGCTGCGTGCGCTGCGTCTCGGTGCCCACGAAGCCGCCGTAGATCCCGACCCCGTTCTCCATCGCGAACGAAGCCGTGCGGTCGGAGGCGTCCGGCTTGTATGTTCCGGCGGCGACCCAGATCTCATCGGGCGAATTCGCCGCGCCGAGCGCGGTCTGGAGGCTGGTGTAGGCGTTGGCCCAGCTCGATCCGTTGTTCGAGCCCGTCGCGGCGGCATTGACGTAAATCACGGCGGCAAAAGCGGTTGTGGTCCCGGCCGCGCAGAAGATGCCCATGGCAGCCATGAGCCGCGAAGCGAAACGCATGGAATGTCCTCCGTCGATTGTCGACACTTCTGGCTCATTGTCGCGCGTTCTGGCCATGAAGTCAGCCGTCCATCCGGACAGGCAATGGGCCAGCGGCCGACAAGTCAGAAATGCAGGTCAGACCCCAAAAGTCAGAAATGCAGGGCTGACCCCACGAGGGCGGCGGCGAGGGCGGCGCGTTCGGGAAGGGAAGAGAGGAGGACGTGCTCGTCGATGGCGTGCGCGCCGTCGCCGTCGGCGCCGAGGCCGTCGAGCGTCGGGATTCCGAGGGCGGCGGCGAACGACGCTTCCGACGCGCCGCCGGTCTCGACCTCCTCGAGCGGGGGCAGGCCCAGTCCGGCCGCGGCCTCGCGCGCGGCGCGGTAGGCGGCCTCGACGTGGGGACCGCGCTCGAGCGGCGGGTAGAAGGCGGACTCCTCGAGCTCGAGCGCGACGCGCGGGTCCGAGCTCCGGAGCGCCTCGAGCGCGGCGCGCGCGATCTCGCCGTCGGCGAGGGCGCGGAAGCGGACGTCGAGCGTGGCCTCGGCGAGCTCGGGCACGACGTTCGGCCGCGAGCCGCCGCGGACGGTCCCGACGTTGACGGTGACGCCGCGTTCGAGGTCCGTCAACGCCGCGGCGTCGAGGAGACGGCCCGACAGCTCGAGAATGGCGTTGGCGCCCCGCTCGAAATCCGCGCCGGCGTGGGCCGCGACGCCGCGCGCGCGCAGCGTGTACGTCGCCATTCCCTTGCGGCGCGTCTTCACGGCGCCGCCCGGCCAGGCCGGCTCGAAGTCGAGGACCGCGCGGCTGCGGCGCATCTCGGACTCCATGACGCCGCGATAGAGCGCGCCGCCGACTTCCTCGAGGGGCGTCAGGAAGACGGTGACCGAAGGGATCTCCCCGAGCGCGCGAAGCGCCTTCAGCGCGAAGACGAGGACCACGAGCCCGCCCTTCATGTCGTAGGAGCCGGGGCCGGAAAGACGGTCGCCCTCGATGCGCACGGGCCGGCGCGCGAGTGTGCCGAGCTCCCAGACCGTGTCGAGATGGCCGAGGAGCATCACGGGCCGCTCGCCCAAGCGGGCGCGCAGGATGGGGCCGGCGCCGTCGACCGGGACGAGCTCCCCGTGAAGGCCGAGCTGGGAGAGCTCCTGCTCGATCCGCCGGGCGACGGCCGCGACGCCCGCGGGATCCGAGGACGGCGACTCGATGGCGGTGATCTCCGCCAGGAGCCGCGTCATCTCCTCCTGGCGCTCGCGGCACCAGCCGAGGAGGTTGCTCATCGGCCGGGCGTTTCCCCGGCGAGCCGGGCGATCCGCCGGAAACCCCTGGCCGCCGCGTCCTTCTCGACGCGGGAAAGCGTCACCGGGGCCGCGTCCTTCGCCCCGCCCTTCGCCAGGATCTCGCCTTCGGCGAGGCGCGCCTCGAGGGCCCAGGCGGACAGCCCCTGCTTCTCGGCTCGCGCCGCGGCGTCGGCGAGGCTCTTCGCGGCCGCGGCGGAGTCGCCGCGCGAGGCCCGCGCGAACGCGGAGGCGAGGAGTGCCTCGCGCCGCACGCCGTCGTGCTGGCTCGCGGCGGCGAGCGGCCGCAGCCGCGCGAGCGCCCGGTCCGCGTCGTCCTTCCGGCCCGCGGCCGTGAGGGCGCGCACGAGGACCGCGAGGGCGGACGCCTCGTCGTCCGGGAGCTTCTGCCGCCCGAGCTCGTCGGCCGCGGCGCGGGCGAGCTCGGTCGCCTTCGGGAGATCCCCCTCGGCCAGGGCGAGGCGCGCCAGGTCGATCCGGCTCTGCTCGGCGGCGCCCGATTCCCCGATGTCGGTGCGGATCTTGAGCGCCTCCTCGTAGTTCTTGCGGGCGTCGTCCGCACGGTCCTCCGCGAGCGCCACGGCGCCGAGCGAGGCCAGCGCGTACGCCGACTCGTGCTTGTCGTCGGACTCCCGGCAGATCCGGAGGCCCTCCTCGAGCATGGAGCGGGCCGCGGCGAGATCGCCCGTCTCGTACTTCACCCCGGCGAGGCCGACGAGGGGATAGACGGCCTTCGACTTCTGGCCCGAGTCCCGGAAGATCTTGAGCGAGCGCTCGAAGTGCTCGCCGGCGGCCGCGACCTCGGACTCGTGCATCTCCATCTCGGCGACGTTGTTGAGCGCGATCGCGAGGCCCCCGGAGTCGCCGAGCTTCTCGTGGAGGGGCAGCGCGCGCTCGAAGAGGGCCCGCCCGCCGCGAAAATCGCCGGCCAGCACGAGCGCCGCGCCGAGGTTCGAGAGGGTCTCGGCCTCGCCGGCCTCGTCGCCGATCTCGCGGAAGAGGGCGAGCGCCTGCTCCGCGTAGCGCCGCGCCGTCGCCAGGTCTCCCTGGTCGCCCACGACGTTGGCGATGTTGTCGAGCGCTCCCGCCTGGCCGCGCTTGTTGCCGACCTCGGTGTAGATCGCGAGGACCTTCTCGTAGTCCTTGCGGGCGCCGGCGAGGTCGCCGAGGTCGTACCGGCAGTTGGCCATCGAGTTGATCGCCGAGGCGATTCCCGACGGGTCCTTCGCCTCCTCGAAGAGCTTGCGCGCCTGTTCGGCGATCGCGAGGCCGCCCTTCGGGTCCCCGAGGTTGCGGCGCGCGATCGCCTGGTTGAGCCGGGCGGACGCCGCGAGCAGGCGCGCGCCGTCGGCCTCGGCCAGTGTCGCGGCCTTGATCGCCGCCTTCTCCGTGCGCCGGTAGTCCGAGACGGCGCGGGCGGTCTCGGCCTCGGCCATGGCGACGCGCGCGCCGTCGTTGGGGAACGCCCGGTCGAGGGCGGCGACCGTCGCGAGGCCGTCGTCGGGCTTGCCGGCGCGGCTCTGCGCGCGCACGAGCTGGAGGCCGTAGTCGAGATTGTCCGGAAAGAAGGTGAAGAGCGACCGGTAGATCTCGACGGCCCTGGGCCACTCGTTGTTCATCGCGCGGTAGCGGCCCTCGACGAGAAGGCGCGTCTCCCGCGAGAGGTTGTTGGAGAGCTCCCAGGCCTTCTTCGCCTCGGCGAGCGCCTTCGCGTCGTAGCCGAGGCCCGACCAGGCGGCGGCGAGTGCCGAGTGGGCGAGGGCGTGCCCGGGCTCCGCGGCGACCGCGCGCTCGAGGAGATCGCGGGCCGCCCCGTCGTCGTAGACGCGGAGCTTCGCGAGGCCCTCGGCGTAGAGGCGCGCCGCCTCGGGGCTCGAGGGCAGCGACGCCTTGACCGCGGCGGCGTCCGTCGCCGAGACCGCCGGCAGCCGCAGCTTGTCGCGCAGCTGCGCGCCCGCGCGCGTCGCCAGCGCGTCGAAGTCGGCGGCCGAGCCCTTCTCGGAAACGACCGCGATCGTTTCGCCGGCCGCGGTGTCCTGGAGGCGCAGGTCGAGACGGATGGGGCCGCCCTCGCCGGGCCCGGTCGCCAGGTACGAGCCCAGCAGCACGAGGTCCGCGCCGGTGTTCCGGCGGATCCGCGCGAGCGTCTCCTTGCCGAGCGTGTCGGCCTCGGGAATCGCGAGGTCGCTCTTCATCCGCGCGACGTCCTCGCTCGGGATCGCCCGCAGCTTTTCGCCGGCGGCGAGCTCGGTCGTGAGCATCTCGGAGAGCGCCGTCGACACCCACGCCTCCTCGGGCCGGCCCGCGAGGTTCTTGAAGCCGAGGACCGCGATCGACTGGCGCGGGGCGCGGGCCGGCGCGGCTTGCTCGCCTCCGGGCGCGCGGCGCGAAAGGGCCCGCGAGACGAGCAGCGCGGCCGCGGCGGCGAGAACCACGCCGGCCGCGACTCCCGCGATCGTCCGACGGCGCCGCCGGAGCGTCGCGGGGCCGGTGACGGAGGTTTCGCCCCGGAGCGCCCGGACGACCTCGCCGGCCGAGGCGAAGCGATCCGCGGGCGAGCGCTCGAGGCAGCGCAGGATCGTCTTCTCCCAGACCGGCGGCAGGTCCGGGGCGAGCCGGCGCGGCGACGGAGCCGCCTCCTTCAGCTTCTTGAGGGCGACGGACAGCGGCGTGTCGCCCTCGAACGGCTGCTCGCCCGTGACCATCTCGTAGATGACGACGCCGAGCGCGTAGACGTCGGTCGCGGGCGTGATCGCGCGCCCCTCGATCTGCTCGGGCGCCATGTAGTCGGGCGTGCCCAGCACCGCCTCGGTTTCGGTCAGCGGCGCGGCCGAGCCGCGGCCGGGCCGGTCGCGGCGCGCGAGCCCGAAGTCCGTGACGACGACCCGCATGCCGCCCGGCCGGCGCTCGTCCGGCTCGAGCATGACGTTGGCGCTCTTGAAGTCGCGGTGGACGACGCCGGCCTCGTGGGCCGCGGCGAGCGCCGCCGCCATCTGCTCGACGACGGGCAGCGCCTCCTCGGGAGTCATCCGGCCGGCCTTCAGACGCTCGGCGAGCGTCTGGCCGCCGAGGAGCTCCATCGTCAGGAACGCGAGCGCCCCGTGGTGGAAGACGTCGTACGTGCGGCTGACGTTGGGGTGCGTGACGCTGCGCGCCAGGTGCACCTCGCGCAGGAAGCGCTCCATCGTCCGTTCGTCGCCCGCGACGTCCGGGCGGATCGTCTTCAGCGCGACGCGCTCGCGCAGGACCTGGTCCTCGGCCTCGTAGACCTCGCCCATGCCGCCCCGTGCGATGAACCGGACGATTCGGAAGCGACCGGCGAGCACCTCGCCGTCCGCGAGCCCCGGCGCCCGCCACATCTGCTTGCCCGAGCCGGACGGGGGCCCGGGCGGCGCCGGCGGCGTGGGAAGCGTGGGCTCAGACATGGGCGGCGGGGCGGGGCTTTAGAGAAACCGACGACTTCGCCGGATGGGCGCCCGCGCGGCGCGTCCTGGGGATCACGCCCTGAATCCTACCGGAGCGTCTAGAGGACGCGCGTGTACTCGCTCTGGTCCTGCTTCCACACCACGACGCCGCAGAACCGCTCGCCCTCCGGGCACACCGGCCGCACTCCCGCGTGGTGGCGCAGCGTGCACGGCGGCAGCAGCCAGGGCCCGATGCGCGGGTTGACGTCGCGGATCTGCAGGGCCTCGTCGAGGGACGCGCGCCAGATCTCCTCCTGCGCGTTGTAGCAGAGGCGCATCGCGAACTTGTGGTGGAGGTTCAGGAGGTCCGCCGACTCGGTGAAGCGGATCGCGACGGCGTTCGGCAGCAGGTAGGCCGCGAACTCGTCGGAGACGCCGCGCGAGCGGAGCTCGCCGATCGCGCGCCAGGTCTCCTCCATCGTCTCGCGGTAGAGCGCCGCGGCCTCGGGCACGTCGTCGACGAGCATCGGGACGACGTAGTCGGGCTCCTCGGACAGGTAGGCCGGCAGGGCCGGGCGCGAGGCCGGCGTCATGCGGTGGCGCTGGTCCTGGCTGTCGGCCGTGTGCGAGAGCTTCTTGCGGAAGGTGTAGGACGGGTGGAAGAGCGCGCGCGAGAGCTTGTCGTGCGTCGTCAGCGTCAGCGTTTCGCCGAGGACGCGGTTCTTCGACGGATCGAGGACCATCCGGATCGCATCGTCGTCGGAGAGCGCGGCCCGGGGGACGCCGAGGATCTCGCGCACGGCCGAGGCGAGGATCTCCTCGTTGTTGGCCTTCCAGTCGACGAGGCGCGAGACGCGCGGCCCGAGCTCCGCGTCGAACTCTCGCCGGAACTCGCGGGACGCGCCGCGGACGCGCGGAAGCGCCCGGAACGCCGCGTACTCGGGCGTCTCCTCGAGCGGCAGCGGGTCCTGCAGGACGGTCGCGTAGAGCGGGTCGTGCCGGAGGACCTCCTCGACCATCTGCCCGACGATCTCCCGCTGCTCCGCCGGCGCGTCCATGGTTTCGCAGAGGCGCCAGTACCGGAAGAGCGTCACGCCCGAGACCGTGTGGTACAGGTACGAGAACGTCGCGACCGGGAGCACGTACCGCGCGATCTCCTGCGCCCGCTTCTTGACCGCGCCCGAGAACCGCGTCCGCCCGTCTCCGCGCGTGCGGCCCGGGAAGAGACCGAAGTAGCGCTCGCCCGCCATCGGCGTCAGGAGCTCGGTCAGCCGGGCGTAGGCCTCCTGCTGGCGGCGCGCGGCCCGCTCGTAGATGTCCCGCTCGGGCGCGCCCATCGGGGGCACGGCGTAGTTGCCGCGGCTGACCTCGACGTAGCGCTGGGAGACCTGCTCGGAGTTGTAGAACGGGTGCGAGTGGAGAAACGTCCAGAGGAACTGGCGCGAGACGTTCTCCAGCGCGAACTGGAAGTGCGCGTGCTGGAAGGTCGTGTGGTGCCCGGCCTCGTAGATCGACTTCGCGATCGCGTCGCGCCGGTCGGGGCGCGCCGAGGCCTGGTCCTCGGTGACGATCCCCTTGGCCGAGTAGCACGTCCGGGCGGTCGCGACGACGTTCTCGTAGGCGCGGTCGAAGGCGTGGACGAGGCGGACCTTCGGCGGCGCGGAGGAGAAGGCAAAGCCGCTCTTGGGAAGGGGAAGGCTCGACATCGAATCTGCCATTCTAGCCCTCGCGCGAGGTCCGATAGCATCGGGTACGGATGGACAGCCGGACCGACGCGGAGCTGCTCGAGGCCGCCCGGCGCGGCGACGCGGGGTCGCTCGAAGACCTCCTCGAGCGCCACCAGGCGCAGGTCTACCGCTTCGGCATGAAGATGTGCCGCGACCCGGAGGACGCCCGCGACGTCCTGCAGGACACGCTGCTCGCGATGGCGAGGGGCGTCCGCGACTTCCGCGGCGCGTCCTCGATCTCGACGTGGCTCTACACGATCGCCCGGAGCTTCTGCATCAAGAAGCGCCGGCGCAGCAAGTTCGCGCCGGAGCCGGAGCGTTCCCTCGAGAGCGACGCCTCGCCCGAAGCGGCGGACCTGCCGGATCCGGGCCGCACCCCCGACGAGGTCCTCGCGTCGAAGCAGGTGCACGACGCGCTGGAGCAGGCGATCGGGGCCCTCGAGCCGATGTACCGGGAAGTCCTTCTGCTGCGGGACGTGGAGGGCCTGTCGGCGGCCGAGGTCGCCGAGGTCCTCGGCGTCGGCGTGCCGGCCGTCAAGAGCCGCCTGCACCGCGCCCGCCTGTCCGTGCGCGCGCACGTCGCGCCGCTCCTGGGGATCTCGCCGCCGGAGCCCGCGGCCGCCCCATCGAAGTCGTCCTGCCCGGACGTGCTCGAGCTCTTCTCCCGCCACCTCGAGGACGAGATCAGCGCGGATGTCTGTCTCGAGATGGAGCGCCACCTCGCCGGGTGCGCCCGTTGCCGCGCCACCTGCGATTCCCTGAAGCGCACGCTCGCCCTCTGCCGCACGAGCCCTTCGGTCCCCGTGCCGAAAGCCCTCCAGGATTCGGTCCGCGTCGCGGTCCGGAATTTCCTCGGGGCGCCGTCCTGAACCCTTTTCGCGGCGGCCGGCTCTCACCGGGCGTGGAGGGCCGATGGCGACCGTACAGGTGACGGAGGAGAGCTTCGAAGCGACGATCAAGTCGGGAATCGTGATTCTCGACTTCTGGGCCGGCTGGTGCGGGCCCTGCCACATGTTCGCCCCGGTCTTCGAGGCCGCCGCGGAGCGCCACCCGGACGTGGTCTTCGGCAAAGTCGACACCGAGGCCGAGGCGGGGCTGGCGGCCGCCTTCGACATCCGTGCGATCCCGACGTTGATGGTGCTTCGCGACGGCGTCCTCCTCGCGTCCCAGCCCGGGGCGCTGCCCGCCTCGGGGCTCGACGCCCTCGTCGAGAAGGTGCGATCCCTCGACATGGACGAGGTGCGGCGGAGCATCGATGCCGCCGCGGCGGACGCGGCCCGCGGCGCGGAGAACGCCTGATGTGCCGGCGCGCGACCTGCCCGCGGTGCGGGCTCGCGACGTTCGCCGGCTGCGGCGCCCACGTCGAACAGGTTCTCGGAAACGTGCCGCCGGCGGAGCGGTGCCGGTGCGGCGGGGAGTCCCGGGACGACGCGCAAGCCGCCGGGACGAGCCGTTCGCGAGGCTGGTTTTTCGGCCGGCGCGGAAAGGCGTAGGCGATCATGGACTCGTGGATCGAGCTCGCCGCTCTCCTCGTAGGCTGGATTCTTCTCCAGTACTGGATATTGCCCAGGCTCGGAATCGGGACCTGAGCGGTGCCGACGCCGCGCCGGTCGGCGCGGGGGAAGCACCGGGCGGACGCCGCCGATCGAAAGGACGATTGCCCCTGACGGGTCCGGCCGAGGTCCCTTGATCGGCTGGATCCTCGGATTCGGCCTGCTCGCGAGCGTCGCCAGCGTCGGGCTCGCCGCCGTGATCCTCCTGCTGCCCGCCGCAACTCGCTCGACCCTCGTCACGACCCTCGTCAGCTACGCCGTCGGGACTCTGCTCGGAGCGGCGTTTCTGGGGCTTCTGCCCAACGCCCTCGCCCAGGCGGGCCACCGGCCGGTCCTGGCCGCGACGCTCGGCGGCATCCTCCTCTTCTTCGTGCTCGAGAAGGTCGTCCTGTGGCGGCACTGCCACGCCGGCGAGTGCGAGATCCACGGACGCCCGGCGGCTGCGCTGATCCTGGCGGGCGACGCGCTCCACAACTTCGTGGACGGCGTGGCGGTGGCCGCGGCCTTCGAGGTCTCCGTCCCGGTCGGCGTCGCGGCCGGGTTGGCGATCATCGCCCACGAGGTACCGCAGGAGCTGGGTGACTTCGCCGTCCTGCTGGAGGGAGGCTTCTCCCGGGTTCGCGCACTGATCTGGAACGGGTTGTCCAGCCTGACGACGCTGGCGGGAGCTCTGCTCGGGTACTTCTCGCTCGAGACCCTTCGTCCGGCGCTGCCGTTCGTGCTGGCCGTTTCCGCCGCGGGCTTCGTCTACGTCGCGGCCGCCGACCTCATCCCCTCCCTTCATCGAAGAGCCCGGGGCGCCGCCGGACTGGGACAGTTCGCGCTCGTCCTGGCCGGCGTCGCGACGATCGCCCTGCTGCACTCGGATCACTGAGTCCGCCCCGCCGCGCGGAACGCATCGATCCCTTTCGGGAAGGCTCAGCCGCAGCCGTCCGAGAGGTTTCGCCGACGCCTCCCGGGGAGCGTCTCCGCGGGTGAACCCTTCGGGCCCGCCTCGGCTCTCACCCATCGGGCGCCGCGGCCGGAGCGGGGTCCCGAACAACCCGGAGGGGATGAAGATGCTCAACGTCGTCCCGCACGCCGCTCGCCGGGGAGATTCGGGCTCGCCGCCGATCCCGACGCCAGGGCGGCCGAACTGAACGGGAGCACGCATGTCCGAAATCCACAGCACCTACCCCTTCTCGATTCGATGGCAGGATGGCAAGCGCGGTCTGGCCAGCGCCCCGGATGGGCTCCCGGATCTCGAGATCGCCTCGCCGCCGCAGTTCGGCGGGCCGGGCGGCCGCTGGACGCCGGAGCACCTCTTCGTCGGCGCCGCGACGAGCTGCTGGTTGACCACGTTCCTCGCGATCGCCGAGCTGTCGAAGCTCGATTTCGTGGCGGTCGAAGCGGCGGGGGAGGGGTTTCTCGAGCGCGGCGACGACCGGCGCTTCTCGATCACGCGGATCGTTCTGCGCCCCCGCGTGACGGTGCGCCGCGAGGAGGACCGCGACCGGGCGCTGCGGATCGTCCGCAAGGCCGAAGAGTCCTGCCTCGTCGCCCGCTCCATGCGGACCGCGATCGCACTCGAGCCGGTGGTCTCGGTCGGCGAGGCCGGGGCGCGGGCCGCGGGCGCCGGCCCCTCGTCGGAGCCTCCCGCGATCTCCCCGCCGTCCTGAGGGCGGCGATCCCTTCGTCCGCGCCGTCCGACCGCCCCGCCGTTCGGCGCGACGGGCCGTCGCCGCCGGGACGGGGGATACTGACTCCGCGATGCTGACCTTCACGCTCGCCGTCGGGGCGGGCTCGCTCGTCGCGGGCTTCCTCGGCGCGCTCACGGGGCTGGGTGGGGGCGTCGTCGTCGTTCCGCTGCTGACGATCGCGTTCGGCGTCGACATCCGTTACGCGATCGGGGCGTCGCTGATCTCGGTGATCGCGACCTCCTCGGGCGCGGCCGCGGCCTACGTGAAGGAGGGGTTTTCGAACCTGCGGATCGGGATCTTTCTCGAGATCGCCACGACGACCGGGGCCCTGGCGGGCGCCGGACTGGCCTCGCGCACCTCGACCTCCGCGATCTCCGTCGCGTTCGGTCTCGTGTTGATCGCGTCGGCGTTTCTCACGCTGCGCTCCCGTGGCGACCGGTCCGCGCCGGAAGCGCCGGGAGGATGGGGCCGGCGACTGCGCCTGAACGGCCTGGAGCCGACGGCGGCCGGACCGAGACCGTACGAGGCCCGCAACGTGCCGGCGGGGTTCGGCGTCATGTTCGTCGCGGGGGGTCTCTCCGGCCTGCTCGGAATCGGGTCAGGCGCGGTCAAGGTGCTCGCGTTGGACGGGGCGATGGGGCTGCCCTTCAAGGTCGCCACCACGACGTCCAACTTCATGATCGGAGTGACCGCCGCGGCCAGCGCCGGCGTCTACCTCAACCGCGGGTACATCGATCCCGGCATCGCGCTGCCGGTCATGCTGGGGGTCCTCGTGGGATCGCTCGCGGGCGCGCGCCTGCTGGCCCGGGCCGAAACCGCGCGGCTCCGGCTCGTCTTCGTCGTCGTGATCCTCGCCCTCGCGGTCGAGATGATCCGCAGCGGCATCACCGGGAGCATCTGATGGCCACCCGCGCGTGGACCGACCGGAAAGTCGAGCAGCTCGTCGGCAACCTCCTGCGGGCGGGCGTCGTCCTCGCGGGCGCCGTCGTTCTCGCGGGCGGCCTGATCGAGATCTCGCGGCACGGCTCCGCGCCGCCCGCCTACCGCGTCTTCCACGGCGAGCCCGCGGACCTGCGGGGCGTCGGAGGGATCCTGCGCGACGCGTCCTCGCTCGAGGGCCGGGGGCTGATCCAGCTCGGGCTGCTGCTCCTTCTCGCGACCCCCGTCGCGCGGGTCGCCCTGCTGATGTTCGCCTTCGCCCGGCAGGGCGACCGGCTGTACGTCGGAGTCACCCTGGTCGTTCTGGCCGTCCTGCTCTACAGCCTCCTCGCCGCCGGGCGCTGACCGGCCCCCCGGGGGGCCGCGAGCCCTCCCCCGAACCCTTTTTCGTCGGGCGGGCTCATACGGGCTGGAGGGCCGCATGCAAACCAACGAAGCCGACTGGGATCGCGGGGTCCGGGTCGCGGTCGGGCTCGGTCTCCTCTCGATCACGGTCGTCTGGCCGCACACCCTGTGGGGCCTGGCAGGGTTTGCGCCGATTGCGACCGGCCTCTGGGGCTTTTGCCCCCTCTATCGCTTGAGCGGCCTGAGCACCTGTCCCGCGCAGGGGCGGTGCTGACGGCCACGGGACGGATTCGCCCATGAAACTCGCACTGCTTCTCGCCGTTCTCGCGGCCCCGGAGCCGCTCACCCTCCAGCAGGCCGCGTCCCTGGCCGCGGGCGGCGCGCCCGTGGTCGAGCGCGCGAAGGCCGAGACCGACCGGGCGCGGGCCTCGGAGTCCTCGGCGAAGTCGGCCCTGGGCCCGACGCTCTTCGGCGACGTCGGCTTCCTCACGTCCAACAACCCCGTGACCGTCTTCTCGCTCGCGCTGGAGCAGCAGCGCTTCTCGGCGCAGGAATTCTTCCTCTCCGACCCCAACGATCCGCCGTTCACCCAGGACTGGAACGCGGCCGTGGCCGCCGCCTGGGCGGTCGACCTCTTCGGCTCGGCGCGGGCCGCCGCGCGCGCGGCGGGAAGCGCGGCCGAGGCGGCCGAGCGCGCCGCTCGGCGGACCGGAGACGGGGCGGCGCTGGAGGCGATCGCCGCCTTCGTCGAGGCGCGGCGCGCCGAGGACACGCTGGCGATCCTGGCGGAGCGGCAGTCGGACGCGGACCGGGACGAGGCGCTGGCCCGCGCGCTCTACGAAGAGGGCGTCGCGACGTCGGCCGATCCCGCGCGGGCCCTCGCCGTCGCCGCCGAGGTCCGCGCCGACACCGCGGCGTTTCGCGCCGCCGCGTCGACCGCGCGCGCGACTCTCGCGGGCCTGATCGGCGAGGAGGCCGCCGCGAGGCCGCTCGCGCCGCTCCCGGAGCCGACGTCCGTCGACGCGCCTCCCTCGGGCACGCGCGACGACATCGCCGCGGCCGAGCTCTCGCTCGAGTCCGCGAAGCAGGCGGCCCGCTCGGCGGATGCGTCCCGGTGGCCGTCGCTCGTCGTGAGCGGGCGATGGGAATTTCACTCGCCGACCGCGGGCGGCCGGTACGGCGATTCCGGCACGGCCTTCGCCGGGGTCCGGGTCCCGATCTTCGAGTCCGGCGCCGTGACCGCGCGCGTGGCCGAGGCACGGGCGTCGGCGCGGGCGGCCGAGGCCGCGCTCTCCGAGCGCCGGCGCGCGGCGCAGAGCGAGACCGTCTCGGCGCGGGCGCGCGCGGAAGCGGCGGCCTCGCGTCTGGTCTCGTTCGAGGACGCGCGGACGGCGGCCGCCCGCGCGCGTGAGATCCAGCAAGCCCGATACGAGGAGGGGGCCGCGCGCCTCTCGGACCTGCTGGAGGCCCGCTCGGCGGAGCTGCGCGCGCGGATGGGCGCCGTGGGCGCCGCGGCCGATCGCGTGCTCGCCGAAGCCAACCTGCGCATGGCCCTGGGCCTGGCGCCCGAGGGGGAGGGAGCGCGATGAAGCGAATTCCGGGTCTCGTGGCGCTGGCGGTCCTCGCCTTCGCCGGCTGCGCGAAGAAGCCTGCCCCCGAAGCGGCCTCCGGCGCGAACCGGAAGCTCGCGACGGCGAAAGTCGAGAGGAGCGATGCCGCGGCGACCGTCGAGGTCGACGGAACCGTCGTGGGAGTGACCGAAGCGATCCTCTCGAGCCGCCTCGCAGCGCCGGTCGTCGAGGTGCTCGCGGTTCCCGGCCAGACCGTCCGCGCCGGCGCGGTCCTCGTCCGATTGGCGGACCGCGAATCCGAAAGCGCGCTCGAGGGCGCCCGCGCCGCGGTGGCGGCCGCACGCTCGACGTCGGAGATCGCGACCCGCAATCGGATGCGGTTCGAGCGGCTCGAGGGGCGCGGCGCGGCCGCCGCGGTCGAGATCGAGCGGACCCGGCAGGAGGAGTCCTCGGCGGTCTCGGCCCTGGCGCTCGCGCAGGCCGCGCTGGCGCGCGCCGAGACGGACCGGGAGCAGTCGGTGCTCGTCGCGCCGTTCGACGCGGTCGTCGTCGAGAAGATGGTTTCCGTCGGAGACCTCACGGCCCCTGGGCGGCCCCTCGTCCGGCTCTCCTCGGCGAAGGGGCGGCGCGTCGAGGCGGCGCCGGGCGAAGAAGCGGCCTCACGGCTCGCCGTCGGCGACGTGGTGCCCGTCGCCCTCGGCGATCGGGTCGTCGAGGGCCGGATCGTGGAAATCGTGGGCGCGGTCGATCCGGAAACGCGCCGCCGCCTCGTCCGCGTGGGCCTTCCCGCGGACGTCGATCCGCCGGTCGGCACCTTCGTGCGCCTGCGCTTCCCGGGGCCGGCCGCGTCGAGGCTCCTGGTGCCCGCGCGCGCGATCGCGGCCCGGGGCGGCCTCGAGATCGCCTGGGCGGTCGGGCGGGACGACCGGGTGTCTCTGCGGTACGTCCGCACCGGCGGGCCCGCCGGCGCCGGCCTGGTGGAGGTCCGGTCCGGGCTCGAAGCGGGAGAGCGGGTCGTGCTCGATCCGCCGGCGGACCTGGCGGCCGGGACGCGGGCGGTCTCGTGACGCTCGACCCGCGGGTGCGGCTCGTGCAGGAGCGCGAACGCCTCGGCCTCGCCGGACGCCTCGCCTCCGCGTTCATCGAGTCGAAGCTGACGCCTTTGCTCGTCTTTTTCGCCCTGGCGCTCGGAGCCCTCGCCATCGCCGTGACGCCGCGCGAAGAAGAGCCCCAGATCAAGGTCCCGATGGTCGACGTCTTCGCGTCGCTTCCGGGCCGCGGCTCGGTCGAGGTCGAGCGGGAGATCTCGTCTCCCCTCGAGAAAGCCTTCTGGTCCATCCCCGGGGTCGAGTACGTCTACTCGACCTCGTCGCCGGGCTCGGCGTTCGTGGTCGTGCGCTTTCGCGTGGGGGAGGACCCCGACCGCGCCTTGGTGCGGGTCCGCTCCAAGATCGACGCGCTCGCCGACGCCTGGCCGCGGGACGTGCCGCCGCCGGTCGTCAAGCCCCGTTCGATCGACGACGTGCCGATCTGGGCCCTGACGTTCTGGAGCCCGACGCAGGATCCGGCGACGCTCCGGCAGATCGCGGCGGAGGTCGAGAACGAGATCAAGAGCATCCCGGAAGTCTCGGACACCGCCCTCATCGGCGGCTTGCGGCGCGAGTTCCGGGTGGAGCTCGACCCGGCGCGGCTCGCGGCGCGCGGGCTCGCGGCCGGCCCGGTCATCGCGGCGATCGAGGCCGGCAACCGCCGCACCGTGGCGGGCGAGATGGTCGCCTCCGACCGGGGCGTCGTGGTCGAGGCCGGCGGCTTCCTCGAGTCCGCGAGCGAGCTCGGCTCGGTCGTCGTCGCCGAGCGCGGCGGACGCCCGGTGCGGCTCTCCGACGTCGCGACCGTCGTCGACGGACCGGAGCGCCCCGCGACCTACGTGACGCACGGGGAGCCCGGCCGTGCCGGGCGCTTCGCCGCGGTCACGCTCGCCGTCAGCAAGCGGCGCGGCGCCAACGCGATCTCGGTCGTGCACGCGATCGAGCGCCGGCTCGACGCCGTGGAGCCGCGCCTTCTCGCCGCGGACGTGCGCACGACGGTGACGCGCGACTACGGCGAGACCTCTTCGGAGAAGTCGAACGAGCTGCTCAAGCACATGGCCCTCGCGACCCTGTCGGTCGCGCTGCTCATGGCGCTCGCGCTGGGCCGGCGGGAGGCGGGCGTGGTGCTGCTCGCGGTGCCGGTCACGCTGGCGCTCACGCTCTTCGTCTTCATGCTCTTCGGCTACACGCTCAACCGGATCACGCTCTTCGCCCTCATCTTCTCGATCGGCATCCTCGTCGACGACGCGATCGTCGTCGTCGAGAACATCGTCCGCCACCTCCGGCTGCCGTCCGCGCACGGACGCCCGCTCGCCCGGATCGCGGTGGAGGCGACCGACGAGGTCGGCAACCCCACGATCCTCGCCACGTTCGCGGTCATCGCGGCGATCGTGCCGATGGGTTTCGTCGGCGGGCTGATGGGACCGTACATGCGCCCGATCCCGGTCGGGG
This sequence comes from uncultured Acidobacteriota bacterium, assembly GCA_963764715.1. Classification (GTDB taxonomy): domain Bacteria; phylum Acidobacteriota; class Thermoanaerobaculia; order UBA5066; family Gp7-AA6; genus DAHUXD01. The sequence continues at coordinate 154,298 of CAVXTP010000013.1, forward strand.
CTTCGGCGGCCATGCTCTTCTCGCTGCTCGTGGCCTTCGCGATCTCGCCCTGGGCGGCGCGCCGGCTGTTTCGCGGGACGCCCGCCGGGGCGGCCGGCCACGGCGAGGGCGAGCGCAGCCGGCTCGCGCAGCTCTACCGCCGCGCGATGACGCCGCTCGTCTCGGACGGCGGCCGGCGCTCGCGCGCGATCTTCTTCGGCGTCATCGCGGTGCTGCTCCTCGGAGCAATGGCGCTCGTGCCGCTGGGCGTCGTGACCGTGAAAATGCTGCCCTTCGACAACAAGAACGAGTTCCAGGTCGTGGTGGACCTTCCCGACGGAACGACGCTCGAGACCACGCACCGCGTGCTCTCGGAGATGGCGGACGCCCTCGCGCCGCTGCCGGAAGTGACGGGAACCGAGGTCTACGCCGGCACGGCCGCGCCCTACAACTTCAACGGCCTCGTGCGGCACTACTTCCTGCGCTCGGCGCCGCACCAGGGAGACGTCCAGGTGTCGCTGGCGCCGAAGGGGAAGCGCTCCCGCTCCTCGCACGCCATCGCCCGCGCCGCCCGCGGGCTCCTCGAGCCGATCGCCCGGCGCTACGACGCCCGCGTCAAGGTCGCCGAGGTGCCGCCGGGTCCCCCGGTGCTGCAGACCCTCGTCGCCGAGATCTACGGCCCGGACGACGCGGGCCGCCGGGAGGTGGCGCGGCAGGTGCGCGACGTGTTCCGGAAGACCGAGGGAGTCGTCGACGTCGACTGGTACCTGGAGACCCCGCGCGACAAGGAGGTCTACCGGCTCGACCGCGAGAAGGCGGGCCTCTCGGGGATCCGCGAGTCCGACGTCGCGGCGACCCTGCGCCTGGCGCTCTCGTCCGATGCGGCCGGCGAGATCCACCTTCCCGGGATCCGCGAGCGGATTCCGCTGCGGTTCACGCTGCCCGAGGAGCGCCGCCACGACCTCTCCGCGCTCGGCGCGCTCTCGGTCGCGGACGCGTCGGGCCGCCTCGTCCCGCTCTCCGAGATCGGGCGCTTCGAGCGCGTGCCGGCCGACACCTCGATCTACCACAAGAACTTGAAGCCGGTCGTGTACGTCACCGCCGACGTCGCCGGGCGCCGCGAGGCCCCGGTCTACGCGATCGGGGCGCTCGAGAAGGGCATCGCGTCGATCCCGGTGCCGGGCGGGTACCGCATCCAGACGCGCACGGCGACCGCGCCGTTCGACACGGCGCGCTTCGGGCTCAAGTGGGACGGCGAGTGGCACGTGACCTACGAGGTCTTCCGCGACCTCGGCCTCGCCTTCGCGGCGGTCCTCGTCCTGATCTACGTCCTCGTCGTCGGCTGGTTCAAGAGCTTTACGGTGCCGCTCGTCATCATGGCGCCGATCCCGTTGACGCTCGTCGGGATCCTCCCGGCGCACGGTCTCTTCGGCGTGTTCTTCACCGCGACCTCGATGATCGGCTTCATCGCCGGCGCCGGCATCATCGTGCGCAACTCGATCATCCTCGTCGACTTCATCGAGCTGCGCCGCCGGGAGGGCATGGAGCTCTCCGAAGCGGTGCTCGACGCGGGGGAGGTGCGCTTCCGCCCGATGCTCCTGACGGCGGCCGCGGTCGTCGTGGGCTCCGCGGTGATGCTGCTCGATCCGATCTTCCAGGGACTCGCGGTCTCGATGATGGCGGGGGAGGTGGCGGCGACGCTCCTGTCGCGCGCCGCCGTGCCGGTCCTCTATTACATGCTCAAACGCGCGGAGGAGAAGCGGGCGCACCCCTCGCCGGCCACCTCGTCCGTCGCGACGGAAAGGAGCCTCGCATGAGACGGTCCGTGGACGACTGGCTGCGCGGGATCGCGGGAACCTTCGTTCTCGCGTCGCTCGCCCTCGGGTGGTTCGTCCACCCGGGGTTCTTTCTCTTCACCGCGTTCGTCGGCGCCAACCTGCTGCAATCCGCTTTCACCGGGACGTGTCCGATGATGTGGCTCTTGAAGCGGCTCCGCGTTGGCGCGGCCGCGGCGCAGCCGTGAAGCTGCTGCTCGCCGTCGTTGCCCGGGAGGCGCGCGACGACGCGGAGGCCGCGCTCGAGGCGGCCGCGGGCGCGGGTTTCACGGAAATACCGGGCGTTTACGGCGAAGGGAGCACCGGACCTCGCTTTGGCTCCCGCCAGGCGCCCGGCGTTTCGGACCTCGTCTTCGCCGCGATTGCCGACGAGAAGCTTCCGGCCGCCCGGGAGGCGCTCGCGACGGCCGGTGCGCGGCACGGGAAGCCCATTCGCGCGTTCGTGCTCCCCGTCGAGGAAGCCTGGAGCTGAGGGCTGTCGGGTCCTAACCCCAGCGCGGCGGCTCGTCGAGGTTGATGCCGAGCGCCGTCTTGGCCACGACCTCGTGCGTCAGGGCGGAGTTGGCCGGGTGGAAGCGCCCCGCGCGGGCGTCGCGGAAGAGCCTCTCGAGCTCGTTGCGCTTGAACATCCCGGCGCCGCCCGAGAGCTCCATGGCGGTGTCGACGACCTTCCAGACGCCCTCGGCCGTGCGGTACTTCGTCGCCATGATCTTCGACGGCCAGAGCGCGCCGTGGCCGATCCCCGCGGACCACTCCCCGGTCGTCCGGTCGATCAGCGGCTCGAGCGCTTCGAGCTCCATCACCATCTCGGCCACGCCGTGCTGCATGGCCGGGTGATGGGCCATGGAGCCCGAGACCGCGAGCGAGGTCCGCTTCTTCAGCGACTCGACGGTCAGGTCGAGCACGCGGCGGCCGAGCGCGTAGTAAATGTGGGCGAAACCGATCAGGGCCCACGCGAAGATCGACAGCACAAAGACGTCGATGCCGGCCGCGCCCGCCGGCACGACCCGGCTGATGCGGTCGTCGGGGATGAAGACGCCCTCGAGAATCGTGTCGTCGCTGCGGGTCGCGCGCATCCCGAGGACGTCCCAGGTCGGCTCGATGCGGTAGCCCTCTGCGTCGCGCTTGAGGAAGGCGTGCACGATTTTCGGCGCCTTCGGATCGCTCGCATCCATTCCATGGAGGCCGAGGAGGGTCCAGACGGGCGTGAGGCTGCCGAAGGCCTTGTGGCCGGTGAAGCGGTAGCCGCCGGCGACGCGTTCCGCGCGCGTCGTGGAGAGCAGCACGGGGAGGTCGTGGCCGAGCTCGGCGTGGCCGGCGGCGAAGACCGCGCCCTGCCCGGCGGCTTCGAGGATCCAGTCGCAGGAGGAGTCGCCCGATTGCCGGACCTGCGACGCCACGCCGCACCAGTAGGTGTGCATGTTCGTGCCGAGCGCGGTCGCCGGCGCCCAGTAGGCGAGGCGCCGGGTCTCGCGCATGCAGTCGGCGAAGGAGAGCCCGAGGCCTCCGAGCTCGCGCGGGACGGCCATCTTCAGGTAGCCGGCGCGGCGCAGGTCCTCGAAGTCCTCGCTGAAGAACCGGTTCTCGCGGTCGTACGCGGGCGCCCGGCCGTGGAAGGTCCGCAGCATCTCATCCGACAGGATCGGCCGGGAGTCGCTCATGGCGAAGGCTCCTTCCTCGAAGATCCCGGGATATATGACGATGCGCCCGCAGATACAAGGGGCCTGGGGACCCCGATAGAATAGGCGGCCCATGCAGCTGCCGATCTACCTCGATTTCCACGCCACGACGCCCGTCGATCCGCGTGTCCTGGAGGCGATGACGCCGTACTTCACGCGCGTCTTCGGGAACCCGGCCTCGCGCGGACACGTCTTCGGCTGGGAGGCGGAGGCCGCCGTCGACGCGGCGCGCGACCAGGTGGCGCGGGCGATGAACGCCGCGGCGAAGGAGATCGTCTTCACCTCCGGCGCGACGGAGTCGGACAACCTCGCGATCCTCGGCGTGGCGCGCCTCTTCAAGGCGAAGGGCGGCCACGTGATCACGGCGCCGACCGAGCACTCGGCCGTCCTCGACGCCTGCCGGGAGCTCGAGCGCGAAGGATTCGCCGTCACGTACCTCCAGCCCGAGACGACCGGCGAGATCCCGCCCGAGCGCGTGCGGGAGGCCATCACGGAGAAGACCGTCCTCGTCTCGCTGATGCTCGCCAACAACGAGATCGGAACGATCCAGCGCATTGCCGAGATCGGCGCGATCTGCCGCGAGAAGGGGGTCTACTTCCACACCGACGCCGTGCAGGGATTCGGCAAGATCCCGTTCGACGTCGAGGCGATGAACGTCGACCTCGCCTCGATCTCCGCGCACAAGATCTACGGCCCCAAGGGCGTCGGGGCCCTCTACGTGCGATCCCGCAACCCGCGCGTGCGGCTCGAGCCGATCGTGTTCGGCGGCGGGCACGAGCGCGGAATGCGCTCGGGCACCCTCAACGTGCCCGGCATCGTGGGGCTCGGCAAGGCCGCGGAGCTCGCGGTCGGGGAGATGCCGCAGGAAACCCCGCGGATGCGCCGGCTGCGCGGCCGGCTCCACGACGCGATCGTGTCGCGGGTGGCGGACGCGACGTTGAACGGCGCGCCGCTGCCTGCGATCGGGCCGGACGGCGCGCTCGCGCCCGGAGCCGTCGAGCGGCGGCTCCCGGCCAACCTCAATCTCTCTTTCGCCGGCGTCGAGGGCGAGGCCCTCCTCGTCAGCATGAAGGACGTCGCGGTCTCCTCGGGCTCGGCGTGCACGTCGGCGTCCCTCGAGCCGTCGCACGTCCTGACGGCGATCGGCGTGCCGCCGGAGCTGGCCCACGCCTCGATCCGGTTCGGCGTGGGTCGCTGGACCACCGAGGAGGAAGTGGACTACGCCGCGGGCGTGACCGTCGGGGCCGTCTCGCGCCTTCGGGAGAAGTCGCCGCTCGCCCGCGCGTAGCCTTCGACTTCGGTTTGACCCGGTTGTTCACGGACCTCGTCCGCGGTGTCCCGTCGTACACCGGCCTCCTCGAGAGGGTCCGGCGGGGGGAAGACCGTCTCGTCGTCGCGGGCGGGGTCGGGGCGCTGCCGGCGGCGGTCGTCGCGGCGCTCTCCGGGGACCTCGGCCGGTCGGTGGCCGTCGTGGTCGCGACCGAGCGGGACGCCGAGCAGTGGCTCGGCGACCTCGCTGCGGCGGGCCTCGAGCGCGTCTTCCACGCCCCGGCGCCGACCCTGACGCCGTACCAGCGCATCCCGGCATCGCTGAAGTCCCGGCGCGACGAGTTTTCCCTTTTGACCGCCCTCGCGGCGGGCGGGCCGCCGATCGGCGCCGTCCTGCCGGCGCGCGCTCTCTTCACCCGGCTGCCGGACCCCGCCCGCTTTTACGGGCTCTTCCTGCGCATCCGCGAAGGCGAGGAGCTCTCCCTCGCGAAGACCGTCGAGCGGCTCGTGCGGCTCGGCTACCGGCGCTCGGACCTGGTCGTCGAGACCGGCGACCTCGCCGTGCGGGGCGGCCTGTTCGACGTCTTCCCGCCCGACCGGGATCTGGCCGTGCGCGTCGAGCTCGACGGCGACACCGTCGCGTCGCTGCGGCTCTTCGACCCCGACACCCAGCGCTCGCGCGAGAAGATCGCGGAGGTCGCGCTCGCGCCCTTCGCCGCGTCGGAGGAGTCCGAGGAGGCGCGGCGGCTCATGACCGAACGGATCGGACGCCTTCCCTCGGAGGCCGAGCGCCTCGTCTTCGCGCCGGCCGTCTCGGCGATGCCGGCGGGCTGGCTCGAGCACGCGGCGGCGGCGCTCACGATCGTCGTCGAGCCGGCGTCGGTCGAAGAGGAGCTCGCGGGCTTCGCCGGGCGCCTGGAGGCGGACCGCGATCCGGACCGGGATGCGTTTTCCCCCGAGGAGCTGATGCATCCGGCCGACCGGATCCGCGAGCGCCTCGAGGCGGCGGGCCTCCGGTTCGACCGGCTCGGGGCCGGCGCGCCGAGCGACCGGACGATCCGCCTGCCCGCCGAGGCGATCGCCGGCCATGACGGCCGGGCCGCGGAGGCCGCCGCCGACCTGACCCGGGCGCTCGCCTCGGGCGAGGAGGTCTTCGTCGCGACGCGTCCGACCGGAGGCGCGGAGAAGCTCCGGCGGCTGGCGATCGAGTACGGGTTCCACGTCTCGTCCGAGCGCCGCGAGGGCGTCGTCGTCTCGATCGCGGCGGAGATCTCGGCCGGCTTCCGCCTGCGCGAGCCGCGCCTCGCCCTCTACTCCGAGGAGGAGATCTTCGGCGAGGAGCGGCGCTCGGCGACCGCGCGCCGCCGGCCCGCGGAGGCGTTCCTCTCCGACCTGCGGGACCTGAAGCTCGGCGACGCCGTCGTCCACGCCGACTACGGCATCGGCCTCTTCCGGGGCCTGAAGCGATTCCCGGTCGAGGGCGAGGAGCGCGAGTTCATGGAGATCGAGTACGCCGACCAGAAGACGCTCCTGCTGCCGGTCGAGCGGTTCGACCTCGTCCAGAAGTACTCGGGCGTCGAGGACGTCGAGCCCGTTCTCGACAAGCTCGGCGGCGCCGGCTGGGGCCGGCGCAAGGCGTCCGTGCGCAAGGCGATGCGCGACATGACCGACCAGCTCCTGAAGCTCTACGCGCGCCGCAGCACCGCCGAGGGCTTCGCCTTCTCGAAGGACTCGCCGTGGCAGAAGGAGTTCGAGGACGCCTTCGAGCACGTCGAAACGCCCGACCAGGCCCAGGCGATCGCCGACGTCAAGCGCGACATGCAGTCGTCCAAGCCCATGGACCGGCTGCTGTGCGGCGACGTGGGCTACGGCAAGACCGAGGTCGCCATGCGGGCGGCGATGAAGGCGGTCCTCGACGGCAAGCAGGTCGCGCTGCTCGCGCCGACGACGATCCTGGCCGACCAGCACTTCCGGACGTTCCAGCGGCGCTTCTCGGCGTTCCCCGTCGTCATCGAGCTGCTCTCGCGTTTCCGGACGCGGCAGGAGCAGAAGGAGGTCGTGGCGAAGGTCGCCGACGGCTCGGTCGACATCCTCATCGCCACGCACCGGATGCTCGGCAAGGACCTCGCATTCCGCGACCTCGGCCTCCTCATCGTCGACGAGGAGCAGCGGTTCGGGGTCGCGCAGAAGGAGCGGATCAAGGAGTGGAAGGCCTCGATCGACGTGCTCGCGATGTCGGCCACGCCGATCCCGCGCTCGCTGCACCTTTCGCTCTCGGGGCTGCGGGACCTCTCGATCATCGAGACGCCGCCGCGCGACCGGCTGGCGATCGAGACGCAGGTCGTGCCGTCGAAGCCCGACATCATCCGCGAGGCGATCGAGGCGGAGCTCGAGCGGGGCGGCCAGGTCTTCTTCGTCCACAACCGGATCGAGTCGATCGGGCGGGTCAAGCAGATGCTCGAGGAGCTGCTGCCCTCGGTCCGCATCGCGGTCGCCCACGGACAGATGCCGGAGACCGAGCTCGAGAAGGCGATGGTCCGGTTCTTCACGCGGGCGGCCGACGTGCTGCTCGCCACCGCGATCGTCGAGAACGGGCTCGACATTCCGTCGGCGAACACGATCCTGATCGACCGGGCCGACACCTTCGGCCTCGCCCAGCTCTACCAGCTCCGGGGCCGCGTCGGCCGGAGCGACAAGCCGGCCTACGCCTACCTGCTCGTCGAGCCCACCGCCGCGCTCTCGGACGTCGCGCGCCGCCGGCTCGCCTCGATCCAGGAGTTCTGCGACCTCGGCGCGGGCTTCCGCATCGCCGCCAAGGACCTCGAGATCCGCGGCTCCGGCAACATCCTGGGCGGCGAGCAGTCCGGCCACATCGCCGCCGTCGGGTTCGAGACGTACCTCTCGCTGCTCGAGGAGGCGATCCGGGAGATGCGCGGGGAGGAGGCGCTGCCGGAGCGTTCCCTGACGATGTCGCTCGGGCTCGACCTCGCGATCCCGCACGACTACGTGCCCGACGAGAGCTGGCGGATGATGATCTACAAGAAGGTGGCGCGCGCCTCCGACGACGCGGCCCTCGAGGAGGCGCGCCGGGAGATCGCCGACCGGTTCGGCGAGCCGCCGGCCGCGGTCGGGCGTCTCATCGCCTATGCGCGGCTGCGCGCCGCCGCCGAACGCCTGGGTGTCACGTCGCTGACGCGTCAGGCCGGCCGGGTGCACGTCCGGTTCGCCGAGAATGCGCCGGTCGATCCCGGCCGGCTTCTCGCGTTCGTCCGGGAGCGGCCCGGGGCGAGCTTCTCGCCGGCCCGCGTCCTGACACTTCCGGCCCCGGAGGGGGACACTCTGCTGCCGGCCCTGAACGATCTCCTCCCGCGCTTCGGCGCGGTTCCCGCGTAGCCGGGCTTTCGGGGAAATTCCGGCCGGAGGGCTGTGTTATGAAGGGCCGCATGAAGCGGACGTTCCTCCTGCTCGCGGCCTTCGGCGCGGCCCTGGCCGTGCCCGCGGCCGAGCTCGTCGAGCGGATCGTGGCCCGCGTCAACGACCGGCTCATCACCCAGTCCGAGTACGACCGGCGCCTCGCCGTGGCCCTCAAGTCGGCCCGGGCCACGACCGACCAGGCGCAGCTGCGGACCCAGATCCTGGAGGACATGATCCGGGAGAAGCTGCTCGACGAGCGAGCCAAGGAGATGGCGGTCCAGGCCACCGACGAGGAGGTCGAGGCGGCGGTGCAGCGCGTCAAGGCGCAGTACAACCTCAAGACCGACGCCGAGTTCGACGCGGCGCTCGCCGATTCGGGCATGAACCGCGACGACCTCCGGCGCCAGATGCGCGAGACGATCACGCTCCAGAAGGTCATCGGGCGCGACGTCGCCTCGCGGATGGACCTCTCCGACGACGCCCTCCGCGTCGAGTACGAGCGGCGCAAAGAGCAGTTTTACGCCGTTCCCGCGTCGGCGCACGTGGCCGAGATCGTCATCCGCTACTCGCCCGGCGACACGGCGGGGCAGGCGAGTGCCGCGATCAAGGTCGAGGAGATCCGCGAAAAGATCAAGACCGGGACGTCCTTCGCCGATCTCGCGAAGGACTCGTCGGAGGGAAACACCCGCGACAAGGGCGGGGACCTCGGGACGGTCGCCAAGGGCGAGCTCGTCGAGGTGCTCGACGTCGCGATCTTCTCGAACAACGACGAGTACCCGGCGCCCGTGCTGATGCCGGACGCGATCCACCTCTTCCGCGTGACCGAGCGGAAGTCCGCGGGGTTCAAGCCGTTCGGCGAGGTCAAGGACGACCTGCGCAAGCGGATCTCCGACGAGCTCTACGAGAAGCGGTTCACCGAGTACATGGACAAGCTGCGGCGCGAGGCCTTCGTCAAGATCTACGACCCCGAGCTCGCGAAGCTCGACGAGAAGGCCAAGCTCGAAGAGAAGAAGGCATCCTAGGCTGGCCCTCCGGCTCTCCCTTCCCCCGAACTTCTCCTTCGACGCGGTCGTGCGCTCGCACGGCTGGTACGACCTCCCGCCCTTCGCGTACGACCGCGGCGCCGGCACGCTCTCGACGCGGATCGAGGCCGGCGAGATCGTCTTCCGCGCCCGCCGCGGAGCGCTCGAGGCGTCGGGACCGGCCGGGAGGGCGGAGGCCGTGCGCATCGCGCGGCGGGTCTTCTCGCTCGACCTCGACCTCTCCGCCTTCGGCGCCTCGCTCGAGCCGGGCTCGCCGCTCGCCCGCGGGCTCGAGCGCGGCGGAGGCCGGATGCTCCGCGCGCCCGGGCTCTTCGAGGACGCGGTCAAGATGCTCCTGACGACGAACTGCTCGTGGGAGGCGACGCGCGGCATGGTGGTCCGGCTCGTCGCGCTCGCCGGCCGCGACGGCGCCTTTCCCGGCGCCGAAGCGATCGCGCGGTTTCCGCCGGCGACGCTCAAGAGCCGCGTGCGCTGCGGGTACCGCGCCGTCGCCCTGTCGCGATTCGCGCGCCGCGTCGCGTCGGGCCGGCTCGACCTCTCGGCCTGGGAGAATCCCGCGACGGCCTCCGGGGAGGTCCGTGAAGCGATCCTCGCCGAGCACGGCTTCGGGCCGTACGCGGCGGAAGGCCTGCTCCGGATCCTCGGCCGCCACGACTTCCTGGCGATCGACTCGTGGGTGAGAAAGAAGTACCGCCAGCTCCACCGCGGCCCGGCCAAGACGGTCGACGGCGCGATCGCGCGCCGGTACGCGAAGTTCGGCGCGTATCGCGGCCTCGCGTTGTGGCTGGAGCTGACCAACGACTGGCACGAAGGCCGCGAAACCGTATGGCCCTGAACTCTCAACGACAGGTAAGGCGCGGCCCCGGGTCGTAGGGGCGGGGCTTGTCCCCGCCCTCCCGGCCGTCGCTCCACGGCGAGAAACACCACGCTTGGGAGATTCGGCGAGCGCGATGCACAACCACTTGTGCGACGCCGCTCCGACGCTCGATGCGTCGGCTTACGCCCGTTTAGCGCTCCGAATTTTTTAAGGCAAACGACTTCCCTTGACTAATAAAGCTTGGCGCTCCTAACATCCGCGCAGTGGCCAATTCTGGTTAAAAGTGGGAGAAAGTGGTCCCGGAGCGCCGACGGGATCCCAAATTGAATGGATCGCTTTCGAGGAAGCGCGCCGGCCCGTCTCGACGAGAAGGGTCGGCTGAAGGTGCCGAATCTTTTTCGGCAGCAGATCGAAGAGGCCTTCGGGCGCGATCTCTTCGTGACCTCGATCCACGGGCGCAACTTCCTTCTCTATCCGCTCCCGATCTGGCGGCAGCTCGAAGAGAAGCTCGCCGAGCTTCCGGCGATCCATCGCGCGAAGAACAAGTTTCTCGAGCGCGTCAACTACTTCGGCCAGGACGCCGCGATCGACGCGCAGGGGCGCGTCCTGGTCCCGCAGATCCTGCGCGACTCGGCGAAGCTCGCGCCCGACGTCGTCGTGACGGGGAACATCGATCACCTCGTCGTCTCCGACCGCGGCGCGCTCGCCAAGCGGCTTTCGACCGAGGAGTTCGGGCCCGAGGACTACGACGAGCTCTCGAAGCTCCTTTTGTGAACGGGAGACGAAGCCATTGAACCGCCGCCGCTCCACACGCCGGTCCTTCTCGAGGAGGTCGTGGAGTGGCTCGCGCCCGGGCGCGGCGGGTTCTTCGTCGACGCGACGCTCGGCGCGGGCGGCCACGCGGAGGCCCTTCTCGACCGCGGGCCCGCGATCCGGCTTCTCGGCATCGACCGGGACCCCGACGCGCTCGCGCGCGCTGGGGAACGGCTGGCGCGGTTTTCCGGCCGCGTGCGTCTCGTCGAGGCCGACTTCGGCGACCTCGACGAGGTGCTCGAAGGCTCGCCCGCGCCCGACGGGATCCTCGCGGACCTCGGCGTCTCTTCGATGCAGCTCGATCAGGGCGAACGCGGCTTCTCGTTCCGGCGGGACGGGCCGCTCGACATGCGCATGGGAAGAAGCGGCCGGAGCGCGGCCGACATCGTGGCCACGGCTTCGGTCGAGGAACTGACACGGATTTTCCGTGATTTTGGGGAGGAGCGAATGGCGGCAAAGATCGCGCGGGGTATCGTGGCGGAGCGGACTCGAGGCCCCATCCAGACGACCCGGCAGCTCGCCCGCATCGTGGCGGGAGCGAAGGGGACGCGGGAGAAGATCGATCCGGCCACGCGCGTCTTCCAGGCGCTGCGGATCGAGGTCAACCAGGAGCTCGTCGCGCTCGCCCGGTTTCTCGCCGCCGCCTCGGCGCGCCTGAATCAGGGGGGGCGCCTCGCCGTCATCTCGTATCACTCGCTCGAGGACCGGATCGTCAAGGACGTGTTCCGCCGCGAATCGGGCGTGTGCCTGTGCCCGCCGAAGCTGCCGGCCTGCGTCTGCGGGGCGCGGACGGCGCTCAAGGTCCTGACGCGCCGGCCGATCCGGCCCGGCGACGCCGAGGTCGCCCGCAACCCGCGCTCCCGGAGCGCGCGCCTGCGCGTCGCCGAGAAGGTCGCGGACCCGGCCGAAATCCTGGCGCAGGTGGTGTGACACCGCGACCATGAGCACCGTCTACGCCCAGACGAAGCGCGTCGAAAACCTGCACCTGACGCGCGAGCGCGACCGCCGCCGCGGGCGGGAGCTCGCGACGCTGCTGCTCGCCGGGCTGCCGATCGCGTGCGCGCTGCTCGCCTACGCGGCCCTCCACATCGAGACGGTGCGCGTCGGGTTACATCCGCGAGGCGCGGCAGAAGCAGGTCGCGGTCGCAAACGAGGAGAACCGGCGGCTGCGCGCCGAGCTCGCGCAGGCCTCCTCGCCCGAGCGGGTCGCGGACGTCGCCCGTCGCAAGGGGCTGCGGCCGCCGCATCCCGGGCAGGTCCAGGTCGTCGAGGCGCCCGTCGGCGGAGGCGCCGCGCGATGAACGGCGTCCGGCGGGGCCGCACGCGCCTCTTCGCGCTGATCCTCGCGATCTGGGGCGCGGTCGTCGTCGGCCGGCTCGTCCAGATCCAGATCGCCGAGGGCTCGCGCTACCGCGCCCGCGCGCAGCGGCAGCAGGAGCGGCGGATCGAGATCCCCGGCCAGCGCGGCTCGATCCTGGACCGCGAGGGGCGCGAGCTCGCCGTGTCCGTCGAGTCGGCGTCCATCTACGCGATCCCCGACGACGTCCAGGATCCGGCGGCGGCGGCGGAGCGCCTGGCCCCGGTCCTCGGCCTGTCCACGCACGAGGTGCTCGAGAAGCTCCGGAGCGACCGCGGCTTCGTCTGGATTCGCCGGCAGCTCGACCCGGATGCGACCGACCGCATCCGCGCGTTCAAGCTGCCCGGCATTCACTTCGTGGCCGAGCCCAGGCGCTTCTATCCGAAGGGCCGCCTCGCCGGCGCCGTGCTCGGGTTCGTCGGGACCGACGCCGTGGGTCTCGCGGGGCTCGAGCACTACTACGACGGCGCGATCCGCGGAAAGCCCGGCGAGCTCGTGGCTCTGACCGACGCGCGCCGCAGCCGGTACGGCGAGGCCGAGGCGGCCAACAGCCGCCCGGCCGAGGAAGGCGCGACGCTCGTCCTCTCGCTCGACTCAGGCGTGCAGTTTGCGGCCGAGCGCGAGCTCGCCGACGCCATGCGCGAGCACCGCGCCCGCTCGGGCTGCATCGTCGTCATGGACCCCGAGAACGGCGAGGTGCTGGCGATGGCCTCGGCGCCGGACTTCGACCCCAACGCCTACGGCAAGTTCTCCCCGGAGACGTGGCGCAATCGCGCGATCGCGGATTCCTACGAGCCCGGCTCGACCTTCAAGATCGTGACGGGCGCCCTCGGCCTCGATCGGGGCGTGGTCTCGCTCGACGAGATCATCGACACGGGCGACGGGACCATCCGGGTCGCCAGCACGACGATCCAGGAGGACAAGAACCATCACTACGGCGCGCTGACGCTCGCCGGAGTCTTCGAGAAGTCGTCGAACATCGGCATCATCCGGGTCGGCCTGCGGCTCGGCGCGCGGCCCCTGTACGAGGGCGCCTCGGCATTCGGCGTCGGCCGGCCGACGGGCGTCGACCTGCCGGGCGAGAACCCCGGGATCTTCCGTCCCGTCGCCCGGTGGTCGGGCCTCTCGACCGCCTCGATCTCGATGGGGCAGGAGGTCTCCCTCAACGCGCTCCAGCTCGCGCGGGTCACGGCGGTCGTCGCCAACGGCGGATTCCTCGTCCAGCCGCACCTGGTGACCCGCATCGTCGAGCCGGGCGGCCGCGAGCGCGCCCTGCCGCCCGCCGAGCGCGTGCGGGTCCTGTCGCCCCGGACCGCCGAGTCGATCTCGAAGATCCTCGTCGGCGTCGTCGAGCACGGCACCGGCACCCGGGCCGCGATCCCGGGCTTCGCCGTGGCCGGAAAGACCGGAACCGCGCAGAAGGCGGGCGTCGGCGGCTACCAGGCCGGGCGCCACGTGCCGAACTTCGCCGGCTTCGCTCCCGCGGACAATCCGCGCTGCGTCGCGGTCGTCGTCCTCGAGGAGCCCCAGGGCAAGTACTACGCGGCGGAAGTCGCCGCGCCGCTCTTCGCGCGCGTCGTGGCGCAGACGCTCGGGATCCTGCGCGTCGCGCCGCGCGAGCAGCGCGTTCCCGAGACGATGCTCGCGCAGGCGCCCCCGCCCGTGCGCTACCAGGCCGGCGTCGTGCCCGCGGCGGCCCGGCGCGGCGGATCGGCGTCCTTCGCCGGCCCGGCCGACGCGCCCGACCGCACGCCGAGCGTCCTCGGCCTCTCGGCGCGCGAGGCCGTCGCCATCTTCGCCCGGACGGGCCTGCTCGCCCGGCTCCAGGGAAGCGGCTTCGTCGTGGCCCAGGATCCGCCGCCCGGATCGCCCGTGCGGACCGGGTCCGTTCAGACGCTCTTTCTCGCCGACAGCGCGGAAGCGCCGGCCCCGGCGGCCGGCCGCCGTGCGGAGGAGACGGTCCCGCCTCCTTCGGCCCCGTGAAGCTCATGGATATCGCGGCGGTCCTCCCGGGTGTAGACGTTGCGCCCGAGGCGCGGGCCGTCGAGATCGCACGCGTGTCGAGCGACTCGCGCGGCGTGCGGCCGGGGGACCTCTTCGTCGCCTTCCGCGGCGGAAAGTCCGACGGGCTCGCGTTCGTGCCGGACGCCATCGCGAAGGGCGCGGTGGCAGTCCTCTCGGACCGGCCGGCGCCCGCCGGCACCGCCGTGCCCTGGATCGTCTTCGACGCGCCGCGGCGGGCCCTGGCGCTTCTCTCCGCCGAGCTCCACGGCCGCCCGGCCGAGCGGCTGGTTCTCGCCGCCGTGACCGGAACGAACGGCAAGACCTCCACGACGACGCTTCTCGAGGCGATCCTGACGCGGCGCTATGGGCAGGCGGGCCTGCTCGCGACGACCGTCTACCGGACGCCCCGCCGGCGGCTCGAGGCCGGCCGGACGACGCCCGAGGCGACGGTCGTGCAGGAGCTGCTCGCCGAGCTCGTCGCCGAGGGCGTGCCGGCGGCCGCGATCGAGGTCTCCTCGCACGCCCTCGTGCTCGACCGCGTCACGGGATGCCGCTTCGACGTGGCGGTCTTCACCAACCTGACGCGCGACCACCTCGACTTTCACGGCACCATGGACGAGTACTACGAGGCCAAGAAGCAGCTCTTCGCCATGCGCAAGCCCGGCGGCTACGCGGTCGTCAACGTCGACGACCTCGCGGGACGGCGGCTCCTCGCGGAGGTCGCGCCGCCGCTCGCGAGCTACTCGCCCTCCGGCGCCGCGGCCGACTTCCGCGCCGACGCGGTCCGCTGCGACCTCACCGGGACCTTCTTCGACGTCGTCTCGGCCGGCGGACGGTTCTCGGTGGCCTCGCCGCTGCTCGGGCGGTTCCAGGTCTCGAACCTCCTCGCCGCCGCGGCCGCGGGAGCCTGCCTCGGCGTGCCGGAGTACGACCTCGCCGCGGCCCTCGCGAGCGTGCGCGACGTGCCGGGACGGCTCGAGCGCGTGGAGGCCGGCCAGTCCTATCCCATCCTGGTCGACTACGCGCACACGCCCGACGCCCTCGAACGGCTCCTCGCCGCGGTCCGCGAGCTGACGGACCGCAAGATCATCCTCATCTTCGGCTGCGGCGGCGACCGCGACCGGGGCAAGCGGGCGCCGATGGGTCAGATCGCGGGACGCCTCGCCGACATCGCGATCGCGACCTCCGACAATCCGCGCTCCGAGAGCCCGGACGCCATCCTGCGGGACGTCGAGGCCGGCCTCGTCGCGTCGGGCGCGACGAAGTACCTCAAGATCGCCAACCGCCGCGAGGCGATCCGGGCCGGCGTCGAGCTCGCCAACCCCGGCACGGTCCTCGTCCTCGCCGGAAAGGGCCACGAGACCACGCAGTCGATCGGGGGCACGGACTTCCCGTTCGACGATCGGAAGGTGGCGGCCGAGCTCGCGGGGAAGTCGTGAAGTTCACGCTGGCGGACCTCGCGGCGGCGGCCGGAACGCATGCCGAGGGCGCGGCCACGCTCACGGGCGTCGCCGTCGATTCGCGGCGCGTCCGGCCGGGAGACCTCTTCGTCGCGATCCGGGGCGCGCGCGTCGACGGGCACGACTACGCGCGCGAGGCTTTCGCGCGGGGGGCCGGAGCGCTTCTCGCCGAGCGCCGGCCGGCGGACCTTCCCGGGGACACGCCGGCCGTCCTCGTCGGGGCGCCGGTCGAGGCGCTCCAGAAGCTCGCCGCGGCCCTGAAGCGCGCCGCGGGTTTCAAGCTCGCGGCGATCACGGGGTCGGCCGGCAAGACGACGACCAAGGACTTCGCCGCGGCCATGCTCGCCCGGCGGTACGAGGTCGAAAAGACGCCGGGCAACCAGAACAGCCAGATCGGCTTCGCGATGTCGGTCGTGAACCTGCCGCGGACGCCGGTGTGGATGGTGGGGGAGATGGGGCTGTCGGAACCGGGGGATCTCTCGCGCCTCTCGCGGGCGTTCGAGCCGGACGTCGCGGCGATCCTCCTCGTCGCGGCGGCCCACCTCCAGTCCTTCCTCTCGATCGACGCGATCGCCGAGGCCAAGGCCGAGATCCTCGAGGGCCTCAAGCCGGGCGGCGTGTTCGTCGCCAACGCCGACGACCCGCGCGTCGCGGCGATCGCGGCGCGCCACCGCGGCCGCGTCGTGCGCTTCGGCCGCTCGGACGCCGCGGAGGTGACCGCGCGCGACGTCGCGGGGGAGCCCGAGGGGAGCCGCTTCGTCCTGTCGACGCCGGCGGGCGAGGCCCCGGTGCGCCTGCCCCTGCCCGGGCCCCACCAGGTCGTGAACTTCCTCGCCGCCGCGGCGATCGCCTTCGTCGTCGGCGTTTCGCCGGCCGACTGCGCCCGGGCCGCCGCGGAGCTCCGCCCGGCGGCGCACCGCGGGGAGTGGAAGCGGCACGCCTCGGGCGCGCGGCTGTACGACGACAGCTACAACGCGAACCCTTCCTCGATGCGGGCGGCCCTCGAGACGCTCGCGGGGGTGCCCGCGAGGCGCCGGATCGCGGTCCTGGGCGACATGCTCGAGCTCGGGCCCGAGGAGGAGCGCTTTCACCTCGAGGCGGGCCGCGCCGTCCCCGGCCGCGCCGACCTGCTCGTCTGCGTCGGTCCCCGCGCCCGCCTGCTCGGCGAGGGCGCCGCCGGGGCGGGGCTCACGCGCTCGGCGATCGTCTACGCGGCGTCGGCCGAAGAAGCGGCGCGGATGCTGGAAGGGATCCTGGCCGACGGCGACGTGGTGCTCTTCAAGGCCTCGCGCGGCATCGGCCTCGACCGGTCGGTCGACGCCCTGGCCTCGGCGGAGAAGGCCTGACGTGCTGTACTGGCTGCTCTTCCCGCTCGCGAGCCGCATTCCCGCGCTCAACGTCTTCCGTTACATCACGTTCCGGACGGCGATGGCGGCGGTGACGGCGCTCGTGATCTCGCTCGTGCTCGGCCCCGTCACGATCCGGATGCTGAAGCGCTTCCAGATCGCCCAGTCGATCCGGGCGGAAGGGCCGAAGACCCACCTCGCGAAGGCCGGCACGCCGACGATGGGGGGCATCCTGATCCTCTTCGCCGTCGTCATGGCCACGGTCCTGTGGATGGACCTGCCGAACCGCTTCGTCTGGATCGCCCTCGGGACGCTGGCGGGCGTCGGCGCGGTCGGGTTCGCGGACGACTTCGTGAAGGTCACGCGGCGGCGCAGCCTCGGGCTGACCGGACGGGGCAAGCTCCTGCCGCAGTTCCTGATGGCGTTCATCGTCGCGTACGCGATCGAGCACTGGGCGGGGCACGCGACGTTCTCGACGGTCGTGACGTTCCCGTTCCTGAAGAAGCTCCTCGTGGACCTCGGCATCTTCTATATTCCCTTCGTGGCGGTCGTGGTGGTGGGAGCGTCGAACGCGGTGAACCTGACGGACGGTCTGGACGGCCTCGCCATCGGGGCCGTCGGGATCGCGGCCGGGACCTACGGCATCCTCGCGTACGTCACGGGCAACGCGGTCGCCGCGCGCTACCTGCAGATCCCGTACATCCCGCAGTCGGGCGAGCTCGCCGTCTTCTGCGGCGCCCTCGTGGGCGCCTCGCTCGGCTTCCTCTGGTTCAACTGCCACCCGGCCGAGGTCATGATGGGCGACGTCGGCGCGCTCTCGCTCGGCGCGGCCATCGCCGCGGTGGCCGTCATGACGAAGCAGGAGACGCTGCTCGCGATCGTCGGCGGACTCTTCGTGCTCGAGGCGCTCTCGGTCATCATCCAGGTGGCCTCGTTCAAGACGACGGGCAAGCGCGTCTTCAAGATGGCGCCGCTCCACCACCACTTCGAGCTTCTGGGCTGGGCCGAGTCGCGCGTCATCATCCGGTTCTGGATCCTCGCCATCCTCTTCGCCGTCGTGGGCCTCTCGACCCTGAAGCTGCGATGAGCGCGCTGCCGATGAGCCACCGCGACGCTGCTCCGCCCGCGTTTCTCCCGAAGCGGATCGCCGTGCTGGGCCTGGCGCGGAGCGGCCGCGCGCTGACCGAGGCGCTGCTCGAGCGGGGCGTGTCCGTCGCCGCCGGGGACGCCCGCTCCGCCGCCGAGCTCGAGGGCGCCGGGGCGCTCCCGGGCCGCGCGGATCTCTTCCTCGGCGGCCCGGGGGAAGGCTTCCTCGAAGGCGCCGGCTGGCTGGCGATCTCGCCCGGCGTCCGGCTCGACGCGCCCCCGGTCGTGGCGGCCCGCGCCCGGGGGATCCCGGTCTACGCCGAGATCGAGGTCGCCTACCGCATCGCCGAGGCCGAGTCGCCCGGCGCGCACCGCTGGATCGCGATCACCGGCACCAACGGAAAGTCGACGACGACGACGTGGATCGCGGAGATCCTGCGCCGGGCCGGCCGGCCGGTCGCGCTCGCCGGGAACATCGGCGCGCCGCTCTCGGGCTTCCTCCGGGAGCCGGGGGGACGCGACTTCGTCTGCGAGATGTCCTCGTTCCAGCTCGAGGCGATCGAGCGCTTCCGCGCCCACGTCGCGGTGCTCACGAACATCACGCCGGACCATCTCGACCGCTACCCGGATTTCGCGGCCTACGCCGAGGCCAAGGCCCGCGTCTTCCTTCGGCAGGAGCCTGCGGATTTCGCCGTCCTCAACGCCGACGATCCCGCCTCGGCCGGGATACCCACCCGCGCGCGGGCCGTCGCGTTCTCGCGCCGCCGCCGGCCCGCGTCGGGCGTCTGGGTCGAGTCGGAACGGATCATGTCGAACATCGGCGGCGCGGCCCGCGCCGTCGTGGAGGTCGAGCGCCTCGCGCTGCCCGGCGCCCACAACCTCGAGAACGCGCTGGCAGCGGCGGCGGCGGCCGAGTGCCTGGGCGTGCCGTCCGCGGTGCTCGTCGACGCCCTGACGCGCTTCGACGGCCTGCCCCACCGGACCGAGTTCGTGGTCGAGGCCCGAGGCGTCCGGTGGGTCGACGACTCCAAGGGCACCAACGTGGACGCGACGGCGAAAGCCCTCGAAGGGTTCGCCGACGGCACCGTGATCCTGATCCTCGGGGGCCGCGACAAGCAAGGCGACTTCGCGGCGCTCGGGCCTCTCGTTTCGCGCCGGGCCAGGGCCGTCCTCACGATCGGCGAGGCCGCGGAGACGATCGAGCGGTCGCTTTCGGCCGCGGTCCCGATCGAGCGGTGCGGCGCGATGCCGGCGGCGGTCGCCCGCGCGGCCGAGCTCGCCCGCCCCGGGGACACCGTCCTTCTGTCGCCGGCCTGCGCTTCGCTCGACCAGTACCGGAACTTCGAAGAGCGCGGCCGGCACTTCGCCGGGCTGGCGCGCGCGGCCGCCGGGAGCTCCCATGGCCCGTAAGCTCGCCTCGGACAAGGTCCTGTTCGCGACCCTCGTCGCGCTCTCGCTCTTCGGCTGCGTCATGATCTACAGCGCGTCGGCCGTCTCGGCGGGGGAGACGTCGGGCAACCCCTACCGCTTCCTCCTCAAGCAGATCGCGGCCCTCGCGCTCGGCGGCGTCGCGGCGTTCCTCGTGTACCGGATCGACTACCGCCGGTTCGCGAAGCCGTGGGTCGTCTACGGAGCGTACGGCGTGTGCCTCGCCGCGGCCGGATTCGCGCTGCTGCGGCCGCCGATCAACGGCGCGCGGCGGTGGATTCCGCTCGGGGTCACGATGCTGCAGCCCTCCGAGCTCCTGAAGGTCGCGCTCGTGCTGCTGCTCGCGTACCAGCTCTCGCGCAAGACCGCGAAGACCGGCAACCCGGAGCGCGCGCTCATCCCCGCGCTCGTCTTCTCGCTGGCCGCGGCCGGCGTCGTCGTCCTCCAGCCGGACCTGGGGACCGCCGCCTGCTACGTGATGCTCTGCGCGGTGCTGCTGTGGCTCGCCGGAGCGAGGGCCCGCTGGTTCCTCTTCGGCGCCCTGGCGATGCTCCCGGCGCTGGCGGCGCTGATGCTCTCGGCCGACTACCGGCGCGCGCGGCTGCTCGCGTTCCTCAATCCCGAGGCCGATCCGCTCGGCGCCGGCTTCCAGGCCATCCAGTCGCTGATCGCCGTCGGGGCGGGCGGGTGGTTCGGCAACGGCCTCGGGGGCAGCCGGCAGAAGCTCTTCTTCCTGCCGTTCCCGCACACGGACTTCATCTTCGCGATCGTGGGCGAGGAGCTCGGGTTCATCGGCGCGAGCGCGCTCGTTCTCTGCTTCGGGATCGTGGCCTGGCGCGGGCTGCGGGCCGCGCGGCGCGCCCCCGACGCCTTCGCGGCCTTCCTCGCGGCCGGAGCCACGGCGATGATCGTGGTCCAGGCCGCGATCAACCTTTCGGTCGTGCTGGCCCTCGTCCCGACCAAGGGCATCCCGCTTCCGTTCGTGTCCTACGGCGGGTCCTCGCTCGTCGCCTCGTGGATCGCGGGCGGGCTGATCCTCAACGTCTCCCAGCACGAGGTCGCGGAGTCTTCGTGAGCGACCTCGGCGCCTTCGTCGTCGCCGCCGGCGGCACGGGCGGCCACATTCTTCCGGGGGTGGCCGTCGCCCAGGAGATCGTGGCCCAGAAGGCCGGGGCGACCGTCGTCTTCGTCGGCACGGCCCAGGGCCTCGAGGGCAAGATCGTCCCCGCGGCGGGGTTTGCGCTGGAGCTCGTGGACGCCTCGGGGTTCGTCGGCAAGACCTTCGGCCGCCAGATCGCGTCGCTGTCGAAGCTCCCGAAGGGGTTCCTCGAGGCGCGCGCGCTCCTGAAGAAGCACCGGGCCCGCGTCGTCATCGGCGTCGGCGGCTACGTGACGGTGCCGGTCCTCACCGCGGCCCGCTCCCTCGGCATCCCGACCCTCATCCACGAATCGAACGCGGTGCCCGGCGCGGCCAACCGCTTCCTGAACCGCTTCGCCACCCGGACCGCCGTGGGGCTCGCCGCCGCGAACACCCACTTCCGCAAGCCCGGCGTCGTCACCGGGACGCCGGTGCGGCCCGAGTTCTTCGCGATCCCGCCCCTCGACCCGGCCGCGACGACGAAGCGGCTGCTCGTCTTCGGCGGAAGCCAGGGCTCGCGCGTCATGAACCGCGCCCTGGCGCGCGCGGCGGTGCTCCTCGAGAAGTCGGGCATCGAAGTGATCCACCAGACCGGCGACAAGGACCTCGTGGCCACGCGCCAGCGCTACCCGCGCATCCCGGCGAACTGGAAGCTCGTGCCGTTCCTGCCGAAGCTCCACGAGGAAATGGCCTGGGCCGACCTGGTGCTGTGCCGCGCGGGCGCCATGACGGTCTCGGAGCTCGCCGCGGCGGGCCGGCCCGCGATCCTCGTCCCGTTCGGCGCCGCCGCCGCCGGTCACCAGATGCAGAACGCCCGCGCCCTGTACCGGGCGGGCGCCGCCGCCGTGATGGAAGAGAAGGACCTGACGGCCGAGAACCTCGCGGGCGCGCTGTCCGCCCAGCTGAAGGACCGGGAGAAGCTCGTCGCGATGGGCCAGAAGGCCCGGACGCTCGCCCGGCCCGAAGCGGTCAAGGACATCGTGAAGCTGGTCTTCGAGCTCGAGGGGCGCCGGTGAGGTTCCTCCGCCTGCGGCGCCTCCACTTCGTCGGGGCGGGGGGCGTCGGCATGAGCGGGATCGCCGAGATCCTCCTGCAGTCGACGCCGCTCGAGATCTCGGGCTGCGACATGGCGCGGTCGGAGGGCACCGCCCGCCTCGAAGCCCTGGGTGCGAAGATCGCGATCGGCCACGATCCGTCCCACGTCGAGGGCGCGGACCTGCTCGTCATCTCCTCGGCCGTCGGGGAGTCGAACCCCGAGGTCGAGGCCGCGCGGGCGAAGGGCGTGCCCGTGATCCGCCGGGCCGAGATGCTCGGGGAGCTGATGCGCATCAAGCAGGGCATCGGCGTGGCGGGAACCCACGGCAAGACGACGACGACCTCGCTGACGGGAATGGTCCTGACGGAGGCCGGGTTCGACCCGACGATCGTCGTCGGCGGGCAGGTCCACATCCTCGGGACCAATGCCCGCCTGGGAAAGGGCGAGTATCTCGTGGCCGAGGCCGACGAGTACGACCGGTCCTTCCTCGAGCTGACGCCCGTCGTCGCGGTCATCACCAACGTCGAGGCCGATCACCTCGACACCTACCGCGACCTTCCCGACATCCTCGACGCCTTCGCGGCGTTCGCCAACCGCGTTCCGTTCTACGGCTCGGTGGTCCTCTGTGCCGACGATCCCGGCGCGCGGAGCCTCGTCCCCCGGATCAAGCGCCGCGTGGTCACTTACGGCCAGTCGGCCGAGGCGAGCCTCGCCGCCCGGGACGTCCGCCTCGAGGCCGGCGGCACGAGCTTCGAGGTCGTCGACGCGGCGCAGGGCGGTCTCGGGACGGCGCGCCTCCGGCTCGCGGGCCGGCACAACGTCGCCAACGCGCTGGCGGCGATCGCCGTCGGCCGGGAGCTGTCGATCCCGTTTTCGACGATCGCGCGGGCGCTCGAGGCGTTCACCGGCGTGGTGCGGCGATTCGAGCGCAAGGGCGAGCGCGCCGGCGTGCTCGTCGTGGACGACTACGCCCACCATCCCACCGAGATCGCGGCGACCCTCGCGGCCGCGCGCCAGGTCTACCCCGACCGGCGCCTCGTCGCCCTCTTCCAGCCCCATCTCTTCACCCGGACCCGCGACTTTTGCGAGGAGTTCGGACGGGCCCTCGCGGCCGCCGACTCCGCGATCGTCATGGACGTTTACCCCTCCCGCGAGCGGCCGATCGCGGGCATCACCGGGGCCCTCGTCGCCGACGCAGCGCGCCGGGCCGCCGGGGGCCGCACGGTCTCGTATGTGCCTGAAAAGAAAGCCGTTGTGGACTGGCTGGAGAGCACCCTCGTCTCCGGTGACCTGCTCGTGACTATGGGGGCGGGGGACGTCGTGAAGTTCGGAGAGGAGTACCTCGAGCGTGGCGCCGCGCGATAAAGAGCCCCCCTTCCTGCGGCGGCCCCAGACCGTGCCGCGAAAGCGCAAGCGCCCGGGCGCGCTGCGCCTGGTGATCGTCGGCGCGCTCGCGCTCGGCGCCTCCATCGGCCTGGCGGAATTCCTGGGCGGGCCGCGCTTCGCGCTCGCGCGCTTTTCCGTTTCGGGGAACACGCGGGCTCGCACCGAAGACATTCTCGGAGCGCTCGCCCCGTGGAACGGCCGCAACGTCGTCGCGCTCGACCTCGCGCCTCTCGCCGCGCGGCTCGCCGAGCAGCCCTGGATCGAGCGGGTCACTCTCGCGAAGCGGTTCCCGGACGGACTCGCCATCCGCGTCTCGGAGCGCCGCGCGATCGCGCTCTATCGTGACGGCGAGCGCTTCTGGTGGGTCGGCGTCGGCGGTCGGCTCATCGCGACCTACGATCCGCGGCGCGACCGGACCGAGTACGTCATCCTGAGCGGCGATCGCCGCGCGCTTCCCGAGGCCGTGAGCCTGCTCGAGGATCTGCGCGCCGCGCGGCCCGAGTATTTCTCGGCGCTCTCGGAAATCGCCTCGCTCCCGGACGGCGGATTCGGTATGATGGACGGGATCTTTCGCAGGCCGGTTCGCGTTCTACGGGACGACGCCCCGGAGAAGATTCGCGCGCTGCTCGAAGCGCGCAGTTTCATTGAGAGCCGCGGCTGGGGGGCAGGGGCCATCGACCTTCGTTTTGCCGATCGGGTCGTTCTCGTCGGCGCCTACGGCGCAGGGAATAGTCTCTGATGTCGGACCGCGGACGGCGGACCGCAGACCGCACTCCGGAATTCCCGATTTCCGCCCCAGGCCATCTGCCGACTGCCGTCTGCCGTCTGGTCATCTGATGTCCAAACCCGAATCCTTCCTCGTCGCCTGCGACATCGGCACCTCCAAGATCTGCGTCCTCATCGGCGAGCAGAACGCCGCCGGGTCCCTCGACGTGATCGGGAAGGGCGCCGCCGCCAACCGGGGGACGCGCAAGGGCAACATCATCAACGTCGACGCCACGATCGAGGCGATCAAGCGCGCCGCCGAAGAGGCCGAGATCATGGCCGGCGTCCAGATCTCGCGGTCCTGGGTGGGGGTCTCGGGGTCCCACGTCCGGTCCTTCAACAGCCGGGGGGTGGTGGCCGTCGCCGGCAAGGACCGGGAGATCTCCAAGGAGGACGTGGCCCGGGTCATCGACGCGGCCCGCGGAGTGCAAATCCCTCAGGATCATGAAGTTATCCACGTCGTGCCCCGGGACTTCGCGGTCGACGGCCAGGACGGCGTGGCCGACCCGGTCGGCATGATCGGCAGCCGGCTCGAAGTCGACGTCCACGTCGTGACGGCGCCGGTGGCCGTGACCCAGAACGTGGTCACCTGCATGAACAAGGCCGGCATCGAGGTCGTCCAGCTCGTCCTCGAGCAGTTCGCGGCGGCCGAGGCGGTCCTGACGCCCGACGAGAAGGAGCTCGGCATCTGCCTGATCGACATCGGCGGCGGAACGACCGAGGTCGCGGTCTACCAGAAGGGCACGATCGTGCACACGGCCGTGGTCCCGATCGGCGGCGACCACTTCACCAACGACCTCGCCGTGGTCCTGCGCGCCCCGATCACCGACGCCGAACGCCTCAAGAAGAAGCATGGCTGCGCCCTCCGGAGCGCTGTCTCCGAGGACGAGATGGTCGAGGTCCCGATGGTCGGGGGACGGGCGCCCAAGCTCTGCCCCCGGTCGACCCTGTCCGACATCCTCCAGCCCCGGGCCGAGGAGCTCCTGGGCCTCGTGCACGAGGACATCAAGCGCCTCGGCCTCGACAAGGAGATCCGCTCGGGCGTCGTCCTGACCGGCGGCGGCTCGGAGCTCGAGGGGGTCGTCGAGATCGCCGAGGCGATTTTCGACGGGCCCGTCCGGCGCGGGATCCCGTCGGGGGTCGGGGGCCTCGTCGACGTCGTTTCCCGGCCGGAGTGGGCGACGGCGACGGGTCTTCTCTTATATGGTCACCGTTACAAGCCGTCGCGGCGACGGGCAAAGGCGTTCTTCCAGGCGGCGAATTCCGTGTCTCGTTTCATAAGGGACTTTTTCTGATGCCACCAAAACGCCCATCGCGACGGAGGGAAGGTCCGATGATCGAGTTCCTCGAAGACGACAAGGACGGGCTCTCGATCGAGCTCGACGGCGGCGATGCCTCGCCGGCCACGATCCGCGTCATCGGCGTGGGCGGCGGCGGCTCGAACGCGGTCAACCGGATGATCGCCGCCGGCGTCAAGGGCGTCGAGTACTTCGCCTGCAACACGGATCTCCAGGCCCTGCGCAAGTGCGCGGCGCCGAACAAGCTCCAGATCGGCGGCCGGCTGACCAAGGGCCTCGGCGCGGGCGCGGACCCCGACGTCGGGCGCAACGCCGCGCTCGAGGACCAGGACCGACTCGCCCAGGCCGTTTCCGGCGCGGACATGGTGTTTCTGGCCATGGGGCTCGGCGGCGGGACGGGCTCGGGGGCCGGTCCGATCATCGCCAAGCTCGCGGCCGAAGCCGGGGCGCTCGCGGTCGCCGTCGTGACCAAGCCGTTCGAGTTCGAGGGCAAGAAGCGGATGCGCCAGGCCGAGCGCGCCTCGCGGGAGCTCCGCGACCACGTCGACACGCTGATCACGATCCCGAACCAGCGCCTCCTCGCATTCGTCGAGCGCAACACGCCGCTCAACGAGTCGTTCAAGATCGCCGACGACGTCCTGCGGCAGGCGATCCAGGGCATCTCGGACCTCATCAACTGCCCGGGCGAGATCAACCTCGACTTCGCCGACGTGCGCAAGATCATGTCGGACATGGGCCGGGCCCTCATGGGGACGGCCGTCGCCGACGGCGAGAACCGCGCGATCCATGCGGCTCAGGCCGCGATCTCCTCGCCGCTTCTCGAGGACGCCTCGATCGAGGGTGCGCGCGGGGTCCTCATCAACATCACGGGCGGCCACGACCTGACGCTCTTCGAGGTCACCGAGGCCGCGCAGATCATTCAGCAGGCGGCGGACCCGGAGGCCGAGATCCTCTTCGGCTGCGTGCACGACGAGAAGATGGCGGGCCTCGTCAAGGTCACCGTCATCGCCACGGGCTTCGATCGCCTCGAGCGCGACCTCGCCGATATCGATCGCGAGGAGGAGGCCAAGCCGATGACGGTCGGCTCGAAGCCCCTGCGCGCGCCCTTCCTGCGCGGGGACGACTCCGGCGGCTTCGGGCCGAATGCGTCGGCGTCGAGGGACGATTTCGACATTCCGACGGTGTTTCGCCGACAAATGGATTA
>CAVXTP010000014.1:0-245377 GCA_963764715.1 uncultured Acidobacteriota bacterium
AGCCGGTCCGGCGGGTTTCGGGGATCGGTATCGAGAGCTCGCCCGAGAGGTACTTCGCCGTCAGCGACGTCCGGGAACCGCTCGAGGTCTTCGGGCGGCCCCTCCGCCACGATGCGGCCGCCGTGGAGGCCGGCGCCCGGCCCGAGGTCCACGACCCAGTCGGCCGAGCGGATGGTCTCCTCGTCGTGCTCGACCACGATGACCGTGTTGCCGAGGTCGCGCATCGACTGGAGCGTGTCGATCAGCTTGCGGTTGTCGCGCTGGTGGAGGCCGATCGAAGGCTCGTCCAGGACGTAGAGCACGCCCATGAGCTTCGACCCGATCTGCGTCGCGAGCCGGATCCGCTGGGACTCGCCGCCCGACAGCGACGCGGCGCTCCGCGAGAGATTGAGGTAGCCGATGCCGACGTTGTCGAGGAAGCGCAGCCGGTCGCGAATCTCCTTGAGGATCTTGCCGGCGATCTCGCGCTCCCGCGGGCGGAGCTTGAGGTCCTCGAAGAACGCGATGACGTCGGGATCGTCTCGGAGGAGACCTCGTCGATCGGCCGGCCGCCCACGCGGACGGCCAGGGCCTCGGGCTTGAGCCTCCGGCCCCCGCAGGCCGGGCAGGGCTCGGCCGACATGTAGCACCTCGAGTTCCGCGCGCTGCTCCGGGTTCTCGGTCTCGCGGTACCGCCGTTCGATCATCGGCACGAGGCCCTCGTAGGAGGACCGCCAGTGGTACTCGCCCTTCTCGGCAACGTAGGAGAACTTGATCTCGTCGTCGCCCGACCCGTAAAGGATGACCTTCTGCGCCACCTTCGAGAGCTTGCCGAAGGGCTCGTCGAGGCGGAACTTGTAGTGCTTCGCGAGGTGGCCATCTGGCGCGAGCGCCAGTTGGTCGAGCCGGGTTTGAGGATCGCGATCGCGCCGCTCTCGATGGAGCGCCCCGGATCGACCACCAGGCGGTCCGGGTCGACCTTCAGATTGGTCCCGAGGCCCGAGCAGGCCGGACACGCGCCGTACGGCGAGTTGAACGAGAAGAGCCGCGGCGTGATCTCGGTCAGCGACGTGCCGCAGTCGGGGCAGGCGTAGTTGGCCGAGAGGACCTCCTCGGGGCCGTCCGCGACGGAGAGGACGATGAGACCTCCCGAGACCCGCGTCGCCGTCTCGATCGAGTCGGCCAGGCGCTTGCGGTACTCCTCGTCGTCGGCGGGCTTGGCGACGAGCCGGTCGACCACGATCTCGATCGTGTGCTTCTTCTGCTTGTCGAGCTCCGGGGGGTCGTCGAGGTCGACGAACTTCCCGTCGACCCGCGCGCGGAGAAACCCTTCCTTGACCATCTCGGCCATCTGCTTCTTGTACTCGCCCTTCTTGCCCGTCACGTACGGGGCGAGGACCACGAACTTGCTGCCGAGCGGGAGGCGCAGGGCCCGGTCGACCATCTCCTGGACGGTCTGCGCCTGGATCGGCCGGCCGCACTTCGGGCAGTGGGGCTGGCCCACCGACGCGTAGAGAAGACGCAGGTAGTCGTAGATCTCGGTGACCGTGCCGACGGTCGAGCGGGGGTTGCGCGAGGTCGTGCGCTGCTCGATCGAGATCGCCGGCGACAGGCCCTCGATCGAGTCGACGTCGGGCTTCTCCATCTGCTCGAGAAACTGGCGGGCGTAGGCCGAGAGCGACTCGACGTAGCGCCGCTGGCCCTCGGCGAAAACCGTGTCGAAGGCGAGCGAAGATTTGCCCGATCCGGAGACGCCGGTGATCACGACGAGCTTGTTGCGCGGAAGGTCGCAGGAGACGTTCTGGAGGTTGTGCTGCCGCGCGCCGCGGATCCGGATGGCGTCCATGGGGAGGGGAGATTCTATAGGCAGGAGGCGGGAGGAAGGAGGCAGTAAGCAGTAAGCAGTGCGGCTACTGCCCGCTGATTCCACAACACATTAGTATTCCCGGATGTTTTCCTCGGCCGACGCCAAGTTCGTCGTGCTCGCTTTCTCGTCGCTCTTCTCGGTCATCAACCCGATCGAGGCCGCGCCGATCTTCGTCGCGATGACGGCCGGGATGCCGGGCGAGCGCCGGCGGATGGCGTTCCGCGCCTCCTTCGCGGCGGCGCTGATCCTCGCGATCTTCGCCGCGACGGGCGGCGCGATCTTCTCGGCGTTCGGAATCACGCTCCCGGCGTTCCAGATCGCCGGCGGCATCCTCTTCACGATCATGGGGCTCTCGACGCTCCAGAGCGACGACCGGCACGACCGCACCCCCGTGGTCGTCACGCGCGATCCTTCGATCGTCCCGATCGGCATGCCGCTGATCGCCGGGCCGGGCGCCATCTCGACGGTGATGGTCCTCGTGGGCCAGGCGCGTGACGGAGGTCACAGGGCGGCGATGGCGATCGCCATCGCGGCGAACATCCTCCTGACGCTGATCGTCCTGCTCGCCGCGCCCGCGATCGTCAGCCGCATCGGCGAGACGGGCCAGCGCATCATCTCCAAAATCATGGGGTTGATCACCGCCGTCATCGGCGTGCAGTTCGTCCTCAATGGGGTCGAGACGGTCGCGCTGGCGATCCTCAAGGCCGCCCGCGCCTGAAATCGTCCTCCGGCGGTACCTGTCCTTCCGGACCGGCCCGGTGCGGAAAGGGACAGGAGACGTAAAGCCCTGACCCCGCTATCATTACCGGACACACAATGAGCGTGCCGGTTCGGGCTCTCGTGGTGGACGAATCTGCGTCCAACGCGGGGCTCCTCTTCGAGGAGCTGCGCCGCGGAGGCTTTGACCCGGACATTCACCGCGTCGCCAGCCGCGAGGAGCTCGAGGAGGCGCTGTCCTCCGGCGCCTGGGACGTCGTGCTCTCGGACATCGCCGCGAGCTCGCTCGAGGCCTTCGACGCCCTGTCGCTCCTCAAGGAGCGCGACATCGACGTCCCGTTCCTGATCGTGTCCGAGACGCTCGGCGAGGAGACGGCGATCCGCGCGATGAAGGCCGGCGCGCAGAACTGCATTCCCCGCGCGAGCCTCGTGCGGCTCTGCCCGATCCTCGAGCGCGAGCTCCGCGAGGCCCAGATCCGGCGCGAGCGGCGCCAGGCGCAGAAGGCGCTGACCGAGAGCGAGCTGCGCTTCCGCACGCTCGCCGAGTCGGCGCCGGACGCGATCCTCACGGTCGACTCCGCCGGCGCCCTGCTCTTCGCCAACCGCGCCGCCGAGACGCTCTTCGGCTTCCCCGTCGCGGCGCTGATCGGCCAGCCGGTCACGTCGTTGCTGCCGGACTACCGTCCCCACCGGCCCCGGACCGGCGAGAACGGCCTGCCCGAGCGCTTCGGCGCCGCCGGCCGCCACGCCGACGGGCGCACGCTGCCCCTCGAGCTGAGCTACGGGGAGCTCGTGCGGGACGGCCGCCGCCTGACGACGGTCTTCGTCCGCGACCTCGCCGAGCGCGCGCGGGCCGAGGAGGCGCTGCGGAGCTCGGAGGACCGCTTCCGGCGCGCGGCCCTCATGTCGAGCGACCTGATCCACGAGTACGAGCCCGGGCGCGGCGCCATGGCCTGGTTCGGCGACGTGGACCGCATCCTCGGTTACGAGCGGAACGAGTTCCCGCGGACGGTCGAGGCCTGGCAGAAGGCCATTCACCCCGAGGACCAGCCGCGCGTCCTGGACGCGCTCGGCCGGCACCGGGAGTCGGGCGAGCCGTTCTTCGAAGAGTACCGGGTCCTGCGGCGCGACGGCTCCGTGCTCCACTGGCACCACTCCGGCACGCTCGTGCCGGCCGCCGGCAGCCAGCCGGCGCTCTGCATCGGCACGGTCACCGACGTCAGCGGGCGCCGGCAGATCGAAGAGGCCCTGCGGCTCTCGGAGAAGCGGTACCGCACCCTCTTCGAGAGAAACCTCGCCGGCGTCTACCGCTCGACGCTCGAGGGACGCATCCTCGACTGCAACGAGTCCTTCGCCCGGATCTTCGGCTACGCCTCGCGCGAGGAGGTCCTGCAGCAGGCCGCCTGGGACTTCTACCTGAAGCCGGAGGACCGGCAGGCCGCGCTCGCGAAGCTCCTCGAGC
Source organism: uncultured Acidobacteriota bacterium (assembly GCA_963764715.1). Lineage (GTDB taxonomy): Bacteria > Acidobacteriota > Thermoanaerobaculia > UBA5066 > Gp7-AA6 > DAHUXD01. The sequence continues at coordinate 4,026 of CAVXTP010000014.1, forward strand.
GGCAGAGCCTGACGAACTACGAGCTCTGCCTCAAGCGCAAGGACGGGAGCCACGTCTGGGTCCTCGAGAGCGAGAACCTGATCGAGGGGCCGGACGGCCGGCTCTCGGTCATCGAAGGCACGACGATCGACATCACCGAGAGAAAGCGCGCCGAGGAGCAGGTCAAGCACCTCGCCTTCCACGATCCGCTCACGAACCTGCCGAACCGGCTGCTCTTCAACGACCGGCTGACGCTGGCGGTCGCCCAGGCCCACCGGCACAACCAGCGGCTCGCCGTCCTGTTCCTCGACCTCGACCGCTTCAAGGTCATCAACGACTCGCTCGGCCACTCGGTCGGCGACGAGCTGCTGCGCCAGGTCGCCGAGCGGATCCAGGAGCACGTCCGCGAGGGCGACACGGTGGCGCGGCTGGGCGGGGACGAGTTCATCCTGCTGGTGCCGGGCATCAACGCCGAAGAGGACGCCGCCAAGATCGCGAAGAAGGTCTGCGACGCCATCCACGATCCGTTCTGGATCGACGGCCGCGAGCTCTTCGTGACGACGAGCGTCGGCGTCGCCGTCTACCCGTCCGACGGGCACGACGCCGAGACCCTCGTCCGCAACGCCGACTCGGCGATGTACCGGGCCAAGGAGCAGGGCCGCGACAACTACCAGCTCTACACGCCGGCCATGAACGCCAAGGCCATCGAGCGGCTGTCCCTCGAGAGCCGCCTGCGCCAGGCCGTCGCCAACGACGAGCTCGAGCTCCACTTCCAGCCGTTCATCGACCTCAACACCGCCGAGGTCCTCGGGGCCGAGGCCCTCCTGCGCTGGCGGCACCCCGAGCTCGGGATGATCGCGCCGGGCGAGTTCATCCCGATCGCGGAGCTGTCGGGGCTCATCGTCCCGATCGGCGAGTGGGTCCTCCGGACGGCCTGCGCCGAGGCCCGCAAGTGGCACGAGAAGGGGTTTCCGAAGCTCACGGTCTCGGTCAACCTCTCCTCGCGGCAGTTCCAGCAGACCGACCTCGTCCGCCAAGTGACCGACGCGCTCGCCGAGACGGGCCTCGACGCCGACAAGCTCGACCTCGAGATCACCGAATCCAACGCGATGCAGAACGCGGAGCACTCGATCAACACGCTCTGGGGACTCAAGAAGCAGGGCGTGCGGATCTCCATGGACGACTTCGGCACCGGGTACTCGTCGCTGAACTATCTCAAGCGCTTCCCCATCGACCGCATCAAGCTCGACCAGTCCTTCGTGCGGGACCTGCCGGGCGACAAGGACGACGCGGCCATCGCGATGGCCGTCATCGCGATGGGCCGCAGCCTCGAGCTCGTCGTCATCGCCGAGGGCGTCGAGACCGAGGAGCAGCTGCGCTTCCTCAAGGATCGCGACTGCGACCAGCTCCAGGGGTTCCTGTTCTCCCGTCCCCTGCCGGCGGAGGCCTTCCAGAGCTTCCTCGCCGAGTCGCTCGCGCCGAAGGCCGAGCAGGAACGCTCGCGCTTCGCCCGGACCCACTGACGAAGCGGCTCATTCGGCGCGTTTTCCCCACTCGCGCGGGCCGCCCGGCTGGACCGAAGCCCGAAATCGGATACGATCCGGCGCTTATGAGCACCGCCGCATCCGGGTCCCCGGCCGCCGCGCCGAACCGCTTCAAGTCGATCTTCACGTCCGCCCGGCCGAAGGAGCGGGAAGACAACTTCGAGTCCTACTGGACCTACACCCAGCGCCACGACGGCGAGATCATCGAAGAGAGCAAGGACCTGACCCGGAAGAAGGAGATCCTGGCCGCCTTCCATGCCAATCCCGTCCGGTCGCGCAAGCCCCTGCCGGATCCCGAGCGCTTCTACCGGAATTACGTCAAGCTGCAGGAGGATCCCTCGACCTTCGACCGCAAGACCCTGCTGCTGACCTTCCTCTACAAGTTCGCCCGCCACGAGTGGGCCGGGATCTCCTGCGCCTGGGACGCGACCCCCTCGATCAAGTACGCCGTGCGGACCACGCAGCGCATCAGCCGCTACCACCTCTGCGAGGAGTTCAGCCACGTCCGGCTCTTCCACGAGATGTTCCGGACGTTCCACCTCGACCGCGTCGAATGGGTGCCGCCGGGCGACGGCATGCGGCGGATGTACGCCGTCTTCTCGCGCTTCCCCGGTGTCCTCATGAACCCCCCGGCGTTCGTCAGCGAGCTCATGGGCCTGACCCTGTACCTCCACATCGACACCGTCATCGACGACATCATGGGCGACGAGCCCGAGGCCCGCGACCGGGTGCGGGCGCTGCTGCGCGAGATCATGACGGACGAGATGGCGCACGTCGGCCAGCGGCGCAACTTCATCGGCCGGGCCGGCATCCGCGTCGCCCGGGCCATGGTCGGGCCGATGTTCCGCGCCTTCTACCGGGACCTGCCCGAGGCCAAGTACCTCTTCGACATCGGGCAGATGGTCAAGGAGGCCCGGGCCTTCCGCTACACGACGATGCCGGAGGACGTCATCGCGCGGAGCTGGGTGCCGTCCTACTGCCGGGCCTGAGAGGGGTCAGGCCTTGGTGAGGTTTTGTCGGGCAGGCGGGAATTCCCCGCCGGCAACGCCGGAGAAACTCAACCCCCATTTCGAGGCCTGACCCCGAGCCGCCGGGTCATCCTCAGGCCGTCGAAGCCCGCCCCGTAGTAATCGCGCAGCGTCCGGACCGCGCGAAATCCCATCCGCTCGTAGAACCGGATGGCGCCCTCGTTGCGCTTGTCGACCTCGAGGCGCACCTCGCGGGCGCCCGCCGCGGCCATCCGGGCCTTGAGCTCCGAGAGGAGCCGCTGGCCGAGCCCGTGGCGGCGGTGGGAGGCCTCGATGTCGATCGTCACCACGTGGCCCCGCGACCCGGCGACGTGGCCGATCGCGAAGGCCGCGAGGCGGCCGTCCTCCGCGTCGGCGGCGAGCGCGATCGCGCCGTCCCGGGTCAGGAAGTCGCGGATCTGGCCGCGCGTGTAGGCGATGCCATCCTCGAAGCAGGTCTGGTCGAGGCGGTAGGCCTCTTCGAGATCGGCCGGACACAGGTCGCGGAGCGCCTCGGTCGCCGGGCCCGCGCTCACGACCGCTGCCTCATTTCCCGGTCGGCCTCCCGTTTGACCTCGCGGTCGCGGATTGCGTCGCGCTTGTCGTGGAGCTTCTTGCCCTTGACGAGCGCGATCTCGGCCTTGGCGTGCGAGCCCTTGAAATAGAGCGACAGGGGCACGCAGGTGACGCCGCGGGTCGCGACCGCGCTCGCCCACCGGTCGAGCTCCCGCCGGTGGAGGAGGATCTTCCGGTCCCGCTCGGGCAGGTGGTTCGTCCAGGATCCCGCGCCGTAGGGCGAGATGTGGGCGCCGACCAGATAGGCCTCCCCGTCGCGGAACTGGACGTAGGAGTCCTTGAGCTGGGCCCGGCCCCCCCGGAGCGACTTGACCTCGGTGCCGGTCAGGACGAGCCCGACCTCGATGCGGTCCTCGATGAAGTACTCGTGAAACGCCTTCCGATTCGAAGCGATCGGTTTGACGGTCTGGGCCTTGGGTCGGGCGTTCTGGGGCTTCATGGCGCGGTCCGGCCGGGCAGTCTAACCCGGCCTCCCCGGGAGGCCCCGCGAGCTCCCGCAAGGACACGTTGTCCATCGACCGACGATGCTCGAATTGCTCCGTTTTGGGAGCGGGTGTGCTAAGCTTTTCAAGAATAAAGGGATACCGCAGTAAGCCCGCTTCGGCCAGAAAATTGGCATTAATACTGCGAGGGTTCGGGTTCCGTAGACAGAGGCATGCGCCAGCAGACAACACTGAAGACGACGGTCTCCATTGACGGCGTCGGCCTCCATTCCGGCCATCCCGTGCGGGCTCATTTCCACCCGGCGCCGGCCCACCATGGCCTGGTTTTCGTTCGCCGGGAGCACCCGAACTGCCCCATCCCCGCCCGGCTCGAAGCGGCCTCGAGCTTCGACCTGGCGACCACCCTCAAGATGGGGGAGGTCTCGATCGGCACCGTCGAGCACGTCCTCTCGGCGGCCGCCGGGGTCGGCCTCGACAACTGCCTGATCGAGATCGAGGGCCCCGAGGTCCCGATCCTGGACGGCTCGGCGCTCCCCTTCGTCCGGCTCTTTCACGCCGCTGGGTTCGAGCGCCAGGATGCCTTCGCCCGGCCGCTGACCCTGTCGCGTTCCGTCGAGGTGATCCGCGAGGACCGCCGCGTCGAGTACATCCCGGACGGTCCGGGCCTCACCATCACCTACGAGATCGACTTTCCCCACCCCATCGTCGGCCGCCAGGAGCTGACCTTCACCCTCCGCCCCGAAGAGTTCGCGTCGCGCATCGCTCCGGCCCGGACGTTCGGGTTCGCCCGGGAAGTCGAGGCCATGCGCTCCCGGGGACTCGCGCGGGGAGGCTCGCTCCACAACGCGGTCGTCCTGGACGACAAGGGGATCATCTCCGGCCCGCTGCGGTTCCGCGACGAGTTCGTCCGCCACAAGGTCATGGACCTGATCGGCGACCTCGCGCTGCTCGGCCGTCCCCTCGAAGGCCGGATCCATGCCCGCAAGGCCGGCCACGCCCTGCACATCGAGTTCGCCCGCGCCCTGAACGCGGCGCTGACGAGCCCGCAGGTCGATTCGGCGGACGAAGAAGTCTCGCGGCGGGCCGTCAGCGGCGAGCCGTAGGACCCGCTCACTCCCCGAGCAGCTTCGTCTCGAGCACCTGGTCGGCCGAGAACCCTTCCAGCCGGAGATAATGCTCGGCGGCGGCGTAGAGCGCCTCGGCCGGCGTGAGCCCCACGATCTCGGACCCGACGATCGCGACGCCGTGCCGCTCGGCCTCGGAGCGCACGCACTCGAAGACCCGGTGGAGCGGTGTCTTCTTGAAGTTCGTCATGTTGATCGAGACCTGGACGATCCCCCGGTCCGCGAGCTCGACTCCCATCGCCTTGACGTAGCGGAAACCTCCCGAGAGGTGGCGGATCGCCTTCGCGATTCGATCGGCCACGGCGAGCTCCCGGGTCGCGAGGTTGATGTTGTAGGCGATCAGAAACGCGCGGGCGCCGACCGCCACGACGCCCGCCGAAGGATGGGGCTGGCCCGGGCCGAAGTCCGGCTTCCACCGGGCGTCCTTCATTTTCTGGGCGAACCCCTCGAACTGGCCCTTGCGCACCTCGGCGAGGTTGCGCCGGCCCTCGGCCGTGGCGGACTCCTCGTAGAGGTAGACCGGGACGCCGAACCGCTCTGCGATCTCGGCGCCGGCCTCCCGCGAGAGCGCCACGCAGTCCTCCATCGAGGCGCCCCGGATCGGGATGAAGGGAACGACGTCGACGGCTCCCATCCGCGGATGCTCGCCCTGGTGCCGGCGAAGATCGATGCGCGCGATCGCCGCCTCGAACAGGGCCGCGACGGCCCGCCGCACCGCCGCGGCGTCCCCGACGAAGGTCAGGACGCTGCGATTGTGCGAAGCGTCGGACGAGACGTCGAGCAGCCGAACGCCGGCGACGCCCCGCACCGCCGCCGCGATGGCGTCGATCGAGGCCGGGTCCCGCCCCTCGGAGATGTTCGGAACGCACTCGATGATCGTCGGCATGCCCCAAGTTCCTGACTGGGCAGTTTATAATCACCGGCAACGTGAACACGAACAGCGGTCTCTCCACGGCAGCCCGGCGGCGGCCCCGATGAGCAGCATGCCCGGCGCCGGCGCGTACCCCGGGAATCCGTCCCTGCCCAAGGAAGTCCGGGGCAAGATCCTGTCGACGTTTCGCCACACGCTGAACCTCTTCCGGGAAGGCAAGACCGACGACTGCGTGATCGGGTGCGACTTCATCCTGAAGATGGACCCGCGCTTTACGCCCGCCCGGCAGCTCATGGAGAAGGCGAAGAACCCGGCCGCCGCCGTCGACCTCGCGAAGCTCGAAGCGATCGTCGCCGCCACGCCGACGCCGCAGGAGCGCATGGGGTCCGTCGACGCCGACAAGCTCCTCGTCCGGGCCGCCGAAAGCCTGAACGCCCGGGACTTCGCGGCGGCCATCGCGTCGGCCGAGCAGGTGCTCCAGGCGCTGCCCGGCAACCGCGACGCCACGGCGATCCTCACGAAGGCCAAACAGCGCCGGGATGCCGGCCCCCAGATCGACGCCGCCCGCCAGCGGGCGATGATGGCCCTCGAGTCGCGTCAGCCGGCCGAGGCGCGCGCCGCGCTCGAGAAGATTCGGTCGATCGATCCGGACCATCCGTCCGTGGCTCTCCTCGAGAGCCGGCTGGCCGCGCTTTCCCCGAAGGAGGTCGGCGAATCGACCAACCCGGGCTTCGCGCTCCTCAAGGACGATTCCGCAGCCGCGGAAACTCCCTCCTTCGAGCTCGCGTCGACCGAGAGCTCCTTCGAGCTCGCGACGACCGGGAGCTCCGATGAGGGCGGCCTCGGCAACCTCAGCCTCGACTCGCTCTCGCTCGACGAGCCGCTCGAGAGCCCTGCGGCCGTGCCGCCGCCGGATTTCGGGGGGCGGCCCCCGGGCGGGCCGCTCTCGCTCGACGAGTTCCCCGTCGCCGACTCCCCCCCGGCCTTCGCCTCCGGTCCGAGCGGGATGTGGAGCGACGCACCCGCAGAGCCCGAGCCCGAACCGACGCGGACGGCCGATGGATACCCGTCGGCCTTCAGCATGGGCGCGCCGGCCGAGACCGAGCCGGAAGCGCCCTCGCCCCAGCAGGAAATCGAGGGCCTCCTCGCCCGCGGCGACGACGCCGCCCGGACGGGCAACCGCCAGCAGGCCATCGAGGTCTGGTCCCGCATCTTCCTGATCGACATCAACAACAGCGAGGCCGTCGGACGCATCGAGAAGGCGCGCCAGGAGATGGCGGAAGGCAACCGCCGCGTCGCCGAGAGCCTCCGCCACGGACGCGAGATGTTCGAGGCCGGCGACTTCACCGCCGCCCGCGAAGCCTTCCTCCAGGTCCTCGCCGTCGACGAGACCGACGCGACCGCCCGTTCCTACATCGACCGCATCGAGCAGGAGCTCGCCCGGCCCTCGGCGGGCCTCGATCTTTCGCGCAAGACCCCCCAGGGCGACATCCTCGCCGAGGAGCTGACCGAGGTCGCCGAGCCCGAGTTCGCCGAGCTCCCGATGCCCGAGCCGGCGAAGTCCGCGGCGGAGCCGGCGAAGGTGCGCGGCCCGGCCGACCGCCGGTTCGTGTTCGCGATCGGCGGGGCCCTCGTGCTCGCGATCGCGGTCGGCGGTTTCTTCCTGCTCCGGAAGGGCCCCGACCAGTCCGCTCCGGCGGCCGCCGCCGGCGGCCCGTCGCTCGAGCACGCGACCGAGCTCTTCAAGGACGGGAAGGTCCCCGAGACGATCGCCGAGCTCAAGAAGATCGGGCCGAGCCATCCCGACTACGCGCGCGCCCAGAAGCTGCTGGCCTCCCTGTCGCGCAAGACCGAGGCTCCCGACGCGTCGGCCGCCGGCGCCCCGGCGGCCGACGGCGGGGCGGAGAGCAGCCCGCCCGCGAGCGGACCGCCGCCGTCCGCGATCGCGCAGCGCGAAGCCGCCGAGAAGGCCCTCGAGGAAAAGCACTACATCGAGGCGCTCAAGAACTTCAACCTCGCCGCATCCGCCTACTCGACGGATCCCTCCTTCGCGCAGTCGATGGGCGTCGCCTCCGACAAGGTCAACGAGCTGACGCCGGCCGTGAAGCTCTACAACGAGGCCGAGTACGAAACGGCGATTCCGATCCTGTGGCGGATCTTCCAGGCCGACCGCACCAACCAGGACGCGCGCTCCTACCTGGTCCGCTGCTACTACAACCAGGGCATCGCCCAGCTCCAGAACGGCCTGTACCCCAAGGCGGCCGAGAGCTTCTCCGAGGTCATCGCCATCGAGCCGGGCGACGAGGACGCCGTTCGGCACAAGAAGTTCGCGGAGAGGTACCAGAAGGGCGACCTCGACCTGATGGGCCGCATCTACGTTCGTCACGTGCAACAGCGGCCGTAGGGTCCATCCGCGTGCGATCGAACGGCCCCCTCGACGACTTCCCCCTCTTCGACGCCGCGCGGAGCGACGGAGCGCCGAAGGAGACCGCCGCGGCCGCGCCGCCGCGGGGCGGGGCCGCTCCCCTGTCCTCCCGCTTTCCCGCGGCCGCCGCGGACGTCGCCCTGGTCCTGCTGCTCGCGGCCCTCGCGATCCTCGGCGCGCGGTTCGTGACCGGCCGGAGCCCGCGGCTTTCCGGGTACGGGTGGGTCGCCGCCTTCATCGTCTATCTCTGGGGCTTCTCGACGATCGTTCCGATCATGGCGTTCGGGCGGACCGTGGGGATGGCGCTGGCGGACCTCTCCGCCCGCCCGGACGGATCCCACGCGGGGCTGACGGCCGGCGCGGCGTTTCGCCGCTGGCTCGGCACGCTCGCCACCGTCGCCACCGGCGGACTCCTGCTTCTCTGGAGCGCCCGGGACCCCCAGGCGCCCACCCCGGCCGACCGGCTCTCCGGGTGCGCGTTGACCGTTGACTGAGCCGCGTTCGTCGCTGCGCGTCGCGGTCGCGCAGATCGACACCACCGTCGGCGACTTCGAGGGAAACGCCGCCCGGATCCTCGAGGCCGGCCGGCGGGCGGAGCGCGAAGGCGCGGACCTCGTCCTCTTTCCGGAGCTGGCGGTGTGCGGCTACCCCCCGCGCGACCTGGTCGAGCGCCCGGCGTTCGCGGTTGCGAGCGAGAGGACGGCCGAGCGGATCGCGCGGGCCTCGGGCGCCGCGACCTGGATCTTCGGATCGCTCCAGCGCAACCGCGCGCGGACCGGCCGCCAGGTCTTCAACACGGCCGTTGCGGCGCGGGGCGGACGGCGCGTCGCGACGTACCGCAAGCGGCTCCTGCCGACCTACGACGTGTTCGACGAGGGACGGTACGTGGAGCCCGGCGAGCGCGGGCTCACGCTCAAGGTCCGCGGGCGACGCGTGGCCGTCACGATCTGCGAGGACATCTGGAACGACAAGACGTTCTGGCGGCGGCCGCTCTATCCGACGGATCCCGTCGCGGAGTTGAAGCGGGACGGAGCCGACCTCCACGTCAACATCTCGGCTTCGCCGTACTCCCTCGGGAAAAATCAGCTCCGCAAGAGGATGATGGCGCAGATCGCCCGCCGGACGCGCGTTCCCCTCGTCCACTGCAACCTGGTGGGCGGCAACGACGGCCTCGTCTTCGACGGCGCCTCGACGGCGTTCGACGCGGCCGGCCGGCTCACGGCGGCGGGGAAACGCTTCGCCGAAGACTTCTGGACGATCGAGGTCCCGGGCGGACGCGGGCCCTCGGAACCGGCGGACGCCGCGATGCCGGGCCTGCGCCGGGCGCTCGTGCTCGCGCTCTCCGACTACGCCGCCAAGTGCGGATTCCGCACGGCCGTGCTGGGCCTTTCGGGCGGCATCGACTCGGCCGTGTGCGCGGCCCTCGCGGTCGAGGCCCTCGGCCCGGCCCAGGTCCACGGCGTCGCGATGCCGGGCCCCTACTCCTCCGAGGGAAGCCTGCGCGACGCGAAGGAGCTCGCGAAGCGCCTCGGGATCGCGTTCGAGGTCGTGCCGATCGGCCCCGTCTTCGACGCCTACCGCGCGACGCTCGCCTCCTCCCTCGGCCCGGGGGGAGGTCCGACGACCGAGGAAAACCTCCAGGCGCGCATCCGCGGCGCCATCCTGATGGCGCTTTCGAACCGCTACGGCCACCTCGTGCTGTCGACGGGCAACAAGTCGGAGATCGCCGTCGGCTACTGCACGCTCTACGGCGACATGGCCGGCGGCTATGCCCTGATCTCGGACGTGCCGAAGACGATGGTCTACGCGCTGGCCGAAGAGCTCAACCGCGAGACCGAGTGGATCCCGCGGGCGACGATCGAAAAACCTCCCTCCGCGGAGCTGCGGCCGAACCAGCTCGACACCGACTCGCTGCCTCCGTACGACGTCCTCGATCCGCTGATCGAGGCCCTCGTCGACCGGGCCCTCCCCCCGGCCCGGGCCGCGCGGGCGGCGAAGGTTCCGCTCGCCCTGGCGCGCGACATCGCCCGCCGGATCGACGCCGCCGAGTACAAGCGATTCCAGATGGCGCCGGGGCCCAAGGTCACCGAGCGCGCGTTCGGCGAAGGCCGGCGCTACCCCATCGCCCAGAAGTTCCGTGGCTGACTCGTCCGAGAAGTACGCCTGGAAGGAGATTCCGGGCTCCTCCCACGCGCTCCTGCGCGAGCGCGTGCTCGCGATGCCCGGAAGACTTCGACTGCTCGACCTCGGCGCCGCGGGCGGGCACCTCGGCCGCGCCGTGCGCGCCCGGTGCGCGTACATCGCGGGCGTCGAGCCCGACGCCTCGCTGCCGTCGTCCTGCCGCGAGGGCTACGACGACTGGCGCGCCGTGGATGCGCTGGCGGCGGGGAGCTGGGAGGCGCCCTTCGACGCGGTCGTCTGCGCCGACGTGCTCGAGCACCTGCCGCGACCCGAGGACCTCCTCGCTCGCATCCGGGCGTGGCTCCGGCCGGGGGGCATGCTGCTGGTGTCGGTGCCGAACGTCGCCAACGTCACGGCGCGCGTCGCCCTCCTGATGGGACGCTTTCCCTATGCCGAGCGCGGCATCTTCGACCACACGCACCTGCGCTTCTACACCCGCCGGTCGGCGCGGCAGCTCGTCGAGGACGGCGGATTCCGCGTGCGCTCGGTCGCCGCGACAGCGATGCCCTACGAGCTCGCCGTTCCCGTCCTCGGGCGGGCGCCGCTCGCCGCGCCCGTGCGGGGATTCGCCCGGGCGACCGCCCGGCTCTGGCCGACGCTCTTCGGCTACCAGATCGTGATCGAGGCCGAGCGGCCGTGACCGCGAGCCTCGTCATCCCCGCCTACAACGAGGCGAACCGGATCGAGGCCTGCGTGCGCGGCGTCGCGGAGTGGACGCGCGGGCGGCCCGGCGGACACGCGTGGGAGGTTCTCCTCGTCGACGACGGGTCGACCGACGGCACGGCGGAACTCGCCCGCCGGTTCGCGGCCGCGGAGGGCCTCGCGCTGAACGTGATCGGGTACGCGAAGAACCGGGGGAAGGGAGCGGCCGTGCGGACCGGCGTCCTGGCCTCCTCCGGCGACCCCGTCCTGGTGTGCGACGCGGACCTGTCGACGCCGCTCTCCGAGTGGTCGAAGCTCTCCGAGAAGCTCCCGACGCATCCGGTCGCGATCGGATCGCGCGCGCTCCAGCAGGACCTCGTGCGGCGCAAGCAGGCCCCCCACCGCGTCCTCCTGGGCCAGGCCGGCAACCGGCTCATCCAGCTCCTCGCCGTGCCCGGGATCCAGGACACCCAGTGCGGCTTCAAGCTCTTCCGGGCCGATGCCGCGCGCAGGCTCTTCCGCCGGACGCGCATCGACCGGTTCGCGTGGGACGTCGAGGTGCTGTACCTGGCTCGGAAAGAGGGGTTCCCGATCGCCGAGGTGCCGGTGCTCTGGTTCAACTCGCCGGAATCCAAGGTGCGGGTCGTGCGCGACGCCGTGCAGACGCTGTGGGACGTGCTGCGGATCCGGTGGGTGCAGCGGAAGTAACGGACGGCGGACCGCGGACGGCCGACGCCGCTTCGGGTCGACTGCGCCAGCCGAGGAACAAAGGCGGGGAGGCCCTCGTCGCGCCGGTCGAAAAGGCGATGACGGAGCCCGCGAAGAAGTAAACCGGCGTCCCCGGGGTTGCCCCCTCGGCCGCCCCGCCTACGGCGCGCCCGCCTTCAGCCGCGAGAACGCCACCTCGTACGTCTCGTTGAGGCCGAGGTGACGGTACTCCCCGACGAGCGCGTCCGAGCCCGGATCGTAGACGAGCGCGTAGTTGTTCCCCGGGTAGCCCCGGTCCTTCAGCTCGACGAAGAGCAGGAGCCGTCCGGCGTCGGTTTTCCAGGCCGCGCGCGAGACGTGGATCGGCTGCGGGTTGAAGTATCTGGCCTCGATCGACCCGTCCGCGCCGGCGCTGGCGACCTCGATCGTGTAGTCGGAATCCGAGCGCTGCCAGCGGCCGACGAGGCGCCGGGGCTCCGCCGCGGAGTCCGCGGCCGTGGTCGGCGTCGGGGCGGCCGCAGCCGGCGGCGGCGCGGCCGGGACCGCGGGCTCGGCCTTCCGGCAGCCCGCGGGCGGAATCAGGACGGCCGCCAGAAAAAGCGAAGCCCGGAACCGCGCGCTCCCGTGTCGACGACGATGCATGTCTTTGCGCCCCCGCCTGTTTCCGGGTCGTTCCTCGTCCGGTCCGAAGCCCCGCGATCATAAGCCGATCGGGCCGGCGTGCGGGGCGATAGCATCCCTCCCATGCCGGTGACCTATCGCATCGACCCGGAGCTTCGCCGAATCGTGACGCAGTGCTCCGGCTCCGCCACGCTCGCCGAGGTCCTGGCGCATTTCGACGAGCTCGAGTCCGACGCGAACTGCCCGACCGGCGCCGACGTTCTCCTCGACCTCACGGAAATGACGTCCTCGCCCAACATCGGCCAGATGCGCTCGGCCGCCGCGCGCGCCGCCGACGCGGCCCGGAAGGTGCGCTTCGGCTCGATCGCCATCGTGGTCTCGACCGAGGTCCTCTTCGGGATGGCGCGGGTGTTCGAAGCCTTCACGGAAGCGTACTTCGCCCGCACGGGCGTCTTTCGGAGCCGGGAGGCGGCCGAAGCGTGGCTCCAGAAGCCCGGTGCAAACTGAGCCCGGCCGAACCCGGGCTCGGCGAATCGCTTTGCAGGCAATACACTGTGTTCGTGAGGGCGCGGGAAGCCACGACGACACCGGCCGCGACGCCGCGCCATTGACCGCTCAAAAAGCTTGAAGCCGAGAGACCGCGCTGTCCGGGGGGCCCTGCTCGCCCTCGCTCTTCTCGCGCCCGGAGCTCCCCTCCTCGGCCAGAAGACGGACGTCGTCACCCTCGCCAACGGCGACCGGGTCACCGGCGAGATCAAGTCCTATGCCTCGGGCCGGCTCACCGTCGACACGTCGCACTCGAGCTGGATCAAGGTCAAATGGAGCCTGATCACGTCGATCTCGTCGGACAAGCAGTACGACGTCGAGACGATCGACGGGCTCCATCATTACGGCGCACTGGCGCCGTCGGATCCGCCGGGCAAGCTCGTGATCGTCTCCGGACCGGAGACGGTCACGGTCGACTTCTTCGACGTGTTCGGCCTCGCGCCCGTCTACCAGACGTTCTGGAAGCGCTGGGAAGGCTCGCTCGACGTGGGGTTCAATTACACCCAGTCGTCCAACCTCATCCAGTTCAACTTCGACTTCGAGGGAACCTACCGCGTCCGGGACGCCCAGTGGGTCACGGACCTGACGGCCTTCTTCAGCCGCCAGGACGACGTGACGGCGGCCTCGCGCGGATCCTTCGGGCTCCGTTACGACCGCTTCATCGGGAAACGGTGGGTCCTCGAGGGCGGCCTGGGGCTCGACCGCAACATCCAGCTCGGGCTGGACCTGCGCGAGTCGCTGGGAGTCGGAGCCGGCCGCTACCTGATCCAGACCAACCAGACCTGGCTCGTCCTGGTCGCGGGCCTCACCGGCAACCACGAGATTCCGGTCTCGGGGGCCGACACCAACAGCCTCGAAGGCGTCGTCGGCGGGCGCTACTCCTACTTCATGTACGACTTTCCCAAGCTCACCGTGGCCGCGGCGCTCGCCGTCTACCCCAGCTTCACGGTGTCCGGGCGCGTGCGCCTGGAGGCCTCGGCCTCGGTGAAGCGCGAGATCGTCAGCGACTTCTATCTCTCGATCGCGATCTTCGACAGCTTCGACAGCCGCGATCCCACGACGCTCGAGCCCAGGAACGACTGGGGACCGACGCTTTCGATCGGCTGGCAGTTCTAAGGGCGGGCGCCGGGCTCCCCGAGCTTCCCTCGGAGCAGCTCTTCCGAGCCTCCGCCGAAGTGGCGGATCATCAACAGGGCCTTCGCCATCGGAATCTCGGTCGGGCGAACGCGGTCCGCCGGCAGGAAGTAGACCGAGCCGGACGCCGGGCTCGGCGCTCCCGGCACGTAAACCGCGCACTGGCCGTCCGCGTGCCTCTCCACGAGAAACGCGAGCTGCCAGGCATCTTCGATTCGCGCGAGGACGACCGCGAGCGCCTCCTCCCCTTCGACTCCCGTCGAGCCCTGCAGCACGCCCTTGATCATGGCGTAGCCCGGCACCTTGCCGAGGATCGTCCACTCGAGCCATTCCCGGGTTCTGCGCCCGATGGCGGTCTGCGCGACCAGTCCCAGCACGAACGAGGCGATGACGATGACGATGGCGGAGAGGATCGTGGTCAGGCCCAGACCGAGGATCCGGTGATCCGGGAATCGGGCCGCCAGAGGTCCGACGACCTTGGAGACGAGGTCCAGGCCCCGCCGGAGAACGAGCCCCATGAGGATGAGCGGAATCACGAAGAGGAGCCCGCCCACGATGGTGGCCCTCACGAACCGCGGAATCAGCCTCATACCGTCATCCGGCGGAAGCGTACCGCGACCGCCCCCGCGGCGAGCGGGGCGAGGCCGGCCGAGGTCCGCGGGAGCGACGTCCGGATCAGCCACTCGGGCCCGCGGACGGCGAAGGCCGGCAGCAGGAGGTAGGCGGCCAGGCCGCAGGCGCAGAGCCCCAGCATCCAGCTCGCTTCGGGCGCCCGGCGTCCCAGCGCGACGAGCGCGGCGAGGAGCGCGAGCTCGGCCCAGCCGACCGGCCCCGGCAGCCGGACGGCGGCAACGATGGCGCTTCCCGCGTCGGCGAGAGAGAAAGCGGCGAGATCGAAGTCCCGGAGGGGAAGCGCCCCGCGCCACAGCACGTGCAGCCCCTGCACGACGAGGGCCGTCGGCAACGCCGAGAACGCGGCCTTCCACCGGCGCTCCCCGCCGAAGAGGAGCGCGATCGCGCACCCGGCGGCCGCGAAGAAGAGCCCTTCGTTCTTCGTCGCGGTGATGAGCGCGGAGGCGACGGCGAGGCGGCGATAGGACCCCGGCTCCCCTTCGAGGGCGTCGCCGAGCGCGGCACCGAAGAGCAGCAGCCCGAGCGACAGCGGCACCTCCGCCATGCCCGTCAGGAACGCCGAGTACAGCGGCTCGAAGCACGCCAGGAGCGCCGCCGCGGCCCACGCCGTGCCGCGCGAGGCCCCGTGCCGGCGCAGCCAGCCGAAGAGGGCCGCGAGCGTCGCCAGCTGGAAGGCCGGGAAGAGGAGAGCCATCGCGTGGTCGTCCCACCCTCCCGCCAGGAACGAGACCCCGGCGTAGAGAAAGGGCAGCCCGATCGGATACTCGGGATGCGAGAAGCCGAAGCCGGGGTCTTCGACGAGATGCCGCGGCACCGCGCCCGCGGCGTGGATCGTCTTGCCCTTCAGGCCCCAGATCGCGACGAAGTCGTTCGACCACATCGGCTCGGTCAGGGCGCGGAGCAGGTAGAGCAGGACGCCGAGCGCGGCGAGGCCCGCGAGCAGAGGGACGACGCGTGCGGCGCCGGACTCGGCCGGGACCGGCGGCGGGGCGGCCTCCTTCACGCGCAGCAGACGGCCGGCCGCGGCCGCGCCCGCCGCGAGAACGAGGAAGGCGGGCCAGCCCGGAACCACGCGGGCGAGAAACGCCAGCGGAACCATCGCGGCCACGAGCGCCGCGCCGATCGCCCAGCTCCACCCGATGCGCTCCGCCCGGTACGCGGGCCCGCGGGGGCAGACCGCCGGCGACGCCAGCCACCCCGCGATCGAGGCGGCGGCGGCGACCGCGGCGATCCGGGCGAGCGACTCGAGAAAGCCCGCCATCACTCGGGAACGACGAGCGCGCCGTCGTCCCACTCGTCGAGCACGCGGGCCCCCGGCGGCCGCACCGGTCCGTAGATCGCCGCGACCCACCCTCCCGGCGGGCGCTCGGGGGCGAGGCGCACGGGCCGCGGCGCGAAGACGTAGCTCGCCAGATAAAGGTACGGCTCCCCCGCCGGCGCCCCGTAGAGGGCCACGCCGGCTGCCGTCGCGGGGAGGCGGCGGCGCGCGTTTTCGAGGAACGCGAAGTACCGCCGGTCGAAGGCCGTCCCGGAGCCGCCGAGCCGCCGGACGTCGACGTCCCGGGGAGCGAAGCGGACGACCGAGCGCACGCGCCGCGGGAGCTCGCCCCACGGCTGCGACGCCAGGATCAGGCCGGCGAGCAGCGCCGCGGCCGCGACGGCGGCGCCGCGCCGGCTCACGCCAGAGGGTACGCGGCGCAGAGCTCGGAGACCGTCCGCCGGACCTCGGCCCGGACGGCCGCGTCCTCGCCGGCCTCGAGCGTTCGCGCGATCGAAGCGCCGATCACGTCCATCTCGGCGGTCCCCATCCCCCGCGTCGTGACCGCGGGCGTTCCGACGCGGATGCCGGAGGCCACCATCGGCGAGCGCGTGTCGAAGGGGATCGTGTTCTTGTTGACGGTGATGCGGACCTCCTCGAGGAGCTTCTCGGCGTCCTTGCCGGAGATCCCCTTCTCGCCGACGTCGACGAGCACGAGGTGGTTGTCCGTGCCGCCGGAGACGAGGCGGTGCCCGCGGCCGGACAGCGCGGCCGCCAGGGCCTTCGCGTTCGCGACGACCCGCTTCTGGTACGCGACGAACTCGGGGGTCGCCGCCTCGGCGAAGGCGACGGCCTTGGCCGCGATGACGTGCTCGAGCGGGCCGCCCTGCACGCCCGGAAAGACGCTCCGGTCGAGGTCCTTCGCGTGGGCGGCGCGGCAGAGCACGAGGCCCCCGCGGGGGCCGCGCAGCGTCTTGTGGGTCGTCGTGGTCACGAAGGGCGCGTGGGGCACCGGGGACACGTGCAGGCCGGCGATGACGAGGCCGGCAATGTGGGCGATGTCGCACATCAGGGCGGCGCCGACCTCGTCGGCGATGGCGCCGAATTTCGCGAAGTCGATCTCCCGCGCGTAGGCCGAGGCGCCCGCGATGATCATCTTCGGCCGGTGCTCGCGGGCGAGCCGGGCGAGCGCCTCGAAGTCGATCCGCTCGTCCTCCTTGCGGACGCCGTAGGCCACGACCTTGTATTCACGGCCGGAGAAGGACAGCGGGTGCCCGTGGGTCAGGTGGCCGCCGTGCGAGAGGTCCATGCCGAGGATCGTGTCGCCCGGCTTGAGGGCCGTGAGGTACACGGACATGTTGGCCTGCGAGCCCGAGTGCGGCTGCACGTTGGCGTGGTCGGCCGAGAAGAGGGCCTTCGCGCGGTCGATCGCGAGCTGCTCGACCTTGTCCACGTACTCGCAGCCCCCGTAGTAGCGCTTGCCCGGGTAGCCCTCGGCGTACTTGTTGGTCAGGACGGAGCCCTGCGCCTCGCGGACCGCGCGCGACACCCAGTTCTCCGAGGCGATCAGCTCGATCCCCTCGTTCTGGCGGCGCCGCTCGGCCTCGATCCAGCGGGCGATCTCGGGGTCGACGGCCGCGAGGTCGCGGTCCATCAGGGCGGCGGCGGGAATTGTCGCGGACGGCATGCGGCTCCTTATATCTATCGGAACGACGGGTCGGGCACCGGGCCCGATTGTAAGGCGGCCGGCGCCGGTCCTACTCGATCACGAGCTCACGATACTCGCTGTTGCAGTAGCTGTCGGTCATCCCGGCCAGGTGATCGGCGATCGCCCGGTAGAACCCGGGCCGCGACCGGTAACGCGCCTCGACCTCGCCCTCGATCTGGCCGAGCGGGACCTCCCGCAGGAACCGCACCCCGAGCTCCCGCTCGAGCCCGCGCAGGACGTCGTCCGGCAGCAGGCGCGGGTTGTCGCGGTACGCGGCAAAGAGCCCGGCGAGGACCCGTCGCGCATGCCCGTCGTGACGCGAGACCGGGAAGGAATGGATGATGTGGCGGTAGACGAACTCGCGCAGCTCCGCGTAGAGCCGCTTGCCGGCGTCCGTGAACGCGACGAGGTCCCCGGGAAGGCGATCGCGACGGGCGTAGAAGTCGTCGGCCGTCGCCACCCGGCTCGCCTCGAGCCAGCGCTCGATACGGACGCGCGAACCCTCGACGAGGTCGGCCGTGAGCGCGCCGATCATGCCGCGGATGAGCGAGGCCCGGCGCGCCGACGGGTCGGAGTCGAAGCCCCGCGCCGCGCGCACCTGGCGGGAGATGGCGAGCTCCTCGATCGCCTCCTCCTCGGTCAGCGGCAGGCCGTCCTCCAGGTCGTGCGTCTGCTGCGCGATCTCGTCGGACCAGTTGACGAGCTGGGCCTCGAGGGACCCTCCCGACTCCAGGCGCAGGCCCTCGGGAAAGTCGAGCGGGAACGGAAAGTCCCGCGGCCAGGCGGTGTGTTTGAGGACGCCCTCGCGGACGTCGTGCGTCAGGTTCAGCCCCGGCTCCTCGTAGCGCTTCTCGAGCCGGTCGACGACCCGCACCGACTGGAAGTTGTGCTTGAAGCCGCCCGCCTCCGGGTGGCTCTCGCGGAGCAGGCGGTCGAGCACGTATTCGCCGGAGTGCCCGAAGGGCGTGTGGCCCAGGTCGTGGCCGATCGCGACGGCCTCGGTCAGGTCCTCGTTCAACCCGAGCGCCCGGGCCGCGCTGCGGGCGATCTGCGCGACCTCGAGGGTGTGGGTCAGGCGCGTCCGGAAGTGATCGCCCTCGTACGGGATGAAGACCTGCGTCTTGTGCTTCAAGCGCCGGAAAGCGCGCGAGTGGATGATGCGGTCGCGGTCCCGCGCATAGTTGGTCCGGACGTCGCCCGGGCTCGAGGAGACCGGGCCGTGCGGCCGCTCGGCGCGGGCGCTCTTGGAGGCGAAGATCGCCAGCCGCTCCTCTTCGAGCTTCTCGAAGTGATCTCGCGTGAAGGCGGCGGCGGCGGTGGTCATGGTTTTTCGTCGAGACGGCCGGAGAGAAGCGCGCGCGCCTCGCCGACCAGGTACAGAGAGCCCGCGACGATTATAGGTTCGCGGCGGGGCGCCGCGAGCAGCTCTTCCAGGGCCACCGCCAGGGCCGGAGCGGCCGCCGCGTCCGGCCGCGCGGACCCGAACCGCCGCACGAGCTCCTCCGGGGAAGCGGCGCGGGGCGAGGCCAGCGGCACCAGCCGGATGCGCCCGACCACGGGACCGAGCGACGCCGCCATCGATTCGACGTCCTTGTCGGCCATGGCGCCGAAGACGAGGTCTGGCCGCAGCCTCGCTCCGGCGAGGAACCGCGCCAGCGCCTCCGCGCCGGCGGCGTTGTGGCACCCGTCGAGCAGGACCGTCGCACCGCGGAACGGGAAGGCCTCGAGGCGCCCCGGCCAGCGGACGGACTCGACCCCCCGCAGGACCGCCTCCGGGTCGATCTGCGGGCGCAGGAACTCCGCCGCGCGCACGGCCGCCGAGGCGTTTTCGATCTGGTGCCGGCCCGGAAGCGGCGTCTCGAGCTCGTAGGCCCGCCGCGGAGTCTCCAGCCGGAACCGCGAGCCTTCCAGGCCCGAGCGCCGGACCTCGACGCGCGTCTCTTCGGGGAGCTCGTGGAGCTGCGCCCCGATCCGCGCGGCCGCGTCGCGGAACACGGCCCGGACTCCGGGCTCGCGGCTGACGGTCAGCGCCGGCCGGCCGGCGCGGAACACGCCGGCCTTCTCGCCGGCGATCGACTCGAGGGTCGGCCCCAGGTCCTCGACGTGATCGAGGCCGATCGCCGTGACGACCGAGATGGCCGCCGGGGCGACGTTCGTGGCGTCGAGCCGCCCGCCGAGACCGACCTCGAGGACGGCGAGGTCGAGCCCGTCCCGGGAGAACGTCACGAACGCCGCCGCCGTCATGGCTTCGAAATACGTGAGCGGCAGAGCCGGCGCACGGTCGGCCGCGGCGAAGACCTCCTCGAGACGCGCATCGAGCTCGTCGGCCGCGATGTCGTCCCGGCCGATGCGGATCCGCTCGGTCACCGACTCGAGGTGGGGCGAGGTGTAGAGCCCCGCCTTGATCCCCAGCTCGCCGGCGATCGAGGCCAGCATGGCCGCGGTCGAGCCCTTGCCGTTGGTCCCGGAGACGAGCACCGACGCGACGGCGCGCTCGGGCCGGCCGAGCCGCTCGCAGACCTCGTCGATGGCCGCGAGGCCGAGCTTGATTCCGCGCAGGTCGAGCGCCTCGAGGCGCGCGAGCGACGGGAGTCGTGGCATGATCCCGGTCACACGAAACTCGCCATGCGACGCGGAGCTTACAGGACGGCCGGCGTGTTCCTCGGGGCGACCCTCGCGGGAACGCGGGCGGCGACCGGCGCGGACGAGGACGTGATCCGCGCCGCGATCGCGCGGAGCGTCCCCCTTCTCCAGTCGAGCGCGCAGACCTGGATCGAGAAGCGGGCATGCGTCTCGTGCCATCACCAGGCCCTGGGAGCGCTCGCCGTGAGCGCGGCGCGAACCCGGGGCTTTCGCGTGGACGAGGCCCTCGTCGACGCACAGCTCTCCCGCATGCACCCCGCGGAGCCTCGGGACCTGCTCGTGGGCGATGGCGGGATCAACGGGCAGTTCGGCCGCAGCTACATGCTGGTCGGGCTGGCGGGCGCGGGCGTCCCGCCGAGCCCGGTCACCGACGTCATGGCGCACTTCGTCGCGGGAAAGCAGGCGGCCGACGGGCGCTGGCCGTCCTTGAGCCACCGACCGCCGCTCGAGGATTCCGAGGTCGCCGTCACCGCGCTGGCGATCCGGGCCCTGGAGGCCTATGGCGCGGCGGGCCGGGCCGACGAGACGCGCCGGCGCATCGCGCGCGCCTCGGCGTGGCTCGAGGCGGCGCCGGTGAGGACGAACGAGGACCGCACCTTCCGGCTGCTCGGCCTCTCCTGGTCGGGCGCGCCGGCGGCCGCGACTTCCGGGGCAGCGGGCGCTCTACGCTCCGCCCAGCGCTTCGACGGCGGCTGGGCGCAGCTCGAGACCCGCGGCAGCGACGCCTACGCCACGGGGCAGGCGCTCGTCGCGCTGAACCAGGCTGGGGGTGTACCTGGGACCGATCCGTTGTATGGACGCGGCATCGCCTACCTGCTTCGAACGCAGCGGCCGGACGGCACC
The DNA here is from genome assembly GCA_963764715.1 of uncultured Acidobacteriota bacterium. Classification (GTDB taxonomy): domain Bacteria; phylum Acidobacteriota; class Thermoanaerobaculia; order UBA5066; family Gp7-AA6; genus DAHUXD01. The sequence continues at coordinate 24,912 of CAVXTP010000014.1, forward strand.
TGGCGCGTCGACACGCGGCGGCGCGGGGAAGGGCTCCCCTACTTCGAAACGGGATTTCCTCACGGCGAGGACCAGTTCATCTCGTACGCCGCCAGCGCGTGGGCCACGATCGCGCTCGCGATCGCGCTGCCCGGTCCGCCGCTCGACGTCTTCGCCGTGGCGCCGGCGTCGCGGCCGATCCGGCGCGTCGAGCCCCAGGCCCGAATCGCGCTGCCTCCGCTGCACGCGGCCGTGCTCTTCGGCTCGCCCGACGAGCTGCGGGCCCGTCTCGACGCCGGCGACGATCCCGACGCCGCCCTCGGAGACACCGGCATCACGCCGCTCATGTGCGCCGTCCACGACCCGGCGCGCGTGCGCCTGCTGCTCGAACGCGGCGCCCGGCCGGATGCCCGCTCGGCGGAGGGCCACTCCGCGCTGCTTCTGGCCGCCGGCTACGACGGCTCGCGGGAGTCGGTCCGGCTCCTGCTCGAACGCGGCGCCGATCCCCGGGCCAAAGGCGCCTCCGGCCTCACGCCGATCATGGCGGCGGCGGAGAGCGCGGACGCCGCCAAGATCGACCTGCTGCTCGCGGCCGGCGCCTCCCTCGAGGAGGGCGCCCCCGAAGCCACGCCGCTCCTGATCGCGACGTTTCAGCGCGACCCGGCGCTCCTGCGACGGCTGGCGGACCGCGGGGCGGATACCGGCCTCGGGGCCCTCCTGGCGGCGTCGAACGACGGATCGACGGAGGCCGTCCGGGCGCTCATCGACGTCGGCGCGCCCGTCGACGAGTCGGAGGACGACGGCACGATGGCCTTGCACTGGGCCGCCGCCGCGGATCCGGGCCACACGCAGATCGTCGAGGCCCTCGTCGCGGCGGGCGCCGACCCCAATGCGCGCACCCTCGACGGGCGCACGCCGCTTTCCGAGGCCGAACGATTCGGGAACTGGGCGATCGCCGACCGCCTGCGCGCGGCCGGGGCCCGCTGCGACGAATGAACGGCTAGGACGAGCCCGGGCCGTAGAGCAGGCGCAGGCAGCGGGCCAGGGTGGCCTTCATCTCGGAGCGGTCGACGATGAAGTCGAGCATGCCGTGCTCGAGGAGGAACTCCGAGCGCTGGAAACCCTCCGGCAGCGTCTGCCGGATCGTCTGCTCGATGACGCGCGGGCCGGCGAAACCGATCAGGGCGTTGGGCTCCGCGACGTTCAAGTCCCCGAGCATCGCGTAGGACGCCGTCACGCCGCCCGTCGTCGGATCGGTCATGACCGAGATGTACGGGATCTTCCCTTCCGCGAGCCGGCCGAGAGCGGCCGAGATCTTGGCCATCTGCATCAGGGACAGGATGCCTTCCTGCATCCGCGCTCCGCCCGAGGTCGAGACCAGGATGAGCGGCTTTCGCTCCGCGAGCGCCCGCTCGGCCGCCCGGGCGATCTTCTCGCCGACGACCGAGCCCATGGATCCCGCCATGAAGAAGAACTCCATGGCCCCGATGATCACCGGGATCCCCTCCATCGAGCCCGACCCGATGACGATCGCGTCCGAAGTCCCCACCTGTTCCTCGGCGGTGCGCAGCCGGTCTCGGTACTTCTTGCTGTCGCGGAAGCGGAGCGGGTCCGACGAGCGCAGGTTCGAGTCGTGCTCGACGTACTTCTCGTCGTCGAAGAGCATCCGGAGCCGTTCCGGCGCCGAAAGGCGGAAGTGAAACCCGCACTTCGGGCAGATCTTGAAGTTCCGCGCAAGCTCCTTGTTGTAGAGGATCTGGCGGCAGCTGTCGCACTTGACCCACAGGCCTTCCGGCACCTTGCTGGTGCGCCCTTCGCGGGGCTCCTTGGGGGCCCGGTCTTTCTTGAACCACATGGGAAGGTGCGAATGCTAGCAGAGGGCGAGCGGGGGCTCCGCCGCCCCTCAGTGATCGACGGAATGCACTGGCAGGATGGAACTTCGCGGCGCCAGTCCCCCTCCGCGGTCCTCGAAGCGGACCCCGAAGGCCCGCGAGAGGTTCTCCGGGGTCAGGACCTCCGCCCGGCTCCCCTGGGCCACCGTGCGGCCGGCCTTCAGCAGCAGGAACCGGGACGCCAGGTCCGCGGCGAGACCGACCTCGTGCGTCACGAGGAGCACGGTCGTCCGCCGCTCGCCGTGCACCCGCCACAGCGTCTCGAGGTATTCGAGGCGGTGCCGCGGATCGAGGCCCGCGGTCGGCTCGTCGAGCAGCCACACCTCCGCCTCCTGCGCGAGCGCCCGCGCCAGGAACACCCGCCGCCGTTCGCCCCCCGACAGCGCCGCCGCGTCGCGGTCGGCCAGGCCCTCGACGTCGCAGGCGCGCATCGCCTCGAGCGCGAGCCTCCGGTCTTCGGGAGTCTCGGCCACGAAACCGCGGCCGTGCGGCGCGCGTCCCTGCAGGACGAGATCGAGCGAGCGGATCGGAAAGACGAGCTCGACGCTCTGGGGGACGTAGGCGATGCGCCGGGCGGTCTCGCGCCGCGGGATCGAATCGAGGGGCCGGCCGTCGAAGCGGATCTCGCCGCCCGCGACCGGGAGCACGCGGGCCAGGACCTTCAGGAAGCTCGACTTGCCGGAGCCGTTCTCGCCGAGGATCGCGACGACCTCGCCGGCCGCGACGTCGGCGTCGAGCCCCACGAGGGCCGCATTCGCCCCGTAACGCGCCGCGAGGGCCCTCGCTTCGATCAGGCTCACGGGTTCCTCAGCAGCAGCCACGCGAACAGCGGGGCGCCGATCGCCGCGGTCAGGGCGCCGATGGGAAGCTCCGCCGGGGCGATGGCCGCCCGCGAGACCGCGTCGGCCGCGACGAGCAGGGCCGCTCCCGCGAGCCCCGAGAGGGGCAGCAGCGTGCGCTGGTCGTTGCCGGTCAGAAGGCGCACTCCGTGGGGCACGAGAAGGCCCACGAACCCGATCACGCCCGCGAAGGCCACGGCGGCTCCCGTCAGGAGCGACGCGGCGAGAAACACGATCCGCTTGGCGCGCTCGACGTCGACGCCGAGCGCGCCGGCGTTCTCCTCGCCCACGGCCAGCAGGTTCAGCCGCGGCGCCATGGCCGCGAGCACCAGGCCGCCGGCCAGCGCGTAGGGCAGCAGCACCGCGACCCGAAGCGGCGCGGCGTCCGCCAGGCTTCCCATCATCCAGAAGAGCATGGACCGCGCGGCCTCGCCGGAGGCCACCGAGAACGCGGCGAGAAGGAGCGCCGAGAAGAAGGCGTTGGCGACGAGACCGGCGAGGAGGAGCCGCTGCAGGTCGAGCCGTCCTCCGCGCCGCGCGAGCGCCGCCACGCCGACCGACGCGACGGCCGCGCCCACGAACGCCGCCGCCGGGGACACGAGGGGCGAGGCCCCGGCGAGCGCCGCGCAGGCCGCGCCCGCGGCGGCGCCGCCCGAGGTGCCGAGCAGGAACGGGTCGGCGAGCGGATTCTTGAGCAGCGCCTGGAGCGCCGCGCCCGCGAGGGCGAGGCAGCCGCCGACGAGCGCCGCGAGGGCCACCCGGGGCCAGCGCAGCGCCGCGAGCAGGCGGGCGCGCTCGCCCGCCGCGCCGTCGCCCGAGACGAGGTCCCCGATCGACAGCGAAACGCCGCCCACGGAGAAGGCGACCGCCGCGAGCACGAGCAGGGCGGCGAGTCCCAGCGCGATCGCGAGGGCCCGTCCACCCGCGGTCCTCGGGCCCCTCACCGGATCGCGCCCTCCAGCCGCTCGAGCATGTCGAAGACCCGCGGGCCCGGCCGCGTCAGGGCCGACTCGTCGAGCCGGACGATCCGGGCGCGGGCAATCGGCCCGCGCGACAGCGGTCCCGAGGCGAGCGCCGCGTCGAAGGCCGCGCGCGTCTCGGAAGAGTCGGGCAGGACGAGCACGTCGACGTCGGCCGTCGCGAGGTACTCCCGGGAGAGCACGGGCCAGCCCTTCCGGTCCGAGACGAGATTGTCGGCGCCGGCCTCCGAGAGCACGTCGCTCAGGAACGTTCCGCCGCCCGCCGCCTGCGGCGGCGCCGGCCAGACGACCAGCAGCGTCCGCGGACGGCGTTTCCCCGCGGCGCGGGACCGAACGGCCGAACGCCGGCGCTCGAGCGACGCGGCGAGCTCCCTCGCCTCGTCCGGGCGGCCGAGCCGGTCGCCGACGATGCGGATCGCGTCGAGCACCGCGTCGAGGGAGCCCGAGGGGACCACGGCGACGGGCATTCCCGCCGCGGCGAGCGCTTCCACGGCGCCGCGCGCGTTGCCCTCGGCGACGGCGAGGACGAGGTCGGGATCGAGCGCGGCGACCTTCTCCGGGTCGACCTCGAGACCGCCGACGCGCGGGATCGCCTTCGCGGCTTCCGGGAAATCGGAGTGCTCCGACACGCCCACGAGCGTACCGCCCGCCCCGAGCGCGAAGACGATCTCCGTCAGGTTGGGAGCGAGCGCGACCACGCGCCGCGGCCGGATCGCGGCGGCGGGCGGGGCGCCTCGGGACGCGGCCGGGCGCTCGGCGCGGCATCCGCCGGGGACGAGGGGAATCGCGAGGAGTGCGCCAAGAAGGGAAAGCGCGAAGACGCGGCGGCGCCCTGGGGCGCCGCCCCCGACGGAGCCGGTTATCCCTGGGCCTCGGCCTCTTCGAGCTCGTTGCGAACGCCGAGCCGCTGGCACGCCGCATCGTACATCTGGCGCGCGGCCTTCTGGGCGTTCTGGAGCTCGGCCAGCCGGTCCTTGACCTTGGCGAGCTCCTCCTGAATCTCCCCTTCGAGCTCCTCGATCTCCCGCTTCGTCACCGACAGGGTGTTTTCGTAGAACTTTTTCTGATCCCCTGAAAGGGCCATCCCGCTGACCTCCTCAATTCCTCGTTACGGCTTCACTTCGACCAACACCGGCCGCCACATTTTGACGGCAATGCCGTTCTTGGTGGCCGGCCGGAACTTCGCGCTCTTGACTCCCGCGAGGACGGCGTCGTTGATGGCGGGCATTCCCGCGATCCCCTGCTGCAGCCTCGAATCGGCGACGTTGCCGTTCTCGTCCACGAGGACGAGCACGACGACCTTGCCCTCGACGCTGCGCTGCCGGGCGATCGGAGGATAGACCACGCGGGGCGGAGCGAGCAGCGTCGGCTCGACGACGCCCGCGCCAGGCCCGACGAGATCGCCGCGGCGAAGCTCGGGCTCCTTCTCCGAAAGCGTCGGCGGCTCCGTCGGAACCGCCGTCGGCGGCGGCGCGGTCGGCACGGCGGTCGGCGGGACCGGCGTCGGCTCCGGCGGCGCGGCCGTCGGCTCCGGCGGCGCCTCGGCGGGCGCGGCCGCCGCCGTGGGCGCGCGGCCGGCGGCCGCCGTCCGTTCGAGCTCCTTGCGCTTGGCGGCGACCTGGCGCTGCACTTCGGCCTCGACCGCCCTGGCGTCGATCGCGGGCGCGGTCGGAACGGGCGCCGCGGCGGCCGGGACGGCGGTCGGCACCGCCGGCGCGGCGGCGGCGGCCGTCGGAACGACGCGCACCGGCGCGGGCCCCGCGGCCGGCCGGGTCAGCTTCCAGGCGGCGAACGCGGCCAGCGCGACGGCGGCCACGACGATCGCGGCGTAGAGCGGGGTGCGGCTCTTCGCCTCCGCTTCCTCGACCCGCGCGTCGAGCGAGCCGAAGACCTCGCGCGGGGCGGACGATTCCCTCGGGGCGGCCGCCGCGGGCGGGGGCGGCGGCGGGCTCGGGGGGTGCGGACGCGGCGGGGCTTCCGCCTCGGGAGCCGCGACCCGCGGAGGCGCCGGCGGGCGGCGGGCGATCGGTGCGCCCTTGGACTTGCGTTTCCGGGCGGGCTCCGGCGCCGCCTCCCGCTCGGCCTGGGCCGCCGCCTCGCGCGCCCTGGAGTCGGCGACCGCCGTCTCCTCGGCCTGGAGGCGGTGGAGATAGATGGCGACGTCGGCGCTCCCGGGCGCGGGCGTGTAGGAGTAGAGGACCGAGTCGAGGTCGCGCAGCAGATCCGAGGCGTTCGCGTACCGCTCGTCGGGATCCTTGGCGAGCGCCTTCAGCACGACGGCGTCGAGGTTGGTCGGCACCTCGGGGTTCATGCGGGACGGCGGGATGACCTCGGCGCTCCGGACCTTCTCGAGCACGGTGATGTCCGTGTCGCCGCGGAAGAGCCGCTCCCCCGTCAGCATCTCGTGGAGCACGACGCCGAGCGAGAACAGGTCGCTCCGCCGGTCGATCGGCTTTCCCCACGCCTGCTCGGGCGACATGTACTGGATCTTTCCCTTCAGCGCGCCCGACTGCGTCTTGGACGCCTTGGAGGCGGCCTTCGCAATTCCGAAATCGCAGAGCTTGATGTCGCCCTCGTAGGAGATGAGGATGTTCTGGGGCGACACGTCGCGGTGGACGATGTTCAGCTCGTGGCCCTCGGCGTCCCGCCTCCGGTGCGCGTAGTCGAGCGCCGAGGCCACCTTCGAGGCAATGTAGATGGCCAGGGGAACGGGGAGCTGCAACGAATGGGCGTGCCCCGACTGCTCGATCGACCGCAGGTCTCGGCCGTCGACGTGCTCCATCGCGATGAAGTAGCCGCCGGCCTGGATTTTTCCCAGGTCGTAGATGTGGATGATGTTCGGGTGGTTGAGCTGCGCGGCGAGCTTGGCCTCGTCGGCGAACATCGTCACGAACTCTTCGTCGTCGGCGAGATGCGGCAGGATCTTCTTGATCGCGACGATCTTCTGGAAGCCCTCGACGCCCGTCCGCCGGGCCTTGTAGAGCTCGGCCATGCCGCCGCTCGCGATCTTTTCGATGATCTCGTACTGCCCGAAGCGGTCCGGGCCCGAGGAGGGCACCGCGGCCGCGGGTTCCTCGCGGCGTTTCGGCGCCGGCGCCGGGGCGCTCGTGGTCGGCGGAGGCGGCGTCGCGCCGGCCGGCGGCCTCGGCCTCGGGGACGTCACCCCCGAAAGGGTGTCCGAGATCATGCGATCGACGTCGGTGTTGGTCGAAAGCTTGGGCCGCGCCGGAGCCGCGGGGGCGGGCGGCGGCACGACGACGGGAGTGGGCGGCGGCGCGGGCGCCGGTTTGGGCGCCACGCCCGGCCGGGACCCGATGTTGAGACCGGACAGCGTGTCGCGAAGCCGTTTTTCGACGTCGTCGCCGGCGGCCGCGCGCGGCGGAGGTGCGGCGGGTGCGGGTGACGCGGCGGCCGGAGCGACGGGCGGCGGCGGCGCGGCGGGCCGGGGCGACTCGGGCGCCGGCGGGGGCTCGGGCTTCTCGCCGGCGTCGTCCGTCAGGCCGGAGAGGACGTCGGAGAAGATGTCGTTCGAGGTCAGCGGAGAGGCCGCGGCGGCGACCTGCGCAATGTCGATGCGCATCGTCTTCGCACCGACGTCGGACGAGTCGAGGGCGTCCCGCACCGACTCCAGGAGATCGTCGTCGGTGAACGGCCGGACCAGGATGTCGAAGGCCCCCACCTTCTGCGCGTCGGCCTTCCGGTTGTTTCCCCGGTAGCCGCTCATCATCAGGACGATCGGCGGCGCCGTGGCCCCGCCCTTTTTCCGGATCTCGCGGATGACCTCGGCGCTCGGCAGGCGGGGCAGCATGCCCGAGAGAAGGACCAGGTCGAACTTGCTCGAAGAGAAGGCCTGCAGGCCCGCCTCCCCGTCGTGCGTCTCGGTCAGCGCGTGACCGAGCGGGGAAAGCAGCGTACGAATACGCTCGATGTACCGCGGCTCGTATTCGATCAAAAGAACTTTTTTGGGCATGAACTGAAAGCTATTGTCGCCGGAAACGTCGGGAAATCAAGGAGAACGGAGAATCAGGAGGCCGGAGGCAGACGTCAGGAGGCAGGAAAGATCGCCGACGAATCCACGTCTTCCGGCGTCCTGCCTCCTGCTTCCCGCCTCCTGCCTCCCGACTCATATAATCCGCCGGTTAGGAGTCACGCATGTCCGGACACAGCAAATGGAGCACGATCAAGCACAAGAAGGGCGCCGCCGACGCCAAGCGCGGGCGCATCTTCACCAAGCTCATCCGAGAGCTGACGATGGCCGCCAAGCAGGGCGGCGGCGCCCCGGAATCCAACCCGCGCCTGCGCAAGGCGATCGACGACGCGAAGGCCGTCAACATGCCGGCCGACAACATCAAACGGGCGATCCAGCGGGGAACCGGGGAGCTGCCCGGCGTCACCTACGAAGAGGTCACCTTCGAAGGCTACGGTCCCGGCGGCACGGCCGTCCTCATCGAGGCCCTGACGGACAACAAGAACCGCACGCTGCCGGAGATCCGGACCATCTTCTCGAAGCACGGCGGAAACCTCGGCGAGACCAACTCGGTCCGGTTCCTCTTCCAGAAGATGGGCTACATCACCATCGAGAAGAGCAAGGCGAGCGAGGACGCGGTCATGGAGGCGGCCATCGAGGCCGGCGCCGACGACGTCGGAACGACCGACGAGTACCACGAGATCAAGACCTCGCCGGACGGGTTCGCGGCCGTCAAGGCGCACCTCGAGTCCAAGGGCTTCCCGCTCGCCGTCGCCGAGGTCTCGATGATCCCGTCGACCGAGGTGGCCCTCGACTCGCGCAAGGCCGACCAGATGGTGAAGCTGATGGAGGCGCTCGAGGACCACGACGACGTGCAGAACGTCTGGGCCAACTTCGACTTCGCGGAAACCTCCGCGGCCTCGTGATCATCCTCGGGCTCGACCCCGGAACCGTCGCGACCGGTTTCGGGGTCGTCGCCTTCGAGGGCGGCCGTCTCCGTCTCGAGAGCTGCGGCGTCTGGCGCCCGCCCTCCCGCATGGAGCTGCCGGCCAAGCTCGACTTCCTGTTCACGGCGGCCGTCGAGCTCTTCGGGCAGGTCCGACCGGCGGCCGCCTCGATCGAGACCGTGTTCGCAGCCCGGAACATTTCCTCGGCGCTCAAGCTCTCGCACGCGCGCGGCGTGCTCCTCGCCGCCGCCGCCCGCTCCGCGGTCCCCGTCTTCGAGTACGAGCCGCGCCTCGTCAAGAAGGCCCTGGTCGGCTACGGACAGGCCGAAAAGGAGCAGGTCCGGGCCATGGTCCTGTCCCTTCTCGCCCGCCAGCGCTCCCGCATCCCGCTCGACGCCGCCGACGCCCTGGCCCTCGCGATCTGCCACATCCACGCCGGCGCCGCCCGCTAAACGGATCGGTTCCTTTCCGCCACCCGGCCCCATCCGCTCGCGGCGAGGATAGTCTCCCGAGCGAAGCGAGGGAGGAGGTCCGCGCCGCGGGAGCGAGCGCGCGGCGAGGGATCAGGCGGGCGGTCGAGCCCGCATCCGGGCGAGCCGCCCGCCGGTGCGCCGGCACGGCGCAGATCCCTCACCGCGCGCTCGCGACGGGGGTGCTAGCATCTCGCCCGTATGTCGTTCCAGGGTTCCATCCAGGAGCTCCCGGTCCCCGACATCATCCAGCTCGTCTCGGTCTCGGGGAAGACCGGGATGTTCATGCTCGTCCGGGGATCGGAGCGCGGCTTCATCTACCTGCGCAACGGGCGGATCGTGCATGCGGAGCTCGGTCCGCTCACCGGCGAGGAGGCCGTCTACGCCCTGGCGATCTGGTCGACGGGGGACTTCCAGTTCACGCCCGGCAAGGAAGCCGACACGGTCACGATCGAGAAGACGAACACGTCTCTCCTCATGGAGGCCGCCCGGAGGCTCGACGAGTGGAAGGTCCTCGCCCGGAAGATCCCGGGCGTCGAGTACGTGCCCGCGCTCAAGGCCCGGGAGGTCGGCGAGCCGATCACCCTCTCGCCGCCGGAATGGAACCTCGTGATGCACATCGACGGCCGGAAGTCGGTCGAAGACCTCGCGCGCGCGATGCATTCGAACTCCTTCGACACGGCGAAGATCCTCTACGGCCTCGTCACGTCGGACCTCGTCGAGATGCGCTCCCGCGAAGCCGCGGTGCGCGCCATGGCAACGGCCGCGCCGCCCCCGGCCTTTGCCGCCACCCCGAGCGCGTTTTCCCCGGCGTTCGCGCCCCGGACGACACCCTCGTCCGGAGCCACCTCGTCCATCGCGTCCATCGCTTCGACCGCGCCGGCGGCCGGCGTTCTCGGCGACGAGAAAAAGATCCTCATGATCCTCTGCACCCGGGTCAAGCAGGAGGCCGAGACGGCGATCGGCGAGTCGAACCTGCCGGGCCTCGACCGCCCCTACAAGCAGGCCCTCGCCGAGATCGACCGCGGCCGCGGCGTCGAGGCGGTCCGCGACCTGATCCGCCATACCGAGAAGGCCATCTCCTCCATCCGGGGCCCGGCCATCATGAAAGCGTTCCAGGACAAGATGTCGCTGGTGATGCAGCCGAAGGTATAGCCGTCGCCTGCGCTTGCTCGGAGGGCTGCGCCCTTCGGGCGCACCGGGGCGAAAGACCCTGCGACTGAGGGCGACTGCAAGCCGAAAAGCTCGATTCGCCTCGATCGTCCGGCCGACAGCTTCAACTCGGCCCACAGCCGTGAACCCCCGCTACCTGACCGGAAGGACGGTCCCCTGTACGAGCAGAAGATGTTTGGCAATACGGCCTTTTTGGCTTATTATTTTCGGCAGCTACGTTCCCCCGTCCGGGTTCGAAAGGAGACATTTTCATGATGGCGAAGCGGACCGTGCTCCTCGGGATGCTGATCTGCGCCACCAGCGTCGCGGCCTTCGGGCAGCCCGCGGCAATCGCCCCCAACGTCGGTGGAGACGTGGGACTCTTCACCATGTCGACGGCGGACAACCCCCGCGCCGGACAATTCACTCTTGGCATGTACGCCTGGTACCAGCCGCAGATCGCCGGGCCGTTCTTCGTGGGTCAGCCGGACGAGTCGCGCTACTTCGCCCAGTACGGCGGCAACGTGTCCCTGGGACTCGGCCTGACCAACTGGTGGTCGGTCTTCGTCTCCGGAGGCGCACAGGTGACCCGGAGCGAAGGCGGCTGGGACGCGGGCTACGTGAACTCGCTCGGGATCGTCGGCCCGTTCAATGCGTCGGAAGGCCAGAAGATACGGCTCGGCACGAAGTTCAACTTCCACTCCGAGGCCGATCCCGACTTCCGCATCGCCGGCTGGCTCGCCGGGCACATTCCGATCTCGGACCGCGACCCCGTCGCCGGTCCCGGCAGCACGATCGAGGCCGTCAACTCGCCCCGCGCCGACTGGGAATGGGGCGCCGCGGTCTCGAAGTCGTGGTTCACGGGCATGGTTTCCTACACGATGTCCGGTGGCCAGGACAATCCGCAGGATCCGAACGACACGATCCGCGTGGCCAACCTCCTGAAGTTTGGCGTCGGTGCGACGATCCCGGTGGGCACACCGCTCCTCGAGGTCATCATCGAAGCGCTCTACAACGTCTACGACGGCGGCGACTTCCCCCAGAACGACTACGGCCAGTTGAACGGCGGCGTCCGCCTCTGGTTCGGCCAATCGGGATGGGCGCTTTCCGGCGCCCTGGGCACGAACCTGTCGATGCTCTTCACCAACGGCACCAGCCAGAACCCGTTCGGCGGCGTCCTCGGGGTCACCTACGCGGCCTGGCCGCCGGCCCCCCCGCCGCCGGTCGTCGTCCCCGCGCCCGAGCCGGTCGTCGAGCCGGCCCCCGTGGTGGCGCCCCCGGTGACGACCACCCAGGCCCCCCCGCCGCCGCCGCGGCCGGCGCCCCGGTCGACCTCGGACGAGATCTTCTTCGACGGCAAGAGCGCGCGCCTGACGAACATCGCCAAGGCGGTCCTGGACGGCGTGGCCCTCCGGATGAAGAACGACCTGAACTCGACGGCGGTCGTCACCGGCTACACGGACAACACCGGCACCGAGCAGGCCAACCTGGAGCTCGGCGCCAAGCGCGCCCAGGCGGCCAAGGACTATCTCGTCACCCGCCACGGCATCGATCCCGCCCGGATCTCGACCATGTCCAAGGGATCGGCGGAGCCGGCGTACGACAACGCGACGTCCGACGGAAAGATCAAGAACCGCCGGGCTCAGATTGTGGTAACACTCGTCTCCGGAACGTGATCGAGAAGACCCCCGACGGCGCCTCAACACAACCCCCTCCCCCCGAGGGGGTTTTTTGACGGCGCGGCCGGGGGTCGATGAGACCCCTCCCGCCCGCGTCGTCGGTCTGACCGTCGTCACGACGGCCGCGGTCGTCGGCCTGCTCTACTACGGCCAGCCGCTTCTCGTCCCGCTGGCGTTCGCTCTCTTCCTGTCCTTCGCGCTCCGGCCGTTCGTCTCGCTGCTCGAGCGGGCGGGGTTGCCGCGCGTCGTCGCGATCCTGCTGATCCTCTTCGTCATCACGGGAGGGCTCGTCCTGCTCGTGATCAACGTCACCGCCCAGATCAACCAGTTCTTCGCCGAGCTGCCCCGGTATCAGAACCGCATTCGCGACCTCCTCGCCGGCGTGATGGGCATGGTCAACAAGCTCCGGGAACGGATGGGCTCGATCCTCCCGGACGAGGCGCCCGGCGTGCGCGAGGTCAAACTGACCGAGTCGCAGCTCGAGACGACGCGGGCCTTCGTGGCGCGGCTCGGAGCCACGGTCGGCATTTTCCTCTACGCCGCGACGATCCCGTTCCTGACGTTCTTCATGCTCAAGGACCGCGAAAAGTTCAGTCGGGTCCTCGCCGGCATGCTCACGCGCAGCGAGCGGATGGGCGAGTCGGACGTGACGGGGGCGATCTCGCGCACGATGACGGCCTACGCCCTGGGGCTCTCCTTCGTCATGCTCATCATGGCCGGGGCGACCACGCTCGGGCTCATGCTCCTGCGCATCGACTATTACTACGTCCTCGGGCCGATCGCGGGTGTCGCGATCCTGCTGCCCTACGTCGGAGTCATCCTGTCGACGGTGCCGGCCGTGGCCGTGGCGTACTTCCAGTACGACGGCGAGAAGGCCCTGCTCGTCTTCCTCGTCTACACCCTGATGCAGTTCCTCGAGGGCAACGTCCTGACGCCCTTCATCGTCGGCAGCAAGGTCCGCCTCTTTCCGCTGACCGTCATGATCGCCTTCATCTTCTGGGGCACGATCTGGGGAATCTCGGGGGCCGTGCTCGCCGTGCCGCTGACCTCGGCGATCAAGGTCGTCTGCGAGCACGTCAGGGGCTGGGAGGGCATGGCCCGGCTCCTCGGGGAGCCGGACCTCCCCCACTTCAACAAGAAGAAGGGGCGGGAGAAGCCGGCGGAGGCCGCCGGCTAGAGCTCCCGTCCAGGGCCGAGCCGCATCTTCGTGTCGCTAGCCGATCGCCGGAACGGCAGGTGCGCGCAGCAGATGCTGGCCAGCAGAACCAGCGCCGCCGCGCGCCCTGTCATCGGAACCCCCGAAGTCGGGGCGGTCTCGGAACCGCCCCGCCGGCCTCACTTTTCCAGTTTGACCTTCAAGCCTTCCGCGGCGATCTTGAGGTTGGCGCCCTTGGTCTGGCTGGTCAGTACGATCTGGACCTTTTTGGAGTTGATGACGGCCGTCGCGCCCTTGCCTTCCTGAACCGCGATGCCGGCGCTCGCGGCGCCATAGACGCCGTCGAAGTCCTCGAGGTTCTTCAGGTCGTAGACGTTGCCGGTCGCTTGCGCCTTCGTCACGCCGACTTCGCCGACCGAGAGGCCTTCGACCTTGAACTTGTACTCCTTGCCCTTGTACGCGAGCGTGCCGTGGCCCCAGCTCCAGCCGATCCCGACGGCGACGGTGCCCTCGGAGAGCTTGACCGTGGCGTCGGGCTTGCGCCCCTCCGCGCCTCCGGCGAGAGCCGCGAGACAAAAGAGAACGACCGCCGCGATGGAAACGATGGATTTCCGGCTCATGGATTCCTCCTCAACGTTGTTTCGAGTTCTTCGGTTTTTCCTCAGTTGCTCGCCGACATCAGGGACTCCAGGGCGTTGTCGAGACTAAAGCTACCAGGCTTCTGGCTCGGGGGAAATTCCTTGAACGTGCTCAGGAACTGGCCCACGAACTGCTGGGCCGGCACGAGGACGAACGCGTGGTCGACCCGCCACTGCCCGTAATTGATGCTCTCGTGGTCCGCGGTCTCGAAGGGATCGGAGCGGAGGTTGAAAAGCTTGGGGAAGCGCAGGGCCACGAACGGGTCCTGCCAGACGTCCAGGCCGTGGGCCCGCTGCTCCGCGAAGACGATCTTCCACTGGTCATAGCGCAGGCCCACGAGCGAGCCATCGTCGTTGAAGTAGAAGAACTCGCGGCGAGGGCTGGGGGACTTGCCGGCGAGCGCATCGGTGATGTTGTAACCGTCCAGATGAACCTTGAAGGTCTTGCCGCCGACGTTCATGCCCTTCTTCAGCTGCTCCTTGACGTCCGGCACGCCGGCCGCCGCGAGGAGGGTGGGCAGCATGTCTTCGTGCGAGAACACGTCGTTCAGGACCGTCCCGGGCTTGATCACCCCCGGCCACCGTATGGCGCAGGGGACCCGAAACCCGCCCTCCCAGTTGGTGGCCTTCTCGTTGCGGAAAGGAGACGTGCCGCCGTCGGGCCAGGAGAACTTCTCCGCGCCGTTGTCGGTGGAGTACATGACGATCGTGTTGTCCTCCAGGCCGAGCTCCTTGAGCTTGTCCAGCAGGAGGCCCACGTCGGCGTCGTGCTCGAGCATGCCATCGGGATACACTCCGAGACCGGTCTTGCCCTGCCACTTGGGCGAGAGGTGCGTCCAGATGTGCATGCGCGTCGCGTTCCACCACAGGAAGAACGGCTTGTTCTCCTTCTTGGACTCGTCCATGAAGCGGAGCGCTTCCCTGGTGAACTCGTCATCCACCGTTTCCATGCGCTTGATGTTGAGAGCTCCGGTGAGCTCGATCTTCTGCGAGCCGTCCGGGTTCGCCCAGGTATGCAGGACTCCGCGCGTCGCAAATTTCTTTCGCATTTCGGGGTTCTTGAAGTAGTCCGGGTGCTCGGGCTCCTGCTCGGCATTCAGGTGGTAGAGCGAGCCGTAGAACTCGGCGAAACCGTGCGCGGTCGGTAGGTGCTCGTCGCGATCGCCGAGGTGATTCTTGCCGAACTGACCGGTCTTGTAGCCTTGAGCCTTGAGCAGCTCGGCGATCGTCACGTCCCGGGCCTGAAGCCCTTCCTTGGCCCCGGGCAGCCCCACCTTGAGGAGGCCGGTCCGGAAGGGCGATTGCCCGGTGATGAAGGCGGCGCGGCCGGCGGTGCAGCTCTGCTGGCCGTACCAGTCGGTGAACATCGCCCCTTCCTTCGCGATGCGGTCGATGTTGGGGGTGCGGTACCCCATCTCTCCCTGGTTGTAGGCGCTGAGGTTGTACCAGCCGATGTCGTCTCCCCAGAGAATCAGGATGTTGGGCTTCTTGCCGGCGGTCTGGGCGCGCGCGGCAACCGATCCGAGGACGAACAGGACGGCGGCGACGGCCACGCGCCGCAGGAGACTCATCGAACGGGACGGGAACCTCCAGATCATCACTCCTCCTTTCCGGGTTTCCTGACTTCCCGACAGGCTATGTCATTGCAAGGTCACGAGGAAACTTCGAACTTCGAGCCGCCGCCGCGGCTCCGACGGTTCAGCGCGGCGGCGCCGGCCCCTGCAGCTCTTCGAGAAGCCGCGCCGCCTCCGCGCTCTCCGGAGCGATCGCGACGAGCGCCCTGGCATATTCGATGGCTCCGCGCCGGTCGCCGGCCCGGAGCGAAAACGATGCCAGAGCCTCGAGGATCTCGCGGTTGGCGGGATGGCGCGCGTGGGCCGCGGCGAGGACGGCGATCGCCTTCGGCGTCTGGCCCACCGAATCGAGCGCCACGCCGTAGACGTAGTCGTAGCGGACCCGCTCCGGCGGAAGCTCGGCGGCCTTCCGGAGCTCCACGAGGGCTTCCGGCATCCGCCTCGCCCGAACGAGGGCCAGGCCGAGCGCGTGGTGCACGCCAGGATCGTTGGGCGCCGCGGCGATGCCCCCGCGCAACGTCTTTTCGGCCTCGTCTTCCCGCCCCTGCGCCCGGTAGAGATCCGCGAGGTTCGCCCAGGCTCCGCCGAATGCCGGCGTCAGCGCGATCGCCCTCCGATATTCCGCCTCCGCCCGCGCCGGGTCGCCCTGCGCCACCGCGAGGGAACCGAGGTTCAGATGCGCCTCCGCCCGGTCGGCGTCCACGCCCTGGGACTGCACGTACTCGGCGAGCGCGGCATCGAACGCCGCCCGTTCGGACGCGGTCATCCCTTCCCGCGGCACCGAGGCCAGCCCCTGGGCGGCCTCGATGCGGACCGTCCGGACGGGGTCGCGCAGGAGCGGCGAGACCAGGCGAAGCCGCTCGCTCGGCTCGAGCGCGCCCGCGGCCGCGAGGGCCCCGTTCCGGACGAGGGGGTCCGGGTCCGCCAGCGCCCGCGCGAGGGCCGCGCGCGGCGCCGGAGCGCGGGGGTCGAGCATCGAGGCGGCGGTCGCGCGGCGGATGGCCGGCCGGGCCGCGTCGCCGACGAAAGCGGCGAGGGCCGCCTGGGCGCCCACGAGCTCCTCGCGCCCGGCGCGCGCGATCTCCCCGTAGTGGGTCTCCTGCCGCACCCGGTCGCCCCACCACTTCTTCGCCGCGTCGGCGGCCCATTGGTCCGACTTGTCCCGGTGGCACTGCGTGCATGCGTTCGGCGTCCCGAGAGTGAGCGAGAGGTCGGGCCTCGGGATCCGCAGGCTGTGATCGCGGCGGGCGTGGACGACCATGTAGTTGCGGGTCGGCATGTGGCAGGCCACGCAGCTCGCGCCCGTCGAATTCGCCTTGTGGAAGTGGTGCTTCGGCGATTCGAACTTCTCGGTCAGGTGGCAGGCCAGGCAGACGCGGTCCGCCGAGCCCTTCACCTTGAGGTCGTGGGCGTCGTGGCAGTCCGTGCAGGTCACGCCCCCGGCGTACATCTTGCTCTGGAGAAACGAGCCGTACTCGTAGACCTCGTCCTGGATCTGGCCGTCGGCGAAGTAGAGACTCTCCTCGAGGAGCGCCGGCCGGTGCGTCTGCAGGATGGGCTCGCCCCAGACGTAGTCCTCCGACACGACCGACCGGCGGGAGTGGCACCGCGCGCAGGTCTCGACCTCCACGCGCGAAGTCCGGGGGGCGCTCCGCTTCGCGATCCCGGTCTTCATGTCCATGTCCCAGGAGGCCCGGACGGGGTCCTGGAGCGTCACGGCCATTCCCTTGTCGGCCGCGTCCTTTCGCGCCCTCCCGGCCTTCACCGCCTCGGCCCAGGCCACGTGGGCGGACCCGGGCCCGTGGCAGGCTTCGCAGGAGACGTCGAGCTCCGACCAGGTCGTCGCGTAGGAGTTGGTCGCCGCGGAATAGCCCTTCTTCACGTTGGTCGAGTGGCACTCGGAGCACATGAAGTTCCAGTTCTGGTACGCGCCCGTCCAGTGGAGGGGGTCCCGAAAGGAGACCTCCTCCTTCGGGTAGAGGTGGAACCAGCGCTGGCCCCCCTCCTTCGCCGGCCGCGCGTCCCAGCAGACGTTCAGCGCCTGGTACCGGCCGCCCGGAAACGCGATGAGGTACTGCTGGAGCGGGTAGACGCCGAAGGTGTAGGCAATCGGGTATTCGTGGAGCTTTCCGTCGGGGCCGTCGGTTCGAACGAAGAACTTTCCGTCCCGCTTGAAAAACGTCGACGTCACGCCGAAGTGCGTGAACGAGGCGTGGTCGAAGTTGCCGAGGACGGTCTCCGGGGTCGCCTCCTCCATCGCGCGGTCGTGGTGCGACCCTTTCCACCGCGCGTCCTCCGCGGCGTGGCAGGGCGCGCAGGCCTGGCGCCCGACGAAGGTCGCTCCCTGCGACCGCGGGGCCGCGGGCGTCGGCCGGGCGGAGGCCGCGGGCGTCTCGCCCCGGCCCCGGCACGCGAGGATCGCGGCAACGAGCGTGATCGCCGGGAAGAGGGCCCCGAACCTGCGCCCCGGCCGGTTCCGGAGCGGCGTGGCGGGCTTCACGACCCCGAGGCCTGCGATTCGGGCGCGCGCTCGTAACGGCGCGCGAGCGCGCGATAGGCGAGCCGGGCCGGCACGGAGCCCGCCAGGAGGACGACGATCAGGATCAATCCGCGCCAGAAGGCGTGGTCGACGACCCGCTTCAGGTCGTCGCCCGTCTGCTGCCCGATCTTCGCGAGCGCCGGAGCGGTCTCGTTCGCCGAGCGCAGGAGCGTGTTGAGGTCGCGGGCCATTCCTCCGACGTCCGTGGCCGCCTTTCCAAAGTCGAGCGGGTCAAAGGGCTTCCCAGCGGGCTTTGGAGGCGCGTTGGGGTCGGGCGGCGGCGAGACGTAGTGCACGAAGGCGTCGAGGGACTGGATCGTCCCCGTCAACGACTTCCCCATTTCTCCCCCGGCGTTCATCGTCTCGCGGAGCTGGCCGAGCAGCGTCTGGATCGTGGCCTCCTTGGCATCGAGCTCGGCCAGGATGGCCTGGCGCTCGGCCGCGACGCCCGCGAAGAGCTGGTCGATCGCCGCCTTGCGCTGCTCGTCCACGAGCACGGGCAGCCCCTCGGCGGTCTTCGAGATCGATTCGATCGACCGGGAGGCGCGGCCGAGGTCGGACACGACCTGCTGCGGCGCCGGTTGCTGCTGCACCTGCAGGGCGAGGAGCTCGGCCTGCCAGCGCATGAGGGTCGGCGCCCGCTCGGCGTAGGCGACGACCCGCTCGGCGAGCTCCCGGCTCTGCTCGATCGCGACGGTCGTCGGCGAGAGGCCGGCGAACGGATCGAGGTAGAGCATGCTGAAGATGCTGGCGGGCTTCTTCCCTCCGCTGGCCGCCTGGGCCTTTCCGAGGCTGACCGCGAACTCGCGAAACCGCGCGCCCGAGACGTCGCGCTCGGTCGGGTTCTGCTTGCGCCACTCGACGATCAGGGTGCGCAGCTCCTCGGCCTGCTCGGGCGACAGCAGGACGCCGGCGAGCGTCCAGGCGCTCTTTTCGAGCGCTATGTGCGTGGAGATCAGGGGCTCGACCGCCTCGCCGAACTCCTCCCGCGCCTTGGCGTCGTCGATCACGAGTCGCGAGACGGTGGCGAGGACGGTCAGATCGAGCGTGTTCCAGACCGGGTTCTCCCCCGTCGCGTCCGCGTAGGCTGCCGTGGCCTGGTCGATCTTCCACTTCAGCGCGGCGACGTCGCCTTCCCGCGTTCGCAGAGCCTTCGCGGCCGCGTCGGCCGCGTGCGCAACCGAGTTGACGTAGTCGTCCGCGAAACGCAGCACCTCCGTCTGGAGCGTGTTGATCGAGAGACCGCTCTCATTGAGGCGCTTTTCGACCGGCGGTGGTTTGCGGAAGACGGAAGACAGGGTCGTGCAACCGCCAGCGAGGAGAAGCAGGGTCGCCGCGGCCGCGCCGGCGAGGGTGCCGGCCCGACGGGCCTCGCGCGGCATCGTTCCTTGCGTGAGCTTCCTCATGGATTTCGGCGCCCATGATAACTGCGCGGCGAGTCTTGCCCGAAGCGTCTTGGAAGGGGACTGCGTTCGGAACTTCCGGGCGCGGGCTTCTTACTCAAAGAGCGTGCCCTGGATGAGTTTGGGCAGCACGGGCGTCAGCTGGATCTGGATGTTCCACCTCTGGCCGACGGGTTCGGGCTGCGTGACCATGTACTGGCCAGCCAGCGAGACCTTGACCGGCAGCCGGCCGAACTTCACGACCTTCCCGGCGCCG
The DNA here is from genome assembly GCA_963764715.1 of uncultured Acidobacteriota bacterium. Classification (GTDB taxonomy): domain Bacteria; phylum Acidobacteriota; class Thermoanaerobaculia; order UBA5066; family Gp7-AA6; genus DAHUXD01. The sequence continues at coordinate 44,383 of CAVXTP010000014.1, forward strand.
ATGCCGATCGGAACGGTCCATCGATTGTCCGACGGCGCCTTCCAGTCCACGAGGATGTTGCCCGAGTAGCCGACGTTCCAGCCGCCCTCGAAGAAGAAGTTGATGATCGGCTGGATATTCATCTGGCTCGTGTCCGGCCGATTCTCGTCGCCCGCGTAGGACCACCACTGCTGCGGAAAGACTCCGAGCATGTACTTCTTCGTCATGTAGGCGACGACGAGCGCCGGGCCGACCTGAAATTTCCCCTGGCCCGTGTAGACGGAACCTGCCGTCGGAAAGATGAACGTGGGCCCGACGCCCAGGAGCCACTCGCCGCTGTGCGCGGGCGAGAAGAGCTCGAGCTGCGTCCAGTCGCCGAAGTTCGTCGTGCGCTGCTCCACTCCATTGCTGTCGGTGTACGGCGCACTGTTGTAGACCTGGATGACGGGACGGGTGATCAGGTTGATGTCCTTCGTCAGGCTGACCGGCATGACCGGCTGGAAGTTCAGATTGTTGTTCCAGCGGTCGTTCGTCAGCTCGAAGTTGTTGAACTGGAACTGCAGCGACCAGAGGTTGGCGACCGGGTTGGCCAGCTCCTGGGCCAGCTTGTTGGCGTCCGCCGGCTTATCCTCGTCCTGGGCCATCGCCGCGCCGGAAACGAGCAGAATCGAGAGACAGAGCAGAATCCTCTTCGCGTTTTTCATGGTCCCTCCTGTTTCAGAGTTGGAACTGAAGGCGGAGCTGGTAGAAGTCGGTGCGTCCCACGATCCCGCCGCGCTCGAGCCGCCCGTATCCGTAGTTGAACTCGAAGCGCCACTGCTCCGTCGGGCGCCAGAACAGGCCGCCGCTCCACCGCTCGAACTCGCCTCCGTCGAGAGTGCCGCTCGTCAGGTCGATGCGCGAGTATCGGGCGGCGAGCTCCCAGGCTCCGCGGCCGCCGTGCCTGAAGGAAAAGGGCTGCGCGGGACGGATCGCGCCGAAGGCTCCGAGCTGGCGATCGTACGGACGACTCTCGCCGGTCAGGCACCACGACGCCATGACATAGAAACCCTGGAAGTGCGGGTCTCCCGTCTGCGGGGACGCGACGGCGGTCCAGGTGGACTCCGCCGAGACCTCGACGGGCCCTTCGACCATCGCCAGCTCGGCGCCGACGGAGGAGCCATGATCGGCCGGGAACGAGCCCGTGTCGACGAAGTCGGGGGCCTCGTAGACCTCGGGCACGCTCCGGAGCTTGAAGTTCCCGTCCTGCGCCTGGCGGTAGACCCCGGAGACGCCGAGATGGAGGAGCCGGCGGCCGCCATTCGCGACGATCGGCAGGCCGCTGATGCGTCCGGCGAAAACGCTTCCGCTCTGGGAGAACGAGAGGTCGTCGTCCAGCCAGTTGTTGAACCAGCCCGCGGACCAGGTCATGCGCTCGCCGGCAGCCGTGCCGGAAAACCGCACCCCGGCGATGTGCGAGTCGACGAACGCCATCGCCGTGGTCATCGTGGACCGTTCCATGAAAGCGAGATCCCGGCCGTTCTCGATCAATTCCAGCCCGAGTCCTTCCTTCTGCTTGCCGATCGTCACCCACGCGGCGTCGCCGAGCGGCACCGAGACGTACAGATAGGTGCTCGTCCACCCGCTGGCGTCGGTCGGATCGAGACCCTTGTAGTTGCCGCCGATCCGATATGTCCAGGGCTTCGCGAACTTGATCCGGCCCTCGAGCTGGAGGCCGTCGACGCGGAAGAGCTGCTCGTTGTTCAAGTCGCCGACCTGTTCCCGGCTCTCCGCGTCCTGGGAATAGAAGGCGCCGTCCTCCATGCCGGCGAAGTGGAACCGGGCCGAGATCCACGACGTGTCGAGCTCGTACCAGGCCCTCCGGGGGTTCTCCTGTGCCGTCACCGCCGTCGCCAGGCAGACGCCGAGGCTCGAAAAGAGGATCCCGCTCCTTCCACTCCTTCGCCGCCAGCGCTTCGGCACTTGCCGCGGCTCACTTCGTCAGAAGGTGACGGTGAGGTAAACGCGCGGACCGTAGTAGTGGTAGCTGAAGTCGACGAGCGTTTGGTTGTCCTCGTCTTCCTTCCTGATGTTGAACTTGGTGTAGTCGAACGCCGCTCCCACACCGAAATTGCGTGCAAAGAACCAGTCGAGATGCGCGTCAGCCTGGAAGATGGATCCCACGTACGGATGCACGGGCGCGAAGATGCCGTTGAAGAGCACTCCGGCGGAGACGCGATCACCCAACCGGGCATCGAACAGCAGCCCGAGGAGGGGCACCGGCGTCGATATCTTCGCTTCCTTCGTCACGGTCTGTCCGACGATCGGCCCACCCGGCCCGACGACTCCCGCTGACGCGCTCAGCTTCGCCTCCAGGATCGGGTATGCGACGCCGAGCGTGAAGCCGAACTGCACCGCGTCGTTCTTGATCAGGTTGTATCGAAAGTCGAGGTACGGAAGGTGCGACTGCATGGACGTTTCCAGCGACGCGCCCGCGGTGTAGGTCACATCTCCGAACGGGATGTCGAAGGCAATCGAATCCGAGCTACTGCGATCGAAGCCGGTGTAACCGAAGTCGATGAAGAAGCGGCCGAAGGGATTCCAATAGCCGCGAGAGGAGAATCCGGGCCTCGACTTCGGCGCGCCGAGGTCCTCGAAGTTGATCCCGGCTCCGATGGGTCCTCCGGGAGTGAAGTCTTCCTGAAAGGTGACGTCCGTGCCGAACCAGGCGTACATTCCGCCGACGTTCAACCGGAAGGTGTCCGGCACGTCGCCGGGAAACTGCGCCTGAGCCCGGGAGGCGGCAAGAAGCAAGCACGCTGCGGCTGCGAGCAAGCGCAGCTTTCGAAGTGCGGTCTCCAGTCTCCTCGAAATCTGGTCTGTCGGTTGCATGGACATCTCCTATCCTGGCCTTCGTTCGAGCGCATTGATGATCGCGATTCTTCGCCGGCAGTCACACACTACAGGAACACTTTGAAAATGAGATCGAAGATCTTCGTGGGCGGGAACATCGTCAGCACCAGCGGCGTCATGGGGACCAGGGCAGCCAGCGAGAGCGCGACCGCGTCCCGCGGGTCGAACGGCACGGGTCTCATTCTGTAGAGGACGTCGGACGCGCCGGCGAGGTCCGCGAGCGAGGATATTTCCGGCGCGCCGAGCGGCACCTCGTCCTTCCCGTGGCCGCCCTGCACCCACTTCTCGTCGAAGAGCCGGTTGTGCAGGACGGCCAACGCGCTGTAGTCGTGCATGCTTTGGACCTTGGCACGGCTCAGCTGTCCCGAAAACATCGTCAACGGAAGGAGAAAGACGGAGAGCACGAGCACGACGTAACCCGCGATCGCGAATTTGAAACTGGGGAGGGGCACTCCGGCGTAGACGATCTCGTCGGCCAGGACACCGGCCGCCGTGAAGGCGAACGCCGAAACGATGATCCAGAAGTATCGCTGGGCGTCTCCGACGAAGCCGAGTCCCGCCGCGCGGTCGGGGTGGGTCGGAATCAGGCGAAGCTCAAGCCTCGACATGCGCCACAGAAAGCCGTACCAGATGAGGAGCCTCCAGAGCCAGCGCCACAGAAGGAACTCGAACAGCGCCACGCCGACGACCAGATACCACCAGCCGGCGAGGGTGCGCGTGTGGCCCGCGCTCGACACGAGCGATCGCCACGTCGAAAAGTCGAGAGGAAACTCGCGAAGCACGAGGACGGCGCTCAATCCCGCCAGGAGGAGAATCACCGTCTCCGCCAGCGTCGAGTCGCGCATGCGCTTCGCCCGTTCGATGGCCGCCGCGTATCTCGGGCGATCCGATTCCGAGATGAGCCCGGCCCGGTCGAAGTGAGCGGCCACGGTCGCGATCTGGCGCCCGATCAGCCCCTCGGCGACGATCAGCATGGGAATCGCGAGGAGAAACCTCGCATACGCCGCGTAGTCGTAGAGAAACGGGATCTTCACCCCGTCTCCGATGGCCAGTCCCTGGACCGCGGAGAGAACGAGGAGGACGAACCAGGTCAGGAGGATCGAGAGCAGGGCCCTCCGGGCGGGCCTGAGCGACCCCGTCCCGCCCCCCACCAGCCCGAATCGTTCCTGGAGCCGGTGCGCCGGCCCTCCCGCGACGAGGGAAAACCCATCGAATGTCGACGGCGGAGCCTTCATTCCGGGCTTCTACTCAAAGGAAAAGATTCTCTTCCAGTCGCCCTTCATGCTGACGACGGTCCAGCCCTTCTTCTTCGCTTCGTCATAGAGCGCCTGGGTGAAGGTCCCGACCTTGGTCTCCGGAAGCCCGGCCGCCGGACCGTAGGCGTACTCGCGTTTCGCGTCGTCGTGGAGGACCAGCATCATGAGCCGCGCGCCGTCCCCGGCTCCCGTGTATTCCAGCATCTCCCGGTCGCCGGTCGAATTGCCGAACGCGGCGTGCGGCCGGCGCCCGATCATGAGGTATATGCCTTCGGCCTTGCCGGCGTTGTTGTCGTTCAGGACGAGCCTGGGCTCTTTTGTCAGGAACGGGCGACCGTCCTTGTCGTAGCCGAATTTGGTGGCCCCGGCCGTCCCGACGACCTGCTCCGGCGGAATGCCGTAGACCCTCTCTGCGTACGTCCGAACGAAGTCCTGGCCCCCGCCCGTCACGATGTAGGTCTTGTAGCCGTTGGCTCGGAGGTACTTGAGGACCTCCTGCATCGGCTGGTAGGTCAGGTCGGTGTATGGCCGTTTCCAGCGGGGATCCCTGGCCGCAGCGGTCCACCTGGCGGCCTCGGCGCGGAACTCGTCGACGGACATCCCGGTCAGCGTCGCGATCGCGATCTTCTCGATATCCGCCATCGGGAGCTTCGCGATGGCCTCGCGATCGCCCGACATCACCGTCTTGAAAGGCTCGACGTTGGCGAGCTCGGGCTTGGCCTTGACGAGCGCCGGGACGCGGTCGAGGCAGTAGATCAGCTGCGAGTAGACGGGGTGCTCGACCCAGAGAGTGCCGTCCTGATCGAACGTCGCGATGCGTTCTTCGGGCGGCACGAACTTCGGGCTCCCGGGGGTCGTCGTCGACTGCACGAACTCGACGATCGTCTTTTTCGCCGAGCCGTCATTCCAGGACGGCAAGGGATCCTGGGCCAGGGCGGCCGCGGCTCCGGCGGCCACGAGGACCAGAAAAGCAACGGCATGGCGTCTCGTTTTCATCCGCAGATCTCCACTCCGGGCGTACACGGGTCAGTTGTGCGGCGGTGAAAGGGTCTCGAGCTCATCCAGGCGTTTCATCGCCTGCATCGCCTGGAGCGAGTTGTAGTTGATGCCCGCGGCGTTCAGGCTGCTGCCCTGCTGGAACGGGAAATCCGGAAGCGCCAAGAGGAACGCCTGGGCCGCCGCCTGCGCCGCGAGGGCGAGGCCGATGGCAGCCATCGCGAATCGACTCGCAAGTCGGGTGTGTCCGTTCACCGCTTCCTCCTGTGCGGGATGCGCCTCTGTGAAAATGCGGGCGGCCCCTTCGGACCGCCCGCCGAGTGATCGATGATCCGCTTTTCGACTACTGGCCGGGGGTCTTCACCGGCTTCTTGAGCTCGTTCATGACCTGGGTCAGGTTGTAGCTCGCCGGATCCTGCATCGGCGGGTACGTCTGGTAGGACTCGAGCTCGTGCAACCACAGCGACTGACCAATGGGCAGCATGTTCCAGTCGTAGAGGTAGGCGGTATAGGGTCCCGCCAGGGTGCCCCCCATGCCCATGAGCGTCTTGTACTGTTGTCCGATGGACGTTTCGAAGGGATCGCGCTTGATGTTGACGACCTGGGCCCAGGAATACGGCATCACGCCGGCGATGAAGCCCGCCGGGTCGTCGGACACCATGGCGAAGTAGATCTTCCAGTTCTTGTACCGGACCGCCGAGGGATGGGCGCCGGAATAGTAGAAGAAGGTATCGCGCGCCGACTTCTCCGTCTTGCCCTCCAGATAGTCGCGCTGGTCGACGCCGTCGAGCGTCGTCTTGACGATCCCGGGATAGGTTCCGGATTCGATCTTCTTCTTCAGCCCGTCGCCCGTGGGACCCCCGGCGATGTCGACGAGCGTCGGCAGCCAGTCGAGCGACGCGAAGATGTCGCTCTTCACCGTGCCGGGTTTGATGTGCCCGGGCCAGCGCACGAGCATCGGAGCGCGCATGCCGCCCTCCCAGGTGGAAAGCTTTCCGCCCTTGAACGGAGTGGTGCCGCCGTCGGGATAGCTGATGGTCTCGGCCCCGTTGTCGGTGGTGAAGCAAAGGACCGTGTTGTCGAGCTGGCCCATCGCCTCGAGCTTCGCGATGACGAGGCCGATGTTGTCGTCCATCTGCTTCATGCCGGCTTCGTTCATGCCCCAGTCCTTGCCGCCGGGCTCACCGACCATGGCCTGGTATTTGTCCGACAGGACGGTCGTGACGTGCATGCGGGCCGGGTTGTACCAGACGAAGAAAGGCTTGTTGGTCTTCTTGGGGTCGTTGCGATCCAGGAAGTCGACGACCTTGGCCGAAATCTCCTCGTCCACGGTCTTGGAGCGCTCGAGGGTCAGCGGGCCCTGATCCTGGCAGGACTGGTTCTTCGCCGTGCCGTCGGAAGACTTGCACCAGATGACGGGGCGTGGCGGCGTCAGGCAGACTCCCTGACTTGGATCGATCGCTCCCGGCACCTCGGCGAGGCCCGGGATCGCCGTGTTCTTGCACGGCGGAGCCACGGTCTGCTGAGTCGGGGTCTTGTTGATGTCCGGGAAGCTCACGCCCTGCATGGCGTCGAGGTGATACAGGTAGCCCCAGAACTCGTGGAACCCGTGCGCCGTCGGCAGCGCGTCGGTGTGGTCGCCCAGGTGGTTCTTGCCGAACTCGCCCGTGTTGTAGCCGAGATCCCGCAGGAACCACGCGAGCGCCGGCGTGCCGGGTCGCAGGTAGGACGGGCTGCCCGGAAGCTGCGGCGGGATCATGCCGGTGCGGAGCGGATGCATGCCGGTGAAGAAGGCGTTGCGCCCGGCCGTGCAACTCTCCTCGGCGTAGTACGTCTGGAAGAGGGCGCCTTCGGCCCCGATGCGGTCGATGTTGGGCGTTTCGCCCACCATCAGGCCGCGGTGATAGATGCCCGGCTGCATGATCCCGATGTCGTCGCCCATGATGAAGACGATGTTTGGCTTCTTCTGCTGCGCGTGGGCCGCTCCGGCCAGCATCAGACCGGAGACGGCGGCAAACCATCGAACCCACTTCCCCTTCATTGCTCCTCCCTTCGTTTGTCGACAGCCTCTCTCCGCCACGAGATTCGTGACACTCAAGGCTTGGATTCCTGGGCGAGCGCCGTGTCCACCGCACCGACGAGCAGCCGTCCCTCGAACGGCTTGATCAGGAAGGCGATGGCGTCGAGCCGGTCGGCTTCCCGCCGCGCGGCGACCGTGTCGTGCGCCGTGATGAAGATGACGGGCCGGTCCCGACCCGACTCCACGAGGCGCCGCTGAAGCTCGAGCCCGGAGAGCCCGGGCAGCCGGATGTCGGCGACCAGGCAGCCGAGCTGCGCGACGTCGCCAGCCTCCAGGAACTCTTCCGCGGAGCCGAAGGTGCGCGCGTCGAATCCCGCGCCGGTCAGCATGCGTTCCAGCGCCTTTCTCATCCCGGTGTCGTCCTCCACCACAGCCACGGTTCCTCTGCAGACCGGCATCGAACTGGGACGAAGCATCGGCTCTGAGGCCGGCCCCCAATAGACGGACGTTCGGGAAGGGAGGCATTGCACTTTGGTGCAACCCGCCGAATCGAGGGCGGCAGCGCCGGCGTCGGCGCCCCGGCGTCAGTCCGTGGGGGCGGCGGCTCCGGGGGGGGGCCCGGCCCGCGTCCGCAGCATGGTCTCCGCGTGGACGAGCTCCGCCACGGAGCCCGCCTGCATCTTCTCCATGACGCGCGCGCGATGCGCCTTGACAGTGCGCTCGCTCGTCCCGACCGCCGCGGCGATCTGCTTGTTGAGGCGCCCGGCAACGACGTGAGTGAAGACTTCCCGCTCGCGCGGCGTCAGGGTGGCGAAGCGGTCGGCGAGCTCCCGCCGTCGGCGGCCGAACTTCGCCTTCGCCGCCTGGCGATTCAGCGCCTCGGCCACGGCCGCCAGGAGCTCCTTGCGCTGGACCGGCTTGGTCAGGAAGTCGACCGCGCCGGCTCGCATCGCCCGCACGCTCTGACGGATGTCTCCCCGGCCGGTCAGGAAGATGACCGGGAGCCCGAATTCCTCGCGCGCCAGGGCCTCCTGCAGCTCGAGGCCGCTCGGGCCGGGCATGTGGACGTCGAGGATCAGGCAGCCTGCGCCGTCGCCGGGACGGCCGAGGAGGAACTCGCCCGCGGAGTGGTAGTCCTTGACCGCGTAGCCGGCCGCGCGCAGCAGGCGCGCGAGCGCGGTGCGGAACGAGTCGTCGTCGTCGACGACGTGGATGACCGGCGCGTCGCCCGTCACGGCGCAATACCTCCGGCCGCGGTCCGCCGGTCGGCCCGGACCTCCTGCTCCCCCGGCAGCAGGAACCAGAACGTGGCTCCGCCGCCCGGGTTGTTCGCCGCGCCGATCGCCCCGCCGAGCCCCTCGACGATCGACCGGCAGATCGAGAGGCCGAGGCCGACGCCGTGCGGCTTCGTCGTGAAGAAGGACTGGAACAGCCGGGCGCGGTCGAGCTCCGCAATCCCCGACCCGGCGTCCGACACCCGGAACTCGATGCGGTCCCCCGCGGCGCGCGTCGACAGGCGGAGCCGGCGGGCGCCGGGAGGCGTCCGCTCCATCGCCTCCATCCCGTTGAGGGCCAGGTTGATCAGGACCTGCTGGAGCGAGACCTCGTCCGCACGCGGCACGACGAGGCCGGCCGCCAGGTCGGTCTCGACGCTCACGCCGTGCCGGCGTCCTTCGTACTGGAGCAGCCGCAGCACGGTCGCGACGATCTCTCCGGCCTCCACCGGCTTGAGCTCGAGCTCGCGCTTGCCCGCCAGGCCGCGGACGCGGCGGACGACCTCGCTCGCCCGCAGGTCGTCGCGCCGGATGTCCGCGAGGATCCGGCGAAGCTCGTCAAGACTGCCGCCGTCGGCGTCGAGCAGCATCTCCGCCGCCTCGGCGTTGGCCAGGATCGCCCCGAGCGGCTGGTTGATCTCGTGCGAGATCGACGCCGTCAGCTCGCCGACGGCCGTGAGGCGGCCCGCGTGCGCCAGCTCCCGGCGGCGCTCCCGGCTGTCGTCCTCGGCACGGCGGCGTCGGCGGCGCTCGAAGAGCAGCGCCGCGATGAGAACGCTCTGGATCGCGAGCGCGGCGAGGGTTGCGACGACCGCCGAGCGATGGTCGCTCCACAGCGACGGGGCACGAAACAGAATCGTGCCGCCTTCGGGCAGTCGCGAGTCCGGCACGTGGAAACGCCGCAATTTCCGGTCGTCGAAGAGCAGGCGGCTGAAGCTCGCGGGATCGCTTGCCCGGACCGGCCGCCCCTCGAGAAGATCCATCGTCTGGCGGGCCGCTTCGGCGCCGACCTTCCGGTAGTCGAGCACCCACCCGGCCGCCAGGCCGTGGCCCATCATGGTCTCGCTGACGCCCATGACCGGCGAGTTCGAGGTCCGCGCCACGCGCGCGAGCACGTCCCGAGGAACGAAGTGGCGGCCGCTCCCGTCGTAGTGATAGCTCTCGAAGAAGACGACGGTGTCCGGGGGCAGCCGCGCCATTCTCGACTCCAGGTCCTCCAGGCGCAGGCCCGTCAGGTCGACGAACTCGAGGCCGCGTGCGTCGAGGTCCTTCTTCCACTGCGCGTTTCCGCTGGCGTCCTCCGAAACGTACGCCACGCGCCGCGTGCCGGGAAAAAGCGTGCGGGCCAGATCGACCGTCCGCTCGTTCTGAAATTCGGCCCCGATGCCGGTCACGCCCGGCGGCAGGCGCGAGGCGTCGAGGCCCCGGCTCGGGGTCAGCAGGACGACGGCGGAATCCGGCCACCGCTCGGCGCGCAGCGGCAGGATGAACTGAAACGCCGAGGTCGTGACGGCGATGATTGCGTCGAATCGCTCGTCCGCGTACCGCTTGCGGAACCACTCGAGCTGCGCGGGCGCCTTGTCGGGCTGGCGCATGGCTTCGAGATAGTCGGTCCGAATCGCCGGCCGACGCTCCGCGGGAACGGCGTCGAAGATTTCGAACATCCCGGCCGAGAGGTCGGCAACCCACGGGAGACTCGGCTGCTCGATGTTGAGGATGAGAACGCTCTTGCGCGTTTCCCGAGAAGCATCCCCGGGGGGTTCGCCGGCGCAGACGCCGGTCGCGAAAACTGCGAGGATGGCGGGCACGGCCAGTAGTAGGCCCGGCCGCGAAGCGCTCAACCCGCTCGAGGCGCTCAAACAGGGCACGATGGGTGGATTCTATGTCTCCGGCCTGAAGTCCGCGCGGGGACGGCTCAGGCGCCGCTCTGCCCCGGGGAGAGCGTCAGCCCGCGGGAGGCGGCGCCGACGACTTCCGAAAAAAGATGTCGAAAAGCTTCCGGTCACCGACCAGGTGTCCGAGCTCCCAGAAGGCGAAGAAAGGAATGAACGCGACGAAAAGGATCAGGGTTCTCCCGAGGATCTCCCAGACGCCCTGGTTCAGGAAGGCCCCCAGGCTCGCCGCCAACGTCTTCCCGTGGACGAGGCCATCGATCACGTGCTCGAGCACGGCGAACACACCGACCAGCGCTCCGTACGCCAGGGACGAGCGGAGGACCGAAAACGCCAGGGTCCGGCGCGCGCCTTTCCGGCCGAGCCCCAGGGCCTTGCCGATCAGGATGACCTTGGCGATCACGACGGCCTCGATGAGCGCGTAACCGTAGTGAAAGGAGCTGACGCCGAACTCCCGCGAGATCAACCGTCGGTAGGTGAGGAAGGCGACGAAGAAAGCGGCGAGATAGGCGGTGATCAGCAGGAGCAGCCGGAACTCTTCGGCCGCCTTCTCCTTGAGCTGCGCCTTCCTGTCGGTGGTCATGTCTCTTTCGGCCAGAGTCTCGAATAAGGAGCGGGCGCCCCCGAGGGGCGCCCGTCGCAAATCGGATTCGGTCAGCGGGCCTGCTGGGCCATCTTCCTCTCGAGCTCCTGCTTGAGCTGCTCGAGGTTGAAGCTCGCGCCCTTCTGCATCGGCGGGAACTCGAGGAAGGTCTGCGCGGCCTTCGCGACCTCCTGCTGCACGTACACGAAGCGCCAGAACTCGTAGGCAAACCAGTTGTAGTACGCGATCGAGCCGTTGTCCTTGCCGTTGTACATGCCCGTCCGCTCGAAGGGGTCGAGGCGGATGTTGACGAGGATCGGCCAATCCACCTTCAGCGTCGCGCCGAGCCAGCCGTTGGGCTGGTCGGTGAACCGGTACTTGTAGTCGTCGAGCCGCACCGCGGAAAGCGTTCCCTCCGTGAAGTAGAAGACCTCGTGGCGTTTCGACGGGCCCTTGCCCATGAGCAGGTCGGTCTGGTCGTAGCCGTCGAGGTGGACCTTGTAGGTCTGGCCGCCGATCGCCTTGCCCCTGGCGAGCTCCGCGGTGATGTTCGGATTGCCGGCGAGCGAGGCGAACGTGGGGAACCAGTCGAGCCCCGACACGATGCCGTTCTCGACCTTGCCCGCCGGGATCTTGCCCGGCCACCGAATCATCGCCGGCACCCGGAATCCGCCCTCGAGCGCCGTTCCCTTGCCGCCCGCAAACGGCGTCTGTCCGCCGTCGGGCCACGTGAAGTTCTCGGCGCCGTTGTCCGTGGAAAAGGCGATGATCGTGTTCTCGTCGAGACCGTTGTCCTTCACGTACTTCATGACGGACCCGACGACGTCGTCGAGCTGCGCCATGCCGGCCTCCTGCAACGACCAGCCGTTCTCCGGCGTCCGCATCTTTTCGTACTTGGGCGACAGGTGCGTGACGACGTGCATCCGGGTCGGGTTCAGCCAGAGGAAGAACGGCTTGCCGGCCGCCTTCGACTTGTCGACGAACTTGAGGGCGTTCGACAGGATCTCGTCGTCGATCGTCTCCATCCGCTCGGGACAGAGGGCCCCGGCGTCCTCGATCTTCTGTTTTCCGACCTTGCCCCACCGGGGCTGCACCGTCGGGTCGTCCACGTCCGTGGCCCAGGTATGAAGCATGTTGCGCGGGCCCACCGTGTCCTTCGCCGCCGGAGGGTAGTTGGCATGACACGGGTCTTCCATCGCGTCGAGGTGGTACAGGTAGCCGTAGAACTCGTCGAAGCCGTGGACCGTCGGCAGGTACTGGTTCAGGTCGCCCAGGTGGTTCTTGCCGAATTGTCCCGTCGCGTAGCCCATCGCCTTCAGCGCCGTCGCGATCGTCGGCGCCTCGGCCGGCATGCCGATCGTCGCTCCCGCCTGGCCGACCGTCGTCATCCCGGTCCGGATCGGGATCTCGCCGGTGATGAAGTTGGCCCGCCCCGCCGTGCAGCTCGCCTCGGCGTAGTAGTCGGTGAACCGCATGCCCTCGGACGCGAGCCGGTCGAGGTTCGGCGTCCGTCCGGCCATGATCCCCTGGTGATAGGCGCCGATGTTGAACCACCCGATGTCGTCGCCCATGATGAAAATGATGTTCGGCTTCTTGGCCGTCTGCGCCAGCGACGGCGAAACCGCTGCGCAAAGGGCAACCAGAGAGGCGGATACGATCCGTAGGCCTCCACGGAGCATGAGGACCCTCCTTCAATTTAAGGCGAGTGTCCGCACGGGAGCATGCGAACGCGTCGGCCCCGCATCCTATCCCGGTTGTGCGAGGGGCCGGGACGAATCAGGCGATCCGCGTCACGCGCCGGGTGTACTTCCTGCCGAGGGAGAGCAGGCTGCCCGCGAGGCCCGCGGCCGCGCCGGCGAGCGGAAGAAGCAACGCCGTCGGTAGCGGCAGGAATCCCACCCAGAAGACCGACAGCACGGGGTGCGGGTCCCGGGCGAGCCAGTGCGCCGCGAACCGGTAGGTCCCGTAGAGCAGGCCGAGCGCGAGGGCGCCGCCGAGGAACCCCTCGGCCGTTGCGTAGAGCCAGAAGGGGGCCCGCACGGCGCCCTCGGTCGCGCCCATCAGGCGCATGATCCCGACCTCGTCGCGGTGGAGGTCGAGCGCGAGCCGCACGGCGGAAGCGACGGACAGGATGCCGGCGAGCACCAGGATCCCCCCGAGGAAGAGGCCGGCGTTGCGCACGAGGCCGATCGCGTCGCGGAACCGGCGCGCGAACTCCTCCTCGGACTCCGCGGACTCGACGCCCGGCCACAGCTTCGCGGACCCGGCGATCGCGATCCCCGCTCCGCGCGGAGCGTCGGGCTTGAGGACGACTTCGACCGACGGCGGGAACGGCGCGTCCTTGAGCTCCGCGAGGGCCGCCCCGATGTCCGGAAACGCCCGGCGGAACCGGTCGAGGGCCTCTTCGCTCGGAATCACGCGGACGGACCGGACGCGCGGGTCGGGCGTCAACCGCGCCGCGAGCGCCCGGGCGTCGGCCTCCGGCTGGAGCGTGATCACCACCGCCGCGGGCTCTCCCGCCTCCCGGACGTCCAGGCGCGAGAGGTTGCGCGCGACGAGCGCCAAGAGCCCCGGGACGTAGACCGCGATCGCGATCAGGACGATGGCCGCCAGCGTCTGCCGCGGGCTCGACTTCGCGATCGACCACGCCTCGCCGACGACGTAGCGCGGCTTAACCACGGGCGGCCCGGCTCACGACACCGGGAGGAACGGCGCCTCGCGCACGATGGGGGCGGCTTCGCGGGGCCGGTCGGGATCGTGGAGGCGGCCCCGCTCGAGGGTCAGCGTCCGCTTGCCCATGCGGCGAATCAGCTCGATGTCGTGCGTCGCGACGACGACCGTCGTCCCCCGGATGTTGATCTCGACGAAGAGCCGCATGATCTCCTCGGCGAGCACCGGGTCGAGGTTGCCCGTGGGCTCGTCGGCGAGCAGCACCGTCGGCTCGTTGACGATCGCACGCGCGATCGCGACGCGCTGTTGCTCGCCGCCGGAGAGCTCGTCCGGGTAGGCGTTCATCTGGTGGTGGAGGCCCACGCGCTTCAGGACGTGGTACGCCCGGCGCTTCTGCTCCGCGCGCGCGAGCCCCAGCACGTTCTGCACGTACGAGATGTTCTCGAACACGGTCTTGCGCGCGATCAGTTTGAAGTCCTGGAACACCACGCCCATGGTCCGGCGCAGGTACGGGATCTGCGACTGCGGAAGGACGCCGATGTTGCGGCCGTTGACGATGATCTGGCCCGCCGTCGGAGGCTCCTCGAGAAAGAGCAGCCGCAGGAGCGTCGACTTCCCCGCCCCCGAGGGCCCCGTGAGAAACACGAACTCCCCGGAGTCGATGCGGAACGAAACGTCGAGGAGGGCGTCCCGGAACGTCCCGTATTTCTTCGAGACGCCGAAGAGCTGGATCACGGGGCCCCCGCCGGCGCCGTCTCGAGCGCGCGCGTCAGCGCCTCGCGGACCGCTGCCGGGTCCGCCCGGCCGCCGGTCTTCTTCATGACCTGCCCGACGAACCAGCCGAACGTCTGGGTCTTGCCGGAACGGTACAGCGCGACCTGGGAGGGGTTCGACCCCACGATCTCGGCGATCGCCGCGTCGAGCGCCCCGCTGTCGCGCAGCGCGCCGAGCCCCTTCTCCTCCACGATCGCGGCGGCCTCCGCCGGCGAGTCGAGCATCGCGGCGAAGACCTCCTTCGCCGACGCCGCGGAGATCGCCCCCGACTCGGCGAGGCCGAGCAGGCCCGCGAGACGGGCCGGGGAAATCGGGAAGGACGAGGCCTCCTCGGCGGAAATCCGGCGCTCCTTCATGAAGCGCAGAACCTCGCCGGTGACCCAGTTCGACGCGAGCTTCGGCGGCGCTCCGGACTTCAGGGTCCGTTCGAAGTAGTCGGCCAGCTCGCGCGCCGAGACGAGCGTTTCGGCGTCCTGGGGCGCCAGGCCGTAATCCTTCACGAAGCGCGCGCGGCGGGCGCGCGGGAGCTCCGGCATCCCGGCGACCGACTCCGCGATCCAGGCCTCGTCGACGGCGAGCAGCCCCAGGTCCGGCTCCGGGAAATAGCGGTAGTCGTGCGCCTCCTCCTTGCCGCGCATCGAGACCGTCCGGCCGGCCTTCTCGTCCCAGAGGCGGGTCTCCTGCACGATCTTCTCGCCCCGGGCGAGCGCCTCCGCCTGCCGCTCGATCTCGTGCTCGATCGCCTTCGCCACGAAGCGGATCGAGTTGAGATTCTTGATCTCGACCCGCGTGCCGAAGGGCGCGGCCTCCGAGGGGCGCACCGAGACGTTGGCGTCGCAGCGCAGGTTGCCCTTCTCCATGTCGCCGTCGCAGACGCCGGTGTAGCGGACGAGCCGCCGGAGCTCCGTCAGGTACGCGGCGGCCTCCTCGGCGGTGCGCACGTCGGGCTCCGAGACGATCTCGCAGAGCGGCACGCCCGCCCGGTTCCAGTCGACGAGCGAGACGTCGGTCGGCACGTCGGCGTAGGGCGTGTCGTGAAGGAGCTTGCCGGCGTCCTCCTCGATGTGGATGCGCACCAGCCGGATCGACTTCTCGCCGAGGGGCGTGTCGATCGCGATCGCGCCTCCGGTCGAGAAGGGCCGGTCGTACTGGGTGATCTGGTAGCCCTTGGGAAGGTCCGGGTAGAAGTAGTTCTTCCGCGCGAACTGGGACTCCGGGTGGATCGTCGCCCCGGCCGCCTTCGCGAGCCGCAGGGCGAGCGTCACGGCCTGGCGATTGAGGACCGGGAGAGTTCCCGGAAAGCCCAGGCAGATCGGGCAGGTGGCCGAGTTGGGCGGCGCACCGACGGTCACGGGACAGGCGCAGAAGATCTTCGAGCGGGTCTGGAGCTGGGCGTGGACCTCGAGCCCGATGACCGGAAAGACCCTGATTTTACTGGGCGTTTCGGCTGCCGGCACCGACGAATATTAACACGCGGCCTCCCCTACAATGCATCCGTGGACTGGATCGAGGAGACCCGCGAGGACATCGTCGCCATCCGGCCGGCGAACGCGCCGGAAGGCGTCGTCGTCGCGTTCTCGGGACGCGGCGTGGCTCCGGCCGACGAGGCGACGCCGACCGCGTACCTCGCGCGGCGCTTCTCGCGCTCGATCGGACTCGACGGAACGCCGATCCACTGGGCCCACCAGGTCCACGGGAACGATGCGACGACGGTCCATGCGGCGGCCCGCGGCGAGCCGAACGTCGGGCACTGCGACATCCTCGCGACGGCGCTTCCGGGCGCCGCTGTCGTCGTCCAGTCCGCCGACTGCGTGCCGATCCTGCTCGCGGCCCCACCGGCCGTCGGTGCGGCGCATGCCGGCTGGCGCGGCTCGGCGAAGAACGTGGCCGCCGCGGCGGTCCGCGCCCTCGCCGCGCTCGGCGCGGCGCCCGAGACGCTCCGGGCCTGGATCGGCCCGGCGATCGGGCCCTGCTGCTACGAGGTCGGCGGCGAGGTCGCCGCACAGTTCGCCGGAGACTTCGTCCGCGCGGGCTGCGGCGGCGGGTTCCGTTTGGACCTGAAGCGCGTCAACGCGGCCCAGCTCGTGTCCGCGGGCGTCCCCGAAGAGTCGATCGCCGTGCATCCCGCGTGCACGAAGTGCGGCGGCGTGCGCTGGGCGAGCTACCGGCGGGACGGGCCGAAGGCGGGGAGGATGATTGCGCTGATCGCGAAAGTCCCCCGGGCGTAGGGGCGGGGCTCGTCCCCGCCCTCGGCCGCTCTACGCGGGCGTCAGATCCGCGTAGCGCGCAACGAACTTCTTCTTGCCGGCGCGGTCGAAGTACACCGTCAGGCGAGTCTCCTCCCCGGATCCCTCCTCGCCGAGGATGACGCCGTAGCCGTAGCGGGGATGACGGACGCGCCGGCCTCGGCGCAGCGGCCGGTCGTCGACCTCCTGGTTCTCGTCCTCGGCCTCGGCGACGAACGAGCGTCCCGAGAAGACCGGCGGCGCCGGGCGGCCGAACATCCGCTCTTCGATCGCCGACTTCGGAATCTCGTCGACGAAGCGGGAGGGCCGCCTCGGCTCGACGCGGCCGTAGACCAGGCGCCGGTCGGCGAGCGTCACCGTCAGGGAGTCCTTGGCCCGGGTCATCCCGACGTACATCAGCCGCCGCTCCTCCTCGAGTTCCTCCTCGTCCTCGGCCGACTGGCCGTGCGGGAGGTACCCCTCCTCCAGTCCGACGAGGAACACCTGGGCGAACTCGAGGCCCTTCGCCGCGTGAAGCGTCGAGAGGGTCACGGCGCCTCCGCTTTCGATGGCGTCCTCGTTCGTCGCGAGCGCCACGGTGTCGAGGTACTCGGCGACCGTCGAGTCCTCGGCGTTGCGGCGCTCGAACTCGCGGGCCGAGGACAGGAGCTCCCGGATGTTCTCCCGGCGCGCGACGTCGTCGCGGTCCTCGGAGCCCTCGTACAGGGCGCCGTAGCCCGTGATCGCCAGCAGGTGCTCGAGGAGCTCCGACGGCTTCGACGTCTCGACCCGGGCGTGGAGCTCTTCGACGATGTCCCGGAAACGCGCCAGGGCGGTGCGCGCGCGGTCCGGCACGCCGACGGGATCGGCCGAGACCTCCCACCAGGACTTGCCGGTCTCCCGCACCGCGGCGGCGAGCTTGTCGAGCGTCGCGGCGCCGATGCCGCGCGCGGGAACGTTGACGACGCGCCGGAAGGCGAGGTCGTCCTGCGGCCGGGCCGCGAGGCGGAGGTACGCGAGGACGTCCTTGACCTCCGCGCGCTCGTAGAACTTCATGCCCCCGACGACGACGTAGGGAATGCGCCGGCGCACGAGGTCCTCCTCGAAGGGCCGGGACTGCGCATTGGTGCGGTAGAGGATCGCGATCTCGCCGGGGGAGCGGCCGGAGCCCGCGATCTCGCGCGACACGGCCTCGACCTCGGCGCGATCCTCTTCGAAGTGCCAGAGGCGCACGGCCGCGCCGTCGCCGCGGTCGGCGCGGAGCTTCTTCTCGCGCCGGCGCCGGTTGTGGGACACGACGCCGGAGGCCGCCGCGAGGATCTTCGCCGTCGAGCGGTAGTTGGCTTCGAGCGCGATGACCCGCGCCCCGGGGAAGTCCTCCTCGAACCGGAGGATGTGCTCGATCTCGGCGCCCCGCCAGCGGTAGATCGACTGGTCCTCGTCCCCGACGGCGCAGAGCGAGTCGGCCTCCGTGCCGAGCAGCTTGACCAGCGCGTCCTGCGAGGAGTTGGTGTCCTGGTACTCGTCGATGAGGAGGTGGCGGACGCGCCGCCGCTCCTCGGCCGCGACCTGCGCGTTGGAGGAAAGCAGGCGCACGGATCGCCCGATGAGGTCGTCGAAGTCGAGGGCGCCGGTCGAGGCGAGCTTCTTCTCGTAGAGGGCGTAGACCTGGCCGATCCGCTCCCCGGCGAAGTCCGTCTGCTCGGCCCGGAAACGCTCGACCGAGACGAGCGCGTTCTTGGCCTGGGAGATCCGGGAGCGCACCGCATTGGCGGGCAGGACGTCGGTCGAGAAGCCGAGCTCCTCCATCGCCTCCTTCACGAGCGCCATCTGGTCGCCCGAATCCGCGATCGAGAACCGCGGCGGCAGATTCGCCTCCCGGGCGCGGCGGCGCAGCAGGCGCAGGCACCACGAGTGGAACGTGCCGACGAACGACGGGAGCGGCGCTTTCCCCACGAGGGCCTGCGCCCGTTCGCGCATCTCCCCCGCCGCCTTGTTCGTGAAGGTGACCGCCGCGATCGTGCGCGAATCGACCCCGGCCTGAACCAGACGCGCCAGCCGGTGGGTGATGACGCGAGTCTTGCCCGAGCCTGCCCCGGCGAGGACGAGGAGCGGGCCCCGGTCGTGGAGGACGGCTTCGCGCTGCTCGGGATTCAGCCGGTCGAGGAGGGAGTCGTTCGGCACCGCCGGATCATAAGACAGACAGTGCGCCGCCTGCCGCCTGCCGCCTGACTACTCCACCGTCACCGACTTCGCGAGATTCCTCGGCTGGTCCACGTCGCACCCGCGCCGGACGGCGACGTGGTACGCGAAGAGCTGCAGCGGGACGACCGACACGATCGGCTGGAGCTCCGGGATCGTCTCGGGCACCAGGATCACGTGGTCCGCGATCGACGCGAGCTCGTCGTCGGGCCGCGTCCCGAGCACGATCGCGATGCCGTCGCGCGACTTGACCTCGCGCAGATTCGAGATGGTCTTTTCGCGCCAGGCGTCGTGGGGCGCGAGCACGAAGACCGGCAGGTTCTCGTCGACGAGCGCGATCGGGCCGTGTTTCATCTCGCCGGCGGGGTATCCCTCGGCGTGGATGTAGGAGATCTCCTTGAGCTTCAGGGCTCCCTCGAGCGCCACGGGATAATGCAGTCCGCGGCCGAGAAAGAGGAAGTCCTTCGCGTGCTGGTAACGCCGCGCGAGGTCCTCGATCTGGGGCTCGATCGCGATGGCATCGCCCACGGCCTTCGGCAGGTGCGCCAGGGCCCGCCGCTCCTCCGGGGACAGGACGGGGGCGAGGCCGCGCGCCGCGCGGATCTTCGCGGCCAGCAGGAAGAGAACGGCGAGCTGGGTCGTGAAGGCCTTGGTCGAGGCGACGCCGATCTCGGGGCCGGCGTGCGTCGGGAAGACGGCGTCGGCCATCCGGGCGATCTGGCTCCCGGGCACGTTGACGATCGCCGCGATCGGCGAGCCCGAGCGCCGGGCTTCCGAGAGCGCGGCGACCGTGTC
The DNA here is from genome assembly GCA_963764715.1 of uncultured Acidobacteriota bacterium. Taxonomy (GTDB): domain Bacteria; phylum Acidobacteriota; class Thermoanaerobaculia; order UBA5066; family Gp7-AA6; genus DAHUXD01. Next base: position 63,941 of record CAVXTP010000014.1, read on the forward strand.
GGCCGTCTCGCCCGACTGCGAGATCCCGATCGTCAGCGTCCGGCCGTCCACGACGGGCCGCCGGTACCGGAACTCGCTGCCGTAGTCGACCTCGACGGGGATGCGCGCCATGCCCTCGATGAGGAACTTGCCGACCAGGCCCGAGTGCCACGAGGTGCCGCACGCCAGGAGCAGCACGCGGTCGAAGCCCTTGACCCGCTCCGGCGTCAGGAGCGGCGAGTCGAGGTAGAGCTCGCCGGTCTCGAGAGACACCTTGCCGCCGAGCGACTCGGCGATCGCAGTCGGCTGCTCGTGGATCTCCTTGGCCATGTAGTGGCGGTAGCCGCCCTTCTCGGCGGCGACCGCGTCCCACAGGATCCGGTGGACCGGCCGCTCCAGGCGGGCGCCCGCGACGTTGTGCACGGAGACGCCCTTCGCGTCGACCCGCGCCACGTCGCCGTCCTCGAGGAAGATGACGTCGCGCGTCCAGGGCACGAGGGCCACGGGGTCCGACGCGATGTAGTTCTCGCCGTCGCCGAGCCCGAGCGCGATCGGCGGGCCCGAGCGCGCGGTCACGAGGACCCCGGGCTCGCGGCTCGAGGACACGACCACGGCGTAGGCGCCGGTCAGAGTCTTGACCGCCGAACGCACGGCCGCGAGCAGGTCGCCCTGGAACGCGGCCTCGACCTCGTGGGCGAAGACCTCCGTGTCGGTTTCGCTCGTGAAGCGGTGCCCGAGCTTTGCGAGGGCGGCCTTGCGCTCCGCGAAGTTCTCGAAGATGCCGTTGTGCGCGACGACGATCTGGCCCGTGCAGTCGGTCTGGGGGTGCGCATTGATCTCGGTCGGCCGGCCGTGCGTGGCCCAGCGCGTGTGGCCGATCCCCGTCGCGCCCGCGGCCGGCGCTCCGGCGAGCTTCTCGACCAGATTGCCGAGCTTGCCCGGCGCGCGGTGGATCGTGAAGCCGCCGTTGGAGAGCGTCGCGATCCCGGCCGAATCGTAGCCTCGGTACTCGAGCCGCTTCAGTCCCTCGATCAGGAGCGGCCCGGCTTCACGGGGACCGGTGTAACCGACGATTCCGCACATGGAGTTACCTCGAATGGAAATGCCGCGGCGCCAATGGCCCCCGCCGACGACTTGTCATGGAAGGCCGTATTGTAGCCGATGGCCGTCGGTGCCACTGGCCGCTGCACGAACAGGCAACGGGAATGCCGCCGCGGGCGAACCCCGTGCGGCCGCGCGCCGCCAGCCCCCGAAACCGTGCCGTGCCCGGGGTTACGTCCAGCCGGACTTCTTCGCCTTGCGCCTGGCGGCCCAGCCGGGCTTGTTGGTCTGGGCCGTCCGCGACAGGGCCAGCGCGCCGTCGGGCACGTCCTCCGTCACGGTGGTGCCCGCGCCGACGTAGGCGCCGGCGCCGACCGTGACCGGGGCGACGAGCTGGACGTCGCTCCCGACGAAGGCCCCCTCGCCGATCGTGGTCGGGTGTTTCTTCTCGCCGTCGTAGTTGCAGGTGATGACGCCGGCCCCGATGTTCGCGCCGGCGCCGATGTCCGCGTCCCCGAGGTAGGAGAGGTGCTGCGCCTTGGCCCCCCGGCCGACGCGCGTGTTCTTGGTCTCGACGAAGTTGCCGATCCGGGCGTCCTCGCCGATCGCCGAGCCGGGACGGAGGCGCGAGAAAGGGCCGACCCGCGCCCGCGGTCCGATCGACGCCTTCTCGCTTTCGACGTGCGGCCCCACGACCGCCCCGGCCTCCACGCGCGTGTCGACGAGCCGGGTGAAGGACAGGATCTCGGCGCCCTCGTCGAGGGTCGTCTCGCCTTCGAGCGAAACGAAGGGGTGCAGCACCACGTCCGGCGCCACGCGGACCCGGGGAGCGATGCGCACGGTCGCGGGATCGAGCACGGTCGCGCCGGCGTCGAGGGCGCGATCGACGCCGCGGCGCCGCTCCATCTCCTCGGCCGCCGCGAGGTCCCGCCGCGTGTTGACGCCCCAGGCTTCCCGCCAGTCCCCCGCCTCGATCGCCTCGACGCGGCCCTTGCCCGAGGCCAGGATCTCGACGGCGTCGGTCAGGTAGTACTCCCCGGCGACCGGGTTCTTCCGAATCCTCGCGAGCGCCCGTCCGAGCGACTCCGGGGCGAAACAATAGACGCCGGCGTTGACCTCGCCGATGCGCTTCTGCCGCGCCGAGGCGTTCTTCGCTTCGACGATTCCCCGGACCTTTCCGCGGGCGTCCCGCACGACGCGTCCGAAGTCGCCCGGCTCGGGAGGCCGGAAGGTCAGAAACACGAGATCGAGCCGCTTCTCCGCCTGCCGCGCGACCAGGCGCGCCAGCGTCTCGCCCGTCAGGAGCGGCGTGTCGCCGGCGAGCACGAGAACGGGACCGCCGCCCGCGGGGAGCGCCTCGAACGCGCGCCGGGCGGCGTCCCCCGTCCCGAGCGGAGGGTCCTGAATCACGAATTCGACGGCGCGCCCGTCGAGCGAGCGCTCGATGCGCTCCCGGTCGCCGCCCACGACGACGAGGACGCGCTCCGGCGAAAGATGCGCGAGCGAGTCGAGGACGGCCTCGACGAGAGTGCGCCCCGCGACGCGGTGCAGCACCTTGGGCAGCGAGGAGCGCATCCTCGACCCGACGCCCGCCGCGAGCACGACGGCGCGCGGAGGCGCCGGGAAGGGGCGCCCCGAAGCCGGCCGACTTCCGGAGCGCCGCTTCATGGCCGAAGTATAGGCCGAGGCCCGGCGGGCCCCGGCGCTACGACGCCAGCAGCTTCTGGAACTCGGGCGCCTCGCGCACCGGGTCGAAGTCCCGGTCGTGCCGCGCGAGCACGCGGTGGCGCTGGTCCTCCTCGATCGCCTTCTGCAGGTGGACGAGGGCGGTTCCGAGCTCCCCCTGCTGCGCGTAGCAGCAGGCGAGCAGGAAGTCGACGCGGCCGCCGCCGTTCTTGCGCGCCGCGCGGTTCAGGTGCTCGATGGCCTCGGCGACGTTGCCGCGGTTCTTCTCGAGGACCGCCGCGTAGTAGAAGTCCTCCGGCTCCGTCAGCGCGGGACGCGGATCGCGGCGCTGGCGCTCGCACACGGTCAGGTAGACGCGCGCGCGGTCGACGAGCTCGCGCTCCTCGGGGTACTTCTGGATGAGGTCGACGAAATGCCGCTCGGCTTCGTCGAGCTTCTTCTTCTGGAGGGCCGCGACGCCGCGGTCGTAATCCTTGCGCGCGTTCTCGGTGTGCTTCGAAAGCTCCTTGAACGTCTGGGGCTTCTTCGGGGCGGGGCCGTCGGCCGCGCCGCCGAGCAGTCCCAGGGCCTTCATCTTCTTCTCGAGCTCGTCGATCCGGACCGACAGGGCGTCGGCGAGCGCCTGGACGCTCATCTTCTCCGCGTTGTCCCGGAGGAACCTCAACTCTGCTTCCGCCCAGCGCTTGCTCATCTCGATCAAACCTCCCGGCCGCTTTCGAAAAAACGGCGTATTGTAGGGAGGCCCCGGCGCGGTGTCAAATGACGGGAATCGCCGGACCGCCCCGAAGCGTTGATTCCGGTGGAGAACGCCCGAGAAACTCGAATGAGCCGAGCCATCCGTTTCACGCTGCTGGCCGCCGCGCTCGCGGCCCCGCCGGCGCTCCGGGCCGAGGCGGACAAGGCGCTGACGGTGACCGGAACGATCGCGCGGCTGCAGGCCACGGCGCGAACGGTCGTCGTCGCGCTCGCGGAGGGCGGCGAGGCCACCTTCGTCTGGAACGCCGACACGAAGATCAGCGGGGTCCTGACGCCCGGGGCCCGGGTCACCGTGCGCTACGTGTCCGGCGACAACGGCGGCAATCTCGCCCTCCAGATCACCGTCGCGCGGAGCTGATCCGCGGCGCCCTCGACCGGCCGTCCCGGTTTGCTAGAATCTCCGCGCGCCGCGCTCCGTCGCGGCGAGGAGGAATCCGATGGGGATGTACATCATCGCGGAGCCGTGCATCGGGACCAAGGACACGGCGTGCGTCGACGTCTGTCCGGTCGACTGCATTCATCCGCGCAAGGACGAAGCCGGCTTCGAGGCCGCGGAAATGCTCTACATCGATCCCGACGTCTGCATCCAGTGCGGCAACTGCGAGCCGGCCTGCCCGGTGACGGCCATCTTCACGGAAGAGACGATCCCCGAGAAGTGGAAGCACTTCCAGCAGATCAACGCGGACTGGTACAAGAAATGACGTAGGGGCGGGGCTTGTCCCCGCCCGGGGCGGCCGCACGGCCGCCCCAGGTCCCGTTCGGTCCCTACTTCCCCTTCAAGGTTCTCCCAAGAAACGCGTCCGCCCGAGCGTCGGCGTCCTTCGCGTCCGCCGAGCGATACACCTTCGGGTCCTTCGACGACGCGAAGCCGTGGCCGGCGTCGGGGTAGACCTTGAAGTCCACGCTCTTGCCGTCCTTCTTCGCCGCGGCGGCGAACTCCTCGACGTCCTTCGCGGGAATGCCCTGATCCTGCCCGCCGAAGTTGCCGAGGAGGGGCACCTTCAGGCCGGCGATCGTCGCCGGATCGGTCATGAGGTGGCCGTAGTAGATGACGGCGCCGGCGAGCGTCGGCTCCGCCACCGCCAGGTTGAGCGAGAGTCCGCCGCCCATGCACCAGCCCACGGACGCGATCTTCGTGCCGTCGACGTCGGGGCGCCCGCGCAGGTAGGCCACCGCCGCCTTCATGTCCCGCAGCGCCCGGTCGTCGGGCATGCCGCGCATCAGCTGGTGCGCGGTGTCGGGGTCCGCGGTGACCTTCCCGCGGTAGAGATCGACGGCGAGGGCGACGTAGCCCTGTTTCGCGAAGCCGTCGGCCTTGGCCCTGGCCCAGTCGTTCAATCCCCACCACTCGTGGATCACGACGATCGCCGGCTTCCTGGCGGCGCCCTCGGGCGCGGCGAGGTAGCCCGTGACCGTCTCGGGACCGCTGGGATACGAAACCATCGTGCCGGCCGCCGCGAGACCCGCGACCGCGAGCCAGCCGACGAGCGTGACGAAGAGCTTTCTGAGCATGGTGCCTCCCTGCGCTAATCTTAGTGCGGTGGAGCTGCTCTTCCCCATCGCCGAGCCCGACCCCGAGTCGCGGCTCCAGCTCCTCTACGATCGCCTCGCCTCCCGCTTCGGTCTCGACCCCGCCCGCGTCCGGCTCTCGCGCCGCAAGCTGACGGGCGGCGAGATCGTGTACGGACCGCCGCACCGCATCGTGATCTCCGCGCACCTCTCCCCGGCCGAGCAGGAGGACACTCTCCGGCACGAAGCCGCCCACGCCTGGGTGTGGCGTCTCGAGGGCCCCCGGGCCGGGCACGGCGCCCTGTTCCGACGCCTTTCCCGCACGCTCGGGGCCCGCGACGGCGGGGCCCCCGAGACCGCGGCGCTGCGCGAGTTCCGCGAGAAACGCGCCCGCGTCGCGTACGGGTGCGAGGGATGCCGGCGGATCTTCCGGCGCTTCCGTCCGTTCCGCGGCGCGCGCGAGTGCCTGGCCTGCCGGCGGGCCGGACGGCCGGCGCGCCTCGAGCGCCTGCCGCTTCCATGACCTCGGAGCGCAAGGGGCTCCTCTTCGTCGCGGCGGCGGCGCTGCTCTGGTCGACCGGAGGCATCGGCATCAAGTCCCTGTCCGAGCCGCCGCTCGTCATCGCGTTCTACCGTTCGGCCACGGCCGCGGTCGCGCTGCTCGCGATCTTCCGGCCCCGCGCCTGGCGCTGGACGCCGGCCTTCCTCGTCGGCCTCGTCAGCTACGCCGCGTGCCTGACGACCTTCGTCCTCGCCACCAAGTGGACCTCGGCCGCCAACGCGATCTTCATCCAGTACGCCGGCGTCATCTGGGTGCTGCTCGCCTCGCCCCTCGTCCTGCGGGAGCCCCTGCGCCGCCGCGACGCGTTCGCCGTGGCGGCCGCGTTCGCCGGGATGCTGCTCTTCTTCCTGGGCCGCTTCGAGGCCCGCGGCCTGCGGGGCGAGATCACGGCCCTCCTCTCGAGCCTCTTCTTCGCGGCCCTCGTCCTCGCCCTGCGGCGCGAGCGGGGCCAGGCGGCCGAGGCCGTCGTCTGCTGGGGCAACGTGCTCGCCGCCGCGGCCCTCCTTCCGTTCGTGTGGAGCGAGCTCGCGGTGCCGCCGCGCTCGGCCGCCATCCTGACGTTTCTCGGCGTCTTCCAGATCGGCGTGGCCTACGCGCTCTTCGTCCACGGCCTGCGGTACGTCACGGCGACCGAGGCGTCGCTCATGGGGATGCTCGAGCCGATCGCCAACCCCATCTGGGTGTTTCTCTTCGTCGGCGAGCGGCCGACCGCGCCGTCGCTCGCGGGAGGCGCGATCGTCCTCTCGGCGATCGCCTGGCGCACGCTCACGGGCGGCACGCCGACGCCCGAGGCCCAGCCGCCGGACTGAGGACCCTCAGCCCGGGAGGTCGAACTCGCGGCGCAGCCGCTCGCCGTCGGCATCGAGCGCGGGCGGGGCTTCGAGGCGCCGGGGCGCTCCCTCGACCCGGATCGGCGACGCGACGAACGCGAAGCCCCCGGCCTCGACGACGGCGCCGAGGGCGCGGGCCGTCTCGCTGCGGAGCGCCTCGAGCGGGCTCCGAACCGGTCCGGCGGGAATGCCCGCGGCGCGGCAGCGCGCGACCCAGGCCTCGCGGGTCTCGCGGCGGAAGATCCCGGAGAGCTCGGCCTCGAGCCCGGCGCGGTTTCGCACGCGGTCCGCGTTGGCCCGGTAGCGCTCGTCGGCCGCCCACTCCGGCCGGCCGACGAGCCCGGCGAGCCGCTCGAACTGCCGGTCGGTCCCGACTCCCAGCACGAAGGCGCCGTCGGAGGCCTCGAACGTCCGGTACGGGACGATCTGCGGATGCGCGTTCCCGTGGCGGGCGGCCTCTTCGCCCGTGACGAGCGCCGACTGCGCGACGTTGATGAGCGAGCCGAGCGTCGCCGAGAAGAGGTCGGTTTCGACGTGCGTCCCCCGCCCGGTCCGCTCGCGCGCCGTGAGTGCGGCGAGGATCCCGATCGCCGCGTAACAGCCGGCGAGCAGGTCCGAGACCGCGACACCCACCTTGGTCGGGCCCGACTCGGGCGTGCCCGTGATCGCCATGAGGCCCGCGCCCGCCTGCGCGAGCAGGTCGAAGCCCGGGGCCGTCGCGTCCGGACCGCGCGGGCCGAAGCCCGTGATCGAGGCGGTCACCAGCCGCGGGTTCTCGCGCCGCAGCTCCGCGGCGGACAGGCCGAACTTCTCGAGTCCGCCCGGCGGGAAGTTCTCGACGAAGACGTCGGCGCGCCGCGCGAGCCGCCGCACGGATTCCGCGCCCGCCGGCGAACCGAGGTCGAGGGCGATCGACTCCTTGTTGCGGTTGACCGAGAGAAAGTAGGCCGAGAGACCGGAGCCGGGGTCGTAGGGCGGGCCCCAGCCGCGCGTCACGTCGCCGTCGCCGGGGTGCTCGACCTTGACGACGCGCGCGCCGAGGTCGCCCAGCATCATCGTGCAGAACGGGCCCGCCAGCACCCGCGAGAGATCGAGGACGAGGAGGCCCTCGAGGGGCGCGCCCACCGCGGCCTACCGGGCGGCCGCCGGCGCCGGGTGCCAGCCGAGCGGGCCGGGGAGGAAGTGGAAGAGGCCGATCGGGGAAAGCTCCACGCCCTGGACGCGCCGCGAAACGCCCCAGTACTGGTCGGCGCCCCAGAGGAAGTCGGCCGGCGGGTCCTCGGCGAGGATGCGGTGCACCTGCCGGTACAGACCGATGCGCTTCTCGGGGTCGGTCTCGAGACGCGCCGCGGCCATGACGCGGTCCGCCTCGGCGTTGGCGTAGAACCCGGTGTTCTGGCCGCGCGGAGCGTGCTGGCTCGAGTGGTAGTACGGGAACGGATCGAAGTTCGGAGGGAGGAAGAACCGGGCCGTCAGGTAGCCGTCGTAGTCGCCGGCCTGCGCGCGCTCGGCGACCTGCGCCGCGTCGAGGGCGAGGATCTGGAGCTCGACGCCCACCTGGGCGTAGGCGCTCCGGAGGATCTCGGCGAGGTTGCCGTCGATCCGCCGACCGGCCTTGATCAGCAGGGTGAGCGAGGCTTTCTTCCCGCCCCTGCGCCGCACGCCGCCCGCGTCCGCCCTCCAGCCGGCCTCGTCGAGGAGGCGGCCGGCGAGGGCCTTGTCGAAGGCGGCCGGCGCGACGTCCGGCGCGTTGGCCGAAACAGCCGGCGGAAACGGGCCCGACACCAGGGCCGCGCCGTCGGGCGGATAGAGCAGCTTCGCCGCGTCCTCGCGGGACCAGGAATGCGCGAGGGCCCGCCGCACGCGCGGGTCCGACAGGAACGCGTTCCGGACGTTCCAGAGAAGGAGGACCTCGAGGGGTTGGGGAACGCGCAGAATCCGGTTGCGCGCCTTGAACTCTTCGCTCGACTCGGCGATCGCCCGCTGGTCGCGGCTGATCCGGAACTCGTCGAGCTCGCCGCGGGCGCCCGCCTGGAAGCGGGTGCTGTCGCTCGGGATGACTCGGAAGACGAGCTCCGGGAAGCCTCCCTCCTTCGCGTCCGGGCGCCGCGTCAGCCGGATGCTCCGGTTGGGCTCCCACGACGCGAACCGGTAGGGGCCGCTCCCGACCGGCGAGCGGTCGGTATCGGCGCGGCTCTTCGCGCGGCCGTAGGCGGCCGCCGAAACGATCGGCAGGTTGAAGGCGAGGATCCGCTCCGCGTAGGGGCGGGAGAACCGCACCCGCACGGTCGCGGCGTCGGGCGTCTCGATCGCGGCCACTTCCTCGAAGAACCCGCTCCAGCTCGCCGCGTGGACCTTCGGGTCCCGGATCCGCTCGATCGTGAAGCGTACGTCGTCCGAGGTCACGGGCGATCCGTCGTCCCAGGTGGCCGCCGGATCGAGCCGGAACTCGTACGTCAGTCCGTCCGGCGAGACGGTCCACGATTTCGCGAGCGCCGGAACGGTCGCGAGCGTCCGGTCGAGCCCGACGAGCGGCCGGAACATCATCCAGACGACCCGCAGCTCCTCCTCCTCCGTGATGGCCGTCGGGTCGAGGGTCGCGGGTTCTCCGAGGAGGTGCAGCGAGAGAGGAGCGGCCGACGGCGCCGGCGCCTCGCGGCGGGCGCAGGAGACGGCGGCGAGGAGCCCGAGACCGAGTCCGAAGCCGGCGAGAGCGGTGAGGCTTCGGGAAAGGCGCTTCATCGGCGGCGGCAGACAGAATAGCATCCCGGGCGTGGCGACCGTCGTCCTCGACATCGAAACCGCCGGTCAGCCCTGGGACTCGCTCGACGACGCGCAGCGCACGTACCTCGCGAAGAACGCGCGCTCGGACGAAGAGCGCGAGAAGCTGCCCGAGACGCTTTCGCTGTGGCCCCTGACCGGAAAGATCATCGTGGTCGCAATGCTCAATCCCGAGAGCGGCCGCGGCCGGATCTGGTACGAGAAGACCGACGGGCGCTCCGAGGAGACCTCCACCGACCGGCGCTTCACCTTCGTCGGCGACGAGGAGCCGGTCTTCCTCGCCGAGTTCTGGAAGGCGATGCGCCGCTTCCAGCGCTTCGTGACCTTCAACGGCCGCGGCTTCGACGGCCCGTTCCTGATGCTCCGCAGCGCCGCCCTCGGCGTGCCGGCGACCCGCAACCTCGTCGGCTACCGCTACTCCCTCAAGCCCCACACCGACCTGCTCGAGGCGATCACCTTCTTCGGCGCCTCCCGCAAGTGGAACCTCGACTTCGCCTGCAAGGCGTTCGGGGTGGAAAGCCCGAAGGAGCAGGGAATGGACGGATTCTCGGTGGGACCGTATTATCGGGCGGGGAGGCTGCGCGAGATCGCGAACTACTGCCGTCGGGACGTCGAGGCCACGGCCGGGCTCTACCGGAAGCTCGAGAAGACGCTGCTCCCGGCCCTCGATATCCGCTGAAAGTGCTGTGCTACGATGACGACCCCAAAACCGAACTCAACATGCGGAAGGATCCGAGTCAGCGCTCTATGACTCGAAAACCGGCGAACGAGAGATCTTCCGAGCGCGTCCGCATCGGCGCGCCCGCGACGCTCAAGTGGGGTGAGCAGGAGCTGACCGGTTTCGTCGAAGTCGTGAATACGAACGGGATGTTCGTGGCGACTCCGAAGGCGCCCGAGATCGGCGACTACGTCGAGCTCGTGTTCTCGCTGCCGGGAGATCGCCGGAGCTTCCGGGTCCGCGGCAACGTCGTCTTCCTCGACCAGACGCCCCCGACGGGCGCACGGCGCCCCGGCTTCGGCGCCCGCTTCGAACGGCCGCCCGTCACCCTCCTCGACGCGATCCGCAACCTTCACCGCGAACACTGAACCGGCAAAGGGCGGGGACAAGCCCCGCCCCTACGTACCGGAGCCCCGTTAGAACACCCCTCAGCAACATCCGTTCGCGGCGCGGGAAGTCTCCCGACCGAAGGGAGGGAGGAGGCCCGCGCCGCGGGAGCGAAGCGCGAAGCGCAGGGTCAGGCCCGCGGTCGAGCGCCGTCCGCGAGCCGCGGGCCGGTGCGACGCCGCGGCGAGCGAAGCGAGCCGCCGGCGGCGCAGACCCGAAGCGCAGCGCGGAGCGACGGCTAGTCCGGTTTCGCCTGCGTCAGCGTCAGCGTGCTGTAGGAGAACTCGATCGTGGCGGTGACCTCGGTCAGGGAGCCGGTGCCGGCGGACGAGAACGTGGCCGGCTGGACGTTGGTCAGCTCCCATCGCGCCAGGATCACCTGCTGGTTGTCGCGGGCCACGATCGAGGCATTCTTCGAAACCGGATTGTCGTTGGACGTCGCGTCGTTCAGCCAACCCATGAGACGGTTGAGCCCCTTCTGGGTCACGGTGATCGCGAGGCGCCGCTGGTCCGGCGAGTACGCCGTGTTGAGCTGGCGCGAGTCGGTCTTCAGCTGGGGGTCGTGATTGAACTCGATCCGGTAGCCGATCACTCCCTGGACCTGCGCCCCGTCGACGATGAACTGAAAGCTGTTCTCGCGCGGATCGCCCCCCGTCTGGGCGGAGAGCAGGGCCGGCGACAGCATCGCCATCGCGAGCAACAGGTGACGAAATCGAAGCATCGTGCCTCCAAAAAATGAGGCCCCAGCCTAGCATGGGGCCGGCGGATTCGCGGGAGACCCGGACGCAGGAACTACGGAGCTCGGGGCGAGCTCGTCGCTCGTTCCCGGAACGCGGACGGCGAGGGCCCGTTCGTCGTTTGCCGGTAGAATCGCCGGGGAGGGACAGCGTGACGCCCGACGACATCGCCCCCGAGTTCCGCTCCCAACCCAAGGACTACGCGAAGGCGGCCCCGATCGACGGGGTCCGGACGCTCCGCCTCACCCGCTTCACCGACGACCGCGGATTCTTCCTCGAGATCTTCCGTTCGAAAGCGAACCATCCCGGCAGCCGCGAGCTCGCGGAGTTCTTCGCCGGCGTGCCGGTCGCCCAGATGAACTACTCGATCGTCGACGCCGAAGGCCACATCAAGGGGCTTCACTACCACCTCAAGCAGGACGACATCTGGTTCGTGCCGCCCCCGTCGAAGGCCAAGTTCGTGCTCTTCGACGTCCGCGAGCGCTCGTCCACGTTCGGAAAGACCCAGGTCATCGTGGCCGGCGGCGGGCAGGACGTCCTGGTCCGAATTCCCGCCGGCGTGGCCCACGGCTACCGTCCGCTGACGAACCCGTGCGCTCTCCTCTACTTCGTGACGGAGACCTTCGACCCGGCGGCGCCGGACGAGCTGCGGATCCCCTGGGACCACCCGGCCGTCAAGGACCTCTGGGCGGTCCCGAACGGATAAACCGTCGCTCGCGCTTCGCTCGGGGTCTCGCTGCGCGACCGGTGGGCGGCTCGCCAAATGGGGCTCGACCGCCCACCTGACCCCTCGCTTCGCGCTCGCTCCCGCGGCGCGGACCTCCTCCCTCCCTTCGGTCGGGAGACTATCCGCGCCGCGAGCTTGAGGGACTTCTCCTCTCGACGAGGTTCGTCAGGCTGAGGTGCTCGCCGCGAGCTTTTCCATCGCGTCTTCCGGGAGCGTGTAGCGCACCCAGTCGGGCTGGGGACCCGCGCCGATGCGGCGGTAGAAGCGCATCGCGTTCACGTTCCAGTCGAGGACGGCCCAGTCGATCCGGAGGACCTTGCGGCGCACTCCCTCGCGGGCGAGCGCGACCATGAGCGCCTCCCCCACGCCGCCGGAGCGGTCGGTCTGCGCGACCACGAGGTCCTCGAGGAACAGGAAGGGCCGGGCGCGGAACGAGGAGCCGAGGCCCTCCCAGAAGATCGCCATGCCTTCGATCCGCCCGCCGCGCTCGGCGACGAGGGCCTCGATCTTCTTCTCGTCGAAAATCATCGCGCCGAGCCGGGCCGCCTCGGCGTCGTCGGGCAGAGGCAGCTTCTCGAACGCCGCGAGCTCGCGGTCGAGCTCGACCATGCGCGGCCAGTCCTCCCGGCGCGCGGGCCGGACCGAAACCGGGTCCGGCGAGGTCACTTCGCCGCCGCGACCTGGGCGAAGTCGACGTACGAAAGGAGCTTCAACGCCGCGTCCCGGTCGATGTTCGCTCCCTGGGCGAGCACCAGGCGCGAGGGCAGCACCACGACCGTGACGAGCGTCGTCGGGTTGCCGCTCGAGCGGTCGGTCACGGCGAACGCCTTCTTGCCGGCGATCGTCGTCTCCTTCGTCTCGACGCTGCCGACCTTGGCGGACTCCGCGACGGCCTTCCGGATCTCGGGCTCGAGGTCCTTCTCCTTGCCGTAGTCCTGGACGACCAGGCGGAACTGCCGCGTCACGGTCGGCCCCTCGATGCGCTGGTAGAAGCGCGAAACCTCGGTGAAGACCCCCATGTCGTTCTCGTCGGTGTCGGGCAGAGGGTCGCGGGGCGCCGCCTCCCAGCCCGGGATCTGGGCCGGCAGTCCGTTGCGAAGCGATCCCGGCCAGGCCGTCGGCGCCTTCTCCTGCGCCGCGAGCGCCGAGGCGAGCGCGAGGCCGAGGACGGCGGCGGAAAGCGTGCGCATTGCGAAAAGGATAGCGCAATCGTTGTTAAACTCGGGAGAGTCGCCGTCAACTCCATGGACGAGCTCGAGCGCGCGCGCATTCGCGTGTATCGCAACGACCCTGCCGGGCGGGGCGAGCGGCTCGTCGCCACCGATCCCCCGCGCTTCGTGGACGAAGGCGCATGGGCTTTCCGCGTCGAGGGACGCGCTCCGGACCCGAAGCCTTACCCTCCCGACACCGCCGAGTTTCTCCACTGGCAGCTCTCTTCGGCTCTCGAGCGCGGCAAGCGGCTGTGGCAGGGGCTCCGGCCGGGCGGCCGCTGGGTGCCGGGCGCGGTGCTTCCGGCAGTTCCGGCCGCGGGCGACGACCTCAACGCCTACTACGACCGCCGCGCGCTGCGCTTCTTCCGCACCCGGGACGCGCGGACCGGCGCCGTCGTCCAGTCGGGCGACAGCGTCGACGTCGCCGCGCACGAGCAGGGGCATGCGGTCCTCGACGCGCTGCGGCCGGACCTCTGGGACGCGCCGCACTTCGAGGTCGCCGCGTTCCACGAGGCCTTCGGCGACCTCGCCGCGATCTTCGTGGCCCTCGCCGAGCCACCGCTCGCCTCGCGCGTCGTCGAGGAGACCGGCGGCGACCCGGCGCGCTCGAATCTCGTCTCGCGACTGGCCGAGGAGCTCGGCGGCGCGGTGCGCGACCGCTACGGCGAGGACGCGGCGATGCCCCGGTCGCTCCGCGACGCGGCCAACGACTTCCGCTACGCCGACCCGAAGACGCTGCCCGACGCGGCGCCGGCGTCCGAGCTTTCGGCCGAGCCCCATTCCTTCTGCAACGTGATGACGGGCGCCGGCTGGGACCTCCTCGTCGCGCTCTTCCGCGCCGAGCCGGAACGCGACCGCGTCGGGGCCCTGCGCAACGCGGCCGCCGCGCTCGCCCGGCTCGCCGTCGCGGCGGCGGAGGCGGCGCCCTCCGGCGCCGACTTCTTCGGCCGCGTGGCGCGCCGCCTCGTCCGCTCGGCGCGGGACGCCGGTGACGCCTCCGCCCCGGAGCTCGCGCGAGCGCTCGTGGCGCGCGGGCTCCTGTCGACCTCCGACGTCGGCGACGAGCTCGCGCCGGACGCGGACCGCGCCCTCTTCCTTCCGGACGACGGCGGGCCGATGCCGCCGCCGCTTCGCGCGGCGATCGAAGCGAGGCTGCCTCCGGCGCGGGGCGGCGAGATCGTCACCCTCGCGTCCCGGGGCCCGGAACGCCCGCCCCTTCTTCGCGGGCGACGCCGCCGCGACCTCGTGCTGCGCGGCAGCGAGTTCGGCCCCGCCGACGGCGCCGCCGTCGAGCTGTCGGATTCCTTCGCCCTGGCGTTCGAAGGCTCCGGCGTGCTGCGCGCGTCGCGCTTTCATCCGGCGTCCGACCGCGATGCCGACGACGCTCGCGCCTTCGTGCGGTTCCTCGCGCGCCGACGCGCGATCGCCGACGAGACCGAGGGCCGCGCCGCGACCCGGCGGCTCGCAAGCGAGGGGAAGTCCCACGCCGTGGTCCGGGAAGAAGACGGGATCCGCCGCCTGCGTCGCGTGTGGATCGCGAAGGAGGAACGATGAGGATGAGGAAGCAACTGCTCGCCGCGGCCGCCGTCCTGGCGTCCGCGCGCTGCGCGTCGGCGCCGACCGCCGCGACCGCTCCGGCGCCCGAGCCCGTGACGCCGGCCGACTTCGTCGCGTCGATCGCCGACGTCGCCGCCGGCCGCAACGCCGCCATGGCCGAGGCCGGCCTCGTGCTGGCGAAGGTCGAGTTCCGCCTCGCCGTCGGCACCGAGACGAAAGGCGGCGGGAAGATCGAGGTCCTGGTGCTCGACGCCGAGGCGGCCCGGCGAACCGAGACGTCCTTCCTCCAGGAGCTCACGCTCGAGATCCCGGCGTCCGGACGGCGTGGCGCGGCGCCGCGGCCGCTCGTTCCGGGCGTGCGCGAGTTCGTCGAGGCCGCGATGAACACGGCGCGGGACCTCGCGCGGGCGACGGCGGAGGCCGGCCTGCCTCAGCGCCTGCGGTCGGTCGAGCTGACGGCGAAGATCACGCGGTCGCGCACGCTCTCGGGCGGAATCGCCGCGACGATCCCGGCCTGGGTCAAGCCCTCGGTCGGCGCCGAGCTCGGGCGGACCGCCGAGGAGGAGAACACGGTCCGGATGGTCTTCGAGGCGCGCTGACGCGGCCGCTCCCGGGCCAAAAAAAAGCGGCCCCTTGCGGGACCGCTTCTTTCTCTCCCCGGGAGAAACGAACTACTTCTTCACTCCGAGGATGGCGTCCTTCGCCTTCTTCGAAACGCGGAACTTCACCACCCGCTTGGCAGGAATCTTGATCTCTTCGCCCGTGGCCGGGTTGCGGCCCATGCGCGCCTTCCGATTCACGAGAACGAGCTTGCCGACGCCGGGGATCGTGAAGCTGTTCTTCGCTTCCTTGTAGGCGAGCGCCGTCAGGTCGTCGAGGAACTGCGTCGCAACCCGCTTCGTGGTGCCCGTGGACTTGGAAAGATGATCGGCGATGGAGGACTTCGAAAGCGCCTTGGAGTCTTTGGCCATATGCACTACCCCTTTTCTCTGTGGAATCGCCCCTTCGGGGCGTATCAAACTGGGGCCGTATTCTAGTCCCCCCGGCGCGACGTGAAGCAAGAAAAATTCGCGCCCGCCTGCGAAAAACCATTGGCCGACTCTTTCGCCGCATCGCGCGCCGGACGATGTAAGATCCGGCGTCCGATGATTCGCGCCCTCGATCGGGACCCCGGAACCGTCGGCCGCGGACGATCGGAAACACGACGAGCGATCGCGACGGCCGCCGTCTGCCTCGCGCTCCTCGGCACATCCGGATGCGAAGGCGGCTCCGCCGCGATAGGCGGGCGCATCCTCGAGCGTTACCGCAAGGTCTCCGGGGCCAAGCCTTTGCCGGCCGGCGGGATGATCCGGATCCGCCTCGCCCGTCCGGCCGGCGAGCCGGGCGAGCCCGGCCGCGAAGAGGTGCTCTGGGAGCCGTTTCGGTATCGCGACACGGTGTCGTCGGCCGGGCTGACGACGGTCCTGGGGATCGAGTCGGCACGCGCGTTCTTCGTCGACGGCGACGGCGTCACGCGCGTCGCCTCCGAGCCGGTGCTCCGCGACCTGCTGACCCGCTCCTATTTCTGGCGGCGCGCCTGGCTGTTCCGCGATCGGGAGAAGGCGCTCCTGCACCTCGGGCCGGCGGAGGCCGACGCGGTCTCGATCCGGCTCGAGGTCCTCGGCGGAAACACCCTGACCCTGTCGTTCTCGGGAAAGGACGGACGGCTCCTTTCGGCCCGCGCTCCCCGCTTCCACCTCGAGTTCCAGTCCCCGGAGCGGTTCCGCGACCTCTCCGACCCAAAGCGCCCGTTCGAGGGCGAGATCGCCTGGACGGGCCTGCCGACCGGCCGCATGCCGAGCCCCGAGGTCGGCGGGGGGCGGGCGCGGTTCGCGCAGCCGTCGTCGCAACTCCCCTACGTGCGCGCCGGCGGGGCCCTCGTGGTGGATGCCCGCATCTCCGGCGTCCCGGTCCGTCTCGCGATCGACGCCGCCGCCGACGGGCCGATCGTCCTGTCCCCCGCCCTCGCGGCGCGACTCCCCCTGAAGTTCACGACCGACGTGTTCGGACGGCGGCTCGCCCCCGGGGCGACGCTCGAGGCCGGGGCGGCCTCGTGGCCCTCCCTCTTCGCGCAGGTCGACGACTCGGTGCCGTCCGGCGCCGACGCCGTGGCCGGGGCCTGCCTGTTCCGCGAGACGGTCGTCGAGCTCGATCCCGTCGCGCGCCGCCTCGGGCTCCACGACCCGGCGGCCTGGGTGGCGCCGGACGGCTTCGTCCGGATCGTGATCGACGACGACAACGACCGCCCCGTCGCCACGCTCCGGAACGGCTCCGAGGACTTGCGGCTGACGGCCCCGAGCGACGCCGGCGGCGCGGCCATCGAGCTTTCGGCGGCGAGCGCCGCGCGGACTGGGCTCGCGGGGGCCCCCGAGGCGGCGGGGCTCAAGTGGGGACCGCTCCGTCTCCCGGCCCTGCGCCTCGCCACCTCGTCTCGCGCGTTCGCCCCCGACTGGGGCGACGACGGGCGCCTCGGGTTCCCGATCTTCGAGCGCTGCCACGCCTTCATCGACATGCCCCAGCGCTGGTCGTACCTGAAGCCGTTGGATGAGGCGACCGCTCCTTAGCGCGTCCTTCCGAAACATCCGTTCGCGGCGCGAATAGTCTCCCGACCGGAGGGAGGGAGGAGGTTCGCGCCGCGGGAGCGAGAGTGCGGCGAGGGACCAGGGGCGCGGTCGAGCCCACAGGCGAGCCGCGACCCGGTGCGCCCGCAGGGCGCAGGTCCCGCGCAAGCTCGAGCGACGGTTACAGGGCGCGCTCTTGCCGCGGCTCGAACGCGATCTCGGCGTCGCAGCGCCCGCAGAGAACCTTGTCCAGTCCCTCGAGCCAGCGGGCCGCCAGGCGAAGCTCGCTCGCGCAGCCGGGGCACTCCATCCGAACGTACTCGTCGGCGGAGGTTCCGTTCTTGTCGGGGGCGCCGCGGCGCGCCAGGCCTCCGCGCCGCGCGGGGTCAAAAGGGACAACGTTGGGTTGGCTCACCGTCGTTCCTCCTGTCCGAAATGCCGTTGGGCTTCCGCCACGGCAGAAGCATCCGGGTCCGCCAGGGTCAGGCGCGTCCGTCCCGGGCCCCGCGACTTGCGGACCGCGAGCAGGACGACGCCGAAGAAGAAGAGCACGCCCCCGGTCGAGAGCAGGCTCGCGATCGCGGCCCGCACGGGCCGGGGAGCTTCGCGCAGGTCACGCCCGCCGGCACCGACGACGACCCCGCCGAGAAAGAGGCACAGCACCGAAACGAGCAGGAGGGTCCGCGGGCGGTCGTCCGAGCGGCGCGCGGGCTGCGACCACACGAGCCTCATGCCGTCACCGAAAGCGTCCGGGACGCGGCTGGCCGGGATGGCCGCCGCGAAGCTGCGTCGCGAGCGAGGTCGAGTGCCAATCGGCCCTCCGCAGCGTCCGGGGGCGAAGAATGGCTCTTCGTCCCCTATTTCAACGATTCGATTCTACCCGTCGGGCGGCGCACCGGCAATGGAATTATGCTTGCGCCCCGTCGAAAGGAACTTCATGCGCCGCTCCGCACCGATCGCCCTCGCCTTCGTGTTTCTCGCCGCGTCTCCCGCGACCGGCCCCGTCCCGCCCGCGCCGCGCGGCTTCTTTCCCGACGGCGTCGCCGCGCAGCAGAAGGTCGAGCGCGAGTTTCGCGCGATCCCCGACCCCGCCGTCGCGCGCGAGACGATGCGGCGGCTCGCGGCGGCCCCGCACCATCTCGGCTCCCCCGAGGGCGCGAAGAACGCCGAGTGGATTCTGGCGAAATTCCGAGAATACGGCCTCGAGGCGCGCATCGAGACCTTCGACGTGCTGTTTCCGACGCCGACCGAGCGCGTCGTCGAGCTCGTCGAGCCCTACAAGTTCCGCGCGGCGCTCGCCGAGACGACCCTCAAGGAGGATCCGACCTCCGGCCAGACCGCGCAGCAGCTGCCGACCTACAACGCCTACTCGATCGACGGCGACGTGACGGCGCCGCTCGTCTACGTGAACTACGGCGTGCCCGCCGACTACGAGCGTCTCGAGCGGCTCGGCGTCGACGTGAAGGGCAGGATCGTCATCGCGCGCTACGGCGGGGGCTGGCGAGGCATCAAGCCCAAGGTCGCGGCCGAGAAGGGCGCCGTCGGCTGCATCATCTACTCGGACCCGAAGGACGACGGCTTCTTCGAGGGCGAGGTCTACCCGAAGGGGCCCTTCCGCCCCGAGCAGGGCGTCCAGCGCGGGAGCGTCGCGGACATGCCCGTCTATTCGGGGGACCCGCTGACGCCGGGCGTTGCCGCCACGAAGGCCGCGGCGCGCCTCGACCGCAAGGACGCCGCCACGATCACGAAGATCCCCGTGCTCCCGATCTCCTACGCCGACGCGAAACCCCTGCTCGCCGCCCTCGAGGGAGCGGTCGCGCCGGCGGACTGGCGGGGCGCCCTGCCGATCACCTACCGCGTCGGCCCGGGGCCCGCGAAGGTCCATCTCAAGCTCGCCTTCGACTGGAAGCTCGTCCCCGCCAACGACGTGATCGCGACGATCCCGGGCGCGGTCTGGCCGGACGAGTGGATCATCCGCGGCAACCACCACGATGCCTGGGTCAACGGCGCCGAGGACCCGATCTCCGGCCTGAGCGCCCTCCTGGAGGAGGCGCGCGCCTACGGACAGCTCCTCGAGAAGGGCTGGCGGCCGAAGCGGACGATCGTGCTCTGCGCGTGGGACGGCGAGGAACAGGGGCTGCTCGGGTCGACCGAGTGGGCCGAGGCGCACCAGGACGAGCTGCGCGCGAAGGCGGTCGCCTACATCAACACCGACGGCAACGGCCGCGGGTTCCTCAACGCGGGCGGCTCGCATTCCCTGGAGGGCCTCGTCTCGGCGGCCGCGGCCGAGATCGAGGACCCGGAGAAGAAGATGCCCGTCCTCCAGCGGGCCCGCCTCAAGCAGATCGAGGACGCGGACAAGCCCGAGGACCGCAAGCGGATCCGCGAGCACGCGTACCTGCAAATCGAGGCCCTCGGCTCGGGCTCGGATTTCACGCCCTTCCTCCAGCACGTCGGGGTCGCCTCGCTCAACCTCGGCTACGGCGGGGAGAGCTCGGGCGGCATCTACCATTCGATCTACGACGACTTCACTTGGTACTCGCGCTTCGCCGACACGGACTTCGTCTACGCCCGCGCCCTCGCCCAGACCGGAGGGACGCTGACGCTGCGCCTCGCCAACGCCGACATCCTGCCGTTCGAGTTCACCGCCGCCGCCGAGTCGATCGCCCGCTACGTCAAGGAAGTCTCGGAGCTCGCCGACACGAGACGCAAGGACGCCGAGGAGTGGAACCTGCAGATCGAGGAGAACCTCCCCTGGGCGGTGAACGACCCGAAGAAGCCGTTCGCCGCTCCGAAGCCGCGGATCGTGCCGCCGCACTTCGACTTCGCCCCGCTCCAGAACGCCTCGGACTCGCTGACGGCCGCGGCCGGCGTCTACTCGCGGGCCTTCGAGTCGGCCATGGCGCCCGGCGCCGCTCCGCTGCCCGCGGACCGTCTCGCCGCGCTGAACCGGGCGATCGCCGCCTTCGAGCGCAGCCTCACCTCGGAGGCCGGACTGCCCAACCGCGCCTGGTATCGCCACTTCGTCTACGCCCCCGGGGCCTACACGGGCTACGGCGTCAAGACGCTTCCCGCCGTCCGCGAAGCCCTCGAGGAGCGCCGCTGGAACGACGTCAACCCGGCCGCTGAGCAAACCGGCGCCGTCATCGAAAAGGCCGCCGAGCAGGTCCGCACCGCCGCCAAACTGCTCCAATAGGGGGTCAGGTCTTCATTTTTCGGATTTCAGGTCTCGCCCCGCTGCCAGGGGGAAACCCGTCTGAAATCCGAAAAACTGAATACCTGACCCCGATTCGGACTCAAGGGGCGATTCCGCCCCCCCGCATCCGCTCGTAGATCTCCTGGGCGTCGGACTTGCCGAGCGCGATGGCGCAGGTGCCGTCGCAGCGGGCCGTGACCCGGCCCTCGCCGTCGAAGATCTCCGCGGCGGCGAAGACGAGGTTGAGCCCCGCACGGACGAGGCGGGCTTCGGCCACGATGCGGTCGCCCCGCGTCGCCCGAAAGAACGACATCGCGAGGTTGACGGTCGCCGAGCGCGTGTCGGGCCGCGTCAGCCAGCCCACGGTGCCGATGACGAGATCGAAGAGCCCGGCGAGGACGACGCCGTTGACGGCGTCCGTGCCGAGACCGCCGCGGTGAATGTCCCCCACCGGATCGATCACGGCCCGCACGCGGTCGACGCGCTCGAACTCGAGCCTCGCCCCGAAATGCTTCATCGCCGGCGAGTCGTTCCACATCTGGCCGAGCGCGCGGAGCGACTCGAGCGTCGGGTACGCGGGCGAGAACGGCTGGCCTTCGGGCGGCATCCGGAAGGCGACTCTACTTCAGGCCCTCGACGACGAACAGGTCGGAGAGCAGGCGGCTGTACGTGTAGGCGTAGGAGGCGCCGTCCGGCGTGACGACGACGTTGGAGATGCGCTCGATGCCCGACGGGTCGACCGGCATCAGCGCCTTCCACGGCTCGTGCCGGCCGCTGGCGATGTCGACCCGGGACACGTGGGCGGGAAGGTCGCGCCGCCAGACGTAGAGCGTCTTGCCGTCCGGCGTGAAGCGCAGGGGGAACTCCCCCGACTCGAGACCCGGGATCGGCCGCGGCTCGCCGCCGCCGAGCGGGAAGAGAACGCCCTTGTGATCGGGCCCGACGGCCGCGACGGAGTGCCCGTCCGGCGAAACCGCGAAACCCGGGAACGCCGTGTTGATGCCCTCCGTCGTCACGGCCCGGGGCGCCCCGCCGTCGATCGGCTGGACGTAGAGGCGGACGCCGCGGCCCGGCGCATTGCCGGCGATCAGGACGCTCTTGTTGTCCGGGAGCCAGTAGGCCGACTGGGACGGCGTGATCCCGGCGAACTCGAGGCGCCGCGGCTGCCCCGCGCCCGTCGGCAGGAGCATCAGCATCGACGTCGGCGTCGAGATGGCGGCCAGCGCCCACTGCGTATCGGCCGAGAGTGCGAGGGCCGAGCCGTCGCCGAGCTTGACGACCGGAGCGCCGACCTTCCGGAGGTACGTCGTGTAGTTGGTTCCGCCCGCCTCGCCCTCCTCGTCGAAGAGCAGCGTGCGGCCGTCGGCCGAGATGTCGGCGACGAAAGAATAGTCGAGCCACGACAGGTCGCGCTCCCGCGTGTCGCCCGGGAGGATCCCGAGCGTGCCGACCCGCGAGCTGCCGCGCGCCATCAGGACGCGGCCGTTGGGCGCGACGTCCTGGAGCCGGATGCCGCCCGGAACGCGCACGATGACGCGCACGACGCCCGAGAGGTTGACGGCGTAGAGCGACAGGTTGGCGCCCGTGTCGGTGGCCGTGAACCAGACCTCGTTGCCCGACGGCGACCAGGCAAGACCGCCGGCCTTGTTCCACCGCGACGTGAGCACCTTCTTCGCGCCCCTGGCGTCGAGGACCGCGACCACGCCCGAGTCGTCCTGCGGATACGGATGATCGAGGAAAGCGATCAGCTTGTTGTCGCGCGAGAGGCGCGCGTCGCTGACGTAGCCGGTCGTCTCGTAGAGGACCTTGCCGATCGGATACTCGATCCGCGCCTTTCCCTCGACGTCACGCACGATCATCAGGTTCGTGCCGTCGGCGGACCAGTCGGCGTCCTGGACGTTCTCGGCGACGTCGCGGGGGGAACCGCCCGTCAGGGCCGCGCGGGCCAGAGTCCCGGCGCAGGCGGAGGGATGCGAGCCGCGGCAATTCACGTCGATCGCCATCTCGCCCGACGGCGAGATCGAGAGCAGGTTGGCGCTCGGAAGCTCCAGCGGCAGGGCTTCGGGGCTCGACGGGTGCTTCAGGAAGAGCTTGCGCGGATTGCCGTCCCAGGCGGCGCTGTAGACGATCGTCTGCCCGTCGGGGGCGAAACGCGCTGCGAGAATGGTCCCGCTGCCAAAGGTGATCTGCTGAAAGGACGGCGGGACCGTGCGGCTGAATCGGCGACCCGTCCAGGCGCCCGCCACGAAGGCCGCCGCGATGGCAACGAGGACCCCGAGGGCCCCCAGCCACCGGCGCCTCGGCCGGACGGGCGCCGTCGGTCCGGAGCGGGCCGCGCCCGTCGGCAAAGACGCCTCCGACAGATGCTCGCGCACGGAGCGGACGTCGCGTGCCAGGTCCCGGGTCGAGGCGTAACGCTCCTCCGGGTCCTTCTGCAGGCAGCGTTCGATGATCCAGCGGAACGGCCCCGGCACGCTCGCGTTGACCTCGGCGACGGGCTCGGTGTCCTCCCGGATGATCGCGGTGAGCGTCTCGGCCGTCGTGCCTCGCTGGAACGCGCGCTTGCCCGTCGCCATCTCGTAGAAGATCGAGCCCATGGAGAACTGGTCGGTGCGATAGTCGAGCGGCTTGCCGCTCGCCTGCTCGGGCGACATGTAGCCGATCGTGCCCATCACCGTTCCCGCTTGCGTCGCCTGCGCGGTGGGCGCGTTGGTGACCTGGTCCGACGGGTCCTTGAGGAGCTTGGCGAGGCCGAAATCGAGGATCTTGAGCGCCCCGTCCTTCGTCACCATGACGTTCTCGGGCTTCAGGTCCCGGTGCACGATGCCCGCCGCGTGCGCCTTGGCGAGGCCGTCGGCGAGCTGGTAGGCGAGATCGAGGAGCCGCCGCGTCGGCAGCGGCCCGGCCCCGAGCACGTCCCGAAGCGTGCGGCCGTCGATGAGCTCCATCGCGATGTAGACGGTGGAGGCGTCGGTCCCGATGTCGTGGATCGTGACAATGTTGGAATGGTTCAGGGCCGACGCCGAACGCGCCTCCTGCTCGAAGCGCTTCCGGCGGTCGACGTCGGACGCGAACTCGGGCGAGAGGACTTTCACGGCGACCTCGCGACCCAGACGCGTGTCGCGCGCGCGGTACACCTCTCCCATGCCTCCGGCGCCGAGGGGCGCAAGGATCTCGAAGGGACCGAGTCGGGTTCCGGCCGCGATGGTCATGGATTCGGCGTCGCGGGATTCTACCCAGAATCGCCGTAGAATCCCGGCCTCCGAAAGGAAATCGGATGCGATCGGTCCTGCGCTGCCTCGTTTGGCTTTATCTCGTCGCTGCCGCCGCGCGCGCCGCCGATGCGCCGGTGACGGCCGTCAAAGCCGGGCGACTGATCGATCCGAAGGCGGGCAGCGTCGTCCCGGGCGCCGTGATCCTAATCGAGGGAGGCCGGATCAAGGCCGTCGGCCCCGCGCTCGCGATCCCGCCCGACGCGAAAATCATCGACCTCTCCGGCCTGACCGTCCTCCCGGGCCTCATCGACTGCCATACCCACCTCGTCGGCGACTACGCGAACGACTCGGACCCGCTGACGGAGCTCCGGAGCTCCTCGGCGCAGCGCGCCTTCGAATCCGTTCCGAACGCCCGGGCGACGCTCGACGCCGGGTTCACGACCGTGCGGGACGTCGGCACCTACCGCGCCTTCGTCGACGTCGCCCTGCGCGACGCGATCGCGAAGGGATATTTCCCGGGCCCCCGCATGTACGTCGCCGGCGCCTACCTGACGATCACCGGCGGCGGCGGCGCCATGTCCGGTAGCCTCGCCCCGGACATCGCGCTGCCCTGGGACCTCAGGTTCGGGATCGCCGACGGCGTCGACCAGGTGCGACAGCGCGTGCGGGACATCGCGCAGCACGGCGTGGACGTCATCAAGCTGCTCGCCACCGGCGCCTTCCTCGCCCACGGGTCGGACCCCCACGCGGTGGAGTACACGTACGACGAGATCCGGGCCGCCGTCGAGGAAGCGCAGCACAAGGGCCTGAAGGTGGCCGCCCACGCCCACTCGGCCGAGGGCATCAAGCTCGCCGTCCGCGCCGGCGTCGCCTCGATCGAGCACGGCACGTACGTCGACGAGGAGGGGCTGCGTCTCATGAAGGAGCGCGGGACCTACCTCGTGGCCGACGTCTACGACGCCGAGTACATCCGCCAGGGCAAGGCCGCCGGCATCCCCCAGGACTTCGCCGACAAGCAGCCCGAGGGCGACGAGATCCAGCGGCAGAACTTCCGCAAGGCCGTCCAGATGGGGGTCCGGGTCGCGTTCGGCACCGACGCGAGCGTCTATCCCCACGGGCTGAACGCCCGGCAGTTCGCCTGGCAGGTCCGCTACGGCCAGACGCCGATGGAGGCGATCCGCTCGGCGACCGTCTCCGGCGCGGACCTGATCGGCCGCGGCAACCAGGGCGGCTCGCTCGAGCCGGGAAAGTGGGCGGACCTGATCGCCGTCGCGGGCGATCCCCTCCAGGACGTCACGGCCCTGGAGAAGGTCGCGTTCGTGATGAAGGAAGGGCAGGTCTCCAAGAGCCTCCGTTAGCCGCGGCCCCGGCGTCTTTTTCCATCGGTTCTCCGCCCGAGGGCGACTTCGCGAATTGATGCAGCTGCATCATGGCCCCTCGCCACGCACGGACCCTATGTTGAACGGAACTCGGAGGGCTCGTGCATCGAGACCTTGTGCTTCCGCAGCCGCCTCCCACGCTGCAACCGCGGACCGCACCCGAGCCCTCCTCATCTCTTCATGCTCCGCGCCCCTTCGCCGGCCCGGAAGGAGCGCTTTCGTAATCCGGCGCCGCCGGAAGGAGGCATCGCCCATGCCGCAGTCCACGCGTTGGTTTCTGGATGAGCTCGATCGCCGGGGAGTCTCGCGCCGGGACTTCATGTCGTTCTGCGGCGTGATGGCCGCGGCGCTGGCCCTGCCCAGGAGCGCCGCCGCCACCATTGCCGCCGCGATCCAGAAGACCCAGAAGCCGGTCCTCGTCTGGCTCGAGTTCCAGGATTGCTGCGGCAACACGGAGTCATTCCTGCGGGCGGGACGCCCGACCGTCGCCGAGATCGTCCTCGACACCCTCTCGGTCGACTACCACGAGACGATCATGGCCGCCGCCGGCGACCGCGCCGAGGCCAACCTCGCGAAGGCCGTCAAGGACAACAAGGGCAAGTACATCGCGGTCGTCGAAGGCTCGATCCCGACCGGGATCGACGGCGCCTACTGCACGATCGGCGGGCGGGCGGCCCTCGACATCGCCCGCGAGGTCTGCGGCGACGCCCTGGCGACGATCGCGATGGGGACCTGCGCCACGTTCGGAGGGCTTCCGGCCGCCGCGCCGAACCCCACGGGCGCGCTCGGCGTCGCCGACGCCGTCCCGGGGGTCAAGAACCTCATCAACCTCTCGGCCTGCCCCGCCAACGTCGAGAACCTGACGGCCCTGATCGTCTACTACCTGACGTTCAAGGCGCTTCCGCCGACCGACTCGTACCACCGCCCGCTCTTCGCCTACGGCAAGGCCATCCACGACAACTGCGAGCGCCGCGCCCACTACGACGCCGGCCAGTACGTCGAGGCCTGGGGCGACGACGGGCACCGCACCGGATACTGCCTCTACAAGATGGGGTGCAAGGGCCCCGTCACCTTCCAGAACTGTCCCAACGTCCGCTGGAACAGCGGGACCAACTGGCCGATCGGCTGCGGCCACCCGTGCATCGGCTGCGCCGAGCCCGATTTCTGGGACAAGATGACTCCCTTCTACCGCCACCTCGAGGGCATCCCGGGCTTCGGCGTCCAGTCCAGCATCGACAAGGTGGGCGTCTGGTCCACGGTCGGCGTCGGCGCCGCCTTCGCCACCCACGGACTCATCTCGCTCGCCAAGCGCTGGAAGGCGGGCTCGCCGCCGCGCAACCTTCCCGAGCCTCCGGAGAAGCCGGCCGCGAACAAACCGCCCGCGGAGAAAGGAGAGCGGTCATGACGCATGTCGTCGTCGATCCCGTGACCCGCATCGAAGGCCACCTCCGGATCGAGGCCGAAGTCGACGGTGGAAAAGTCCAGGACGCCTGGTCCTCCGCCACGATGTTCCGCGGCGTGGAGCTGATCCTGAAGGGCCGCGATCCGCGCGACGCCTGGGCCTTCACGCAGCGGATCTGCGGCGTGTGCACGACGGTGCACGCGATCGCCTCGATCCGCGCCGTCGAGAACGCGATCGGCGCAACGCCGCCGCCCAACGCCCGCCTCCTGCGCAACCTGATCATCTCCTCGCAGTGCGTGCAGGACCACGTCATCCACTTCTACCACCTGCACGCGCTCGACTGGGTCGACATCGTCTCGGCGCTCTCGGCGGACCCGGCGAAGACCTCCGCCCTCGCGCAGTCGATCTCGGACTGGCCGCTCTCGAGCACGACCTACTTCGCCGGGATCCAGGGCCGCGTGAAGGCGTTCGTCGAGCGCGGGCAGCTCGGGCCCTTCGCCAACGCCTACTGGGGCCACCCGGCCTACAAGCTGCCGCCGGAGGCAAACCTGATGGCGGTCGCCCACTACCTCGAGGCGCTCGACTGGCAGCGCGAGTTCATCCGGATCCACGCGATCCTGGGCGGAAAGAACCCGCACCTCCAGAGCTTCCTCGTCGGAGGCATGGCGACGCCCATCGACCCGGACCGGCAGGCGTCGTTGAACGCCGGATCGATCGCCGAAATGCAGGAGCTCATCCAGAAGGGCCGCGACTTCGTCACGCGCGTCTACATTCCGGACCTCCTGGCGATCGCGTCCTTCTACAAGGACTGGGCCGGGTACGGCGCCGGGGTCGGAAACTACCTGGTCTACGGCGAGTACCCCGAGGACGACGGGCCGAACCCGCGGCTCTTCCTGCCCTCCGGCGTCATCCGAAAGCGCGACCTCTCGAAGGTCGACAAGTTCGATCCCGCGAAGATCACCGAGCAGGTCAAGCACTCCTGGTACGAATACGACGGCGGGGACGACAAGGGCCTTCACCCGTTCCAGGGCGAGACGAAGCCGAAGTACACCGGCCCGAAGCCGCCGTACGAGCGGCTCGCGACCGACGCCAAGTACAGCTGGCTGAAGTCCCCGCGCTACGACGGCGAGCCCATGGAGGTCGGTCCCCTCTCCCGGATGCTCGTCGCGTACGCGTCGGGCCAGCCGCGCGTCAAGGAGCTCGTCGGAGCGGTCCTCGGGAAGCTCAACGTGGGTCCCGAGGCCCTCTTCTCGACGCTCGGCCGCGTCGCCGCCCGGGGCATCGAAACCCAGGTCCTCGCCGAGAAGATGGACGAGTGGGTCAACGCACTGGCCGCGAACATGGCGCGCCGCGAGCTCCGCATCGCCGACAACTCGAAGTGGGAGCCCTCGACCTGGCCGAAGGAGGCCTCGGGCGCCGGCTTCCACGAGGCGCCCCGCGGCGCGCTCGGCCACTGGGTCCACATCCGCGACGGCCAGATCGCCAACTACCAGTGCGTCGTGCCGAGCACGTGGAACGCCGGGCCGCGCGACGCCGAGGGCAACCGCGGCCCCTACGAGGAAGCGCTTCGCGGCACCCCGGTCCACGACCCGGCCCAGCCGATCGAGATCCTGCGCACCGTGCACTCGTTCGACCCCTGCATCGCCTGCGGCGTCCACGTCGTCGACGTCGAGCGGCGCGAGCTCGCGCACGTGAGGGTCCTGTGAGCACCGCGCGGCCGCTCGTCGATCCCGGCTCGATCCCGCCTCCCGCCGACACGGACCTCGTCCGCGTCTACGTCTGGGAGTGGCCCGTGCGCCTGGCGCACTGGCTGATCGTCATCTCGCTCGTCGTGCTCTCCTGGACCGGCCTCTACATCGGCCGTCCGTTTCTGATCTCGCCCGGCGAGGCCCGCTTCGAGTTCGTGATGGGCACGGCGAAGACCATCCACTTCTACGCGGCGATCGTCTTCACGATGGCCGTCCTCGTGCGGGTCATCTGGATGTTCACCGGAAACCGGTTCTCGCACTGGGACAAGTTCCTTCCGGTCGCCAAGCGCCGCCGGCAGGCGATGATCCCGACGCTCAAGTACTACCTCTTCGCGCTGCGCAAGCCGCCGGGCTTCATCGGCCACAATCCCCTGGCCGGGCTCACCTACACCCTGGTGTTCGTCCTCTACTTCACGATGATCGCCACGGGGATCGCGCTCCGCACGGTGGGCGCGGACGTGCACTCGCCCCTCCGGATCTTCTCCTTTCTCGTGCCCCTCTTCGGCGGCCCGCAGTCGGCGCGCTGGATTCACCACGTCGGCATGTGGCTCCTCTGGGGCTTCGCCGTGCACCACGTCTACAGCGCCATCCTGATGTCGCAGGTCGAGGGCAACGCCACGATCGAATCGATCTTCTCGGGCTACAAGTTCGTTCACCGCGACGACGTCTACTACTCGGGCTACCGCTTCCTCGCCCGGAAGGACGAGCATGGCTGAGCCGGGCCGCCTGCTCGTCCTCGGGCTCGGCAACCTGCTCTGCGGCGACGACGGCCTCGGCGCGGCCGCCGTCGCCCGGCTCGACCGCGACTGGGAGGCGCCCGACGAGGCGCTCGTCCTCGACGGCGGAACGCTCGGTCTCTCGCTCCTGCCGTACCTCGAGGACGCCGAGGACGCCATCCTCGTCGACGCCATCCGCGACGACGCGCCGGCCGGCGCGCTCGTGCGCCTGACGGGTGAAAACGTCGCGCCCGCGGTGCTCCATCGCCTCTCGCCCCACCAGGTCGGGGTCGCCGACCTGCTCGACGGAGCGCGGCTCCACGACCGGTATCCGCGCCGCCTCGTGCTCCTCGGGCTCGTGCCCCTGACGCTGGGGCTCGGCGTCGAGCGCTCGGCCGGGGTCGAGGCCCGGATCCCCGACCTCGTCGAGGCGGTCGTCGAGGAGGCTCGCCGCATGGGCCACACCTTCGTGCGCAGGACGGACGATGAAAAAGTCTCTCGTTGTCGCGGCGATGTGGCTCGCGTTTTCGGCCTGTAGGGGCGGGGACGGCCGCCTGCCGGAGCCGTACCGGAGCCTGGCCGTGCCCGAGGAGCGGCTGCGCTCGGCCGAGGCGCGGGCGCACGGCCGCGCGCTCTATCTGCAGAACTGCGCCCTCTGTCACGGCGAGCGCGCCGACGGCCGCGGCGTCCGGCAGCAGGCCCTGAGCACTCCCCCGCGCGACTTCACCGATCCGGCCTGGCGCAGGCGCACTTCTCCGCGCCAGGTGTTCCACGTCATCCGCGAGGGCTCCCCCGGCACGCCGATGCCGGCCTGGAAGGCCCTCGACGAAAACGACGCGTGGGACCTGACCGCCTACCTGCTCGCCGTCGGAGAGAGGCCGTGAGCGCGCAGGGACGGCGCATCGAGGTCCGCGGGATCGTGCAGGGCGTCGGGTTCCGGCCCTGGGTCTACCGCCTCGCCCGCGAGGAGGGCATCGGCGGGCGGGTCTCCAACGGAACGGAAGGAGTCACGATCGAAGCCTTCGGCCTCGACGCGGCGCTCGATGCGTTCCTCGACCGGCTGCGCTCGAGCCCGCCGCCCGCGGCCCGCATCCGGGAGCTCGAGTGGACGCCGATCCCCGCGGAGCTCGCGAGGGAGTTCGTCATCGTCGAGAGCCGCGCCGGGGGAACCCGCCGCGTCTCGATCCCGGCCGACCTCGCCACCTGCCCGGATTGCCTGCGCGAGGTCTTCGATCCGGAGAACCGCCGCTACCGCTACCCGTTCACCAACTGCACCAACTGCGGCCCCCGCTTCACGATCGCCCGCGGCGTGCCGTACGACCGGCCGGCGACCACGATGGCGTCCTTTCGCATGTGCGCGGACTGCCAGCGCGAGTACGACTCGCCGCTCGACCGCCGTTTCCACGCCCAGCCCAACGCCTGTCCCGCCTGCGGCCCGCGCCTCTTCGCCGTGGATGCCCGCGCCCGAATTCTCGACGCGGCCGACCCGATCCGCGCCGCCGTGCAGGTCCTCCGGGACGGCGGCATCCTCGCCCTCAAGGGCATCGGCGGCTTCCACCTCGCCTGCGACGCCACCGCGCCGCCGGCCGTCGCCCTGCTGCGCCGCCGGAAGCGGCGCGACGAGAAGCCCTTCGCCGTCATGGTCGGCGATCTCGAAGCGGCCGAAGAGGTCGCCGTCCTCTCCGGGGCGGACCGGACGCTCCTCACCGCGATCGAGAGGCCGATCGTTCTCGTTCCGCGCCGCGGCCGAAGCCGCCTCGCACCCGAGATCGCGCCCCGCAATCCGCTCGTCGGTCTTCTCCTCCCCTACTCGCCGCTCCATCACCTGCTCCTCGCCGACGCCGGGCGGCCCCTCGTCATGACCTCCGGCAACCTCTCGGAGGAGCCGATCGCGTACGAAGACCGCGACGCCCTCGCGCGGCTCGCGGGCATCGCCGACCTCTTCCTGGTGCACGACCGGGAGATCGAGTCGCGCTCGGACGACTCGGTGGCGCGCGTCGTCGCGGGCCGCCCCGTCGTCTTCCGGCGGTCCCGCGGCTACGTACCGCGCGGCGTGCCCGTGCGGCGGCCGTTCGAGCGTCCCGTGCTCGCCTGCGGGGGCCACCTGAAGAACACGTTCTGCATCGGCCTCGGCGACACGGCGTGGCTCGGCCCGCACATCGGAGACCTCGACGGCCTCGACACCGTCCGCGCCTTCGAAGAGGCGATCGAGCGCGCCGAGCGCTTCCTCGGGGTCCGTCCCGAGGTGGTCGCGCACGACCTTCATCCCCTCTACGCGTCGACGCGCTACGCGCTGGAGCGGCCGGAGGCGCAGAAGGTCGCGGTCCAGCATCACCACGCCCACGTGGCGAGCGCCATGGCCGAGCACGGGCTCGAAGGCCCGGTCCTCGGCGTCGCCTTCGACGGCACCGGATACGGAACCGACGGCACCGCCTGGGGCGGCGAGCTGCTGCTCGCGTCCGCCGACCGGTTCGAACGCGCGGGCACGCTCCGGCCGATCGCGCTGCCCGGCGCCGACCAGGCGATCCGCGAGGTCTGGCGGATCGCGGCGGCGCTGCTGTGCGACGCGTTCGGCGACGATCCGCCCTTCGACGCCTTCCCCGTCTTTTCGGAGGTCCCGGCCCGCCGCCTCGAGCTCGTCCGCCAGATGGCCCTCCGGGGCATCCAGGCGCCGCTCGCCCGCGGCGTCGGCCGGTACTTCGACGCGCTGGGCTCCCTCTTTCTCTCCCGGCCCGTCTCCCGCTTCGAAGGCCAGGTCGCACAGGAGTGGAACTTCGCCGCCGACGTGCGCGAGCGCGGCGCCTATCCCTTCGAGATCGCCGCGGACCATGGCCTGCGGACGCTCGACCTGCGGCCGCTCGTGCGGGCCGCGGCGGCCGACTTCCAGGGCGGGGCGTCCCCCTCCGAAATCTCGGGCCGCTTTCACAACACGCTCGCCGGAGCGACGGCGGCGATGGTCCGGGCCGCGGCCGAAACGGCCGGCGCGCTTCCGGTCGTGCTGACGGGAGGATGCTTCCAGAACGCCCTCCTGACCGAGCGCGTCCTCGCCGCGCTGACGCCCGAGTTCCGGGTCTTCCTCCACGGCGAAGTGCCGCCCGGCGACGGCGGCCTCGCCCTCGGCCAGGCGCTCGTCGCCGGCGCGGTCGCACGCTCGAGCGAAGGAGGTTTCTGATGTGCCTCGGAGTTCCGGGCCGCGTGCTCGCCGTCGAGGGCCTGACGGCCACCGTCGACTTCTGGGGGATCCGGCGCCAGGTGCGCCTCGACGTCGTCGACCAGGCGGTCGAACCGGGCGACTACATCCTCAACCACGTCGGCTTCGCGATCCGCCGCATCCCGGCCGAGGAGATCGGCGAGACGCTCGCCCTCTACGAGACCCTCCTCGCCGAGGCGCGCAAGGACGACCTCATGGCCGCCGACGTCCGGGGCGAGATGAGCGGCACCGCGCCGGAGGAACCGCGATGATTCTGCGGGAGCTTTCGGCCGCGGCCCGCGAGGTCAAGTTCCGCGACCCGCAGCTGGCGCGGCGGCTCTCCGCGCAGATCGCCCGTCACACCGCCGAGATCGGGCGTTCCCCCGTCTCGGTGATGCACGTCTGCGGCAGCCACGAGCAGGCGATCGCGAAGTGGGGCCTGCGGGCGACCTTCCCGAAGGACCTCAACGTCATCATGGGGCCCGGCTGTCCCGTCTGCATCACCGACATGCCCGAGGTCGACGAGGGCGTGGCGCTCGCCCGGCAGGGCGTCGTCATCGCCACCTACGGCGACATGGTCAAGGTCCCCGGGACGGTCCAGTCCCTCGCGGACGCCCAGGCCGCGGGCGCCGAGGTGCGCGTCGTCTACAGCGCGGAGCAGGCGGTCGCCCTCGCCCGCGAGACCTCGAAGGAGGTCGTCTTCTTCGCGACCGGCTTCGAGACGACGGCCGTCGCGACCGCGGCGATCGTGCGGGGACCGCTGCCGCCGAACTTCTCCGTGCTCTCCGCCCACAAGTACATCCCCCCGGTGATGGAGATCGTCGCCGAAATGCCCGAGACGCGTGTCGAGGGGTTCCTCGCGGCCGGGCACGCCGCCGCCATCACCGGCTGGGGAATCTTCGAGGCCTTCGTCGAGCGCCACGGGATCCCGGTCGTCGTCGCGGGCTTCGAGCCGCTCGACATCCTCGCCGGCCTCGCGCGCCTGGTGGAGCTGATCCGCGACCGGACGCCGCGGGTCGTCAACATGTTCCCGCGCTGCGTCACCCGCGCCGGGAACCTGCGCGCGCAGGAAGAGCTCTGGAGCGTGTTCCGTCCCGTCGGCGGGCGCTGGCGGGGCATCGCCCACGTCCCGAACGGAAACCTCCGGCTGCGCGACGAATGGGCCCGCGTCGACGCGCGCCGGCGTTTCGCGATCGACCTGACCGGGCTCTGGGACTACGCGCCGCCGACCCTGGCGGCGAGCTGCATCTGCGGGGACATCATGTCCGGCATCGCGTCCCCGAAGGACTGCTCCCTCTTCGGCCGCGAGTGCGTGCCGGACACGCCCGTCGGCGCGTGCATGGTCTCGAGCGAAGGGACCTGCAAGATCTGGCACCAGTACGGCGGGATTCCCAACCTCGGAGAAGCGCTGTGAAGATGCTGACGATTCTCGAAGAGCGGGTGACCCTCAAGCAGGGGGCGGGGGGCCGCGCCATGCGGTCCCTGATCGAGGACGTGTTCCTGAAGGAAATGCCGGCGCCGCCCGACGCTCTCAAGGGGATCGGCGCCGAGGCGATGGACGACGGCGCGGCGCTCTGGCTCGGAGACCGATACCTCGTCGTCACGACCGACTCGCATGTCGTCCATCCCATTTTCTTCCCCGGAGGCGACATCGGGCGGCTCTCGGTCTCCGGCACCGTCAACGACCTCGCCATGATGGGCGCGACCGAGGTGCTGGCCCTGACCTGCGCCGCCGTCATCGAGGAGGGCTTCCCGCGCGCCGAGCTCGAGCGCATCCAGGACTCGATCCGCGCGACCTGCCTCGAGGCGGGCGCCGCGATCGTCACGGGCGACACGAAGGTGATGGGCCGCGGCGAGATCGACGGGATCGTGCTCAACACCACGGGCCTCGGCCTGACCGACCGCGTCGTCCCGGACTCGGGGCTCTCGCCCGGGCGACCGGATCCTCGTCACGGGCACCGTGGGCGACCACGGCCTGGCCATCATGGCCGCCCGCCACGCCCTGGAGCTCGAAGGCGCGCTCGCGTCCGACGTCGCGCCGATCAACGGGCTCATCCGCGCGGCGCTGTCCGCCGCGGACGGCGCGATCGTCGCCATGAAGGACCCCACGCGCGGAGGGCTCTCCTCCGCCCTCCACGAGATGGCGGAGAAGAGCCGCGTCGGCATCCTCCTCGAGGAGCCCTCCGTCCCGGTCACCTCCGCCGTCCGCGCCGCGGGCGATCTCCTCGGGATCGATCCGCTCCACGTCGCCAACGAGGGCAAGGCCGTCCTCGGCGTGCGTCCGGAAATGGCCGAGCGCGTGCTCGCCGCGCTCCGCGCGCATCCCCTCGGGAGGGACGCCGCCATCGTCGGCACCTGCATCGCCGAGCGCCCCGGCTCGGTCATCCTGGATACGGGCTTCGGGCGGCGGCTCCTCGCCGAGCCCGAGGGCGAGCCCCTCCCCCGCATATGCTGACGCCCCGCGTCCGCGTCGCCGTCCTCTGCTCCCGGCGCTGCCCGGGGCTCGAGAATCTCCTCGAGGGCCACCGCCGACGCGAGTGGGACCTCGTCGGCTGCCTCGTTTCCGGCGACGAGCTTGCGGAGCGGCGGGAGCTCGAGGCCGCGCGCGTCCCCGTGCGGTGGCACTCGATCCGCGCCTTCTACGCCGGCCGGCCGCTCTCCGACCTCGCGCGGCGGCGCGAATACGACCGTGGAATCGTCGAGCGCCTCGACGCCTGGCGGCCGGAACTCGTGCTCCTCTCGAGCTATCTCTATCGGTTGACGGAGCCGATGCTCGAGGCCTTCCCCGGCCGGATCGTCAACGTCCACGGCAGCGACCTCGCGCTCACGGGACGCGACGGGCGCCCGGTCTACCCGGGGTTGACGGCCGTGCGCGACGCGATCCGGGCGGGCGAGCCCGAGACGCGGGCGACCGCCCACGTCGTCACCGAACGCCTGGACGAGGGCCCGATCCTCCTTCGTTCGCGGCCCTTCCCGGTCGCGCCGCTCGTCGCGGACCTGCGGCGGCGCGGGCTCGCCCACGCCGTCAACGCCTACGCCTTCGCGCACCAGGAGTGGATGCTCGCGACCGCCTGGGGACCTCTGCTGACGGACGCGATCGCGTTGATGACGGGGCGGGTCGAGCGCGGCCGCGCCCGGTTCGAGATCGGACCGGCGGACCGTCGCGCGCCGGCCGCCGCCGCGGGGGCCCCGCGATGACGCACATCCGGGTGGACCGCGACGGCGCCGTCGCCTTCCTGACCATCGACCGGCCCGAGCGGTTCAACTCGCTCGACGTCGAGACGGCGCGTGACTTTCGCAAGGCCGGCCTCGCGCTCGCCCGGGACCCGGCCGTCCGGGCGGTCGTCCTCTCCGGCATCCCGGGCGCCTTCTGCAGCGGCGCGGACCTGAAGTACATCCGGTCGGGCGGAAAGCGGGAGGACCTCGGCTACCTGCAAGGCGCGCGGCCGGAGCAGACCGGCTACGGAGAGATCTTCAAGCAGATCCTGGAGTACATCCACAGCACGATCTCCGAGATCAAGCGCGCGCCCAAGCCCTTCGTCGCGGCGGTGGACGGGGTCGCCGCGGCCGGCGGCTTCGGGATCGCCATGGCCTGTGACCTCGTCTACGCCTCCGACCGGTCGACCTTCGAGTGGGCGTACGGAAAGACCGGGCTGACGGGAGCGGAGAGCTCGACCTTCTTCCTGCCGCGGCTCCTGGGTCTTCGCCGCGCGATGGAGCTCGTGCTTCTCAACCCGCGCCTCGACGCCGCGCGGGCCCTCGAGTACGGACTGATCAATGGCGTTTTCCCGGCCGTGACCTTCGACGCCGAAGTCCGCGCGATCGCCCGGCGCCTCGCCGAGGGCCCCACCGAGGCGCTCGGCATCGCCAAGAGCCTGGTCCAGCAGGCGGCCGGAGTGGACCGCCTCGATCACCACCTCGACCGCGAGCTCGAGCAGCTCGCGCGGATCGCCGACGGGGCGGATTTCGCGGAGGGCCTCGAGGGCTTCTTCGCCCGCCGGCCCGCGCGCTTCGGCGGCGGGGGCTGAGCCGCGTGCACGAGTACTCGATCGTCCAGGCGCTCGTCGAGCGGGTCGAGGCCGAGGCCGCTCAGCGGGGCGCGGCGTCCGTCCACCGCCTCCACGTCCGGATCGGCGAGGCGTCGGGCGTCGAGATCGATCTGCTCAAGACGGCCTACGGCGTCTTTCGCGAGCGCACGATCTGCGAGACGGCGGATCTCTCGATCGTCCCGGTCCCCGCGCGATGGGAGTGCCCCCGCTGCCACGGAGACATCCCGCGGGGATCGATTCTTCGCTGCGCGGAGTGCGCGGTCCCCGCTCGCCTCGCGGCCGGAGACGAGATCTTCCTGGACCGAATCGAGATGGAGGTGGCGAGTGTGTGAGACCCGCGACCGCGGCGACCTCGAGTCCGTACCCGTCGAAGTGCGCGATCGGATCCTCTCCGGCAACGACCGGACCGCCCGCCACAACCGCGAGCACTTCGCCTCGCGGGGGCTGCTGGCGATCAACCTGATGGGCTCGCCCGGCGCAGGGAAGACCGCCGTCCTCGAAGCCACCGCCCGGGCCGTGCAGGGGCGCCTGCGGCTCGGCGCGCTCGCCGGCGATCTCGAGACCGACCGCGACGCGCAGCGGCTGCTGCGGGCCGGCATCCCCTCGGTCGCGATCACCACGGGCTCGGCCTGCCACCTCGACGCCGAGCTCGTCCACCGCGCACTGCACGGTTTCCCCGTCGACGACCTCGACATGCTCTTCATCGAGAACGTCGGCAACCTGGTCTGCCCCGCCGTTTACGACCTCGGGCAGGCCGCCAGCGTCGTCGCGCTGTCGGTGACCGAGGGCGAGGACAAGCCCGTGAAGTATCCGGTCATGTTCCGCAAGGCCGACCTCGTCCTGGTCACGAAGACGGACCTGCTGCCGCACCTGCCCGAGGTGAGCCTCGCGGCGATCGAGGACGCGCTGTCGCGCGTCATGCCCTCGCCCCGCCTCATCCCGTTCTCGGCGCGGACGGGCGCCGGCGTCGACGCCTGGCTCGACTGGCTGGAGGAACGGCGCCTGAACGCCGTCCTCGCGCTCGAATCCCGGGTGCGGGCGTGAACGGCCTGTTCGCGGCCCTGGCCCTCGGAGCCCTGACGGTCGGAAGCCTGCATACGCTGGCGCCGGACCACTGGGTCCCGTTCGCGGCGCTGGCGCGCGCGCGCGGCTGGTCGGCGGGACGGACGCTGCGCGTGACGCTCGCCTGCGGCTTCGGCCACGTCACGGTGTCGGCCCTGCTCGGCGGGCTGGGCCTTCTCTTCGGCATGGGGATCATCGAGCGCTTCGGCCGGCGGATGGAGGCTGCCGCGGGCGTGCTCCTGGTGGGATTCGGCGTGGCGTACGCGATCTGGGGGCTTCGCCGGGCGGCCGGGCGAAAGCTCCACGGCCATTCCCATGCCCACTACGACCACATCCACGACTCGGGCGGCATGACGGCCTGGACGCTCTTCGTTCTCTTCTCCGCCGATCCGTGCGTGGCGGTGATCCCCCTCCTCTTCGCGGCGGCGCCCCTGGGGGCGGCCGCGGCGGCCGGCATCGTCCTCGTCTACGAGATCTCGACCCTCGCGACCATGGTCGCCCTGGTCCTGCCGGCGCGGGCCGGCGCCTCCAGGCTGCGCGCCCCGTGGCTCGACCGTTACGGGGACGCCGTGGCGGGCGCCCTGATCGCGGCCATCGGTCTCGCCGTCGGGGCCCTCGGCATCTGAAGCCCCCCCGGACCCCCCGGCGCAGCGGATGATGCGTTTGCACCATGCGCGCGCCCGGCGCGCCTGTCTACCCTCGAGTTGAACGCACGGAGGTGGGTGATGACACTTCTGAATCTCTTTCTGATCGTCCTGGCCGTCTCCCTGATTCCGGTGATTTTCGTCTCCGTCCGCGCCTACCGGCGTTACCGGGGCGCACGGGTGGTCACCTGTCCCGAGACGAAGCAGACGGTCGCCGTGACGATCGACCGGGGCCATGCCGCGGCCACGACCCTCGCCGGCGAGCCGGAGCTGCGCCTCGAATCCTGCACGCGCTGGCCCGAACGGCAGCACTGCAACCAGGCGTGCATCTCCCAGATCGAGAGCTCGCCCGACGGCTGCCTCGTGCGCAACATCCTCACCCACTGGTACGAGGGAGCCTCCTGCGCCCTCTGCGGAAACAAGATCGAGATTCACTGGGGCGACAACAGGCCGGCGATCCTGGGTCCGGACAACAAGTCGCTCGAATGGGACGAGATCCGGCCCGAAAAGCTGCCGGAGATCCTGGCGACGCACAAGCGGGTCTGCTGGAGCTGCCACGTCGCGAACACGTTTCACGACCAGTACCCGGACCTGGTGACCGAGCGCAAGGCCGCGCCCGAGCGCCGCGTCTCCTAGTCCGGGACCGAACGACCGGACACTCGAGACCGAGGCCAGGTCGGCCAGTGCCGGCGGGACGACCGCCGGCACATCTCCGTTTCGAGAGAGACTGGGTTGGCTCGGCCCATCGACCGGAGGGAGACGAATGAAGATCAGGCCATCGACTCCGACGGGAGGCTCGGCCCTCCGGCTGGGGACGCTGTTCGCAATCGCTCTGGCCGGTGCTCCGGGGGCGACCCTCGCTCGGGGTGCCCCGTCCGAGCAAGGAGAGGGTGGCCGGCCCTCCGACCCGTGGCAGGTCAGTCAGATCGTGAAACCGGAAGACCTCGCCGCGTCCCTGTCGAAGGCGGCGGCCGACAAGCCTTTGCTGCTCTACGTCGGGCCCCGGTTCCCCTACCTGGGCGGTCACATCGCGGGGTCGATCTTCGCCGGACCCGCGTCGAAAACCGAGGGTCTCGAGGCGCTGAAGGCGGAGGTGAAGAGTCTCCCCCGGGACAAGCCGATCGTCATCTATTGCGGCTGCTGTCCCTGGAAGGTTTGTCCCAACATCCGCCCGGCCTTTCGCGCCCTGCAGGACATGGAGTTCAGGAACGTCCGGGTCCTGTATCTGCCGACGAATCTGCGGCAGGACTGGATCGACAAGGGATGGCCGACTCAGAAGGGAGACGATGCCCGATGAGGAGCGATTCCTGAATCCATAGTCCCCCCGGGCCGAGGACAATCCAGAGTCAGCGGGGGTTCCCGCCCGGCACGAGAGCCGGCCAGTCGACGATCACGCCGATGGGCGCCGGTTCGGCCGTCGCGATGTCGATCAGGAATCGCTGGCCGGAGGAATCGACGTCGTAGTCGCGCAACTCTCCGTCGAGCGGAAACAGCAGCGTCGGGGCGCCCGGGTCCGGACTCGGGCCCGGACGGATCGCGACCGCCGTGAGTCGGCCCTCGCCCGACACGTAGAAGAGCTCGCGACCGTCCCGCCGCCACCGCGGCAGCCTTCCACCGCCGGAGGAGATCCGGATGCTCTGGCCGCCACCGTCCACCGGACGCAGGTAGATCTCGCGCGCGCCCGACTCGTTGGAGACGTAAGCCAGCCAGCGTCCATCGGGCGAGAACGCGGACTCGCCTCGAAGAAAGGCGTCTGCGCGACGGGCACGGCTCCTTCGAACCCGAGAGGGGCAGGAACCAGATGTCTCCGTTGGTCTGGCGGCTCCACTCGCTGAAGACCAGCGTCCGTCCGTCCGGCGACGCGTCTTCGCGGGTTCTGGACTCCGGGGCGGCGCAGCAGCGGAGCGTCGCGTCCGGGCGACGACGCGGGGATCTCGAAGAGGTCGGGAGGACCGAACCGGTCGCCGCGGAAGAAGATCTTCGTCGCGTCGGCCGACCAGACCGGCGCCTGGTCGTCGCCCTCGTCGACCGTGAGACGCAGCGGCAAGCTTGCGCGCGAGGTCGTAGAGCCAGATGTCGGAGGTTCCCTGCTTCTCGTCGCGGACGGTCGGCCGCGACCGTCCGGCCGTCGGGCGAGAGCCGGACATGCGAGACGATTCCCTCCAGGCCGATCGTCTCGATCGGGCGGCCGGAACGGTCCAGCCACACGACGCGGCTCGGGTTGCGCAGCTTCTCGTAGGAGATGACGCCGGCCTGCGACGTCGAGAATCCCGCCTGCGCCGGGCCGTTGAAGTAGTAGACCCGCTCGGCCAGCGTGGTCGCTTCGCCAGAAAGCCGCAGGGTGCGGAGCGTCGAAGCGCTGCGCCAGGAGAGAGCCTTGCCGGGCGTAGATCAGGTATCCCGGAGCGACGTACTCGACCCGGGACCAGATCGCGTCGGAGATCGGCGTGATCTCCCGCGAATCGAGCGGAGCCCGCGTTCAGGTACCAGCGTCGATCCCCCTGGGCCTCGAAGTCGCGCGACAGAAAGAGGAACCGGCGGCCGTCGGGAAGGAAGTGCGGCCAGAGGCCGACGTTCTCCTTCCTGTCCTTGTAGATGATCCGGCTGCGGCTCGCCGCCCTCGGCGGCGACGGCGTAGATCCCGGGTCCCTGCGGCCCGATCTGGGCGAAGAGGATCGTGCCGGCTGAGCCCCAGCTCGCCAGCGTCTCGAGATAGGGCGCATCGCAGATCGTCCGGGGAGGCCCGCCGGCCAGATCCATCCGCTGGAGCTTTCCGTCCGCGAAGAACCCCAGCGATCGGGAGTCGGGAGACCAGAAAGGCGAGACGCCTCCCTCGGTCCCCTCGAGGGCCCGGACCTCGAGCGAGTCGAGGGCGCGAAGGTAGATGCGCCGGCGGCCCGACGCGGCGCCCACGATGGCGAGGTTGCGCCCGTCGGGCGACAGCGAAGTCTGTCCTTCGATCTCGCCGGATTCGAAACCCACGCCCTCCGGAAGCGACACCGAGAACCGGATCACGCGGCGGCGCCGCGGGAGGCCGCCCGCGTCCCGCCGTCAGCGCCCAGCCGAGCGCGGCCGCCAGCGCCGCGGCGATCGCCCAGGGCGCGCCCGTCGCCAGGCCGCGCCGCGCCGGGCCCGCGGGTCGCGTCACGCCGGTCCCGCCGCTCGCTTCGCTCAGCCGGTCCTTGAGCGTCGCGAGGTCCCGCGCGAGGTCGCGGGTCGAGGCGTACCGGTCGTCCGGCGCTTTCGCGAGGCAGCGCTCCACGACCCAGCGCAGCGGCGCCGGCGCCAGCGGGGCGAGCGCCGCGATCGCTTCGGGCTCGTCGCGGATGATCGCCGAGAGGGTCTCGGGGGTGCTTCCGCGCTGGAACGCCCGCTTGCCCGTCGCCATCTCGTAGAGGATCGAGCCGAGCGAGAACTGGTCCGACCGGAAGTCGACCGGCTTGCCGAGCGCCTGCTCCGGCGACATGTAGCCCGCCGTCCCCATCACGACCCCCGGCTCGGTCGCCCCGGAGACGGTCGGCGACGACGTGACTTCGCTCGAGCCCTCGGGCTCCGTCAGCTTCGCGAGGCCGAAGTCGAGGATCTTCACGAAGCCGTCCTTCGTGACCATCAGGTTCTCGGGCTTCAGGTCCCGGTGCACGATCCCGGCGCCGTGGGCCTTCGCGAGGCCGTCGGCCGCCTGCGCCGCGACCGAGAGCAACGAGCGGACCGGCAGCGCGCCCTCCGCCAGCGCCTCGCGCAGCGTCCGTCCGTCGACGAGCTCCATCGCGATGAACGCCACCCCGTCGGCCGAGCCGATGTCGTAGATCGTGACGAGGTTGGGATGGTTGAGCGCCGACGCCGCGCGCGCCTCCTTCTCGAAGCGCTTCAGGCGCTCGACGTGCGAGGCGACCTCCGCCGGCAGCACCTTGATCGCGATCTCGCGCTGCAGCCGCGGGTCCCGCGCCCGGTACACCTCGCCCATCCCGCCCGCGCCGAGCGGCGCGACGATCTCGTACGGGCCGAGGCGCTGACCGGTGCGAAGCGACATCGGGGAGTGCCCCGATACTACCTCCCGAAGCTCGCCCGGGACGAACGGACCAAAAGCCCGGACGAATCGGCCGGCGGCCCCGATTCTCCGATCATTCTCCGTTCCCGTCCCGATCCTTATGGGCTAGCCTGATCGCATGCATCCACGCTTGGCGTTTCCGGCCGCTCTTCTCTCCGCCGCCGCTCTCGCCCGCGCGGGCGCGGCGGCCGCCCAGGAGCCGGCCGACCGGCAGGGCGCGGTCCAGGAAGAGGTCGTCGTCGAGCGCGTCGTCATCGACGCGCACGTCATCGGACCCGACGGCAACCCGCTCCCCGACCTGACCGCCGAGGACTTCCGCGTCAAGATCGACGGCCGCTCCGTCATCCTCGAGGACGTCGAGTGGCTGCCCGGCGACAAGCCCGAGAACGACGCCTCGGCGCTCGTCGGCATCGAGGGGGAGGAAGCCGAGCGCTTCCGGCAGGACGCGCCGCCGGGCCGCCTCATCGTCTTCTTCTTTCAGCACGACGGCAGCCAGACCACCCGCCTGCACGGCCTGATGCGCAACGCCCAGCAGGCCCGCCGCTTCCTCGACACGCTCCTGCCCACGGACCGGATCGCGGTCGCTTCGCACGACTCGCAGCTGAAGCTGCGGCAGGACTTCACGTCCGACCGGGCGAAGATCGAGACCGCGATCACGTCCTCGATCCGCACGTCGATGCCGCCCGAGCCGGACCCCGCGAGCCAGCCCTCGATCGGACGCTACCTCGACCGCGACCGCGGCGAAGAACGCGGGACGACGGACCGCGCGATCGAGGTCCTCGCCCGCGCGCTCGAGCCGCTGCCCGGCGGCAAGTCGATGGTGTTCTTCGGCTGGGGCCTCGGCAGCACGCAGGGCGGAGTCAGCGGCCCCGTCGCCTCCGAGTCCCGGGACTACAGCGAGATGATCTATTCGCTCGGCCGCTCGCGAACCAACCTCTTCACGCTCGACGTCGCCGACGCCGACTACCACTCCCTGGAGGATTACCTCAAGCAGGTCTCCCAGGTGACGGGCGGCACCTACCAGAAGACGCACATCTTCCCGGCCCTCGCGATGGAGCTCGTCCGGCGGACGATCTCGGGCCGCTACATCCTGGTCGTCGTGAAGCCCCGCGGCACCCGCGGCGACCACCAGATCGACGTACAGCTCGTCGGCCGGAAGGGCTACGTCTACGCGAGGCAGTACTACCAGGACTGAATCGCGGGGATCGAGCCTGACTCCAGCGCCCCGGTTTGTAGGGGCGGGGCTTGTCCCCGCCCGGCGTCACAAGGCGGCCGCAAGAGGCCGCCCCGACGGCCATCAACGGCCGGGAGCCCTTACCGCCGCTCGAGCGTCGCCCTTCCCGAAGTTTCCTTCGCCAGCCCTTCGGAGGCGAGGAACGCCTTCGCCGCGGCGTCGCCGAGCAGGGTCGCATCCCAGAACGCGACGGTCACAGCTTTCAGGTCCTTGAAGATCGCGACCTCCTCGTCGACCGACGGCGCGCCCTTGCCGCGCCCGGACAGCGAGGCTCCCGGCTCGGCGTACTGTCCCGTGAAAGACAGGGCGCCGGCGCCCCGCAGCAGCAGCATGAACTTGTCCCCCGGCGGCGATAGAGCGAATGCGTCGAGGCGCCACGAGGAGTCCTGCCCCTTCGGGCCCTTGTCGCGCGAGCCCGTCACGACCATGAGCGGGCGGGCGACATGCGACCAGGAGCTCCTGGTGAACCCGCGCCAGCCCTGGCCCGGCGGCGAGAGCAGGAGGAACGCCTTCGGACGGGGATCGGCGAAGCTCTTTCCCTTTTCGCCCTTCGGCACGTCCACCGTCGCCCCCGCGAGAAGGCCGGCGGTGTACGCGCCGTAGGCCTGTCCGCCCACGCCGATCCTGGCGGCATCGATCCGGCCGGCGAGCGACGGGACGCGCTCTCCGACGAGCGCGAGCGAATCGAGAACGAACGCGAGGTCGCGCGCCCGGTTCTCCCACGCCTTCGGATCGGCCGCGCTCTTCCCGGAGCGCCGTCCGCGTGCGACGGGGCGAGGACCACGTACCCGCGCGTCGCCCAGAAGCGCAGGAGCGGCCGCGAGTCTTTCGCCGTTCCGGACTCTCCGTGCGAGAAGACGATCACCGGGAACGGTCCGTCGCCGCTCGGGTAGGTCACCGCGATCGGGATCTCGCGCCGGCGCGCGTCGTCGCGCAGTCGCACGTCGGCCTCGGCCGCCACCGCGATTCCGCTCCGCGCGAGCTCCGCGGCCGGCGGAGCGACGGGCGGCGGCGCCGGGGAGGACGGGCCCGGGGAGGCGGCGGGCGCGCAGGCCGTCGCGAGGCATAGGCTCAGTGTGCCGAGGAATCGCCGCATGGAGCTCCGTGACGGTTCAGGGCCGGAAGATGAGGTCAGCATATCCCCGGACGGTGTCGAACCGCGGCGCCGCGC
This sequence comes from uncultured Acidobacteriota bacterium, assembly GCA_963764715.1. Classification (GTDB taxonomy): domain Bacteria; phylum Acidobacteriota; class Thermoanaerobaculia; order UBA5066; family Gp7-AA6; genus DAHUXD01. Next base: position 108,076 of record CAVXTP010000014.1, read on the forward strand.
TCTGGATCCAGGCCGCCCCGACGCGAAACGAAACGGACCGCCCGAACTCGGCGGGGATCAGACGCTCGAGACGCGCCTCCGCGCCGGCGACGCGCACCGGTTGGGGCCGCAGCGAGCCCGGGTTCCACGCGCGCAGCCACTCCCCGTAGAGGACGAGAGGCCACGCCGACGCCTCCGCCTCGGCGCGGTACGCCTCGAACTTCTCGCCGAGCTGGACGGCGAAAGGCAGCGCCCGGCTCTCGATGCGGTTGCGGTCGAAGCCGGGCGGCAGGATCGTCGAAGGCGAGCCGCCGATCTCGAAGACGTCGAAGCGCGTCGGCTGACCGCCCGTGTCTCCCCAGCGCGCGCCCGCCGAGAACGTCGCGAGCGGAGTGACGCCGAAGAGCCGGGCGTTTCCGGCCGCCTGGCTCCAGCCGCGGCCGTCGGTCTCGCCGGCCGATCCCCGGGCCTCGAGGTCGACTCCCCCGCCCCACCGGCCCCGCGTGCGCCGGTAGACCGCGCGCAGGCGCGCGGTGCCGAGCGCCCGTCCGAAGTCGCGGCCCGTCGCGAGGGCGTCGTAGTTCGCCACGCCTTCGCCGCCGTCGACCTCGAGGCGTCCCCAGTCGAAGGCCCGGGCCCAGGCGGCCTCGAAGTAGCCTCCGCGGCGCTCGACGTCGAGCGCCGGACGTGGCGCGAGGCTCTGGCGGCCGGGCTTCTCGAGCGCCGAGAAGAGCTGGAGCGAGACCGTCACGGGCAGGCCGCGCCAGGCGGCCGCGATCGTTCCGCCGCGCGGCCCGGGCGTGTTGCCGACCGAGCCCGCGGCGAGCCAGTGCAGGCGCCCGACCACGTCGCCGCCGTCGACGCCGAGCTGCACGGTGTCCCCGTCGGGACCGAGGGAGAAGTTCAAGAGCGGACGGACGGCCTGCGAGGGCCATACCGAGTAGGGCCGGTCCGGCGCCGTGGGCCCGGCGACGATCGGCGGCGCGGCCTCCCGCCGCGGCGCGCCGAGCGGCTCCTCGCCCGACGGCGGCGCCGGCGCGAGGTCCAGGCGGCGGACGTCGACTCCCCGCGCCGTCCAGTCGAGGAAGTAGAGCGCGCGGCCGTCCGGCGACGGCGCCGGCGCGAAGGCGCCGCCGGTCACGCGGGTGCGGACCGTCGCGGCACCCTGGCCGTCGGCTGGAATCGCGGCGACGTTCCAGGTCCCCGTTCCGTCGGACGTCACGAAGATCGTCGAGCCGTCCGCGCTCCACGCGGGAGCGGCCGCGGCCGCTCCGGCGACGGCGAGCTCGGTCAGCTTCCCGCCCGCGGCGGGCACCACGACGAGCCGCCACCGGGCGTCGCGATGCAGCAGCGCCGCGACGCGTGTCCCGTCCGGTGAGAGGCGGGGCTCCGCCCAGACCGGCCAGTCGCCGGGGACGAGGCCCTCGCACGCGATCTCGGCGACTTCGCCGGTCGCGAGGTCGACGCGCACGAGCGCCGTCGCTCCGAACCGCGACCGGACGGCGACGGCGAAGCGGCCATCCCGCGAAGGGTCGGCCTGGGACACGTCGGCCCGCCGCGTCACGCGGGCGACCGAGCCGCGCTCCCAGTCCCAGAGATACAGGTCCCGCCGGAGAACGCCTTCGTCGTCCGGCGCGCGCCGCGAGAAGAGCACGCGCCGCCCGTCCGGCATCCAGCGCGGGTCGGCCGGAGAGTATCCGTCGAGCCGCGGCAGGGTCCGCAGCGGCTCCCGCTCGGTCTTCTGCGGCGCGAGGTCCCAGACCGACAGCAGGCTCACGCGCCGGGACGGGTCGCGGCGGACGAGGAGCTTCGAGCCGTCGGGTGAAACCTGCGGCGAGAGCGTCGAGCCCTCGAGCGAGAGCACGAGGTCGCCGTCGACGAGGCCCGCCGCCTTCAGCCGTTTCTCCTCGTCGATCGCCCGCGCGCAGGACTCGGCGACGAAACGCTCGTAGAGGTCCTTCGGCGAGTCGCCGTAGACCTCCCGGAAGGAGGCGTCGAAGCCGTCCGCGAACCGCGAGGCCATCCTCTGCCAGAGATCGGGCAGGCTGTTCGGGCCGGCCCGGTCGACGAGCCACTCGAGGTAGGCCGACCCCACGAGGTACGGCATCGCATCCGAGAGCCAGCCGTCCCCGCTCGTCGAGATCCCCGTAGGCCGGGAGCTTGCCGGCGATCGCGAGCCCGCGAAGGACCATCGCGCGCAAGCTCGAGGCCGGCCGCCCCGAGCCCGTCAGCGCGCCCTCGACGAGCGTGGCGTAGCCTTCGATCAGCCACCTCGGGGAACCGAAAACCAGCGGGCCGAACGGCGCGGGCGAGAGTCGAGACACGAAGCCGCGCCATCCCGGCGCCGGCCGCGCGAGATGGACGACGTGCGCCACCTCGTGCGTCGCCAGCATCTCCGTCCAGTCGCGGAAGTCCGAAAGCTCCGACGCCGCGCCCGGCGGGGACGTCCAGAGCAGGATCTCGGGCCGGTCGAGAAACGGCGCGGCGGCGCCGTTGGCGTCGGCCGCGGGGTCCGACACCACCACGTCGATCGGCCGGTCGGGAGCAAAGCCCACGAACGCCGCGACGCGCGCGTGGATCGGCTCGAGCTGCCCCGCGGCGTGCCGGGCCCAGGCCTCGAAGGGCGCCGGAAAGTGGACGCGGAAGTGGGCGGTCTCGACGGTGCGCCACTCGGCCGACGGCCCCTGCGCCGCCGCGGCGGACGCCAGAGCGAGGAGGAATCCGACGAGCCCGCCGCGGCGCATCGCCGAGAGGCTATCAGGGGGTCGCCTGCTAAAATCGCGGCGAAAATCCGCACCCGTGTAAAACGAAGGAGAGGTCGATGCCCAAGGCCCTTCGCACCGCTCTCGCCCTGGCCCTCGTCTGGACGGCCGGGACCGCCGCCGCCCAGACCTGGACTCCCATCGGGCCGTGGACGGGAGAAGTCAAAGCGCTCGCGATCGACCCCTCGGCCCCGGCGACGCTCTATGCCGGGACGTTCGGCGGCGGCCTCTACCGAACGACGGACGGGGGCGCGACGTGGACGTTGTGCGACGCGGGCTTCCCCCGCGACTCGGTGGTCGAGGGCGTCGCCGCCGACCCGTCGTCCCCGAAGACGGTCTGGGCGGTGACCAACATGGAGGGCGTCTACCGCAGCGCCGACGGGGGCGCCACCTGGAAACGCGTGCTCGCGATCGAGCGGCAGGAGTGGGCCGCCCTCGCCGTCGACCCGAAGGGCGTCGCGTACGCGGCCGGAGACACCACCGGGCCAAAGCCCGGCGTCCACCGCTCGAGCGACGGCGGTCGCACCTGGACGCATTCGGACAAGGGCTTCCCGCACAACTTCCGCCTCCGCGCGCTCGCCGTCGATCCCAGGACGCCCGCGACGATCTACGCCGGCACGATCAGCGACGGCATCTTCAAGTCGACCGACTCGGGCGGCACGTGGGCCCCCTCGAGCGACAAGATCGAGAAGGAAAACATCCATGCCCTCGCGGTCGACCCGGTCGGCCCCGAGACCGTCTGGGCCGGGACCAACGGCGCCATCTACCGGAGCGACGACTACGGCAAGACCTGGGTGAAGAAGAGCCCCGACAAGTGGCGGCCCTTCGACGGCGACGCCTTCGCCATCGATCCCAACGACCCCAAGATCGTCTACGCCGCCGTCCCCAACCGCGTCATCAAGACGACCGACCTCGGCCGCAACTGGGCCGAGATCGCGAAGGGCTTCAACTGGATCAACTTCTCGGTGCTCGCGCTCGATCCGGCCGGGCCGCTCTACGCCGGCACCAATCGCGAAGGCGTGCTGAAGACGACCGACGGCGGACGGACCTGGTCGCCGACGCCCGACGGATTCAGCGCCGCGGACGTGAAGGCGCTCGTGTCCGACCCGTCGGCGCCGGGCACGGTGTACGTCGGGACCGTGCAGGGCAACGTCGCCCGCACGACCGACGGCGGCCGGACGTGGACCCGCCTCGCCGAGGGGATGACCACGACGGACGTGCGCGCGGTCGCGATCGACCCCACCTCGCCGAAGATCATTCTCGCCGGGACGGACGAGGGCATCTTCCGCAGCACCGACGGCGGCGAGAGCTGGGAACTGGTCCACAAGGACATCGTCGTCACGCGCAGCGTTCTGGCGTTTGTTTTCGATCCGGCCGACCCGAAGCGCGTCTACGCCCGCGATCCCGACACCGTCTACGCCAGCACCGACGGCGGGAAGTCCTGGAAAGAGATGCCGGACCTCGAGCGCGGCTCGAGCCTCAACGGGTTCTTCGGGTTTGCGGCGCTGCCCGGCTCGCCCACGACGCTCTTCATCAGCACGCACGCGGGGCTCTTCAAGTCGACCGACGGCGCGAAGACGTGGAGCCCGAGCGGGGCGGGCCTTCCCCATTCCCAGATCCAGACGATCGTCGCCGATCCCGCGACGAAGACGATCTACCTCGGCACCGAGGACGAGGGTGTCTTCCGGAGCTCCGACGGCGGCGCGACGTGGACGGCGGGCCACCAGGGCCTCGGGCGCGCCAACGTCCAGGTCCTCTTCCTCGACCCGGCCGAGCCGAAGTCGCTCTACGCCGGGACCTGGAAGAAGGGCGTCTTCCGATCCCAGGACGGGGGCACGACCTGGCGCCCGGTCGGCGGGGAGCCGCCGCATCCCGACATCACGGCGCTCGCGCCGGACTACGCCAGCCCGCGCCGCCTCCTCGTCGGCACCGCCGGGCGGAGCGTCTGGAGCCTCGACACGAGCGCCGCCGCGGCCCCTCCCGCCCCGACGCCGGCGAAGAAGGCTCCCGCTCCGCCGAAGAAGAAGCCGTAACCTTTCCCGGACGCGGCCGTCTCCTCCTTCGAGATGGAGGAACCATGCGTCTGAAAGCGACCCTTCTGGCGGCCCTGCTGATTCTCCCCACGGCCTCCCGCGTGGAAGCGGGCGGCGCCCCCGAGACGACCCCCAAGGCCAAAGAGAAGAAGAAGATCGTCGTGGTCTCGCCCGAGAAGGAGATCGTCGTCGACGACGACGGCGTCTTCGTCTCCGGCGACGAGGACTTCGAGACGTTCGCGGACCTGCGCGATTTCGAGGGCCTGCCCGGGTTCGGATGGTCCGAGGGCGGCGGCACCATCGGCGTGCGTCCCGTCGAGATGACGCCCGACCTTCGGGTTCACTTCGGCGCTCCGAAGGAGGCCGGCGTTTTCGTCGGCACGGTCGAGAAGGATTCGCCGGCCGCGAAGGCCGGGCTCCAGGTCGCCGACATCGTGACGACGGCCGACGGCGAGAAGATCGGATCGACGCGCGACCTCGTGCGCGCGATCCGGCGCAAGAAGGAGGGCGAGACCGTCAAGCTCGAGCTTCTGCGCAACCGCGCGCCGAAGACGCTGACGGTGACGGTCGCCGAGCGCGAAGGCGGAAAGGTCCGCGTCGGCGACTTCGGGCCCGGGATGCGGAAGTTCAAGTTCCGCCACTGGGGCGTGCCCCCGGTCCCGCCCGCGCCCCCCGTCGCCCCGGTCCCTCCCGGCTCTCCGGATCTCCGGGAGCGGCTCGACGACCTCGAAAAGCGCCTCGACGCGCTCGAAGGGCGCACTCCGAAAAACTGAACGAGATTCCTCAACCTTCCTCACGGGCCGCCGGCCGATCCGGCGGCCCTTTTTTTCGCCTTCCCGGCGGGTCGGCCCCGCGAACGGCGGGATAGAGTTATCGAAACCGCGACGCCGTCGCCGAACCCGGGAGGCCCGCCCATGTCGGAGCTCCGCCGCGACCTCACGCTCTATGACGCCATCAACCTGGTGATCGGCACGATCATCGGGTCCGGCATCTTCCTCGTCCCGGCCGAGATCGCACGGGCCGTCCACCAGCCCGGCTGGATGCTGGCGGTCTGGGTCATCGGCGGGGTCCTGACGATGCTCGGCGCGCTGTCGCTCGCCGAGCTCGGCGCCGCGATGCCCGACGCCGGCGGGATCTACTCCTTCATCACCCGCGGCTTCGGCCGGCTGCCCGGATTCCTCTGCGGCTGGATGCTCTTCACGGTCGCGACCTCCGGCTCGATCGCGACCCTCGGAGCGGCCTTCCCGATCTACCTCGGGGCCTTCGTTCCCCTGAACCCGACGACCACGAAGGTGGTGGGCGTCCTCGCGATCGCTCTCCTGACGTGGATCAACATCGTCGGAGTCAAGAATGGCGCGCGGGTCGGCAACGTGCTGACGGCGCTCAAGGTCGGCGGGCTCGTCGTCATGGTCGTCGTGATCTTCCTCCTGCCGGGCCCCGCGCCCGACGCGACGCGCGCGCCCGCGGCGCCGCTCCCGACCGGGCCCGTGCCGCTGGCGGCGGTGGGCGTGGCGCTCGTCGCCGTGCTCTGGGCGTACGAGGGCTGGCACGACGTCAGCTTCGCCGCCGGCGAGATCCACGAGCCGCAGAAGAACTTCCCGCGGGGCCTCATCGGCGGCGTGGCGATCGTGATCGCCCTGTACCTGCTGGCCAACCTCGCGTATCTCAAGGTGCTCACGCCGGCCGAGATCGCGGCCTCCGACCGCGTCGCGCTGACGGCGATGACGCGCGTGACCGGGGAGTGGGGCGGCAAGCTCCTGACCGCCGCGATTCTCTGCTCGATCCTCGGCGCGATGAACGCTCTCATCCTCGCCGGCCCCCGGGCCTACTACCAGATGGCCAAGGACGGCCTCTTCATCGACCGCGTCTCGCGCGTGCACCCGAAGTGGCGCACGCCCGTCGAGGCGCTGCTCTTCCAGGGACTGTGGTCCGGGTTCCTCGTCCTCATCATCGGCGGCTTCTCGCAGCTCTTCACCTACGTGATCTTCGGGGGCTGGATCTTCTACGCCCTCGCCGTGCTGTCGGTGATCGCGCTGCGCAAGAAGGAGCCCGGCCTCGTGCGGCCGTACCGCGTGCCCGGCTACCCCTTCGTCCCGATCCTCTTCGGAGCGACCGCCCTGGCGATCGTCGTCAACACGCTCATCGAGACGCCGCGGGAGTCCCTGTTCGGCCTCGGCTTCATCGCGCTGGGGATTCCGGTGTACTGGCTCCAGCGGAAGCTCCGGCCGGCCCGCTGAGCGCGGAGCGCGAGGCGGGGTCCTTCGCCCCTCCGCGTCCGATCGCCTTCGTCATCTCCTCGAGGCGCAGGCGCTCCAGGCTTTCGATCGGGAGTGCGGTGAAGAGACCGAGGCGTCGGAAGATCTCGACGGCGACCTTCCGGACGAGCCTCCGCTGCGGCTCCTCCCCGTCGACTCCGTCCGGATCCTCCGACCCCCAGTGCGCGACGATCGGCTGGCCCGGCCAGACCGGGCACGACTCGCGCGCCCGGTCGCACACCGTGATGACGAAGTCGAACCCCACGCCCCGGAACTCTTCCCAGGACTTGCTCCGCGCTCCGCTCACATCGACGTGGTACTCGTTCTTCAGCAGGTCGAGCACGAGCGGGTTCACGCGGCCGCGCGGGCTCGATCCGGCGCTGAACGCCTCGAACCGCAGTGGGTCGAGCTTCCGAAGAAGGAACTCCGCCAGGATGCTCCGGGCGGAATTGCCCGTGCACAGAAAGAGGACCTTGAATTTCTTCCGAGCGGATCCATCGTCCATCGATTCCTCCCCGCCGCGCGTCGGCGCGGCGTCGTTACGGTTCACGGACCGATGACGCCTTCCTTCAACGAAGCCTCAGCAGCAGGCCGCCGGAAGCGACGCCTTCTCCGTGCCCTCGGAAGTCGACGCCGCGGCGGCGGGCTGGCAACAGGTCGTCGTCGAATCGGCCTTCCGGTCGACGTCCTCCAGCACCGTGTAGACCTCCCAGCGGTTGCCGTCGGGATCCGTCACCCAGAACTTTTCCTGGAGCGCGTAGCAGCAGGCTTCCCGCTTCTCCTCCTCGGTCGGAAGGCCGTTGACCCCTAAAGCGCTCTTCCACTGCCTCACCTGCTCGGGCGAGTCGACCCGGATGCCCAGATGCGAGAGGGCACCCGAACCGCGGATCTCGCCGGGCTGGAGGGCGAGATGGATCTCCGGTTCGGCGGCGACGAACTTCGCATAGTCCGCCTTGAGCTTGCGAGGCTCGCCGAGAAAGCGCCGATAGAAGTCGACGGAACGGGAAAGATCCGAGACGTTCAGAGAGATGTGGACCGCAGACGGCATGAGAGCCTCCATTTCGAAAGATAATGAATGATCGATCTATCGAGCCAATTTTTTTAGACGGCTTTGGCTACGGCCTCCGCGAGGCCGGCCAGGGCGGCCTCGTTTCTCCGGTAGAACACCCATCGGCCCCGCTTCTCGGCCTCGACGAGGCCGCTGCGCCGGAGCAGGTCCATGTGATGCGAGACGGCCGCCTGGGAAAGGCCCACGGCGGTCTCGATGTCGCAGGCGCAGAGTCCCCGCTCGTCGCGGGCGATGAGCTCGCAGCAGGACTGGCCGCGCGACCTCAGCAGGTCCAGGATTTTCAGACGCGTCGGGTCCCCCAGCGCCTTGAAGATGACCACCAGCTCATCGGCACGTCTCATACATCGATAAATGTAGAACTGACGAAACCTTCTGTCAAGCCCCCGGAGTGAATTGCCGGAGAATGGGCTAACTTATTCTGCTAAAAGAGCTTTAATGGCAAAAAGAATCTGCTGGAACTGGCATCCGGGCAAAATTTTTCTGCCCGAACGGCCTCGCCGGCAGACGATTTCTACCTGTCGCCGCTGCCGCCGAGCCAGACTCCGCATCCGGGTCGGGCGCATCTTGACGACGGCGCTCCGACGTCCGTATATTTCGTGTAGTGACGAAATGACGAAACCGGTCCCTCCCCCGCCGGCACTCCACGCACCGAAGGTGTTGGAGCCGAGCGTGGCCGGGAAGCTTTCCCTGCTCGACCGCTACCTGACCGTCTGGATCTTCGCCGCGATGGCCCTGGGCGTGGGAATCGGCTACTTCATCCCGGCCTCGCACGCGTTCATCAGCCGCTTCGACGTGGGGACGACCAACATCCCCATCGCGATCGGTCTGATCCTCATGATGTATCCGCCGTTGGCGAAGGTGAAGTACGAGCAGATGGGCCGAATCTTCCGCGACTGGAAGATCATCGGGCTGTCCCTGGCGCAGAACTGGATCATCGGCCCGATCCTGATGTTCGCCCTGGCGGCGCTGTTCCTCCACAACCATCCGGAGCTGATGGTCGGGTTGATCCTGGTCGGCATCGCCCGCTGCATTGCGATGGTGCTGGTCTGGAACGAGCTGGCTGGAGGCAACAGCGAGTACGCCGCGGGGCTGGTGGCGGTCAACAGCGTCTTCCAGGTCCTGTTCTACGGCCTGTTCGCCTGGGTGTTCGTGACCGTGCTGCCGGGCCGGCTCGGCATCGACCTGTCGGTCGTCCAGGGCGCCGGCGGAAAAACGCTCCGGGACATCACCATCGGAGAGATTTTCCGGAGCGTGTCGATCTACCTGGGTATCCCCTTCGCCGCGGGCATTCTCAGCCGCGTCATCCTGCTGCCGACGAAGGGCCGGGAGTGGTACGAGAAGAAGTTCATTCCCCGCATCTCGCCGGTCACTCTGGTCGCGCTGCTCTTCACGATCGCGATCATGTTCAGCTTCAAGGGCGACAAGATCGTGCAGTTTCCGATGAAGGTGCTGCTGGTCGCCATTCCGCTGACGTGCTACTTCGCGCTGATGTTCCTGGTCACCTTCTTCATGGCCCGGCGGCTCGGAAGCGACTACAGCCGTAGCGCGACCCTGGCCTTCACGGCCTCGGGCAACAACTTCGAGCTGGCGATCGCCGTTGCGATCGCCGTCTTCGGCATCACCTCCGACGTCGCGTTCGCCACGGTCATCGGCCCGCTCGTCGAAGTGCCGGTGCTGATCGGCCTCGTCCACGTGAGCCTGTACTTCCTTCGCCGGTTCTATGGAGGCAAGGTCGAGGGCGACGGCCTCGGGGCGGCGACGGCGGAAATGTCACGGGGCTTCGCACCCCGGAGGACGACGAAGTAATGCCAAAGCTTCCCGAGCTCGTGCGCATTCACAAGGCGCTGGCTCACCCGGTCCGTCTCCGCATCCTCGCGATGCTGCGGCGCGGCCCCCTCTGCGTCTGCCAGATGACGGCGGTCCTGCAGCTCGCCGCCTCCACCGTCTCGGCCCACCTGTCGGACCTGCGCCGGTCCGATCTCGTCCTGGAGCGCAAGGCCGGGAAGTGGGTCGAGTACCGCCTTGCGGACGATGCTTCCGACGCGGCCCTCGCAAGCATTCCCTGGGGAGACCTCGAGAAGGACACCATGGTCACGCGGGACCGGGCGCTTCTGAAGGAGCTCCGCAAGGTGCCCCTCGAGGAGCTCTGTCGCGTCGACCTCGATCTCTCCCGGCTCGGAATCCGGCTCCCCGTCCGGGACGCTCCCGCCTCCTCGAAACGCACGGAAAGCGCATGACTCCGCAGATCCCGGCCACGCCCGCAAGCGTCTTTCCTTCCGGCGGCTCGCTCCCGGTCTTCAATCCGCCCGCGGCTCCGCCGGCCTCCCTGCCCCGCCGCCTCGCCCTCGTCGCCGGCGCAGGTCTCGCCTGGCTTCTCCTCTACGCGAGCCTCCCGGCGATTGCCGGCTGGATCACCCACGGGCTCCTTGGACTGCCGCCCGCGGGCCGCCTGTCCGAGGCGGTCCAGTTCTTCACCTACGACGCCCCGAAGGTGTTTCTCCTCCTCGTCGCCGTCGTCTACGCGGTCGGGATCGTCCACACCTTCGTGACGCCCGAACGGACGCGCCGGCTCCTCGCCGGCCGGCGCGAGGCGGCCGGCTACCCGCTCGCCGCCGCTCTCGGCGTCGTGACACCGTTCTGCTCGTGCTCGGCGGTGCCCCTCTTCATCGGGTTCGTCACGGCGGGCGTGCCGCTGGGCGTCACCTTCACGTTCCTGGTCGCGGCGCCCATGGTCAACGAGGTCGCACTCGTGCTCCTCCTCGGGCTCTTCGGCTGGAAGGTCGCGGGACTCTATCTCGTGACCGGCCTGGCCGTCGCAACGGCCGCCGGCGCCGTCATCGGGCGCCTCCACATGGAGGGCTCGGTGGAGGACTGGCTCTTCGCGACGCGGGCGAGCACCGAGCTCCGGGTGAACGCCCCCACGTGGGCGCAGCGGCTCGGCGACGCAGCCCTGTCGGTCCGCGACGTCGTCGGAAAGGTCTGGCTCTACCTCGTCGCCGGCATCGCGGTGGGGGCCATCATCCACGGCTACGTCCCGACCGACTTCATGGCGTCGTTCATGGGCCGGTCCTCGTGGTGGGCCGTGCCGCTCGCCGTCCTCATCGGCATCCCGATCTACTCGAACGCGGCGGGCGTCGTGCCGGTCGTCCAGGCGCTCCTCGCCAAGGGCGCGGCGCTCGGGACCGTGCTCGCCTTCATGATGGCGGTGATCGGGCTGTCGCTGCCCGAGACGATCCTCCTTCGCAAGGTCCTGAAGCGCCGGCTCATCGTCGTGTTCATCACCGTCGTCGCCATTGGAATCCTTCTCGTCGGCTATCTCTTCAACGCCATCCTCTGATCCCAACCTGGTGAGTCACCAACCGGAGGCGCCCATGGACACCATTCGAAAGATCGAGATCCTCGGCCCCGGCTGCAGCCGGTGCAAAGAGACGTACCGCGTCGTTCAGCAAGTGGTGGCCGAGGCCGGTGCGAGTTTCGAGGTGACGAAGGACGATTCCATCGAACGGATGCTCGAGCTCGGACTTCTCGCGACCCCCGGAGTCGTGGTGGACGGGAACGTAATGCTGTCGGGCCGCGTTCCGAAGCCTCAGGAAGTCCGCAGGCTCCTCGGCCTCGGATGACGAAGGGCGTCCTCTTCCTCTGCGTCGCGAACTCCGCCCGCAGCCAGATGGCCGAGGGGCTCGCACGCGCGGCGTTTGGCGATCGAGTCCCGGTGGCGAGCGCAGGCTCGCACCCCACAGGCCTGAACCCGCTCGCGGTCAAGGCCCTCGCGGAGCTCGGCATCGACATCTCCGGGCAGCGCTCGAAATCCGTCGATTCCATCGATCCCAGCACGGTGGGCCTCGTCGTGACCCTCTGCGCGGACTAGGTCTGTCCGGTCTTCCTGGGCGAGGCCCGCCGCCTCCATTGGCCGCTCCCCGACCCGGCCGGGGCCCGGGGGACGGACGAGGAGCGCCTGGCGAAGTTCCGCCAGGTGCGCGACGAGATTCGCCGTTGGTTGCCATCCCTCTTCGAGGCTTCCGCCGGCATCTCCGCACCCAGGACCTAACGACACAGGAAACGAGTACCGGGGAAATCCGGCTGAGGCTCGTCAGACGCGAAGGCGATCCAAAGACTCCGGCTATCCGCCTCGGCCGGCACTCTGGCCCGCTACCGCGCCCCCGCTGCCTCGAAGGACTCGCGGATGATCGCGAGGGCCTCCTCGATGTCCGAGCGTCCGACGTTCAGGGCCGGCGCCACGCGGAAGACGTTGCCGTCGAGGCCGCTCTTTCCGACGAGGAGGCCGCGCCGGCGCGTTTCCTCGAAGACGCGATTCGTCAGGGCCTTCTCGGGCGTGCGGTTGCCCGCGGGTTCGTCTTCGACGAGCTCGATCGCCTGCATGAGGCCCATCCCGCGCACGTCGCCGACGTTCTTCGGGAAGCGGCGCTTGAGCTCCTCGAAGCCGTCGCGCAGGACCCGGCCCATCCGCTCGGCGTTGCCGGGCAGGTCCTCCTCCTCGATGATGCGGATCGTCGCGTTCGCCGCTGCGCACGCGACCGGGTTACCGCCGAAGGTCGAGATCGTCAGCGCCTTCAGCGAGGCCGCGATCTCGGGCGTCGCGACGCAGGCGCCGAGGGGCAGGCCGTTGGCGATGCCCTTGGCCATCGTCATGATGTCGGGCGCGACGCCGTAGTGCTCGATGCCCCAGAACTTGCCGCCGGTGCGGCCGAAGCCCGTCTGGACCTCGTCGCAGATGAAGACGCCGCCGTACTTCCTGACGATCCCGACGGCGATCTCGAAGTACTCCGGCGGCGGCGTGATGAAGCCGCCGACGCCCTGGATCGTCTCGGCGAGAAAGCCCGCGATCCGGCCGGAGGTCGTCGTCCGGATCAGCTCCTCGATGTCCTTCGCGCAGGCGACGCCGCAGGAGGGATACGTCAGTTTCAGCGGGCAGCGGTAGCAGTACGGCGCCATCGCGTGCTTGATGCCTGGGACCGGCGAAGCCAGCGGCTTCCAGGTCGAGACGGCCGTCAGCGACTGGGCGAGCATCGAGCGTCCGGAGTAGCCGTGGCGCAGGGCGACGATCTCGGAGGCCCCGGTGTGGAGCTGCGCGAGCATGACCGCGGTCTCGTCGGCCTCCGTGCCCGAGCTCGCGAGGAAGCTCTGCCGCATGCGCCCGGGCGCCAGGCGCGCGAGCGTCTCGGCGAGCTCGACGGCGGGGATCGTCGGGTAGAGCGTCGAGACGTGCGAGAGCCGGCTGATCTGCGCGACGACGGCGGCGTTGACCTTCTCGTTGGCGTGGCCGACGGAGACGGTCAGGATCCCCCCGAAGAAATCGAGGTACTCGTTGCCGTCGGCGTCCTTGATCCGGAGGCCCCGGCCCTCCGTCAGGACGAGGGGCTCGGCGTAGTACTGGATCGTCGCGGGAAGCATGTACTCCTTGTGCTTCTCGCGGACCTCGCGCGTCGTCGCGCTCGTCGGGGCCTGGGCCTTCGTCGTCGTGGTCATCGGAATCACCTCGAGCCGGGATCGGCGTAGGGGCGGGGCTTGTCCCCGCCCGGTTCAACAGGGCGGCCACAAGGGCCGCCCCTGGGACCGGGACCTAAAACCAGCGTGAAATCACCACTTTCTTGTCCGTGTAGAACTCGTAGGCGTCGCGCCCGTGCGCCTTGAGGTCGCCGAAGAAGCTGTCCTTGGCCCCTCCGAACGGGAACTGGGCCATCGGCGCCGCCACGCCGATGTTCACCCCGACCATCGACGCGGTCGCGAGCCGCGCAAACTCCCGCGCGGCCTTGCCGCTCGACGTGAAGATCGAGGTCGCGTTCGCGTTCGGGTGGGCCTGCATGACGCGGATCGCCTCCTCGAGGCTCCCGACGGGCGTGATGGACGCCACCGGGCCGAAGATCTCCTCGCGGCCGATCGCCATCCCGGGCGACACACCGTCGAAGATCGTCGGTCCGAGGAAGAAGCCCTTCGCCCGGCTGGCCACGGGGTGCGCCCGGCCGTCGAGGACGAGACGGGCGCCCTCGGCGACGCCCTTCTCGATGTAGGAGACGACGCGCCGCCGGTGCGTGTCGCTGATGACCGGGCCCATCTCGACGCCCGGGGCCGCGCCGTCCCCGACCTTCAGCGCGTTCGCCGCCGTGGCGAGGCGCTCGCGCGCCTCCGCGTGGACGGGGCCGACGGGCAGCAGCACGCTGCCGGCGAGGCAGCGCTCGCCGGCGCAGCCGAAGAAGGACTCCGTGAGGATCTCGATCGTCCGGTCGAGATCGGCGTCCGGCATCACGACGACGAAGTTCTTCGCGCCTCCGAGGGCCTGGACCCGCTTGCCCGCGTGCGTGGCGCGCCGGTATACGGCCTGCGCCACCGCCGTCGAACCGACGAAGGACACCGCGCGGATGCCGGGATGGTCGCAGATCGCTTCGACGACGGCGCGCCCCCCGTTGACCAGGTTGACGACACCCGGCGGCAGGCCGCACTCCTCTAGAAGCGTCGCCATCAGGCGCTGCGTCAGGGGGACCTGCTCCGACGGCTTGACGATGAACGTGTTGCCCGTCGCGACGGCGAACGGGAGGAACCAGAGGGGCACCATCGCCGGAAAGTTGAAGGGCGCGATCGCGGCGCAGACGCCGAGCGGCTGGCGCAGCACCTGGCAGTCGATGCCGGAGGCGATGTTCTCGAGGCCGTAGCCCATCATGAGCGAGGGCGTGCCGCAGGCCACCTCGACGCACTCGATCCCGCGCCGCACACTGCCCCGGGACTCGTCGAGGGTCTTGCCGTGCTCGCGCGTCACGGTCGCGGCGATCTCGTCGAAGTGCTCCTCGAGGAGCTCGCGGAACCGGAACATCGTGCGCGCGCGCGCGACGACGGGGGTGTCGCGCCAGCCGGGGAAGGCGGCCTTCGCGGCGGCGACCGCCCGATCGAGGTCCTCGCCGGTCGAGAGGGGGGTGCGCGCGATGACTTCGCCCGTCGCGGGGTTGTGGACGTCGAGGAAATCGGTCGCTCGCGAAGAGACCCAGGACCCGGCGATGAAGTTGGGGAGCGATTCCAGTGGGACCTCCCGCGGACGGACGGCCGACGGCAGAGGAGACTATAGCCCCGCTCGTCCGCCGTCGGCGGTCCGCGGTCTGAAGCCTGAGTTCTTCGGTCTCTTCGACCTATTCGTCGCAGTCGGGGCAGCCGAGAAACGGGATGGGGTCCGAGGGCGACGGGTGCGCGTCGCCGGCGATCCCGGCCCACGCGCCGCCGTGGGCGTGCCAGAGGTAGCACTCCAGGCGGTAGGCCTCGTTCGCGTCGTCGGCCAGGATCCACCCGAAAAGAACGTTGGGAATCGCGCTGCGGGCGTGCTGGAGGAGCCGCTGGCGAAGGTCGACGTCGTCCCGGCCGACCCTCTCGGAAACCTGGCCGTCGGCGGCCACGCTCTTCAGGAAGAAGACGCCGGGCCGGCCGGGCGGCACGTTCCGGGCGACGTTCTGCTCGGTCAGCCGGATCGCGGGCTGGATCCGAACGCTCGGCGGAAGACCCGGAAAGAGGGAAAGCTGCGCCGGGTCGAAGGGTGGAGGTTGCTGGCGTGCGCGCCCGGCGAGCCTCATCGTTGGGGCCCATTTTAGCAGGCCGGCGCGCGTTTCTCGAACTCCATCCCCGTTTCCGGCCGCTGGCGCTTGTACAATCGCGGCCGCTTCTACGAGGAGGACCGATGAGACTGAAGACCGTTTCGCTGACGCTTCTCGGCGCCCTGGTGTCGTTCGGACTTCTGGCCCAGGGCGCGGGCGCGCCCACGGCGGCGCCGAAAGCCGCCGGCGTTCCGGGCGGAGCCGGGGGCACCAAGATCTCGGGAACGATGCGCTGCGGCAAGACCACGCGCAACGCCGTCGAAGTGGGCGACGAAGCGGGCCACGCCCTCGCGGTCGGGAAGACCCCCTGCACGTGGACCAAGGCGATGACGATCGGCGGCTCGACGACCAAGGAGGGCACGAGCTCGGCGCTGAGCGACGCACGCGGCGACGTTTCGTCGGATCACGGGTACCACGTCGGAACGATGGCGAACGGGGACAAGTACTTCGTCCGGTTCGACGGCCGCTCGGAGTCGAGCAAGGGCGCGCTGCAGGGCCAGATCGGGCGCTGGGGCTTCACGGGCGGCACCGGAAAGCTGACGGGCCTGCAGGGCCGCGGCACCTACAAGACCTCCGCCGCGGCCGCGGACGGATCGACGACCGTCGAGGTCGAAGGCGATTACCGGCTGCCCGAGCCGTCCAAGTAGCCGTGACGGCCGTGAGGTCGCGCATGCTCGCGTCGAGGGCTCTGCTTCTTTCCGCCGCTCTCGGGCTCGCTGCCGCCGCGGAGGCGCTGCCGCCGCCCGGGGCCGGGGAATACGAGATGACGACCTACCAGGTCGCCTTCCTCCGGAAGGGGCCGGCCTGGACGCCCGGCTCGACGCCCGAGCTCGAGAAGCTCCAGGCCGCCCACCTCGCCCACATCGGAAAGATGGCCGAGAGCGGCAAGCTCATCATCGCCGGGCCCTTCTCCGACGGCGGGGACCTCCGCGGCATGTTCATCTTCCGTGTCGACACGCTCGAGGAAGCGAAGGCGCTCGCCGAGCAGGATCCCGCCGTGAAGGCCGGGCGCCTCGTGCTCGAGTGGCATCCGTGGTTCGCGGCGAAGAACATCGTCGTCACGCCCCGCGCCCAGGCGCCGCCGGCCGCGCACCCTTAGCGCCGCGCCGGGGAATCCCCGGAATAGAATTGGCGCGCGCCCGGGTTGCCGGTGCGCGGAGGTACCCATGCGACCGGCGATCCTGCGGTTTTCACTCGCTCTCTTCGCGGCCTGCGCCGCCGCGGCCGTTTCCGCCCTTCCGGGCCCGGATGCGCCGCCGACCTGCCCCGCGATCGACCCCCCGGCCGCCCCGGCCGGCGCCGGAGTGCGCGCGTTCGTCGATCCCGTGACACGGAAGCTCCGGCCGCCGACCGCCGCCCAGAAGCGTCAGCTGGTCGTGCCGGTCCGCGATCGGGCATCCCGAACCTACGCCGTGATCTTTCGGCCGGACGGGTCGCGCCTCGTCGAGCTCGACGACACGTTTTCGATGAGCGTCGTCGCGACCAGGGCTCCCGACGGCGCGCTCGAGTATCGCTGCGTCAACCGGCCGACCGAGGAGAAGTGACGGTGGCGCGCTTTGACCGGCTCGGCGTCCTGGCGCTCGCCGCGGCGGGGATCCTCGCGGCGGCCCCGGCGCGGCCCGCCGCAGTGATCACGGTCGTCAACAACGACGGTCCGGGCGAGGGATTCAACGACGCGACCGCCGCGACCCCGGTCGGCGGCAACACGGGAACGACCGTCGGGCAGCAGCGCCTGATCGTCTTCGAGCGGGCGGCCGCGATCTGGGGCGCTCAGCTCGATTCCCCGGTCGAGATCAAGATCCGGGCGACCTTCGATCCGCTGTCGTGCGACGCCAACACCGCGACGCTCGGTCAGACCCGCCCCAACACCGTCGTCGCCGACTCGCCGGGAGTGCCTCTCGCGGGCGTGTGGTACCCCGCGGCCCTGGGGAGCCGGTTCGCGGGCTCGGATGTCGACCCGACCGGCGAAGACATGGTCGCGCAGTTCAACTCGAATCTCGGCCAGGCCGGCTGCCTCGACGGCGTCGGCTGGTACTACGGGCTCGACGACAACCACGGCGACCAGATCGACCTCGTCACGGTGCTGCTCCACGAGTTCGCCCACGGCCTCGGCTTCCTGTCGCTCGTCGACGAGTCGACCGGGGCCGAGTTCCTGAACACCCCCGACATCTTCGAGTCCTTCATCCTGGACACCGAATCCAACAAGCACTGGATCGACATGACGCCGGCCGAGCGGGCCGTCTCCGCGATCAATACGGGCAATCTCGCCTGGGACGGCGCCAACGGAGTCTCGTTGGCGCCCGAGTATCTCGGCCCGAGTCCCGTGCTGACGGTCGACTCGCCCACGTCCCTCGCCGGCGACCGACGGGTCGGAACTGCGACGTTCGGGCCGCCCGTGTCCGAGGAGGCCGTGTCGGGGGTCCTCGTCCAGGCCGCGGATCCGAATGACGTCGCCGGACCCTCGACGACCGACGCCTGCAGCGCGCTGACCAACGCCGCCCCGATGGCCGGCCACGTCGCGATCGTCGACCGCGGCACCTGCACGTTCGTCTCGAAGGCCGCCAACGTCCAGGCCGCCGGCGCGATCGCGATGGTCGTGGTCGACAACGTCCCCTCGTCCGCGCCGGCCGGGATGAGCGGAGACGACGCATCCGTCACGATCCCGTCGGTCCGCCTCACCAAGGCCGACGGCGACCTTCTCAAGGAGAACCTGGCCGCCGGAATCGTCGTCTCGCTGCGCATCAACCCGCGGAGCCTCGCGGGCACCGGGGCGGGCAAGCGGCCGCTCCTCTACGCGCCCGATCCGGACGAGCCGGGCTCGTCGATCTCCCACTGGGACACGAGCGTGACGCCGAACCTCCTGATGGAGCCGAACATCAACGGCGACCTCGGGCACGACGTCGACCTCACGCTGCCGGTCCTGCGGGACCTCGGCTGGACGTCGGACGCGGTGCCGCCCCCCGCGCCGCGGTCGGCGCCCGCGCAAACCCCCGCGGACCATTCGACGCGGGCTCTGGCCGAGCGGCCGTAACACGGCGGTCGCGCTCGGGAGCGCCGGAAGAGGTTCACCTGGAGCTCCGGACCGTGGGGTCGAGCCGGCCCGGGGCGCCCGACGTCAGGACGACGCGAGCTTCTCGATTCCGGCCCACTCCTTGTCGGAGACGGGCATGACCGAGAGACGCGAGATGCGGACCAGCGGGAACTCTCGAAAGGCCGGCGAGGCCTTGATCTCCGCGAGCGTGACGGGCCGCGCGAGCTTCTTCAGCGGCACGACGTCGACCGCGTACAGCTTTCCGCTCTCGTCCTTCGGATCCGGATAGGCGTCCCCGGCGGCCTTCGCGGTCCCGACGACGGCCTTCTCGTCTCCCGTGTGGTAGTAGAAGACCCGATCGCCCTTCTTCACCGAACGCAGGTGCTTCTGGGCGAGCGGATTCTTCACGCCCGTCCAGCTCGTCTTTCCGTCCCGGGCGAAATCATCCCAGGAGTAGTGCGTCGGCTCTTCCTTGAACAAGAAGTTCATTGCGGTCTCCTTACCTCTTCGCTCCCGGTCGTAGGGGCGGCCCTTGTGGCCGCCCGAGGGCGGGGGCGAGCCCCGCCCCTACGAACCGGGGCCCGGCCTCGGCCGGTTCCGGTACCTTTCGTACAGCCGTTTCTGCCTGTCCGTCAAATCGAGTGCCCTGCCGTCGACGTACGCGGCGACGACGTGCGATCGCAGGTCGAGGACGTCCCCGTCGGTCAGGATGAACGTCGCGTCCTTGCCGGCCTCGATCGAGCCGACGCGGCCGTCGACGCCGAGCACCCGGGCGGGCTCGAGCGTCAGCGCGGCGACCGCCTTCTCGCGCGGGAACCCGTACGCGACGGCCGTGGCGGCGAGCTGCGGGTAGTTCCGGACGTTCGACGCGTCCGAGCCACCGTCGTTGAAGATCACGCGCACGCCGGCCCGGTCGAGCACGGCCGCGTTGGCGAACTGCACGTCGTACGTCTCGTCCTCGCGTTGCGGCAGGTCGAGCGGCGACTCGACGATGACCGGCACGGCGGCCGAGGCGAGCTCCCCCGCCATCCGCCACGCGTCGGCGCCTCCCCAGACGACGAGCCGAAGCTTCTCCTCGGCGGCCCACTTCACGGCGTCGCGGATCTGGGCCAGCCGCTGCGCATGCACGACGACGGGGATCGCGCGGTCGATCGCCGGCAACAGCGCGGCGAGCTTCGGGTCGAAGTCGTGCTTCGGGACCCCGGCCGTCCCCTCGGCCGCGCGGGCGCGGCCGTAGGCGCGCGCGTCGCGGAAGGCTTTCTTCAGCTTCTCGAGGGCTTCGTCGCGGGCCTTCTCCTGGGCCTTGACCGACCTGCTCGCGTCGGGCGACCGGTCGATCGCGAGGGAGGGCCACTCGACCGTGATCGCGGCCGGCGCCTTGAGCGTCGCGTCCTCGCGCGTCCAGCCGTCGAGCTTCATCGCCGCGACGCTGCCGGAGACGATGCCGCCGCCGGGCGTGATCCCGGCGAGCAGCACGCCGCCCGAGCGGGCCACGGGCAGCAGCTCCGAGTCGAGATTCATGGCCACGTCGGCCCGGGCCGCCGGGTTGATCTCGCCGAGCTCCTCGACGTCGAGCATGGAACGGACCGCCGAGATCTCCTCGAGGCCCAGGACCGTCAGCGGCGGGAAGAGCGGCGGATAGACGTGCCGGCCGGCGCCGTCGACGACCGGGACGCCCGGTGGCGGAGCGGCGCCCGGCGCGACCGACGCGATCTTCCCGTCCCGGACGACGAGGGTGCCGTTGGGAACGTCGGGCCCCGAGACCGGGTGGATCGTCGCGCCGACGATCGCGAAGACGGCCGGCGGCGGCGGCGCGGTCGGGGGAGCGGGGGTCTGCCCCGCGAGCCGCGCCGCCGACAGCGCGAGCAGGACGGCGAGGATCCGCGGCTTCATCGCGCGCCTCCCTCTTTCGCGCCCTCGCCGGGCTTGCCCTCGTCCCGGGCGGCCTCGGCCCGGATCTTCGCCTTCGCGACGAGGGCCGCGCGCTCGGCCTCGCGCTGCGGACGCGCCGCGAGGTCGGCGGCGCGGTCGAAGTACTTCTTTCCGTCGATCCAGGTCTCGAGCGCCACCGTCGTGGTCGACATCGGATCGCCGCTCCAGACCACGAAGTCCCCGTCCTTGCCGGCCTCGAGCGAGCCGACGCGGTCCGCGATGCCGAGCTGCCGGGCGGGATTCGAGGTCACGAACGCGAGGGCGTCGGCGGGCGGCACCCTTCCGTACTTCACGGCCTTGGCGGCCTCCAGGTTGAGGCGCCGGGCGAGCTCGTCCGAGTCCGAGTTGAAGGAGACGAGCACCCCGCGCTCGCGCATGAGCGGGAACGCGTACGGGATCGCGTCGAACACCTCGACCTTGTAGGCCCACCAGTCCGAGAAGCCCGACGCCCCGGCCCCGTGGCGGGCGATCTCGTCGGCGACCTTGTAGCCCTCGAGGGCGTGCTGGAAGGTCCCGACCTTCACGCCGAATTCCTCGGCCGAGCGCATCATCTGCAGGATCTCGTCCTTGCGGTAGGAGTGGCAGTGGATCGTTCGCTTGCCCTCGAGGATCTCGGCGATCGCCTCGAGCTGCAGGTCCGGGCGGGGCGGGATCGGGCGGGCGCCCTTGACCGCCGCGGCCTTCCGGTACTCCTCCTGCCGGCGCCGGTAGTCGCGCGCCGCCTGGAACCTTTCCCGGATCGACTCGGCGACGCCCATCCGCGTCGCGGGGTACCGCGGCTTCGGGTTCCTCCAGTTGGACTGCTTCGGGTTCTCTCCCAGCGCGAACTTGATGCCCGGCGGCGCGCCGGCGAAGATCAGGTCGTCGGGCCCGCCGCCCCACCGCCACTTGACGATCTGATTCTGCCCGCCGATCGAGTTGGCCGAGCCGTGCAGCACGTTGGCGACGGTCGTTCCGCCCGCGAGCTCGCGGTAGATGGCCGGGTCGAGCGGCGAGAGGACGTCGCGGACGCGGACCTCGGCGGTGACGTTGTGGGTCGACTCGTTCGTCTGGTCGTCCATCGCGGAATGCGAGTGCGCGTCGATGATTCCGGGGGTGACGTGCCTGCCGCGGCCGTCGACCTCGAGCGCGCCGGACGGGGCCGCGAGGCCCTTCCCGACGGCGACGACCCTTCCGCCGACGACGAGGACGTCGGCGTCCTCGAGAACCCCGGCCGGGCCCTGCGTCCACACGGTCGCGCCGCGCACGACCACGGCCGAAGGCGCCGCCACCGGCCCCGCCTCGCGCGCCGGGGCCGGCCGCACGTCCGGCGCCGCAGCGACTTTCGGAGCCCCGGGCGCCGCCGGTTTCTTCTCGGGGAGGTCGATTCGCTCGCCGTCGATCCAGATCTGGGACACCGCGCTGGTCTCTTCGAAGGGAGCCCCCGTGCGCACGACGAGGCTCGCCACCTTGCCCGCCTCGAGGGTTCCGAGCCGGTCGGCGAGGCCGAGCTGCCGCGCCGGCACGGTCGTGACCGCGGCGAGCGCGTCGTCCGGCGACAGGCCGCGGCCGATGGCCTCGCGCACGCGCTCGTCGAACGTGCCGATCTCCTCGAGCCCGGCCGTGGTGAACGAGAAGGATAGGCCCGCGTCCCGCAGCCAGCGGGGATCGGACGGCGCGCGGTCGAAGGCGCGCAGGCGCGTCATCGAGACGTCGAGCCACTCCTCCTCGCGATCGAGCTTGTCGGGCTGCGGGAAGGCGACGCGCAGGACGAGGTCGGGGCGCGCGGCCGCGACCTCCGACAGCAGGCGGTACTCGTCGCCGGCGGCGACGAACCGGGCCTTGACCTTCATCTCGTTCGCCACGCGGGCCGCCCGCAGGAGCGACAGCACGTCGGTCGTCTCGAACACGACGGTCTCGCGCCCCTCGGCCGCCGGCACGAGCGCCGCCGTCGCCGCGACGAAGCGGGGCCGCGCATTGCCCGACGGGGACGCGGCGTACGCCGCCTCGGCGTCCCGCCACCAGAGCGCGTCGAGGAAGGCCTGGCGCGTGACGGCCACGCCACCCATGTTCGACGTCGGGTAGGTGTCGTCGTCCGGGCCCTTCATCGCGACGATCTGTCCGTTCGAGGGATCGAGGATGCGGCCCGAGAGGGGGCCGTCGGTCAGGCTGACGACGGCTCCCTGCCCGCGCAGGACTCCGGCCGACGGGACCGCCGCGACGACCCCGAAGCCCTGGCGCCGAAGCTCCTCGGCGACGTCGTCCTTGATCGCGAGCCCGTCGAGCGCGCGCTCGTCGGCGCGGACGGCCGCCACGGGATGCGCGGCCGGCCCGGTTTCGCGGGGCGCGGACGACGGCGCCGGCTTCGGCGTCTCGTCGTCCTTCGGGCGCTTCGAGGGCCGGCCCGCGAGACGGTCCGTGGTGACGTACGGGTCGATGAACGCCGCGTGGACCACCTTGCCCGACACGTCGATGACGGCGGCGTCGGCCGGAATCGCCGTCGCCGAGGCGGGGCCCACGGCCTCGATGACGCCGCCGCGCACGACGACGACGCCGGCCTCGATCGTCCGGCCGGGGGCGACGATGACGCGGCCGCCGGTCAGGGCGTAGGCATTGCGGTCCGTGGAGGCGGCGACGGCGCCCCGGGGAAAAACGAGCGACGAGAGAAGCAGGCCGGCGAGAAACCGTCGGGAATGTTGGTGCATGACGGGGCGGGATTCTATGCGAGAGGGCGCGGGATTCGCGTATGCTTCGCGGCTGCGGCGCCCCCTCGGCGCCCGTCATTTGAGGAGGAACCAGACGATGATTCGACGCAACCTGATTCTTGGAACGATCGTGGCACTCGCGGCGGCCACGGCCGTCACCGCCCAGGATCGCAAGCCCCTTTCCCCGGCGGGCACGGCGAGCGCGATGGTCGGGGGCACCTGGAGCGCGCCCGACAAGGACGGCAACAGCAAGTACGACGGCGGGAAGTGGCTCGAGGTGACCTACAGCCGGCCGATGCTTCGCGGCCGCACGGACATCTTCGGCAAGGGCGCCGACTACGGCAAGAAGGTCTCCGACAACGAGAAGGTCTGGCGCACCGGCGCGAACGCGACGACGAAGCTGAAGACCGAGGCTCCGCTGATGATCGGCGGCAAGCGGATCGAGCCCGGATCCTACGACGTCTTCGTCGAGCTCAAGGAGCCGGCGTGGACCCTGATCCTCTCGACGCAGCCGACGCAGGACAAGTACGACCCGAACGACAAGACGAAGATCTGGGGCGCCTACGGCTACGACCCCAAGTTCGACGTCGTGCGCGTGCCGATGACGATGCTCCAGCCCAAGGCCTCGATCGACCAGTTCACGATCGCTTTCGTCGACATGACGAACGACGGCGGCAAGCTCGCCATGGCCTGGGAGAAGACCGCGGGCGTCGTTCCCTTCACCGTCGCCAAGTAGGTCTCTGCACGCCGTGAACAGAGTCGGGGCGGCCCTTGCGGCCGCCCTCGTTTTGACGGGCGCCGCCTCCGGGGAGGACCGCGCCATCCCCTTCTGGCCGAACGCGGTGCCCGAGGCCATCCACGCGGAGGTCGACGGCGTCGCGACGCTCGAGACGGTCCGCCAGCTCGCGCAGTTCCACCGGGTCCAGGGCTCGCCGGGCTTTGCGGCCGCGGCCGAGCTCATGAAGCGCAAGGCGATCGCGGCGGGACTCGCGGACGCCTCGATCGAGCGGTTTCCGGCGGACGGGAAGACGAAGTACGCGCACTTTCTCTCGCACGTCGGGTGGGACCCGGTGTCGGGCCTCCTCGAGGAGGTCGCGCCGACCCCGCGCATCGTCGCCTCCTTTCCGGACCTGCCGGTCGCGCTCGCCGATTACAGCCAGGACGCCGACGTCACGGCCGAGCTCGTCGACGCGGGCGCCGGCACCGACGCGTCCGACTACGCGGGCCGCGACGTGCGCGGCAAGATCGTCCTCGCCGACGGGACGCTTCCGGTCGTGCACCGTCTCGCCTGCGAGGAGCGGGGAGCGGCGGGCTTTCTCTCGGCGTACCCGAACCAGAAGACCCCCTGGTCCGGCGACGACCGCGACCTGATCCGCTGGGGCCACCTCTCGCCCTATCAGGTCCAGAACCGATTCGCCTTCATGGTCTCGAAGCGGCAGGCCGAGGACTACCGGGCGCGCCTTGCGGCCGGCGAGAAAATCGTCCTGCGCGCGCGCGTGAAGGCGAAGATGGTCCCGGCGAGCTACGACGTCGTCGTGGCGACCCTCCCCGGCACCGACCCCTCGGCGGGCGAGATCGTCGTGACGGCGCACCTCTGCCACCAGTCGGCGGGCGCCAACGACAACGCCTCCGGCAGCGCGGCGATCCTCGAGGTCGGCCGATCTCTCGCCGCGGCGGTCCGCCGCGGAACGCTGCCGCGGCCGAAGCGGACGATCCGGTTCCTCTGGCTTCCCGAGATCACCGGCTCGCAGGCGTACCTCGTGCGCCACCCCGAGCTCGTCAAGGCCTTCGTCGCCGGAGTCCACATGGACATGGTCGGCGGCGTGCTCTGGACGACGAAGGGCACATTCCACCTCTCGCGCACGGCCGAGACCCTGCCCCACGTCGTCAACGCCGTCGCCGAAGCCTGGTTCGACCAGGTCGTCGCCGCGTCCCGGAGCTACGCCGAGGGCCGGGAAGCGAGTGCGTACGCCGGCTTCGTCTGGCCGCCCGGGTCGCGCGAGAGCTTCCTCGGCGACGTCCGGGCGATCGAGATGGGCAGCGACCACGAGGTCTTCGAGGCCGCGGGATTCCGCGTGCCGATGGTCTACTTCCACGACTACCCCGACGTCACGATCCACACGCAGAAGGACCTGCCCGAAAACCTCGACGCGACGAAGCTCGGCCGCGTGGCCTACATCGGGGCCGGCACGGTCTGGACGCTCGCGGCGTTGCCCGACACCGAGGCCCCGCGCCTGCTCGCCGTCGCGCGCGCGTCGGTCGAGCGGCAGGTGCTGGCGCGCGGGGCCGCCCCGGGACCCGACCCCGCGCTCGCCGCGCGCGAGGCCATCGCGTCCGGCATCGGCACGCTCGAATCGCTCGCGCGCCTCTGCCCGTCGGTCGCCCCCGACGTCGCGAAGGACGTCGAGCACCTGCGGGCCGCGATGCCGCCCGCGCCTCCCGCCTCCGACCGCCGGCGGCCGCTGAAGAACCCGGAGATCCGCGGGCCGCTCAACGTCTACTACTACGATTACTTCGCCGACATCCCGGGCGCCAACCTGACCGGGATCGCGCTCGCGGCGCGGCCGGACGGCGAGGTCCTCGCCTACGAGGCCATCAATCTCGCCGACGGCACGCGTTCGGTGTCGGAGATCCGCGACGTCCTTTCGGCCCGTTACTCCCCCGTCGAGACCGCGGCGGTCGCCGAGTACTTCGACCGCCTGGCGAAGGCCGGCGTCGTCACCTACCGGTGAAGATCGCGCAGATCGCGTCGATCCGGTTCCCCGTCCCCCCGCGTTCCCATGGCGGGACCGAGCTCGCGATCGACCTTCTGACCCGGGGACTCCTCGCGCGCGGGCACCAGGTCACGCTCTTCGCCTCCGGCGATTCGACGGCGCCGGCGACCCTGCACGCGGTCGTCGCGCGGGCGGCGACCGAGGACCCGGCCTCGACGAGCTACCTCGAGAACGAGCACGAGGCGCGTAACGCCGCCGAGGCCTACCGCGCCGCCGACCGGTTCGACGTGCTCCACTCCCACTGGCCGACGCCGGCGGCCTACTTCTCGGACCGGACCGCGCGCCCGAGCGTCATGACGTACGCCTACATGGAGAAGCCCCTTCACGACTATTACCGGGCGAATTACCCCGGCCTCCAGGGCGTCTGCATCAGCGAGGCGCAGAACCGGATGCTCGGCGGCGGCCTGCCGGTCATTCCCTACGGCGTCGACGTCGATCGGATCCCCTTCGGCGCCGCGCCGGAAGAGTTCCTGCTGACCGTCGGCCGGCTCGTGCCGCACAAGGGAGCCGACCGGGCGATCGCGATCGCGCGCGCCGCGGGGCTTCCGCTCGTCATCGTGGGCGCCGTGACGCCTTACCTCGCGGAAAGCGAGCCTTTCGCCCGCGAGCGCGTCCTCCCGCACGTCGACGGCCGGAGGGTCGTCCACCACGAACAGCTCCCCAACGCCGAGGTGCTGTCCCTCATGGCCCGCGCGAAGGCCTTCCTCTTCCCGATTTCCTGGGAGGAGCCGTTCGGCCTCGTCGTGGCCGAGGCGATGGCCGCCGGCACTCCCGTCGTCGCGACCCCGGCCGGCTCGTTGCCCGAGCTCGTCGAGCACGGCGTCACCGGTTTCCTCGGCCGGACGGACGAGGAGCTGGCCGCCTTCGTCCGCGAGGTCGGCCGCATCGACCGCGCGGCCTGCCGCCGCCGGGCCGAAGAGCGTTACAGTGCCGGACGCATGGCCGCCGACTACGAGGCGCTTTACCGAAGGCTCGGGGCGCGATGAGCTTCGACTTCTCGCCCGAGAACCTCGACCGGGAGTTCCCGGTCCGCCGGAACCTCGTCTACCTCAACCACGCGGCCGCCTCGCCCTTGCCCCGCCGCGTCGCCGACGCGATCGTCGCGCACGTCGAGAACGTCCGGGACCGGGGCATCGCGGACTGGCGGCGGCACTACGGCGACGTCGAGAAGACCCGGGCGAAGGCGGCGCGCTTCATCGGCGCCGCGCCCGAGGAGATCGCGTTCCTCCCGAACACCTCCTGGGCGGTCAACCTCGTCGCCCTCGGCTTTCCGTGGCGGAAGGGCGACAACGTCGTCACCGACGACATGGAGTTTCCCTCCAACGCCTACCCCTGGCGCGCGCTCGAGCGCCGCGGCGTCGACTGCCGGGTCGCCGTCAGCCACGGGGGCCGCGTCACGCTCGATTCGCTCGCGGCCCTCGTCGACGCGCGCACGCGGGTCGTCGCCGTCTCCTGGGTGGCCTTCCACAACGGCTTCGTCTTCCCGCTCCGGGAGATCGGCGCCCTCTGCCGAAAGCACGGGATTCTCTTCTTCGTCGACGGGATCCAGGGCCTCGGGCTCCTCCCGGCCGACGTCCGCGGCGCCGGAATCGACGTCCTCGCGGCCGACGGCCACAAGTGGCTCTACGGCGCGGAGGGCGGCGCCGTCTTCTACGTCTCCGAGAAGGCGCGGGACCGCGTGCCGGCGATCGCGTCCGGCTGGTGGAACCTCAAGACCGAGGGCGACTACCTCGAGTACCGGGCCTCGCCGTACGAGGGCGCGCGGCGCTACGAGCCGGGCACGCTGCCGATCGACCACGTCCGGGGCCTGTCGGCGTCGCTCGATCTCCTCGAGGAGATGGGCGGCGAGGCCGTCCTCTCGCGGGTGCTCGGCCTCGTGCGCACGCTCGCCGAGGGCCTCGACCGCCGCGGCTGGAAGATCGCCACGCCCGAGCCGTTCGCGTCCGGGATCCTCGCCGCGCGCCCGCCGGGCGGCGAGGTCGCCCGGTGGGCCAAGGCCCTCGAGGGGCGCGGCATCATCGTCGCCCCGCGCGAACGCGCCGTGCGCTTCTCGCCCCACGCCGGCAACGACGAGGGCGAGATCGAACGGGCCCTGCGGGAGATCGACCAGATCGCGAGCGTCACCGGAACAGGCTGAGGCCTACGGGCGCGGCCCGAGCTCCCGCGTCGCGCCGCGACCCTCGACGGGAACGACTTGGCCGCGAGGCGCGGGGGCCTGGGCGACGGCGCGGCGGTAGACCGCCCCGCCCCGCGTTCCCGCGAGGACCGTCCCCCCGTCGAGCACGGCGAGCGCCAGCACCTGAGGATCGGAGAGCCCGGTTCCGGCGAGGGTCCAGGTCGCGCCCCCGTCCGCGCTCTGGTAGACGCCGACGGGCGTCCCGGCGTAGATCGAGCCCCCGGCCTCGTCCCGGACGAGGGCATAGACGCCCGCCGAGGGGAAGCCGCCCTGGACGCGCGTCCAGCTCGTGCCGTCGTTGTCGCTGACGTAGAGGCCCGGGTCCGCGCCGGCGAAAACGCGGTGGGCGGACGCGGAGGAGAGCACGGCCCGTACGGGGCCCGAGACGCCGGTGCTCTTCTTCGTCCAGCTCGCTCCACCGTCCGTCGAGAAGTAAACGCCGTCCTGCGCGCCGGCGACGACCGCCGAGGCGGACGTCCCGGGCGCGAGCGACAGCGTCTGGACGTCCGTCGTGCCCGCCGCCGCGGTCCAGCTCGTCCCGCCGTCGGTGCTCCGGTAGACGCCGGAGAGCGTGGCGGCGAGGATGTCCGTGGCGCTTCGCGGCAGGATCGCCCGGACGATGGTACCGGGAAGGCCGGCGTCCACGCGCTCGAAGTTCGCTCCGTCGTCGGAGCTCCGGAAGATCGCGTCGGCGGTGCCCTCGAAGATGACGCCGGGCGAAAACGGATTGAACGTGAGCACGGTCCCGAAGCCGACGAGCGGAAACGTCTGCCAGGTGCGTCCGCCGTCGGTCGACTCGGCCCCGCGGGCCGTGCCGAGCGCCAGCACGCGGCCGGAGGTCGCGGGATCCGGCGCGAGGCTCGCGACCGTCATGACGTTGACGCCCTCGCCCGCCGAAAACGCCCCGAACTGGTCGCTCACGAACAGCCCCCCGGGATCGAGCGGCGGGTTACCGGTGCCGACGAGGAGCCGGGCCGACGCCCCCGGCGAAGCCGGCCAGGCCGCGATCGCGTTGGCGAAGAGCTGCGGCAGGTCGAGGTGCTGCCAGGCCGACGAACCGAACGCCGCCCCCCACGCGCCGTTGATGTTGGCGAGATACGCGACCCCGTTGGAATCGACGATCAGGTCCTTGACCGCGATCGCGCCGGCGCCCGTGGTGAACGGCCCCCACAGTCCGCCGTCGTCGATCGACCGGAACACGCCCACGTTCGTGCCGGCGTAGAGGGTCGAAGACGTGGTCGGGTCGACCGCGATCGCCGAGACGTGGAGATTGCCGATGTTGTTGTTGAGCTCGGTCCAGGTCGCGCCCGAGTTCTCGCTCCGGTAGACCCCGTTGTCGACCGTGCCCAGGTACACGCGCGCGGCGTTGGTCGGGTCGACCGTCAGGGCGTCCGGCCGGAAGGTCGACGCCGGCGTCGTGAGGGTCTCCCAGGTCGCGCCGGCGTCGGCGCTGCGGCCGACCCAGCCCGAGAGGCTCGCGGCGTAGGCCGCCGCGCCCGCCGGGTCGAAGACGAGCGCGTCGATCGTGTCCGCCGGGACCGGCGCGCCGAGCAGCGCCCAGGACGCGCCGCCGTCGGCGCTGCGAAACGCGCCGACGTCCGTGCCCGCGAGCACGATCTGCGCGTTCGCCGGGGAAACCGCGAGGCTCCGGACGTCGAAGTTGGTCAGGCCCGAGCTCGCGATCGACCAGCTCGCCCCGCCGTCCTCGGTCCTGAAGACGCCGCTCGAGTCGCCGGCGAGATATGCGACGTCCGGATCCGACGCCGCGGCCGCCACGACCAGGACCGCGCCTCCCGCCGGGCCGACGCTCGTCCACGCGGCGTCCGCGCCCGCCGCCGCTGCGGCGACGCCGGCGAGAAGCAGCACGGTGGCGCCGCGCCGCGGAGTTTCAGAACGCACTCGTGTCCGCCACACTCGCGAGATTACCGCGTTCGTTGTGGTAGGTGCGGCGTTCGCCCGTCAGCGTGTCGGTCACGGTGATCTGGTACTCGACGTTGGAAAGCGCCCCATAAAAGACCCAGAAGTGCCCGTTGAACCCGCGCCCGTCGAGGACCTTCACGACGAGCTCGATGTTGGCGGGATCGAAGAACCAGAAGTATCCGGTATCCGCCGTGAGGGCTTCGGTGGGCGCCGGAGCCGAGGGCCCGAGGGGTGTTCGGGTGAAGACGGCCTCGACGCTGAACCGCCCCTGCTGAAGGCACACGGTGTACGGCCCGCGCTCGCAGGCCGCGGCGAGGGCGGACTGGAGCGGCGACCGCGGCGGCGGCGGCGGGCCGAGGGGCGCCCGGCCGGCGTCCCGAAACGCGGACGTGTCCGCCACGCTCGCCTGCCACCCCTGCGGGTTGACGTAGCTCTGGATCGCGCCGGTCGCGGTGTCGAGGACGGTGATGACGTACTCGACGTTGGAGAGGGCGCCGTAAAAGACCCAGAAGTATCCGTCGAACGACCGGCCGTCGAGGACCTTGACCGCGACCTCGATGTTGTCGGGCTCGAAGAACCAGAAGGCGCCGGTATCCGGGGTCAGGGGGACGGCCTGCGCGATGCCCGCGTCGTGGCGCGTCCGCCACGAGGCCCGGACGAGAAAACGCGCCTCCTGCAGGCAGAGTGAATCGGCGCCCGCCGCGCAGGTCTCGACCGGTCCGATCGTGATCCGCAGCAGGGTCCCGTTGCCGCCGGCATATACGCGTTCGGGCCGCGACGGGTCGAGCACGACGGTGAAGAGCGCGCTGCCGCGCAAGCCGGTCGGCGTCCATGCCGCGCCGCCGTCGCGGCTGCGAAACAGGCCGTCGAGGTGAGTTCCGGCGTAGACCGCCGACTCGGGACCCGCCGCAAGCGTCGTGACGGGCGAAGCCGGCAATCCGAGACCCGCGCTCGCCCACGCGTGTCCTCCGTCGGACGTCCGGAACAGGCCGGCATCCGTCGAGACGTAGAGCGTTTCGGGCGCGTCGGGGGCCAGCGCGAGCGCGGTCGAGAGCGCCGACGTCAATCCCGCGGAACGCGGGGCCCAGGACACGCCGGCGTCGTCCGAGAAGTAGACTACCGCTCCGGCCGGGTCCCCCGCCACCGCGGCCCAGATCCGCCCGGGATTCGCGCCGTGCGCGGCGAACGCCTGCACGGCTTTCCCGGCGAACGGCGCGATCTCCGTCCAGGTCAGTCCGGAATCGAGGCTCGCGAGGGTCGCGAGCCTGCCGGACCGCGAGACGCAGGTCAGCACGGGGCCGCCGGCCGGGCTCGCGTACAGCGACGCGACGCCCTGCGACGACACGACCGTGAACCAGCTCTCTCCCGCGTTGGCGCTGCGGAAGATGGACCCACCGGCCGAGGCCGCGAAGACGACGTCGGGATCCACCGGATCGATCGAGATCAGCGTGAACGCCCAGTAGGTCGGGTTGGCGGGGATGGTCGACGGCACGCGATCCTGAAGGAGCTGCCGCCAGGTCGTGCCGGCGTCTTCGGTCTTGTAGAGCCCGCGGCTGACCCCGGCGTACAGCGTCGCGGGATTCTGGGGATCGATGGCGATCGCGCCCACGGGCCCGACGTAGTTGCCCGGAACCGCGGCGTCGGGACCGATGCTGTCCCAGCGGTTGAGGTCTTCACCCGCCGAGCGGGCGGCGAGTCCGAGGGTCGCGAGGAGTATCGCGAGCGTCCGTCGCTGCATGAAGGACCCCCTTTTGTCGGGCGCTTCCGCACGAACGATGCCATGAGTCGAGACCGGCAGGTCCCGACCGGTGAGCGACTTGGTGTTCGGCGGGCATGCGATCCTGTCCCAGATTTGGGACGGCTTGTCCCCCGAACGCTCCAGAATTCTCGCGAAGAGAGCGGCAAATGGCCGGAGAATGATCGGCATCTCGATTGCTCTCTACGGCGACAGTCAGACCCGTAAACCGCGGGAGGTCGTCGTGAAACGGTGGCTCTACGGAGTCTTGGTCCTTTGCCTGAGCGTCCCGGCGGCCCCGCAGGAGAAGCAGCCACCCCAGGAGCAGCAGCCACCCTACGTCGAGCGGGTCGAGGTGCGGGTCCGTTCGGTGCTCGTCTTCATCACCGACGCGAAAGGCAAGCCGCTCGTCGCCGCCCCCTCTCCGGCCGACCTTCGCGTAACCGAGGACGGGAAGCCCGTCGAGGTTCTCGCGGTCGAGCCGGCACGGCCGGCAGCCACGGCGCCGTCGACCACGGCGACGACGGGGGACGGAGCAACGGCGACGCCCGTCGTGCGTGAGGCAGCGGCCGTTCCGCAGTACCTCTACCTCGACACGACGTCCCTGCAGGTCCGCTCCGTCCCGCGGATCGTCGAGACCCTCGACCGCCACCTCGAATCCCTTCTCGCGAGCGGACCCCTCGAGGTCGTCGTCGCGGACCCCGATCCGAAAGTCGCGCTCCCCTCGACCCGTGACGTCGCGGCCATCCGGGCAACTCTGAAGACTCTCCCCACGACCGCGGTGGGAAAGCAGCGCATCTACGAATCCCGCCGCGACTCACTGACCCAGATGCTCTACGACCAGACCAATCGGGGCACGACCAGCGGCCCGAGCCGGCCCGAGCTGCGAACCGCGATTCGGCAGGAAATGGCGCTGATCACGACGTCGCTCGATCGCCTCGACACCTGGGCCGCGACGCTTCCCTACGACCGGGCTTCGGTCGTCTACCTCTGCAACGACGGCTTCGACGGCGACCTGACCGAGGTCTATCGAAAGGTCCTGAACGAGAGCCTGAGCTTCGAGGACCACCAGGCCGCCATGCAGCTCCAGATGGAGTTCGGGCGGGACGCCGCCAACATCACGGCGCGGGCCGGCGACATCCTCGCGGGTCGTGGCGCGACCGCGATCGTGCTCGCGTTCGGCAACACCGACTCCGACTTCGCCACGAGCGCCGCCAACCAGGGCAAGCTCGGCACCACGGCGATCCGCCGGCCGACCAACTCGATGCCGATCAACTATTTTGCCCGGCCGAACGAGCCGCTCCTCGCGATCGCCGACCGTACGGGAGGCGAGGTCGTCTCCGTCGACAGTAAGCTGCCCCGGGCGCTCGACGACGTGGGAGGCGCTTACCTGGTGTCCTTCCGCAGCCACGCGCCGGCGGATGGGCATGCGCACCCGCTCGAGATCACGAGCGCGTCGAGCGCGATCCGGGTCCGCGCGCCGCGCGCCGTTCTCGCCGCGACGCCCCAGGCGGCATCCGCCGGGCAGGCGGTTCGCGCGCTCTCGACGCCGTCGGGCGCCGGTTCGCTGCCCGTCACGGCGGCGATCGCGGACGCCGAGAAGGCGGAGAAGGACCGGATGCGGGGACGGCTGGAAGTCTCGGCCGACCTGGGATCGATCGCCGAGGCGCTCGAGACGCTCGGGCCCGGGCGGATCCGTGTCACCGTCGCCGTCGAGAACACGAAGGGCGCCCCCTTCACCCGGAGCGAGGAAGCGGAACTCGACCACTCGGGCCAGGGAACGATGTGGTCCTACGAAGCCAACATCACCTGGCCGCCCGACGCGACACGGGTGGCCGTGACGATCGAGGAGCTGAAGACGGGCGCGCGCGGCAGCGCGGTGGCCGAGCTGCCGAAGGACTAGCCGCACACCCGATGGAGATCCTGTCGTATCCCATCGGCCTTCTCGTCGGGCTCTTCCCGATTGCCGTCGCGCTGGGTCCGTCGCAGGCCCCCGCGCATCTCCTGCTCGACCATCGTCCCGTCTGCGAGGTCACGGCGCGCTCCCCGGGTTGCATGGTGGATCTCGGGCGCGATCCGCGCGTCCACCTGCTCGAGCTCGTCCGCACCGACGCCGCCGGCCACGTCGCGGAGCGCGTGCGCCGCTGGATCAACCGGCCGGGGATCGAGCCCGAGATCCTCGCCGCGGTTTTCTGCAATGAGGCGAAGCGCCGCTGCGACTTCGACCTCACCTGGGCCCATCCGGACCGACTCGAACCTTCCCGCGTCGACCTGTCCCTCGACGGGCGCTCCGTCTGGCATGGCAAGGACCGCAAGGGCACCGTTGCGCTCGCGGCCGGCGCGAAGCCGCAGGTCGCCGTCGCCGACGCTCTGTTTCCCGACGGCAGCCGCGCGACGTACACCCGGACGCTCTACGCCTTCAATCCCGAGGAAGCCCAGGTCGCGCTGCAGGCCGTGCCGATCGTCCCGGCCGAGGGGTCCGGTTCGGACGAGGAGATCGCCGCGCGACTGCGTGGCGCCGGCCAGCCGGTGCGGATCGTGGAAGAGACCGAAGGCGCGCTCACTCTGGTCCTCGAGCCGGAGGTGTTCGACAAGGTCCCGGGAATCCGATCCGCGCCGTCCGAGCTCGGCCGCCACGTCGTCGAGATACGGTCGCCGACGGGAGCGCTTTCCCGGGCGATGCCGGTCCATATCATCGTGCCGGACGAGAACCTGTCGTCGTTCGTCACGACGACGAGCGGAATCGGTCGCAAGCTGCTCGTCGGGGTTCCGCGCTGGTCGCGCGTGGCCGATGCCGTGGCGGCCGCCGGCTACGCTCTCGGCGGGTCGCCTCAGCGCCGCGCCCTGGTGCTCGTGCTCGGGGGCTTCGACCGGCCCAACGTCAGCAACTACTCCGCCGCGCAGGCCCAGGCCTATCTGTCCCAGGTGATGGTCCCGCTCGAGGTCTGGCGCATCGGCTCGGAGGACATCGCTCCCGAATGGCCCGCCGGACGGGTCATCCGCACGCTGTACGACCTCTACGCCGCTTTCCACGGCGTCACCGGATTCATCAAGCGCCAGCGCATCGCGTGGCTCGAGGGAACAGGTGAGACCCGTCCAGCCGGAAATGCGCTCGCGCCCGGAATTGCGCTCGCGGGGCGCGTGGCATCGGACGTCGCAGGCCCCGCGCGCCCGGCGGTCGACGCGGCGGCGCCTTCTCTTCCCTCGACGGGACCGGACGGCGGCGCGGTTCATGCCGTCGCCTCCGCAGGCGACGGCTCGATCGCCTACGCGGCGACCTACGCCGGCGTGTTCCGTTCGCGCGACGGTGGCGGGACCTGGACCGACGTGTCCGTGGGCCTCCCCGGAACGCCCGTCCGGTGCCTGGCCGCGAACCCGGAGCGTCCGGACTCGGTCTTCGCGGGGACCGAATCCGGGCTGTTCCGGTCGGAGGACGCCGGAGGTCGATGGCTCGCCGGCCGCGGGGTCGACGGGGCGATCTCCGCTCTCGCCCTCGATTCGAGCAGCCGGGGCCCGCTTTATGTGGGCACTTCCGATCGCGGAATCTATCGAAGCGAGGACGGCGGCAAGACGCTTCTGGCAACGACGCTCACCCATGGCGACGTTCGTGCCATCGCGGTCCATCCGCGCGACCGCACGGTTTGGGCGGCGGTGGACGGAGGCGTATTCCGCAGCGCCGATCGCGGCTGGACATGGACTTCCGCCGGGACCTTCGGCGACCTGGTCCTCGGCCTCGCATTCGACGCGCGCGGCGCGGCACTCTACGCGGCAACGGCCGGAGACGGGCTCTCGGTCACCACGGATTCCGGCGCCACCTGGAAGAAGACGGCCCTCGCGAACGCGTATCTCACCTCGATCCTCACATCGGGTCCCGGAGGGGGCCTCCTCGCCGGATCGCCCGACGGGATCTTCGCCTCGTCCGGAGCCCGCTGGACACTCTCGAGAGTCGGCGCGGTGGAGTCGCTCGCGGCGATCCGGCCGGGCGCCTGGATCGCCGGCGCCGCCTCCGGGATCCTGCGGGCGGATACCGGGCACCGCTGGGTCGAATCGAACGCCGGGCTGACGGCCCGTTCCGTCCACGCGCTCGCGATCGCTCCGGGCAGCTCCGCCCCGCTTCTCGCCGCGACATCGACCGGCCTCTTCGCCCGCGGCGCCGAAGGTCGCTGGGACCCGCTGCCGGGCACACCGGGGACTTCGGCCTGGTACTCGATCGCCGCCGGCGGCGGGACCGGGGGAGCGATTCTCGCCGGATCCGCCGGTGAGATCGGGCGCGGCTCCGCGGACGCCTGGTCCTGGTTCCCGACACCGGCGGTCTTCGGCCTCGCCGCGAGTCCCGGAGATCCGGGTCTCGCGTGCGCGGCCACGCGCGGAGGAATTCTCCGCTCGGAGGACGGCGGCGTGTCCTGGAAGGACTCGTCGAGCGGCCTGGCGAAGACCTTCGCGCTCCAGCTCGCCTTCGACGCGGCGAGCCCCTCGACGCTGTACGCCGGAACGGCCGGAGCAGGCGTTTTTCGTAGCGGCGACGGCGGAAAGTCCTGGAAGGCCGGCGGCCGCGAGCTCTCGCGGGCCATCGTACGCTCGCTCGCGGGGGGCGTCGGCGCGGCCGGAGTCTTATATGCCGGCACCGACGGAGGCGTCTTCGGAAGCGTGACGGGCGGGAAGTCGTGGACCGCGCTCGTCGACGGTCTGCCGCGCGCGCCCGTCTATGCCCTGGCCGCCGACCCCGCCGCGCCGCTGACGCTGTACGCGGGCACCGCCGCCGGCCTCTACGTGACTTTCGACGCGGGAAAGGCCTGGAAACCCGTGGCGCAGGCGCCGATCGCACCGATCACGGCGCTGTCGCTCGACGGCGCGGGCCGGGTGCTCCACGTCGCAACGCTCGGCGCCGGGGTTTTCGACCTGCCGCTGGCGCCATAGGAATCGATCGGAGGGCGGCCGCGAGGGCCGCCCCTACGACCGGGGTCGGATCGCGCGTTCGAGTGGGTTTTCGTCGCAGTGCGAGCCTGGTCCCCGCCCGGTCCCCTACTCTTCCGGCGGGACCGCGTCGATCTCGAGACCGGATTCGTCGGCGAGCGCGGTCCGGTTCCGGCCCGTCTTCTGGGCGCGCGCGAGCGCGCTGCCGGCCGCGATCAGGAGAGCCGAGTCGTCGAGCCCCGCTTCCCCGCCCTCGGCCGCGACGCCGAGCGAAAGGGTCACGGGCACCGGGCCGGCCGAGGTGAGGACCGGGCGGTTGGCGAAGTTCTCGCGGATCCGCTCGGCGACCGTGAGCGCCCCGAGGCCGTCGGAGCCTGGCAGGACGATCAGGAACTCCTCGCCGCCGTAGCGGCCGACCGAATCGTAGGGCCGGACGGAGGAGTTCATGCGCCGCGCGGCCTCGCGCAGGACCTCGTCGCCGACCGGGTGCCCCAGGTTCTCGTTGACCTTCCGGAACTCGTCGAGGTCGGCGAGCACCACGCCGACCGAGCCGCTCTTGCGCCGCGCGCGGTCGCGTTCCTTCTGCAGCACCTCGAGGATCGAGGCGTGGTTCCAGGAGCCGGTGATCGCGTCGCGGGTCGACTGGATCCGCAGCGCGTCCTGCGAGGCCTTGAGCGCCTGCTCGGTCTCGATGACGCGGGCGCCCGTCCGGATCCGCGCGCGCGTCTCGACCGAGTCGAGCGGCGCGAAGAGGAAGTCGTCGGCGCCGGCGTTCAGGCCGTCGAAGAGCTCCTCCTGGCCGCGGGAGTCGACGAGGAGCAGCACGTAGGCGGACGGAAGGTCGGGGTGGAGGCGGAGGCGCCGGCAGACGTCGATGCCGAGCATCCCCTCCATCCGCCAGGCGAGAACGGCGAGGACGGGCTTGCGCTCCGACTCGATCTTCGCCCAGGCGTCGACGCCGTTGCGGGAGGGGGTCACTTCGTAACCCCACTTGATCAGCCAGCCCTCGAGCTGGCGCATCCGCTCGGAATCGCTGTCGGCGAGGAGGACCCTCATCGTGTTGCAGCGAATCGTAGCAAAGTCGCGTCCGGCGCCCGGCCTAGAGCCGGTCGAAGCCGACGAGATCGATCTTCTGCTCGCGGACGAGGGCCCGGATGTTCGGGTCGCACAGCACCTCGACCTCCCACTCGCGCTCGTCGACGTAGGCGGAGCCGCGGCGCAGCTCCTCGTCCGCCTTGCCGGGGTGGCACATCAGCTCGCTCGTGCCCTCCGGAAGCTCCGCGAGGATGCGCTCCATCTCCTCGAACGTGGCCCCCTGCGCGTAAAAGGAGTCGATGAACCGGTCCGGCGTCCGCACGCCCGCGGCGCGCAGGGCCCGCCGGGCGTCCTCGCTCGACGCGCGCACGGGCAGGGACCGCTTCTTCGCGACCGCGGCGAAGACGGGCGCGACCGAGGGGTGGAGGGCCACGTGGTGGTGCGAGTCGAGGTGGGTCGGGGATTTGCGCGCGAGAACCTCGAAGATCCCGATCTGCGCCTCGAGCTCGAGGAGCACCTCCTCGGGCGGCAGGCGCGGGGGGAGGTCCTCGCGGCTCCTCGGGAACGCGCCGCCCGGCGCGAGATGGGGGACGTCGTGCGCGGCGGCGGCGGGCCGGCCCCCGCCGGTCAGGGCGAAGTGCAGGCCGAGCGAGAGCCCGCGGGCGCGCTCGGCCGCCTCGCGGATGCCTCGGGCGGCGGACTTCTCGAGGACCATCACGGTCGCCGACGTCACGATTCCCCGGGCATGGGCCTGCAGCACGCCCGCGTTGACCCCCGCGGAGCGTCCGAAGTCGTCGGCGTTGACGATGAGGCGTTTCACGCGTTCCGGCGCCATTCTGCAACAGTTTCGTCGGCGATAATTGCGCTCCGATGGCCACGCGCGGAATCCGGGGAGCGACGACCGTCGACGCAAACGCCGCGGATGCGATCAAGGAGCGCACGCTCGAGCTGCTCGGCGTCCTGGTCGCGTCGAACGGCCTGCGCCCGGAAGACGTCGCGAGCGCGACCTTCACGGTCACGGCGGACCTCGACGCGGAGTTCCCGGCGCTCGCCGTCCGCTCGCTGCCGGGCTGGGAGGACGTCCCGCTCCTGTGCGCGCGCGAGATTCCAGTCGAGGGATCGCTCGGGCGCTGCATCCGCGTCCTGCTCCACTGGAACACGGACCGCCTCCAGAGCCAGGTCCGCCACGCCTTCCTGCGCGGCGCGCGCGGGCTGCGCCCGGCCTGGGCGGTCCGCGTGGACGGCGACGAGCCGTGAGGCAGGTCGCGGTCGCCGGCCTCGGGCTGATCGGGGGCTCCCTGGCGCTCGCGGTGAAGGCCCGGGGCTGGGACCACCGGGCCTCGGCGCGCGAGGCGGCCCGCCGGCGCGGCATCGACGTCGCCGACACGCTCGCCGAGGCGCTCGACGGCGCCCGGATTGCGGTCGCGGCGGTCCCGAGCGACGCGGCGCCCGCCCTTCTCCTCGAGATGTTCCGCGCGGCGCCGTCCGCCGTCCTGACCGACGCCGCCTCGATCAAGCGGCCGATCGCGGACGGCGCGGCGGCGCTTCCCGCCGGGGCCCGCTTCGTGGCCGGCCATCCCATGGCGGGCTCGCAGAAGAGCGGCGTCGAAGCCGCCGACGCCGGCCTCTTCCGGGGCCGTCCCTGGATCCTCTGCCCGACCGCGCGTTCGGACGAAGAGGCCCTGGCGGCGGTCGAGGAAGTCGTGCGCGCCGCCGGCGCCCGGCCCGTCCGTCTCGACGCGGCGAGCCACGACGCCCTGATGACCTGGGCGAGCCACCTTCCGCTGGCCGTCGCCGCGGCCCTGGCGAGGGCGGCGGGAGCGGGGGCCGGGCCGGAGCTTTCCAGCGTCGCGGGCCCCGGCCTCCTCGACACCACCCGGCTCGCCGGCCAGCCGGCGCCACTCGCCCTCGAGCTCGCGCTCGCCGACCCGCGGGCGCTGGCCGACGCGGTGGACGCCGTGCGCGAAGAGCTCGCGAGGCTCGGCGGGGCCCTGCGCGCGGGAGACGCGGCCGCGATCCGCGCGTTCCTCGAAGAAGCCTCGGCCCGGCGGCGGGACCTCGGTCAGTCCGTCCCGTAGCGGCGGCGCACTTCTGCGGCGAGCGCGGCAAAGCCCGGGAGGTCGAGGCTCTGGGCCCCGTCGGAGAGCGCGTGCTCGGGATCGTTGTGCACCTCGACGAGGATACCGTGCGCGCCGGCCGCGAGCCCCGCGAGCGCGAGCGGCGCGACGATCGACCGGATTCCCGCGGCGTGGCTCGGGTCGACGATGACGGGCAGGTGCGTGCGCTCGCGGACGAGGGCCACGCCGTTCAGGTCGAGCGTGTGCCGCGTCGCCCGCTCGAACGTCCGGATGCCGCGCTCGCAGAGGATGACCTCGGGGTTGCCGTCGGCGAGGATGTACTCGGCGGCCGAGAGCCACTCGTCGAGCGTCGCGCCGCCGCCCCGCTTCAGGAGGACGGGCTTGCCGGCGCGGCCTGCCGCGCGGAGCAGCGCGAAGTTCTGCATGTTGCGCGCACCGATCTGCAGCACGTCCGCATACCGGGCGACGACGGGGACCTCTTCCCAGGAGAGCACCTCCGTCACCACGGGCAGGCCGGTCTTCTCGCGCGCCTCGGCCAGGAACTTCAGTCCGCGCACGCCGAGGCCCTGGAAGTCGTACGGCGACGTGCGCGGCTTGTACGCCCCGCCGCGGAGCAGATCGGCCCCCGCCGCCGCGACCGAGGCCGCGACTTCGAGGAGCATCTCCTCCCCTTCGACCGAGCAGGGCCCGGCCATGAGGACGGGCCGATCCCCGCCGATCTCGACGCCTCCCACGGTGATGCGCGTGCCCTCCGGGTTCTGCCGCCGGTCGAAGAGCGGCATGTCGGGCTTCGGGCGATGGTGCGCGGGCGCGGGCGTCGGCGCGGCCGATGGCGCCGTGCCGTCGTTCCACTCACGGTAGCTTCCGAGGATGACGACCTTGGTCACGAGGGCCTCGGCCGACTCGATCGCCTCGGCGAGGCGCGGCTCGTCCGGCGCGCCCTCGACGTCCACGTAGAAGCGGTACGTCCACGGCGCCGTCCGTTCCGGCCGCGACTGGAGCGAGGTCAGGTTGACGCCGCGCGACGCGAACGCCTGCAGCGCGGCGGCGAGCATTCCCGGCTTGTGCGGCAGCCAGAGAAGGAGCGAGGTCTTGCGGCGGACGGGCGCGCCGTCGGGAGCGGCGGAGGCCGCCGGCTCGCGCGTGAAGGTCAGAAAGCGCGTCTGGTTCGAGGGATCGTCCTCGATGCGTTCGGCGAGCGGCGCGAGGCCGTAGGCCCCGCCCGCGCCGAGCGGCGCGATCGCCGCCTGGTCGCGCCGGCCGTCGCGCGCCACGATCTCGGCGCTGCCCGCCGTGTCCCACTCGCTGACGAGCTCGGCCTGCGGCAGGTGCGCCTCGAGCCAGATGCGGCACTGCCCGAGGGCCACCGGGTGCGACAGCACGCGCCGGATCTCCGAGAGCGGCGTCCCCGGAGCCCCCAGGAGCGCGTGGTAGACGGGCAGGAGGATTTCGTCCGAGAGATGCAGCGCGCCGTCGCCGAAGGCGTCGTGCAGCAGGTCGTAGGTCGCCGTGACCGATCCGAAGAGCGAGTTTTCGATCGCGAGGCATCCGGCGTCGGCGCGGTCCGCACGCACGGCCGCGACGACCTCCCGGACCTCGCGGCACGGCACGATCGTCGCGTCCGGCCAGCGCCACTTCGCGGCCGACTCGGAGAA
This sequence comes from uncultured Acidobacteriota bacterium, assembly GCA_963764715.1. Classification (GTDB taxonomy): domain Bacteria; phylum Acidobacteriota; class Thermoanaerobaculia; order UBA5066; family Gp7-AA6; genus DAHUXD01. The sequence continues at coordinate 149,700 of CAVXTP010000014.1, forward strand.
GGATCCATGGGTTCCCTGGATGGCGACGCGCACGGGACCTCCAGAAAGAAAAAGGCCCCGCCGTTTCCGGCGGGGCCTCGAGTTCCGATTTCGGTTGGCGCGATCGCTAACGCACGCTCCCCGAACCGGACGCGCCGCAGGCCGCGCCGGAGCCGGTCAACGGGGAGTACCAGTATCGCGTCATCGCCCGGGCAGGATAGGCCTCGACAGCGGAGGTGTCAACCGGGCGGCCCGGCATAGAATCCGGCCGTCCTCGCGGCGCCGCCCGAAAGCCGCGCCGCAGGCAGGAGGAACACCATGCATCCGACGAAGAACGATCTCCCGCAGAAGGTCCGATCCAAGGTCGGCTCGGTCCTCGCCGATCGCCTCGCCGACGCGACGGACCTGATGCTCCAGACCAAGCAGGCCCACTGGAACGTCAAGGGCCCCAGCTTCATCGCCCTCCACGAGCTCTTCGACAAGGTCAACGACTCCGCCGAGGAGTGGGTCGACCTGATCGCCGAGCGGATCGTGCAGCTCGGCGGGCAGGCCGAGGGCACCCTGCAGGCCACCGCCGCGCGCACCTCGATGACGCCGTATCCGATCTCGATCGTCAGCGGCAAGGACCACGTCGAGGCCCTGTCCTCGGCGCTCGCGTCCTTCGGCAAGAAGGTGCGCGCCGCCATCGACAAGACCGACAAGCTCGGCGACAAGGACACGGCGGACCTCTTCACCGAGGTGTCGCGGGACGTCGACAAGTACCTCTGGTTCGTCGAGGCGCACAACCAGCGCGCCGAGTAGCGGCGGTGGCCGCCGGCTCGAAGTGGCGGCGTCTCTCGACCGAGGCGGTTCATCCCCGGTCCCGGAATCTCGACCGGCTCGGCGTCGAGGGCGTCGTCGCGCTGATGCAGGCGGAGGACCGCCGCGCGGTCGGGGCCGTGAAGGCCGCCCGCCGCGACATCGCGCGCGCCGCCCGGGCGCTGCGCGAGGTCTACCTCGCCGGCGGAAAGTGCCTGCTCTTCGGCGCCGGCACGAGCGGCCGGCTCGCGGTGCTCGAAGCCGCCGAGCTGCCGCCGACCTTCGGCACCGACCCCCGGCGGATCCGGGCCGTCATGGCCGGAGGGCGCGGCGCCGTCTTCCGGTCGCGCGAAGGGGCCGAGGACGCAAGGCGCGCCGGGGCGCGGGCGGGAGCGCGCGCGGAGGGCCGCGACCTCGTGATCGGAGTTTCGGCGAGCTCGGTGACGCCCTTCGTGCGCGGAGCGCTCGCCTCGGCGCGGGTCCGCGGCGCCCGCACCGTGCTCCTGACCGCGCACGCCCCCGGAGCGGCGCGCGCCCTCGCGGACGTCGTCGTCGTTCTGCGCGTCGGGCCCGAGGTCGTCGCCGGCTCCACGCGGCTGAAGGCCGGCACGGCGACCAAGCTCGCGCTCAACCAGATCACGACGGCCGCGTTCGCGTCCTCGGGACGCGTCTTCGGGCCCTGGATGCTGGACCTCTCGCGCGGCTCCGCCAAGCTCCGCGACCGGGCGGCGCGGACCGTCGCCGCCGCCTCGGGCGCCGCGCCCGCGCGGGCCCGCCGGCTGCTCGCGCGCGCCGGCGGCGACGTGCGCCTCGCGATTCTCATGGCCCGTACTGGCCTCGATCTGCGCGCGGCGCGCGCCGCCCTGGCCTCGGCGGGCGGGAACCTCAGGGCCGCGCTGGAGCGCCCGCGGAAAGGGCCTCGACGGCGAGCCTGACCGCGCCCAGGGCCGGCTCGTCCCGCAGCGGCACCACGCGCGCGCCCGGGGCCGCGAGCCGCTCCGCGACCGCCCTCTCGAGCGTCGGGACCGCGCGGAAGGTCCCGCCGGAGAGCACCACGTCGTAGGACTGTCCGGCGAGCCCGAGGCGCTCGCGCACGCTCGCCGCGGCGAGCACGAGCTCGTTCGAGGCCGCGGCCAGGATCGATCGCGCCGCCTCGTCTCCCGCCTGGGCCGCTTCCTCCACCTTCACCGCGAAGTCGGCGACCCGCTGGCGCGGAAATTCGCCGTCGTAGACCGCGCGCAGGATCTGCTCGGGCCGCGCGATCTCGAAATGTGCGATGAGCGCCTCCTGGAGCCGCGTCGGAGTACCGCGGCCGTCGGCGGCGCGGAGAGCCTCGCGCACCGCCCGCACGCCGATCCAGAACCCGGACCCCTCGTCGCCGAGGTGCCACCCCCAGCCTCCGGCGCGAGCCGTCTCGCCGCGCGCGTTCTGTCCCCAGGCGATCGAGCCCGTGCCGCAGACGAGCGCGAGGCCGATCCGCTCCGGCGATCCCGCGACGAAGGCGATGCGCGCGTCGTTGGTGACGACCACGCGCTCGCGAAATCCGAGACGGCGAAGGATCGCGCGGAGCACCGCTTCGTCGTCGGGCCGGTCGGCCCCCGCGATGCCGAGCGCGAGCGCCTCCGGACGCGGCACCCCCGGCTCCTCCAGCTCCTCGACCACGCCGTGGAGGACCTTCTCGACCGCGAGCTCCCCGTGGGTGCGGAGGTTCGCTCCTCCGGATTGCACCCGTCCGAGAACGCGTCCCGACGCATCGGCGAGGAGGCCGACCGTCTTGCTGCCGCCGGCGTCGATCCCGAGGACGCGGCGCACGCTCACGTCTCCCGCGCGCCGCGGACGCCGAAGCGCGCGGCCACGAACGCGGCGGCTCCGGCCCCGACGACGAGGCCCACGACGCCGAGGCCGGCGAGCCGGACCCAGTCCGAGGCGGCGGCCGGGGAAAGCGTGCGGACGAGCGCCGCGCCGAACTCAACGCCCCTTCCGGGGGAGAGCCGGGCCGCCTTGAGGGCGCCGAGCGTCGCGGAGATCGCGACGGCCACGGCGAATCCCGCGAGCGCCGCGCCGGCGGCGACGGACGCGAAGCGCGTCCGCGACACCGGCCGCGCCTCCATCCGATCGAGCGCGTCGAGCCGCGGCTCGCGGCCCCCGATCGGCGCGAACTGCTGCAGGAGCAGGAGCCCCGGGATGGACGCCACCGTGCAGACGAAGAAGAACGGCGTCCAGCCGAGGGCGTCGGCGAAATAGCCCGCGATCGGACCGGTCACGGTCCGGCCGAGAGCGAAGATGGACGAGAAGAGCGCGTACTGCGTGGCCGAGAACTTCCGCTCGGTCATGCGGAGCAGGAGCACGCCGAAGGCGCCGGTCGCCATGCCCTGGCAGAGGTTCTCCAGGGCGATCGCGCCGTACATGGCGAGGCGATGGGACATCGGCTGAACCACCGCTCCGACGATCCCGCCGGCGCAGGGCGACCCGGGCGTGAGGTGATCGACGAGAACCTGGCCGAGGAACCCGACGTCCTGGAGGCATCCGAAGACCCACAGACAGCGCGTCAGGCCGAAGCGCTCGGTCGCCGCACCGCCGAAGAGCGTGCCCGTGATGAGGCAGGTCAGGCCGATCGTCGCCGTGGCGAGCCCCACGTCCTCGGGCACGTAGCATTTCTGGATCAGGAACGGGCGCACGAGCGCCGTCGCCAGGTTCTCGCCGAACTTGTAGAAGAACAGGAACCCCAGGATCGGAAGGATGCCCTGGCGCCGGAAAAGGTCGAGGAGCGGGCCGAAGACCGCCTCCCGCAGCGTCCGGGGCGGCGGGGGCGGAACGGCCGGCTCCGGCGACCAGAGCACCACGGCCGCGAGCGGCAGGAAGAGGAGCGCGACGCCGGCGAGCACCGGGGGCCAGCCGAGGCGCTGCCCGAGCGTGATCGTGACCGCGCCCGACAGCAGGACGGCCGTCCGGGCGAGCGCGGTCCGCGCGCCGACGGCGAGCCCCTGCTCCGAGCGCTCCAGCACCTCGACCGCGTAGGCGTCGATGACGATGTCCTGTGACGCGGACCCGAACGCGATCAGGAGCGCGAGCAGCGCGATCACCGTGACGTCGGCGGTCGTGCCGAATCCCGCGAGCGCGAGGACCGAGCCCATCAGCACGAGCTGGCAGACCAGAATCCAGGACCGCCGGCGGCCGATCGCGCCGAAGCGGGGGCCGAACCGGTCCATCAGCGGCGACCAGAGAAACTTGAAGGTCCACGGCGCCTGCGCGAGCGAGAAGAGCCCGACCGTCTTGATGTCGACGCCCCGGTACGTGAGAAAGGCCGGCAGGGCGATCCACACCAGGCCGAGGGGCAGGCCCGAGGAGAACGACTGGAGCGTGACGGCGCCGATGCGACGGGAGGAGAGCGCCGCGGAGAGGCTCGTCCACATCCCCACGCGGCCGCTCGAAGGCATCGGCGACCAGTCTACGATCCTTGACAGTCGAATCGGCCCTCTGATCTCGTACCGGCCCATGTTGACCCTGCTGACCGCGCCCGTGCTCGCCGGCCTTCTCGCGGCCCCGACCGCCTCCGCCTCCCCCGTCGTCGTCCCGCTCCCGCAGCTCTACCCCGAGCTCGAGGCGTTCTACGTCGACCTCCACCAGAACCCCGAGCTCTCGCTGCACGAGGAGAAGACCTCGGCCAAGCTCGCCGCGAAGCTCGAGGCCCTCGGCTACGAGGTCACCCGGAAAGTCGGCGGCTTCGGGGTCGTCGCCGTGATGAAGAACGGGAACGGCCCGACGCTCCTGATCCGCGCGGACATGGACGCGCTTCCCGTCGAGGAAAAGACGGGGCTCCCTTACGCCAGCCGCGTCATGGCGAAGAACGACGCGGGGGTCGACGTTCCGGTCATGCACGCCTGCGGTCACGACGTCCACATGACCTCGCTCCTCGGCGCGGCCAGCCTGCTCGCCCGCGCCAGGAAGAGCTGGCGGGGCACGCTCGTGCTCGTCGGCCAGCCGGCCGAAGAGGGCGGCGGTGGAGCCCTGCGCATGGTGAACGACAACTTCCTCGGGCGCTTTCCCCGGCCCGACTACGCGATCGCGCTCCACGACACGCCCTCGCTGCCGGCCGGAACGCTCGGCTACACGCCGGGCTTCGCGCTCGCCGCCGTCGACTCCGTCGACGTCACGGTGTACGGCCGCGGCGGCCACGGCTCCCGGCCCGAGGCGACGGTCGATCCGATCGTGATCTCCGCCCGCATCGTCACGGCGCTCCAGACGATCGTGGCCCGGGAGGTCAGCCCCTTCGACGCGGCCGTCGTCACCGTGGGCTCGATCCACGGCGGCACCAAGCACAACATCATCCCCGACGAGGTGAATCTGCAGCTGACGGTGCGCTCGTACAAGCCCGAGGTGCGCCGCCGCGTCCTCGCCTCGATCGAGCGCATCGCCCGGGGAGAGGCCGAGGCGGCCGGCGCCCCGCGGGCGCCCCGCATCGTCGACGAGGGCCACGGCGCGACCTACAACGACCCGGTGCTGACCCGCCGGATCGCGGCGGCGCTCGCGCGAACGTTCGGCGCCGACCACGTCCGCGAGACGCCGCCGGTCATGGGCGGGGAGGATTTCGGCGAGTTCGGAAAGGCCGCCGCCGCGCCCTCGCTGATCTTCTGGCTGGGCGCGAGTCCTCCCGCGGCCTGGGCCGCCGCGGCCGGCGACGTGACGAAGCTGCCCTCGCTCCACTCCTCGAACTGGGCCCCCGACAAGGAGCCGACGCTGAAGACCGGGGCCTCGGCGCTCGTCGTCGCCGCGATGGAGATCCTGAAGAAGCCCTGACCCTTCCCCGCCGCCCCTGGCCCGCGCGATTCGGCGGCGCGGCGCAAACCAACCGGGTTAGGATTGCGCCGTGGCGAGCGCGCGTCCTCTGAAGCGGCCCCGGGTCCCGCGTTCCGGCCGGCCCCGGCCCGAGGCGCAGCGCTACACCGAGGCCGCCGCTCTCTACGGCATCCCGAACTGGGGCAAGGGCTTCTTTCACGTCTCGGAGGCGGGCGAGCTCGTCGTCCGCCCGACGCGCGAGCCCGGGCGGGCCGTCGCGCTGAAGCACATCGTCGACGAGGTCGCGCTGCGCGGGATCTCGACGCCGATGGTCATCCGCTTTCCGCAGATTCTCTCGGCCTCCGTCGCCAACCTCAACGACGCCTTCGCGCGGGCGATCGACGAGTACGGCTACCCGAACGTCTTCCGCGGCGTCTTCCCGATCAAGGTCAACCAGAAGCGCGTCGTCGTCGACCACATCGTGGAGGCCGGGCGCCGCTACGGCTACGGCCTCGAGGCCGGCTCCAAGCCCGAGCTCCTGGCGGCCATCTCGGCCGACCTCTCGCCCGAGAGCATCATCACCTGCAACGGCTACAAGGACGAAACCTTCGTGCGCATGGCGCTCAACGCCGTGCGGATGAAGAAGAAGGTCGTGCTCATCCTGGAGAAAGTCTCGGAGCTCGACCGGATCCTCGACGTCGCGCGGGCCCGGGGCGTGCGCCCCCTGCTCGGGATGCGGTCCAAGCTCTACGCGCGGGGATCCGGGAAGTGGGCCAAGTCCGGCGGCGAGGCCGCCAAGTTCGGCCTCACGACGCCCGAGATGCTCGAGGCGGTCAAGATCCTCAAGTCGAAGAAGATGCTCGACTGCCTCGTGATGCTCCACTTCCACATCGGCTCGCAGATCACCGACATCCGCAAGATCAAGGAGGCGATCCGCGAGGCCGGCCGCGTGTACGCCAAGCTGCGCGCCCAGGGCGTGCCGATCCAGTACCTCAACCTCGGCGGGGGTCTCGGCGTCGACTACGACGGCTCCAAGACCGCGTTCGACTCGTCGATGAACTACTCCGTCCAGGAGTACGCCAACGACGTCGTCTACACGATCCAGCAGATCTGCGAAGAGGAGAAGGTCCCCGCGCCCACGCTCGTGACCGAGTCGGGCCGCGCGGTGACGGCCTACCACTCCGTCTTCGTGACCAACGTCCTCGACGTCGCCGACCGGATCGAGCAGGGCCGGCGCGTCTCGGTGACGGGCTCGGACCCCCACGTCCTCCAGGAGCTCGCGTCGATCTACGAAACGGTCAACGCGAAGACGCTCCGCGAGAGCTACCACGACGCGCTCCAGTACAAGGAGGAGCTCTTCACGCTCTTCAACCTGGGGCACCTCTCCCTCGAGGACCGCTCCAAGGGGGAGATCCTCTTCTGGCAGATCTGCGAGAAGATCCACCGCGACCTGAAGAGCCTCAAGGAGGTCCCGGAAGAGTTCGAGGACATGGAGACGATGCTGGCGGACAAGTACGTCCTGAACTTCTCCGTCTTCCAGTCGCTTCCCGACGTCTGGGCGATCGACCAGCTCTTCCCCATCCTCCCGATCCACCGGCTCAACGAGCGCCCCGCCGAGTTCGGCACCCTCGCCGACATCACCTGCGACTCCGACGGCAAGATCGAAAAGTTCATCGACCTGCGCGACATCAAGGAGACGCTGCCCCTCCACGCCCTCCGCAACGGCGAGCCGTACTACATCGGCGTCTGCCTCATGGGCGCGTACCAGGACGTGCTCGGCGACCTCCACAACCTCTTCGGGGAGGCGCACGAGGTCCTCGTGACGATCGACGAGCAGGGCCGCTCCCACATCGACGACGTGCTTCCGGGCGAGTCCTGCGAACGCGTCCTCGAATACATGAACTACGACCGCACCGAGATCCTGGACTCGATCGGCAAGCAGCTCAACCGGGTCGCCGGCCGGGTCCTCAAGAAGGACGAGGCCCGCGCGATCTACCGGGAGTTCGAGGAAGTCTTTCCCAAGTACACCTACCTGGAACGGTGAGCGGCCCGGCCCGGAACCGCCCGTTCCTGCGGTGGGCCGCCGCGGGCCTTTTCCTCGGCGCGCTCGCCCGGGCCGCTTCGGGGCAGACGGCGGCGGCGGGGACGGCGGATCCCGGCCGGGAGCTCGCGATCGGCGTCTTCGAGTCGCCGCCCTGGGCGATGAAGGACGCGAGCGGCCAGTGGCAGGGACTGACCGTCGACCTCTGGAAGGACCTGGCCACCGACCTCCAGTTTCGCTATCGATTCGTCGAGGCCGGGCCCGACGCCATTCTCGACCAGATCAGTCAGGGCACTTTGGATACCGCGGCCGCCCCGTACGCCGCGACGGTCGAGCGGGAACGGGAAGTGGACTTCAGCCACGCCTACGCCGCCGCGGGGATCGGCATCGCGATCCTGAGGGTGCGCGAGGAAGACCGGTGGCTCGGCGTCGTCGAAGCGCTCTCGACGCCGACCGCGATTCGGCTCTACACGGGCATCGTCGCGCTGGTGTTCCTGGCGGGCGCCGCGCTGTGGCTCCTCGAGCGCCGCCGCAACGCGATGTTCTCGGGTCGCGCCCTCCAGGGCATCGGGTCCGGGTTCTGGTGGGCCGGCGTGACGACGGTCGGCGTGGGATACGGCGACAAGGTCCCGATCACCTTCTGGGGCCGGCTCGTGGGGCTCTTCTGGATGTTCGTCAGCCTCATCCTGATCACTTCGTTCACCGCGTTCGTCACGACGAAGCTCGCGCTCTTCGACGTCGCCCGCATCCAGGGGCCCGGCGCGCTGCGGCATGCCGTCGTCGGGACCGTGGAGGGCTCGGCGTCCGTCGACCTGCTGCGGCGCGAGGAGCTGGCGCACCGCGTCTATCCCGACGTGCCGAGCGCCCTCCAGGCCCTCCTCGCGGGCGACGTCAAGGCCATCGTCTACGGCTCGGTCGTACTGCGCTATTACGCCGACCGCGATCCGGGACGGCGGATCGAGGTCCTGCCCGGCCAGATCGAGGCGTTCAACTTCGCGTTTCCGCTGAAGGACGGCAGCCCGCTGCGCGAGCCCCTCAACGAGGCGCTCCGCCGCGTGCTGAACGAGTCGCACTGGAACGACCTGAAGGACCGTTACCTCGGCAAGGGCGCCGCCGGGGGCATCGGCCAGTGACCCGCCGCAACGTCTCGAGCGGCGCCCCCTGGGAGCCGATCGTGGGCTACTCGCGGGCGGTCCGCGTCGGCGACGTCGTCCACGTCGCGGGGACGACGGCCACGGGGCCCGACGGCCGCATCGTCGGCCTTGGCGACGCCTACGCCCAGGCCGCGCGGGCGCTCGCCAACATCGCCTGGGCCCTGGAGAAGGCGGGCGCGCGGATGTCCGACGTCGTGCGCACGCGGATCTACGTCGTCGACATCGCCGACTGGGAGAAGGTCGGCCGGGCGCACGGCGAAGTCTTCGGCGACATCCGCCCCGCGGCCACCATGGTCGAGGTCTCGCGGCTCATCGATCCGGAGATGCTCGTCGAGATCGAGGCCGAGGCGATCGTCGAAGACTAGGCCGGCGACTCGATCGGCGTGACCGCCGCCTGGTCCTCTTCTCCCGTGCGGATCCGGTAGACCTTCTCGACGGGCAGGACGAAGATCTTCCCGTCGCCCACCGAGCCCGTGCGCGCGGCACCCACGATCGCCCGCACGGTCCGCTCGACGAAGTGGTCGGAGACGCCGATCTCCAGGCGCACTTTTTCGGCGAGCTCCATCTTGACGGTCGTTCCGCGATAGGTCTCGACCCTCTCGGTCTCGCCGCCGTGCCCCTCGACGCGGTGGAGCGTCAGGCCCCGCACCTGCGCCCGGAAGAGCCCCTCGAGAACGTCGGGCAGCTTCTCGGGACGGATGATGGCGACGACGAGCTTCAGCCGGATCCTCCCTCGGCGGGAGCGGGGACGCCGAGCGCGGGGCCCGCCGTCTCGGGAAGGACCAGGATCGCACCTTCGCCGCGCGCGTAGGCCTCCTCGCCGTGCTGGGTCACGTCGAGGCCCATGCCCTCGTCGCGCACCCCGGCGCGCAGGGGCGCAAAGACCCCGATGAGCTTCAGGAGGCCGAAGGTCGCGAGGCCGCTGTAGGCCATCACCGCCAGCACCGAGACCGCCTGCACGGCGAGTTGACGCGGGTTGCCGAAGAGCAGGCCGTCGGCCGAGCCGTTCCAGGCCTTCTGCGCCAGCACGCCGGTCAGCAGCGCGCCCACCGTCCCGCCGAGGCCATGCGCCGCGACGACGTCGAGCGAATCGTCCAGCCGCGTCCTGGCGCGCCACAGGAGCGCGAAATAGCTCGGGAAGGCGCCGATCCCGCCGAGCAGGATCGCCGAGAGCGGGCCGACGTAGCCGGCCGCCGGTGTCACCGCCACGAGGCCCACGACGATCGCCGTCGCGGCGCCGACCGCCGTCGCTCGGCCGGTGCGCGCCAGGTCGAGCAGCGTCCAGACGACGAGCGTCGCCGTCGGAGCAAAGAGCGTGTTGACGAAGGCGAGCGTCGCGGGGCCGCCGACGCCGAGCGCGCTTCCCGCATTGAAGCCGAACCAGCCGAACCACAGCAGACCCGCCCCGAGCAGCGTGAACGGCACGTTGTGCGGCAGAATCGCCTGCCGCGCATAGTCTTTGCGGGGCCCCAGCACGAATGCCGCGACGAGGGCGGCCGCGCCCGCGTTCACGTGGACGACCGTCCCGCCCGCGAAGTCGAGGGCGCCGAGCCGCCCGAGGAACCCGCCGCCCCAGACCCAGTGCGCGACGGGCGCGTAGACGAGAAGGCCCCAGAGCGTCAGGAACGCGAGATAGGGACCGAAGCGCATCCGCTCGACGATTGCGCCCGAGATCAGGGCCGCCGTGACGATCGCGAAGGTCCCCTGGAAGGCCATGAACAGCAGGTGCGGGATCGTTCCCTGGAGCTCGAGTCCGACGCCCGAGAGCAGGGCACGCGAGAGGCCCCCGGACCAGCCCGAGCCCGGGCCGAACGCGATCGAGTAGCCGAGAAGCGCCCAGGAGACGCCGACGAAACCGAGCGACACGACGCTCATCATCATCGTGTTGAGGGCGTTCTTCGAGCGCACGAGGCCCCCGTAGAAGAAGCCGAGGGCCGGGGTCATGAGGAGCACGAGGGCCGTGGAGACGAGCAGCCAGGCGGTGTCGGCCTTGTCCACGGAGCTCGAGGTTACCAGCCCTCCGGCAGGCCTGACAACCTAAATCTGTAAAACATGCAGATTTCAGCCATCAAGGTGGCGTCTTGAACGCCATTTCGAGCTCCTTGACGGCCGAAATCTGCAGATCGTGCAGGTTTTCCAGATCAGTCCTTCAGCAGGAACTCCTTCATGAAGAGGACGGACGCGTAGAACTGATAGTCGCGATTGGATTTCTTGGCGAACCCGTGGCCCTCGTCCTTCGCCATCAGGTACCAGACGGGCGTGCCGACGCCCCGGATCTTCTGGACCATCTGGACCGACTCGGACATCGGCACGCGCGGGTCGTTGGCGCCCTGGATCACGAACAGGGGCTTGCGGATCTTCTCGGCGTTGTTCATCGGCGCGGTCTTCTCGAGGAACGCGCGCATCTTCGCGTCGCGCTCGTCGCCGTACTCGACGCGGCGCAGGTCCCGCCGGTAGCCCGAGGTGTTCTGGAGGAACGTCACGAAGTTCGAGGGCCCGACGACGTCGAGGGCGCACCGGATCCGGTCGCTGTACAGGTAGGCCACGGCGAGGGTCATGTGGCCGCCATAGCTGCCGCCTCCGACGAGCACCCGGCCGGCGTCGAGGTCCGGGCGCGCCGCGATCCAGTCGAAGAGCGCGCCGATGTCCTTGTAGGCGCCCTCGCGCAGGAAGCCGTTGTCCATCTGCAGGAAGGTCTTCCCGTAGCCCGAGGAGCCCCGGATGTTCGGCAGGATCAAGGCGACACCCAGCTCGTTGACGACGTAGTTCCAGATGCCGATGAAGTCGGGCCGCGACTGCCCCTCCGGGCCGCCGTGGATCTCGATCGTCACGGGACGTTTGCCCGGGAACTTTTTCGAGTCCGGCCGATAGAGGAACCCCGTGATGTCGCGGCCGTCGAAGCTCTTCCAGGACACGAGCTCCGGCTCGGCGAAGGTCTCGGGGTTGAGGCCTCCGAGCTCGCTGTACGTCCACCGCTCGACCTTCCCGGTCTTCAGGTCCCACGAGTAGGCGTCGGAGTTGGCACGCGCGGTCTCCATCGTGAATCCGATCGCGCCGCCGTCCCGGTGCCACTTCACGTTCCCGATGGTGCCGAGCGGAAGCTTCGGCCCCGGCAGCTCCCGGCGGCTCGCCGTGTCGAGCAACCGGAGAATCGAGACGCCCTTCTCGTTGGTCACGTAGGCCAGCCGGCTCCCATCGAGAGACAGGTCGAAGTCCTCGACGTCCGCCGTGTCCCCGGTCAGGAACTCCGTCTTCTTCGTGGCGAGGTCCATGTAAGCGAGCCGCTGGAACTCGGAGCCGGCGTCGACGGTGACGTAGAGCCCCTTCCCGTCCCGGGCGAAGGCCGCGTTTCCGTACGCCACCTTGTCCTTGCCCTTCGGCGTCAGCAGCGTCTTCGCGCCGGTCGCGAGGTCGGCGAGCCACAGGTAGGTCTCGTTGATCGAGATGGCCTCGGCGAGGAGGAGCTTCGAGTCGTCCGGCGACCAGTCGGCGACCTCCCATCCTCCGCCCGTAAGCTCGACGACGCGCCGGTCCGTCTTCGGGTCCCTCACCGCGACGACGTAGACGTCGACGTCGTTGCCGGTGCGACGCGTCGAGCCGTACGCGATGCGGTCGCCGCCGTTCGACCAGCGGGCGCCGGTGTTGCGCGACTTGCCGTCGGTCAGGAGCGTCACGCTCCCGTCGGCGAAGTCGTAGCGGTAGAACTGAAAGAACTCGCTGCCCCCGATGTCTTTCGAGAAGATGAAGGACTCGCCGGTCTTCGGGTCGAAGCGCGCGCCGCCGACGCGGTCCGGGTAGAAGGTCATCTGCGTGCGGGCCCCGCCGGGGAACTTGACGAGATGGGCCTGGGCGACGTTTCCGAAACGGGTGGAGATCAACATCTCCCGGCGGGTCGGGTGCCAGCCGGTGAATCCGGCCGACCGGAACTCGGTGTAACGACCGACCTCCTCCGCGAGGGAGGCCGGGATCGGCGGGACGCCCTCGGCGACGAGGCTTTCCGGCATCGGCACGACCGCCGGGGCGGCGGATGCGGGCGGGGCCGTCTGGCCCAGGGCGAACGGCGAGACCAGCAGGGCGAGAAGGGCGAAACGAGCGCGAAGCGACACGGCGGTCCCCCTTTCCGAAACGAAACGCGTTCTTCTGGACCTCTACGCCGGGCGACCCCCGAAAGTTCCGGGACCGCCGGGACGGCTCACGGCGCGGCCGGGGTCGGGGACCAGTCCCCGAACGGCACCAGCGTCGGCCCCACCACGTGACAGTCGTCGAGGTCGCCCCCGTCATGGTAGGCGCCGGTCCGGTACCAGAGCACCAGGTCCGTCGCCAGCCCCTCCGGAGGGTTGAGGTAGTTGTTGAACTTGATCGCGCAGGCCGGCCCCGACTGGCCCGAATCGTCGATCTCGTTCGCGTTGTACTTGAGGACCCACACGTCGCCGACCGAGAACGAGTCGGCCGGCAGCGCCGTCTCCGCGCCGGGCACCAGCCGATAGCCCCGCCGGGTCGTCGAGTCCGCGACCGACCAGACGATCCCGGGCTTGTTGGTCCGGCGCAGCGCCTCGGTCGGAAGGTTGATCGTCGGGTATCGCGGGCCGGGCCGGCCGTCCTCGGACGGATTCGGCCCCTCGGTCACGACGTCCCCGCCCGGGCCGTCGATGTCGAAGTCGAAGCGCCAGTAGGCGTGGTGCAGGTGCGTGAAGGCGATGCAGGAGTCGGCGACCGCCGCGAAGCCCATCGTGGGTTCGATCCTCCCGTCGAGGTGGAACTTCCACTTCATGATGTAGCGGTACCACCCGGCCTCGGCCTGCGTCGTCAGGATGAGCACGTCGGGGAGCTTCTCGGCGGCGACGCCCGTGAAGCTGCCGATGTCGCCCCCCGAGCCGCCGACGTCGCACACCGTCAGCGGCGGCACGGTCGGCTCGGAGTAGCCCGGCGAGATGACGTTGTCGGACTGGAAGCGGGTCTCCTGGTACATCCAGTCGCGGAAGCAGCCGCAGCCGCCCGGCAGGTACAGGACGTTCAGGATCGGAATGTGGGCCCGCTTCAGGACGAGGTGGCCGTTGTAGTAGACGTTGCGCAGCTCGAGGCCCGAGCCGCGGGTGCCGCTGCTGTCCGCCGGACGGAGCCAGCAGAACTGCCACACCGGATTCGCGTCCGGCCAGGACATCAGGTGCTCGGTTCCGGAGCAGGCGGGCTGCGCCTCGACCGGCCGGGCCGCGAGCGCGAGCCCGAGGAGGACGAGCGGGGCGAGGCGGCGGAGCATCGTCACGGATGCGCCCCCGTCGGGACGTACACGGGGTACGCGATCTCGCGCTTGACGAGGTCGACGACGGTCCAGCGCACCAGTCCCTCCCGGTCCGGAGACAGGAGCTGGATCTGGAGGCACCGGCTGCCCGGCCCGCAACGCCGGCCGCGGCCCTCTTCGAGGATGAACCCCCCCTCGAGGACCGCGTTCTTGCGCGCGACGATGCGGCCGAGCTCCGCGTCGCGCCGCACGAGGTCGCCGGCCTCGGCGATCTCCTCCGGGGAGGGGCTCGGCTGGCTCTGCTTGATGTCGCGCGTGCCGTAGATCCGCGCGTCGGCGCCGGAGGAGTAGCGCTCCTGCGCGAAGCCCCTCGTATAGTCGAACACGAGCTCCACGTGGCGAATGTAGTCGCGGCCGTTGGGCGCCTTGACCGTCTCGTCCCAGCTCCGGAGCAGCCGCACCGGACGGGACGTCGCGGTCACCCCGCCGCTCTCGGCCTGGGCCGAGGCCGCCGCGAGCGCCCCGACGACCGCCAGCAACCGAGCCGCAACGTCCCGCCGCAGGGCCACCTTCATTGTCGTGATTCCCGAAATCCTAGCAGACCCCGCCGGCCCCCGGCGACCGGCGGGATCCGGGGCCGCGGCCGCCCCGCTACCAGGTGCCGATCGGCTCGAAGGTCGGACCGACCGTGTGGCAGTCGTCGAGGTCCCCTCCCAGGTGGAGGGCGCCCGTGCGGTACCAGAGCACGGTGTCGAGGGCGAGCGACTCGCCGTTGAGATAACCGCTGAGCTTGACCGCGCACGCCGGACCGGGCTGTCCGGCGTCGTCCAGCTCCTGCGCCTTGTACTTCAGCAGCCACACGTCCCCGACGCTGAAGTTGTCCGCGGGCAGCTCCGCTTCCGTTCCGGGGACGAGCCGGTAACCGCGGCCCGTCCGGGAGTCGACGATCGACCACCACAGCGCGGGATCGTCGTTGAGCCGCATCGCCTCGGTGTCGATGACGCCCTTGCCGACGCCCTCCGGGCCCTCGGTGACGACGTCCTCATCCGGACCGTCGATGTCGAAGTCGAGGCGCCAGTACGCGTTGTGGCGGTGCGTGTTGGCGACGCATGCGTTCGCGACCGCCGAGTAACCCATGGTCGGCTGGATGCGGCCGTCGAGGAAGAAGGTCCACTTCATCTCGTAGCGATACCAGCCCGCCATGGCCTGGGTCGTCAGGATCAGCCGGTCCGCGAGCTTCTCGGCCGCCACCCCCTGGAAGCAGACCCGGTTGCAGGGGTCCACGTCCGTCGCGGGACAGACGTCGACGCCGAGGTGCTGCTCGCAGACCGTGATCGGAGGACAGGCGGGCTCGGCGTATCCGCAGCCGGCGGTCAAGGGCGGCGGACAGGGGTTGTCGACCAGAAAGGGCTGCTCGGTGTAGAGCCAGTCGCGGTAGCAGTGGTTCGCCCCGCCGCAGCTTCCGACGTCGTACTGGACGTTGAGGATCGGCACGTGACCGCGCTTGAGCACGAGGTGGCCCTTGTAGTAGACCTCCCGAATCTCGATCCCGGAGCCGTTGGTGGCGCTCGACTGGGCCGGCCGGACCCAGCAGAAGTCCCACACCGGGTCCGCCGTCGGCCAGGCCATCCAGTGCTCGTTCGGACCGACGCAGCGCGCCCTCGCGACGGCGGCGGACGCGGGCTCCGCGGCCGCCGCGAGAACGAGAGCGAGCAGCAGAAGGCGGGCCTTCACTTGACACCCGGGTGCTGGGACGGGACGAAGTTCCGATACGTGACCTTCTGCTTGACCAGGTCGACGCCCGTCACGCGGATCAGGCCCGAATGGTCGGGCGACAGCACCTGGATGAGCAGGCAGCGGGATCCCGGTCCGCAGGGCTTGAGCCGCCCTTCCTCGATGATGAAGCCTCCCTCGAGCTCGGCCTTGTACCGCCGGATGATCCGCGCGAGCTCCGGATCCTCGCGCACGATCTCGAAGGCCTCTTCGATCTCCGCTTGCGAGGGCGTCGGAGGATTGACGACGATGCGGCGGGCCGAGATCAGTTTGCCGTCCAGCGTATAGGTGCGCTCGAAGGCGGACGCCCGCTGGTAGTCGTAGAGGATGTCGACCCGGCGCGGGAAGTCCCCCTGCGACGTCTTGACCGAGTCGTACCAGGTTCTCAGCAGGCGCAGGGGCCGCGAGGTCAGCGAGGGCTGGGTTTGAGCGGCAGCCGCGGCGACCAGGCCGAGAAGGAGGGCGAGAATCGGAATCGCGCGGCGCATGGGGACCTCACCTTGTACTGCCCCGACAGGAGCCATCCTATGGGCCGGTCCCGCCCGAGTCAACCGCCATTGCGGCGACCACGCGTGCTCACGGGTGGGGCGAGGCGTCGACCGGCTTCGCGGGCGGGGCGTCGGCCTTCTTCGGCTCCGGCTTCGGCGGTTCGTCTTTCGGCATCGGCTTGCGCGGGAACATCCCGTCGCGCATGGCCGCGTTGTAGGCGAACGAGGCCATGATGACCGAGGCCTGCATCAGGTCGTTCTTCTGGAGCCGCTCGTAGACGTCCATGTTCGTGTGATGGGTCCGCGTCTCGTACTCGAGCGCGTCCTGGACGAACTGGAAGCCCGGGAGGCCGACGTCGTCGAAGGACTGGTGGTCCGTTCCGCCCGTCCGGTTCATCGTCACGAGGGTCGCGCCGAGGTCGTGGAAAGGCGCGAGCCAGGCCTCGAAGATCGGAACGGCCGCGGCGTTGTCCTCGGAGTAGATGCCGCGGATCTTGCCGGTCCCGTTGTCGAAGTTGAAGTAGGCCGACAGCTTCGCGTGCTCGGGCTTGACCGTGAGGGGCCCGGTCTTCTTGCGGAGATAGAACGGCTTTTCCTTCTCCTCGGCCGACGGCTCCGGCCGTGACGCGAAGTGCTGCGAGACGTAGGCCCGCGAGCCGAAGAGGCCCTGCTCCTCGCCGCTCCAGAGCCCGATGCGGATCGTCCGCCGCGGTTTCGCCCCGACGGCCTTGAGGATGCGCATCGCTTCCATCGCCACGACCGAGCCCGCGCCGTTGTCGGTCGCGCCGGTCCCGCCGTGCCAGGAATCGAGGTGGGCGCCGATCATCACGACCTCGTCCTTCCGGTCGGTTCCGGGGATCTCGGCGATCGTGTTCCACTGCATCTGGTCTTCTTCGATGAACCGGGCCTTGACGTCGAGCTCGACCTCGACGGGAACGTCCCGGTCGAGAAGCCGCGACACCCGGCCGAAGCTTTCGGGCTCCATCGAGAGCGAGGGCAGGCCCTGGGGGGCCCCCTTCTTCCAGGTTCCCTCGCCCTGGACGCTGAAGGTCCCCATGTCGCCGCGGCCCGACGCGACGATCGCCAGCGCCTTCTCCTCCTCGAGGAACTTCGTGACGGCCTTGCGGAGCTCGCGACGCTTGACGTACTCCGCCCGGTTGTAACGCGGCGGTCGTCCCGGCATCTCGTACTGATACTCGGCCTCGAGCGACTTCTCGTCGTAGCGCACGGAGTCGGGCTTCTCGCCGAGCGGGATGTCGCGCACGTCGCCGAAGAAGACGACCGTTCCCGCGAACTTCCCCTTGAGCTTCTCGAGCTCGTCGGCCGACTTGACGTTGAGCCGCGCCGCCTTCGCGCGGACGGGCCCCGCCGTCCCCGGCGTCCAGGCCTCCGGGATCGCGATGAGCTCGGCCGAGCCCGGCGCCGTCATCCGCACCGCGCAGCCCGACCAGGTCCAGCCGCGGCCGAACGGACCCCAGCTCTCGAGGTGGGCGTTGGCGAGCCCCCAGGACTCGAGCTGCTTCTTCGTCCACTCGTTGGCTTCCTTCATCTCGGGAGAGCCGGTCAGGCGCGGCCCGATGCGGTCCATCATCTCGGAGGCCGACTCCATGACCTTGGAGTTGTTGAAGCCCTCGAGGCGGATCCGCGTGATCATGTCGAGGTCCACCGCCTCGGTCGCGGGAAGGGTGGAACCGGCGAGCACTACGAGGCCGACGGCGGCGATCAAGCGTTTCAGAGCACACCTCCTGAACAAAACCGCGGCACGGTACCACCCGCCATCCCCGGGGTCAAACCGCGGCGGGGCCTCGTGTGGGCGCGACACGATCGCGAGCAGGGCGAACCGAAGAAGGGCGTCCGGTCCGACCAATCCCGGGGTGGACAAAAACCACGTGCGCGGTCAACCAGTTGACCGCGTAACGCCCCGCCGGGATAGGGCACTAGGGGTGTCATGAGGCGACGCCCCGCGTCGCGACGGAGGAGCATCCGATGAGCAACCGCCTGAGAGTCGTCTTCGTTCTGGCCCTGATCGCCGGTGCCGTCGGCGCCCCGACCGCGGCGGCCGAACAACCCGCCTGGGTCTTCAGCGGTCCGACCGACGTCGGCACGATCTACGACTTGAAGGCGGCCGACGGGATCACCTGGGCGGGGACTTCGGCGGGGGTCTTTCGGTCGACGCCGTCCGGCGACGGATGGGAGCTCGCGGGCCTGCGCGCGGAGTGGGTTTCGGCGATCGCGGTGCGTCCCGGCTCGCCGGTCTTCGCCCTCTTCGGCCAGGGCGGCCTCGCCGTCAGCCGGGATGCCGGGAACTCGTGGGAGACGCTCGCTCCCAGCGGCTCCAATCTGTCGGCCGTGGCCATCGATCCGGACGACCCTTCGACGGCGTATCTCGGGAGCTTCGACGGGATCCTGTGGAAGTCGACCGATTCCGGCGCAACCTGGAAGCGGCTGGGCTCGACAGGTTTCTACTACCTCACGGCCGTCGACCTCGATCCCCACGACGGCGCGATCGTCGTCCTGGGCTACAGCCAGTCGAGCGGCAACGCCGCCCTTCAGCGCAGCACGGATGGCGGTGCGTCCTTCCAACCGGTCGCGATCGTCGGACACGCCGCCCCCCAGTGGAACGCGATCGCACCCGGCGCTCCCGGCTCCGGCCGGTTCTACGCGTCGATGACCGGTTTCGTCTGCGTGACCACCGACGGCGCCGTCGACTGGTCGTGCGCGCCCGTCACCCCGGTCGTGACGCGCATCGCCGAGGTCCCGGACACCGACCCGACGTCGACGCCCGTCGTCGTCGCTGACCTCGGATCACGGCGTGCTCGTCAGCAGCGACGGCGGAGATTCGTGGACGCAGGCTGGAGGGTCGCTGGCCACGGGCTACATGCTCGCCGCGGCGTTCGACTCCGAATCCGGCGCCGTCCTCGCCGGCACCGACGCGGGCATCTATCGCAGCGCCGACCGGGGAGCGACCTGGAACTGGCACGGCCATGGCCTCCGGTCGTCCTGGGTCACGACGGTGGCCGTCGATCCGTCCCACCCGGAGAACGTCGTCGCAAGCACCTTCGGGTTCTCGGTCAACCAGGGTCCGGGCCTCTTCCGTTCGAGCGACGCGGGGCACTTCTTCGACCCCTTCAGTGAGCCACCCCCCTCCGGCTTCACCTCGCTGGTCTTCGATCCGAACGACCCGTCGAGGCTCTATGGCACGGCGAACGGAACGTTCTATCGATCCGCGGACGCCGGAGCATCCTGGTCCGCGCTGACTCCGGTCAATTTCGGATTCGGCCGGCTTTCGGTCGACGCCCGATCGCCGGGACGGGTCTGGGCCGCCGAGAATTCGGGGCTCGTCTTCAGCCGCGACGGCGGCGCGACCTTCCAGCGGGCCGCCGTGTCGCAGACCATCTACGATCTCGTCTTCGACAGTCACGACCCGACGACGCTCTACGCCAGCTCGTATCACGACCTCGAGACCGGTTATTACGGCTACTCGTACCCCCGCGGGGGCTCGATTTTCGTCAGCCGGGACCTCGGCAACACGTGGACACGCAACGAGCAGGACCTCGGCGCCCTGCCCCTGGTCCTCGCCGCCGACCCGTTCGCGGGCGCAGTCGTCTATGCCGGCACCTCGGGTCACGGGGTCATGCGCAGCAGCGACGCAGGCTCGACCTGGAAAATGTCGTCGGGCCCCGTTTCCCCGACCGTGGTGAGCGGGCTCGTGGCGGATCCGTCCCGGCCCGGCTACCTTTACGCGGCCGCGGACGGGACGGTCTATCGCAGCCGGGATGGCGGCGCGAGCTGGGAGCACTT
Organism: uncultured Acidobacteriota bacterium; assembly: GCA_963764715.1. Lineage (GTDB taxonomy): Bacteria > Acidobacteriota > Thermoanaerobaculia > UBA5066 > Gp7-AA6 > DAHUXD01. The sequence continues at coordinate 169,749 of CAVXTP010000014.1, forward strand.
CGGAGAGGGAATCGACGGCCCGCCCGTGGGAAGCGTCGCGGTCGCCGGCGGGGGCCGGACCCTCCTGGCGGCTTCGACGGGAGCCGGGATCTACCAGATGGATCTGGGGACGAGCAGCCCGTCGTTCCCGTGCGTCGCGGGCCCCGAGCGTCTCTGCCTGATCGGGGGCCGATACGCCCTGGACGTCGCCGTCCAGAGCCGCGCTCTGTGGACCACGGGGGCGGCGCACGCCGTCACCGACCGGTCCGGGTACTTCGCGTTCCCGAGAGTCACGGGCGACGCGACCTTCCCGGAGGTCGTCGTCAAGATGCTGCCCGCCGGCGCCCTCGGCCCGGGCGGCGCCGCGATCTTTCATTCCGGCCTCACGTCGCTTCCCTACGTCCTCACCCTCACGGACACGGTCACCGGCGAGCAGCACCAGTACGTCGGCAACCAGGGGGGCTCGCAGTGCGGCGGAGTGAGTCAGCCCTTCCCCGACGCGAGCGCCGCGGTCAGCCGGCCCGAAGCCACCGCCGCGCCCTCCGAGGCCGCGCTGTCGCTTCTCGATCACCGGTTCTCGGTGACCGTCCATGCCCGCCATCCGCGCACGGGGCGCGAGTCGAACGGCTTCGCGGTTTCCGGAAGCGACCGGTGGGGGTACTTCAGCATGCCGGACATCACGGGCGACGCGGCGTTGCCGGAAATCGTCGTCAAGATGGTCGACTTCAGCCAGATCAGCGGGAAGTTCTGGGTCTTCTACACGGGGCTGACCGGCTTCGACTACACCCTGACCGTCACCGACACGAAGACCGGGACCGTCCGGACCTACGAAAGCACCGACGCCTTCTGCGGCGCCTCCGACACGTCGGCGTTTCCCGAGTGACCGCGGTGGATGAGACCCGCTGGTGATACCCTGACCACTTTCCGAACCACCGGAGCCCGGACGTGAGCCACAGGAAAACGATCTCCCGAAGCGCCGCCGCGGCGGCGCTTTTCGCCTTCTCGCTCGCCGGCGCCCTGCGCGCCGACGAGCCCGGGTTCGTCCTCCAGGGCGAGGGCGGGCTCGTCACCGCCCTCGTGCTCGACCCGATCTCGACGGCCACGCTCTACGCGACGACCGGGCGCGGCCTCTACCAGTCGCGCGACGCGGGTGCGAGCTGGAGGTCGCGCGGGCGCGGCCTCGACGCGCATTCGGTCCTGGCCCTCGCGATCGACCCGTCCGCGCACGACACCCTCTATGCCGCGACGGATACGGGCGGCGTCTTCCGCAGCACCGACGCCGGCGAGTCCTGGCGCCGTTCGAACGAGAGCCTCGAGCTGCGGTACGTCGGGACGATCGCCGTCGATCCGCACCGGCCGGGCTCGGTCTACGCGGGCGGCGAAGGCGGCCGTGTCTTTCGCAGCCTCGACTCCGGGGAGTCGTGGAGCGAGCTCGGGGCGACGACGGCGCGCGTCGCCGTGACGGCGATCGCCTTCGATCCCGCCACGGCCGGGACCATCTACATCGGGACCAACAGCGAGGGCTTCTTCAAGAGCACGGACGGCGGCGCGACGTGGCTGCGCCCCTTCAAGGCCATGAGCAAGGGAACGATCTGGAACCTGACGGTCGATCCGTCCGCGCCGAGGACGCTGTACGCCGGCATGCACGACGGCCTCTACCGCAGCGACGACTTCGGAACGACCTGGCGGCCCCTCCACAAGCGCCTCAAGAGCTACAACGTGCTCGCGCTCGCGATCGACCCCGCCAACTCGAAGACGCTCTACGCCGCGACGGCGATCGGAATCTACAAGTCCTCGGACGGCGGGGACTCGTGGATCCTCCTCAACCAGGACCTCTACGTGACGGCGATCGCGCTCGATCCGCGCGCGCCCGCGGTGCTGTACGCGGGCACCCAGCTCGGCGTCCTCAAGAGCGGTGACGCGGGGACGAAGTGGGCGCCGCTGAGGCTCACGGGCGAGCCGCCGGCGGCCCCCGTCCCCGGAGGCGCCACCGCGTCGGCTCCGGGCTCCGCCTCGACGCTCCCCCGCTTGCCCGTCGCCCGGCGGCCCGCCGCCCCGGGGCCGGCCGCGCCCGGCGCCTCTTCCAATCCCGGCACGCCGGCGCAGGACGGGCTCCGCGTCCTCCCGGTCAGGCCCCGCCCCACGCCGGCCGCGCAGCGGGTCGTCGTCGGCGACGAATAGCGCCGCCGACCGCGATCCGCGGGTCCTACTCCGCCGCGAACAGCGTCACGGCGAACCGGGCGTCGGACTCGACCCACTGCTGGAGCAGGCGGAAACCCGCGTCGGCGCCCATGCGGACGACCTCTTCGGCGTCGTACTTGTAGGAGCTCTCCGTCCAGATGGGCTCCCCGCGCGCGAACGCCACGGTCGTTCCCGCCCTCGGGATCACCACCGTCTGGTCGGCCAGGGAGACGAGGTGCATCTCGACGCGCCGCTCCACGGGATTCCAGACGGCGCGGTGGGCGAACGCGGAGAGGTCGAAGTCGGCGAGGAGCTCCGTGTTCATGCGCGCCAGCAGGTTCTTGTTGAACGCCGCCGTGACGCCGAGCGGATCGTCGTAGGCGAGAAGCAGCTCGCTCTCGGGCTTGACGAGGTCCGCGCCGAGCAGGAGCGCGTCGCCCGGCCGCAGGGACCTCCGGATGTCCGCCAGGAACTCGTCGGCGGCGGGGCGATCGAAGTTGCCGATGTTCGACCCGAGGAAGATCGCGAGCATCGTGCCGTGCGACGGGCGCTGCTCGGCCGCGTGGCGCAGGCCCTCCTCGTACGTCGCCCGGTGGCCGACGACCGAGACGTGCTCGAGCGCGCCGAGGGTGCGTTCGGAGAGCTCGAGGGCGTCGGGCGAAATGTCGATCAGGTGGACGAGAACGCGCTTGCGCCGGCTGCGGAGGTTCTCGGCGAGCATCGCGAGCTTCTCGCCGCTGCCGCAGCCGAGCTCGACGAACGTGATGGGGTCCTCGAGCGCGCTGACCATTTCTCCCGAGAACCGCGCGAGCAGCCGTCCCTCGGCCCGCGTGATCCGGTACCACGGAAGGCGGCAGATGGCCTCGAAGAGGGCCGAGCCCAGCCCGTTGTAGAGGTAGCGGGACTGGATCTGCTTCGGCACGAGCGCGAGGTCGCGCCGCACGTCGTCGGCGAAGTCGCGGACCGCCTCGGCGGGCGGCGCCTGGGCGCTCAGGGGGATCACGGCGCGACCGTCCGGAACTTGGCGTACACGTAGGGATAGTTGGGCCGGAACCAGTTGCGGAAGCTCCGCCGCACGAGCTCCTTCGGGGTCGCGGGCGAGGCGCCCTTCAGGACGTAGTGCTTTCCGTCGAAGAAGTCCGCGGAGTACCGCGGGTACGAAGGCATCGGCTCGAAGCCGGGAAGCGGCGCGAAGACCGTCGACGTCCACTCCCAGCCGTTGCCGACGAGGTCGCGGACGCCCCACGCGCTGGTCCCGCGAGGAAAGGACGCCACCGGCACGGGGTCCGCGCCGGCGACGTCGAAGTGGCCGCGCGTCGCATCGGGCGGCGCATCGCCCCAGGGCTGCGGGCGCTCGCCGCCGCCCGGTTCGCCGTAGGCCGCGCGGTGATACTCGGCTTCCGTCGGCAGGCGCCGGCCCTTCCAGCGCGCCCAGGCGGACGCCTCGGCGTGGGAGACCCAGGCCGGCCAGGCCATCGGCAGCGGCACGAGGTCCCACATCCCCCGCCACATCCAGGCGCCGCGGTGGAGCTCCCAGAAGAGCGGGCTCCGGACGTCGTGCGCGAGGCGCCAGGACCGGCCCTCCTCGTCCCAGAGCGCTTCGTCCTCGTAGCCGCCGGCCTCGACGAACTCCATGAAGTCGCGGTTCGTGACGCTGTCGACGTCGATGTCGAAGGCGGGGACCTCGGCTTCGATTCGTGGAAACTCGTTGTCCCAACCGAAGGCCATCTCGCCACGATTCGCGCCGAGCGTCGCCCGTCCCGCGTCGACCCGGACGCTCCGCCGGGGCGGCGGCTCGCTCCCCGGCCGGGGCGCGGGAAGCCCGGCCGGACGGATTTTCTGGCCGTAGGGCAGGCGATGGAGGATGTAGGACAGCGTCTCGTGGTGCATGGGGTCGTGCTCGAGCACCGTGTACGCGGCGAGGCCTCCGGCGAGAACCGGACGGCTCTCGTCCGCGATGTCGGCCTCGGCGATCGCCTCGAGCACCTTGCGGTCCGCGGCGGCGGCGAAGCTGCGGATCGCGATCCGGGAAGGCCACGAACGGGCCGTGCCGGGGACCGCCTTCTCGTCCTCCGGGTCGATCCCGCGCTCGAACAGGACCTCCAGATCCTCGTCGACCCCGGGCTGCCCCAGCCCGCGCTTGACCAGGGTGTTCACGGCGAAGGCCGGGAGGTGGCCCTCGTAGAAGCAGATCGGATTGCGGAGGGGAATCGGCCGGGACTCGTAGGCCTCGGGACGGACCGCGTCGAAGATCGCGTCCGCACGCTCGCGGTTGCGGACGTACCAGGCGGCGAGAGCGGCTCGATCGAGGTCCAGGGCCGTCGGCATCGGGTCAAGATATACCTGCAAGGAAGATGCTAGATTTGGCCCTCGGCGGCCGCGTCCCCCGGGGTGCGAAACCGTCCGCGAGGTTCGCGAAGCCCGAAGGGAGTCCCATCGCCATGGATTCGGAGGTCAAAGTGGTCAACGAGAACGAGGAACAGAACACGGTCGTCCCGATTGCGTCGAAGAGCCCGCGCAAGCCCGCCGCGCGGAAGTCTCCCGCCCGCAAGGCCACGGCCCGGAAGGCCCGGCCCGCGGGGGCGGCGCGCCGGAAGCCGGCGGCCCGGCGGAAGGCGCGCCCGACGACGATCGAGGGAGTGATCCGATCGATCACCGGGGGCGTCTCGGTCGCCCGCGCCGCGATCGCGGAAGCGTCCGGCCAGGGGGCCACGGTCGTCCGCCGCGCCGTGGGCAGCGCCACGAAGGTTTCGCGAAAGACGGTCACGCGGCTCGCCAACGAGTGGAAGGCGATGGACCCGAAGAAGAAGGCCCGCGTTCTCGCGGCCCTTCTCGGGGCCGCGGCCGCCGCTTCGGCGCCGCTCGTGCGCAAGTCCTTCAAGCGATAGTGCCGAGGCGCCGCGCCGCTCTCGCGCTGGCCGCGGGGCTCGCGGCGCTCTTCGTCTGCGCCGTCCCGCGGGCCGACCAGGCGGCGGCCTCGTTCTACAGCCTCACGCCGCCGACGGCGGGCGGCCTCGAGGCCGTCGACCGCGCGCTCGCGCGACTCTCGGCGCACCGGCGCCTGCTGGTGGTGGGGGCGCATCCGGACGACGAGGACACGGAGATCCTGGCCTTCGTCGCGCGCGGGCTCGGTGGCGAGGCGGCGTACCTCTCCCTGACGCGCGGCGAGGGCGGCCAGAACCTGGTCGGGCCGGATCTCGGCGTCGGCCTCGGACTCGTCCGCTCGCAGGAGCTCGGCGCGGCCCGCCGGCTCGACGGCGCCCGGCAGTTCTTCACGCGCGCCTACGACTTCGGATTCACGCGCTCGCTCGACGAGGCGTTTTCGAAGTGGCCGCGCGAAGCGATCTTCGGCGACGCGGTGCGGGTCGTGCGCCGCTTCCGCCCGCAGGTCGTCGTCAGCATCTTCAACGGCACCGCGCGCGACGGGCACGGACAGCACCAGGCCGCCGGCGTGACCGCGCGCGAAGCCTACCGGCTGGCGGGCGACCCCTCGGCGTACCCGGAGCTCGCGGCCGAGGGCCTGAGCCCCTGGAAGCCGGTGACGCTCCTCCAGGAGACGGGCTACTGGAGGGACCAGGCGGCGACGACCGTCGTCCTCGACACCGGGCGCGTCGAGCCGCTGACCGGGCGTTCCGTCTACCAGGTCGCCATGGCGAGCCGGAGCCTCCACCGGTCGCAGGACATGGGCCAGCTCCAGGAGCCCGGGCCGAACCAGACGACGGTCGGCTGGGTCGGCGGCGGCGCGGGGCGCGACGGCCGCGATCTCTTCTCCGGCGTCGACACGCGCCTGCGGGCGATCGCCGCCGAGGTCCGGGACCCGGCGCGGCGGGCGGAGATCGAGAAACGGCTCGACGCGGTCGAGGCCGGGGTCGCCGAGGCGCGGCGCCGCCTCTCGACGCCCGACCTGCCCTCGACGGTCCCGGCGCTCGCGAAAGTGCTGTCGAACCTGCGCGCCGCGCGCGGGCTCGTCCGCGACGGCGACGGGGGCACGGCCATGCTCCTCGACGAGAAGCTCGCGCTCGCGCAGAACGCCCTCGCCGGCGCGGCCGGAGTCACGCTCGACGCGGTCTCGGAGCGGGAGACCGCGGCGCCCGGCGAGTCGCTCGAAGTCACGTCCTCCGTCTGGAACGCGGGCGGGCAGAGCGTCTCGGTCGAGAGCGTCGCCGTCGAATCGCCGGCCGGCTGGTCGGCCGCCCCGGCCGCCGGCGCGAAGACGGTCGCGCCCGGAAAGCTCGAGGAGTGGAAGAGCCGGGCGAGCGTGCCCGCCGGGGCCCCCGCCACGGTCCCGTACTTTCTCGAACGCCCGCTCCAGGCCGATCTCTACGACTGGAGCTCGGCGCCCCCCGGCGTCCGGGGCGACCCGTTCCAGCCGGCGCCCCTGCGGTCGGTCGCGCGCCTGACGATCGCGGGAGAGAGCGTCGTCCTCGAGCGCGACGTCTCCTTCCGCGTGCGCGACCAGGAACTCGGCGAGGTCCGCCGCCCCGTGCGCGCCGCACCGTCGGTCGAGGTCGCGGTCGAGCCGGACCTGCTCGTCTGGCCCCTCGGCCAGGCGTCGCGGCGACTCGAGGTCTCGCTGCTGTCGCACGCGGCGACCCCGGTCTCGGGACGCCTCGAGGTCGTCCCTCCCGCCGGCTGGCCCGCGCCGGCGCCGCGGCCGTTCACGCTCGCGAAGGCCGGCGAACGCGTCTTCTTCGACGTCGACCTCCAGGCCCCGCCGGCGCTTTCCCCGGGGCGCCACGAGGTCCGCTTCGCCGCGCGAATCGACGGAGGCGCCGCGGCCGACCTCGGCATCCGCCTCATCGATTACGGGTACATCCCGCGCACGCCCATGCCCGAGCGGGCGCAGGCGAAGATCTCGGCCGCCGACATCCGGTTTCCGCCGCTCAAGCGCCTCGGCTACGTGCGCGGCGCGGCGGACCGCGTTCCGGAGGCGCTGACCGCGCTCGGCGTCCCGGTCGAGATCCTGACCGCGCGCGACCTCGACGCGGGAGACCTCTCGCGCTACGACGCGATCCTCGTCGGGAGCCGCGCGTACGAGACCGACCCGGCGCTGCCGCGGGCCAACGGGCGCCTGCTCGACTATGCCCGGGCCGGGGGCCTCGTCGTCGTCCAGTATCAGCAGTACCCTTTCATCCAGGGAGGCTATGCCCCGTTCGCCCTCGAGATCGCGCGGCCGCACGACCGCGTCACGGACGAGACGGCCCGGGTGACCGTGCTCGACCCCGCGAGCCCGATCTTCACGACGCCCAACCGCATCGGGTCCGAGGACTGGTCCGGCTGGGTCCAGGAGCGCGGCCTCTACTTCGCGCACACATGGGCGCCGGAGTACACGCCGCTGCTCGCGATGGCCGATCCGGGCGGCCCCGAGCAGAAGGGCGGCCTGCTCGTCGCGAAGCTCGGCCGGGGCCGCTACGTCTACACCGGGCTCGCGTTCTTCCGGCAGCTCCCCGCCGGGGTGCCGGGCGCCTATCGACTGCTCGCCAATCTCCTCGCGTGGAAGTCCTGAACCGAAGGAGGCCGACATGATCCGCCGATTCCTCGCCGCCGCCGCCCTGGCCCTCATCGCATCCGCCGCCTCGGCCCAGTTCGAGGGGGAAGCGACGTTCAAGATCACGACCCGGCGCGAGAAGGGGGCCCCGCTCGAGGGCACGGCCCACATGTTCTCCTCGAAGACGGGCTTCCGCATGGAGTGGGAGATGGCGACGGGCGCGAGCCGCCGGGGCGGCCCGCAGCAGATCAAGATGGTGATGCTCGCGAAGCTCCCGAACCCGGAGAAGGTCTACCTCGTCAACGACGCCAACCGGACGTACTCCGTGTGGGACACGAAAAAGGCGCGCGACGACGCGAAGACGGCTCCGAAGGAAACGTACACGGTCGAGAAGCTCGGGATGGATCGCGTCGCCGGCTACCCCTGCCAGAACGTCCGCGTCACGTCGTCGAAAGGCAGCGTGTTCGACCTCTGCGTCACGAAGGAGTTCGGCGCGTCGAGCGACTGGCTGGCGGCGATGAACCGCAACGATTCGGACGCCGGCTCCTGGCTGAAGTCCCTGCGCGACGCCGGCATCGAGGGCTCCCCCGTCCGCTGGTCGGTGCGGACCAAGGGCTCGGCGGAGCCGACGATGGTCATGGAGCTCGTGCGGGCCGACAAGAAGGCCCTCTCCGCGGCGCTCTTCGAGGTGCCGGCCGGCTACAAGGAGACCGGGATGGCGGTCGGCGGCCTCACGCCCGAGCAGGAGAAGGCGATGGCCGACGCGCGCGCCCAGATGCAGGAAGCCCTGAAGGACATGACGCCCGAGCAGCGCAAGCAGTACGAGGAGATGATGAAGCGCTACGCCCCGACGCCGGCTCCGTGAGGCGCCCGGCCCTCCGCCTCCTCCTCGCCGCCGCGCTGTGTTCCGGCCTCGCCGCCTGCCGGGGCGACGGCCGCGTGCCGCTGACGATCTATTCGCCCCACGGCCGCGACCTGCTCGGCCTGATGGAAAAGGAGTTCGAGCGTGCCCACCCGGACGTCGACGTCCGCTGGCTCGACATGGGCTCGCAGGAGGTCTACGACCGGCTGCGCTCGGAAAAGGCGAATCCGCAGGCCGACGTCTGGTACGGCGGGCCCGACACGATCTTCGCCCGCGGCGTGCGCGACGGCCTGCTCGCCGCCTACCGCCCGGGCTGGGCCGACGCGGTCGTCCCGTCCAGCCGCCACGAAGGGGACCTCTACTTCGGCCTCTACCGGACGCCCGCGATGCCCGTCTACAACTCGAAGGCGATCGCCGCCGCGGAGGCGCCGCGCGAGTGGGACGACCTGCTCGACCCGAAGTGGAAGGGCAAGATCCTCATCCGCGATCCACTGGCGTCGGGGACGATGCGCGCGGTGTGGGGCTACATCCTGGCGAAGTCCGTGCGCGAGACGGGATCCCCCGCGGCGGGGTTCGCATGGCTCGCGAGGCTCGACGCCCAGACCAAGGAGTACGTCTTCAACCCGATCCTCCTCTACGAAAAGATCGTCCGCCAGGAAGGCCTCATCACGATCTGGGACCTTCCGGACACGCTGCTCGAGCGCGAGCGGGGCTCGCCCCTCCAGTACGTCTTTCCGAAGAGCGGAACGCCCGTGATCGACGACTCGGTCGGGCTCGTCGCCGGCAGCCGCCACGCCGAGGCGGCGAAGGCGTTCATCGAGTTTCTCGGGAGCAAGCCGATGCAGCGCCTGGCGGCCGAGAAGACGTACCGCCTCCCGGCGCGGACGGACCTCGGCGAGGAGCTGCCCGCGTGGGCGCGCGACGTCGAGCGCGACATGGTCGTCGCCGAGATCGACTGGCCGCTCCTCGAGAAGGACGGCGCCGAGTGGATGGCGACCTGGGACCGCACGATCCGCGGCCGGGGAGCCGCCAGGGCCCCGTAACGCGGTGACGGCCCGGGCCCCCGGTTTGCGATACCGTTCGCCGCAATGTCGGACTTCCTGCGGCTCGAGTCGCTCGACAAGCGCTTCGGGAGCGCCGCCGTCACCCGCGACGTCACTCTCACGGCGGCGCGCGGGGAGATCGTCGCCCTGCTCGGGCCCTCGGGAAGCGGCAAGACGACGATCCTCCGGCTGACCGCCGGCTTCGAGACGCCGGACGCCGGCCGGATCGTCGTCGAAGGCGAGGACGTGACGCGGCTCCCGGCCGAGCGCCGCCGCTTCGGCATGGTCTTCCAGCACTACGCGCTCTTTCCGCACATGACGGTCGGCGAGAACGTGGCCTTCGGCCTCGGGTCGGCCCGCGCCTCCCGGGCCGCCACGGCCGCGCGCGTCGCCGAGGTCCTCGCCCTGACCGGCCTCGCGGGCTTCGAGAAGCGCCGCGTGACGGAGATCTCGGGCGGCCAGCAGCAGCGCGTGGCGCTCGCCCGGGCCCTCGCGCCCTCGCCGCGGGTCCTGCTCCTCGACGAGCCCCTCTCGAACCTGGACCCGACGCTCCGCGAGAAGACGCGGAGGGAGCTCCGGCGCGCGATCCGCCGCATCGGGATCACGACGCTCTTCGTGACGCACGAGCAGGAGGAGGCCTTCGAGCTCGGAGACCGGGTCGCCGTCCTGAACGCGGGCCGCCTCGAGCAGATCGGCACGCCCGAGGAGCTCTTCGAGCAGCCGGCCACCCGCTTCGTCGCGACGTTCATCGGCCGCTCGAGCGTGATCCCGGTCCGGTGGGAGATGGGCGCGCGCATTCCGAAGGGCCCGGTGTGGCCGGCGATCGCGGACGCCTCGCTGGCGGAGGGCTCCGACGCCGACCTGGTCGTGCGGCCGGAGGCGCTCGAGTTCTCGGCGCGGACGCGCGCCGACGCGCTCGAGGGCGAGGTCGCCGAACGACGCTTCGCGGGGCGCTCGGCCTACTTCCGGATCGTCGACGGCGGCGGCGGGCGAGGTCGAGGTCCTCGCTCCGCCCCACGCCGCCCGCGAGGGCGACCGCGTCCTCGTCGTCCCCTCGCCGGGAGGGCCCGTGCCACGCGCCTTCCCGAGGGAGCCGTGACCCGGCGCCGCGGCGCGATCCTCGCCGCCGGCCTCCTCGTCCTGCTCTTCTGGCTGGTCGGCTACCCGCTGGTCCTGACGTTTCTCGAGGCCCTCGGCGCGCCCCGCTTCACGCTGGCCCACTTCGCGGAGTTCGCGCGCCGGCCGGCCGAGTGGCAGGCGCTGTGGGCGAGCCTCTGGATCTCGCTCCTGACGGTGGTCTTCTCGGCGGCGATCGGCGTGCCGCTCGCGTTCCTCTTCGAGCGCGCCGAGTTCCCGGGCCGCCGCGCGCTCGGCGTCCTCGTCGCGCTGCCGGTGGCGCTGCCGCCGCTCGTCGGCGTCATCGCCTTCCTGTTTCTCTATGGCGAGAGCGGGTTCGCCTCGCGCGCCGTCCAGGCGGCGCTGCGCCTGGAGCACCCTCCCTGGCGCCTCGCCGGCCCCGGCGCGATTCTCCTCGTCCACGCGTACTCGATGTACGTCTACTTCTACCTCTTCGTCCGCGCGGGGCTTTCGCGCCTCGACGCCGCGTACCTCGAGGCCGCCGCGAGCCTCGGCGCCGGCCGCGCGCGCACGGCGCGCCGGGTGACGCTTCCCCTGCTCTCGCCCGCCCTGACGGGGGCGGCGCTGCTGACCTTCATGACCTCGCTCGCCTCCTTCAGCGCGCCGTACGTCTTCGGGGGAAGCTTCCGCATGATGACGACGCAGATCGTGGCCTCGAAGTTGAACGGCGACATCGGGCTCGCGATGGTCGAGACCGTGGCGCTGGCGGCGATCGGCTTCGCCGGTCTCCACCTGCTGCGCCGCACCGAAGGCCGGTCGGTCGTCGGCACGGTCCGGGGCATCGCCCCCCGCCGGCGGGAGCTCGCCGGCGGCCGCTTCGCCGTGGCCGCGGCGGGCTGGGGCCTCGCGCTGCTGCTCCTCCTGCCGCACGCGTCGCTCCTGCTCCTGTCCTTCGTGCCGCGCAACACGTGGACGACCGAAGCCCTGCCGCCCGTCCTCGACCTCGGAAACTACCGGAGCCTCATCTCGCAGCCCGAGCGGCTCCAGCCGATCGCCAACTCGCTGTGGATGGCCGCGGTGGCCACCGCCCTCGCGCTCGTCCTCGGCTTCGCCGCCGCGTACGCCGGCGTGCGCAAAGGCGGCCGCGCGGGCGCGGCGCTCGAGTGGCTGGTCGCGGCGCCGTGGGCCCTGCCTGGCACGGTCTTCGCGGTCGCGCTCGCCGCGGCTTTCAGCGTCCACCAGCCCTGGGCGGCGCGCTTCGTCCTCGTGGGGACCGCGGCGATCCTGCCGCTCGGATACCTCGTGCGGAGCCTTCCCCTCACGGGGCGGGCCGCGTTCGCGGGCCTGCGGCAGCTCGATCCCGCGATCGAGGAAGCCGCGGCGTCCCTGGGCGCCTCCGCGGGGCGGCGGCTCGTGCGCGTCGTGCTGCCCCACCTGCGGCCGGCGCTGCTCGCCGGCGCGAGCCTCGCGTTCCTCTCGGCGCTCGGCGACTTCGTCGTTTCGATCGTCCTGTACACCTATTCCACCCGGCCCATCTCGATCGAGATCCTCTCGGACCTCCGGCTCCAGGAGATCGGGGCCGCGGCGGCGTATGGAGTGCTGCTGACCGCGCTCTCGGCCGCGGCGTTCCTCGCGTGGGGTCGTCGGGCCTGAGCCCCGTCAGGGGCCCGGCCGCGTGACGATCCGGGTGCCCGGGGGCGTGTCGGCGGCGCGCGGGATCGCGACGTAGGCGAACCCGTTCGCCTTGACCGCGGACGCGGCGCCGGGGTTGGCGACCGTCACGGCGACGAGGCCGCTGTCGCCGGGCGGGGTCACCGCGGTCAGGCGCGTCGGCGAGACGACGGACACGGCCTTCGCCGGCTTCGTCCCGAAGAGCACCGTGGTCGCGCCCGTGAAGTTGGCGCCCGTGATCGTGACGGTGTCGCTCCCCCGCTCGTAGCCGGTCGCGGGGGTGATCGCGGCGATGACCGGCGTCTGCGGCACCGGCCCGTCGACGCGGTAGACGAAACCCGCGCCCGTCCCGACGTAGAGCTCGCCGGCGGAGTCCTCGCCGAACGTCGTCGGGTTGTCGACGGAGATCGGGAGAAGCTCCGCCGTGAACGCTCCGCCGCCCGCCGGCCGGGCGCCGAAGAACTCGCCCGAGCAATAGTCGGCAAAGAGATACGTGCCGTAGAGGTCGGGAATCGCGAGGCCCCGGTAGACGTAGCCTCCCGTGACCGAGCAGCGCCCCACGTCGTGGCCGTACTCGAGGATCGGCGCCGTGAAGCTCGGCGAGAAGCAGGCCGGCGTGCTCGGGGGGCAGCTCGCCGTGTTGCCGGTGCAGAGCGTTCCCTCCATGATCTTCCAGCCGTAGTTGGCTCCGGCGCCGGAGCCCGCGGCCTGGAAGTCGATCTCCTCCCGTAGCCCCTGGCCGACGTCGCCGATGAAGAGGTCGTCCGTCAGGCGGTCGAACGAGAACCGCCACGGGTTGCGCAGGCCGATCGCCCAGGCCTCGTCCGGCCCGCCCGCCCCGACGAACGGGTTGCCGGCGGGAATGGCGTACCACGGCGGGTTGGCGATGCTCGGGTCGACGTCGAGGCGCAGGAGCTTTCCGAGGAGGTCCTGCCGTCCCGGCTGCGGGTCGAGGCGCTGCGCGTGGCAGTCCGGATCGTTGGCCGAGCCCCCGTCGCCCATGCCGACGTACAGGTCTCCGTCGGGGCCGAACTGCAGTTGTCCCCCGTTGTGGTTCGCGAACGGCTGGTCGATCGTCAGGAGGATCTTCGCGCTGAACGGGTCCGCCACGTTGCGGTCGCCCGAGACCGAGTACCGCGCGATCACCGTGTCGCCCGACAGGTTCGTGTAGTCGACGAAGAAGAGGCCGTTCGCGGCGTAGTTCGGGTGGAACGCGGTCGAGAGCAGCCCCTGCTCGCCGCAGCACACGACGAGGTCCGACAGGTCGAGGAACGGCGTCGCGAGCACCTGGGCGCCGTCCCAGACGACGATCTGGCCGCGCTGGAGGGTGAGGAAGAGCCGCCCGTCGCCGGCATTGGTGATGGCGGTGACTCCCGTCAGCGGGCCCGCGACCTGCGTCAGGTGGATGGCCGGAGCCGCCGCCGCCTTCTCGACGCGTTCGGCGCGCGGCACGGAAGTCGGGGACACGGCCCACGCGATCCCGAGAAGAGCCGCGGCGAGGATCGGCGGACGCACCCGCCGATGATACGGCAGCGGTCCCCGGCGCGGATGTCTCCGGCGGGCTACAGCTCCATCACGCTGTCGAGGCCTCGCTTCAGGCCGGTGAAGCTTCCGACGCGCCGGATCGCGAGGAGCGTTCCGGCGATGTAAGGCTGGGCGCCGGATCCGGAATCGTGGCGAATCGAGAGGCGCTCGTCGGGCAGGCCGAAGAGGACCTCGATCGACGAGACGAAGCCGGGAAGCCGGACCGAGTGGACGGGCGTTCCGGACAGAGACGCCCCGCGCGCCTCGGGCTCGCCGAGCGTCTTCTCGGCGGGCACCGCGATCTCCGGGCGCCGCACGCGCGACAGGCGGCGGGCGAGCTCGCGGGCCGTGCCCGACGGAGCGTCGGGCTTGGACGCCCGCGCGTACTCGATGACCTCCCACTGCGGGATGAGCCGGGCCGCCATCTCCGCGAAGCGCTGCAGCAGCACCGCCGTGAGCGCGAAGTTGCCGGCCGCGAGCACGCCCACGCCGCGCGCCTTCGCTGCGTCGTCGATCGCGGCGTACTCGGCGTCGGTCAGGCCCGAGCTCCCGACGACGACGTGGACGCCCCGGGCGATCGCCGCGTGGACATGGTCCCGGACCCAGGCGGCGCTCGTGTAGTCGACGAACACGTCCGCGCCGGCCTCGAGGGCTTCGGCCGCCGTCGAGCGCACGACGACCGGGGGCAACGACGGATCCCCGAGGGCCTCCGCGAGGGTCCGGCCGGCCGCTCCCCGCGCCGCCGCACCGGCGAGCTCCAGGTCCGGCGCCGCCGCGATCGCCGGCGCGAGGCCGCGCCCGACCCAGCCGGTCGCCCCGGCGAGGCAGACGCGAATGCGGCCGCTCAACGCGCGGCCGGCGCCCCGCCGAGGGGCAGCTTCAGGATGACGGCATCCTGCATCGCCTCGGGCGTGATGGGCTTTTTCTCGTTCTGGAACTTGCCGCCCTGGCTGTTGGCGGTGAAGTAGAGGGCGCCTTCGGCCGCGACGCCGAGGGTCGGCTCGTCGAAGTCGGGATGGTTCATGACGAGGATCTTAGCCCCGGCGATCGTCGTCCCGTCGGCCGAGAGCTCGAGCCGCGTCACCCGGTTCGGCTCGACGCCGTTCTGGATGCCGTAGAGGCTCCCGGCGGCGTACACGAGGCCGTCGATGCCGTTCAAGGCGGCGTCCGGCGGTACCGGAAGCGGGGTGAGGCGCTTCGAGACGAGGTCGACGCGATAGAGCGACGTGTAGTCGGAGACGTACAGCGTCCTGCCGTCCGGCGCGACCGCCATGCCCTGCGTCCCGCGAAAGGCGTCGGACTCGAGGAAGAGCTCGATCGAGCCCGCCCCGGGGGCGAGCGTCCAGATCCGCGGGTTGCGGCCGTCGTTGAGGAACACGCGGCCGTCCGGGCCGAGGGCGAGATCGTCGAAGGCCGCGGGCGGGTCGGAGGCCGGCGAACGGTACTCGCGGCGCAGCCGCCCGGTGTCGAGGTCGAACTCGAAGAGCGCGCTCGCGGGCGGATCGCCCTTCTTGAACCCCTCCATGTGCGGCATCGCCTCGCTCGCGACCCAGAGCGACCGGCGCCTCGGGTCCGCGGCGATCCCGCAGGCCGAGCGCAGGCCTCCCTCCGCCGGCGGGACGAAGTCGGAGACCTTCCCGCTCGCGTCGACCCGCACGATCTTGCGCTTGCGGATCGAGGAGACGAAGAACGACTTCGTCTTCGGGTCGTACGCCACGCCCTCGGGGACGAGCCCCTTCTCGTGGATCGTGAACGCCGTGACGACGCCGGAGGAGATCTTCTGCGCGCGGAGGGCCGCCATCTGGTCGCGGACCTTCCGGTAACCGTCGGACGTCCGGATCGAATCGAAGTCGGTGTCAGAGTCGAGATCCGCCACGGCCCCGCGCGCGGCGATCCCCTGGAGCGACTTCACGGCCGCGTCGGTCTGGCCGTTGAGGGCCTGGCCGCACGCCAGGTTGTAGAGCACGTAGACGTCGCCCGGCCGCCGCGCGGCGATCTCCTCCGTGAGGCGCAGGAACCCGGCCTTGTCTCCGGCGTCGTAGGCCGCCCGGGCCTCGCGGGCGAGAGCAGCCGTGGACTTTTGCGGCGGCGCGGGCGTGGGCTGCGGGGCGACGGCGACGGCGAACAGGGCCGCCGCCAGGACGAAGACGAGGTGCATGGGTGGAACTCCTCTGCGGCGTTTACGCAGGGCAAAGCCCAGAGTTTCCCGAGAATCGGACCGCCGGCCTAGGGCAGGACGGCGTAGGCGCGGACGGAGAAGCTGCCGAGACCGCGAAACGGCGCCGGGACACAGTGGACCTTGAATCCCGACTCCGGCAGCTCGCCGAGATTGCAGAGGTGCTCCACGATCGGAATGCCGGCGGAGAGCAGCAGCGTGTGGGCCGGGCGCACGCCGTCGCCCGTGTCGTCGATGTTGAGCGAGTCGATGCCGACGAGGGCCGGGCCCGCGCCGGCGAGGTGCTCCGCGGCGGCCCGCGTCAGGTAGGGATGACCTTCGGCGTAGCGGGGCGTGCGCCAGTGCGCGTCCCATCCCGTCCGCACGAGCACCGCGCGGCCGGCGAGGTCATGGCCCGCGAAGAGCTCCTGGTCGAGCGCGCGTCCCTTTCCCGAGGCGTCGATGACGAGGCCGGGCAGGTCCGCGAGCCGGTCGAGCGGGAGCGAGCCGACGTCCTTGCCGTGCGCGAAGCGGTGGAACGGGGCGTCGAGATACGTTCCGGTGTTCGCCACCATGCGGACACGGGCGATGTGAAACGTCGTGCCTCCCGCGTAGTGACCGCGCGAAGCCTCGCGCCCCAGGAAGTCGGAGATCACGGGTCCCGGGAGCCCCGGGTACGTGATCATGCCGTGCTCGATCGCGTGGGACAGGTCGACGAGGCGCCCCATGGGCCGGAGAGGCTATCAAAAGAGGGAACCGACCGCAGACCGCGGTCCGCTCACTGCTTACGGCTTACGGCTTACGGCTTACCGCTTCCGCCAGAGTCTCTTCAACAACTGAATCTGCCCCGTGTGGTACACGTCGTGGGATGCGACACCATAGAGAAGCCGCGCCGTCGTCGAGCGGCTGCCTCGCGGCTTCCGGGCGAGCGCCGCGGGCCGGAGCTTCGCGACCGCCTCCATGAGCCGCCGGTGCTCGGCGTCGAGGCGCGCAACGTCCGCCTTCCATGCCCGTGCGTCGGCGGGGCTCCCGGCGGAGCGAGCGAACCAGTTGCTCCCCTTCTCGGCGAAGGTGCCCCGCTTCTCCCCCGTCAGCATCCGCCGCACGGCGTACTTCCAGTACGCGGCGTGAACGACGACCTCCCAGATGCTGTGTCGGCCGGGCGCGGGACGCCAGGAGGCCTCCGCCGCCGTCACGCCGCGGAGGCTGCCGCGCAGGTTGGGTCCCTGCCAGGCCTTCTTCTCGTAGGACACTTCCAGGAGTACGGTCAGCAGGCCGATCTCCCGGCCCCGCGGCGCCGTCACAGCTCTTCGGCGGCGAACCGCACGCGCGAGAGCCCCTCGTCCGCGCCGGCCCCGGACCGGCTCGCCGCGACCTCGTAGTGGGTCACGTTCGGCTCCTTGCCGAGGAGGAAGCGGTCGTCCTCCGGGTAGTAATAGGCCTTCTCGGGATCGGCTCCGGCGAAACGGCGGATCGCGTCGAAGTCCCGCCAGAAAGAGATGAGGATGAACTCGGCCGCACCGTTCTCGACGCGGCGCAGCGCGAGCACGCCCTCGTTGCCGGGCGTCGCCTTGTAGTCCGGGAGGCCCGAGCGCTCCAGGAACGCCATGTACTCGTCCGCGTCCGAGGCCCGCGTGTGTCCCCGCCAGATTCTCGCGATCATGATGCCCTCCCGGCTCGCCGCGGCTCGGACGCCGCCTCCAGAGCCACTTCCTTCTGCACCTTCCGCCCTCCGTACCGGATGATCACCGCCACCGAGCCGACGATCGCGAGCGCCGCGATCACGGTCCGCGCCGTCACCCCCTCGCCCGCGAGCGCCCAGCCGAGAAACACGGCGACGACCGGGTTGACGTACGCGTACGTCGAAACCCGGGCCGGCGTCGTCGCGCCGAGCAGAAAGATATACGCCGTGAAACCGAGCAGCGAGCCCGCCACGATCAGATAGAGGAGCGCGACGAGCGATCGGCCGGACACGGCGGCGATCGAGAAGCCCCGCCACTCGCCGACGAGCGTCGAAGCGCCGAAGAGGATCGCGCCGCCGGCGATCATCTCCATGGCCGTCGCCATGAGCGTCGAGGCCGGCAGCTTCGCCCGGCGCGCGTACAGCGAACCCGTCGCCCAGAACAGCGACGCGAGCATCAGGGCGCCGGCCCCGAGGAGGTCCACGTGGGCGCCGCCGGCGAACCGGCCCGGGACGACGAGAAACGCGAGGCCCGCCAGGCCGGCAGCGAGCCCGGCGAGCACGACGCCGTGCGGCCTCCGGCGGTTCTGGATCCCGTCGAGAAGCGTCATCCAGATCGGCACGCAGGCGACGATCAGGGCCGCGAGCCCCGAGGGCACACGCTGTTCGGCCCAGCTCACGAGCCCGTTGCCGCCGAGGAGCATCAGCCCGCCGATCGCGGCGGCCGGTCCCCAGTGCTGCCGCTCCGGCCCGGGCGTGCCGCGCAGGCGCAGCCAGCCGAAGAGCAGGAGACCCGCCGTCAGGTGGCGCAGGCCCGCCATCAGGAACGGAGGGATCGTCTCGACGCCGAAGCGGATCGCCAGGTACGTCGAGCCCCAGAGCACGTAGACCGCGGCGAAGGCGACGACGAGCTGCCCGCGCGTGACCGGCCGGCGGAAGGCGCCCGAATCAGGCATGCAGTGTCTCCGGCGCCTTGGCGCAGCCGAAACCCTCGTCGCCCGACGACGGCGCCGGCGCCTCGCCGCCGTGCCGGATGATCAGGACGACGGCGCCCACGATGACGGCGGCGGCGACGAACACGCGCGGCGTCAGGGGCTCGGCGGCGAACATCCAGCCGAGGAGCACGGCGACGATGGGATTGACGTAGGCGTACGTCGCGACGCGGGACGCCGTCGCGACGCGAAGGAGCCAGAGGTACGCGCTGAAGCCGATGATCGAGCCGAAGACGAAGAGGTAGACGGTCGCGAGCACGGATTTCGACGAGACCGCCGCCGGATCGAAAGCGGCAAGCTCGCCGGCCGCGACGCCCGCGAGCGCGAGGAGCCCCCCGCCCGCGAGGAGGGTCGCGGCCGTCGCCATGACCGGAGAGGCGGGCAGCCGGGAGCCCCGCGAGAAGAGCGATCCGCCGGCCCAGGCGAACGTGCCGGCGACGAGGACGATGCAGGCACCGAGGTGGAACCGCTCGCCGCCGAACAGCGAGCCCGGCCCGACGAGGGCCAGCAGCCCCGCCGTGCCCAGGGCGAGGCCGGCGAGCACGTATCCCCGGGGTCGGCGCCGGTGAATCATCGATTCGATCAACACGAAGGCGATCGGTTCGGTTGCAACGACGAGAGCGGCCACGCCGGACGGAATCCGCTCCTCGGCCCAGACGAGGCCGCCCGAGCCGCAGACGAAGAGGAGAAAACCCGTGACGGCGGCTCCGCCCCACTCCCGGCGCGTCGGCGCCGGGACCCGCCGGGCGCGCGCCCAGGCGTAGAGCAGTACCCCCGCGAGGAAGAAGCGCATGCCCTGCGTGAAGAACGGCGGCAGGGTCTCGATCGAGAACCGGATGCCGAGGTACGTCGATCCCCAGAGCACGTACACCGCGGCGAAGGCCGCCACGAGGGCGAGGCGCGAAGGGCTCTTCGCGGCGCGCGGCTCGGCCCGCTCAGACACGGACGGGCTCCTCGAACGCATTCGGCGGGTCGGGCGCTCCGATCGGAAGCTCGGCGGATTCCTTGACGGTCTCGAGGACGATCGTCGTCCGCGTCGACGTGATCGTTTCGATGGCGCCGAGCCGCTCGCGCAGCAGACGCCCGAGCGCGTCCGTGTCGGCGGCGCGGACCTTGACGAGGAAGCAATCCTCGCCGGCGACGTCATGCACTTCGAGAACTTCCGGGATCGCCGCGACCCGGCGCGCGGTGTTGAGTTCGGCCCCCGGCTTTTCGTCGACGCGCACGAAGATGTAGGCGAGCAAGGAGAGCTCGACCGCCCGGGGATTGACGCGGGCGGCGTACCCTTCGATCACTCCGCGCTCTTCGAGCTTTCTGATCCGTTCGAAGACCGCCGATGGGGCGAGACCCACCTGCCGGGCAATCTCCGCGTTCGACGTTCTTGCGTTTGACTGGAGGATGTTCAGGATAACTGCGTCAGTACCGTCGATCATTCTGCGATCCTATCGAATACATAACCATTCGTCTACAAAGTCAGTAATGCAGGACTGACCCAATCGGGAATCTATATCCACCATGGATATACTAGGGCCATGCGAAACACCGCTGCCGCACTTCTTTTCGCTCTCGCCGCCATCGGCGGGGCTCAGCCGGCCGGACAGTGGGCGACCGGGACTCCGGAATCGGCGGGCCTGGACTCGGGACGCCTCGCGGAGATGGAACGAGCCATAACGGCCGGCGACTTTCAGAAGATCACGAGCGTCGCGATCGTTCGAGACGGGAAGCTCGTGTACGAGAAGTACTTCGCAGGCACCGGCGTGGAGACCCGCCACAACACCCGGTCGGCGACGAAGACCGTCGCCGGAATGCTCGTCGGGATCGCGATCGACCGCGGCCTCCTGTCCGGAGTCGACGCTCCGGTCCTCCCCTTCTTCCCCGACCGTCAGCCCCTCGCCAACCCCGATCCGCGCAAGCCGAAGATCACGGTCGAAGATTTCCTCACCATGAGCTCCCTCCTCGAGTGCGACGACGAGAACCAGTACTCGCGCGGCAACGAGGAACGGATGTACCTGGTCGAGGACTGGGTGAAGTTCACGCTCGACCTGCCGATCCGCGGCTTCCCCGCCTGGGTGCCGAAGCCGAAGGACTCTCCCTACGGCCGCAGCTTCAGTTACTGCACGGCCGGCGTCGCCACGCTCGGCTCCCTGCTCGAGCGAGCGGCGAAGCGGCCGGTCCCGGACTTCGCCGCCGAGACGCTCTTTGCGCCCCTCGGCATCGAGAAGCCCGAGTGGCAGTTTTCGCCTCTCGGCACGGCCATGACCGGAGGCGGGCTCGGGCTGCGCACCCGCGACCTCGCGGCGCTCGGCCGGCTCTACCTCGACGGCGGGACCTGGAACGGGAAGCGCGTCGTGCCGGCAGCCTGGGTCGAGCGCTCGGTCGCCCCCCACGCCTCCGTCGACGACACCACGGAGTACGGCTATCTCTGGTGGCTCCGGACGCTCACCCGCGAGGGTAAGACGGTCCGGACCTGGATGATGCAGGGAAGCGGCGGCAACAAGGTCGTCGTCGTCCCGTCGCTTCGCCTCGTCTGCGTGATCACGACGACGAACTTTCGCGTCCGCGATTCGCACGCCCTGTCGGACCGGCTTCTCACCGACATCGTGCTGGCGGCCGCGGGGACCGGACCCTAGGGCTCAGCTCGAGAAGTAGCGCGCCTGCGGGTGATGGAGGACGAGGGCCGAGACGGAGGCCTCGGGATCCATCATGTAGCCCTCCGTCAGCTCGACGCCGATCTTGCGGCCGTCGAGGAGTCGGAAGAGCGTCGCCTGGTCGGCGAGATCCGGGCAGGCCGGGTATCCGAAGCTGTAGCGCTTCCCGCGGTAGCGTCCCTGGAAACGGTCGACCATCGAGATCTCCGGCGGGTCCGGAAAGCCCCAATCGGCGCGGAGTTTCGCATGCAGCCATTCGGCCGCGGCCTCCGCGGTCTCCACGGCGAGCGCCTGCAGCGCGTGGCACAGAAGGTATTCGCCGGCGGTCTTGAGCTCCTCGGCCCGGGCGCGGATTCCTTCCCCGGCGGTCGTCAGGAAGAACGCGACCGAGTCGGCGCCGCCGGCGCCGCGGGGACGCGCGAAGTCCGCGAGGCAGAGCCTCTCGCCGGCGACCTGTCGCGGGAACGTGAAGCACGCCTCGCCGCCTCCCGGCACGGCGACGTGCAGGGTGTTGCCCTCGGACGACGCGCCGAAGTAGCGATACATGGCTCGGGCGCGGATCCATCCGGCGGCCTGAATCTTCGCGACGACCGCCTCGAGCTCGGCGAGCTTCGGATCGCCCGCTTCCTTCAGCTTCCGGTAGCTTCCCCGCAGGCCGAGGTGCTTGGCGTAGAGCATGTGCGGGTTGAGCCACTTCCAGATCTCGGCGAGGTCGAGCTCCGGCAGAACGTGCTCCGCCGCGTCGGGCGAGGAGACCGCTTCGACGACCGAGACCTCCGTGCTCCGGACGGCCGGGGCCGCGAGCGGCATCTCCTCCTCCGGCCGCGCGGCCGCCGCGACCGCGGCGCGGCGCTTCTCCGCCTCGGCGGCGAGCGCCGTCCGCGCGTCCTCCCCCGAGAGAATGCGGTCGGCCAGCGCGAGCCCGCGCATCGCGTCCTCGGCGTACACCGCGAGCCCGGCATAGGCCGGCGCGATGCGGTGGTCGGTGAACTTCTGCGACAGGGCCGCGCCGCCGACGAGCATCGGCGCGTCCACGCCCGCCTTCGTCAGGTCCTGCGCCGTCGTGACCATCTGCTGCGCGCTCTTCACCAGCAGGCCCGAGAGACCGATCAGGTCCGGCCGGTGCAACTCGAACGCCTCGATGAGCTTCTCCGGCGGCACCTTGATGCCGAGGTTCACGACCTCGTATCCGTTGTTCGACAGGATGATCTCGACGAGGTTCTTTCCGATGTCGTGGACGTCGCCCTTGACCGTCGCCAGGATCACCTTGCCCTTGCGCGATCCCGTGGTCTTCTCCATGAACTTCTCGAGGTGCGTCACCGCGGCTTTCATGGCTTCGGCCGACTGGAGCACTTCCGCGACGATCAGCTCGTTGGCGTTGAAGAGACGCCCGACCTCGCGCATCCCCTCCATGAGGGGGCCGTTGATGATGTCGAGCGGCGCGAGGCCTCCGGAGCGGACGGCCTCGAGGTCGTCGACGAGGCCCTCCTTCGAGCCCTCGAGGATGTACCGCGGCAGGCGCTCGAGCGGCGTCCCGGCGCGGGCCTTCGGGACTTTCGGCGCCGCGCCCTTGGCCTTGAAGTAGTCGGCGAACGCCGCGACGGGATCCGCGCCGCGATTGAAGATCAGGTCCTCGGAGAGGCGTCGCTCCTCTTCCGGAATCGAGGGGTAACGGACGATCTTCTCGGTGTTCACGATCGCGAGGTCGAGCCCGGCCTTCGTCGCGTGGTACAGGAAAACCGAGTTCAAGACCTCGCGGCCAGCCTCGGGCAGGCCGAACGAGACGTTCGAGATCCCGAGGATGGTCTTCGACTCCGGGAACTCCGCCTTGATCAGCCGGATCCCCTCGATCGTCTCCTCGGCGCTCCCCACGTACTTCTCGTCGCCCGTTCCGCAGGGAAAGACGAGCGGGTCGAAGAGGATGTCCTCCGGCGGGAACTCGTATTTCTCGGTCAGGAGGGTGTAGCTGCGCCGGGCGACCTCGAGCTTGCGCTGCCGCGTCACGGCCATGCCGTGCTCGGGGTCCTCGTCGATCGTTCCGACCACGAGCGCCGCGCCGTAGCGCTGGGCGAGCGGCAGGACCGTCCGGAACCGCTCCTCGCCGTCCTCGAGATTGATCGAGTTGAGGATCGCCTTGCCCTGGCTCCACTTGAGCCCGAGCTCGAGCACGTTCGCGTCGGTCGAGTCGAGCATCAGCGGCGCCTTGATCATGCGGATCGCCCGCGAGAGGAAGGCGTTGGCGTCGGCGACCTCGTCGCGGTCGGGGTCCTGGAGGCAGACGTCGATGACCTGCGCGCCGTTCTTGACCTGCGCCCGGGCGATCTCGGCCGCGGCGTCGAAGTCGCCGGCCGCCACGAGCCGCTTGAACTTGCGGCTGCCGAGCACGTTGGTGCGCTCGCCCACGAGGACCGGCCGGTTGTCGACGTCGACCTCGAGCAGGTCGATGCCGGAAACCAGGGTCTTGGCGTGGATCGCGGGACGGCGCGGCTTGCGGCCTTCCGCGGCCGCGGCCAGGGCCCGGATGTGGGCGGGCGTCGTTCCGCAGCAGCCGCCGACGATGTTGACCCAGCCCGCGTCCATGAACCGCCCGAGCTCGCGGGAGATCGACTCCGGCGTCTCGGAGTACTTTCCGTCGACGTCCGGGAGCCCCGCGTTGGGGTAGCAGGAGGTCAGCGTCTTCGCGATCCCCGAGAGGGTCCGGATGTGGTCCGTCATGAACTCGGGGCCCGTCGCGCAGTTGATCCCGACCGAAAGCAACGGCGCGTGCATCACCGACGCGTACAGCGCCTCGACGCCCTGCCCGGCGAGCATCGTGCCCATCGGCTCGATCGTCACGGAGACCATGACCGGCGTGCGCCAGCCGACTTCGGCGAAGGCCTGCTCGACGCCGATCAGACCCGCCTTGAGGTTGCGCGTGTCCTGCGTCGTTTCGAGGAGCAGCACGTCGGCGCCGCCGGAGAGGAGGCCGATCGCCTGCGTCCGGTAGTGGACGATCATCTCGTCGAAGGTCACTCCGCCTGTGACCGTCATGGCCTTCGTCGTCGGGCCCATCGAGCCCGCCACGAAGCGCAGGCGCCCCGGCGTCGAGGCCGCCGCGGCGGCCTCGCGGGCGATCTCGGCCGCCCTCCGGTTGATCTCGACGGCCTGGCCGGCGAGCGCGTACTCGGCGAGCACGAGCGGCGTGCCGCCGAAGGTGTCGGTCTCGACCATGTCGGCGCCGGCCTCGAAGTAGTCGGCGTGCATCCGGCGGACCAGGTCCGGCCGCGTCAGGACCAGGTTCTCGTTGCAGCCCTCGAGCTCCGGTCCGCCGAAGTCCGCCTCCGACAGGTCCTGGGCCTGCATCCAGGTCCCCGTCGCCCCGTCGAGGACGAGGATCCTCCCGGCGAGCAGCTCCTGGAGAGCCTCGGCTCGCTCGCGCTGGGTCGGGCCGGTCGGGGCGGGTCGGTCCATGAAGGACGGATTATGAGGGATTCCCGCGCGGGATTTCCGGGGCTAGACTCGGCCTTCCGGAGAGGACCCCGCGGAGCCGCCGGCTGGATTATGCTGCGGGCCGCTTTTTCGGAGGAGGAGACTCATGGGGCGTCGCGCCGATGCACTGGCAGATCGGATCGAGCAGGGAGCGGCGGGCCTCGCCGCTTTTGCGGAAGGACTCTCGGAAGCGGAGTGGGGCCGGCCGATCTCGGCGGGCGGCGGCGACAGGCGGTCCGTCGGCGTCATCGTCCACCACGTCGCCTCCGTCTATCCCATCGAAGTCGACCTCGCGAAGAAGATCGCGAGCGGGCAGGCCGCGACGGACGTCACGTGGGACGCGATCGCCGCGATGAACGCGAACCACGCCCGCGAGAGCGCGGGGTTGAACAAGGCCGCGACGCTCGAGCTCCTGCGGCGCAACGCCCGCGAGGCGGCGGCGCGGGTGCGCGCGTTCACAGACGCCGAGCTCGACCAGGCGGCCCCCCTCGGGTTGAGCTACGGCGCGCCGGTGACCGCGCAGTTCGTCGTGGAGGACCACGCCCTCCGGCACAGCTGGCACCACCTGGCGAAGATCCGCCAGACCCTGGGCCGCTGAGGCCGGGGCGCGGGCGGGGCCCGGTCCCCGGGCGAGCTGACCCGAAAAGGGGATGGATTCCGCGTAGTTAAGACGAGGTGTCCCATGCGCCCTGCGCGGACCGCTCGGCTCGCCCTCGGTTTCGCCCTCTCCTCCCTCTCGCTGTACGCCGCCACGCTCACGGTCACGACGGCCGCGGACAGCGGCGCCGGCTCGCTGCGCGACGCGATCACGCAGTCCAACGCCTCCGCCGGCACTCTCGACACGATCGCCTTCGCGATCGCGGGCGCCGGGGTGCACACGATCGCGCTCGACACCTCGCTGCCGATCGTGACCGACCCCGTCGTGATCGACGGCACGACGCAACCCGGGTACGCCGGCGCCCCCCTGATCGAGCTGACCCCCAACACGCCGATCGGATCGTTCCGCATCGATGCCGGCGGAACGACCATCCGGGGCCTGAACATCCACGGATTCGGAACCAATCTCCAGTTCTTCACCAACGGGGGCAACGTCATCGAAGCCTGCTACATCGGGACGGACCCCACCGGGACGACGGGGTCCGCCGGAACCGGCATCGCCATGCAGAACTCGGGGAACAACCGCATCGGGGGGCCGACGGTCGCGTCGCACAACCTCATCTCGGGCATGAACGGGAACGGCATCACGCTCATCGGCTCCGACGGGACCGTGATCCAGGGCAACCTCATCGGCTCCGACGCCTCGGGCGCCGGGGCCCTCGGCAACGGGTCCGGCATATCGGTCGTCAACAGCACCGACGTCACGATCGGAGGCACGGTCGCGGGCCTCGGCAACCTCGTCTCCTCGAACTCGGGCGACGGAATTCACGTCACGAACTCCGGCAACGTCCTCATCGCCGGGAACCTCGTGGGGACCGACCTGAGCGGGACCCTCGCCCGGCCGAACAACTTCGGTTTCGACGTCAACAACCTGACCGGTTCGATCACGATCGGCGGCCTCGAAACCGCGGCCCGGAACATCGTCTCGGGAAACAACCTCGGCATCTTCCTGAACAACGGCGTCCACGGAGGCACGATCCAGGGCAACTTCATCGGGACGGACATCACCGGGACGCTTCCCCTGCCGAACACCGTCGGGATCCTGACCAACACGCTCGACACGACCGACCTCGTCATCGGTGGCCCCGGACCGGGAGAGGGGAACGTCATCGCGTTCAACCGGGGCGTCGGGAACAGTCACGGCATCTGGAACCTCGGCCTGCGCGTGACGATGCGCGGGAACTCGATTCACGACAACGACGGCATCGGGATCGACAACGGGCTCGCCGGCCCGGACCCGAACGACCCGGGAGACGCCGACGCCGGTCCGAACGACGGGCAGAACTTTCCCCTGATCTCCTCGGTCCAGATCCTCGGGCCGCAGGGCACCGGCACCCGGGTGACCGGGGTCCTCCGGAGCCTGCCGAGCGCGACGTACACCCTCGACTTCTACGGCAATACCGGCTGCACGCCCCGTCCGCAGGACTTCGTGGAGGGCGAGACGTACCTCGGAAACTCCCAGGCCACGACCGACGGGACCGGCTCCGCCACGTTCGACGTCACGCTGCCGGTCGCGATCGCGCCGGGGGACTTCGTGTCGGCCACCGCCACCGATCCGGGCGGGAGCACCTCGGAGTTCTCGCAGAGGCTCCCCTTCTCGGTCTTCCCGACGTCCGGTCCGGCGTCGGGAGGCACCGCGCTCACGATCCAGGGCACCGACTTCTCAGCCGGCGCCGCGGTCACGATCGGCGGACAGCCCGCCGCGGGCGTGAACATCGAAAGCTCGACGCAGATCACCGCGCAATCCCCCCTGCTGGCCGCGGGCACGGTGAACGACCTGACCGTGACCAACACCGACCTGACCAACGGCACCCTTCCGAAGGCCTGGGTCGCGGACTTCCTGGACGCTCCGGCGTTCCACCAGTTCCACTCCTACGTCACGATCCTCGTCCGCAACGCGATCACGGCGGGCGTGGGCGGCGGGCTCTACGGCGTGGACCAGCCGACGCTGCGTCAGCAGATGGCCGTGTTCCTCCTGAAGGCCAGGTACGGCGTCTGCTACGTGCCGCCGCCCTGCGGGGGCACGTTCAGCGACGTGCCCTGCCCGTCGACGTTCGCCAACTGGATCGAGGACCTCGCCGCGCAGGGCATCACCGGCGGGTGCGGCACCGGCGTCTACTGTCCGCAAAACCCGGTGCGCCGGGACCAGATGGCGGTCTTTCTCCTCAAGGCCGAGCATGGCTCGAGCTATGCGCCCCCCGCCTGCTCCGGCACGTTCCCCGACGTGCCGTGTCCGTCGACCTTCGCGGACTGGATCGAGCAGCTTTCGGCCGAGAACATCACCGGCGGCTGCGGCGGAGGGAACTACTGCCCCGGCAATCCCAACACGCGCGGGCAGATGGCGGTGTTCATCACGAAGACGTTCAATCTTCAGTAAAGGAGGCGTCGATGGTCCTCCGCCGCTCGGCTCCGATTCTCCTCGCAGCGCTGCTCCTGACGCCGGCGGCCGGCCGGGCCTCGATCCAGTTCGAGAGCGCCACCTACACGGTGACGGAGAGCGCCAACCTTCTTTCGGTCCGCCTCACCCGCAATGACGACCCGAACGCTCCGCAGAGCTTCACCCTCTCGATCCGCGACGTCACCGCGACGCGAAACCTGGATTACATCTTTTCGCCGATCTTCGACCAGCCGTGGCCATCGGGGGACGTTTCGATCGATCTCACGGTGACGATCCTGAGCGACGCACTCGACGAGGTCGACGAAACGTTCGAGCTGTCCGTGTCGGCGGGTGATCGCACGGGAATACCCGCGGTCGCCACGATCACGATCCAGGACGACGACGGCGCCGCGACGACGCCAACGCCCGTTCGGACACCGAGTCCCACGACAACTCCGCCGGCTGGTTGCAACAGCGCTTGCCTCATCGCGGTCGTCTTCTGCGAGCCAACCCCTCCTCGGATTGACACCCCGACGCCGGTGGGGGGTGAACCGACCGTGACGCCGGCGCCCATACGGCCCGCGAGTTGGAGCGTGTTGGCCCGGGCGGCGGCGCTCGCGACTTTCGATCCCGACGTCTACCTTCGGCTGCGGAAGGAGAGCTTCCTGGAGACTCCGGTGGGCCGACACTTCGCCGACCTGTACAACACGCACACGCGCGAGATGAGCGACCTCGCGCGAGCCAATCCGCAGGCCCTCGCAGCGGCCGGGCGTGTTCTCGCAACCTGGCAGCCGGCTTTTCTCGCCCTCCTCGAGGGACGCGGCTCCACGGAGATCATTTCGGCTTCCCAGGTCGCCGACTTCCAGAAAGCCTTCGACGTTTTCGAGAGCCTCGGCAGCCCGCAGCTCCGCCTGGCCCTCGAGCGCCAGGAGGCGCTTCTCGGCCTCACCGGCTACGTCGGCCTCACGGCCGAAGCGGCGCGGCTGCGTCTCGAAAGCGTCGCGCCGCCGGCCGCCGTCCTGCCCGTGGCGACGTCGGTTCACGGGGCGGGCGGGTCGTTTTTCCATTCCGACGTCCGGGTCCTCAACCCGTCCGATTTCGCTCCCGTGACCGTGGCGGCGCGTTACCGGTGCGGCGCGAGCTCCTGCGGCGCCTCGGAACAGGCCTTCACCCTCGCGCCGGGAGAGCTGCGCGCCTTCGACGACATCGTCGTCAGCCTCTTCGGAGCCCCGGAGACTTTCGGAGCCATCGAATTCACGGGCGACGTGCTCGTGGACAGCCGCATCTACACACCCTCGCGGCCGAGCCCGACGACGGGGATGTACGCGCCCGGCCAGGCGATGGACGAGGCGTATCCCGAGGCCGTTCTCCTGGCCCTCTCCCACTCGACGGACTCGTCGCGGGGATTCCGCACGAACGTCGGCGCCTACAACGGAAACGACGTGGCGCTCACCGTCACCTTTGCTCTCTTCGACGCGTCCGGGGCGGCGCTCGGAATCGTGACGCGGTCCGTTCCCGCCCGTGTCACCGTCCAGGTGAACAACGTGTTCGACGCCGCGGGAGTCACCCACGACGTCGAGAGCGCCTATGCCGTCGTCCGCGGAGACGGCGTTCACGAGCTCTTCGCTTACGCGGCCGTCGTCGACAACCAGACCCAGGATCCCTTCCTCATCCGGGGCCGGAACAATCGCGCGTTCGAGAACGGGGCGATCCTTCCGGCGGTCGCTTCCGTCCATGGCGTCGGAGGGGCCTTCTTCCACTCCGACGTCCACGTGCTGAACCCGGACCCCGCCGAACCCGTGACGGTCCGTGCCCGCTATCGCTGCGCGGGCGGCTCGTGCGGGGCTGCCGAGCAGACGTTCGTACTCGCGCCGAGGCAGATGCGCACCTTCGACGACATCGTCGGCGGCCTCTTTGGTGCCCCGGAGACTTTCGGCGCGGTGGAATTCGAGGGCAGCGTCCTCGTCGACAGCCGCCTCTACACGCCGTCGCGCCCGGGCCCGACGGCCGGCATGGCCATTCCCGGGGTCCGGCGCGAACGGGCCGATCCGGAGTCCTATCTGCCCTTCCTCTCCCACTCGGCCGATCTCGCGCGCGGCTTCCGCACGAATCTCGGCGTGTACAACGTCAACGATGCGTCGATCTCTGCGACCATCTCGCTGTACGGCGCCGCCGGCGATCATCTCGCCGACGTGGTTCGGAGCGTCCCGGCGCGCGGACTCGTGCAGGTCAACGACGTCTTCGGAGCGGCCGGCATCGGCCACGACGTGGAGGACGCCTACGCGGTCGTGCGCGCCGACGGCGTTCACGAGTTCCTCGCCTACGCGGCCGTCGTGGACAACCGGACGCAGGACCCCACGTTCGCGTTCGGCCGCGGACGCGTTCGAATCCCGACCGGACCGCCGCCCTCGGCGGCGGCACCGACGCGAGGATCGCTTCCGAAGCTGCCGACCCCCGGCTTCCTCGTCGCGGCCTCCCTTCTCCTGGCGCTGGGATTTGGATCGCTGCGTAGGCGCCAGGCGCACCGACCTGCGCTCGAAAGCCCCGCCCTTCGCGAGGTCGGGAAGGAGGACGTCGCCCTGCCGTCCTGAGAGTCCGCTCCGCCCGGGGAGGAGCGCCTATACTGCCCTCGATGCCGGATCCTGCGCTGCCGGGCGAAGACGTGATCGACAAAGGCCTCGCGGATCTCGCGCGGGGCGAGGAGAGCGTCGAAGCGCTCCTCGTTTCGATCGGCGCCCCGCGTCTCGAGCGGATCGGCCTTCGGATCGTCCACCCGTTCCCGACCCCCGAGCACCGGCTCTACGCCCTCCTCTCCCGCACGGACCCCGATTCGGCGCACTCCCGCTACAACGCCCTCATCCGGCGTCTCGTCAGCTACGAGCGGGCCGCGGAATGCGTCGTCCCGTAGACGCGGGCCGGCTCGAGCGATTCCTCTCGGAGCTCGCGAAGGCCGCCCGATCGGACGTCCGCGTCTATCTGACCGGCGGGGCGAGCGCGGTTCTGCAGGGCTGGCGTTCCTCGACGCTCGACGTCGACCTGAAGTTCGTCCCGGACAGCGATGCATTGCTCCAGGCGATCCCGGCGCTGAAGGACTCGCTCGAGATCAACGTCGAGCTCGCCGCACCGGACCAGTTCATCCCCGAAGTGCCCGGCTGGCAGAAGCGCAGCCCGCTCATCCGCCGCGAGGGGCGGGTCTCGTTCCACCATTACGACTTCCTCTCCCAGGCGCTCGCCAAGCTCGAGCGCGGGCACACGCAGGACCTCGCGGACATCGCCGAGATGACGCGGCGCGGACTGATCGAGCCCGCCGAGCTCCTACGCCGCTTCGAGGAGATCGTGCCGGGACTGCCGCGGTACCCCGCCGTCGATCCCGCGTCGTTCCGCCGGGCGGTCGAGCAGTTCGTCCGCGAAGCCTCCAGGATGTGATTCGGCCGTCGCGAGCGCTACGGGGCGGGGACCGCGGCCGCCTCGGCCGAGCCGGCGGCCACCGCCTTCTCGAACAGCGCAGCGGCCTCGGACGGCCGCCCGACGGCGGCGGCCGCGCGCGACAGCTCCAGGAGCGTCGCGTCGTCGGCGCAGACCCACATGAAAGAGAAGTCGTATCCCTCGCGCCGTGTGAAGAGGTCGAGCGCCTCGACAAACCGCTTCTCCCCGTCCAGCCGCGCCAGGCCCGCGAGAGCCTGCACGAGCAGGTGCCCGCCGCCGAGCGCGCGGGGACGCCCGCGCAGGTGCGCCACGGCCTGCGTGAAGGCGGCATGCGCCGCATCCCGGTCTCCCTGCTCGAGCGCGATCCGGCCCAGGGCGCAGAGACTCACGCCCCGGAACGTGTCTCGATACATGTTGTC
This sequence comes from uncultured Acidobacteriota bacterium, assembly GCA_963764715.1. Lineage (GTDB taxonomy): Bacteria > Acidobacteriota > Thermoanaerobaculia > UBA5066 > Gp7-AA6 > DAHUXD01. The sequence goes on from CAVXTP010000014.1 coordinate 201,397, forward strand.
CGAACGCTCGACCGCGTCGAGCCCGCGGAGGCACGCCGCGCGGGCGGCGTCGAGCTCGCCGCTGCGCCGCAGACACTCCCCGAGATAGCCCGCGACGCCGGAAGTGGGACCGATCGCGGTTTCGCCCTCCAGCGCGAGCCCTTTTTCGAGGCACCAGCGGGCTTCCGCGCGGTGGCCGAGGTCCAGGTGCGTCCAGCCGAGCGCCAGCCACGCGAAGGCGTGGTGAGGGTCGATCTCGACGGCCCGCTGAAACAGCGACAGGGCGTCGTCCCGCCGGCCGAGCAGCGACGCGCAGAGGGCGCCGAAGTAGGGCGCGAAGACGCCCGTGGGGTCGAGCTCCATGGCTCGCTCCTCCTGAGCGAAGGCCTCCTCGTGCCGCCCGAGCCGCGAAAGCGCATAGCCCAGCCAGATGTGGGGTTCGGCCAGCTCCGGATCGGCGGCGATGGCGCGGCGCGCATAGCTCTCGGAAAGCTCGAGCTCCCGGGGGTCGGTTTGGAATGGAAACCGCATGGCGTGTACGGCCGCGAGCCCGGCGAGCGCCGGAGCGTAGGCCGGGTCCGCGCCGACCGCCTCCTCGAACAGGATCCGCGCCTGATCGAGCGTGCCCTTCTCGAGCCGGTGGAAGAAGCGGCGGGCGCGCGCGTGCCGCTCGAAGACGTCGATGCGCGGAGCGACGCGGACCGCAGGCGCGGAGCCTCCGGGGCGGAGCCGCTCCGCCGCGGCCGCCGAGACCCGGTCCTGCATGGCGAACATCTCGTCGAGGTCGCCGTCGATCTTCTCGGAGGCCACGGTCTCGCCCGTCATGCCGTCGGCGAGCTGCGAGGTCACGCGCAGGCGCCGGCCCGCGCGCTGGTACCCGCCCGACAGCACCCACCGGCAGCCGAGAGTCCGCCCGAGCGCGGCGCCCGACCCGTCGCCTCCGGCGAGAGCCGCGCGCACCTTCTCGCGCGCGACGAGCGAGACGCCCGGAAGCCGTGCGAGGTCGGCGGCGAGGCTCTCGGCAAAACCGCTTCCGATCCAGTCGTCGTCGGGATCGCGCGAGAGGTTCCGGAAGTCGACGATCGCGAGCGTGTCCGGAAGCGAGGCGACGAGCTCCCCGGAACCGAGCGCTCGCAGCTCCGTGAGAAAGGCCGCGGCCGAGGCGTACCGCCGTTCGGGGTCGCGGGCCAGGGCTCGCGCCAGAACGACCCGGGTCTCCGGTGGAACCCCCGAGACCGTGAGCGGAGCGACGTCGGCGGCGAGGATGGATGCGATCCGGTCGGCGGCCGTCTCCCCGGGGAACGCCGGCTGCCCTTCGATCGCCTCGTAGAGGACGGCGCCGAGCGAGAACAGGTCCGACCGCTCGTCGAGCGGCTGGCCTCGGAGCTGCTCGGGCGACATGTACCCGAGCGTTCCAATGACGCTGCCCGGGGCGGTCAGCGCGACCTGGGTCGCGTCCTCGCTCGCGGGCGCGCCGCCCTGCACCACCGCGATGCCGAAGTCTAGGAGCTTGCCCAGGTTGTCTCCGGTCACCATGATGTTCTCGGGCTTGATGTCCCGGTGGATGACGCCGGCCGCGTGCGCGTGAACGAGCGCCTCGAGGAGCGAGGCGGTCAGCGAGAGGGCCTGCGGGAACGGCAGCGGCCCGCTCCGCAGCCGGTCGCGCAACGTCTCGCCCGAAACGAACTCCATGGCGAGGAAGGCCACGCCGTCCGACTCGCCCGCCTCGAAGAAGGTCGCGATCGCCGGATGCTGGAGCCGGGCGCTCGCCTCGGCCTCGCGAACGAGTCGGGCGCGAGCGTCGACGGAGAGCGTCGACGCGAGCACCTTGATCGCCGCCATCCGGCCGAGAGCGAGATCGCGGGCGAGGAAGACCTCGCCCATGCCTCCCGCGCCCAGGCGCTTCTCGACGCGATAGTGAGAGAGGGTGCGACCGATCAAGCGTCCCCTCCGCGGGCGATTATCTCCTCGCCGCGGGCATACAATCCCCGCACTTGACGCTCGCAGCCGGATCCCGCCTCGGCCCCTACGAGATCGTCGCGCCGATCGGCGCGGGCGGCATGGGCGAGGTCTATCGGGCGAAGGACGCCAAGCTCGGGCGCGAGATCGCGGTGAAGGTCCTGCCCTCGGCGACGGCCTCCGATCCCGACCGCCGGCAGCGCTTCGAGATGGAGGCCCGCTCCGCCTCCGCCCTGAACCACCCCAACATCCTCACGATCTACGACATCGGCGAGGCCGACGGGACCGTCTACATCGCCATGGAGCTCGTCGAGGGCAAGACTCTCCGCGAGCTCGTCGCCTCCGGCGAGCCCGTGCCGACGAAGAAGCTCCTCGACGTCGCCGTCCAGACCGCGGAGGGCCTCGCCAAGGCGCACTCGGCCGGCATCGTGCACCGGGACCTCAAGCCCGAGAACATCATGATCTCGAAGGACGGCTTCGCGAAGATCCTCGACTTCGGCCTCGCGAAGCTGACCGAAGCGCCTTCGCAGGACGAGTCCGTCGTGCCGACGGCGATCGCCGCCCCGACGGAGCCCGGGACCGTCATGGGCACCGCGGGCTACATGTCCCCCGAGCAGGCGAGCGGCCAGCCGGTCGACTTCCACTCCGACCAGTTCACGCTGGGCGCGATCCTCTACGAGATGGCGACGGGCAAGAAGGCCTTCCAGAGGAAGACCGGCGCCGAGACGCTCGTCGCGATCATCCGCGAGGAGCCCGAGCCGCTCTCGCAGCTCGCGCCGAAGGCCCCGGCCCCCGTGCGCTGGATCGTCGAGCGCCTGCTCGCCAAGGACCCCGAGGAGCGATACGCGTCGACCAAGGACCTCGCACGCGACCTGAAGAGCGTGCGCGACCACCTGACCGAGACGTCCTTCTCCGGTGGGCTCGAGGCGGCCGAGCCCGCGAAGGCCCCGCGGCGCCGCTGGCTCGTCCCGGCGCTCCTGGCGCTCGTGCTCGGCGCGGGCCTCGGCTTCCTCCTGCGCGCGAAGCTCCCGGAGGTGGCGCCGCCCCCGGTCCGGTTTCAACGGCTGACCTTCCAGCGCGGCCGCATCCAGTCCGCGCGGTTCGCTCCGGACGGCCAGACGATCGTGTACAGCGCGGCCTGGGACGGCGGGCCGATCGAGCTCTACTCGACCCGGTCCGACAGCGCCGAGTTCCGATCCCTCGGGCTCCCCGGCGCCGTGGTCCTTTCGATCTCCTCCGGCGGCGAAATCGCCGTCTCGCTGGGACACCGCTTTCTCATCGGCTACGAAGCGACGGGGACGCTCGCGCGCGTGCCGCTCGCCGGCGGCGCCCCGCGGGAGGTTCTCGAGGGCGTCCAGGACGCGGACTGGGCTCCCGACGGCAAGACCCTCGCCGTTTGCCGAGCCGTCGGAAGCCGCAGCCGGCTCGAGTTCCCGATCGGCAAGGTCCTGTACCAATCCGCGGGCTGGGTGGGGGGCGTGCGCGTCTCTCCGGACGGGCGCTTCCTGACTTTCGTCGACCACCCCCAGCGAGGAAACAACGACGGTTACCTCAAGATCGTCGACGCGGGCGGCGCGGTTCGCGCGCAGGGACCGTTCATCCGGGGCTCGCTCGGCCTCGCGTGGTCGCCCCGGAGCGACGAGGTCTGGTACGGCGGAATCCAGGCGCTCTCGATCGAGGGCAAGGTCCGTCAGGTCTGGTCCTCGACGAGCGCGGCCATCCAGGACGTCGCGCGCGACGGGCGGGTTCTTTTCATCGAGCAGACGGGGCGTCGGGAGATCGTGGGGTACCCCGCGCCCGGCGCGGCAGCGCGCAACCTGACCGCCCTCAACTGGTCCTTCCCCACCGACATCACCGCCTCGGGGGACACGGTCCTCTTCTACGAGCAGCAGGTCGAACCCTCCGCCATCTACACGCGCAAGCTCGACGGGTCGCCGGCGATCCGGCTGGGCGACGGCGAGGGTTACGGGTTCTCGCCGGACGGACGGTGGGCCGTGACGGTGAAGCTTCCCGATCGGCGGCCGATCTTTCTCCTGCCGACCGGCGCCGGAGAGGTGCAGACCGTCGACATCGGCAACCTGACCTGCCAGTGGGCGACCTGGCTTCCGGACGGGAAGGGACTCGTCTTCGCGGGAAACGAGCCCGGGCACGGGGCTCGACTCTTCGTCCGGGAGCTCTCCGGGGGCAAGGCGCAACCGTTCACCCCCGAGGGCGTGACTTTCAACACGCAGGCCATCTCCCCCGACGGGCGGTCGATCGCGGCTCGCGGCCCCGACGGCCGGTACGCGATCTACCCGCTGCAGCCCGGAGAGCCACGCCCCGTGCCGGGCATGTCGCCGGACGAGATCGCGATCCGCTGGACCGCCGACGGTCGGTCGCTCTTCGTGGCGCGCAACGGGGCTCCCCCGGGAATCATCGAGGTCCTGGACGTCGCGACCGGGCGACGGACGCCCTGGAAGCGCTTCGAGCCTCCCGATCCGACCGGGGTCGAGCAGGTCGGTCCCGCCGTGATCACGCGGGACGAAAAAGCGTACGTCTACTCATACCGCCGGAACCTGGGCGACCTGTATCTGGCGACGGGAATGCACTGACCGTCGCCTCCGCTTGCGCCGGGGTCTACGCCCTTCGGGCGCACCGGCTTGCGGCTCGCCTGTGGGCTCGACCGCACGCCTGACCCCGGCGGCGCGCTCCGGCTCCCGCGGCGCGGACCTCCTCCCTCGCTCCGCTCGGGAGACTATCCGCGCCGCGAACTGCAGGGAGAGTGCCTCTTTTGACGCCCGACGGAGGCTCGAGCTCAACTCAGGCGCCTGACGCCATCTCTGGCCGCGTGGATGTAGACCGGTTTGGGATTCAGCGCGTATTCGCGGAAGCAGGCATCCGTGAACTTGATGGCGTGCTCGTCGTTCGTCGCGATCGCGCGGTCCGCGAGGTCGTCGCGCGAGGGCAGCGCGCCCTCGGAAAAGCGCGGCGTCGTCTTGAAGCCGTTCGAGGAAGCGAACGACGCGCAGGCCTGCCAGGTGTACCGGAGCAGGCGCGCGCGCTCCTCGGCCGAGACATAAGGAAGAAGCGTTCGCACGGCCGCGGGCCCGGTGACGCCGTGGAGGAACGTGATGACGCTTCCCGGCGGAACGCTCGCGAGGTAGACGGACGCGAACGTCGCAGTCAGGTCCGAGAGGAAGGCGCCCGGATCGCCCGAAGGGTCGACGGCGTCCGCCACGGAAGCGAAGGGGGGAAACCCGTCGAGCGGTGCGAGGCGTTCGGTGATGTTGCCGGTCGAGACGCGGCGGCCGGCCGGAAGCTCGGGAACGCTTGCGATCGCGTCGGAGGGCCGCCGTCCGCGGACCGGCCGCGCGGGCGGCGCGGCTTCGGGCAGGGCGTTGTACGTGGCCGCCCAGTAGCCGAGGCCCTCGGCGAGCTCGCGCACCCGGGCCGGCGTCTCGACCGCCTCGAGGCTCCGCACGGCGTGGGCCGTCCGGATCGCTCCGTGAAACGCCGCGGCGACGACGCCCGGCGACAGCCGCACCGTCCACTCCGAGAGCACCGTCTTCCAGGGGCGCTCCGCGAGCTCGCGGCGGAAGAACACGATCCAGTCGCCCACGCGGCCCTGGACGCCGAGGGCCTCGCGCCAATCCTTCGGGTCGACGGGGTTCGGGCCCCCCGGGTGCGGATTCAGCCGCCGGCGGTACATCTCGACCCACGGCACCACCGCGTCGGGACGTTGCAGCGCGACGAGGGCCTCGGCGGCCATCGGTCCGTGGTTGGCGAGTCCGCCGTGGTACTCGGGCCCCGTCGGCGCCAAAAGACTCAGGGCCGCTTCGATCGCCTCGGAGGATTTCATGGCGTTGTCCCTCGATGCCGCGGGCCGCGCGAGGATTCCCGGGGCCACGCACGTGGCGGAGGCGGCGGTGGCCGCGTGACGGAGGAAGCGGCGGCGCGAGTGGGCCATGCGGTTCCCTCTCGAATCCTATCGCTTTGGTAGACTGCCCGCCGCTCTCCGATGGACGCCAAGCGCCGCGAACTCCACCCCCTCGTCGCCCTCGACTACCGCGTCCGCGTCCCGGCGATGCTCATCGTCGCGCTCGTGGTCCTGTCCTATTTCTGGGACTACCCGAAGAGCTTCTGGCTCTGGACGGCCATCGGATTCACGGGGCTCGTCTGGCCCCACCTGCTCTACTTCGCGGCCCGCGTTTCGCCGGACAGCCGGGCCGCGGAACGCCGCAACCTGCTCTTCGACTCCTTCCTGCTCGGCTGCTGGGCGGGCGGCATGAGCTTCTGCCCGCTGCCGAGCATCATGATGATCACCGCCATCATCGCGGCCTGCCTCTCGATCGGCGGCGTCCGGTTCGCCATCTGGGCGGCCGGCGCCGTCTGCGCCGGGATGGTTTTCGTCGGCTCCTTCATGGGCTTCCACGTCGACACGAGCGCCTCGATCACGACGACGATCCTCTCGGTCCTCGGCACCTTCTCGTTCACGTCGATCTTCGGCTACTACTCCCACGTCCAGACCCGTCGCTGGCTCACGGCAAAAAAGGAGCTGGCGGCGCAGAACGAGCGCATCCAGGAGCAGTACGCCGTGACCGAGAGCGCGCTCCAGTCGGCCCTCGAAGCCAACGAGGCCGCGAAACAGGCGAGCCAGGCCAAGAGCGCTTTCCTCGCCAACATGAGCCACGAGCTCCGCACCCCGCTCAACGCGATTCTCGGATACAGCGAGATGCTCGCCGAGGACGCCGAGGCCTCGGGAAACGCCGACCTCGTGTCGGACCTCAAGAAGATCCTGACGGCCGGCCGGCACCTGCTCGGCCTCATCAACGACGTTCTCGACCTGTCCAAGATCGAGGCCGGGAAGATGCGCCTCTACCTTGAGACGTTCGAGGTGTCGGGCGTCGTCCAGGAGGCGATCGAGACCGCGCGGCCGCTCATCGAGAAGAAGCGCAACCGGCTCGAGGTCCGGTGCCCCGAGGGCCTCGGGAGCATTCGCGAGGACGCGACGAAGGTCCGCCAGGTGCTCCTGAACCTCCTCTCGAACGCCGGGAAGTTCACCGAGGGGGGCCTCGTCACGCTCGACGTGCGCCGCGAAGTCGGCCCCGCCGGCAACTGGGTCTTCTTCCGGGTCTCCGACACGGGCATCGGGATGACGCCGGCGGAGACGGCGAAGCTCTTCGAGGCCTTCGTCCAGGCGGACGCCGGGACCTCCAAGAAATTCGGCGGCACCGGCCTCGGCCTCGCGATCACGCGCAAGCTATGCCGGCTGATGGGCGGCGACATCGCGGTCGAGAGCGCACCGGGCCGGGGCAGCACGTTCACGGTGCGCCTGCCGGGCGAGATCGAGAACTTCGACGGCGACGCGACGTCGGTACGGATCTCGACGCTCGCGGGCGTCAGGCTGCCGCCGGCCGGCCCGGCCGCGCAACGGCCGCGCCCGCTCGTCCTCGTGATCGACTCCGACCCGGCCGTCGGCGAGCTCATGGGGAGGCTCGCCGTCCGGGAGGGGTTCGACGTCGCGGTCTCCACGACCGGGGCCGAGGGCCGGCGGCTCGCGTCCGAGAAGCGGCCCGAGCTCATCACCCTCGACGTGGAGCTGCCCGACACCGACGGCTGGAAGATCCTCGAGGACCTGCGCGCCGACGCCGACCTTCGCCGGACGCCCGTCGTCGTCGTCACCGTCGTCGACGACCGCAGCCGGGGACTCTCCCTCGGCGCCACCGACTACTTCGTCAAGCCGATCGACCTTGAACGGATGGCCGCCGTCCTGGCGCGCCGCCGGCCCGGGGCGGCGGCGTAGGAGGTTCCCCTGGCGCGCATCCTCATCGTCGAAGACAACGAACTCTCCCGCGACATGCTCTCGCGTCGCCTCGAGAAGCGCGGCTACGAGGTCGCCATCGCCGGCGACGGCGAAGAGGGCGTCGCGAAGGCGGCGGCCGAGGGACCCGACCTGATCCTCATGGATCTCGCGCTGCCCGTTCTCGACGGCTGGGAGGCGACGAAGCGGATCAAGGCCGGACGGGGCACGGCGGGCATTCCGGTCATCGGGCTCTCCGCGCACGCGATGGCCGAGGACGAGGCCCGGGCGCGCGGCGCCGGCTGCGACGACTTCGACACCAAGCCCGTCGAGCTTCCGCGCCTGCTCGGGAAGATCGAGGCGCTCCTGCGGCGCGCGCCCCGTCCCTGAAGGCATGCGCACCGAAACCTCGGTCGCGGCCCGCCTCGAAAGCCTCGAAACGGTGCGCGCGTTCGTCGAGGAAGCCTGCCGGCGGGCCGGCGCCGACGCCGCCGCCTGCTTCGACCTGAAGCTCGCCGTCGACGAGGCCTGCACCAACATCATCGAGCACGGCTACGCGGGCCAGCCCGGCGAAACGATCGCCCTCGCCTGCGAGATCGACGGCGACGGCGTGCGCGTCACGATCGTCGACCGCGGACGCTCCTTCCGGCCGTCGGAGCTCCCGCCGCCCGACCTCTCGGCCGACTGGGAAGAGCGGCGCATCGGGGGGCTCGGCTGGCACTTCATCCGGAAGTCCGTGGACGAGATAGATTACGGGCCGGACCCGTCCGGAGGGAACCGGCTGACCCTGGTCAAGAGGAGCCACCGCCCATGAACATCCGCGTGGAGCGCCGCGCGCACGTCACGGTCATCGCGATCGCCGGAAGCGTCGACGGGGCGACCGCTCCGGCCCTGGTCGCGTCGTTTCGGGAGGAGGTCGCCGGCGGTTTCACCCGGATCGTGGGCGACTTTTCGGGCGTCGAGTACACCTCGAGCGCCGGGCTTCGGGCGTTGCTCGAGACCGTCAAGGAAACCCGACAGCGGGGCGGGGACCTCCGGCTCGCCGCCGTCCAGCCCGACGTCTGGCGGGTGCTCGACCTCGCCGGCTTCACCCACATCCTGAAGGTCTTCGGCGGGATCGACGAGGCCGTGGCGAGCTTCCCGGCCCAGGGCGCGTGAGCGCCGCCCCTCCCGCCGCGCGAACCGCCGGCCGCGTCGCCGTCGTCATCGGCTCGGGCTCGGTCAAGTGCGCCGCCGCGCTCGGGCTCTTCCGTGTGCTCCAGCGCGAGGGGATCCCGATCGACATGGTCGTCGGCTGCAGCGGCGGGGCGCTCTACGCGGCGTGCGTCGCGATGGGCTTCGACCTCGCGACGGCCGAGCGCAAGACCCGCGAGCTCTGGACGAAGGAGATCACGGCGAAGCGCAACACGCGGGCGCTCCTCGCGGCGGTCCTCCCCGGGGTCTTCCGCTTCGACGAGCGGTTCGGCCTCGTCGACGACCGGAAAGTCCTCGAGCGCCTCCGGCAGGCCTTCGGCGAGGCCCGCATGGAGGACGCGAAGATCCCGCTCTTCCTGACGGCCACCGACTTCCACACGGGCGAGCAGGCGGTGTTCTCGAAGGGACGGCTCGTCGACGCGCTCCGCGCCTCGATCGCCATCCCCTACATCTTCCAGCCCTGGAAGATCGGCGACCGCACGTTCGTCGACGGTTTCCTTTCCGACCCGATGCCGATCGGCGTCGCGATCAAGGAGGGCGCCGACATCATCATCACCATGGGCTTCGAGAGCCCGTACCAGACCCGCATCTCGAGCGTGATGCGCTTCGCCTTCCAGCTCTCGTCGATCACGTCGAACAACCTGCTCAAGGCCAACTACGCGTTCCACAACCTCGCGCACCACCACGAGATCCTTCCGATCATTCCGCAGTTCAAGCACAAGATTCACCTCTTCGACACCGACAAGTTTCCCTACGTCATCGAAGAGGGCGAGCGCGCGGCCGAGAAGCAGATCCCCTATCTCCGCCAGCTCCTCGCGCCCCGAAGCGCGTGACGGCCCCCCCCGGCCGCCTCCTCGTCGTCGACGACACGGAGGTCAACCGCGACCTGCTGGCGCGGCGCCTGCGCGCCCTGGGCCACGAGGTGACGATGGCCGTGAACGGACGCGAGGCCCTCGAGACCCTCGCCGCGCGCGAGATCGACCTCGTCCTCCTCGACATCATGATGCCGGAGATGGACGGGTTCCAGGTGCTCGAGCGGATGCGGCAGGACGCGGCGCTCCGCACGATTCCCGTCATCATGATCTCGGCGGTCGACGAGATCGAGAGCGTCGCCCGCGCGATCGAGCTCGGCGCCGCGGACTACCTGCCGAAGCCGTTCAACGCCGTGGTGCTGCGCGCGCGGGTGACCGCGACGCTCCAAAAGAAGCGCCTCGAGGACGCCGAGCGACTCCACACGCGCGCCCTGGAGCGCGACCTCGAGATCGGGCGCCAGATCCAGCGGGACTTCCTGCCCGACGCGCTCCCGCAGCCGGCCGGCTGGGAGATCGCCGCGGCCTTTCAGCCGGCGCGCCAGGTCGCGGGCGACTTCTACGACGCCTTCGCCCTCGAGGACGGGCGCGTCGCCCTCGTCCTCGGCGACGTCTGCGACAAGGGCGTCGGGGCCGCACTCTTCATGGCCCTCTTCCGCAGCCTCCTGCGCTCCCACGCCGAGCTCCACGGCGCGGGCACGCCGGCGGCGCCCGCGGCGCGCAGCATCGTGGCGCTCACGAACGACTACATCGCGCGCACGCACGGCCGCTCGAACATGTTCGCGACCATCTTCTTCGGGATCCTCGACCCCGCGACCGGCGCGCTCGCCTGGGTCAACGGCGGCCACGAGCCGCCGGTCCTCCGCCGGTCCGCGGGTACGATCGAGCGGCTCTCCCCGACCGGGCCGGCCGTCGGCGCCCTTCCCGGGATGGAGTATGCGGCGCGCACGCTCGAGCTCGGACCGGGCGATCTCCTCCTCGCCTTCACCGACGGCGCCTCCGAGGCCCGCTCGCCTTCGGGCGTTCTCTGGGGCGAGCAGGCGCTGCTGCGGCTGCTGGAGCGCGCTCCGCGGTCCGGGGCCACGACCCTGGCGGAAGTCGTCGCCGCAGTCCGCGCGCACGAGGCCGGAACCGAGCCCGGCGACGACCTGACGCTACTCGCCGTACGTCGGGCGGGCCCATAGCTCACCGGAGCGGGGCACCGCTCTGGCCTCCAGCTATGGCATGGGAGCGCTCCCCCGGTGCTCAAATGAAGTCCAGCCGTCCTCGGCAGAGCAAATTCCGAGTTTCACCTTGAGGGTCTCATCGAAGAGACTGATTTGCGCGTGGTTCTTGGCAATGGCCATCGATCGAGCGAGATCCCTCTTCGTCTCCTCGGGGAGGCTCTCCCACATCGATCGCCGGACGTAGACCGCGGGCGCGTCGTCCGCCCAGTGAAAGATGAGACCCGACCGTCGGAACGGCAAGACCTCCAGATTCGCCCGCTCCACTCTTGCGGCGGCGAATCCGCGCGTCACCGGAATTGGTCCGGCATGGTCGACCAGAATTGCGACGATCGCCCCGAGAACGACGAGCGAAACCGCACCCACTGTCAGTAGGAGTCCCGGCGCAACGCCGGGTGCCCATCTCGGACTCGTCCGGCGATGCGAAGTGATGTCTATTCTCATAATGACCTTCCCGAGCGGAAACCCGACGGAGTCCGCCAGGCCAGCGCACTCCTGGACGCCCTGATCCGGGCGGCCCTCCACCGCTGGCCGCGAGCCCGCACGAAGGTCGGCGCCCAGCCGCGGCCAGGTTTGAAAGCATCGGCCGACGCCCCGCGCGGGGACGCCGGCCGAAAGGACGTCGATCGGAGACCCCGGCTAGAACGAGAGAACCGCCTGGCCCACGAATCGCCGAGGCGGGATGACGTGTGTTCCGCCGAAGACCGAGAGGATGTTGTAGACCCCCTTCTGGTCGAAGGCGTTGAGGATCATGAACTGCAGCGCCAACGGGACCTTCACGCGGGACAGGTCGTACCCGATCTGGAAATCGCAGACCGTACGCGGCTTGACTCGGTTGGGGTCGAGCTCGGTTCCGCTGTTGACGTTGACGTAGGGCGCGGCGAACGCGTTGTCCGGATCCTCGAGCAATTCGGTCGAATCCGCGTCGGTCACGAGACCCGAGTCATAGCGGACGTTGGCCCCGAACCAGAGGCCCGTCTTGAGGAGATCGTAATAGAGGCCCACCTGGAGCTGGATCTTCTGGTCGTGGTCGATCAGAAACGGAACGCCCGTGATCGCGTCCAGCGACTCCTGATCGAGGAAGAGGCCGCCGGCCGGAGGCGGATCGTAGATCGCGTGGACGTGGCCCACGGAGACGAAGCCCCGGAACCCCGCCGTCGGCGCCAGATCGAGCCGCAGGTCCCACCCCTGATACTGGCCGCTCGCGAAGGAGATCGGGAAGACGATGCCTGTCGTCAAGAACTGGTCCTGGTCGCCGGCGTTCTTGGTCCGCCGCCACCAGTAGTCGAAGTCGAGACGGAGCTTCGACCCGAGGGCCTGCTGGAGACCGACCGTGTAGGCGTTCTGGCGCTCGGACTGCACGGGCAGAACGCCCCCGCCCAGCGCCCGGGATTCCTGTACTGAGGGCGGCACGATCGACGCCGCCTCGGCCGAGGAACTGAGGAGAATGTTCTCGAACTCGGGCGTGTAGACGATCCGGCTGTACGTCGCACGGAGGACCGAGCCGGTCTGCGGAATGTAATAAGCCAGCCCGAGGCGAGGCGACCACTGGACGGTTGTGACCGGCAGATTGTTGTTCTCGTAGCGGACACCGATGTTCGCCGTCAGGTTGTTCCAGCGGATCGTGTCCTGCACGTAGGCCGCGTAGTACTTGTCCGTGCCCGTGTCGGAGAAGACGAACGGAACACCGCCACGCGTCAGGTCGTAGGGAGCGATGTTGGGGTTGTAGTCCGGCGAACCCGGATCGTTGAACGTGGGATCGGTGATTCCGAAGCGGAAGAACTCCTGGATCGTGTACGCCTTGAAGACTCCGCCCACCTTGATCTCGTGGATTCCCGTCGTCCACGAGAAGGAGGGAGTGATCCCGAAGTTGTTGAGGGACCGATTCGAATCGGCCGTGATCGGGGTATCGCCCGCCGACGGGTACAGCGTGAAGCGCGCGAGCCGGGCGTACGCCGTCACGTCGAGAACCGTCGAGGCCGAAAGGACGTCCTGCCAGCCGAAGTTGTAGTTCTGGTCGTTCGTCTGGACCCTTTCCGCCTGGCCCTCGTCCTCCTGCGAGTAGCGATTCGGGACGTCGCGGTCCGTCCGGCCGAGCAGGGCCGAGAGACGGAAGGCGCTCGCAAACCCGGGGGATGCCGTGTCGAGCCGGATGAAGCCTCTCTGGGTGTTGCCGACGTTGTTGAGGTTGTCGGGATTCGGCGGGTCCGTGAAGTAGTCGGACCCCGCCGCGTTCAAGGTGGCGAAGTAGCCGAAGGACTGCGTGCCTCCGCCCAGCGAGGCCCCGCCCTGGTACGTGTCGAAGGTCGCGAAGCTGCCGATCACGTTTCCCTTGAACGGGGAGCCGAGGCCGGACTTCGTCGTCATGTTGATGACGGCGCCGACCTTTTCGCCGAACTCCGCCGGGACGTTTCCGTAGATCACCTCCATCGACTGGGCGATCGACGGGTCGATCGAGTTGGAAAAGGTCACTCCCGTCTGGTCCGCGATCGTCTGCCCGTCGATGACGTACTCGCTCTGACTGTGAGCGCCCTGGAAGTGGAAGCGGCCATTTTCGTCGAGCGCGAAGCCGGGGGTGGACGTCACGATCTCTTCCATGGCCCGCATCGGGACCGCGGCCGGGGCGCGCTGGATGAACGACTTGTCGATGTCGATGTGGGAGGTGGTCGTGTCGGTTTCGAGTTGGGCGGCCGTGGGCTCGCTGATCACGCTCACCGACTCGGTCACCGCGGGCAGCTCGAGCTGGATCCGGACCTCGCGGGGGACGGACGTCCGGAGATCCAGGTTCTGGTGGACCGGCTTGAAACCCTGCACCTCGACGTGCAGCTCGTAGGGATTGAAGGGAACGTTGAAGAAGTGAAAGGTGCCGTCGCGGCCGCTCGTGGTCTCGGCCTTGAATCCGGAGATGTCGTTGCGCAGCTGGACGAGGACGGCCGCCATCGGCTTGCCGTCGGGCCCGGCGACGACGCCCGTGATCGAGGCGGCCGGTCCCGCGGCCAGGACCGCGGCCGGAAGCGCGACGAGCAGACCGCCGACGAAGACCCCGAGGGCCAAACGCTTGGAGTGAGACATGAATTCTCCTCATTCGAAGTGGGCTCGGGCCCGGCGTCGCCGGAAGGGCGCGCGCCGGCGGCTCCCGTCGAGGGACCGCCCGAGGCCGGTCAGTTCGAGGCTTTAGAGGAGAACGGGAGGAGCGCGGGAACCGTGCGGGAGGCGGGCGAACGAGAACGAGGATGCAGCGCGTGTGGCGACCGCCAGGAAGGATGCGAGAAGCGGCACCACGAAGCCGGCGGCGGCCGGCATTCCGGCGCCGCGCTGGGTCGAGCAGGCCAGACACGGGTCGTCCTTGACGTGGATTCCCGAATGCCAGTGCGAAGCCTTCGACAACGGGCTGTGGTTGGAAACCACACGGTCGCCGCCGGCGGCGCCGACCGTGCCGGCCAGGTCTTCGTGGTGATGAAGGGTGGCTGCCCCCGCGACGGTGGCGAGCAGAAGAAGGGCCGCGAAACGCCTCAGCGCTGAAACGGGCACGACCGCACGAGCCTACGGCACCCCCGGCGCCACGTCAATCGGGGCCGACGCTACTCGATGTTCTTGATCGCCCGCTCGGCCGACCAGCGAACGCGCGGCATCTTCGCGAGCTCCTTCAGCAGCGGCAGCGCCTTCGTCGCGGCCGGCTTGCCGATCTCGCCGAGCGCCGCCGCGCAGGCGCGCAGCACGTGGATCTGCTCGTCCTTGACGGAGCAGGCCGCCATGAGCTCCGGCACGGCCGGCGCCGCGCCCTTGCCGATCGCCCCGATCGCGTTGCCAGCCATCATGCGCACGTTGGCGTCCGGGTCCTTCAACGCCTTCGTGAGGGCCGGGAGGGCCGGCTGGGCGTTCGGGCCCTCCTTCACCAGGGCCATCGCCGCGAGTCCCCGCGTGACGGGGTCGGGGTCCGACAGCGCCTTCGCGAGGTCCGCGACGCTGCCCGAAGGCTGCCGCGGCTCCTGGATTTTCGCGGCCGCCGCCCACGCGGCCGGGCCGGTCTTCGCGAGCACGATGTCGTCGACGCCGACGACGTAACCGCTCGAGTCCTCGCGCTTGCCGAGGCACTGGAAGGTCAGCGTGTGGCGGCCCTTCGTCAGACGCGGCCAGCCCACCTGGTAGTCCGCGCCGACGTAGGTCTCGAGCGCGTAGCCGTCGAACTGCACCTGCGGCCGGACGTCGGCGCCGGGCTCGTGCTCGAGGACCGGGGCGACCGGGGGCTTCCCGTCGAGGAGCACCGTGTAGACGCCGTAGTCCGAGCCCTTCGCCATCTGGGCGTAGACCTCGTAGTCGCCGTCTTCCGGCACGTCGAACGGGATCGTGACGCTCGACCCGGGTCCCTGCCCCTCGAAAACGACGACGTCCTTGGACCAGAAGAGGTCCGGGAAGACCGAGACCTTGCCCTTCTCCGTCTTGATCTTGGGCATCGACCGCTCGACCTCGATCTGCAGGGCGTTGCCCTGGGGGAGCCGCGCCGCTCCGTAGGGGACGGGCGGCTGGTCGAGGGCGATCCCCTGCTGGTACCAGAACGCGACGCTCGACATCAGGTCGACGCGCTCGCCGAAGCCCGATTTCACGGCGCCGTCGGCGTTGAAGGTCCAGCCCTTGTGCTCGATCTCGGCCTTCAGCGACTTCTCGTAGGGAATCGGATCGACCAGGTGCCAGCGGTACGCCGTCATGCGCGAGCCGAGGCCCGTGCCCTCGGCCACGGTCACGCCGTAGTAAGGCGCGTCGTTGACGTGCAGGCCCCAGGCGTCGTTGAAGTAATCCTCGCTGCCGGTGCCCTCGATCGACGGCTTCGGCGCGCCGTCGACCCAGAAGAAGTCGTCGCCCTCGCCGAACCAGCCGGCCTCGGCCTGGACGACCGACATGACCGTGCCGACGTAGTGGCCCTTGCCCTTCGACTCGAGGAAGACGTAGTTCGAGCCGTCGGCCGGCGCCGGCATGGACTGCCGGTAGCGGGCGTGGAAGTACATCGTGTTCTCGGGAAGCGAGGGCATCTTCTCCCAGTCGACGTGGTAGTAGAGGTTCGCGACGCGCCGGCGGCCCTCGTTCGTCACCGTGATCCGGCAGGACTTCTTGAAGGGCATCGGCCAGTAGCTGTTGCGCGCGCGGCCGTCGGAGCTGTTGACGACCATGAGCGACTTGACCTTGGCCTCGAAGCCGTGGCCCACCGCGAAGAAGTCGCCGATCGGCGCGTCGACGCTCGGCACCGGGCTCCCGTCGTAGTAGACGCGCAGGCGCAGGAGCTTCGGCCAGCCGTACTCGTTGTCGGCGATCGTGACCCAGATGTGCGTGACGACGCCGGGCCCCTGGAGGTCGGCGAGTACGGTCGTCTCGCCGGGGATGGGCCGCTTGCTGTCGTCGTTGGAGTTCCAGTCCTCGTTGTTGGACGAGGACCGGAAGGCCGCGAAGTTCTTGGGCTCCGTCAGCCGGAAGGGATCGGGCAGCCCGGGGTTGATGCCCTGGGAGAGCGCCGGCAGGGCGCCCGCGCAGAGCGCCGCGGCGAGGATTCCGAGCGTCCGGGAGGTCTTCATGGCCTGACTCCTTCGTGTTTCAAGGCTGCGCCGGTTCGTGTTTCAGGGTTGCGCCGGCGGAAGCGCGCTCCAGTTCAGGATCCCGTTCCACAGAAAGCGGTAGTCGGAATGGTTGAGGTCCCGGTGCATCGGGTTGAAGTTGAACGCGAGCACCCGGCCCTTGCCCGCGGGGAGATCGAGGATGGCCGGCTGGCCCTCGAGGTCGTCGCCCTTCTTCACGCCGCCGGAGACGACGAAGGCCGGGTCCGTGTCCTTCTTCTCGCCCGCGGCCGCCGGCGCGTCGGGGTCCCGCTCGCGCTTGGGGAGCTTGGTCCCCCACTGCAGGACCACGAAGCGCTGGTACTCCGGCCGGACCGCGTAGATCGGCAGCTCCGTGCGGAACGCCGACGTCAGGGCCGGGTAGCCGTAGGCGAGCGGATGGTCCGTGCGCAGGAACTTGACCGTCAGCTCGACGCCGTGGGTCTCGACGGAGGTCCCGCTCCGGTTGACGTTGCGGGCGAGGCCGCCCTCGAGCGCGAGGGCCGAGCCGTTGCCGAGCGTGATCAGGAGGCCGCCGCGATCCAGATAGTCCTGGAGGTTCGCCATCCCCTTCCAGCCGATTCCCCCGGTGATGTCCTCGGAAGCGTCCGGCTCGCCGTGGCTCACGAACTCCGGGGTCTTGGTGTACGGCATCGGCCCCCACTTCGTGTCGATGCCGAGGATCTGGCCCTTGAGGTTCTCGTAGGTGTTGCCGTAGAGGATGACGTCGTACCGATCGCGCAGATGGCCGGCGCGGACCTCGTCGTCGCGGATGTAGTCGTACGGGATCTTTTCCCGGTCGAGCGCGAGCCGAAGCCACCCCACCGATTCCGTGTCGGTCCAGAGGTGCCAGACGGCGACGCGCGGGATGGGCGCGTCGTGCAGGGCGACCCGGGGCGCGGCGGCGGCGCCGTCGAAGTCGAGGCCGAGCTCCTTCGCGACGGCCTCGACGGCCGGGCCGAGCCCCTCCTGCGCCGGGAGGAACCAGGAGCCGGCCGGGTACGTCGCGCTCCCGACGTTGAAGCTCGTCTCGGCGATCGAGACCCTGAACCGCGCGAGCCGGAAGCGCGCCGCGAGCAGGGCCTCCTGCCCGGTGTCCTTGAGGAGGTAGGCCGGCCCGGATCCCGCCACGCGGCCCGTCACCTCCGGCGGCGCGGTCAGCTTCTCGACGGCGGCCGACTTGATCTTGACGTCGTCGACCTTCGTCGCCGTCAGCCCGTAGTGCACGCTCAGCGCCCACGAGACGTCGTCGTAGGGCTCGTACGGCGTCTCGGTGGGGAACTTCTGCGGCTCCAGCAGGTCGACGGCGTAGTTGCGGTAGGGCTGGTCGAGGAGGACGACGAAGTCGCCCTTCGCGAACGCACCCTCCTTGACCGTGACGGCCTCGGTCAGCCGCGCGACCTCGATCCGGTGCCCGCGCAGGATCTCGACGAGCTGCGCGACCCGGCGCGGGTCTCCCTGGTTCTGCGGTATGACGAGGGCGAACGGATTGCCCTTCACGCCCTTCTGCCACGAGTTGTAGCCCTTGCGGTAGAAGTTGCGGAGCATGTCGCGGGCGTTCTTCGCCGACCAGTCGAGGATCGCGAGGCAGCCGGTCTCCATGTAGTTCGTGTTGTTGCGGAGCGACCAGCGGAACTTCTTGTCCGGGGGCCAGGGCCGGTACCACTCGCGGTTGGTCACGGGGGTGTCGACGTAACGGTTCTCCGACGGCCGCAGCGTCCGTTCCACGGTTTCCGCCGTGCCGTTGCCGAACGTCTCGTAGCCGCGGCCGAGCGAGTTGTGGTTCGAGGCCACCGAGTCGAGGTAGTGGAGCCCCCACGACTCCCCGAAGCCCCAGGTCCAGACCCCCGGCATGCCGAGCGACGTCAGGCTCTGGACCTCGTGGAAGGACGTCTCGAGCCACTCGGAGATCGCGATCGGGTCGAGGTTGACGTTGTAGGGGCCGGTGCCGTTCCACGTGTGGAGCAGGGGGATCGACTCGTGCAGGTCGTGCACGACCGTCGGGTGGTAGTCGTAGAACATCCGGTGCACGGCCTGCGTCAGCTGCAGGGCCTTCTGGTGCGTGTCCCGGTTGTTGTCGTGGAAGACGTAGTGGCCCCAGTACGGCGGCGTCCGCTCGGGCAGGTTCTCCCAGTCGGTCTTGCCCTTGAGGTAGCGGTAGAACCAGTCGACCGCCTTGTCCCGGCCGTCGGGCTCCGAGACCGGGTTGATGAGGACGACCAGGTTCCTGCGGATGTCGCGGATCATCGGCTGCTCGGAGACGGCCAGCCGGTACGCGAGCTCCATCACCATCTCGGGGCTGCCGGTCTCGGTCGAGTGGAGGCCGGCGTTGAAATAGTAGATCGGGCGCGCCGTCGCGATGATCTTCTCGGCCGCCTCGGGGCTCGTGATGCGGGGGTCCGCGAGGGCCGCCGTCGCGGCCTTCAGGCGATCGAGGTTGCGGATCCCCTCCTCGTCGGCGACCGCCACCAGCAGGATCTCGCGCCCTTCCTCCGACTTTCCGATCACCTCGACCCGCACGCGGGGGGTCGCCTTCGCGAGCGCGCGGAAGTACCCGTAGATCTGGGCCGTGCGCGAGAGCTCTCCTTCGGCGCCCGCCACGTGTCCGAGGAATTTCGTCGGCGACGGCACCGTCGCCGAGGCCGGAACGTAGGACACCCAGGAGCTCAGGAAGCGCGGCTCGGTCGTGAACTTCGCGATCGCCTCCGACGAGCCCGGCTCGGCCGCGTCCGGCGAGGTGTCGGCCGCGTGCGCCGCGGCGCTGGCGAGAAAAGCGAGGCCGAGGCACGCGACCCGCCGACGGAATCGGATCATCGAGACCCTCCTCACCCACCGAACGCGGCGTCGCGCCGCGGAATAGAAACCCGAAGCCGCCGGTAATCTAGCAAGAACTCGGCGATGGCGTATCGACGGGGAGAGGTGGTGGGTGAAAAAACTGACAGTCATCGCCGGTCTGGCCCTCGCGGCGCTGCACGGGGCCTCCCTCCTCGGGCAGGCCCGCGCGCCCGCGGCGACCCCGTCTCCCGCGGCCACTCCGCCGCCCCCGGACCCGGTGCTCGTGGGCGCGGGCGACATCGCGTCCTGCTCGGAGGAGGGCGACGAGCAGACGGCGGCGCTGCTCGACAAGATCGAGGGCACCGTGTTCACGCTGGGCGACAACGTCTATCCCAACGGCACCGCCCGCCAGTTCATGGCGTGCTACGACCCGACGTGGGGACGGCACAAGGCGAGGACGCGCCCCGTGCCCGGGAACCACGACTACCGCACGACCGGCGGGGCCGGCTACTTCGGCTACTTCGGCGGCGCCGCGGGCGACCCCGCGACCGGCAACTACAGCTACGACCTGGGCGCCTGGCACGTCGTCGTCCTGAACAGCAACTGCGGCGAGATCGGCGGCTGCGGCCCGGGCTCGCGGCAGGAGCGCTGGCTCAAGGCGGACCTCGCGGCCCATCCGGCGCCGTGCACCGCGGCGATGTGGCACCACCCCCGCTTCTCCTCGGCCCAACACGGCGACGACGGCGGCATGCGAAACCTCTGGCGGGTCCTCTACGAGGCCGGGGCGGAGCTCGTGCTCTCGGGCCACGACCACACCTACGAGCGCTTCGGGCCGCAGGACGCCGACGGCAAGGCCGACCCGGCGCGGGGCATGCGGCAGTTCGTCGTCGGCACCGGGGGCAAGGAGCTCTACAAGTTCGAACGGATCGAGGCCGACAGCGAGGTCCACAGCAACAAGACCTTCGGGGTCCTCAAGCTGACGCTCCATCCCCGCGGTTACGACTGGGAGTTCGTCCCCGTCCGGGACGGCGTGTTCCACGACTCCGGCTCGGCCGAGTGCCACTGAGCGCGGCGCCGCCCGGGGCGCCGGAAGGATAGATTAGGCGCTCCGGAAGGGGGCGTCATGCACGAGACTCCGGCCGATCCGCACCTGAAGTCCATCCGCCCGGTCAAGCCGAGCGCGAAGGGCTGCGAGGACTGCCTCAAGATCGGAGGCCGCTGGGTCCACCTTCGCCTCTGCCTGACGTGCGGCCACGTCGGCTGCTGCGACTCCTCGCCGCACCGGCACGCGAGCGCGCACTTCCGCGCCACGACGCATCCCATCGTCCAGTCCTTCGAGCCCGGCGAGGACTGGCGCTGGTGCTACGTCGACGAGGCGTTTCTCTGAACCGCGCCGCGGCCCCGGCGGCGGCGCCGCAGGACGCGCGGCACCCCCTCCTCGAGCGGCGGATCGTCGCCGTGCCGCTGTCCTATCTCTTCTGGGCCACGTGCGTCCTGATCGTCATCGTCTGGACGCCGCTCGTGGCGGCGATCCGCCTCTTCACCCGCCGCTCCGACCCCAACCGCGACCGCGTCGGCCGCTTCCAGCGCCACTCGGCCGCCCTCGCCGCCCGGCTCAACCCGTTCTGGGACTTCCGCGCCGTCGACGAGGTCCATCCCGACCCGGGCCGGCCGCACCTCTTCGTCGCGAACCACAAGTCGCTCGCCGACGTGTTCCTCCTGTGCCTGCTGCCGTGGGAGATGAAGTTCCTCTCGAAGGCCTCGATCTTCAAGATCCCCCTGCTCGGCTGGCAGATGCGGACCTCGCGGGACATCCCGATCGAGCGGGGCAACCGGGACAGCGCGCGGGAGGCGATCGAGGCGATGCGGGACCGGCTGACGCGCGGGAGCTCCGTCATCGTGTTTCCCGAGGGAACGCGCAGCCCCGACGGCTCGGTCGCGCCGTTTCGCGAAGGGGCCTTCCGCCTCGCGATCGAGCTCGGCGTCGAGGTCGTCCCGCTCGCCGTGGCGGGAACCGAGAACACGCTCCCGAAGCACTCGCTCGTCTTCAAGCCGGCGACGGCCACCGTGACGGTCCTCCCGCCGGTATCGGTCGCCGGCCTCGCGGCGGCCGACGCCCCGCAACTCGCCGAGCGTGTCCGGGGCGCGATCGCGGCGTCGATCGGCGTCCCCGGCGGCCGGACGTGAGCCCGGCGCCCGTTCTCGACCGCGCCCTCGTCGAGCAGGCCCGGCGCGCGATCGCCGGCCGCGTGCGCCGCACGCCGGTCGAGGAGTCCCCCGGCCTCTCGGAGAAGGCCGGCGTCCCCGTCGTGCTCAAGCTCGAGTGCCTCCAGCTCACCGGCTCGTTCAAGATCCGGGGCGCCGTCTTCGCGCTGGCGCGGCTCGACCCCGCGCAGCGCGCCCGAGGCATCGTGACCTGCTCGGCCGGCAACCATGGCAAGGCCGTCGCCTGGGTGGCACGCGAGCTCTCCGTCCCGGCCGAGATCCACGTCCCGAAGAGCGTCGACGAGGCGAAGTACCGCGCCATCGTGGCGCTCGGGGCGCGCGTCCTCCGCTCGGAGTTCGAGGGCTTCGACGAGACCGAGCAGCTGGCGAAAGCCGAGGCCGCGCGCTCCGGCCGCCCGTACCTGACGGCCTTCGACGACGCCGCGATCCTCGCCGCCAACGGCGGAACGCTCGCCGCCGAAGTCCTCGAGGACGCGCCGGACGCCCGCACCTTCCTCGTGCCGGTCGGCGGCGCGGGCCTGGCGGGCGGCTTCGCGTACTACGCCAAGAGCGTCCGGCCCGATGCGCGCATCGTGGGGTGCCAGCACGCCCTGTCGCCCGCGCTCGCCCTCTCGCTCGAGCGGGGCGAGGCCGTGCTGAACCTGCCCCCGGTCGCGACGACAGCCGGCGGCCTCGAGGGCGGCATCGGGAAGACGGGCTTCGACGTCCTGAAGACGCGGATCGGCGGGGTCGCCCTCCTGACCGAGGAGGAGATCTTCGATGCCGTGCGCTTCATGCTCGACCGCCACCAGTACCTGGTGGAGCCGTCCTCCGCGGTCACGGTCGCGGCGATTCTCACGGGCAAGGCGGGCCGCATCGACTCGCCCGCCGTCGCCGTCGTCTCGGGACGAAACGTCGCGCTCGCGACGATCCGGAGGATCCTCGCATGAAGATCGTCGGGCCGGAAGAGATCCGCCGCTCGGTCGATTTCGGCCGGGCGATCGAGGCCATGCGCGAGGCCGTGCTCGCGCAGTCGCGGGGCGACCTCGACACGCCCATGCCGATGCACCTGGATCTCTCGGCGGGCGGCGGCGGCGAGGTCCACATCAAGTCGAGCTACCGCCGGGGCGGAAAGCACTTCGCCCTCAAGGTCGCGGGCTCCTACGCGAAGGGGCCCTCCGGCTCGATCGTTCTCGTCTCGGTGGAGACCGGCGAGACCGCCGTGTTCTTCGACGACGGCGGGTACCTGACGGACCTGCGCACCGCGGCCGTCGCCGCCATGGCCGCGAAGGAGCTCGGCCGCCGCGACACGGTCCTCGGCATCCTCGGAACGGGAGTCCAGGCGAGGCTCCAGGCCGAGCTCCACGCCGCCGTCCTCCCGCTCGCCGAGGTGCACGTCTGGGGCCGCCACGCCGACCGGGCCGCCGCCTGCGCGCGCGAGATCGGCGTCCGGCAGCCGGGCGTGCGCGTCGTCGTCTCCCCTTCGCCCGCGGAAGTGGCCGCCGCCGCGCGGCTCGTCGTGACGGTCACGGCTTCCCGGACGCCGCTGCTTTCCGCCGGGGACATCCTGCCCGGCACGCACGTCTCCGCCGTCGGATCCGACTCCCCCGGCAAGCAGGAGCTCGATCCGGAGATCCTCCGCCGGGCGTCGCTTCTCCTCGTCGACTCCGTCGCCCAGTGCGAAAAGCTCGGCGAGCTCCAGCACGCCCTCTCGGAAAAGTCGCGCGCCTTCGAAATCGGCGCCTTCTGCGCCGCGCCTCGCGCCTACGACCGAACCGGCACCACCGTCGCCGACTTCACGGGGCTCGGCGCGGAAGATCTCTTCATCGCGGAAGAGTGCGCCCGGGGTCTGTGAGGAGCCGCCCCGGCGAAGGTCTAGAATCGGCGCGCGATGACACGGTCCGTCCGGGAGAAGCTCGCCGCCGACGGGGCCGGCCTGCGGGACGGTTTTCGCCTGCGGGGCGCTGAGATCTCGCGCATCGAAGGCTTTTCCGACGCGGTGTTCGCGTTCGCCGTGACCCTCCTCGTCGTCTCGCTCGAGGTGCCCCGCACGTTCCACGAGCTTTCCGCGGCCATGAAGGGCTTCGTCGTCTTCGCCGTCTGCTTCGCCCTCCTGATCGAGGTCTGGCGCGAGCACTACGTCTTCTTCCGGCGGTACGGCCTGCAGGACGCCGGCACGGTCTGGCTGAACGCCGCCCTCCTCTTCGTCGTCCTCTTCTACGTCTACCCGCTCAAGTTCCTCTTCAACATCGTTTTCGCCGGCGTCACCGGCGCGCCGCGCGAGGTCGCCGGCGCCGGCGGCCGGATGGAGGCGGTGATCGAGACGGCGCAGGTCCCGACCCTCTTCCTGATCTACGGCGGCGGCGTCATCGCGCTCTATCTGCTGCTCGCTCTCCTCTACGCGCACGCCTGGCGGCGTCGCGCGGAGCTCGAGCTGACGCCGCTCGAGCTCTTCGATACGCGGGCGTCGATCGGGCGCCATCTGCTCGCGATGTCCGTCGCGGTGGTCTCGTGCATCGTCGCCGTCACCGTGCCGGCGCACCTCGTGGGTTTCGCGGGCTATGCCTACTTCCTGTTCGGGCCCGCGATGGCGATCCACGGCGCGAGGACGGGCCGGCGAAGACGGCGCCTCGGGGCCGCGACCGCATGAGCCGCTTCCTCTGGATCTGCCTGGGCGGCGCGGCCGGGACCGGCGCGCGCTACCTGCTGTCGGGCTGGGCGGTCGGCGTCTTCGGCGCGGCCTTCCCGTACGGGACCTTCGCCGTCAACGTGATCGGCTCGTTCTTCGTCGGCTTCCTGATGCAGGTCGGCCTCGCGACCCCGCTGCTGTCGCCGACGCTGCGCCTGGCCCTGACCACGGGGGTCATGGGCGGCTTCACCACCTACTCGACCTTCAACTACGAGACGATCCGCTACGTCCAGGACGGATCCTGGGAGCTCGCCCTCGCGAACGTGTCGCTGACCGTCGCGGCCTGCATCGCCGCCGGCTTCGCCGGAATCGCGGCGGGGCGCTGGATCTTCGGAGGATAGAGAGGCCCGCATGCGCATTCTCGACGGGGAACAGGTTCTCGCGCGGATCTTCATCGGCGAGTCCGACCGGTGGCATCACCAGCCGCTCTGGAGCGCCCTGCTCCAGCGCCTCCGAAAGGACGGCTACGCCGGCGCGACGGTGCTCCGCGGCATCGGCGGCTTCGGCGCCCGGAGCGTCCTCCACACCACGCTCCTCGAGCGGCTCTCGCAGGACCTGCCGTTGGTCATCGAGATCGTCGACACGAACGAGCACATCGAGCGGCTGCTCCCGGTGCTCGACGAAATGGTGCCGGAGGGGCTGGTCACGCTCGAGAAGGTGCGGGTCCTGAAGTACTCGCCCGGCCGGCGCCCGCTCGACGAAGGGGGCTAGCGCGGCGGGACGGCCGACCGGCGCAGGGGCACCGTGACCGCGACGGTCGCGCCCTCGCGCCGGACGGTGAAGACGGCGTCGTCCCCCCACCGCTTTCCGGCCATGGCGCGGGCGAGGGCCTCGCGGTCGGGAATCGGAGCGCCGTCGAGCGCGAGCAGCACGTCGCCGTAGGCGAGGCCGCCCCGCTCGGCCGGGGAGTCCTCCTCGACGTGCATGATCTCCAGGAGCTGGTCCCGGGCCCGGACGTTCGTCGAGACGCCGAGGTCCGGATAGATCGGGTCGGCCTCGGGCGGCGTGCCCCAGACGAAGTTCGCGTAGGAGGCCTGAACCGTCCGCACCGGACCGAGCTTCGCGTCCTCGACGGGCACCGGGATGATCGAGACGACGCCGCCCGCGAAGGACCGCCGGACCTGCCGCTCGATGCCGAGGCCGTACTGGACGTGCCCGGCCCCCACGAGGACGACGACGACCGCGCCGGGGTCTTCGCCGGCGAGCAGAGGCCGGACCGCGTGAAGCCCCATCGTCGCGTCCCAGGTGCACTGCGCGTCGAGCATCGACTGCCACGCGGCCTCGTCCATCCCGCCGTGGAAGCTGCCCTCCTCGAACTCGGCGCGGAAGAGCCGGAGGTGCTCGGCGTTCTTCGAATCGATGTCGGTCGGAACGTGCGCCGCCTCCTCCGCCGTGAGGCCCTGGAAGCCCTTGCGCCGCACCGCCGCGACGACTTCGCGCGGCGCGTTGATCGCCACCATGGGAATCCGGTGGTCGCGCGCGTACAGGAAGATGTCCCGGTAGTAGAGCCAGTTGTAGCCCCAGTTCCGGTACCAGCGGGAGCCGTCGAGGAACGCCTCCTCGGAAAGCTTTCCGGCGCTCCACTCGTCGAGCCACTTCTGCTCGGTGTACGGGTACATCTCCAGGCCGATCGTCACCCGCCGGCCGGCCCGCACGAGCTCCTCGACGACGCGCTTCTCGACGCGATGGGAATCGACGTCGGTGTGGCCTTCGCCCACGAGCACGAGCCCGGCGCCCTCGAGCCGCCGCGGCAGCTCCGCCGGCGTCAGCAGCGCGCCGGTCGAGGTGTCGGTGATCGCGTCGAGCACGACGGCCGCCTCGCAGCGGCTCCGGGCCGGGTCTCCGACCGGCAGGTGGAGGAGGTCCCCGGCGCGGGCCGGGACGGAAAGGGCGGCGAGGAGGAGGGCGGGCGCCGCGGCGCGGGCTACGCCCACGGCGCGATCGAGACGACCTCGACCGGCCCGTCGGCGAGGTTGACGCGGTCGCCCGCGCGCGAGCCGATCAGGCGCTGGGCGAACTCCGACTGGTACGAATAGATCGACTCTTCGGGCTTCGAGTCCCAGGGCCCGAGGATGACGACCTCGCGCTCGGCGCCGCCGTCGGCGCGCAGCCGGACGCGCGTGCCGACGCGGACCTCCGAGACGTCGACGCGCCCGGGGTCGAGCGTCCGCGTCCGGGACAGCTCGTCGGCGAGCGTCGCGATCCGCGCCGAGAGGTACTCGTGCTTCTGCCGCGCGGCGTGGTATTCGAAGTTCTCGCGCAGGTCCCCGTGCTCCTTGGCCGTCTTCATGGCCTGGGCGTTCGACGGAAGCTCGACCTGCCTGAGGTGCTGGAGCTCCTGGCGGCGCGCCTCGATCGAGGCGGCGGTCGCGTAGAGGTACTCGCGCGCCGGCGCGCGAAGCTCCGGGAACTTCATCAGCAGGGCCTCGCGCACGATGGCCCGCCGGTGCTCCTCGAGGCCGGCCACGCGGTCGAGGGCGTGGAGGAGGTCGCGCGCTTCCTCCTCGGAGGCCGCGAGGCGCACGAGCGCGACGCCCAGGCCGCCCGGCTCGAAGAACTCCTTGAGCCGGGAGCGCAGCCCCGAGAACTCGTCCATCCGGAGGGCGTCGGTCAACGCCACGAAGAGCGCGGTCGACTCGGCCCGGCCCTCCGCGTGCATCCGGTCGAGCAGCCACACGAACGCCCGCGGCGCCGAGCGCGGCGAGCGCAGGATCTTGCGGGAAATGTCGGCGGACCGGTCCCCGAGGGCGGCGAAGAGCGTCGTGAGGAGACGGGCGTCCTCCTCGCGGCCGATCTGCTCGACGTAGATCTCGGCCCAGTCCGTCCGGGACGCGCGGACGGCCTCGAGGGCCTTCTCCCGGGCCTGGTGATCACGGATCTCGGGCAGCGCCCGCCGCACGTCCGTGGCCAGCAGGGCCTCGGCGGGAAAGGACTCCGCCAGATCCGGAAGCAGGCGCACGGCCGTCTGGGACAGCTCCCAGGCGAGGGCCGGATCCGACGCGCCGATCGCTCCGGACTGTTGCGCGAGCCTCTCGGCCATGAAACGCGCCAGGTCCTTCGAGCGCTTCGCGTGCTTGCGCGCGAGGTCGATCCGCGCCGCGGGGGCCGCCGCCTCGAAGGCCTGCCGGACGCTGTCGTCGGCCGCGCCGGCGCTCTCGCTCCAGGAGACCTTCGCCGACTTGGCGCTTCCGGCCACCAGCACCTGCTTGTGCTTGCGCGCCGCCGACCAGAAGGCGGTCCACCGCTCCTCCGGCACGATGCCCGAGAGGTGGTCCTTGACCTCCTGCAGCGTCAGCGCGCCCCCGAAGCTCGCGAGAAGCTGCCGGAGCGTCTCCGCCGGATCCGCGCCGGCGAGCGCCACGAGCGACTGCGGGTCTTCGACCTTCCGCCGGAGGAAGTGGTCGGGCCCGAGGGGCACGAGCGTCTTCTCTGCCGAAACGAGCGAGAGCGGGATCTTCGCGCCACGGACGTCGAGGCGCATCACGTCGAGCGCCGGCTTCATCTCGGTCAGCCGGCCGGCGCCCCGGCCGGGCAGGAAGTAGACCTCGTCGGGGTGAAAGCGGAGCCAGCGCGCGATCTTCCCGGCCGCGTCGGAGGGATCCGTCGCGCCCTCGACCGGGAACTTCGCGGCCACCGCCGGGAACGCGGGGTGGGCGCCGAAGCGCGCCTTCAATGCCGCCGCGAGGTCCTTGCGGATCTCGGGATCGGTCGGCGACATGCGTGCGATCTCGAGCAGCACGCGGATGCGTGCGTCGTCGGCGGCCGCGTCGTGGTAGTCGGCCAGGAAGCGCAGCAGCTTGACGGCCGCGGCGCCGCCGCCCTTCTTCTTGACGGCCGCGGCGACGCCGAAGAAGAGCGGCAGGTCGTCCGCGTCCTCCTCCATCCGCCTGGTCCAGAGTCCCTCGAGGGCGTCGAATTTCTTGGCCTCGATGAGCTCCTGAAACTCCGGCGGCGTCTGCATGGCGGACATGGGCCGTTGATAGTAGCCTACGGGAGCGAATGGCGCAGACCTGCCTCGTGACGGGTGCGAATCGAGGCATCGGGCTCGAGCTCGCGCGCCAGCTCGCCGCCCGCGGCGACACCGTCGTCGGCACGGCCCGCGACCCGGAAGCGGCCGTGGAGCTGCGCGGCCTCGGCGCGCGGGTCGAGGAGCTCGACCTCGCGAGCGGGAAGAGCATCGGGAGCCTCGCCCGCCGGCTCCGGGACCTGCCCATCGACCGGCTCGTCCACAACGCCGCGATCGGCGTGGCCGGCCCCGCCGCGGCCGAAGTCGATCCCGGGGACCTCGAGACCCACCTGCGGATCAACGCCGTCGGCCCCTTCCGCCTGACCCAGTCGCTGCTCCCGAACCTGCGCGCCGGCGAGGGCAAGCTCGTCGTCGCGATCTCGAGCGGGCTCGGGTCGATCGCCGAGAACACGACCGGCGGCTGGGCCGCCTACCGCGCCTCGAAGACGGCCCTCCACCAGCTCATGCGCACGTTCGCCGCCGAGCTCGCCCCCGACGGCCTCGTCTTCGTTGTCCTGTCCCCCGGCTGGGTCCGCACGGACATGGGCGGGCAGGGCGCCCCCCTCTCGCCGGAGCAGAGCGTCGGGGCGATGCTGAAGGTCATCGACCGCCTCGGGCCGAAGGACTCCGGCAGCTTCTTCAGCGAGCGCGGCCGCCGGATCCCGTGGTGACTACGAGACGTCGACCGCGGGCGAGCGGAGGATCTCCGGCCGCGGAGTGATGCCGAGGCCCGGCGAGGTCGAGGCCGCCAGCCGGCCGTTCCGGCGCTGGGGGGCGCCGGTCGCGGTCGACACCGTGACGTAGCTGTTGAAGTCGGTCGAGGTGAAGAGCAGCTCGGTCGGGGTCGAGTGCGCGAGGTGCGCGATCGCGGCCGTCGCGACGTCCCCGCCCCAGGAGTCTTCGATCGTCATCGCGATCCCGAGCGAGGCGAGGAGGTCCCGGGCCTGCCGGGCGCGCGTCAGGCCGCCGAGCTTCCCGATCTTGATGTTCACGACGTCCATGGCGAGGTCGCCGGCCGCCCGCAGCAGGATGCCGAGGCCGTCGATCGTCTCGTCGAGGACGAAGGGATGGTCGGTCCGCCGCCGGATCGACAGGCACTCCTCGTACGTCGCGCAGGGCTGCTCGATGTACACGTCGACGTCGCGGACCGCGCGCACGACGCGCGCCGCCTGGTGCGGCAGCCAGCCGGTGTTGGCGTCGGCGATCAGGACCTCGCCGGGCGCGAGGACCCCGCGGACCGCGCGGATGCGCTCCACGTCGACGTCCGGGTCGCCTCCGACCTTGAGCTGGAAGCGGCGGTAGCCCTCGGCGCGGTAGCCCGCGACCTTCGCCGCCATCTCCTCCGGGGACTCCTGCGAGATCGCACGGTACAGAACGAAGTCCTCCCCGTACCGGCCGCCGAGGAGGGACGCCACCGGCAGCCCCGCCGCCTGCCCGAGAATGTCCCAGCAGGCGATGTCGACGCCGGACTTCACGTAGGGATGGCCCTTCAGGGCCGCGTCCATCCGGCGGTTGAGGCGCTCGAGCTGCGTCGGGTCCTCGCCGAGGAGGCTCGGCGCGAGCACCGCGAGTCCGGCTCGGACTCCTTCGGCGTACGCCGGAAGGTACGCCGGTCCGAGCGGACAGACCTCGCCGTGGCCGACGAGGCCGGTGTCGGTCTCGACCCGCACGAGCGTCGAGTCGAAGACCCCGACGGACTTGCCGCCCGACCATTTGTAGCTTCCCTCGTGGAGCGGCAGCTCGACCCGGTAGGCCGCAATCCGGCGAATTTTCATGGCGGTGAACTCTAACAGGCGGGGTTACCATGAGCGCCGAAATGTCCGCCAAGACGATGCTCTTCGTCGCCCTCGGCGTCGTGGCCGTCGTCTACCTCGTCGCCTGGGTCCGGCACGTCCGGCAGGGCCGCGGCGACCCGCAACCCGGCACGACGCACCTCGCGATCGGCTTCCTGACCAATTTCTTCGACACGCTCGGGATCGGCTCCTTCGCTCCGACGACGTCGATGTTCAAGCTGAACGGACTCGTTCCGGACGAGAAGATCCCGGGGACCTTGAACGTCGGCCACGCGCTCCCGACGATCGTGCAGGCGTTCATCTTCATCGCGATCGTCGAGGTCGACATGACGACCCTGATCGGGATGATCGCGGCTTCGGTCGCCGGCGCGTGGCTCGGCGCCGGCGTCGTCGCGTCCTGGCCGCGCCGCCGCGTGCAGGTCGGCATGGGCCTGGCGCTCCTCGCCGCCGCCTCCTTCTTCGCGATGACGAACCTCCACCTCTTCCCCCCGGGCGGCGAGACGCGGGGCCTGACGTCGCCGCTCCTGTGGGTCGGCATCGTCGGCAACTTCGTCCTCGGCGCGCTGATGACCCTCGGGATCGGCCTCTACGCCCCGTGCATGATCCTCGTGGCCCTGCTCGGAATGAATCCCCGCGTGGCGTTCCCGATCATGATGGGCTCCTGCGCCTTCCTCATGCCGATCGGGAGCCTGCGCTTCATCGCGAAGAGCAGCTACAGCCTGAAGGCCGCGGTGGGGCTCGCGGTCGGCGGGGTTCCGGCGGTCCTCTTCGCCGCTTTCCTCGTCAAGCAGCTTCCGCTCGAGATCCTGCGCTGGCTGGTCTTCGGCGTCGTCGTCTACGCGGCGGTCGCGATGCTGAGGTCGAGCCGGTCGGACGCGTCCGTGCCGGCCCCGTCGCCCGCGCCGACCGCGACGCCCTAGGCGCGCGAGTTCGAGACGGCTCGGTCTTCTGGATCCGGGCTCCCGTCGTAGGGGCGGCCCTTGCGGCCGCCCGCTCGACCGGGAGGGGGCAAGCCCCTCCCCTACGACCGGGGCAACGAATCGGTACTACTTCCGGACCGGCCGGCCTTCCGTGTCGACCAGGACGACCTCGCCGAGCGTCAGCTCCTTCAGGCCCGGCCCGATCTTCGCGTAATCGCCGACGAGCACGATCGTGGCCTTCTCGGGCCGCGCGTACTTCGCCGCGGCGGCGTTCGTCTCGGCGAGGCTGGCCTTGACGGTGTCGTCGTACTCGCGCTGGAGCTCCGCCATGGGCAGCCCGCTCGCCCAGAGGTCGGCGACCTGCTCGTTGATGCGGCCGAGCGTCTCGAACTGCTGGGCGTATCCGCGCACCTTGCGCGACTTGGTGTCGGCGAACTCTTTCTCCGACAGCGGCCGGCCCGTCATGCCCTTCAGCTCCTTGTCGAACTCGACGACCGCCTCCCTGGTCTTGTTGGTCTGGACCCCGCCGGCCGAGTACCAGATCCCGGCGTCCTCGTAGAGAGCGAGCGTCGAGAAGACGCCGTACGAGTAGCCCTTGTCTTCGCGCAGGTTCAGGTTGAGCCGCGTTCCGAAGCCCCCGCCGCCGAAGACCGTGTCGGCGAGCGTCAGCGTGTAGTAGTCGGGGGTCTGCCGCTTCGGGGCCGGGAGGAACTGCGTGACGTAGGTCTGCGCGGCGTCCTGCCGGTCGACGACGTAGACCTTCGCGACGGGCGCGGGCGACGGGGCCGGGACGGCGACGGCCGGGGCGGCGCCTCCCGACCACGAGCCGAAATACTTCGTCGCGAACGCCGTCGCCTCGGCGAGCGTCACGTCGCCCGAGACGACGAGCGCCGAGGAGCCCGGCTTCCAGTAGTCGGCGTGGAACTTCGCGAGGTCCTCGCGCGTGAGCTTCTCGATCGACGACGGCAGGCCCTGGACCGGGCGGCCGTACGGGTGGTCCGGCCCGAAGGCGAGAATCGACCGCACCCGGGCGCCGACGGCGTTCGCGTTCTTCTCCTGCTGCGCCAGCGTGTCGAGGTGACGCTTCTTCTCGCGGTCGAACTCGGAGGCCGGATAGCTGGCGTTCCGGATCACGTCGGCGACGATCGCCATCGCCGGGTCGAGGTTGCGCTTCAAGGCCTCGAAGGAGACGCGCGCGCTTTCCCGTCCGGCGGCGCCCGTGAGCGCGACGCCGAGGTCGCCGAGCGAGTCCTCGATCTCGAGGGCCTTCCGGGTGGGCGTCCCCATGTCGAGCTGCGTGACCGTCAGCTGGGCGAGACCCGCCTTCCCCGCCGGGTCCGCTTCGGCGCCCGCGCGGGTCACGAACGTGACGGCGATCTTGGGCAGCTCCGGCCGCTGGACGACGAAGAGATCCATCCCGTTGGGCAGCTTCGCCGTCTCGACCTTCGGCGCCTGGAAGGGCTTGTCGACGCCGGTCGCGGGCTCCTTCGAGCGGTCGACTGCGGCCTCGGAAGCCCGGCCCGACTTCTCCACGCGGAAACGGACGAGGAGGCGGTTCTTCGTGTCGAGGTAGCGGGCGACCGCCGCCTTCACGCTCGACACAGTGGCGTCGCGGTAGCGCGCCATGTCCCACTCGAGCTTGCCGGGATCGCCGAGCAGCACGTTGTACTGGTTGAGCCGGTCGGACTTGCCCCCGAAGCCGCCGATGCCCTCGAGCGCCGTGACGAACGCGAACTCCTGCTTCGTCTTGGCGCGGGCGAGCTCCGCCGGCGTGGGCCCCGTGCGGGCGAGCGTGGCGAGCTCTTCCGAGACGATCCGCTCGATCTCGGTCAGCGGGACGCCCGGCCGCGCGGTCGCGATGACCGCGAACCAGCCCGCGATCTCCGAGGAGTTCTGGAACGCCTGGACGGCCGTGCAGAGCGGCCGATCGTAGACGAGCGCCTTGTTGAGCCGCGAGGAGAGCCCGTCGGCCAGGATGAGCGAGGCGAGATCGAGGTCCGCGTCGCCCGGAGCGAAGCCCGGCGGCGTCGGCCAGACCATGTAGACGCGGTCCTGCGACACGCGGTCCGAGGCCTCGACGATCTTCTGGCCCGTCAGGGTCGGGATGTCGAGCGTCGGGCGGTCGAGCGGCGGCCCCGGCGGGATCGGCCCGAAATACTTCTCGACCAGCCGCTTCGCCTCGGCCGGGTCGAAATCGCCGGCGATGACGAGCGAGAGGTTGTTCGGCGTGTAGTAGGTCTTGAAGAAGTCGGTGACGTCCTCGAGCGAGGCCGCCGTCAGGTCCTCGTGGCTCCCGATCGTGGGCCAGGAATAGGGATGACCCGCCGGGTAGAGGTTCTCGAGGACGATCTTGTACCAGCGGCCGTACGGCGTGTTCTCGAGGCCCTGGCGGCGCTCGTTCTTGACCACGTCGCGCTGGTTGTCGAGCTTCTCCTTGGTCATCGCGTCGGTCAGCGTGGCGAGGCGGTCCGACTCGACCCACAGGAGTGCTTCGAGGTTCGCGGAGGGGACGGTCGCGAAGTAGTTGGTGCGGTCCTGGTTGGTCGTGCCGTTGACCCCGCCCTCCTGGAGGTTGGCGCCGAGGGTCTCGACGTACGTGAAGTAGTCCTCCTTCGCGTTGCCCGAGCCCTGGAACATCATGTGCTCGAAGAGGTGCGCGAAGCCCGTGCGCCCGACCCGCTCGTTCTTGGAGCCGACGTGGAACCACTGGTTCACGTGAACGATCGGGAGCTTCCGGTCGACGTGCAGGATGACCTGCAGGCCGTTCCCCAGGGTGTACTTCTCGAAGACGATCTTCGGGGCCGCATCGGCCGGGGCCGCGGGCGCCTGGGCGAGGCCATGCGGAGCGAGGGCGACCAGGGCCGAAAGGGCGAGGGGGGCGCGCAGTCTCAGGTCCACGTTTCTCCTCCGCGTCGGGACGCAGTTCGACCCTCCGAGGGTCGCTCAGGGATACGCAGGAGCCGCCGGCGGGTTTCACTCCGGCCGGCGGCCCCCGCGAAGGAGAACGGCGCTACCGGGAGGCCTGGTGCTTTTCCGCCAGGGCCTTGAGGAACCCGGCCGGGAGAGTCCCGCGAATCGAGACGCCTTCGCCGTCGCTTTCGATCTGGAACCGGCGGATGACGGAGACGAGCTCGGGCGCCTTGTCCGAGATCGCCAGCCGCCACATCGCGAGCATGCCCTTGAGCGCGTCCTCGAGCAGCCCCCGGTTCTCGGCGTCCGGAGACAGGCCGGTCGCTGCGAAATCCACGTTCCCGCCCCGCACCGTGGCCTGGACCGCGATCAGCGAAACCGACTTCATCGCTCCCATCAGGGCATGCGACGGCTCGCCGGCCTTCCCTTCGGTCGCCGGGCCGGGGCGCGCCGAGGGCATCCTCGCCAGGTCCACGAGGGCCCAGGCCGAGGCGCTCTGGTCGACCCGCCCGAGATGCCGCCCGAGCCCCTGGCCGGAGGTCAGGCCGCCCTCTCCCCCGCTCTCGCGCCGCGCGAGCGCCGCGGCGACGGACGCCTCGTGGCCGCAGACGATCAGCGTACGGTTCACGAGCGCCACTGCCCCGCTCTCGCCGCTGCGGTCGGGGAGCAGGTAGAACTCGCCCGCCGGCGACGACTGGAGCTTCGCTCCGCGCGCCGTGAGCGCCGAGGCGATCCGCGCCAGGTCGAAGCGCCCCTCGAAGAGCACGAGGCCGGACTCCGGGCCGCCGGCGGACCGCGGGGACATCGCGACGATCACGGTATCGATGTCTTCCCGGGGCGTCAGCCCCGTTTCCTGGAGGAACCGGGCCGCGTCGTCGTCGCCCGACATGTGGTCGATGTCGGAGAAGACCTTCGCGCCGAGCGGCGTCTGGCGGAGCTCGTTCCAGTGCATGACGCCCACGGTCGCGGCATCGGCCGGGACGAGGGCCAGCGGATCCTCGGTCCGCCGCACGCCGAAGGCGCCGGCGGCGGGTGCGAGCAGCAGGATCGCGGCGGCCGCGAAGCGGAGAACCGGTTGCCAGCGTTTCATGGTCAGAAGTCCTTTCTGGAGAAGAGCCACGAGGCGAGGCCGAGCGCGACGGCCCCGAAGACGGCCGTCGAGCCGTAGACCGCGAGGTGATTGATGTCGGCGAGGCGCTCGGGCGCCTCCTTGCCCGCGACGAGCGCCACCGCCGCCTGCCCGAGCTGGGCGGTCTTGGGCAGGATCCAGTACAGCCCGTCGACGACCCGTGCCGCGAATTCCGTCGAGACCGCGGCCGAGATCCGGTCGTGGGCCGCGAGGATCGCGGCGAAGAAGAAGAGGGCGTAGGTCCCCATGAGCGCCACGCCCGTCGAGGAGGTGATGACCCCCACGAGGAACGCGAACGCCATGAGCGTCGCGATCGTGAAGAGGATGACGGCGCCCGAGAGCAGGAAGCGGGGGTGGAAGACGTGCGTCTTCCAGACCACGATCAGCCACATGGAGCCGATGAGGTAGAGCACGTTGGCGCCGGCGAGCAGCAGGCCGCCCGTATAGCGGGAGAGCAGCAGCGGAACGCGGCCGATCGGCCGGGAGAGGTAGAGGTCGACCGTGCCCTTCTCCTGGAGGCGCGGCACCAGGTGCGCCGTCGCGAAGAGCGCGAGGAACGTCCCGACGAGGTAGAGGAATCCGGAGAACCCGGACTCGAAGCCGAGCACGATCTTGTCGATCTCGACCTTCCGGTCCCCCAGGTCGACCGACTGTCCGAAGAGCTTCGCGCCGGCGAGCGCGCCGTCGACGATGTCGAGGTTCACGGCCGCCGCGAAGATCAGGATGAAGAGTGTCGACAGCGTGAAGTACGCGATCAGCGTCCAGCGGGCGGCCGCCTCGCGGAAGACTTCCTGGACGCTCGCGGCGAAGGCCTTCATCCGTCAGCTCGTTCGCTTGAGACCGTAGGGGCGGGGCTCGTCCCCGCCCGGCTCGGCAGGGCGGCCGCAAGGGCCGCCCCTACTCCCGGAGTGGCGCCGCCCTCGCGCACCAGGTCGACGAAAACGTCCTCGAGGCTCGAGCGCACGGGCGTGAGCTCCTGCAACCGGCCGCCGGCGGCCCGGAGCCGGTCCACGAGGGCGTTGACGTGGTCGAGGTCGCGGGTCGTCAGGTCGAAGTGCCCGTTGACGCGCTCGATCGAGGCGCCGGTCGCGCGGAACGCCGCGACGAGCGCGTCGTCGACGCCCGTCGCCACGAGCCGGTAGCGCGAGCCGGCCGCGGTCAGGTCCTCGATCCGCCCGGCGACCGCGACCCGGCCCGCCCGCAGCACGGCGACGCGGTCGCAGGTGCGCTCGATCTCCGAGAGCAGGTGCGAGTTGAGAAGGATCGTCTTGCCGCGCTTCGCCTCCTCCTGGAGGAGATCCCGGATCTCGCGGCGGCCGACCGGGTCGACGCCGTCGGTCGGCTCGTCGAGGAGCAGGACCTCAGGGTCGTGGATCAGCGCCGACGCGAGACCGAGGCGCTGCGTCATCCCCTTCGAGAACTTCTTGACGCGGACGTCCGCCCACGTCGCGAGGCCCACGCGCTCGAGGAGGCGGGGCGCCCGCTCGCGGATCGCCGCGGAGTCGAGGCCGGACATGCGGCCGAAGATCGACAGCGTCTGCCGGGCGGTCAGGTAACCGGGGAACCGGTGCCCCTCCGGCAGGTAGCCCACCCGGCGGCGGCTCTCGGGGTCGGAGGCCGGCAGGCCGAGGAGGCTCGCCTGCCCGGTCGTCGGGTGCGTCAGGCCGAGCAGAATCTTCACGGTGGTCGTCTTGCCTGCCCCGTTTGGCCCAAGCAGGCCAAAGACTTGGCCGGGCTCGACTCGCAGGTCGAGGCCGTCGAGCGCGGTGATCCGGCGCGAGCCGAATCGCGACGCATAGACCTTCGAGAGGCCGCGGGCCTCGATCGGCGAATGAGCCATCGAAAGGAAGAACGAAAAAGGGACCCCGAAAGTTCGGTCTAAAAGAAGGCGAAGGCGGCGGTGCCGTCGGTCCGCAGATCGAGCCGCGCGCCGGGGCCGAGCGCGATCGACTTCTTTTCCTCGGGCCGGCGGGTCAGGGACATCTCGAGGAGCACGATCCCGTGCGGACCGTTCGCGGCGGCCGGCACGACGTCGATCCGCACTCCCGGGCCGCTCCAGGAAACTCCGCCGTCCTTCGGCTCGCCGCGCAAGCCGAGGGCCGTGAGCTCCCGTCCGAACGCCGCGGCCCGGTCGGGCGCCAGCGCGAGGCGCAGGCCGGTCACGTCCTTCAGGAGCGGGTCCTTGACGGGCGTGGCCAGGGCCGCCTTCGCCTGGTAGCGCTCGAGCACGGCGCGGCGCGAGATCCCGGAGAGCCCCGGACGCAGCTCCGGGTGCCACTCCTTCAGAAACTTCGGCGAGTACTCCATCACCCACGACACGAGGACCGGATCGCCCGGCTCGAAGCCCGTCATCCGGAACCAGGGAACCGTCTTCCCCGCGGCCTCGCGCGGACGCTCGAGGCTGCGCACCTTGCCGGCGCCGAGCGCCTCGAGCGCCTTGAGGACCGCCGCGCTCGCCCCCGGCTCCTCGACGCCAAGCGCCACGCCGCTCTGGCCGAGCGGGCGCTGGCGCGCGGGATCCGCGGCGAGGAACTCGAAGTACGTGCTCTCGCCGTAGAAGTAGAGCCCGGTCCACGAGTCGTCGCCGGACTTCGTCGTGCGCCGCTCGAACTGGGCGAACTCGGCGCGGAGAAACTCGGAGTGGTCGACGGCCGAGAACGTGTCCTTGTCGAGGACGCGGTACACGTGGTTGAGATCGACGCGCGGCATGGCGGGCTCCGGAGCGGCGGCCGTGCCGGCGAGGCCGGCGGCCGAGACCGCGGTCAGAAGGACGAGGAACGGAAGTCGGCGCGTCATTTCAGCGCCCCCGGACGCGGTCGAGATGCGGCCGGCTTCGTCACGGGGAGCGAGCGTCCTTAGTCCCCCCGGGACCACGGCGGCGCAATGCCGTTCGAGCGCGCGTAGGCGATCGCCTGGCCGAGGTGCTCGTGCATGTGGTTCAGGATGAGCGAAAGGACCTGCCGCTCGGTCAGCTCGTTGCCGCCGAACGTCTTGACCTTCTTGTCGAGGTCGGCGGGCGTCACGGCGCTTCCGGCGGCCCGGGCGTTCGCGACGGCCTTCTTGAGCAGGGGAACGATCGCCGCCTTGTCGGTCACCGTCTTCTCGCTGTCGCGGGTGATGCCCTCCATCCGCTTCATGCCGAGAAAGCTCGGGATCGTCGAGTCGGCGGCGACGACGTGCATGAAGACCTCGCCGACCGAGCGCACTCCCGGGGCCGGGCGCCAGGAGTACTTGTCGGCGGGAATCGCTTCCGCGAGGTCGATCAGCTTCTGGCCGACGGCGTCGACTTCGGCGACGTATTCGCCCAGGAAGCCGGGAGCGGCGGCCGCGGGCGCGGGCGGCCTCGCGGGCATCTGCGTGCTCGTCGTCGTCGGGGCCTGGGCCGAGGCGGCCGCGGAGGAGAGCGCGAGGAGAACGGCGGGGGCGAGGAGCGTCTTCATGGGGCCTCCTAATCTCGTCGGCGGGAGAGTATACGGGAGGCGTGACGATTCCGTGGACGCGGGCCGCCGTCCTGTCCGCGGCCGTCATCGGTATCCTCGCCGTCGTCATGGGCTTCGAGAACTCGCTCCTCTACTTCCCGGTGCGGGAGCTGGCGTCGTCGCCGGAGGCACACGGCCTGCGCGCGGACGCGCTTTCCCTCCCGACCGAGGACGGCGAGACGCTCGCGGGCTGGTGGATCCACGGCGCCGGGACGCGCGCGGTCCTGTTCTTTCACGGGAACGCCGGCAACGCGGCGGACCGCCTCGACCGCGCCCGCATCCTGAACGAGCGCTTCGGCCTCGACGTCTTTCTCGTCGACTACCGCGGCTACGGCCTCTCGACCGGCTCCCCGTCGGAAGACGGCCTCGCCCGCGATGCGCGCGCAGTCCTCGGCGCGGCGCGGGAGCGCGGCTTCGCGCCCGACCGGATCGTGCTCTTCGGCGAGTCGCTGGGCTCGGCCGTCGCCGCGAGGCTCGCGTTCGAGGCCCCGGTCGGCGCCGTCATCCTCGAGACCCCGTTTCTCTCGGTCCCCGCCATGGCGCGCGTGCACTATCCCTTCGTTCCGGCCTTCCTCGTCCGCAGCCGTTTCGACAACGCGAGCCGGGTCGGGTCGATCGCCGCGCCCAAGCTCTTTCTCGTGGCCGAACGCGACGAGATCGTGCCGCCCGAGCAGGGCCGGCGCCTCTACGCGCTGTCTCCGGCCCCGAAGACGCTCTTCGTCATTCCGGGCGCCGGCCACAACGACACGTACGTCGCGGGCGGCGAGGCTTACTGGGAGGCGGTCCGCGACTTCCTCGCGGCGAGCGCCGGCGGGATCAGCGGCCGCTGACGGGGAGCGCCAGCCGATTGTATTTCTTGAGGATTCGCTGGAGCTCGTCGTGCGGCAGCGCCTGGACGGTGCGGCCGCCGGCGCCGGTCATCGTCCGGGCGGCGACCATCGCGTTGATCACCGCCTCCTCGACGGACTGCACGGCGGCCGCGAAGAGCGGGTCCATGCGGTCGTTCGGGAGGGCCGTGAGGGCCACCGTGCCCTTCGGCGACGCGGCGCCGGGATTGGCGGTCGAGAACGCGATGAAGATGTCGCCCGAGCCGTTCGAGGCGATCGCGCCGTCGCGGGCGAGGCCGAGGCCGACCCGGCGCGCCATGCGCTTCAACTGGTGCGGCAGAAGCGGCGCGTCGGTGGCGAGCACCACGATGATCGAGCCGTTGTCCTCGTCCCGGGCGCCGGGTCCCGCGATCTCGCGGCCCACCGGGACCCCGGCGATCAGCAGGTTCTGCTTGCGCCCGTAGTTGCACTGGACGAGGGCGCCGACGGTGTATCCGCCGTCGGCCGCCGGCAGGACGCGCGATGCGGTGCCAATGCCGCCCTTGAAGCCGTTGCAGATCATCCCGGTGCCGCCGCCGACGCTTCCCTCGGCGACCGGCCCGCCCTGCATGCGGTCGAGCGCCTCGAAGACGTTCTCTTCCTTGACGTGGAAGCCGTTGATGTCGTTCAACTCGCCGTCCCACGTCTCCGCGACGACGGGGTTCGACCAGAAATAGCCGGTCGCGTCGGGCCCGCCCTGCCTGACCCGCCAGGCGATCGTGCCCTGGTGAACCGCGCCGACGGAGTGTGTGTTGGTGATCATCACGGGCCCCTCGAGGAAGCCGGACTCCTCGACCCAGGTGGTGCCGGTCATCTCCCCCGCGCCGTTCAGCGCGAACCAGCCGGCGAAGACGGGATCGTCGAGCGTCGCGCGCCCGCGGGGCACGACGGCGGTCACGCCGGTGCGGACCGGGCCCTTTCCGACCTGGAGCGGTCCGTCGCCCCGGATGATCGTGCTCTGGCCGACCGCGACTCCCTTCACGTCGGTGATCGCGTTGAGCGGGCCCGGCGTCCCGTCGAACGGAACGCCGAGGTCCCGCGCACGCGGTGGGGCCGGCGTCGGGACGAGAAGCGCAGCCGCGAAAAGGATTGGAAGCAAGGCTGCCGCGCAGGATACAGAAAAGCCGGCCCGTCCCCCAACAAGTACCGCCGTGCTGCGCACGGCGTTGTCTAACGCCGGGGGTCTGCCTTCGGTGGACGACTCAGAAATGCAGGTCAGGCACCAAAGTTCAGAAATGCAGGGCTGACCCTAAGGCCTAAGGCGCGGGGCTGGGGGTGCCGACGTCGACGACCCATTTCCAGGAGCCGTCCTTCTGCTTCTTCCAGACCGAGCAGTACTTGCCGTAGCGGACGATCGGCTGGCCGTCCTTGTCCTTCCCGCGCATCTCGTAGGTGCCGAGCGTGTAGCCGAGATCGGCCGAGGCGGCGGCCTCGGCCTTGAACGGCTTCCACACGAGGGTCGTGCCGGCGGGCAGGTCGGCGAACTGGGCGCGCACCCCGGCGAGCCCGGTCACCGGGCCCTGGCCGGGCGGCAGCATCGTCGCCTCCGCGTCGGCGTACCGGACGAACGCTTCGCCGACGCCGATCTTCCGGGCGGCGTCCGAGAATTCGGCGTCGACCTTCAGCAGCTGTGCCTTCGCGGCCTCGGCGTCGGCCGGCCCCGCGGCGGACGCCACGGCCGTTCCGAGAAGGAACGACCCCGCCAGCAACCCCATCCGAACCCTCATGCGGCACCTCGTTTCGGCCCGCGATTATCCGCGATCGGCCCATCGAGGGCTTCGGCTTCTCCTTGGTGTGGTAGGAAAAGGGCGTGGCGACCGTGGGGATCTTCGGCCTTGGCCGGATCGGGCGGAATCTCTTCCGCCTGCTCTACCCGCGGGACGACCTCCGGATCGGAGCCGTGGCGGACCTCGCGGAGCCGGAGGGCGTCGAGTACCTCCTCCGGTTCGACACGCTCCTCGGGCGTTTCCCCGACGAGGTCTCGGCGAAGGACGGCTATCTCTACTGCGCCGGGCGGCGCATTCCGCTCATCACCGGCAAGGCCCAGCCGGCCGTCCCGGCGTGGGGCGAGCTCGGCGTCGACACGGTCCTCGAGGCGACCTCCCGCGGCCGCCGCCGCGCGGAAGTCGAGGCGCACCTCCAGGCCGGCGCGAAGCGCGTGATCCTGCTCGCGCCGCCGCTCGAGCCGCCCGACGTAACGATCGTCCGGGGCCTGAACGACGAGGCCCTCTTGGCCTCCCACCGCATGATCTCGAACGCCTCGTCGACGGTGCACTGCCTCGCGCCGGTGCTCCGCCTGCTCCACGACGCGTTCGGCGTGCGGCGCGCGATCTTCACCACGATCCACTCCTACACGAGCGCGCACCGCCTCGCCGACGTCCCGGCCGAGGACAAGCGGCGCGGCCGCGCCGCCGCCGAGAACATCATCCCGCAGGAGTCCCGCTCCCCCGCGATGCTCCTCGACCTCATCCCCGAGCTCCGGGGACGCCTCTCCGGCTACGCGATGAACGTCCCCGTCTCCAACGGCTCGGTCGTCGACCTCGTCTGCTGGCACGAGCGCCCGGCGGCGCGGGACGCGATCAACGAGGTCCTCCGGACGGCGGCCGGCTCGGGCCGCTGGCGGCACGTCCTCCGCTACGAGGACGAGCCCATCGTCTCCTCCGACGTCGCGCGCTCCAGCTTTTCCTCGACGTTCGACTCGCTCGCCACGATGACGCTGACCGACCGCGTCTCGAAAACACTCTCCTGGTTCGACTCGGGCTACGGCTACGCCCACCGCGCCGTCGAGCTCGTCGAGCGCTGCGCCGCCCTGGAGAAGGCCCCGTGACGATCAAGGTCGGGATCAACGGGTTCGGCCGCATCGGGCGGAGCGTCTTCCGCATCCTCGCCGATCGTCCGGACTTCGAGGTCGCCGTGATCAACGACCTCTTCGACAACGACCACCTGGCGTACCTCCTGAAGTACGACACCGTCATGGGCGTCTTCGACAAGGACGTTTCGACCGACGCCGAGAGCATGACCGTCGGGGGCCGGCGGATCGCGATGACGGCCGTCAAGGACCCGTCGAAGATCCCGTGGGGCGAGCACGGCGCCGGTATCGTCATCGAGTCGACCGGAAAGCTCCTCGTCCGCGCGGAGCTCGAGAAGCACCTCCAGGCCGGCGCGCAGAAGGTCGTCCTGACCGTTCCGGCCAAGGACGAGATCGACGCCATGATCGTCATGGGCGTCAACGACTCCTCTCTCGAGCCGAAGCACCGCCTCGTCTCGAACGCCTCCTGCACGACCAACTGCCTCGCCCCGCTCGCGAAGATCCTGGACGAGGCGTTCGGCATCGAGGAAGGCTTCATGACGACGGTCCACGCGTACACCAACGACCAGCGCCTGGCCGACGTGGCCCACAAGGACCTGCGCCGCAGCCGCGCCGCGGCGGAGAACATCATCCCCACGACGACGGGCGCCGCCCGCGCCGTCGGGAAGGTCCTGCCCGAATCTCAAGGGCCGCCTCGACGGCATGGCCATCCGGGTCCCCGTGCCGGACGGCTCGGTCGTCGACCTGACCTGCCGCGTCCGGCGCCCGGCCTCCACGGCCGAGGTCAACGGCGCCGTCCGCGCCGCGGCCCGCGGCGACCTCGCCCGCATCGTCGAGTACAGCGAGGTGCCCCTCGTCTCCTCGGACATCATCGGCAATCCGCACTCCTCGATCTTCGACGCGCTCTCGACGCAGGCGAGCTCGGACGGCTACCTCAAGGTCGTCGCGTGGTACGACAACGAGTGGGGTTACTCGAACCGCGTCGTCGACCTCGTCGAGCGGCTCGCGGCGCTCGGAATCTGAGCCCGGTGCTCCCGGCGGCCCTCCTCCTCGCCGCGCTCCTCCCGGTGGCCCCGACCGGAGCCGCGGCGGAGCTCCCCCGAGGGAAGGTGGTCGAGCGGGTCGTCGTGGACGGAACGCCGGCCCAGAGCTATGCGCTCTATCTGCCCTCGGCCTACGCGCCCGAGAAGCTCTGGCCGGTCCTCTACATGCTCGACGCGCGCGGCCGGGCGCTCTTCCCGCTCGAGCTCTTCCGGCCCGCCGCGGAGGAGTTCGGCTGGATCCTGGTGTCCTCCTACAACTCGGCGAGCGACACGAAGGACGACCCCAACTCCGCCGCGATGACGGCGATGTGGAACGACGCGGTCCGCCGCTTCTCGATCGACGGACGCCGGGTCTACGTGACCGGGTTCTCGGGCGGCGGCCGCGCGGCCGTCGCAACGGCCTACGCGCTGCCGGGACGCATCGCGGGCGTGATCGGCGCGGGCGCCGGCTTCGAGGATGCCCAGGCGTCCATCAAGTCCGTTCCCTTCGTCTACTTCGGCACGGTCGGCGACCGCGACATGAACTACTACGAGATGCGCT
Organism: uncultured Acidobacteriota bacterium; assembly: GCA_963764715.1. Lineage (GTDB taxonomy): Bacteria > Acidobacteriota > Thermoanaerobaculia > UBA5066 > Gp7-AA6 > DAHUXD01. The sequence goes on from CAVXTP010000014.1 coordinate 245,087, forward strand.
CGCTCGACGAGAAGCTCGAGAAGGCGAAGGCGACCCACCGGATCGCGTACTTCGAAGGCCCCCACGCCTGGATGCCGCCCGACCTGGCCCGGGAGTCCGTGGCCTGGATGGAGCTCCAGGCGATGAAGGCCGGCACGCGGCCGAAGGATCCGGAGAAGGTCGCGACGCTCCAGGCGGAGGCCCGGGCCCGCGCGGCGGCGCTCGAGTCGGCGGGCCGGCGGGCCGAGGCGTGGGCGGCGTACGCGCATGCCGCCGAGGATCTTCCGCGGCCTGGCCGACGTCGACGTCGAT